>JAMXHR010000001.1 GCA_023955635.1 Methanosarcina sp. ERenArc_MAG2
GCTGAAAGTCCAAAGCCTAAGTTTATATTGAAGGAACCGAGGCCAGCGAATATCTCGCTGGCTAATTTTTTTGAAAACTCAGGCGAAACCAATATAAACATATCTTGCGATTTCTATGGAAATTTTTCACATATAGGCGAACGTATATAAAAATATTATATATAAAAATGGGGATATTAAAATGGATATTTGGACTGTAATAAACGGACTGATATATCTCCTGGCTTTCGGGTTGATGGGCTGGGTCTTACTGGACGCCAGTAAGGTTTCAAAAAGAAGGGGCTGAGATGGCATGTCTGAACATGAATCTTCCAGCTTAGTTAAAACTCTAAGGCCTTTCCATGTATGGGCTCTCGGAGTCGGCATCGTGCTGGTAGGTGAATACATGGGCTGGAACTTTACCGTTGCAAAAGGAGGAGTTCTGGGTTCCCTGCTTGCCATGCTGGTTGCAGGAACAATGTATGTCATAATTTCTCTCTGCGCCAGTGAACTTGGATCAGCAACCAAACTTGCAGGAGGACCTTACGACTGGGCAAGATTATTTATAGGCCCCGGGGCAGCTGCCAGTGTAGGACTTGCAGTTTATATGGAATATATTGCACTTGAAGCGGCAGATGCCATTGTTGTTGCATTCATTGCACAGAGTATCTTCCCGGAGCTACAGGTTTTTCCTGTCACACTGCTTGTCATTGCACTTTTGACCTTCATTAATTACCGGGGGTTGTTGCGGCTCTTACTCTGAATTTTGTCCTGACCATGATAGCTTTCATTGCAATAGTGGTCTTCTTCTTCGCAACTGCCTTCGGAACAGTTAATATCCACCCTGAATACCTTTTCCAGGGAGCTCTGCCAAACGGCATGATAGGCCTCTTTGCTGCCTTGCAGTTCGGGCCGTGGTTCTACCTTGGAATAGAAGGGGCGGCGATGTGTGCTGAAGAGTGCAAGCATCCTTCAAGAGCAGTACCTCTAGGACAGCAAGCCGGAATGATCACCCTGCTCATAGGAGCAGCGATGACTCTGTACCTTTGTGCAGTGTTGATCCCTGCGGATCTGCTCGGAGTTTCCGTGTATCCGCTCTTTGAAGCTGCACAGAACAGTGGTATTTTTATCTTTGTTGCCTTGCTGGGACTCGGGACCTTCCTGACCTGTGTCGCCAGTGCAAACGGTTGCGTCTGTGACTCCTCACGCTCCTGGTTTGCCCTCTCCAGAGACAATTATGTGTCTTCCTGGTTCTCGGCAGTGCACCCAAGGTATAACACACCATACAGGGCTGTGATTTTCACGGTGCCTGTTGCAATCGGCTTTGCATTCAGTGGTTTCCTGGACCAGGTTATTACCTTCTCTATTATTTCCGGACTGCTTTGCTATGTGCTGATTCCCTTCTCCCTGATCCGCTTCAGGAAGCTCTTCCCGCAGACCACAAGCAGGGTCAGGCCTTTTGTGGGCCCTCTTCAGCCGTATATTGCTTACTTTGCAATTGCAATTGCAATTACGATTCTTTCAACGCTGTTCTGGGGCTACAAGTATAACCTGATCTTCGCTTTTGTGTTCTATGGCATTGCATACTTCTACTTCAGCCAGAGGCACAAGAGTTCAAACATAGAAAACAACTGGACTGAAATGGGCTGGCCCTTACCCAGGGGCTCGGAAAATGCAAGGACAGGAAAGGAGGCGATGGGCTTTGGAGACGAATGACCATGCAATGAAAAGCAAATATCATCGCAAACTTAACGGAGATACGGTTCTCGTTGTAGGTATGCTTGTCCTGCTGGTAGGCGTGGAAGGATTTATAATATACAAGATCCTTGCCGAAACATGGGAAATTGCTGGAAATTTCTTCTACCTCTATGTGATTTTCGTAGGGCTGATCGTTGTAATTGAGACAATCGGATGCCTGAGGGTAAGAGAATCCATCAAAAACCATATGTTTGAGTTCAAATACTACGACTGAGGAGGCAGAAGAACAATGACAGAAAAGGGCACCATTAAAGAGGTTTTTGATATTGTGTTTATCTTCGTGCTGGCCTTCGCCTGTGTGGTTATTCCCACAGTGCTCCAGGGAGCTGTATTAGTTTCCTGGGGAGAAGGAGGAGCAGGGATAGGCTTTGTCTGGGACCCGGTAGGTTTCTTCAGTTTTTTGCTGGTAATAATTGCTTTCTTCGTTGTGATTCTCTATCACTCGGTAAAGCACTACAAATACTGAAAGAAATTGAAAAAAGAATTTAAAAAAAGGTTTAATCGAATGCCTGTCTGAAGGGGAAATTCAGGCAGGCAATTTTTTAAATTCAGGCAGAATGTTACCTTTTTCAAACGGAGGTTAAATTATATTACGCCTTAAAAGAACGATCTCCCTGAAATGAGGGAGTTATTCAGGGAGCAATGGAGGTATTTTTGTGGATTTTTTAAAAAGGCCCGAATTCGGCTTCTGCTCAAGGGAATCCAGGCTCTGAACCATCTTCAGAAAGTATAAGCACATCATCACGGATGTATCCTGAAATCCAGATCACCTTGTGTAGAAAGTATACTAGAGCCCAATAACTCCTGAGAAGCCTGAGCTTCTGACCTCTTTACAATAAAAGATAAAAGCTAATTATATTTATAATTTACTGCTTTAATTTCAGTAAAAGGGATATAGTATATATATTTTTTTAATATCATAGCCTTTGAAATAGAAGTATTTATATAATACTGTTGAAAATTGCCGAAAATTAAAAAAGAAAAAAAGATTCCAGTTAAATAAAAAAATTAAGAGAAAGTAGAGATCAGTTTTTCGAGCTGGATTCGCTCATTGGCAGCATCTTTAAGTAGAGCATCCGTTTCGGAAATTTTCACAACGAGGCGAGCAATATCCGCATCAGTTTCCCCTGAGTCTGCAAGGGCTTCGGAAAGCCTTTCAAGAATTTCAACCCCTAACAACCCTTTTTCGACGATCATCTCGTCGATAAGTTGCCGTCCTCTGAAAAAATCCCCGTTAAGAGCCGCATAAAGCAGTTTATCTATAGTTTCATCCCTGCCTGTCATAGTAGCTTGGTATACCATCTCTTCAGTAATGACTGCTCCATGTGCCAGCAAGGAAACAATCTGCAGAGTATGGACAGCTCTTGCAACATTCCCTTTTGCAAAATAAAGGATCGCATCAAATGCGCTCTCTGAAAATTTCAAATTTTCAGCACAACCAATTTTCTCAAGATGGGCTTTCAGAAGAGAATCAGGAACATATGTGAAAAAAATTTGAAGGCCCCTTGAGCGAAGCGGAGCGATAAGTTTGGAAGGTTTGGTGGTTGAAAGGATAAACCTGCATGTTGCACTGTACTTTTCCATAATTCGCCTGAGAGCGTGCTGTGCGTCCGAACTCAGGGACTCGGCATTATCGATGTAGATTAACTTGTAATCGGCATCAATTGAAGCCATCCCTGCATATTCATTGATTATTTCCTTAAAGATATCGATTACACTTTTATAGATTTTCTTAGGGTCGTCAGTACCCAGAAAACGCACAAAACGCTTATCCCGGACAAGATAGCGCTTTCCCTGGTCAAAAAAATCCGAAGCATTGAAGTATGCAAAATTGTTTTTCCATGTACTGCCATAGAGCTGCCTGGCAAGAGCAAGGGCAGCAGTCGTTTTTCCGGAATTTTCAGGCCCGTATAAAATAAGATGGGGCAAGGCCCCGGACTGAGCAAGTTCAGAAAGAGTGGTCACTGAATGTTCGTTCCCAAGCATTTCTTCCAGGGTACCTGCCCTGTATTTCAAAGTCCAGAGATCCTGCATTGATTCCACCTTTTTTAGCTTTTGAGTACTAAATTCAGGGAACTTTATTTTTCATTTTCCCTTAATATATTACTCAGTCATACCTACGTTTTCACTTTCATCTGTATGTAGAAGCTCCTTGATTACTATACCGTAAACCGGCCTTGCAATAATTACACCAATTAAGACACCAATGATAGTAGTAATTGCAAAGCCCCTCAAAGAACCAAAGCCCATTACGACCAGTGGAGACAAGGCGATTATATTTGTGGAGGCTGCCCCTAAAATGATTATAAAAGCCTTTGCTATCCTGGACTTGAAGACCTTTGTTGGAGGGAGTTTGCCTTCGTAAAGCACCTCATCTGTGATGATTACAAGGTGGTCAATTCCAGTACCTATAGCAGCGATAATACCTGCAATTGACGCCAGGTCAAGCTGCCAGCCTATGAGCGATGCAACTCCAAGGAGCATAATAACTTCACTGGTGGAAGTTCCTACCATGGGTATTAGGATTTCAGGCCTCCTGTACCTGAAGAAAACCACAACTGCTACTGCAAGCAGGGAAATCAGACCTGTAACCAGGGCTGCAGTTTTGAACTGCGCTCCGAGGCCTGCGTCCACGTGTCCTGAGCCTACAAGTACCACATTGACAGGAAGAGCCCCTGCCCTGAGATGAACTTGAAGTGCAGTTGCTTCGGTTTTAGCAGCTTCATCAGTGCCTGTGGAAGCTTCCCAGGAATATATCGGACCTTCTCGCAGTTTGGAAGCTGCAGAAAGACTCAATGGAGCTCCATAAATCTTGACTTCATCCAAGTACATATTCAGATAATGGGCATCCGGATTGTCAATTGCCCCGGTTTCGAGTGCAATTTTCTGGAGTGTCCGGGCTCCTTCTTCATTTAGGGTAAAGGGAGTGTGCCACTGTTCATCGTGGAAGCTTGGAATTCCGACACCTACGATTGAATCCCCGTAAAGGACATGTTCCGTCTCATTTCCTGTTGTCTGAATCCTGATCTCAAACTTTCCCGGTTTTTCAGCTATTTCCTTGGCAGTCGCCAGGTCAATGCCTGCAAAATCAATCAGAATATAGTCTTCGCCTACAGTCCTGACAGGAATATCTTTCAGACCCATAGAATTGAGCTTGTCGTTAAGAATGTCCCTTGTAAGGTCTCTGGTTTCACTGCTGACTCCTTCTTTGTAAGTTGAAGTTCCGTCTTCGTTCTTGTGGATCGAACATCCAACTTTTTCCAATAGAGTCTCAAGCTGTTCTTCAGTGACTGCAGTTCTGATTTCGTAGACCATTCCGTCCTGAGTACTCATAGGAACTATTTCTGCATCAAGAGCTTTTGAGAGGTAAGCCTGGATGAGGGCCTCTTTACTGGCAGAGGAGATAATTACCTGCGTTTTGTTCCCACTCAACTTGTCCACGCTTACCGTGCCCAGAGACTCAAGTTGGGAGGCACTGACCGAAGCGGATGTCGTAAACGTGATAGATTTATCGGCAGAGCCGCCGACGTCAAGGTCATTTTTTGTAATTTCAATGGGAGCTCCGATTATGGGCTCAACGATTCCGCTGACTAACTTTCCTGAATCTGCATCTATCTGAGCAAGCGCTCCCTCCAGTTTAATCTGAAGCCAGGACCCGCCTTCCAGGTCAAGCCCGAAGTTAAGGTTAGAAGTTGTCCCTTCTCCTGGGGTATAACCCGGGTGGATAGCCACGATAGAGCCAAGAAGGATCAGAATGAAGATAATTACTCTTGGATTTTTAAAAAGACCTTTTCTATCGCTCATCTGTTATACCTCCCTCTGAATTCGGGTTTCATCACATACCATCGTAGAATTCCCGTATTCAGGAGCCAGGTATTCATAATATCTGCAAAAAGCCCTGCAATTAACACGATTGAGATCTGCGAAAGCAGAGTAATCTGTGTAAATGAGGGAATGACCAGATAGGAGAAAGTCGAGACTACGTACATGACCGCAAGCGCTGCAAGGGTTGTGGTGGTCATGGTAATGCCTGTATGCATAGCCCGAGAGACTTTCTCTTCTACTGCGCCCCGACGTTTAATTACTCTATTTGTGAGCAAAATGTCACTATCCACAGAATAACCTATAAGCATAAGCAGAGCGGCAAGTGTTCCCAGAGAAAGTTCTATCCCTGCAACTCTCATGAAAGCAGTTGCAATTACGATATCCGAAAAGGCAGAGAGTATCACTGCACCGGAAGGGACCAAGCTTCGAAAGAGCAGAAATACTACAATTGCCATTCCTATAAAAGAAATGACAAGGGCCTGAAGAGCCTGTACCTGCAGATCCCTGCCGTAGATGGGCCCGACCTGCCGGATCTCCACATTCGAATAGCGGCTCATGACATCCTTTTCAAGCTGACGCTGCTGCTCATCGCCCATGACCCCGAACTGCATAATAACCCTGCTTCCGGTCTGTCGGGCGTCTGTGATGGGGTAAGAAGAATACATTTTTTCAAGCACAGCAGGAGAGTCAGTTGTTTCTACCGAAATCTGGGTACCACCCTGAAATTCCATTCCCAGGATTACCGGCGACCCACTGCTTACAAAGGAAACCAGCAGTACTACTAAAGCAACTGCGAGTACTGCAAGAGGAAGTGCCAGCAACTGGCGATTATCGTGATTTTTCACGAAATTATCTAAAAGTTCGGTCAAACCTGTTGCCATAATTTAATACTCCGGATGCATGCATCTATTTTCTATCTAACTTATCCGAACAACTTCTCATATCCAGATGTATAATCCAGATGTATAATCCAGATGTATAATCCAGATGTATAATCCAGATGTGTAATCCAGATGTGTAATCCAGATGTGTAATCCAGAAACATCAAGATTTATAATGAGATTATAAATAAGATTTGTTTGAGAATTATGAGTTTACTCTGAATCTAATAAGATTCAGTTTCTGGGATGATGTTCTGGATAGATCAATAATATAAGTGAATCAATATTATAAATAAGTTAATTCTGTTTTAATTCTGTATTCTCACAGAATATATCAATTCTTCCTCGAAAGGTAGTTCTTCTCTATACACCGTTAATTCATTCCACTTAAAATTAACTCTTAAAAATGGTACAAGTTTTAACGTCACAGCTATATATACCTGTTACTGTTCATTAAAAATAATGATAAATAAACCTTCCCTTGATGAATATTTCCTTGAAATCGTCTTCGTGGTAGGCAAACGGGCTACTTGCCTCTAAAATAACGTCGAAGCTGTGATTGTCTGGAATAAATGCATTCTCTCAACCGACAACTCTAATATACCATTTACTATTCATTAAAAATAATGACCCAAAGACCTTCACTTGATGAATACTTTCTTGAAATTGCTTTTGTGGTAGGCAAACGGGCCACCTGCCTCCGAAATAACGTAGGGGCTGTGATCGTCCGTGATAAGCGCATTCTTTCAACTGGATATAACGGGGCTCCCAGCGGTATGGAGCACTGCCTTGATACTGGATGTATACGTAACTTGGAGAATATTCCCTCGGGCACCCGACACGAAAAATGCCGGGCAGTACACTCCGAACAGAATGCTATAATTCAGGCCGCAATTCATGGTGTGAGCATATCAGGAGCAACCATCTACTGTACACACCAGCCGTGCGTTCTGTGTGCGAAAATGATTATCAACTCAAACATCGTAAGAGTCGTATATGCAACTCCTTATCCTGACGAAGACTCACTTAAGTTTTTCAGAGAAGCAGGTGTGAAAGTTGAGCATATACCTTTTGCGCTGAAAAGCGGGACTTCAGGCGAGAGCTGAACCTGCAGGATTTAAAAAACATCCTGAGTTCACTTTTTAAGAAAAACATTTCTATAAAAAGAATTAAAATAACTCAATTATCTAAGATTTCTTGCATAAAAAAATATAAAAACGCGTTCTGAGGGTGTTTTATCCAAAAAAATTCGAAGCAGTACAAAGTCTGGCGTGACTAGAATTTATCCGCGCAAAAATTTGTCAGATGCCTGCATAAGCTAGATGAATTTATGGAACAAGGATAAGAGGTGGAATAATGTCTGAAGAATTAAAAGCCAGGACACTAAAGGTAGAAAATTTGATCGAATACCAAAAAGGAGCCGTTGTAAGCAGAGAAATTATCCGTAAAGGCACGGGAACCGTGACCATGTTTGCCTTTGACAAAGGAGAAGGGCTGAGCGAACACACTGCCCCCTTCGATGCCATTGTTCAGGTAATCGATGGAAAGGCGGAAATCATTATTTCTGGTAATAAGAATATTCTAGAGAAGGGAGATATGATCATAATGCCTGCCAATGACCCACACGCGCTCAATGCAATGGAAAGGTTCAAAATGATTCTAACTATGATCCGCTCTTAAATACTATTAAGCCCCATTTTAAGTCGGGTAAATTATTTTTTAGAACGGAATTGAACCATCTCCATGTCACGAAATCCCTTAAAATAGATACTTCGGACATCTCTTTTTGAAACCAATACTTGAGCTTGAAGCTCGTATCTTCTTTAATTCAACTCTTTTTTTGCAGGCAGCGAAGCCCTTTTTTAATAATGTCCTGTTCTTCAGGGCGGTAGATTTCCTTTATAGAAATATCTTCTTCACAGTAGTTATCAAGCCCGCGGATCACAACCGCAGGAATTCCGCCTGCTCCTTCACCCATCAGAAGATTTGCAGCACCTGCAAGTTCGTCGGCAACCGCCTCTTCCGTAATCTCAAGGATTTTTCCGAACAGGTCTTTTTCCCCAATCCAGCGCTTCACAGGTTTTATTTTGTAAATTCCTATGGCAGCACCGGTCTGTCCTATCTTGAAAGCCCTCCCGTTTGTATCCGTGACAATGACACTTAATTTTTTCCCACTCAGCCTTTCGAGCTCTTTCCCGAGCCTTGAAGCACTGACATCCGGATTTTTCGGAGGGTAGAGCAAAAATCCATCTTCGATATTTGACTCGTCTATTCCTGCGTTTACGCAGGTATGTCCTGCAAGAGTTGTCACAAGCATAAAAGGCTTCTCTATAAGGACTTCCCTGCTCCTGGAAAGTACAGCCTGAATAAATCGGGCATCTTTTTCGCTCCGGGCTGCGATATCAAGTGCCATCTCCTCTGGAGTGATATCTTCGAGCTTGAAGACCTCTCCTTCAGCTTTAGCAACAATGGTCGAGGCAACGATAACAATGTCCCTGTCCTGAAGTTCCATATTCATGCAGATAATTGAGGGCAAGTCATCTTCAGGATGTATAAGGGGAATATTTTCAACGGCTATGGCTTCGAATTTCAAACGTGTTCCTCAAAGGTCTTTGAAATCAATAAATATAGAGCGATCGCGTATGATCTTTTCAAACGCGGGGAGGTAATCTTGTAAATGAATAATTTGCAGCAGTAAAGGCAGTAACCATAAATAAGACCACCGATATACTGGATCTTGCGGCGATGATGAGAGTTACCCCGACTGAGCAAAAGATGATGAGAACAATTTCCTGATGCCGCACTTTTTACCTATTTTCCGATTTACCTTATTTTCCAGTTTACATTATTTTTTATTTACTTATTTTCCAGTTTAAGTTATTTATCATCTTACCCTGTTTTCCCTCAACTTTTTGAGGGCAGAATTAAGAGCTTTTATCTGCTTGTAAACCAAATTTCATAGGGTGTTAAATACGAGCCAGTATGACCTGAATGAAATTATACGGAAAATAAAAAATAAAAGCCCTTTTGAGTTAAAAGACCATGAACGAAGCCGAATCTGGAGTCTAAGAGTTATCATAAGCAAGCTATACTATTCACTGGACTATGAAAAAGAGCCTCAGGTTACCAGGCAAAAAGTAACTCAGATTCTTCTTTACCATGGGCAATTTAGCAGGGCAGAGATCGATGAAATCTTTCAATCGTCAGCAAAGGAGACTACTAATTATTCAATGGAGTTTCTAAAGCAGCACCCTCAAGTTGCAAAGGCGGAAGCTCTGAAAAGTAAAGAATTTCCTGATGAAATCGAAGAGAAGGAAGGAGAAAAACTTAAGGAAATAAAATATATCTTTCCGCATTATAGCTGAATGTCCACAGCCGATCTTATTCAATAAAATGGCAAATTAAACAATCGAGAACGGAAAGTCGTAATCAGCTCGTAAAAACGTATACCTGTAGGACTTACGCACTTGAAGTCTCAAATCAACTGCATTAGGCTTACAACGTTCTGAAATTCAAATTCTAAATCTGATGGTTACTGCGCTTGACTTTGAATCTGAAGTGCGTAAGTCCTAACCTGATAAAGTCCTTAATGAGTGAAAGATAACCTTATATCTACTGACCACTAATTTATATGCTCGCGCCTAAGATAGAATATATATTAAAATATAATATCTTAAATATAATCAAATAGTCAAGATAATATGAGAAATTATGGAAGACACTGGCTATATAGATAAATACACTCTTTTTAATTATGGGGAGAGTGAGGATACCAGATATTCCCGAGCAGCTCATGTAACAAAAGTTTCAATGATTTTAAATTTTTTACTGACAGCTTTTAAATTTGCGGCTGGGATTCTGGGCAATAGTTCGGCAATGATTGCTGATGCGGCTCATTCACTATCAGACTTCATAACTGACATCGCAGTGATTGTGGGTTTAAAGATTGCTAGAAAACCCAGGGACAGCACACACAATTACGGGCACGGGAAAATTGAGACTTTAGCCGCAGCGTTTATAGGGCTTGTACTTGTTGCGGCGGCGTTTGGAATTTTCTGGGGGGTCTTCAGAAAGTTATTGCTTTTTATCATGGAGAGGACTTCCGGAGCCAAGCAAAATCGCTCTTGCTGCAGCAATCTTTTCAATTGTGGTAAAAGAGTGGCTGTACCGTTACACCATAGTATGTGGCCGAGAACTCAAGAGTGATGCGGTAATTGCAAACGCCTGGGATCACCGTTCGGACGCCTTCTCTTCAGTAGGAACCATGATAGGGATAGGAGGCGCAATATTTCTTGGAGGTAATTGGGTAGTGCTTGACCCAATCGCCGCAATTGTATTAAGTTTCTTTATCTTCAAGGTGGCATTCGATATCTCGTATAAAAGCCTTAATGAGCTTTTGGAAGCTTCACTTGATTCGGAAACCTACAGAAGTATTGAAGAGATTCTGATCTCCACTGATGGCGTTTTAGGCTTCCATGAGCTAAAAACCCGAAAGATAGGAAACGCCATGGCTGCAGACGTCCATATTGAGGTAGACCGAGATCTGAATATTGTAGATGCGCATGAAATCTCAACGCAGATAGAAGACAGGTTGAAGGAAATCTGCGGCGAAAACGGTCACTTCTCAATTCATATCGAACCGTGCTCTGATTCCGAATATTATAACCCGATATGTCCAGGGCGAATACAAGAATCAGGTCATAAAAGTTGAGAACCCACTTAAGTTGAAAACTCTCTTTAAGTTGAGAACTTTATTTATATTTAACTTTTAAAGATGTTCAGCACATATTCAATTGATTATCCGATACAGGATTCAGAAAATCGAAATTTGAGTCGGGATAAGCGCGGAAATTTTATAGAAAAGAATTCAAGAAAGAAAAGACTGTGAGTTTTTCCCGCAGTCTGACACCTTATCCAGGGTGATCTTTTATCTCTTGAAAAATCACTCGATAGCTATTTTCTTTGCCGGTTCTTCCAGTTTCATTTTAGGAAGCGTTATTGTCAGGACACCGTTTTCTATTTTAGCAGTGCTTCCTTCTTCCTTAACACTCGTAGGCAGGCGGACTGTCCGGTAAAAGCGAGTATATGCTCTCTCCCGACGCACGTATCCTTCTTCTTCGGTTTCTTTTTCCTTCCCGCTTTTTGCACTGATCTCAAGCATGTCTTCCTTAAGGTTAATTTCGACATCTTCTTTGTTAATGCCGGGCAGGTCGGTAGTGACTACAAGCTTATCTTCTTCATCCTTAATGTCAATGGCAGGAGTATATACCTTTCCGCCTCCCCATTCTTCCATTGGCATGAAGTCTTCAAACAGCTGGTTCAGGCGCTCCTGCGTCTTTCTGATTTCTTCAAAAGGATCCCAGCGCGCAGGTCCTGAAAATGATTTCCTAGCAGGCCATTTCATCTTAAATTCCCCTTTAAGTAAAATTATAACACAGAAATAGAAGTGCTACTATGAATATATTGAGAAAGGATATATACATTTTCTCAGGTAATTTTACTAAAATGTAGCCACAAAAAAGAATGTGAATAATAAAAGAAGAAATTTCCAAAAACCCAGGCAGAGAGATTTTCGGAAAATTGAAAGGAAGTCGAATATATACATCAAATGGCGAACCAGAAAAATACAGTTATTTATCCCTTACAAGCATTCCCATAAGATCCGAAGCTTTTACGAGACCCAAAGAGCCTTTTTTAACAGATTCCTCATCAAAAGCCTCTGTTCCATCAGGATCCGTTCTGTCGGTCCTGTAGACTGCAAAGGGAATCGGGTCCCTTGTATGAGTTTTTAAGGAAACAGGAGTCGGATGGTCAGGCAGTATGAGAATCGTAAAGGGCTCATCTGAAGCCTCAGCATGTTTAAGGATAGGGGCTACTATTCGGCTATCGAAATCTTCTACAGCCTTTAACTTTTTGTCAATACTTCCCTCGTGTCCGGCTTCATCAGGAGCCTCCACATGAACAAAGACAAGATCCCTGGTTTTCAGGATCTCAATGGCAGCACTGGCTTTTCCTTCATAATTGGTATCCAGATAGCCGGTTGCTCCCGGAACCTCAATTACGTCCATGCCTGCATAAACTCCAATGCCTTTCAGAAGATCGACTGCCGAGATAATTGCTCCGGTTTTCCCATACAGTTCTCGAAACAGCGTAAACTTTGGAGCATGACCCTGACCCCACGCCCAGATTGAATTTGCGGGGTTCTTGCCCTCCTCAATCCTTTTCAGGTTAACTGGGTGCAGTTCAAGAACGGCCATAGATGCTTTAATTAATCCGGAAAAGAAATCTCCATCCTTTCCTCTAGGTAGGTATTCTTCCGCGTTCTTTCCTGTAATATCATGCGGTGGAGTGCATTCTGTTTCAGCCCCCAGATTATTTCTGGCGACTATCAGGTGCCTGTAACTGATTCCGGGATAAAAGCTCAGGTCGTCAGTACTGAGTTCCGCATCAAGGGTCTCAATGAGGATTTTAGCTTCGTTGCTGCTAATATGCCCTGCACTGTAATCTATTATTTTCCCATGTTCAATGGTTATAAGATTGCATCTGAAAGCCACATCATCAGCTGCAAGGGCCACGCCCATACTGGCAGCTTCCAGAGGAGCCCGCCCGGAATAATATACTGCCGGATCGTACCCGAGAATGGACATATTTGCGATATCACTTCCAGGAGAAAATCCATCAGGTATAGTTTTTGCAAGCCCGGTTTTTCCGCGAGCTGCGATATAATCCATGGCAGGAGTTCGGGCTGCCTGGAGAATGGTCTTGTTGCCCAATTTTTCTATCGGGTAATCGGCCATTCCGTCTCCTATAAGTACGGCATATTTCATTGCTTCACCTGTCTCTAACTGTTTTACTCTTTCATCTCTGGAATAAAATATATTACTTTCTACCAGATACTTATTACCGGCATTTTATTAGGCATCTGCTAGCAGGTTTTTCTGCTGATGCAGATATCTTAATTTCTACACTCTTTTTACACAAACATTATAATATAGTATCCATATCCTATACAGAACAGGTTCTCAGCATAAAATATATTAAGTTACAAAAGAGCCGTCATATAGCTTTCTTGACAAAAGAAACCATTTTATTGAGAGACAATTTGCGTATATTCCCGGATTAGGATGAATATGAATCTGGAATAATTCTGGAAAATAATTAAAATAATTAAAATAATTAAAAGTATTAAAATAATTAAAAGTATTAAAATTAACAGTTTAAGAAGAATGGTGCGAGAATAACCAGTTAATGCTAAAACGTGATCCGATCATGAAAATTGTAATGAAATTTGGAGGAACTTCCGTTGGGGACGGAAAAAAATCCGTCATGTTGCCCAGCTTCTGAAAAGGTATCATGAAGAAGGCAACCAGATCGTGGTAGTAACCTCGGCGCTCGGTGGAGTAACCGATGGGCTTCTGGAAAATGCACTCCTTGCCTCAGCAAAAGGCAAAGTTGCCCTTGTGAAAGAGTTTAAAACCGAAATTACAAATAAACACCATGAAGCCGTGAATGATGCCATTGATGATCCCATAATTGTAAAAGAAGTTCTCCAGACTCTTGATCTTCGCATTGATGAGCTCGAAAAAGCCCTGGTCGGAATCTGCTATCTGGGCGAACTTACTCCAAGATCCATTGACTATATTTCTTCTTATGGAGAACGCCTGGCTGCTCCGATTGTGTCAGGAGCTGTCCGTTCTCTTGGAACCGCGTCAACAGAATATACCGGTGGAGAAGCAGGGATTATAACCTCATCGGATTACGGAAATGCCAGGCCCCTGGAAAAGACCTACGACCTTGTGGAAAAAAGGCTTGGATGCAGACTCGGGTCCCAGATTCTTGTGGTGACGGGATTTATAGGAGAAAATGAAGACGGAATTATTACCACTCTGGGAAGAAGCGGGTCTGACTTCACGGCTTCTATCCTTGGTGCGGCCCTGAAAGCCGATGAGATCTGGCTCTGGAAAGAAGTTAACGGGATCATGACCACTGACCCAAGAATCGTGCCAGAGGCAAAAACTATCCCGCAAATTTCCTATGCTGAAGCAATGGAACTTTCTTACTTCGGGGCAAATGTACTTCACCCGCGCACGATTGAGCCTGCGATGCGCGAACACATTCCGGTGCGTGTCAAAAATACTTTTGACCCGGAATTCCCTGGCACGCTCGTTGTTGCGGAGAAGTTCCAGTGCAGGCATGTTGTAAAAGCAGTAAGTCTGATCAAAAACGTGGCTCTCATTAATATTGCAGGCGTAGAGATGGCAGGAACAGTCGGGACTGTAGCAAGGCTCTTTACAACTCTTGCGAAGGCAGACGTCAACGTTGTTATGATCAGCCAAGGTTCTTCGGAGTCCAATATATCTTTCGTGGTCAGTGAGGCAAATGTTGAGCCAGCATTGAAAGCGCTCCATAAAGAGTTCAACCGCGAAATCGTAAAAGAGATCACTTCGGACAAAAATGTCTGTGTAGTTGCAGTCGTGGGTGCAGGTATGGCAGGAACTCCAGGCGTGGCAAAAAGGGTCTTCGGAGCACTTGGAAATTCGATGATTAATATTATCATGATCAGCCAGGGTTCTTCCCAGTACAATATCTCTTTCGTGGTGCGGGAAGATGATGCATTTGCCGCAGTCAAGACTCTGCATGATGAATTCGAATTATATAATGGAAACGGAATTGAAAAACAGCTCTAAAATAGGCAGGGAGGGGAAAAAATGAGCGAAAGGCACTTAACATACGCGGATTCAGGCGTGGATATTGCAAAGGAAGAAGAAACCGTCAAAACCCTTATCGAAAAACTTAGCTATGTTCGAAAAGGAATAGGAGCCCCCTCACAGGAATAGGGCACTATGCAGGGCTTCTGGATTTCGGAGAATATGCCCTTGCCCTGACAACGGATGGGGTAGGCTCAAAAGTTCTTATTGCAAACGAAATGCAGCGGTGGAATACAGTAGGTATAGACTGTATCGCAATGAACGTTAATGACCTCCTGGCCATGGGAGCCGAACCTGTGGCTTTTGTAGACTACCTTGCCCTGGAAAAGCACGAAGAAGGCTTTGCCGTCCAGATAGGAGAGGGACTGCTTAAAGGCGCTGAGATATCCAGGATGTCCATTGTCGGTGGAGAAACCGCAACCCTACCCGGTATAATTAAAGGCTTTGACCTTGCAGGCACGTGCCTTGGAATTGTCAAAAAAAATCAGGTTGTTGAAGGAGGAAAAGTCAGGGTAGGTGATGTGGTTGTCGGTATCCACAGCACAGGTGTTCATAGTAACGGTTACACCCTTGTAAGGAAGATAGTTGAAGAAGCCGGATACTCTTACCATGATCCCTGCCCCTATGACAGTTCAAAGACAATCGGGGACGAGCTCCTGGTTCCAACGAGAATTTATATTGAGATCCTTGATGTCCTTAAGGCATGTGAAGTCCATGGGCTTGCCCACATAACAGGCAGCGGGCTTCTGAAACTGAGAAGGGTGACAAAACTCGGCTTTGACTTTTACGATCCTCTCGAACCTCAGGAGATTTTCAAGTTCCTGCAGAAAGAGGGAGGAGTCGAAGATCTTGAGATGTACAGGACCTTCAATATGGGCATGGGCTTTCTGATTATCCTGCCGGAAGAAGATGCTGCAAAAGCTGTAGAGCTTACGGGCGGAAAAATCGTAGGGAAAATAGTGGAAAGCGGAATCAGGGTCAGGGACCTGGTAATAGAGTAAAAGTCAAAAGTGTAAAATTCAATTTTAAAAGTGAAGCTTGGAGGAATGTGAGATTAAACTCCTTTCCTCTATGTTGAAAATTCTCTTATATGATTTTAATTGCGGCTAACTTCTTAAATCTCTTTTGTCTCATTTTTCCATAAATCCTGATAGCTGGCTGAGGGCGTCTTGGGGCTCTCAAGAGATTTGCCTTTCTTTAATGATGCCTTTCCCTTTTCCATCTCTGTCTCTCTGAGCCGATTGATCTCTTTTATGCTGTCCTGGTTTTCTATACTCAGAACAAAGCTTCCATGACAGGGTTTTGTAAAAGGAAAAATCAGAGAATTACCTTTAGCCCCCACAGCAATGGGTGGTATTCCTATTATATAGTAGTTCTTGAAGATCTTGTATCCTGGCGGTACATAGTAAACCTCATCCGAATTTTTCTCAATATACTCTCTGGACTCCTTGAAACTTATCCTTTCCAGGAGGATTTCATATTTCATCTGCTCAATACAGCTCATTTGACTAATTCCTCCATCACCTTATCCAGCTTGTTCTTGAGCCGGGTGGGATTATGAATGTCTTTTGCAACTATTTTCACACAGTCGAACTCGATAGCTTCTGCTAGAGCCTCAGCGTTCTTGCCAAAAACAATGGAGTACATTTTGGCCTGAGAAATGGCGCTCATTGTCGTTGCAAAAGTCATTCCGGAATCGTTATGCATAAAGGCGAAGCACATGTCGAAATCTACTCTTTTCTCAATAATATCCTCTAAGGTTTTATCGAGATTAACCATTTTTTTACATAATAACCGTCGATATCGGAAACTTTCAAAAGCTTAATTACGGCATCATTCCCAGCAACAGTTACGTCAAATCCTGATTTATTTAGCTTATGGGAAAGATACAGAGCAATGCTGGTTTGAATTGGGACCTCAGGACATCCCATCATAAGGAGCACTTTTATGCCGGTCATACATTTCATCTCTGATTATTCTATCGATAAGTATCTGTAAGGAGGGATAGAGTTATCCTTAATTTCAACTTTTGCAATTGTTATTCTATGGAAACCCTTGAAAACGAGATAACTTTTTTATTCAATCATGTCTCCAAAGGTCCGCGCTGAAATCCCTCTAATATCGGATTTAAACCATTCTCATGTTATCACCATTTATATATTAAATATTTGAGATCAGTCTTAAAGCTGTTCAGTCTTCCAGGCTGAACGTTTATTCCTGCAAGTATTCCGAACACATAAACAAAAAGGTTGTAGAAGTAATTTGGATTATATTAAGGATTTCTATAGAGCTCTATTTTCCTTTTTTCAAAACGAATTAGTTTTATAATATTCTCTGCATAATTTTAACTTGCGAATTTAATTAGAGGTCATTTGAGGCAGTTACAGCTATCAGAATTTTTCAGGATTTATCTAAAGAAAAAAACCATAAAAGGTACAAAAATGGTATGTTTAAGCGGATATGACTATGAGATTCTCCTGAAGAACACAACTCTCAAAGAGTGTGAAAATTGTATTAAGGAGATTTCGGAGGACGTATACCTTGTACCTGGAGGATACAAAGTAAAAGGTTTCATCCTCATAGGTACAACTTCACCTGTTGGTTTTTCAGGTAACGATATCATATTTCAGTTTACAAAACCCTGTTTGGGCTTCTTTGTAATCAAACTGAAAAATGAAACAGAAGAAATAAAGAAACTTCGGGACCAGTACAAGAAGGATAAAAATGTAAAGAAGATTAAATGAGGGGTAACAAACCGATTGCCGCCTGAGACGGTCTGTTTTTCAAAAAAGCTCTCTTTATGTTTATTCTCCGGTTTATCTTCAGGTTCATTTTCCGGTTTTTCAGGCTTTCACCTTTTTCGTACACGCAACCCTGCACTCAAAGAACCGGGCTGCAGGCAGTTCATGTATTGTGGTTGCAACAATCATGCCTTCTCCGACTTCTTTTACGACCATGATGGGCCTGTTCCTGTCATCTTTGAGCACAATTTCAGCATCGGTTTCTGAGAAGTAACCGTCACATCCTGCAGGAGGGACGATATTTTCCACAAGTTTTTGAGCATCATGTTCATCCACAGGCTGAGGTGTGCATGAGTTTTCTTCCATTATGTACTTCAAAGAGAAAGGAAGCCATTCATATTCGTATTCCGGGACAAGAGGACTGAAGACAAGCAGGGTACCTCCTTTTGCCACAAATTTTTCAAGAGAGTGTTTACCACGTTCAAGCCCTGTACCTGTTTTTGTATACTGCTTATTTGCAAAACCAGTCGGCAAGACCAGAATCTTGCAGGCGGGAAAATAAGGAGTACTAAGGGATGTTGAGAGTGCCCGGCTGCATTCAAGTCCGTATTCCACAAACAATTTTTCAAAAAGAAGAGGGCAGTCCCATAGTAAAATTACGTCACTCATGAAAAAGGATAGGAAACTCCCACATATGAATGTATCCATCTGAATAAAGAAGTCGGATAATTAGTGAAGGCAAGGCTTTATGTACTTTATTCCGAAGAAATAGGGATAAAATTAAGGCCTTTACCGAATTCGAAAAGGATCATGTAGGGGCTGGCAGTGACTGAAAAAGGATACCCAATTGCCCTAAAAACATTTGAATAATAGTTTGTAAGGTATTCACAGACTTTTTTATCAGAAAAATCATGAATAAGTTTCACATATTCCCTACCATTTTCAGTGCAAATTTCAATATCACTTCCTATACCATCAGTCAGGTAAAATTCTTTGAAAATCAAAATATGCTCGGCAAGAGTGAAAGCCTCCGGATGTTTACCCACATTCAATTCAAAATCTCTTATAATGTCAGTTACGGATGGGAGATTTCCGGAAACAAAAGCCTCAAAAATCTTTCTGTTTATGCTCAGACGCTGGTAATTTTGCTGTCTGTATATATTGATAAGGTTTTTCCAGAACTGCGGTTTTCTCTGAATTTCCCGGAAAGTGCCTTCCATTGACCCGAAGTGTTCTTCAAGCCCTTTAGGAACTTTTTGATAATCAAGAAATTCGAACCGCTTAAAGTAGACTTTTGTTATGTTTGACCTGCAGAATAATCCCTGAACATCCAGTTTCATCTGTTTTGCCAGGTAAAGGGCCAGACTATGAGCCATTATTTCCCTGAAGCAGGGATTACCGTTTGAGAGAGTAAGGTTTGCAATTTCGGGATCTGGATCCTGACTGCACTCTGCATCAACATTAATTTTCCAGCCCATTTTCTCATTGAGCGCATTTATATAACTGACGACATCAGGAACTCTTTTAACTTTATAAGGGTTTATTATTTCATACACAATCGCTTCATCGATCAATAGTCCGGAAGTGTTTTTAATAAGCCATTCAAGTAGGGTGTGGTGAACAAGTAAAAATTCTTCTTCTTCGATTAACTTATTTTGAAACTCTGCATGTTGTGAAGCTTTACTTGAATCATTTTCTCCATTTTTATCCGTGTTCCCAGCAAGATCCAGAAAGGCAATTTCGATAGCATCTCTTATTGCTGCACTTAAGTTTCCGTTATTTTTTTCCAGGAAGGGCTTTAATTTATCCACATAGCACTGGTCAATAGAGATATTTTTTCGGACTATCAAGCGGATCCCTCTCCTGCCTTTTTGAAACATAAGCAGCTCAAATTTTTTTATATACACACATTTACATTTTCGTAAACCACGTACTAGATTGGTTCTCATACTTATTAATTTTTTGCTAAAAGTGCGAGCAAAAAAACGCTTATTAAAGGGAAGTAAGTATGAAGCCTAAAAAGAAAAAACAATAGCATTCGGGTAGACATTAAATGTGGAGATGAGACGTCAGGAACTCCTAATTCGATGATAATATAATAAAAATTTACCTTATGTAGATAAATTTAGAGGCAAACATCTTCAGGGGAATATTCGAATTGCCGGAAATGCCTGTTAAAATGCTCCTGCAAAATCGAAGATGATAAGATTTGATAAGGTTCGGACCTCGAACATGTAGCCTGCTGCCCGGAACAGTTTTGAAAAAAGCTCAACCAATTTGAGAACACCCTTTTCCTCGGAAAATCGATGTGTGATTTTTCACATTCATCTCCCGCCTTTGTTAGCCCTTTAAATATCGCTTGCAAGCTGGGTGGCTGAAATTAGTCTTGCAGATGAGGTTTTGCCATTTCCAGTAAAATCCCTTATTTTCCAATAATATTTGACAATACAGTTTATTTTGCAGAAAAATTTGTTTAAAATGAGTTAAAAGCAATTTAATGCAATATTAGGCCGATAATTCTAAATAAGGGGATTTTTAGTCGTTTAATAGTGAGAAAAACTACGTTTGAATTTTAAATATATAACAAATATTTATATTTTTATGTGATTTGTATATATAACTCATACAAAATGCTAATTTTTTAATCATATATGATATTAATTGAGTTCTCTCAGCCAGATTCCGTATTTGGCGGCATTTAGCAGTGCAATTTTAGAGGCTTTAGATGTAATTTTTTGGCAAAATAAGTAGTTGTAATCCATTGCATCGGTTAAGGAATTTTCTTGCCTGAAAGCTATCGATTTTGCACCTTAATCTTAATTAAACTTTGACCTTTTTACATGAAATCGATATCTTGCTCCAACCCACAATGTGTTTAAATTTATAATAACTGTTGTATAAATGGAGGCAATTTATCATGACTCCTCACTTAACCGAAGACGCATGAAATAGAATTTATAATCAAAAAAATCACAAAACCGATTAGTTGTGACTATGTACAATTTCCACTTCAGAACTTTTCAATACTAATATTTTTAGAACATATTATCAAAAATACAATCAAAATCGATGAAATGAAGACTTTCCTTATGAATTTTTAAGGAAAAATTGTAAACGAATGAGAATTGTCATTCGGAACTACAACAAATAGGAACTACTGAATGACTGAAAAAGCTTTTAAAGTATGAAAAGAGAGTTGGCTGGAAAAATTTGAAATGGGATATCAAAAAAATCAAAAAGGTAAAAAGCCGGGCTTTAAAAACCCGGTATCAGTTTTTACTGATTTCTCAATTTATTTTGATTCATTCAATTCTTATTGATTCATTCAACTCTTATTGATTCATTCAATTCTTATTGATTCATTCAATTCTTATTGATTCATTTAATTTTTCAGGCTCTCCTCATACTTCCTTGCAGGTTTCTTTCACGAGCTCAAGCCCGTGGGCAAGAGCATCCTGAATTCTTGTGGGATCAGTTCCACCGCCCATAGCAAAGGCAGGCTTTCCGCCTCCGCCTCCACTTACAATTTTCGACATCTCGCGGACAAGGTTGCCGGCGTTGATTCCACAGTTTATGGCTTTTTGTCCGGCAGACGCTACGATCTTAACTCCTTCAGCATCGCTTGCAATAAGAGCTACCACTTCTTCATGTTTCAGGAATTCAGTGGCGATTTTCTGGAGTTCAAGGGAATCAGCCTCAGGAATGAATTCGGCAATAACCTTAAGGCCCGCAAGCTCAAAAGCATCTTCCAGCAGCCTGTAAACCCTGGAACGGGCAAGCTCCTCCTTGAGTTTTTCGTTTTCTTTTTTAAGGTCTTTCCATTCTCCGAAGAAACGCTCAACGCTTGTTGGAAGTTGTTCGGGAGGTACGCTCAGGGTCTTTGCGGAATCGGTCAGGAGCGAATCTATCTTTTGCATGGCACGTACGGCTGCAACACCGGCTGCAAACTCAATTCTTTCCACACCATCCTGGATCCTCTCGGCCTTCAGGATTTTGATAGGACCGATAATCCCTGTACTGACACAGTGAGTACCTGCGCAGGCTTCAACATCGTCTCCTACCTTTACAATCCTGATTTTTTCTCCGGGGGTACTCCACCCTGATAAAGTCCAAAGCCATATTCCTGCTCAGCTTCAGTCCTTGGCATCCATTCTGTAATAACACGCTTGTTTTCCATGACCGTGCGGTTTGCCAGAAGCTCAATTTGCCTAATTTCTTCAGGAGATATATGTTTGTAATGCGAGAGGTCAAGCCTCGAATGGTCCTCAAACTTCTGGGCACCGGCCTGCCAGATGTGTTTTCCGAGAACTTTCCTGGCTGCATCGTTTACTATATGGGTTGCCGTGTGGTGCCTGGCAAGGGCCATCCTGCGCCTTTCATCCACTTTACCTGTGACAATGTCACCTTTGCTGATCTCAAGGTCCCCATCCGGATTATCCACTATGTGTACTATTACGCCGTCGTAAACCTGGACGTCCACTACCCTGTACACCGCATACCCGGCAGTGATTGTTCCCATATCTGCAGGCTGCCCTCCGCCTTCAGCGTAAAAAAGGTGTTATCCAGCACTATGTGGTTGTCAAAGACGTCCAGCGCAACAGCCTCGAATTCCAGGCGAGTGGGTTCGTCATAAAAGCTGCGCTTTGTTTTGGGGAGATACTTAAGCCGGTCTGCAAACGGGACCACTTCTGTTTCCTTTTCTTCGGCCTTATTATGCAGTTCACCAATAATTGAATAGAAGTTGTCAGGGAATTCTACGTCCACTCCGATTTCGGCTGCTACTTCTTTTGCCATCTCGGGAGGGATTCCGTGGGAATCATAAAGTTCAGTTAACTGAGATAAAGGAATCTTTTCTCCGGTTTTCTTGAAATGAGATGCTGATTTCTGGATGATCCTGCGGCCTCTCTCCATTGTATTACGGAATTTCTCTTCTTCAGACTCCAGGATGTCCTGTATGACCTGGAAATTTTCCCTGAACTCGGGATACTCTGGCATATTATTTATATGCATATCCACAATCTCGGAAAGCGGGGTCCTGATACCAAGGTCGCCCATCATGCGTAAAGTCCGCCTGAGTACAAGCCTGGCAAGGTATCCTGCCTTGACATTCGAAGGAATGATCCCGTCTCCCAGCATGAAAGTCAAACAGCGTGTGTGGTCAGTAATTGCATAGACCTTTTCTACGGGTTCCATTATAGCCGAGAGTTTATCCACGGTCATTCCGATGCTTGAAGCAACCTTTTTCCTCAGTTCCATAAGGTTTGCTTGTTCACTGACATCCATAAACCCTGCAAGCCTCGCGTTCTGGGCCAGGATATTTGCATACTCGGAGTTATCCAGTTCATGCTCAAGCCCTGCAAGCCCCATGAGTTCGTTCACTATGCCAGGGAAAAGTGCGTCATAAATTGTAGGGGAGCCCTTTGAAGCCCATGCAAAACGTTCGAGCCCGTATCCCGTATCCACGATGTAGTTATCCATCTTCGAATAAGTCTCACCCTTGACAAGGATATCGCCTTTTTTGTCGGTTTTCAGGTCCATGAAAACAAGGGTAGCAAGCTCAAGCCCATTCACAAGAACTTCAACACAGGGTCCGGCATTTCCTCCGCCTGCCCAGGGTTCTTCCTTGTAACTTACGGCAAAGGGATCTAGCTTAAGTGAGTTCAGGAGCTCGTCACAGAGTTCCAGAGTATGTTCCTTCCAGTAAATTTCGTGATCCTTTTTATTAAAGGCATGATGTGCCATCATCTCAAAGGTTGTAAGATGGCGTCCGCTCCTGCCCACCGAGTCCAGGTCGTTCAGGCGAATGCAGGGCTGGGAAATCGTGAGGGGATTTGCAGGTGGGGGAACCTGCCCTGAGGTTACGAAAGGCTGGAAATCTGCAATGGATGCAATGGTAAGATAAAGGTCATCCCTCCAGCGGGCAACTACAGGATAACGATCAATCCTTGTATGCCCCCTTTCCTCAAAAAAGGAGAGGTAATACTCACGCATCTGGGATATATCAAATTCCCTGGAAAATACCGGGCTTCCTATAAAGGAATAAGGATCGCAGGGCGCATCTCCGCATGTCTTTCGATCAAGGTCACGTGTCCAGAAGAACTTGCCACATGTCTGACACTGCTTCCGGACAAATCCATTGTTTTTGAAAAATTCAAGTTGATATTCATCTTCAAGCATAACAATCTCTCCGGAGGGTGGGGTTTTGCTCTGCCCTAATTTATTTGAAAACAAAAGGAGAAATACCCCGACTCAACCGTTTCAAGGAACTTCCAGTCACTTTAAATGTATATACGATTTGGATCCATTACGATAATTGGATCCATTACGACAATTGAATTCATTTACGATAATTTTGAGTAAAGTATGGGGAAATTAACCTGAAATAGTGAAATATCCGCAAATTTTGTGCGAATAAATTTTTGTAGCTCTATGCTTCTTTTACAATATGATAACTTACACAACATTAACGAAATATATAATAATGTTGTATTAAAGCAGAACCTGTAATTATGGGTCTTAACTTATTACAGGTATTCTACAGAAAAACCTTATTCCTCATTTTAAAAGACAGGAAGTTACTTTTATTGAATAAAAGGCAGGCTTCTTATTCGAAAAATTTGCTGAAAAATCGGAACCAGGGGAAAAGATCGCTCCTGCGCCCTGAATTTCTTATCTGTACAGAACTACTGTCCTTCCGCGTACCTCTATAAGTGTAGATCTTGTGGCGTCTGCAATTTCTTCCGCGATAGCCTTTAAGTCTTTCCCTTCTTCAGCACTTTTCAGTACCCTTACCTTTACAAGCCTGTTAGCTTTTATTTGTTTATTCAATTCTTCGATGAGAGTGTCTGTTACCCCATTCTTCCCGATATTAAGAATAGGGGAAATCTGGTTTGCTTCGGATTTCAACCGGTATAATTTTTCTTTCTCCATTGCCCTTCCTCGCATTGATATTTATATAACTCATGTTGCCAATCATGAAATAACCATATTATTCTAATAGTATTCCATGTTATAATTATAGAATATTACTATTATTATAATCGATAATGAGAAATTTGCAGCTAATAATAAAAGAACTGTCTCCTCCTGGAAGCTCTTTACCATTGAACCAGGTTTCTCCTTTTCTCATCAGCATCTATATCAACGTTTCCTAGTAAACCGAAAGGCAATCAGTTAGTTTTCTTTTGCAAGTTTCACATTATTTCTTTTTACTCATCTGTTCTTGCCAGTTTATTCAGCAAATTAAATAATGGTTCTATCAGGGATTCTACGTGTAGGTTCACTAAATTATGGCTGTTTGCCCAATTTAATAAGGAGCAGAACTAATTTTTCAAATAATTTCGACACCTTTATTAGCAGTTTGTCACTCATTAAGGGTTATAAAAAACGGAATCAGTGAACTAACCTCCGTTCCATAAGTTCAGGACGACGACTGCAAAATGAATCCCGGCTTGCTTGACCTTATCTTGTTTTCAGAGAAGAGAAAAGATTTTCTTCTGCTCCTGAAAGAAGGCCCGAGAAATATCGAAGAGATACTTGAGAAACTTCAGGTGCCCAGGACAGCTCTTCTTCCCCAGATAAAGAAACTGAAAGAAGAGGACCTGGTAATACATGAAGACGGAGTGTACCGGCTCAGCATGATAGGAGAAACCATTGTAGAGAAAATGCAGCCTCTCCTTGACACTCTGGCAGTTTTTGAGAAAAATGAAGATTTTTGGGCAAATAGAAAACTCGCTTCTATTCCCCCTTACCTCATAAAAAGAATCGGGAATCTTGGAGATTACCGCCTCATAGAACCGGACCGCAGCTATACTTTTGATCTGAACCCTGAGTTTGTAAAACATCTTTCGAATTCAAGCTGCATCCATATGTTTTTTTCTTATTTTCACCCTCAGTTTCCGGCTCTGTTTCTCAGCCTTGCCAGAAAGGGCATAAAAATTTCCCTTATCATGAGTCAAGCTGTATACTTACGACTTGTAGATGATTTCAGAAAAGAAGGAAAAGAATTCCTCCAAATGGAAAATGCAAGTCTTTTTATCCTGGAAAATAACAAAATAGAAATACCTGCGGTTATTGCTTCCACTGACAGGATAATGACTCTAGGACTGTTCAACGAAAACGACAGATTTGATAACCAGTATATAATAAGTTTCGAACATGGGGCAATAAAATGGGGAGAAGAGCTTTTCAAATATTACAGGGACATGTGCAGGGAAATAAAATCTGAATAAATGACCATGTAAACTCTGGATGCAAAGCAGGAGAATTTGCAGCTCTTTTTATAGAAATGCATTAATTTACGGATGGCGGAACTCATTGAAAGCAAATCATTGACCCTTAAATATGATTTAAAGGTTTTTTTGATTTATAATACTTCTTTTAAATAATCGAATTTTCAGACCTAATTTTGAGAGCGATCTATCTGCATTAGCCTTAAATATTAGGTATACCTAAATGCGACTAAATCAAAAAATTAGGCATGCCTAAAAATGGGAGTCGACGTATGAAATTGCCACTTAGCTGTCCTGAAGGGAAATGTTGTCGCGGAAAAAAGGGATGTACTCCAGGAAAAGGTCTTCCTAAAGTCATACTTATCGGAAGCCCCAATGTTGGAAAAAGCAGCCTTTTTAATGCCCTCTCAGGAAGCTATACATTAGTTTCCAATTATCCGGGGACCTCAGTAGAAATTAGCCGTGGAAAAGGAAGGATCGGAGAAAGAGAATATGAAATCATTGACACACCGGGAATGTATTCCTTGCTCCCTGTAAGTGAAGAAGAAAGAGTCTCTCAGCTCCTGCTCTTTAATGAAAAACCTTTAGTTTACCTCCATGTAGTGGATGCCCGAAACCTCAAGCGAATGCTCTCCTTCACCTTACAGCTTCATGAGGCCGGGCTTCCTCTAATCCTTGTCCTGAACATGATGGACGAGGCTAAAGAAAGAGGAATAAAAATAGACATAGATGAACTCAGCAGATCCCTGGGAATTCCGGTTGTCGGAACCATTTCAAGTGAAGGAAAAGGGATAGAGGAACTTAAAGTTACAATTTCGGAATTTATCCCCGGGGATAATACGCAAAGAATCGATCACGGAACCGAAATTGAACCATACCTTACAGAAATTGAAATTTTGCTGGAATCTGTAGAAGAAGCCGGAATCTCAAAAAGAGCTCTTTCACTTCTGCTGCTCCAGGGCGACACGACGGCCCTTGAATATGTGCTTAACGCTGACAAAGCATCCTGGAATAAGAACGAAGGCAGCAAAAAAAACTACGAAGAAATCCGAAAGCTTACAGAAGCTGCCTCAAAAACAACTGAAGTTCCTTTTTCCTATCTGCTAACCCTGAAGCGCCAGGAGCGTGTAAACGGCATAGTAGAACGGGTAATGGAGATGCCTGATAGGAGAGAAACAAATAGTGAAGAAACAGGGATAATAAGGGCACAGGAAAACACTGGAAAAAAAGAAGATTATACCTGCGTTTTGCAGGAGAAAACAAAATCTGAAAAACAAAGAGAAAAAGCAGGAAAGAGAGAAGAAAGAAAAACGCAAACAAGAAATATCGAGTTTTCCGATAAAATAGACAGTATTCTAGTCCACCCTGTGCTTGGGATACCTGTGCTGTTTCTGGTCCTGTACTTCGGGCTTTACCTTTTCGTGGGTGTCTTTGCAGCCGGGACCCTTGTTGATTTTTTGGAAAACACGATCTTCGGAGGATACATAAATCCCCTGGTAACTGCAAAATTCATATCCCTTGTACCATACCCGGCTTTGCAGGACCTTTTTGTGGGAGAATATGGGGTATTTACCCAGGCCGTAACATATGCAATTGCCCTTATTCTTCCGATTGTAGGAGCCTTTTTCCTTGTGTTCTCTATTATAGAGGATACTGGATATCTTCCAAGATTGAGCCTGCTCCTTGATGGTATGTTCAAAAAAATAGGGCTCAGTGGAAGGGCAGTAATCCCTATGGTGCTTGGATTTGGTTGTTCTACTATGGCTACAATGGTCACCCGAACCCTTGAAACAAAAAGGGAAAGACTTATTGCAAGTATCCTGCTGGCTCTTGCAATTCCCTGTTCGGCACAGTTAGGTGTCATTCTATCAATTCTTTCTGGAAGCCCGAAGGGACTGCTTGTCTGGTCGTGCGTAGTAGGGCTTGAGTTTGTCTTGATAGGTTACCTGGCTTCCAAAGTCCTGCCAGGGGAAGCTCCGACATTCATACTTGAAATGCCCCCTCTCAGGAGGCCTAGACTTTCGAACATACTAGCGAAAACCTACTCAAGGATGCACTGGTATTTCCTGGAAGTCCTGCCTCTGTTCGTCGTGGCAAGTATTATAATCTGGATAGGTAGACTCACAGGCATTTTTGCCCTTGCCCTGAAAATAATGGAATATCCTACAGTATGGATAGGCCTGCCTCCTGATGCAGCTGAAATTTTCCTCTTCGGCTTCTTCAGGAGAGACTTCGGGGCAGCGGGCCTTTACGGAATGAATGATTCCGAGCTACTAACAGGCGTGCAACTTGTAGTTGCAGCAGTCACTCTGACCCTCTTTATGCCCTGCATAGCCCAGTTCATGATGACAATAAAGGAAAGAGGTTTAAAAACAGCCCTTTTAATCTCAGGCTTTGTTTTCCCGTTTGCGTTTCTTACAGGCTTTGTTGTAAATAACCTGCTAAAATTGCTGGGGGTGAGCCTGTGAAATGTCCCCTGTGCGGAAATGAATTTGAAAAAGCTGACGAAATGAAATGTACCGGCTGTGGAAAACTGAACAACTGCAACAAACAATGTTGTCCTAACTGCGGCTATGAACTTGTAAAAGAAGCAAAGATAATACAATCCATAAGGAAGTTCTTCAAATGTTAATCGAAAACTCACAAATACCCCTGCAAACTACAACTCTCTCCTCAATGGAGCCTAAAAAGACCGGAAAGATATCCCACCTTGAAACAAAGGACCCGGGAATTCTACAAAAACTAATAGCGATGGGCATCCTGCCAGGTATGACTGTTACTCTGCTAAGAAGGTCCCCGTCCTACCTCTTTGAAATGGACCAGACGAGATATGCTGTGGACAGGGAAATAGCAAATCACATTTATGTTAAGTACTGATTTGCCTCCCCACGAAAAGGCAAAGAAGATGGCAGGGAGAGCAGGCCTGCCTGGCTCTTCTATTCAAAAAATCTGCAAGAGCATTTATTTACGCTCTCCAAGGAAGATCATCATCCCTGCAGATGAAGCTTTTTTATAGATCTCTTCCAGCACTTCAAGCAAATCCTCTTCGCCACACCAGAAGGGAAATTTTCCGAGCCTTTTTGGAAGGACTGCTGAAACCGGAGGGATGTGAGTCTCAAGAGAGGGGCTTTTTTCCTCGTCAAGGTTTTCAGGAAGCCTCCCCAGAAAGTTTCTGGATCAAGGGGTAGTAGCTCAGGGGAAAAAGGAGCTATTTCAACTTCCTTTTCGGTTCCTATCTCATTATCAGGACCTTCCAAAAAATCCTCGCTTCTGATACAATTAGGTTTTCCGGGCCTGAACTTTTTCCTAGAATGGACATAAACTCATCCATGTCCACACCCCTTAGCTTAAAGATCAGGAAAGGGTCCCTGTCAAATTCTTCCCCAAGCAGGTAATAGACGGCTGCAATGTGCTTACAAGGGTTTGACCAGTCCGGGCAGGAGCAGTCGGTTTCAAGGTCGTCGAGTGTTTCAGGAAAAATAGACAGGCCTATTTCCTTGAATGCGGAGTCGATATCTTCCGGCATCTCGCCTGCGAGGAGCTTTGCTGCAAAGATAGGCTTCAAGACAAGTTTTTCTGCAAGGAGTTCCCATTCGGAACCGTTCAGGGTCCGAACTTTGATAGTTACTGAATATGGGGTAGGGTTTGAACCCTGGACTTTGGCCCTTACAAGCCCGGCATCTATTTTTATGGAGGTTACCTGGCCTTTGCGGGCATAGCTTTTTCCCCGGCTCAGCCTGGCCCCCATATTAAAGCTTTCAAGGGTTTTGACCCAGCGTTTTGCCCACCAGCTCTGGGCAAAGCTTCCACGTTTGGATTGTGCTTTGATTCCTCCTTTGACCTCAATTGGCTTTGTGGGCTCATAATGACCATAACCATCCCAGTAAGCTGTCATTTTATTCACCTACCGCTTCTTCTCGAAGAGAAAGAATATCCTTCAATTCCTCGTTGGAAAGTTCTGTCAGCCAAGCTTCGCCTGTTCCGACAACGTTCTCTGCGACCTGCATTTTACGCTCGATGATCTCATCGATTTTTTCTTCAAGCGTGCCTGCGCAGATGAACTTGTGCACTTCAACGTTTTTTGTCTGGCCTATACGGAATGCCCTATCAGTTGCCTGGTTTTCAACAGCGGGGTTCCACCAGCGATCAAAGTGAAAAACGTGGTTGGCTCCTGTAAGATTAAGTCCCGTGCCTCCGGCTTTGAGGGAGAGTATAAAGATTGGAAGGTACTCTTTTCCCTCCTGGAAGCGTTCAAGCATCCGGTCCCGCTGCTTTCTGGGAACCCCTCCGTGCAAGAAAAGAACTTCACAGCCAAAGCTTGCTTGCAGATGCTCTTTTAGAATTTTGCCCATCTCCGCAAACTGAGTGAAGACAAGGGCTTTTTCCTCGTTTTCCAGAACCACTTCCAGCATTTCAGTAAGCCTTGCAAGTTTTCCTGACCTTCCGGGAATTCCGGAGTTGTCCTTCAAAAATTGTGCCGGGTGGTTGCAGACCTGCTTGAGCCTTGAAAGGGCAGATAGGATTATGCCTTTTCTCTGGATGCCTTCTTCAGCTTCTTCCATCCCCTCTTCGATGTCTTCGAGGACTGCAGCATAGAGTGAAGCCTGTTCTTTTGTCAGTGTGCAATAGGTTTTCATCTCCATTTTTTCCGGAAGGTCAGAGATGATCGAACTGTCAGTCTTCAAGCGGCGCAGGATGAAGGGGCCGGTTATTTCTTTTAGCCTTCTTGCAGCCTCCTGATCTCTTTCGGCCTGAATGGGAATAAAGAAATTCCGCTTGAAACCTGTCTGGCTGCCGAGGAAGCCAGGGTTTAAAAACTCCATGATGGACCAGAGGTCTCCAACATTATTTTCAACCGGAGTTCCTGTAAGAGCTATGCGGTATTCAGCTTTAAGAGTCCTGGCTGCCTTTGCCTGTTTAGTTTCCGGGTTTTTTATATTCTGGGCTTCATCAAGTACCATTCCGGCCCAGGGAACCCCTTTTAAAAACTTAACATCGCGCTGCAAAAGTCCATAGCTTGAAATAACAATAGCATGACTCATGGCTTCTTTTTTGAATTCTTCTTCTTTTTTCCGGCTGACACCATGGTGTACCATTACCGAAAGCTCAGGCGTAAAGCGGGCCGCCTCTTTTTTCCAGTTATTAATAACAGAGGTCGGGCAGACCAGAAGAACAGGTTTTGGGGCTTTACGTCCGTTAACTTTTTCTTCAACCTGTTCCAGGTCATGCTGAATAAGAGCAAGAGTCTGGACAGTTTTTCCAAGTCCCATATCGTCTGCAAGGCAGGCTCCTATGCCCCACTGCCTCAAAAAAGCAAGCCAGGAGTAGCCTCGAAACTGGTAAGGCCGAAGAGTTCCTGAAAAACCGTCCGGAGCCGGAAGCTCTTCAAATCCGGTTTTGTCCTTCAAGCGGCTGATCAGTTCTCCAATCCAGCCTGTCGCATTGAGCCCTTCAAAGTCCACACCATCGGCTTTATCGGAAGCTCCCACAGCCAGCTTTATGACTTCGTGCAGACTTGCTTCCCCATGGGGGTTTTTCTTCCAGAACTCAAGAGCAGCCCGGATTTCCGCATCGTTTACCTCGACCCACTGCCCGCGGACCTTCACAAGCGGAGCTTTGAGTTTTGCGAGAGCCTGCAGTTCTTTGATTGTTAAAACCCTATCCCCGAGTGCGATTTCCCAGTCGAAACTGACGATTTTGTCGAGGGTAAGCCCGTTTCCGGCCTGCAACTTCTTGCCCTTAACTTTTGCCTGGGCTTTTAAGTGGGTTTTTGTACCTTTACGGGTCCACCAGCCAGGGAGAAGTAACCCAAAACCGGCCTGGCTTAAATTCGCTGCACTTTCAGTCAGAAAGCGGTAAGCCTCTTTCGTATCAAGAGAATATCCGGACGGGTTGGGAGCTTCAAGACTGGAAGCAATTCCTGCGTTGATACCGGCAGCCTGCCCAAGGGAAGATAACAGAAATTGGCGAATGTTTTTCACATCATATCTTTTTAACGGGCTGCCCTTTTTTGGCTTCCAGGCTTCTTTTACAGGGATCAGGAGACTTGGGTCTTCGTAGGACTGGAGCAGGTAGCGGACGTACCAGAGCCCTCCGGGAATTTCGATATCAGCTATTCCTTCCCTGCTTCTTTTGGTTTTTCTTTCTCGCCTTTATTTTCGTTTTCCCCATCAACTGTTGCAAGCCGTTCGTTTTCTTCGTTTTCTTCGGCTTCTTCGTTTTCTTCGGCTTCTTCGTCCTCAACCGGTTCTTCCAGCCGGAAACAGAACCTGAAAGGGGAAGTAGTGAGGATAGTGAGGGGGCGCTGCCATTCGCGGGTCCGGGCCGCAAGCTGCAGGAGTTCATTTTCATCTCCAGAGATCAGTCCGTCGGGGCTTTTCAGGGCAGAAACCCAGGCATCGTGGACGCTATCAAAGGATTTTCCTTTGCGTATCTCTTTTGCAAGCTCTTTTTCCCCTATCTCGGATCGGACTATCCGGTCAAGAGAAGCTTCGATAAACTGCTTTGACACTAAAGCCGCAGGCATTTCCGGCGGCATTGCAGAGGCTTCAGGAGCAAGAGCCCTTGCAGCAGGAGGCATTTGCTTTGCAAGTTTTGCCAGCTCTCCCGCATCTTCTCCGGAAAATACGGGCTCCCAGAAAGCTCTGTATTCTCCGTCTTCACCCCTGACGCCAGGCAAATATTTCTGTCCTGCTACCAGCGAGCCTGCAAATTTCAGAGCATCTGCCCACCAGAGAAGGTCATTTCCCGAGATTATGCCCGGGGCTAAAACCCGTTTTCCCATACAGGTGCAGAGAAGAACAAGGGTTTCTTCAGTTTCCAGAGGATATGCATGAACGGTCCAGGGAGCCAGTGAAAGTTCGGCTTTCGAAGCGGGGGTTTCAGCAATAAGAGGGCTGGAAGGAACCGGATTCCCGCCTATAGTCGGGATCCAGACGTTAATTTTCTCCATCTCTTTCCGGCCAGGACTGCCCAGCAACAACTCAAAAGCAGAAGACAGGTTTTCAAAACCCGAATCATAAAGATAAGGCTTTACAGTCGGGTTTTTAGGTTTTCTCCCCGCCGAACAACCGGAATTTCCTTCTCAGCCGGGCTTTCACCCCATAAGAAGAACTGCTTTCCAACTCTTCCTGCATGAAGAATTATCATATATTTGTATAAAGAGAGAAGATATATTAAAAATGATATGGAAGAGGCTGTTTAAAGGCTCCATTTATACTACAATCGATATTCTGAAAAAGTTCCGGCTTATTATTGATGGGCTTCATTTGCCTGATTTTTGAAATTGAAAGATTTCAGCAGTGTAATATAGGACAAGTTGAAAATACGTCAATAGGTCGGAAGCTTAGCTGATTAGAAAACCGGCCTGTGGAGAATCAGAAATGTCAATTGGCCCTATAACGTACTTTGGGAAAGATAGAGTATTTGTTGATAGGGAGCCCTGTATTCAGGCTTTCAGAGAGAATATCCAGAATTCGAGAAATCGCGAGTACAATGTCTTATTTTATCACGGAATCCCCGGAATCGGGAAAAGTAAATTGCAGAAAGAGTTGCAAAAGATACTGAATGAAGAGTACCCCGAAATACTCTGGGCAGCTATTGATCTGAACACAAAAACCTACAGAGAAGTGGGTACTTTTTTAATCATTCTCAGAAATAAGATTCAAGAAAAATGTAAAGCCAAGTTTTACCTTTTCAATATTGCTCATGCTATATACTGGAAAAAACTCCACCCTGAAAGCCCCTTGCAGAAAGAAAATTATCCTTTGATTAAAGAAGGGGGATTTTTCAGTAAAATAATAGGCATCCTTGATGAATTTGGGCCTGCAAGATTGTCGTGGGACATTATAAACAATGCTCCAGACAGCATTATGAGATTTTTAAAGGAACAAGCTGTAGACATAAATATTCTCGCAGCTATGGAAGCTCCTGAAATTGAAAAATTATTGCCCGGCTTTTTTGCTGCAGATTTTATGGATTATTTAGGCACAGACTCAAAGGCTTATATTTTTATTGACACTTACGAAGCTCTCTTGGATGGTCTGAGAGATAAAGGCAGTTTCCATGAAAAAGATGAATGGATAAGGGACAACCTTATCCAAAACATGCTTGGTGTTTCATGGGTTATATGTGGGCGAGAAAAATTGCTATGGGTCCCAGAATGTGATTCTGATTGGGATATGTATCTGGAACAACACCCAGTAGATGAACTCCCAAAAAAATATTGTACAAAATTTTTGGTAAGTTGCGGTATCAGAAATAAGGATATTAGAAATGTAATTATCGAAGCTAGTGAGAGAGTTCCGTACTACCTTAACCTGTCTGTTGATACTTTCGAAAAGATAAGCCCGAAAAAACAGCCGGCTCCTGAAGATTTTGGAAAAACACAGCCACAGATTTTCAAGACGTTTGTAAAATACCTAGACAGCAACGAGATTAAAGCGCTTGAAGTTCTCTCAGTACCTAATTCATGGGATCGGAAATTGTTCAAAACATTGATGGCAGAGTTTGATACGGGTTATCACGCATCCAAATATTCAGAATTAATTAAGTTTTCTTTTATAAAAACAGATTCCGATGGGAAATATTCTATTCACCAGTTAATGAGAAAAAGCCTTCAAGCGTACCATGACCCTACTGACTGTAAAGACGTACATAAGTTTTTGCTTACTTACTACAGTAACAAAATAGAAGACATTGATATAAAGGCGATAACCTCTGAACACGAAACCGCCCTGGCCGACGCCTTCTACCATGCAAAAAAAGCACTTGAAACCGAAGAATTATTCAAATGGTTTATTAAGGTCTCAAATCCGTTCAACAAAGCAGCATTCTGGCAATTAATTACTCCAATGTATGAAGAAATGTTACAACTTCTTAAAGCAAAACTTGGACCTGAACATCCATCTGTTGCAAATTCACTAAACAATCTCGCAGGACTTTATGACAATATGGGAGAGTACAAAAAAGCACTATCACTTTATCAAAGGGCACTTGAAATAGTTGAAAAGACACTGGGATCTGAACACCCAGTTGTTGCAATAACACTAAACAATCTCGCAGGACTATATGACAGTATGGGAGAGTACGAAAAAGCACTACCATTTTATCAAAGAGCACTTGAAATTAAGGAAAAAGTACTGGGATCTGAACACCCAGATGTTGCAACAATACTAAACAATCTCACGCTACTCTATCGTCACACGGGCGAGTACGAAAAAGCACTACCACTTTGTCAAAGGGCGCTTGAAATAGTTGAAAAGGTACCGGGATCTGAACACTCAGTTGTTGCAACAATACTAAACAACTTCGCAGGGGTTTATGAAAGTATGGGCGAGTACGAAAAAGCACTACCATTTTATCAAAGAGCGCTTGACATTTGTGAAAAAGTACTGGGATCTGAACACCCGAATGTTGCAAACTCACTAAACAATTTCGCAGGACTTTATTACAGTATGGGAGATTATGAAAAAGCACTCCTACTTTATCAAAGGGCACTTGAAATAGTCGAAAACAAGTTGGGACAAAATCATCCCACTACAATAACAATAAATAATAATTATAATGGGCTTCTTTCAGAAATAAGTGAAGAAAATGAAAAGAGATGATTTTTAAAATTTCACAATATAGCATTTAGGCCGTCGCTTCTTCAAACCTACCTATCTCATAAAAAGCTCATCTATTCCATTTATCAGGTTTATTCTTTCACATGTCTGACAATATGCCCGGCTTCAGGAATGATAATTTCGGAAAGGGCTAATTTCACGGCATTTGGCGAACCCGGCAGGCAAAATACCACTTTTCCTTTAATCACACCTGCTACAGCCCTTGTAAGGATTACCGACGTTCCTATATCTTCAAGGCTTTTGTATCTGAAAAGCTCTCCAAAGCCTGGGATTTCCTTTTCAAAAATTGGGGTTATGGACTCGATTGTAAGGTCTTTTGGTGCAAGCCCTGTGCCTCCGCTTGTAATTACAATATCTGCGGAACTGTCAAGGGCGGCAAGAACTGCATCTGTAATTGAACTTTTTCGTCGGAAACCAGCCTGTAGAAGGAAACGTTATGGTCAGCGGCTTCAAGAAGGTCTTTCATAGCTTTTCCTGAAAGGTCCTCAGCTTCTTCAGGTAAAGCCGAGTTTCCGTATTTTTCATACCTGGAAGTCGAAATTGTAATTAAGGCAAAAGAAAAGGACTTTTTAGCTTCTTTCTTGTGAATTTCCGGTGTGGATTCTTTCATGAAAACAACACGCTCCATTTTTATTTTTTATCCGGATTCCTGATTATGATTCCTGTTATCCGGTTTTATCTTTTTATGATTCCTGTTATCCGGTTTTCTCTTTATTTCTATTTGCCTACCTATGTTTTAATAGCTTATCAGCCAATGCTCGGGTATGCACATACTTGCAGCGGATATAGGTACAGGTACACAGGACATCCTGCTCTTTGATTCGGAAAAAGAAGTGGAAAATAGCCTGCTTATGGTTATGCCTGCTCCCACCCAGGTTACTGCGGAAAAGGTGCGGAAAGCGACAAGAGAAGGGATTCCAATAGTGATTACCGGAACTATAATGGGAGGCGGTCCGTCAACATTTGCTATCAGGGCTCATCTCAAGGCAGGTTTTCCGGTGTATGCCACTGAAAAGGCTGCTCTGACCATCCATGATAGTATAGAAAAAGTAAAAGCTTTCGGGATTCGAATAGTATCCGAAGAAGAGGCAAAAAAACTTGCATGCGAGGGAAGTGCGCTTAATATCGTTATGCAGGACTTCGATCCTGAATCGATTTCATCCGCACTTTCGGTTTTTGAAGTTCGCATGCCTGAAAACTATGCTGTGGCTGTGCAGGATCATGGGAATTCCCTGAGAAGAGCAACAGGGTCTACCGCTTTGAACTTTTCACAGAACTTATTGAAAAAGGAGGAAGACTTGAAAACTTCGTATACAGGCCAGAGGAAATCCCTGACGCCTTTACCCGCATGAAAGCCCAGGCAGATTCTCTTCTCAAAGCTGTCGGAAACCTGAAAACAAGGTCTGTTTTCATGGATACCGGTCCTTCAGCTATCTTTGGGGCTCTTACTGACCCTGCAGCCGTCCAGCCGTGTGTTGTGGTTAATATTGGGAACGGGCATACGCTGGGAGCGCTTGTAAATGAAAACCGGATTACGGCACTCTTTGAGCACCACAGTTCTCGCATGAGCCCGGAAAAACTGCAGGATTATATTATAAGGCTTGCCGACGGAAGCCTCGGGTTTGATGAGGTTTTTGCAGACGGAGGGCACGGTGCGTACATAAAAGAAGCGTCTGGCTTTGAAAGGGTTAGATCTATAATGGTGACAGGCCCGAAAAGAGAACTACTTGAAAAGCTTTCAGATTCCGAGATAAGGAAAGGAATTAAAGAAAAGTTGCATTTTGCAGCTCCTTTCGGGAGCATGATGCTGTCAGGTTGTTTTGGGCTTCTTGCAGGATTCTTTGAAAAATATCCGGAACCATCAATAAAATTTATAAACCACTAAGTAGTAGGGGATAAGTCACATACGCTCGAAATATATAACCTTTCGGGGGTTAAAAATTTCAAGCCCGAATCCCCTTCAACGGGCACGGGAACGCAGAAGTCGCCTGCTAAAGCCCACCAGGGCCGGTTTACAGATAAATGTAAATACAGGCAGGTATCTCTATATGCACATATCTCATACTGAATGGTTTGCTAAAGGGTTTTTTGCGAACATGATGCAAACATTTATATGCGGAAACCAATCCGTTACAACAAATTTCTATTAAAATCATTATCTTTCAGGAGAATCAAACTTATGGTACGAAAGCCAGGAAGTATGTACAGAAACGTGAGGCAGCGCTCATTTACCAGACGAAAATACATGGGCGGTGTTCCCGGAAGTCAGGTTATTCACTATGACATGGGAGACAAAGCAAATAACTCCTTCCCGATTAAAATTTCCCTGATTGTAGAAGAAAGATGCCAGATAAGGCACGTTGCTCTTGAAGCAGCCCGTATTACAGCAAACAGGCACCTGAGCACAGATGCCGGAAAGATGGGCTTTTACATGAAACTCCGTGTTTACCCACACGAAGTACTCAGGGAAAACAAGCAGGCAACAGGCGCTGGTGCTGACCGTGTATCCAGTGGAATGCGCAGGGCTTTTGGGAAAAATGTAGGTACCGCAGCAAGAGTAGAAGCAATGCAGAAGATCTTTACAGTGGCTGTTGAAAAGCAAAACTTCGAGGCCGCAAAGAAAGCTCTCTGGCATGCAGGACAGAAGCTGCCTACCCCTTGCAGAATCGTTGTCGATCAAGGGGCAGAACTGGTAAGGTAACCAGTTAAATTGTTCAAATCAAAAGGGAGTATAATAATGTACGATTACGAAGAGCTTTTGAACCGTGCAATGGCAAAAATGCCGGAAACCGAGACTACTGACGCTCGATTCGTAATCCCTGATCCCAGACTATTTTCCGAAGGCAAAACCACAATTCTGGATAACTTCGGAAATATTGCAGATATCCTTAACCGGGACCCTGACCACCTGATGAAATATCTCACAAGGGAGCTGGGGACTGCAGGGAAGATTGAAGGCACACGTGCAGTCTTCCAGGGAAGGTTTACGAGAGCTCAGATTACTGATAACATCCAGGCGTATGTGGACGAATACGTAATGTGTTCGGAATGCGAACGCCCGGACACCCAGCTTGTCAGGACGGACAGGGTACTTATCCTGAAATGTTCTGCTTGTGGGGCTCATAGACCTGTCAAAAAGAGAAAGGTCAGCAATGTGGTTGTCAGGGATGCCATCGAAGAAGGTGGAATCTATGAACTGCGGATTGATGCAGTCGGGTCCAAAGGTGACGGGATAGCAAAGATAGACAAGTATACTGTTTTCGTGCCCGGAGCCGGAAAAGGCGATGTGGTCAAAGTAAAAATAAAGAAAATCAGTGGAAACCTCGCCTTCTCAGAGAGGGCCTGAGGTTTAAGCTTTTTAGACTCATTAAGGCAGTCCAGGCCGACTACTTCCGTATTCAGTTCTCGTGCCCGGACAGCTTAAGTCCTTATTTTCAGGGCTTAAACTCTCATATTCAAACATTACCTATTTTTTAAGTTTTCAGGTGCTATTCAACTATTTTTAATTAGAGGCCTGTTGCAGTTCAGCCTCCGGAAAACGCAGGGGCGATTTTAAATATATGCCAGTCAACCACCAGTTAAGCAGGAACCTGTGAGGAAAAAGATGACTCCTGAAAAAAATAATGTGCCTGAAACTCCAGTGAAGGATCAAAATATAGAAGTTCTCTCCATTCCAGGATTATCAGTGAACCTTCAACATGTCGGGAACACTTTGGAAATTGAAGCAAGCGGCCCCTTGAGAACAGCCTTTAGTCCTATCCTGAAAAAAATTAACTCCCGCCTAAAGGAGGAAAAGCCAGCCCTCGTACTGGAAGATAGAGTCATTGCCTCGGCCTGGCTCCCTCCAATACCGAGCCCGGTCTTCAAGCGCCTTATTTTTGCGGAGATACAGATCTCTCTCGGAAAATACATTCCTGAAACCGTATCCATTGAACTTACCCGCCAGAACACTTTGAGATTTCCACCAGGTACGGTTGCAGACGAGCTGGACACCGATACTGTAAAAAGAATAATCGATGAAGCCCTTGAATCCGGCACTTTCATTATCACATTTACTGAAAACGACCCTCTACTGCGCGAAGAAGTTTTCGAACTTATCAGCTATGTGGACAAAAAACGCGCTATAGTGAACTGTTCCACATGGGGGACGGATTTTTCAAAAGAAACTGCCCTCCGCCTGAAAGAAGCAGGGCTCCATTCCCTTATGGTTGGCATCTACTCAACTGACCCTGAAAAACACGATGCTGTCCGGAAGTCCAGGGGAGCATATGAAAGAGCGGTTTCTGCCATAAAACTGGCACTTGAAGCCGGGCTCATGGTTGTAATGACAACACATGCTTCTCCCTCAAACCTGCAGGAACTTCCAGCCCTCTACGCCCTTGCATCGGAACTTGGAGTCCAGGAGTTCTCGATATGGGAAGCCATGCCGAAAACCAGGAATGAGCCTGTAATTACGGATGAAGACCGAAAAGGCATCCTTGAAATGTATTACAGGATTAACGCCAGCCCGGACGGCCCGCGTATGTTTGCGAATACTTATTTTGAAGGTCAGATGATGGGCGCAATGGAAGGCAGGCGGTGGATGCATATAACGGCAGAAGGAGACGTAAAACCCGGTCCTTATCCGCCTTTCAGTTTTGGGAACATAAAAAAAGAATCTTTAAAAGAGGCCTGGCAGAAAATCAGGAGTTACCCCTATTTTCAGAAGCAAAAAACCTGGCCCCGATGCACGACCCCGAGTTTTTTGAATTTGTAGATAGAATTCCGGCAGGAGCAAAATTGCCCTATCCTTTTGAAAAGGTTTACGGGAAATAACCCGGAATAACCTTCCTGAATAGCTTTTTGTAGTGATTTCTCTCTGGTATTTTCAGACCTCCTTTTTTAGCCTATTTTTAGCCGATTTTTTTTCAGTAGAGCCCGGGCTGAATCAGGAGAGTTAAGAGCGATATACAGTCGGAAAGTAATGTCAATTCCGGGAAGTGAGTATTTGAAGATAAACATTTACATATGAGCAGGTATTTTTAAAGAGCAATTTAGCTGGAACTGCGTTTATATCTTTAATTATGTTCAGCAAGAGAAAGCTGTCTGCCTGAGGCATTTCCCAGAATACCGGCAGCCCATGAGGGACTTTATGCATACCAAACTTGACCCGTGGAGTTCAAGCGAGATTAATGACTATTCCAAGTTATTCGAAGAATTCGGGATTTCTCCTTTTGATAATTTGCTTCCTGAAATCCCCTCCCCGCATATGTACATGCGGAGAAGAGTTATCTTCGGGCACCGTGATTACGAACAGATTGCAGAGGCTATGAGGATAGGTGCCCCTTTTTCGGTTATGGACGGTTTTATGCCTTCAGGGAAGGTCCACCTCGGGCACAAGATGGTTATGGACCAGATAATCTGGCACCAGGAAATGGGAGCATCGGCTTTTGTCGGGATTGCGGACAGGGAGGCGTTTTCGGTACGCGGCTTTTCCTGGCAGAAATGCAGGGAAATCGGGGTAGAAGAATACATATTAAGCCTTATAGCTCTCGGTTTCAAGCCCGATGGCCTTATTTATTTCCAGTCAGGCTGTGAAAACGTCAAGGACCTGGCATTTGAACTCGGGGCCAGGGTCAATTTCTCGGAACTGAGCGCTATTTATGGTTTTTCAGGAGAGACAAACCTCTCGCATATGATCAGTGTGGCAACCCAGGCTGCAGATATTCTCCAGCCTCAGCTTGAAGAATTCGGAGGGCCAAAACCCGTTGTAGTCCCTGTGGGCCCTGACCAGGACCCTCATCTGCGGCTGACACGAGGACTTGCAGGCAAGATGAGTATGTTCAGGGTAGAGGAGAGGGAAAATGCAAATGGCGGGAAATACCTGAGCGTTCGCGGCAAAGGAGCTCCGAAGGAAGCTTTACAGGAGCTTAAAAAACGTATTCCTGGGAAGGTGAAACTCTATGAAGAGCACCTGGACATAATCGAGACTCCGAATTATCCATTCCTGGAAAGATTTGGTTTGCAAATAAACCAGCCTGAGAAAAAGAAATACTTTACGACCGAGATTGAAGTGGGCTCCAAATTTGTCAATGAAATTAAACCACCTGAATTCTCCGAGTATGAAAAATATTTTGTTTTCAAAAAGATCTGGAAACTTACCAGGAAAATATTAGAGGAAATTGTGGCGGAAGTGACCGCTGAATTCGGAGGCTATGCTTTTATTCCTCCTGCATCTACCTATCATCGCTTTATGAGCGGGCTGCAGGGAGGAAAAATGTCGAGCAGCGTCCCTGATAGTTATATCGCTCTCACTGACGACCCGAAGGAAGGCGCAAAAAAGGTAAAGAGAGCAAAGACCGGAGGCTGTGTGACCCTGGAAGAACAGAAAAAACTGGGCGGAAAACCCGATGAATGTTCAGTCTTCGAACTTATGCTTTTCCACCTGCTTGGGGACGATGAGGAATTACTGGAAATCAGGCAGGAATGCGTCTCAGGAACCCGGATGTGCGGCTCATGCAAGCAGCTTGCAGCCGAAAAGATGTACGAGTTCCTCAAAGACCATCAGGAGAAGAGGGAACTTGCAAGGGAACACCTCGATGAATATAAAATAATTTATAAAAAGTAATTTTACTAACTAAATTTTATAAGAAATTCATCAGTTATAAATTTATCAAACTCTTAATATTTTCAGGAATATCAGGATGTGATTACGTATGAGTATTCAGGACAATCTCACAATAAACGAGAAAAAAGTCTTGCTTGCCCTTGAGGAGCTGGGGTCTGCAGCCCCTGAAAGGCTGGAAGAAAAGTCAGGTCTGCAGGTAGATGCGGCAATGCAGGCAGCTTTCATGCTTGAGGAAAAAGGGCTGGTAACAGTTTCCGAAAAGGTGCTTGAACGTTATTCTCTTACAAAGGAAGGGAAAGAGTACACAAAAAGCGGGCTTCCGGAGCGCCAGATCATTGACGCTCTGAAGGCTCCGACTTCAGTTGAAGAGCTGAGGAACTCTTTCTCTCCCCAGATGGTAGGAATTGCAACGGGCTGGCTTGTAAAAAAAGGATGGGCAAAGATTGAAAACGGGGTAATGGTGCCTTCTGGAAAAGCGCATGCAGGAAAAGATGAGGAAGTCCTTGCAGCTTTCACAGACAAAGCAAAGAGCCTGGAAGATCTTGCAGCCGACGAAGGGACAGTAAAAGACCTTCTCAAGCGCAAACTTGTTATAAAGCACGAAGAAAAATTCAGGACTGTTTCCATAACTGATGCAGGAAATGCGCTTGCAGTTCAGGGGCTTGTCCTTGAAGAGGAAATTACCCAACTCACATCCGATTTACTGAAGAGCGGGGCCTGGAAAGGGAAAAATTCAGGCCCTACCGTCTCGATATTACTCCAAAATCTCTTTATGGGGCCAAGATCCATCCTTACAGGCGCCTTATAGAGCAGATGCGCCAGATTTTCCTGGAAATGGGTTTTACCGAGATTAAAGGGGGAATAATTCAGAGTTCATTCTGGAACTTCGATGCCCTTTTCCAGCCGCAGGACCACCCTGCAAGGGATATGCAGGACACTTTCCACCTGGGAAGTACCTGCCAGCTCCCTACTGAATATCCGGAAAAGATAGCTGCAATGCATGAGCACGGAGGAGATATTGATTCCTGTGGCTGGGGCGGGATCTGGGACAGGGAACTTGCAGGGCGCAATGTGTTGAGAACCCATACAACAGCAGTCACTGTAAAGTACCTGGCAGACAATCCCGAACCTCCAGTAAAAGCCTTTTGCATTGATAGGGCTTACCGCAGGGAAACAATCGACCCTACTCATACTCCTGAATTCGAACAGCTTGAAGGAGTTGTTATGGATAAAGACATGTCTTTTGCAGACCTGCTCGGGCTGCTGGCTGAGTTCTACCACAGGATGGGATTCGAAGAAATTCGCTTCCGCCCCGGATACTTCCCATACACCGAACCGAGTGTGGAACCCGAAGTTTATGTTGACGGCCTCGGCTGGGTTGAGCTGGGAGGAGCAGGCGTTTTCAGAACGGAAGTTACGGAACCTCTCGGGATTAAAGAGCCCGTTCTTGCCTGGGGGCTAGGAGTCAGCAGGCTTGCCATGCTGAAACTGGGACTTAAAGATCTGAGGCTCCTTTACCAGTCTGATATTGACTGGCTCAGAAAGAGCGAGGTTTGCAGGATCTGAGAGCTGAACTCAGGCTCGTAACCTGACACAGTCAGGTTAATATTTTTTAATTTTCTACTCAAAATAAGAAGCAATAACTGCATAGTTATAATAATTAAATGGGGAGAAGCATATACCTTACTACACTTTAGTTTCTAAATACATTTTCTTTAGTAAATATATAGTCACATAATATATTAAATTGGTAAAATCGGGCATGAATATATTGCCTCAGTAACCAGATTAAATAGGGGTAAATAATGGAAGGTAGTTCTTCAGAATCTACGACTGCACCTAAAGAGTTGCCCAGTAGCGCGGAAAGTCCGAAATCCTCCGAAGCAGCTGCGAATATTGGCGTAGCAATCAGATACTGGCTTGAACTGGAGCCCTATCCTCCAGGCAGTGCAAGAAGTTTGTGGCTCTTTGTGGATGATGATTGGAGGCATCTGGACAATCCAAATGTTAGTATTCAAGTCTCTGTGCAAGAAGCTTTTTGCGAATGCTCTCAACGTTTAGAGGTTCTGGTCTGGTACTCCGGAGACGCAATTAAAGGGCTGGTAGTAAAAACGAAATAATCGGACTCTCTAAGGAATCTTTGTACATTTCTTACATTTCTTTTTACTTTACGGTTAATTCGATCAGCTGGCTAACAAATCTAGCCTCAAATCAAACCCGTCTGCTTCAGACTGCAGGCAACTTTCGTGTTGTCTTTTTTCTCACTTTTGCATTCTCATGCCAGCTTTTTCATGCACGTAACAGCTTTAGCAGGGCTTTTGCAGGGCTTTTGTATGCCTGTATCCGAAAATAGAATGGGGAAAATACCATTAAATAACCGCGAATCCTACTTTCTAGCATAAAACTTCGGAAAAGAAAAAGAGAAGCGCCTGAATAGAAGTGGGCTATGAACAGAAACATATATTGAGAAGTCATGGAAAAAGATTGGAAATGTCCGAAATGTGGGAAACGACCCTGGGCTGATATTCTTAAAATTAAAGGACAAACTGTCATCAAAAAGCAAACTTTTATCTGAAAGCCGAAGATGCCGGGTGTGGAAAAGGGAGAAGGAAACCTGAATATAGATAGGGAAAATTTTCAGGGAATAGATCTTGAGGAAACATGGAAAAAGATCAGGAAAGCAGAAAGCAGAAAGATAATCCCTATCCTCATGCAGGAGAAAGTATTTCCCTGCTTCCTCTTCTTGCTGTCAATTTCATAGGAACACTCGGATTCAGTATTGTACTCCCGTTCCTGGTGTTTCTGGTGAACCGGCTGGGAGGCAATGCCTTCATTTACGGGCTGGCAAGTTCCATGTATCCGGCCTTCCAACTAATAGGTGCCCCTCTTCTGGGCAGATGGTCTGATATTTACGGGCGTAAGAAAATCCTGTTTTTAAGCCAATTAGGGACTCTGCTCTCATGGATTATCTTTCTTGGAGCCCTTTTCCTTCCGGTCGTAACCCTCTTTAAAGTAGATTCGAAAATCCTGGGAGCTTTTGCCTTTACTCTTCCCCTTGCAGTACTCTTTTTTGCCCGAGCTTTTGACGGACTGACCGGAGGAAACGTGTCCGTAGCCAATGCCTACCTGGCAGACGTTACAATAGAAAAAGATAGGAACCGGAACTTTGGGAAGATGTCGATTTCCTCAACTCTCGGGTTTATAGTTGGCCCTGCACTTGCCGGAATTTTGAGTGTAACACAGTACGGAGACGCAGCTCCTGTGCTGGGTGCAATAGTGATTTCGCTTATCGGAACCTTACTTATTATATTCTATCTCCCGGAAAACAAAGAGTGTTCTCTTGAAGAACCCACAGCCACTGAGAACATACAGAAATTCTTTGGCTATGAGATAAAGGAATGCAGAACCACGCGTGAAACAAGAAAACCTACCTTCAGGGAGGTTTTGAAACTTCCGAATATTCCCTATATGCTCGGTCTCTACTTTATAATCTTTCTTGGTTTCAACATCTTCTACACTGCGTTTCCCCTGCATGCAATCGCAGTCCTGAACTGGAACATTGCACAAATGGGTGTTTACTTTACGGTTCTGAGCGCACTGCTGGTAATCGTGCAGGGTACCGTGCTTCCGAGAGCTTCACAAAGATATTCGGATGCAACCCTTATAATCTTCGGAAGCCTGATGCTTGGTACGAACTTTTTACTGTTGATCCCTGGAAACCTTTTCCTGACCTACCTTTCAACAGGATTTTTCGCACTTGGAGACGGGCTTATGTGGCCTTCCTTTCTCTCTCTTTTATCAAAAATTGCAGGGAGAAAATTTCAGGGTACGGTACAGGGCCTTGCCAGCAGTTTCGGGGGCCTTGCCAGTATCACAGGATTGATCCTTGGTGGTCTTTTATATGAACTGCTTGCCGGAGCCTCTTTTTTGATTGCAGGCCTGGTAATCTACGCCGCATTTTTGCTCAACTTTCGGCTCAGGCATTTTGAGGAAGAGATCAAACGCTGATAGGACTTACGCACTTGAAGTACAAAATCAATCACATTCGGCGCTGTAACTGGTTTAGTGTTCTTGCAACGCTTTCTCGTCTTTTTCTAAATATTCCTTTACATCAACTTTGGAATGGAGCCTTAAATGATATTCCAACAGTGCCCCATGATGGCACACTGCCACGCGAAAAGTCAACTTCACAAATATACGTAATATTGAATGGTAATAAAAAGAAACTGGAGTCTTCTAATGTGGTTGGTCAAGTTCATATTTTATGGTATGGGGCTTTAGCAAAAAGACCATAAGTAAGGGCTGTCAAAAGATGAAAGGTTACAGATGCTGAAAGGAAGCCGATAATCAATTAAGAAGAGTTTGCCTATCTAATCCTTTAAAAGATGGTAATTGATGTTGTTTTTCCAGGCTGACCTGCTACGAAAAATCTTTAGATGCCCATAATTGTTAATGATCCCGAAACTTCCGAATATTATGTTTACTTAGGACTATTGGTGAGGAATATAAGTTAGCGACATTTATTAAATGTTACTTATATATGTGACTATATACTCAGGACAAATCTGTAATGGGGTACTGATATGGGTCCTTGTGAAGCTCTCAGTTATATTTTTTTGGGTGCATTTGTGTTTTTGTGGTGTTAGAGTCACAAGTGTAAATATTTCTATCTAAACTTAAATACCAAAAGATGAACGCATTTGTATATACAAAATTCAAAAAGAAAATTATGAGTTTTAGGATGAGCTCAAGAATTGTTATTTTCGGGGAGTGTAATTTTGACTTTTACTAATAATTCTGATTTTTACATTGCAATTCATGAAAATGGAATAAACCGAATAATAAACCGTGCCATGCTGTATGTGCCTTCAACTTTCAATTTTGGATCGAGTTATATCAGTGCACATCCACAGATGGCGTGCAACACCGTCAACGCAGACCCAAGTGTAACAGCCAGTGGTGACCCGCTCATATCCGTCATATATCCTCAGTTTCCGTCAAACTTTAAAATCCCGCTGATGAATACATTTGCGACTATTTATTTGCAACAACCCTATTTTATCGCTCAGCTTTCGGAGCTGCAGGTTGACTTTAATCCTGGAAACGTTATTACTTTGCCAGAAACTCTTCCCTCACTTCCAAGCCAGCAACTTGCTTTGCATGCCAGAGTCTCCATAGGCCTCTCCTGCCCACCCAGAGAGGAAGGAAAGCTAGATTGTTTTTCTCTGGATCTGTTTGCTGAACTCGCGCTTAAAAATTCCTCTACAGCGCAGTTTCTTAACATGCACCTTACTGCTTTGGATGTAGTGGGAATCGAGCCCCCTGGGTTGAGAGATATCCTGGATTGCTATCTGATTTATATCGTAAACCGGGCATTGAGCTTTGGAAGTAATCTGGCAAACAGCTTTGTCTCAACTCCTCGAGCTATACCAAATATGTACGGCATCGTGAACATTCAGATGTCTCCGGTGGCTATTCCAAATAATCCCGCGGTTGAAGATCATCAGCTGAAACTCTTTATGAATTTTGTTAACCTTAAGCTCAATGAGATCATAGGACCCTCTGGCTCAAGTTCGCTTGGGTCAAACTTAGCACCTGCAACTTCTCATTCAGCTCGCAATCGGCAAGAGACTGGACCAGGTGATTTAACACTTGCAATTTCGCAAGCAACATTTAGCAAAATTCTGAGTGCCATGCTAAACGGAGGAATCACACTTGATCTTGAACATAGCCGGTATGGGAATTCTCCTCTTTACATCGACTACCAGGTAAGTGCTTCCTTAAGGAATGGCACTATAAGCTTGAAAAATGATGGTAAAATTCAAATTATAGACTTACTGGTATCATGGGATAGACTCAAGTTTACGATAAATATCGACTTGCCTAAGATCTCAATCCCGGGCTTCAAAATCCCTGCCGTAGTTATCCCGGGTCAAGAAATCCAAATCCCTCTTGACGGAAAAATAAAGACTCCTGATATAATACTCACTCCTGAGATGGATTTCCCGGGGATTGAGCTCTTCGGAAACAACCCGGATATAAGCATTCCAATAGATCTAAGCGGTGATTTTGTCAGTCAAGTCAGTTTGGGGCTGGAGCCTGCCGTATTTTATGGGACTGGTGACCCAAGAATTCCTAACTGCCCGAACAGATGGCAGCTTTACGTTATCCCTCAACTTCCGATATTTACCTTACCTGTAGAACTCAGTGCGAGTCTCACCTCTAAAATCGAAGGCGAGATAGATTTGTTTTTCAAAAATATATCATTTGGGCTGCCTGACATAATGATACAGAAAACAAAAGATGCTCTCAGCAATCTACTACCGGCTTCAACAAAGTTAATCCTTAGTGACCCTGCGAAGTTCGTAGAGTCGATTATAGACATGATAGAAAATGATCTTGGAATCACTAGTCAGCTTGACAAATTTCTGTACGATTATCTTGCGAATCAGGCTCCTATATTCGAGCTGCAAGATCCGTATTATGTCTCGGTGGCTGATCCGAAAACACACCGTCCAGCTAACAACATCCCAATACCGATAACATACCTTAGGGTTAGCGTCAATTCGAGCGAGATGATCTTGGAGGGAGATATAGGATCATAATTTTATCATTAGCTTGGAATTCATGCTACTCTCTAAGTCAGGAACTATCTCTATTAAGTTTCCATATTCTAAGCGCATATGCCTAATGTCGCGTCAATCCTCAAAGATTTAACGATTCTGAATAGTTGCAATCGATTTTATACGACATTTTGCTGTTGACTCGGCACTAGTTCCGCTAATATGTTCTGTCAAGAGAATGGATTTTTGAAATTAGAGCCTCATTTCTCCTTGTCTGATACCTTTCTACTCCACAAAACTGTTTTATTCCTCTATGATATTCCTCACTCTTCCAGGTTTTCTTTGCTAACTCTTTTCTTTTTTCCTCCTGTAAATAACCAATGCCATCCTTTTTTCCTGATTTCTTTGAGATTCGTCATGCTGGAATACCAGGTTTCAAACAGAACAAATTCAGGCCTAAAAACATGTTCTTCTGCCTTATTCAACATATCAATGAAGTGATCATTTTTTGTTTTTCCGTCAGTGAGCCTATCCCAAAACCAATTTTTATTCCTTTATTTGGAAGAGTTTTAGAATACTTTCTTGATCAGAAGCTCAATATACTCTTTCAAAATCGAGAGTTAAATTAATATATTTAGGACTTACGCACTTAAAGTACAAAATCAACTGCAGTAGGCTTACAACTTTCTGAAATTCAAATTCTAACTCTGATGGTTACTGCGCTTGATTTTGAATCTAAAGTGCGTAAATCCTAACCTGTATACAAGGCAGGTGGGGAGCCACAATGCTAAAAGCAAGTGATATAGGAAAAAACTTAGATTTTCTTCGTACTTTTAATCTTATTATGATTTTATAATTATATTGATTGAATCATGAATAATATACCGTGATTAATTATTTCCTTGCTATGTGAACTTTCTTTCAGAGTAGAGTTGATTGACGTTGTCTATTGATGTTTTGTTAGTCTGTAATCAACGTTCCTACTTTCTCGTTTTTCTATCATTCTTCATGCTATGCTTTTCTGAACTCCAATATCCTATATCATATAGGAATACTCAACCTTTTACCGATTACCACATCATCAAACAGAAAAAACACAATACAAAAACAAATGTTGATAAGTCTGAAAATTATTTTTAAAATATGTTTTATGGAATTATACTGAGCATTATTTTTAATCTTGTAAATAACTTATTAGATAAACAGATTATACAGATTCTAATCGCTGGTATCATAGGTATTATGGGAACATTCATAGGTGTTTATATTAACAGTTTAACTACTGAAAAAGTAGAGTCTCAAAGAAGGAAATCTGAGGAACAAAGATGGAATATAGATCATTATTTAGAAAGAAAGATCGACTCTATATCTTCTCTTTATCTTTCACTACTAGATTGGTATATGTCTGTTAATAGATATTATGGATATCTACCTTCTTGTAAAGGGGAATATAATGATAAACTTTATTCTAAAGAACAAGCTTACTGGCGTTGTTTAATACATGCATCAATTTACCTAAAAAAAGTGAATATGAAACAATGACTACTGTTAGCAGTGTATTTGGTGTGGCAAATTCTACTATTTATCGTAAAATGAATGAAAAGATCTCAGTTAATTCAACACATAAAAAAGAGGAAGGAGATCCTAGTGCACAGGATGTGGAAGATGCTTATACTAATGCAGTAACAGTTATACAAAAATATCTCAATCCCGAAATATTAGAAAATGAACTTGGATACACGATACCTCAAAAACCAACTAAATAAAATTTCTTCAACAGACAGTAGCTCACTAGAAAAGAATAAAATAGCTACCTTTTAGTGTAAAAGGTAGCTATTTTCTAAACTTAAGTAACTTATTGATTTTCAATATAAAAATAGTGGCACTGTGATTTTACAGAACTTTCGGTACACTGCCTTCTAATCGACTCTGTACCCCTGGTTTTTAACCAAAAAAAACAGGATTTTATGAATATCTCAGTCTGTATTCTTCTTCCATGAAGATTTTAACAGATAGGGTTGGTCTACTTTACTCCTGGTGACAGCTTCGCTGGTACCCTGATTATCAATAATCCCAATATGCTACAAAATGATACAATTATATCATAAAATATTCTTATCATACTATATGCCTATAGATGGAAAAAGAAAGATCAATTGCTTGATACCCTGCAAGCCTATATGAGAAAATAGAAGCTTCGGATTACAAGAATACCACAGAGGCAATTAACACAGCTCTGGGTCATCTCATGAACGATAGTCAAGATGATATGAAATACTATATTGATGAGATAGAAGAGTATAAACATAGTATAGAAGAATATAAGCAGAATATAACAGCGCTGCAAGTTGAAAATAGATCAAGAGTCTTTTTAATTTTTTCTGGATCTTCTTCAATTTTGAAAAAATCAAGAAATTTCATTCTAATTTGAGTAAACTAATCTACTCATTTTGAGAAAGTTTATTTATTGATGCAAGAGCTCATATAATTTTTTTGTTACATACCCTATTTTTATGGAGATTTTCATCAGCTACCGCTATAGGAATTCCATTTTAAATTGAAGAGTTATTTTTTTCTACCTTTATCCATATTGGAATCTTGCCCTCATTAAAGGTGAGAATCCTCTCCATTTTCCAGTACTGAAACACCGTTTGTTGAAATAAGTAAACAAATTATAACAGAAATTAGTTAGCCCACTATCAGTTTTAAATGATCTTGCTTTGTCTACAATATCACCTATCAAAGAAAATATCTGTTCCATTGTGTTATCTGTCTCAGGTGTAAAACCCTTTTTCAAGAAACTTACATTTTTCGTGAAAATCTCTTTTGCATAAGAAATTGCTTTATGAGACGCTTTTGAAAGTTCCAGGTTAGAATCCAATTCTCGGATCTTTTGAAAACATACAACAGCACTGATAACCGTATCAGAGCGTATTAATTGACATATCTCATTGTACACAAGCTCATCATTACCTGGAATATTTGTGATGGAATTGAATTCGTCACTGTATCTCTTACTAACGTTTTTTAATTGATGAAACACGCAAAAGGAGTGAACCACTTCAGGGAAGATACTTTTTACAGCTCCAATGATTGCTTTATCTTCATCAGAGACGATCCTTTGTATTTTACCTTCAGGAAATCGGTTTTTTATTCGTATGAAAAGAGGCATCAGAGCTTCAATTGTTGGTAATCTGTCAGTTATCTCAAAATCCAAAAAGACCTTTTCTTTTGTGGCAATAACGTAAACAGATTTATATCGCATCTTTTTCCATTCTTTTTCTGAAATTTCTCTTCCCAACAGAGTTTCAAATTTCTTTTTCCATCCTTTCTTGATCCAATCTCCATCAACATACAATGTTCTGTCAAAAGCAATATTTTGATCTAAAAGTTCTTGCTTTGAAAGCTCTGCTTGTTGTTGCTCATATAACCATAATGAAGTGGCACAAGGAGCTCTCCCACAGAAATCAGTTAGTCCTTCTGTATATGTTTCTCCAATTTTTCGAGAATTGTTTAGACTGCATCGCCCATCGTATCTAACAGACATTTGTTTTTCATAAAACTCATAACTGTAATTTGCAGAACCAGGAACACCAATAATCTGATCATGGAAATGTTTCTTACAAGAAAAACAAGTCCAGTATGTAACATCGCGAGCTATAGTACCGTGACTTGATAAAATAAAACGAGTGTAGTGAGAGTTTACATGTAATTTACTTCCACAATCATCACAATGAGTAGGAGAAGATACAAAGAACATAGGGTAGTATCGATTTTCAACCAAAACCTTTGGTAAAGGAATTATTATTTTTCCGTCAACAACCGTTTTTGCCATTGATTTGTCTATTGCGAGGTTCCCTTTTCCCATTCACAACTATATTATATCAATATAATTAAAATATTATTGTTTTGTATGATATGAGGGAAAGTCTGAAGACCAGAAAATAATAAAAAGTCTCTAGATCAATGAAAGAAGAGGTTATCCAGTTGCGCGCCATGTCTGAAGAATTGGAAAAGCATAATACAACTTTGAAGGAAGAACTTGATAAGGCCAGCCATGACAAAAAGGACCTTAAACAAATGCATAATAATTATTTCCTGCAGGTTCAAACATTGATTAATCAGAAGGCAATTAAAGCGCCGGGTGGCAAGAAGCCCTGGTATAAGTTTTTGTAATCTTGGAAGATGATGTTAAAATCTACATTAAGCCGAGTTAAAAGTACCTTAATTACGTATTCATTTCTAATGTAATTTGTTATCGAGAGAATTCCTTGTGCATGCGTCCTTCATTTCCAATGGAAAACACTAGCAAACGCCTTTTATTTCAATGTAATATAATTTTGGGTAGATACAATAGAAAAAGAGGAAAAAGAAAAGAGAACATTGAGGGGATTAATTATCTATGTTCTCGCAAAAACTGTTAACTATTTAATAATTTAAAAAACTTTTGAAAGTAAACTTTGCATTATCCAGAAGTTCCGCCAACTCAAAAGATGGTTAAAAAACTGGAAAAACTATTTTTTAGTTGACCTGAAAACTTGGATATTTCAGCTTTTTCAAGGCAAGGCTCTTTCGAACATAAATGCTGTGGACCCATGGAACGCAGGAAAACCGGCAAAATCCTAATCATTAGGCACTTCAAGGAATTCCTGGCAATGATAAAAGACTCCGACCAGTTCCCGAAACTCCTAATGAAGCTGAAAATAGAAAACAAGGCCGATGCAACTGTCTAAAAATCAAATTCTTTTCTTTAAATATTTTTTTGCAACTGGACCATGTAATGTATTTCCAATCTGATACATCCAATTTTTGGTCTTTATACTTGATTGCCACTTTAAATTTTATGTCAGCAGTTCCTGGACTCAATTGTAAATCTTCTTTTGGAATAGATAGAGTAAGGTCTTTATATAAATTTTCATCAAATTTTGCAATGCGATTCCTTTGTATTTCAACATCTGATCCATTGAAATATGTTAATTGTTCACCATCTAAATTACAGCAAGATGCACAAACTACAAAATTTTCTCCTTTAATATTGTATACAGTAAACGCCACATGTATTGTCGCTCCAGTATTATAGCTTTTGACCGTAACATTGTCTATTTTTGCTGATGGTACTCCACTAGTTGTAGGTGTTTCAGTAGTTGTAGGTGTTTCAGTAGTTGTAGGTGTTTCAGTAGTTGTAGGTGTTTCAGTAGTTGTAGGTGTTTCAGTAGTTGTAGGTGTTTCAGTAGTTGTAGGTGTTTCAGTAGTTGTAGGTGTTTCAGTAGTTGTAGGTGTTTCAGTAGTTGTAGGTGTTTCAGTAGTTGTAGGTGTTTCAGTAGTTGTAGGTGTTTCAGTAGTTGTAGGTGTTTCAGTAGTTGTAGGTGTTTCAGTAGTTGTAGGTGTTTCAGTAGTTGTAGGTGTTTCAGTAGTTGTAGGTGTTTCAGTAGTTGTAGGTGTTTCAGTAGTTGTAGGTGTTTCAGTAGTTGTAGGTGTTTCAGTAGTTGTAGGTGTTTCAGTAGTTGTAGGTGTTTCAGTAGGTGTTTCTGAAGGCTTTGTTTGATGTGGATTTAATCGTGGAGATATGCAAACGGCTCTACCTGCTTCTACATTTACAGTTAGTGAACAATCCTCAAACCCCAGTTTTGTTAGAATAATTGTGTGAGAATTAGGTTCAACATCGGTTAAAGTACTTGGAGTAACTAAATCTTCTGATGTATCATCTAGATAAATATCGGCGCCTTGAGGTGAAGAATCGACATAAATTGAACCTGTTGTAGATGTTGGAGAAGGCGAAGGTGTTGGAGTAGGTGAAGGTGTTGGAGTAGGTGAAGGTGTTGGAGTAGGTGAAGGTGTTGGAGTAGGTGTTTCATAAGGAGGTGCCGTTATATTTTGTGCTTGTTCATTTGGTAACCCTATAACATAAGCAGCAACGTTTATTGTAAATGCAATAAATAATAAGATAATAAATATAGTCAAATTATATTTATTTTTAAAAATCCTTAAAGCCATAAATAAAGGAATCAAAATAATAATTGATAAATACGAATTAGAATTATGAAAGAACATTGATGTCATAAGTGAAATTAAATTAGCTATAAGTACGCTTATAAGTGCAGTTATTATTTCTTTTTCTACGTCCATCTGAGAACTCATAAAAACTAGAGATTATTGTATGTTGACTAGTTTAAAAATTCATCGATAAAAGTTAAATGATGGTTTCTTCCTTTATTGAAACTGAGCCTTTGCCAATATCCTTTTTTAAGGCTTTAAAGCTTAAACAAAGATATGATCTCTCCTTAATTCTAAAAAAATTACTTTTGGCAACTCGTACACTCAACCTTTTAAAAGCTCCTGGTTCTCTGATAAGGTCATACCTTCCAACTTTAAAAGCCGTAAGTGCCGTAAGTAATGCTGCCGGATTACTTACTTATATGTAAATTTTTGCCCATTCACTTCCTCTTGTTGGTATTTTCTATTTATGGGGTACTGTGTAGTTGATGGGATTTTGACCTTCTGACACACGTCATGAAATGCTGAAAATTTATCCCAAACCCCGTCAACTACACAGTACCTTGGATACGAACTTTTTCAGATAGAACGTTCGGATTTTTGAAGAAAATCACTTATTTTTCTATCAATTTTTAGAATATTCCTCACAAAATCCGAACTTCTTAGTATTTTGTTCGTATAGTATCTCTCATGAATTATAGTATCTCTCATGAATAATGAACTCGTTACCTCTGATGGAACAAAGGTTCTTACAGTTGCAGAATATAATTGGTCTGTAAATTTCATTCATTGGTCATCGGTTAAGAAATTTTCTTTCCTGAAGGCTATCGATTTCATGTCATAAATTGGCCTCAAATTTTAGCCTCTTTACCTAAAATCGACACCTCGTTCCAGTTCAAAGTCTATCTATATTTTGGGCATATGTCAAGGGAATGAATACAATTTATCGTGATTCCTCACTTAACCGAAGACGCATGAGAGATAATTATACAAATCTTCCCAGCCTATTTTTTTCGATGCAGCGTGTCGTTCTCCATGTGGATATGGACTATTTTTATGCAGCCATTGAGGAGCGGGAAAACCCTGAGCTTCAGGGAAAAGCAGTTGTGGTTTGCATGCTCTCCGGACGGAGCGAACTAAGTGGAGCTGTAAGTACCTGCAATTATGTCGCGCGAGAGGCCGGGGTCAGGGCGGGTATGCCCTGTTCGAGGGCAAAAAAGCTGAGTCCCGACGCCGTCTTTTTGCCTGTCAGGAAGGACTTCTACACCTCGGTTTCGGACAGGATTATGGAAATTCTCAGGAGTTATGCAGACGTCAGGGAGAATGGAGATGCCTTTGAGCAAATCAGTATTGATGAAGCATTCTTGGAGATTACAGAGAAAACAGGCTGGGACTTTAGCCTTGCCTTTGACATAGGGAACCAAATTAAGAAGGAAATAAAAGAAAGAGAAAAGCTGACCTGTTCTGTGGGGATAGGGCCGAATAAGCTTATCGCCAAGATGGCTTCCTCTGTAAAAAACCCGACGGGATCACAGTCGTAAGTCCGGACAGGCTTGAGAGTTTTCTCTGGCCTCTCAAAGTGTCCAAACTCTGGGGAATCGGGGACATAACTGCAGGAAAACTGCAGGAAATGGGCATAGTTACAATAAAAGATCTTGCCGAACACGATGTTATCGACCTGGTTTCCACCTTTGGAAAAGCCCGCGGAATCTGGCTTAAACAGGCTGCGGCAGGAATCGACGATTCTCCCCTGAAAGAAAGGGACGGTTCCGAACAGATCGGGCGGATTGCAACACTGCCCGAAGATACCCTCGATATTAAGCTGATTTTCCCTCTTCTTGACAGGCTGGCAGGAGACGTAATCTCAAAACTTGGTTCAAGGGAACTTTCCTTCAGGGTTGTAACCGTTACGGTCATAAATTCAAATTTCAGGATGTATACAAAAAGTCGTACACTAAACCATCCTGCTTATTCAAAGGAAGTCCTTCTCGAAGTGGCTCGCGAAATCCTCCATGCTTTCCTTTCGGAAAGCCAGGCTGAGTTCAGGCGTGTAGGGGTTAGGGTAGGGGAACTCCAGAAAAGAACAGGTCAAAAAAGTCTTTTTGATTATTGAGTTTTGCCCCATTGAGGTTTATGTTTACCTCTACTTTAGGTGCCGAAAGGATTAGTTCCTCGCAGTAATTGGTTCCTCGCAGTAACTGGTTCCTCGCAGTAACTGGTTCCTCGCAGTAACTGGTTTCTCACATTGATTGGTTCCTTAAAGTAATTTCTGCAAATTATTTCTGCTTTCACTTGCGGCAGCCGAAAAAATTTAGATGAATTTTATAAGCGGACAGACTTCGATACACGCCCCGCAGTGAATACAGTTTTCTCTGATCCTTACCCTCTTTTCTTTTATTTCAATCGCATTGTGCTCACAGTGGCCCATGCAAATCCCGCACCCCTGGCAGAGCAAAGCCCTTCTTACCGAGAATTCAACCATTCTCATGAGCTTTTTCAGCACCTTTTCGTTTTCGCTTCTCCCGTTTACATTTCCCGAGGCAAATACCTGCGCTCTGGACTCTCCGAAGGCGACCGACGCAGCACCTTCTATAAAAGAAACATTCCCGATCGGGTTAAGCATTCCGCTTTCTTCCAGGGTTTCTATATCTATTGCCTGCCCGAAACTTCCGTCCGCAGACATTCCTCCTGCCTTGCAGGGTCTGTATCCGGTTGCAACCTCAAAATGGAGTTCCTTCGGGGCTTCCTGGGATGGGATCAGGGAAATTCCTTTTTCTCCGCAAGTTCCTGGAGAACCCGCGGATATCGTTTGTAACGCCATAAGCCGTACTTTACCCATTCAGGGGAAAGCCCCATTCGCTCTGCATAGTCAAGGAGGTGAGAATTGAGTTTATTCGCAAGCTCAGGATGGCTTTCTTTTAGTTGTAAAAAGTCGGCAAGGGACGAAGAAGGGCAGAGCCAGCACCCCATCCGGTCATAACCCTTCTCATAAGCCGGATTGTAAGGAGCTTTTGTCCTGAAAAGGTAAAGCCAGATATGAAGAGCTGTCCATTCCTGTATCGGAGAAGCTCCTACCTGGTTTCCTACCCAGGGATTTTTCCAGACTTTCTTGCTAATTGAACGGGCATGGGATTCATACTGGCGCTGTCCTATGAAACTCAGGCAGCCTCCATCATAGTTTTCATCAATTAGCCGGGCAATAGGCCCAAGTTTGCAGATCTTGCAGCACCAGCGGGTGTCCATGGTAGGAGGGCCAAAAACGTTTATCGAATCCCAAAAGAATTTCCTGCACTTGCAGTCCTGAGCTCTTTTCCATAGTACTCGGTGACCTTTTTGACGTTTTCAAGGGTTTCCGGGAATTCAAGCCCAGTATCTGCAAACATGATTTCGTAATCATCCAGAGCCTCATCAACTAGCTGGAGCACAGCAAGGCTATCCTTACCTCCTGAATAGGACACGCTGATCTTCATATTCATGCTCTCTGCGACATTTTTGATGAAAGTGTGGGAATTTCCTATCATGGTGTCCAGGATTTTTTCGTTGGCTTTTACGGCATCTTCCCAGCTCTGCCCGGCAGAATTTATCTTTTGAGGCTCTGGCTCTCCGCTCCAGCGCGGTTTTACTGCATTCCCGCGTTTTTCCTCACACATTTCCTTTCCCGCCATTCGGGCACGCCCACAACAGATTACTTCTCCTGCAGGGTTCAGGACAACGACCTCATCTTCTTTCCTTATTTCGGGATCTGCATCAAGAACGCCAGGCGCCAGAACACTTGCTCCCTTTTTGAGAATAAAAGGTACAATTTCCTGCTCGATAACAACCCATTTCTTCAGGCCTTTTATATCCCTGCCCTGGAAAAGCCTTCTTGCCCCTTCAAGCCTGGGCAGCAGGACCCATTCACAGCTCTCAATTTCAAACCTGAGAGACGCAAGGACTTCCCCATCGACTATAATCTCGTCCATGCGGTCTTCATATGGAGCTTTATTTAACACTACAAGGTGACCTTCGGATATGAGTGGAGCATTGAACTGTTTTTCAGAAACAGAGTTTATGCGTTTTATATCATAATCAAAAGCAGGGCGAATATCCCCTGGTGGGGTGACCTCTACTTTTTTTGTATTTTTCCCGCATCCGCACCTTTTTCCGAGTACAGGCACATTACAGGCCTCGCACCAGTGCAGAAGCATTTTGCCGAGATATGCTGGTCTGGACATGTCATGCAGATTGAGAGAGGTTCACCTTTAAAAGGGTTTGGCTTCTCATCCGGGTTTCCTTACATTCTCTTATAAGTTCCTGGGTACATGTGTCTCGGTACATGTGCCTTACATGTGACTTATCCGTGTCCACCTTTCAGATATTTCAAAAATAAGAGTAACATAATTATATCGAATGCAAAATATGAGGTATTGGGGAAACTTCATGGTAGTCATAAAAGAAATCGATTCTGTAGCATTCGGAAAAATCCTTACAATCCTTTACGGAACAATGGGTTTCGTTTTCGGACTTGTCACAACAATCGCTGCTTTTATGGGATTTTCGATGCCAAAAAAATTCGGGATCTTTTCCTTGATTTTCGGGAAATGGGCTGTACTCAGTTTTCCTGTATTTTATGGAGTATCTGGATATCTCATAGGACTTATCGCGGCTAGCCTTTACAATTCTTCAGTGGGCTCAAAAAAGGCTTCAAGGTGGAGCTCTTGCGCTGAGTATATGGTTTCATAGAAAAAAGCTTAAATTACCGGTCTTTAGTGCCTTGATAGTTTACCTTTTAGTACTCTTGTAGGTTACTGGTCTTTAGTGCCTTGATAGTTTACCTTTTAGTACTCTTGTAGGTTAATTCTTTTAATTCCTGCCTCTTTTCTACTATTCTGCTTTGAGTCTCGCCTCTTTTTTATTATACTGCTTGATTCTCACCTCTTCTTTTATCATCCTGTAACCTTTTTCTCATTCATTCCCGGTTCAGAAAAATTTCGACATTAGAGACGAACCCGGTATACAATGTTCTAAAAAATTACATTCTTTACAGGATTTATCTTCTTTTTTCCCGGGCATGAATCCGGCTTTTATTTTTTCCACATTTCTGCCTATTTGAAGAACTTCCCGTCTATCTGAACTTCGAATAATTACTTTCCGGAGCAGGCCGAAACTTACATATTCCACAAAAGCAAAAGGCACTTCCTTCCCATTCTCGGCTTCAAGAAGAAGGATAAGAGCTGCGGCATGAATCCGGTCAGAAGCCCATACCCCCTGCTCAGGGCAGTTTCCGGACTTTATGATTGACGGAACCTGTGTACCTTCAAAACAAACCAGTTTGGATGGGACACCTTTAAGGTTGAGTCTTCCTGAAGAAAGAAATGGCTCGGTTTTAACAGGTGTGAGTGCCGCAAGCATAGGCTCTTTCCCATATTCTTCAAGCGCACTTAGAAGGTTAGCTGCAATTTCGGGAATTTTAGCTCTTGCCCGCACCTCTCCTTCATCGAAAATCTCCTTCGCAATACCTGCAAGTTCTCGCGGAAACATAATGGGCAGGTCTCTATACGTCTGTGCAAGGGAAATTTCAAGTTCTTTACAGAGGTTATCGGCATTTAACGAACACTCCTTCACAATTCCTGGGTAAGTCAGGGAGAGTTCTTTCAGGAGCATTCTTTCGAGCCTTAAAGCGTTTATTTCCGGGAGCAGTTCAAAGCCCCTACTGACAAAGTATACCTTTCTCGGACAGTTAATATATAATACAATATCCGAGACGTTTATCTTTGGATTAGTTGACTCGGTGGGCATCAGATACTAATTTCTTTTACAAGTGTTATAAATTTTTGCGACAGATTACTGTCCCTCAACACAAAAAGTTCTGCGACAATCGTCGAACTCATATTCGTTAGATATATATGCTAATGTTTCCTCTTAGGGTACGTAAGTCATGACATACAATGAATCCTCAGAAAATCTGCGTAACCGTTTGGCGGAAAAAATGGCTGGAGATATTACTCTTTCAGAAAAACCTGGAGAGTCACTCAAAAAATGGAGATCGAACTTCGAGATATCCCAGACAGATATTGCAAATTACCTTAAGGTTTCCCCCTCTGTTATCAGCGATTATGAAAGCGGGAGACGGAAGTCTCCAGGAACACTAATCATAAAAAAATCGTAGAGTCTATTCTCGAGATCGATATGGATCGGGGAAGCAAAAAATTCACGCTTATGAGTCAATACTCAACGCCGAAAATAGTACTAAATCCATTTACTCAACATATGAATATACACTCCCGATACAGCTTGCGAAATTGGTTAACCTTATCGAAGGAGAGGTCGTCTACAAAGGAGTGGAGAGGCCTCTTTATGGTTTCTCTGTTGTCGACAGCCAGAGGGCCATTCTGGAACTTTCTTCCCACGAGTTCCAGAAGCTCTACGGATGGAGTACGGACAGGGCCATGGTCTTTACGAAGGTCAGTACCGGGAAATCCCCACTGGTAGCCATCCGGGTTACCAACCTCAAACCCGGCGCTGTGGTACTTCACGGGCTTCGAAAAGAAGAAGTCGAACCTGTTGCAATCAAGATGGCGGAAGTCGACCGTATCCCCCTGGTCGCAACTACAATGGACCTCGACCAGATTGTCCAGTTACTGAGAAAATACAGTCAATACTATGCCAGGGAATGAAACCCCTGAATACTGACGCCCTGAAACACTCAAAAACAGGTGAAAACAATGACTATTGGAATAGTATCTTACGGTGCTTATGTTCCCAGATACCGTATAAAAATCGAGGAAATTGCCCGGCTCTGGGGTGATAACGCAGAGGCTCTTAAAAATGGCCTTATGGTATATGAAAAATCCGTGCCTGATGTCGATGAAGACGCAGCAACCATAGCTGTGGAAGCGGCAAGATATGCAATGGCAAGAAGCGGAGTCGATCCCAGCAGGATAGGGGCAGTATACACGGGTTCGGAGAGTCACCCCTATGCCGTAAAGCCGACAAGTACGATTGTTGCCCAGGCTATAGGAGCGACCCCCAACATGACTGCAGCAGACTTCGAATTTGCCTGTAAGGCAGGGACAGCCGCAGTCCAGGCTTGCATGGGGTTGGTGGGCTCAGGGATGATCGATCTGGGCCTGGCTATAGGAGCAGACGTTTCCCAGGGAGCCCCAGGTGACGCCCTTGAGTACACTGCAGCTGCAGGCGGAGTTGCCTGTCTCCTCGGAAGAAAAGAGTCCGAGATTGCCGCAATCATTGAGGGCACTTATTCTTTTACAACTGACACCCCTGACTTCTGGAGAAGGGAAGGAATGCCCTACCCTGAGCACGGAGGCCGCTTTACAGGTGAGCCAGGTTATTTCAAGCATGTAATTAACGGCGCAAAAGGCCTTCTGGATAAACTTGGGACAAAGCCTGAAGATTATGATTATGCGGTTTTCCACCAGCCAAATGGTAAGTTTCCGAGCAAAGCCGCAAAAATGCTGGGTTTCACCAGAACCCAGATTACTCCCGGACTTGTGGTTCCAAAGATCGGGAATACGTATTCAGCTTCCTGCCTTATGGGAATTGCCGCAACTCTGGATCAGGCAAAACCAGGGGATAGGATTTTTGCAACTGCTTTCGGGTCTGGAGCAGGATCCGACGCTTTTAGCATAACAGTTACAGATAAGATCGAAGAAATCCAAAACAGGGCTCCGACAGTTTCCGAACTGATTAAAAATCCTATATATATCGACTACGCAAGGTATGCCAGGCATAAAGGTAAGATTCGCCTGGCCTGAAAACGGGGTGAAATAAAATGAGAGACGTAGCAATTATCGGAGTAAAGAATACCAGGTTCGGGGAACTCTGGGAACAGTCCTTGAGGGACATAGTGGTAGAAGCCGGGATAGGAGCAATCGCAGATGCAGGTGTTAGCGGAAAAGAAATCGATGCTCTCTATGTAGGAAACATGAGCGGAGGCCGGTTTGTTGACCAGGAACACATAGGGGCTCTTATTGCGGATTATTCGGGGCTTTCCAGGAACCTGCATGTTCCGGCTACCAGAGTTGAAGCTGCCTGTGCTTCGGGTGGACTTGCCATGCGCCAGGCCATCATGTCTGTGGCTTCAGGTTATAGCGATATCGTGGTTGCGGCAGGAGCAGAAAAAATGACTGATGTCGGCTCTGAAGAAGCATCTTCAGCTCTTGCAGCAGCGGCTGACCGGGAATGGGAAGGTATGGCAGGGGCAACTTTTCCCGGGCTCTATGCAATGATTGCAAAGCTGCATATGCACAGGTACGGGACCACCAGCGAACAGCTTGCCGAGGTTGCCGTAAAGAATCATAAAAATGGCTCTTTTAACCCCATTGCGCAGTACAAAAACGTAATTAGTGTGGACGATGTGTTGAACTCTATAATGGTAGCAGATCCTCTGCATATTTTTGACTGTTCTCCAATAACAGATGGGGCTTCAGCTCTTGTGCTTGCCCCTGCCGACGTTGCCCATAAATACACTGACACTCCCATTTATATCAAGGCAACAGCCCAGGCTAGTGACACGATTGCGCTTCATGACAGAAGGGACATAACAACTCTGGATGCAACCGTTGTGGCTGCAGAGCGGGCATATTCCATGGCAAAACTGAGGCCTGAAGATATCGACCTTGTGGAAGTACACGATTGCTTTACTATTGCCGAGATATGTGCTATTGAAGACCTCGGGTTTGCAGAGAAAGGGAAAGGCGGAATTGTCACTGCAAACGGAGAAACTGCAATAGGAGGCAGAATTCCTGTCAACACGTCAGGAGGCCTCAAAGCCTGCGGACATCCTGTAGGAGCAACAGGCATAAAACAGGCTGTTGAAATCGCAACCCAGTTGCGCGGGGATGCGGGCAAGCGCCAGGTAGCAGGCGCAGAGTACGGGATGACCCACAATGTTGGAGGGTCAGGAGCGACAGCAGTAGTACATATCTTTTCAAGGGAGAGGTGATATCCGATGTCTTCTGTTCCAAGATTTTGGAGAAATCTAGGCAGCAGGTATAACCTTGAAGGTACCCGCTGTAAAGAATGTGGGGAATATTTCTATCCCCCGCGTAACGTTTGCGTAAACTGCAGGCGTGTGGGCCAGATTGAACCTTATAAATTCAAAGGCACTGGCGAAATCGTAACCTATACATTAATCCACACAGCTGCGGAAGGTTTTGAAAACCAGGCCCCTTACACCCTTGCAATAATCAAACTGGATGAAGGGCCGCGCCTTACTTCTCAGGTGGTTGGCAACCCTGAAAAGATGCATATCGGAATGAGGGTGAGACCCGTTTTCCGTAAGCTCGGGGAAGACGGCGAACACGGTATGATTTACTACGGTACCAAATTCGTCCCTGCAGATGCCTGAGTAGATCCGAATTTCCCGGATTCTGTTAATAGATTACTTAATTGTAAATTTTCCCGGCTTTAACGGGCTTTAACTGGAGATGTCTGGAAACTATGATTGAAGTAGAAGTCAAGGTCAGAGCGGATCATTCAAAGGTCCGCTCCATCCTTAAGAAAATAGGAGCAATAAAAATCGGGGTTGAGAACCAGTCCGATACCTATTTTGCAGCTCCTCACAGGGATTTTGCAAAAACCGATGAAGCACTCAGGATCCGTTCTCTGGACGGCCAGGCTGTGTTGACCTACAAAGGCCCCAAACTTGATGCTGTCTCCAAAACCCGGGAAGAACTAGAAACTCCTGTAGACGAAGCCACTACTACAGAAATACTCCATGCCCTTGGCTTCCGAGAAGCCGGAGTCGTCAGTAAAATAAGGGAAGTCTTCAGGGCAGGAGAAATAACTGTCTGTCTTGATGCAGTCGAAGGGCTTGGGGAATTTCTTGAAGTCGAAATAGTAGCTGAAAACGAAAAAGAGCTTGAAATTTCAAGGGCGAAGTTATTCGAGTTGCTAAAACAGTTCGGCGCCGGGGAAAAAGACTCTATCCGGACTTCTTATCTTGAAATGGTACTGGAAAAAAATAATGATTAACGCATCCGGGAAACTCCGGTATTTTTTTCCAGCTATATTTATATAGAGCTTATCCTGAAACCCATCTTGTTCTTAGTCACTTAAATTTTTCAGGATTGTTTTCATGGTCCGAAACTCCAGTAATTATTCAATATAAGTTTCTAAAAAGCAAGTTTTGAGATAAACTCTTAAAATATTATTTACATCCGGATTTTATGATAATTATTTCTTCCTTTTTACATACGTAACTGCTCCCATCAACGCTGCAAGTACCCAGACAGGGCTTATGAAAGGAGTAGTGTTTGGTTTCTGAGTCGAATTGGAATTTTCTTCCTGTTTGTCTACTGTTCCTGTATTTTCTGCCACTCCAGTATAGTTTGTCTCATTCACTATTTGATTTCCTTCTTGTTTGTTTAATGCTCCTGTATTGTCTACAACTTCGGCCTCGTTTATTTTATTCCCGGTTTGATTTTCTTCCGACCACTTGCCCTGAGTTTTCAACTCCTTAATTACGGCGTCCCTGTCTGACGCAGGGTGTTTTCCCGGAAAACCGGTTGCCACACTGAAAAGCTGTTTATTTAAATCTGCATCTTTTAACATTATAAGTACGGATTCATTCAAGGTAAACTCGGCTTCATCTTCGGTCCAGAAATTGGCGCCTGTTTCGGTCCTCACTTTTATATTCTTTGCAGGCAGGGGATTATAAAGCCACTCGTTAACTGTAATTGTAAAAATCGTGTATTTGCCGTAGTCAATTATCTTACTTACTGTACCTATTACTATGCGGTCAGAGTAGTTTATCTGGTATGGGATTTCGGCAGTTTCAGCTGGCAGCGCGGCTGCTACGAGATTTGGAACCAGAAGAAGCAGTATAAGAGTAAAAAATATAGAAAGCGAATTCAGTTGTTTCATCTAATTCTCCGATTCTTTATTTTCATATCTCTCTTCTGCAATTTTTATTGTTTTCTTCTCATGTATATGATTGTCCCCAGCATTGCTGCAAGCACCCATACAGGGCTTATGAAAGGAGTAGTATTTGGTTTCCGGGTCTGATTGGAATTTTCTTCCTTCTCGGTTGTTGTTCCCGTATTCTCTGTCGTTTTGGTATCGTTTGCGTCATTAACGGTTTGATTTCCTTCTTGCTTGTCTAATGCTCCTGTATTGTCTACAACTTTGGTCTCGTTAGTCTTATTTCCTGTTTGGTTTTCTTCCGGCCACTTACCTTGAGTTTTCAACTCTTTGATTACTGCATCTCTGTCTGAAGCCGGGCGTTTCCCTGGAAAGCCAAAAGTCACACTGAAAAGCTGTTTATTTAGATCTGCATCTTTTAACATTATAAGTACGGATTCATTCAAGGTAAACTCAGCTTCATCTTCGGTCCAGAAATTGGTTCCTGTTTCGGTTCTCACTTTTATAGTCTTTGCAGGCAGGGGATTATAAAGCCACTCGTTAACTGTAATTGTAAAAATCGTGTATTTGCCGTAGTCAATCATCTTACTTACTGTACCTATTACTATGCGGTCAGAGTTATCTATCTGATACGGAATTTCGGCAGTTTTTGCATCTAACATGGCTGCTGCTAGGCTTGGAGTCAAAAGAAGCAGTATAAGAGTAAAAAGTATCGAAAACAAATTCAGTTGTTTCATCTAATTCTCCTGTTCTTTATTTTAATTTAGTAAAGAGTAGGCTATCGAAATTACATAACTGGATTTTTCATGATTGACGTAAATGCTTGTCTTTTGTTTTTGAGACAAATTGGTCTAACTCCATGAGGTCCGAAAAAACAAATGTAGGAAAAAAGGAGATCTATTTAGACAACTTGCTTCATTATTAGATCTCTACAACTCTATAAAAATGTTCTTTCATATTGAAAGAATAAATTTTCTTGTTATCCAGGATTACATTGTTGATGTTTGAGCAAAAAGAAACAATGGATAATCCTGAACTCTTTTTCTAATTCAACCCCGAAATTAGTCATTTCACCTATTCTGTCATTTTCTAACTTGGTAAAGAGAATTTCAGGTTTTGCAGGTTTAGTATCTGATACAATCACAGCAAAGGCTTTAATAATGTTGAAGTTATCTTCTATATACGCACATATGAACAGATGTTCATATATACCATTATTTAAATATTATTCCAATTAGAGGGCTAACTGTGGTTGAACTGGATAGATGTGATATCAACTGTATACATGACGAGGCGGTACAAGCAGTACGACAAGCCCTATTTGGTGAAGATGTAGCTGCTTCACTGGCAGAACTATTCAAGGCCCTGGGAGATCCGACAAGAGTGAAGATCTTGTTTTCCTTAATGACCAGAGAACTGTGTGTTTGTGACCTCACCGCTGTAATAGGGGTTTCTGATTCGGCAGTATCTCATCAGCTTAGAGTTCTCCGAACTTTGCGTCTTGTCAAGTTCCGGAGGGAAGGCAAGATCCTGTATTATTCACTGGCTGATGATCACATTGAGAGATTATTCGCTCAAGGGCTAGAGCATGTTACCGAACCTAAATCCGAAATGAATGAGGAATGAGCTATGGCCGAGGCGCCAGAAAGGACGGAATCAACAGTATTATCCAAATTGCTCGTGACCGGCATGGACTGTCCGGATTGCGCGGCTAAAGTAGAAAAAGCTGTTAAACGTATGCCTGGAGTTGGTAATGCTACAATTGTTTTTCCAGCCGGAAGACTCAATGTAGAGTACGATTCAGAGCAAACAGGTGTTACTCAAGTTTTAGACAAGATTAAAAAGTTAGGTTATGAGGCACGAGAAGACGATCAAAAAATACCAGCGGTTTCTCAAACCACTGATTTTTGTATCATAGGAATGGACTGCGCGGACTGTGCGGCTAAGTTGGAAAAACGTATGGCTAAGGTCCCTGGGATCGAGACTGCACACGTTAATTTCGGCGCTTCCAAAATGACGGTAAGTCATAGTGGCCCAGTGGCAGAAATCCTGTCAACGATTGAAAAAATGGGTTATTCGGGGAAAGTGGACGAGGGCCTTCGGATAACAAACGAACCGGCAAGTTTCTGGAAATCAAATCAGTATGCCAGACCCACAGTGATTTCTTTAATTATGTTGGTCTCCGGGCTTATTGCTGGAAAGCTGGAAGCACAGACGTTGATAGTCAATGGGCTGTTCCTGATAGGGATTTGCCTGGGTGGCTTTCTACCAGCCAGGAACGGTATTTCCGTACTAATTAATGCCCGGGAATTTGACATGAATTTCCTGATGACCATAGCAGTAGTCGGCGCTTCGGCGCTCAGTGCTTTTGAAGAGGCCGCAACGGTAGTATTTCTTTTCTCTTTTGGAAATGCTCTTCAGGGCTATACCCTCGATAAAACGAGGAATTCCATTCGGGCTTTAATGGAAATCGCACCAAAGGAGGCCCTGGTCAGGCGAGGAATAACTGAAAGAATGTTGCAGGTAAAAGAAATCGTACTCGGAGACGTTATTATCGTTCGTCCCGGTGAAAGAATTGCGATGGATGGCAAAGTGTCTACCGGTTACTCTACAGTGAATCAGGCCCCGATCACAGGAGAGTCCATCCCGGTGGAAAAACAGCCTGGGGACGAGATATATGCGGGAACGGTCAACGAACGCGGTTCGCTTGAGGTCAAAGTTACCAAACTGGCCAAGGACAATACGATATCCAGAATCATTCACATGGTTGAGGAAGCTCAGGGGCAGCGAGCCCCATCTCAACAATTTGTCGATAAATTCGCAAAATATTATACCCCTATGGTTATAGTCCTGGCTGCCCTGGTTGCCGCGGTTCCCCCACTGCTTTTCGGGCAACCATTCGAAAAATGGTTTTACGAAGCCATGGCTATGCTATTAGTAGCGTGCCCTTGTGCACTGGTTATATCCACACCTGTATCCATCGTATCTGCGATTGGTAACGCGGCGAAAAACGGTGTACTCATTAAAGGAGGCAGGTACCTGGAAGCAGTCGGGGCTTTGTCAGTGATTGCCTTTGACAAAACCGGCACCCTTACGGAGGGAAGGCCACAGGTAACCGATATTATTCCTATTGATGGTATCCCTGATAAGGAATTCTTATCAATAGCCTCGGCAATTGAAAGTCGGTCAGAACATCCTCTAGCCGAGGCGATAGTCAAATCTGCGAAAGAGCACGGAGCCGAAATCTCCAGTATATCTGCATTTGAGGCGATTCCCGGTAAAGGGGCCAAAGCAATGGTTCAGGGCAAGACTTATCAGATCGGTAATTCCAGGTTATTTTCTGAACAGACAATAGATCTGAAACATGTGGAAGACGAAGTTTCCCGTTTGCAAAACGAAGGAAAAACCGTAATGATGCTGGGAGATGATAAACGCATTTTGGGCCTCATCGCTGTGGCAGATGTATTGCGGGAAAATTCCGGACAGGCTATCAATAAGCTAAAAAAGCAGGTATTAGAAAAATCATTATGCTTACTGGAGATAATGAAAGCACCGCTCGTGCTATCGCCACAAAAGCGGGAGTCGATGATTTTCGAGCAGACTTATTACCGGAAGACAAGGTAGATGCGATTAAAAGCCTTCTTGTTGAGCATGGCAAGGTAGCTATGGTGGGAGATGGCGTCAATGATGCCCCGGCTCTGGCAATATCCACAGTCGGTATTGCAATGGGGGCTGCAGGCACTGATACGGCACTGGAAACTGCGGATATCGCTTTGATGGCTGACGACCTGACAAAACTGACCGACACGATAAAATTAAGCCGGAAAACACTAGGCATCATCAAACAAAATATTGCATTTGCTTTGATAGTCAAAGGATTAATTCTTCTGCTGGTCATCCCAGGCTGGCTGACGCTGTGGCTGGCTGTTGCAGGAGATATGGGAAGCTCGCTTCTGGTTACCCTAAATGCAATGAGATTATTGAGAGTTAAACATGAGGATTAAACGAATCCATGAATAAGGAGAGAAAAAGATGGAAAATTTAAAGGTTTTAGGTGTAGACTGCAACAACTGTGCGGCAAATGTGCGTAAAGCCCTGGAGGACGTAAATGGTATCGAAAATCTCGATATCAGGCTTCCAGAAAAGATAGCTGTGGTAACCTTTGATCCTGATAAAGTTAGCAAGCAGGAAATTACTGAAAAAGTGGAAGACTTCGGCTACGATGTCGAATAAATAGTATGTACTTACCACCTCCAAAATATTATAATGCTTGAGATGTTTTTCTCAATAGCAAGGAAAGGAAGCTCTTATGCTGTGAAATCCGTGGCTGGGTATTCTCGAGTTACCACAAAAGCCATTTGTTCGTTAAGTACAAAAATATACAAATTATTCATGCCCGTAAAAATGCGGGCATGAAACCAACTGGCAAATTTTGATTTAGATTTTTATTTTGATTTAGATTTTCCCTGGCTTTCAGTGTATTCTGGAACCGGGCTTTATCTCTTTGTCCGGCATCAGGGCTGATACGATTTCCGCACAATCATCGGCTGCAAGCATCATGCCGTTTGATTCGACTCCGCAGAGTTTGGCAGGTTTCAGGTTGGCGAGTACGATTACATATTTTCCTACAAGCTCTTCCGGGCTGTAGAACGAAGCCATGCCCGCAACAAGCTGCCTCGGCTTTTCTTCTCCGATATCCACTTCAACCCGAAGGAGTTTTTTGGACTTCTTAATAGGTTCTGCAAGTAAAACTTTTCCGACTCTGATGTCAAGTTTTGCAAAGTCCTCATACTCGATCAAGGGAAGGATTTCTTTTTCCTCTTCTTCCTTTGCTTTTGCTTCGTCTCCAGCTTTTTCGGCTGGTTTTGCTTCTTCTGCCGGTCCCATTCCTTCGGATTTGGCGGGCTCTTTTCCGTTTCTTTTTGCTGCGGCTTTCTTTGCATCTGCAGCTTTTACTCTCTCGTTTGCGATCTCTTCCATCTCTCCGATCCTGTCATCTTCGAGCTTCGTGAAAAGGATCTCGGGTTTCGCAAGTTTTGTGCCTGCTTTCAGTGGCACGAGAGCTTCACTATACAGAGCGGTATGCAGGTCCTCTTCCTGCCCGAGTTCTTTCCAGGCTGTTTCCATAGTTTGCGGGATCACGGGCTCAAAGATAATGCATAGAGCTTTTGCCAGGTGGAGGCAGTTATAAAGCACATTTCCGCAGGCTACCCTATCCTTCTTTATAAGGCTCCATGGCTCGTGGGACTGGAAATAGGTGTTTCCGAAAGATGCAAGGGTCATTGCACAATCAACGGCTTTTTTGAATTCATATTCGGCCATTGCTGCTTTTATCTCTTTCAGGGTCTTTTCTATTTCTTCCTTTACCTCAGGTTCGAGCTCCCCGGCCGGGACTTCTCCATAGTTCTTGAAAGCGAAAAGCATTGTCCGGTACAGGAAATTTCCGAACACAGCCACCAGTTCAGTATTGATTTTTTCCTGAAGCACATGCCAGGAGAAATTCAGCTCCTTTGTGTGAGAGGTATAGCTTGCCAGATAATATCTCAGCAGGTCGGGATGGAAACCGTGATCAAGGTAATCTTCTCCTACCCAGACCACATAACCTCTAGTCTTGGAAAATTTTTTGTCTTCGATTTTGACCATGCCTGAAGCTACGACAGCTGTGGGCACTGAGTAATCTGCACCTTTAAGCATAGCCGGCCAGAAGATGCAGTGGTGATAGGTAATGTCCCCTCCTATGAAGTGGACAATCTCCCCGTCATCTTTCCAGTATTTTTCCCAGGAATCCCCTGCTTTTGCAGCCCACTCCTCGGTAAAAGCGATGTACCCTATGGGAGCATCTACCCAGACATAGACTACAAGGTCATCATGTCCGGGAAATTTAACTCCCCATTCCAGGTTCCGTGTAATGCACCAGTCAGTAAGCCCCTGCTTTACCCAGCCCAATGCGTAATTTATGGCATTGGTTGTTCCCCCAAGATCATTTGAAAGATAGTCCATGAGGTAATCGCTGAACTTAGAAAGCTTGAAAAAGAAATGTTCCTGCTGGCGGTACTCGGCAGGCCCTCCGCAGATAGTGCATACAGGGCTCTGAAGTTCTCCGGGCTCCAGATGTTTTCCGCATCCCTGATCACATTCGTCTCCTCTTGCTGTTTCTCCGCAATGAGGGCAGGAGCCTTCTACGTAGCGGTCAGGGAGAAAACGATTGCATTTCGGGCAGTATGCAATTTCGATGGTTTTCGGATACACATAGTCTTTTTCAATCAGCCTGTTGACGATATTCAGGGTCCGGTTGTGATTCTCAGGATCATCGGTTGTCCCGAAAGCATCAAAGTAAACTCCCAGCTGCTTGAAGGTCTCGTCAAAATGTTTGTGATATATCTCTACAAGCTCTTTAGGAGTGATCCCCAATTCCTCGGCGTTTACGACAATAGGGGTACCGTGAGTATCCGAGCCGCAGACAAAGGTAACGTCCCTTCCTTCTTTTCGCAGGGAACGGGCAAAAATATCAGCGGGCACATAGGTCCGGAGATGCCCAATATGAGCCTTGCCGTTAGCATAAGGCAGGCCACAGGTGACAAGTACGGGTTTACTGGATGATTCTGGCATTCTGATCTCCATATATTTTTTACTAATATATTCCTCTTCGACGATTGCAATTTTAAAATATATTTCGCTTACTGTGTTTTTACAAGGTAACCTATTTGAGGGATAGTTGATGATCCTATATATAGAAGGATGGAATGTAGAGAAAGATTAATAATAGCTCAGGCAATTTTGACTGTTAAGCAGATTATATTGCCTGCGGGTTTCTGCAAGTTCTCTTTCTTGCATTGCTTTCTACCGTAATATATCCGCTTTCTTAATTAATAATTTCAACCAGGCTCAAGGCCGCAGATTAAAACAATAAATCCAAATTATACAGTCCTGTCAGATATGAACGATAAAAAAATAAACCCGGAAGGTATGAACTCAGAGGATCTATCTGAAGATAGTATTTTACAAAACAGCGCCTACAATGGAAAAGACACTGTCATTTCTGATGAAGGCGCTAATGCTACCAGCGGTAGTTTCCCTTCCTCCGGCTCTGCCTCGAATGGTTCTGGAAAAATAGTTGATAAAGAAACTTCCGTAAAAGTTCCTTTAAAAAATGAAATTGAAAACAAGAGTTTAAGCATGAATTCAATTCCCTCTCCACAGAAAAAAAACGTAACTGGATGTCCTATCTGCTGGTAGTACTGGCCCTGTTTACTGTTATAGTCGTTAGTATTGCGGCAATTTCCTTCAGTTTCGGTGTCAGAGGAAATATAGGGACTTCTGAGAAGGTGGCTGTGATCTATGTCCAGGGCACTATACTTTCTGGAAACGTTCCTTCCGGGCTTGGTTATGCAACATCAGAAGAAATTTCTGAAAATATACGTAAGGCTACCGCGGATGAGGGCGTCAGGGCGATTGTGCTTCGAATTAATAGTCCGGGAGGGTCTCCTGCAGCAGCCCAGGAAATCGTAGGGGAAATTCAGAAAGCTCAGGCAAAGGGAATCCCTGTTGTCGTTTCCATGGGGGACCTTGCAGCCAGCGCCGCGTATTACATCTCTGCTCCTGCGGATTACATTATTGCAAATCCCTCTACGAGTACCGGATCTATCGGAGTGATCTGGATCTTCCAGAACATGTCTGCCTCTTATGAAGAGACGGGCGTAGATTATTACATTGCGAAGTCCGGAGAAATGAAGGATATGGGAGGCACCTGGAGAGGGCTTACGGATGCGGAAAAAGAGTACGCTGATTCTGTGATTATGGAAAGCTACGAAGACTTTATATCCGACGTTTCTGAAGGACGCAACATGTCCAGGAGTGACGTAAAAACTCTTGCCGACGGCCGTATATACACCGGAGCCAGGGCAAAGGAGCTTGGGCTTGTAGACGGCTTCGGAAATCTTTACGATGCGATTGACAAAGCTGGAAAAATGGGAGGAATTGTTGGGGAGCCAAAAGTTGAATATATGAATAAGGCAAGTCTTTCAAAGCTGCTTCTGGGTTCCGATTCCGGGGAATCTAATGAAGAAGCCCGGCAATTTGTCAGCTACTTTGAAGAAAACCCTTATGGAAAAATCCTTGCCTGAAACCTCTTAAAAAAACGTACTCTAAAAACAGCTCGGATATTTTCAATTTCAGACAATTGATAATATCCCTTTGTTTTCCTTTTAATTTTGGATCATAGGGAGAGTTATTGAAAACCATAAGCAAGAGAATAGCTTTTCATTATCTGCAAGTGTGGGGATATTCTCATTTTGGCAGTGTACCGAAAGTTCTGCAAAATATGATTGACTCTGTATCTTTTTCTTTTCACCACAAAAAAACAGGGTGCAGAGTCAATGGTTAATTCATTCTCCTCATAAAAGATTATCTTGTCAATCAGGAAGCTGGAATTCGCCATCTAATTACCTTGTTTTTAAACCTTGTAAGGGAAGAAGAAGCCCTCTTCGGTTGTTGTGCAAAAAATCGGGCTGTGTTGAGAAATCAGTGAAAAACTCCACAATTAGGAAATTTAATCAATATCATCAAGGGAAAAATTAATGTTACTTTTTTGATTCGTTCCTTTCTATATCTGTTCAATGACCTAACATTATGCAGATATTAATAAAGGTTCTCCTGTCCCTGATATTTTGCTATCACTATTATATCAATCCCAATCACTAAATAAATTTAAATAGTTATGTGCTGAGTATCTTTATAAAAAAATTAATACTTAATGCTGCTCAGATCACTGAGTAACTGACTATAAAAACCACTTTAACATCAGTAAACCGATATTTTTTAAGACTTTTTTCGTGGTTATTTACAAAATAAGGAAGGGTACAAATGTGAAATCTCAACAATGTTTCTGTGATTGACACAGCTACAAACACTGTTACAGCCACGGTCCTTTTGGAGTTGCAGTCAACCTAAGAGAACAAATTTTGCAAAATCAGGGAGGTACAAGTGTGAAATTTCAACAAGCTAATGTCTTTAAGATAATGTCATTCGGTTTTATTTTATTATTCCTTGTATTGATGAACGCTTCTGTTACGCATGCTGAAGCTTATACTTTTGTTACTAAGTGGGGTTCTGGTGGCGCTGGTCCTGGGCTATTTAGTAGTCCTTGGGGCGTTGCTGTAGATTCATCTGGTAATGTTTATGTTGCTGATACGTCTAATGAGCGTATTCAAAAGTTTGATAACGACGGTACTTATATTACTCAATGGGGTGGCGGAGGACCAGGTGCAGGAACTTTTTATAGTCCACATGGTGTTGCTGTCGATCAGTCATCTGGTAATGTTTATGTTGCTGATACATCCAATCAATTAATTCAGAAATTTGATAGTAATGGCAACTACATTACCCAATGGGGTGGTGGAGGTGCATCTAATGGAACTTTTTCGAACCCACATGGTGTTGCTGTAGATTCGTCTGGTAATGTTTATGTTGCAGATACGGACAATCAACGCATTCAAAAGTTTGACAGCAACGGCACATTCCTCACCAAATGGGGTTCTCTTGGCGCCGGTGACGGACAATTTACTGGTCCATATGCTGTTGCTGCAGATTCGTTTGGTAATGTATATGTTGCCGATACGTTCAATAATCGCATTCAGAAATTTGATAGCAACGGCAACTACATTACCCAATGGGGTTCTTTTGGCGTCGGTAACGGACAATTATATAGTCCATATGGTGTTGCTGTAGATTCATTGGGCAATGTTTATGTTGCCGATACGTCCAATAATCGCATTCAAAAGTTTGACAGCAACGGCAACTACGTTACCCAATGGGGTTCTCTGGGCTCCGCTGACGGACTATTTTATAATCCCCATGGTGTTGCTGTAGATCCATTCTGCAATGTTTTTGTTGGAGATACGGACAATCAGCGTATTCAGAAGTTTGCCGGTGCATGTCAAATCAGTTCTCTGACAATAGTAAAATCAGCATCTCCAGCAACGTATTCCGCTGTAGGAGATCTGATTCTCTACAGTTACAGTGTAACTAACTCTGGAAATTTAAACATTACAGGACCTATCAACGTTACAGACAGCATACTAGGAACAGTACAGATAACACCCGGAGACCTGATAAATGGACAAAGTGTTACAGGAACTGCTAACTACACAATAACACAGGCAGACCTTGATGCTGGTTCTGTGACCAATACTGCATTTGCAACAGGCACTTTAGGAAACAATACAATCACTTCTAACACGGATAATGAAACAGTGACAGCAGTACAGGGTCCAGCTCTGACAATAGTAAAATCAGCATCTCCAACAACTTACAGCACTGTAGGACAGGTAATCACATACACCTACAATGTAACTAACTCTGGAAATGTGAACATTACAGGACCTATCAACGTTACAGATAGCATACTAGGAACATTACAGATAACGGCCGGAGACCTGATACCGGGACAAAGTGTAACAGGAACTGCTAACTACACAATAACACAGGATGACATAAATGCAGGATCAGTAACCAATACAGCGGATGTAACAGGTACTTTCGGAAACAATACAATCACTTCCACTGTTAATGCAACAGTAACAGCAGTACAGGGTCCAGCTCTGACAATAGTAAAATCAGCATCTCCAACAACTTACAGCACTGTAGGACAGGTAATCACATACACCTACAATGTAACTAACTCCGGAAATTTAAACATTACAGGACCTATCAACGTTACAGACAGCATATTAGGAACCGTGAATATAACAGCCGGAGATCTGATACCTGGACAAACTGTTACAGGGACTGCTAACTACACAATAACACAGGATGACATAAATGCAGGATCAGTAACCAATGCTGCATTTGCAACAGGCACTTTAGGGAACAATACAATCACTTCTAACACGGATAATGCAACAGTAACAGCAATACAGGGTCCAGCTCTGACAATAGTAAAGTCAGCGTCTCCAACAACGTATTCCACTATAGGAGACCTGATTACCTACACATACAACGTAACTAACTCTGGAAATGTAAACATTACAGGACCTATCAACGTTACAGACAGCATACTAGGAACCGTGAATATAACAGCCGGAGACCTGATACCGGGACAAAGTGTAACAGGAACTGCTAACTACACAATAACACAGGATGACATAAATGCAGGATCAGTAACCAATACAGCGGATGTAACAGGTACTTTCGGAAACAATACAATCACTTCCACTGTTAATGCAACAGTAACAGCAGTACAGGGTCCAGCTCTGACAATAGTAAAGTCAGCGTCTCCAGCAACGTATTCTGCTGTAGGAGACCTGATTATCTACAGTTACAATGTAACTAACTCCGGAAATTTAAACATTACAGGACCTATCAACGTTACAGACAGCATATTAGGAACCGTGAATATAACAGCCGGAAACCTGATACCTGGACAAACTGTTACAGGGACTGCTAACTACACAATAACACAGGCAGACCTTGATACAGGTTCAGTAACCAATGCTGCATTTGCAACAGGCACTTTAGGGAACAATACAATCACTTCTAACACGGATAATGCAACAGTAACAGCAGTAAAGTGTCCATGTGCATTTCCAGCTCTGATAATAGGAAAATCAGCATCTCCAACAATTTACAGCACTGTGGGACAGATAATCACGTACACCTACAATGTGACTAACTATGGAAATGTAAACATTACAGGACCTATCAACGTTACAGACAGTGTACTAGGAACAGTGAATATAACAGCAGGAGACCTGATCCCCGGACAAACTGTCACAGGAACTGCGAACTACACAATAACACAGGCAGACCTTGATACAGGTTCAGTAACCAATGCAGCGTATGCTACAGGTACTTTCGGAAACAATACAACCACTTCAAACACTGATAACGAAACAGTAACAGCAGTACAGGGTCCATCTGAATTTCCAGTTCTGATAATAGGAAAATCAGCATCTCCGACAATTTACAGCACTATAGGACAGATAATCACGTACACCTACAATGTGACTAACTATGGAAATGTAAACATTACAGGACCTATCAACGTTACAGACAGTGTACTAGGAACCGTGAATATAACAGCAGGAGACCTGATACCTGGACAAACTGTCACAGGAACTGCGAACTACACAATAACACAGGCAGACCTTGATACAGGTTCAGTAACCAATGCTGCATTTGCAACAGGCACTTTAGGGAACAATACAATCACTTCTAACACGGATAATGCAACAGTAACAGCAGTAAAGTGTCCATGTGCATTTCCAGCTCTGATAATAGGAAAATCAGCATCTCCAACAATTTACAGCACTGTGGGACAGATAATCACGTACACCTACAATGTGACTAACTATGGAAATGTAAACATTACAGGACCTATCAACGTTACAGACAGTGTACTAGGAACAGTGAATATAACAGCAGGAGACCTGATCCCCGGACAAACTGTCACAGGAACTGCGAACTACACAATAACACAGGCAGACCTTGATACAGGTTCAGTAACCAATGCAGCGTATGCTACAGGTACTTTCGGAAACAATACAACCACTTCAAACACTGATAACGAAACAGTAACAGCAGTACAGGGTCCATCTGAATTTCCAGTTCTGATAATAGGAAAATCAGCATCTCCGACAATTTACAGCACTGTAGGACAGATAATCACGTACACCTACAATGTGACTAACTATGGAAATGTAAACATTACAGGACCTATCAACGTTACAGACAGTGTACTAGGAACCGTGAATATAACAGCAGGAGACCTGATACCTGGACAAACTGTCACAGGAACTGCGAACTACACAATAACACAGGATGACATAAACGCAGGATCAGTAACCAATGCAGCGTATGCTACAGGTACTTTCGGAAATAATACAACCACTTCAAACACTGATAACGAAACAGTAACAGCAGTACAGGGTCCATCTGAATTTCCAGTTCTGATAATAGGAAAATCAGCATCTCCGACAATTTACAGCACTGTAGGACAGATAATCACGTACACCTACAATGTGACTAACTATGGAAATGTAAACATTACAGGACCTATCAACGTTACAGACAGTGTATTAGGAACCGTGAATATAACAGCAGGAGACCTGATACCTGGACAAACTGTCACAGGAACTGCGAACTACACAATAACACAGGATGACATAAACGCAGGATCAGTAACCAATGCAGCGTATGCTACAGGTACTTTCGGAAATAATACAACCACTTCAAACACTGATAACGAAACAGTAACAGCAGTACAGTATCCGGCTTACACCATTGATAAAACGGTTATAGATATTGAAAGCAAGCTCTACAGCACCTCTAACTTTTTTGAGGGAAAAGTAACAGCATCTGGAGATATCATTACCTACCAGATTAATGTAACCAATACTGGAAACATTAATCTGACAAATGTAAACCTGAATGACTCTCTGATTACACTGACAGGACCAATAGAGTCTTTGAATGCTGATGGAGTTCTGGAAGTAGGAGAAACATGGACCTATAGCGGAACTTACACTGTTACCCTGAAAGATATACTCATTAATCTAAGAGGGGGCGGATTCATCAAAAACACAGCAACCGTTGACTGTGATCAGTTGAGTCCGGAATCTGACAGTGCTGAAGTGCCGATAGAGCTATCGACAAGAGGTGACACAGGAGGTGACATCGGAGGTGACATAGGAGGTGACATCGGAGGTGACATAGGAGGTGACATAGGAGGTGACACAGGAGGTGACACAGGAGGTGACACAGGAGGTGACACAGGAGGTGACATAGGAGGTGACACAGGAGGTGACATAGGAGGTGACACAGGAGGTGACACAGGAGAAGTACCGATAGAAGAGATACAGGATTATTGTATATACAAGTCAATAATCGGAGTCGATAAAGCTGGAGATTGTATACTCAATGAACCTGGAGATATAATTGAATATCAGATAGTGGTGAAGAATTCAGGCAATTGTGACCTTTCTGGAATTGCAGTAAGCGACCCGATGATTACACTGCCAGGCCCTGCTGGAGATGATATTGACCCAGGAGTGTTGAATCCAGGAGAGGCATGGAAATTCTTCGGAAATTATGTGGTAACCGAAGAGGACATAAACAGTAACGTTGGCGGAGATGGATATATCGACAACACGGCAACTGTGAGTTGCAATGAACTCCCCGCTGAGACATGCAGTATAAAGCAGCTGATAGCTCCGAAGATGGATTTGTGCATATACAAATCAATAATCGGAGTCGATAATGTCGGAGACTGTATAATCAACAAACCCGGAGATATAATCGAATACCAGATTGCAGTAAAGAATGAAGGTAAGGTGGACCTGACAGGAATTTCAGTAAGCGACCCGATGATTACACTGACAGGCCCTGCTGGAGATGATATTGATCCGGGAGTGTTGAATCAGGGAGAGACCTGGAAATTCTTCGGAAATTACACGGTAACCCAGGAAGACATAACAAGTAATGGTTGTGGGGATGGGTTCATAGAAAATACTGCAACAGTAAACTGCAACGAACTTTCTTCCGAAAGCAACAGTATAAAACAGCCGATCCTCCTCACCTTAAGCGATGGAAACGGTACAGCTTCGGATCCTACCACAGACCAGAGTGAAAATGAAAACTCTGGAGATAATGGGGGCAGCAGCGGAAACAGTCACAGTGGAAGCAGCGGTGGAAGCAGTGGTGGTGCCTGCAGCTCTCCTGAGCCTGCAAAGAACGTCGAAGTGAAGGAACTTTCACAGGCTTTCATTACAAACGGAAAAGCTGTGAAGTTTGACTTCACGAAAAACGCAACCTGTGTATTATATCTGAGTTTCGATGCAAAAAAGACAGTAGGTAAGACTACAGCAACTGTTGAGATACTGAAAGGAAAATCAACGCTGGTTTCAGAACTGCCTTCTGACAAAATATATAAATCCTTTAATATATGGGTTGGAAACAGCGGGTTTGCCACTTCAAAGAATATCGAAAACTCTGTAATATGTTTCAAGGTTGAAAAATCCTGGATACAGGATAAAGCAATTGACCCATCTTCTATCACCCTTAACAGATACAATGAAAATAAATGGAATCAGCTCCCAACCAGTTTGTTAAGGGAAGATGAAGGATACCTTTATTTTACAGCCAAAACTCCGGGATTCTCTCCCTTTGTAATAACAGGTAAGAAAATAGCAAACGAAGCTGTCACTGAAATTGCCACTAAAAACGTTGAGCAAATTACTGGAAATACAGAAGCAGACGTTGAAAAAGAGACGGAACCAGGAGAAAGTGCAAGCGCTCCTGGATTTGAGATCGTTTATGGTGTCAGCGGGCTGCTTGCAATATACCTGCATAAGAGGAGGCAATAAAAGAGAGACTAAAGTAAAAAAAGTTAGCTGAACTCGATGCAGAAGACAATTAGATAGAGGACTCAAGCCTTTATCTAATTTGTACATTTTTACTCTGAAACCTACTTTCCGCAGATGTCCTTACAATTTTCACAATTTTTCTTGCTATCGTTTTTTCTGAAAACCTTCTTGGTTACTCAAACATATTTTTTTAAAATATCCCACGATTTCTCCAAAAACGATAACAAGAAAAATGTTATTTTTTTGAAGACATCTGCAGAATGTCGGGTACAATACCCAATTTTGATTTTTGATTTTTAATTTTGTTTTTCCTCCCTCTTTTGCTGTTTTCAATTTATATCTTTTTTTCAACTTTCTGTCGTATTCCCGGCTTTTTTCCGGTATAATTTATCCAGGAGCAAAACATTATCAAGCATCAGAGACCCGCTCCATCCGAGAGGGATTGCCCAGGCAGGTTTTCCTGTAGACTTGTCCACCTGTTCCGGGAGAAGTCCTGTACTGGTTGCACCGGCAAGAGCCCATTTAAGGAACTGAATTCCTCCATCGGTCAGTTCTCTCACTTTTTCTGTATGGCTATCTTCTTTTTCCTGGGGAATTTCATGTGTAGGGGCAAACATGATTTTTTCCTGGGGCATGTCGAGGGCAAGGGCAAACATTGCTTTCGAAAGCCAGAGAGTAGTCACTATCCATGGGTTTCCGTCAATGTAACTGTCGTTTTCATACCTTCTGATCCCGTAACTCTGATTAATAGGCACTGAGAGCTTTTTCTGGATATTTTCTATCATAAACAGGATCATATCCTTTTCTACGGGGTCTTTTGGGGATAGCATTCCAAAGGGGATATAGGCGCCCAAAATACTTGCATCAAGAGTTTTATCCAGTTTTTCGTTAATTATTCCTTTTGCAAAATAGCCTTCCTGAAGCCAGAAGCGATCAATTGTGGCCTGTTTAATGAATTCCGCCCTTTTCATCCAGCGTCTTGCCATACCAGATTCCCCATTTTCTTCAGCCAGGTGTGAAGCGCCCATGAGCCCTGCATAGATTGAAGCATTTGTATAAGTGAAAATCCCGTAATAAGTTTCCCAGAGGTCCATACAGCTTTCGTGAATTCCTGATTTGGTCCGCTTCATCAGATATTCGGCAGCCCGGAGTATGGAAACCCAGACCTCGTCGAGAAACTCAGCTTTTGTGAGGCCTTCGAGGGTCCTGTAATAAATGTCCATGGAATGAAGTGTGTATCCGGTTTCATCGATCTGGGTCGAGTAATCAAAATTACCCCAGGAAGGAGCTATATCCCCATTGAGCCAGTAGCGCTGAAACCAGGAACCGTTAGGGAGCTGGGTCTGGATACACCACTTGAAAAACATGTCACAGTACTCCGGATAGCCCGAATGCTTGAGTGCGAGCACAACTTCCGAGGTATCCCGGTTCCAGCAAAAACCATATCCTCCACATTTTTCAAAATTAGAATCAAACTCCGGAGCTGCCACGAAGGAACCATATTCACGGTCGTTAAGGAGGTAAAGCATTAGAAGAGCCCGGTTGTAGGCGCTGAACAGTTCCTGGCGCAGGTTTTCGTATCCTTCGATTCCCGGCATTTTGAGAACGTGCTTTTTAGAAAGCCACATAACCCAGTGTTCCCTGGTTTTTTCAAAAATATGTTCCAGAGGCAATTTAGAGAGCTCGTGCATTCTTTTATAAAGGAGATTTCTGGAAGATGCGGCACCTATCAGGATAACAAACTCGTTTGCACCGTCAGCTTCCAGTTCAAGGTCCCAGCCAGCAGCATTATTAATGTTTCCTATGTCTTCTTTATTCCCCTGAAGTTTTCCATCTTCCATATCATATTTGGAATTTGCCCACCATATAGTGTCCATGGCCTTTCCAATCTGCCATTCAGTAAATTCGGGCAGGGAGTGAATCCCGATATAATAATTTTGCCAGTACTGCACGAGCAGGCGAGCCTCTGTATCACAAAAGCCGGAGTTTTTCTTAGACGTTTCTCCTACATTGAAATTTGAATAGTAGAAGAATTTCCCTGAGATTTTTGCTGGGATTGAACCTTAAATCTGCGGATGAGAACAGGCACATCCGGATGCACCAGGTCCAGAATCGAAATCCGAATTCCTGAGTCATGATATAGTTTTGTGGACACGATATTGGTATCTTCTATATAATTCTGAATGCAATGCCAATCGTTATCGTTTGTCCAGAGAAGTTTTTCTCCTGTGTGAATGCAGGCAACGGATTCTTCTACGTGCTGGGCATGATCTCTGCGGGGGTAAAATAAACCTAAGATATCCCCCTTTCTTCCCATAGTTACGAGAAGTTCGTCATTTCCTAGAATGACATTCGGTTGTTTGATCACCGGGGATCCCCTCTTGTCTGGTATTCCTGGCTTGAGCCGGAGGGCGCCAGCGAAATTATGTGTTCGCAGACCTTCTTTCCTGTGGCTTTACAGCTGACCTCCCTCACACTTATGTTCTTCCCGAAATATTCGGTCAGGTAACCCGCAAAGTAACCGCTCATGAAAGCACAAACAGGCTGTTCCGACGCACCGTAAACGTCGGCTATAAATGAATCTTTCACAACGATTTTCCCTTCATAAGTCTCAGGATTACAGTCGATTTCCAGGATTCCCCATCCAACAGCTCTGTAGAGTTCTGCAAGCACGTTTGCGAAATTACTGTCATTGAGAGGCATGATGCTCTTGAAATATTTCGCTGCGTGAATCCCTCCCTTAAGCCCTGAAATTGTGAGAAGCCCCTCTGCATGTGCCACATTTTCGTTCAGGGTTTTAATGATATCAACAATTGTAAGTGCCCTTGCCGCAACTCCCCTAACTCCTATGACATTGAGGGGAAAGTCCACGGAATAGATCATCCCGTATTTTGAAATCCCGTATTCTACTTCACTTACAACTTCAAGACTCTGTATTTTTTGGGCGAGATTCTCCGGATCAACATTTTCATTAAGTTCTGTAAATACTGAATATTCTCCTGCTTTTTGCGTAATGTTGTCCAGATGGCCAAACATAATGAATGCATTCTCTTTTTCCAGAAAATCGGTTATTAAGGATAAAGATCCGGGTTCCTTCGAATAAATAATCTTGAACCATGCAATCTGCGAATTTTCATTAAAGCCTGCAAACATGAATAAGTCTCTAACCATGCGACTCAAACTCCCATGAATTAGTGTGTATATTTCATTAAGCTAGTGTGCTAAGTTTCCTGAATACTTGGGCTTTGAAATCCATAAGTACGGCCATGAAATTAACTGCTGCATCGAAAGGTGTGGAATGGACACTGAAATAAGAATGTACATCCCCATCTCCGAGCCACTTGGTACACATATAGTAATAGTGGTCCGAGGTCAGCAGGTGTTTCCATATACGTAAGATTTCAGGATCTCCTGTTTTTTTTACAAAGGACTCAAGCAGCTTCATTTCTTCTAAACAACGTCTTTGCATATCGTTTCCAAGCCATGCGCTGGTATCACGTTCCGTATCAGCCCAGGAAATGGTGGAAGAATCTCCTACATCTACCTCGGCTACGGATGAGTATTTTTCGACAATTTCGAGAGGAGTACTGAAATTCAGGCGAGTCTTGAGGACTTCTCCAGGCAATTCTTGCAAAAAGGTAAAAATTCCGGTCTCTTCCCACTGGTGCTCTCCAAAGGTCTCATAATCCATAAAGATATTAACGCAATCTTCGTTAATCCCTGAAGCCCATAATGCCCATTTTTCCGCAGTCAAAGGGTAACCTTCCCACCACCTTGCCGAAAAGCGATATCCGATATCATCACTCAGCTTATAGTTCCTGAAGATAATGGGAAGTCCTGAACCTTTTGCCCTGTAAAGCACATTAGGAGATCTTCCGTCAAGCATATGGTCCGCGCCTTCAGTAAGAATTGCCCTGTAACCGAGATCCGAAACAATCTTTGCTATCGTATTATTGTATAGCAGTTCGGTATTCCGGAATACCTGAGGTTTAACTCCAAGAAGGTCAAATATGGATTCTCTGTGTTCCTTTATCTCTTCGATAAATTCTGTTTTGTCTTCAAAAAGGCTTGAGAGAGAATGATAAAATGTCTCGTCCAGAAACTCCACTGCTCCTGTTTCAGCCATCTGTCGGAAGCCTTCAAGCACATCTTTTCCCCAGAGTTCGCATTGTTCGAGCAGGGTCCCGGTAACAGAAAGAGAAAACCTGAACTCTCCTCTATGCTCATCAAGAGAATCCAGAAGGACCCTATTTGCAGGGATATAGCATTTCCGGGCTACTCTCTCAAAGATTTCCCTGTTACTTCTCTCGTCAAAATAACGGAAAAAGCCTGATCTGTCATCAGGCCAGAACCTGCGCAGTCTGAAAGGCTGATGCACCTGGAAACACATGCAAACTGAAGTCATGTTCCCTCCTCCAGGACAGCTCTCCTGAAGTCGGACACGATGGAAAAATAATTTACAGCCCTTTCGTACCCTTCCCTTATATTTCCTGAGTCCATGGAAAAGAGTATTTCACTCTGCTGGAGATAACCGAATACCTGTTTCAGTTTCCTGTAATCCTTATTTTCCTTAAGCTCCGATAGTTCCTCTCCAATTCTTACCAGCTCCCGCAGGTAAAGCTGCTGGGCATGGTTTCCTACTGCGTTATGCATTCCATAACGGATTGTCTGTTCTGTTCCAAGGGTAGGGAGCCTTAAAGGTGTAAATTTCTTTACGGCTTCAGACGGCGTGAGCATTTCAATACCCCGGACTTTGAGGGCTTCTGGAAAACTCCGGATAAAATCCGCTATCGTACTCTTATTCCTGTAATGAAGGCAGAGATTTGTATAATTAATATAAAGGGTCAGGACATCTCCTTCCATACTGGCAATCCAGTCTGCGAACTTTTCCGGAATAAGAGGGTAGCCTTCCCACTCTTTTTCTGAAAAACGCAGCTCAAGATCTTCGCTGAGGTTTATATGCCTTAACAGAGTTGGAAGGTGATTTTCAAAAACGTATACAGGATCATATCCATTCATAAGGTTCCTGGAACCTTCGGCAATAAGGCAGTTGAACCCCGTCTCAGCAAGTATGCTTCCTACTCTTTCAGTGTACAGGAGTTCGGTATTTACAAAAGTCTCCGGGGTGACTCCTAACAGTTCCCGAAGCATTTCCCTGTAGTTGAGCACTTCCTCCTTAAACCAGGAAAGATCGGGATACAGTGAACTCAGGGAATGATAATTGCAACTCCCTGTGAATTCCACACTTCCGCTTTCCCCGAGTTCGAGGAAAGATTCTATAAGTTCAGGGTCCCACCTGCATTGTTCAAGGAAAGGTCCGGATAGATCAAAGGAGTACTTTCCTCCTTTTTCCACGGATTCCAGAATAAGGTCATTAAGGCGCAGAAGTTGTCTGCTTATTTTTAAAAATCTTGAAAAAATATGGTTCCGGTCAAAGTATCGGTCCATTTCAGGCACCCCGGAAAATCCCTCTACAGGCCAGTACCACTTAGGACTGTAAGGCAGATGCACTCCCATACAGATGCATACAGCTTTCATAACAAGGTAATCTAGTGCGGAAACCTACTAAAAACTATTGTTTGGGTTAATTCCCGCATTTCACAACGGAATTGGAAAAATACCATCGATAAGACAGAGTTAGTGATTCTTTTAATTTCGACTCTCCCGTTCAAAAGCAAGTGCAATTTTTCATCAAAATTCCAATTAAAACCCCAAAAAGCCGCAAATTTTGTTGAAGAGTTTGTCTCAACTATTTTATTACTTTAGGAGTGCGGAGGGTCACGAATACCCTGCCCTTTACAGGCTGTCCGACAATTACCGTGAATAATTAGATCTCTGTTTTGAATATGTTGGTAATTATATAAATTTATTGAGAATATTTTGTTTTATGGCGTTAATCAAATCTTCAAAGAATCAAACTTGGACTTACCTCCAGATATTCGAGATCTTATTCCTTCAGATCATATCTGCTACTTGGTTGAGTCTTTTGTAGATGAGATAGATTTCAGTGAATTTGAAACAAGGTATGATGGTTCTGGGCACCCGGCTTATCATCCTTGCATAATGTGTAAAATTTTGATTCAATCGATGCTTGACAGAGTTCGATCATCGCGAGCAATAGCTCGCAATGTTCGAGAAAATGTAGTTTACATTTATTTGGCTGAAAACCTACAACCTGATTTTAGAACAATCAGTGACTTTAGAAAAGAAAATGGGAAACTGATTACTGAATTGTTCAAAAATACAGTTAAGGCAGCTAAAGATCTAGGAGTAATAGGTCTTGAACAATTAAGCACTGACGGATCCATAGTAAAAGCTTCTGCGTCAAAAAATAATGTGGTTTTGGAAGAGGTCTTGAGGGTTATTGGAGAATATGTTAATAATGAATTAAAAAAGGTATTGAAGTAGACAAACTTGAGGATGAACAGTTTGGCAACTGCCGTGGTTACGATCAATTGCATGAAAGTGGAAAATACAAAGTAAAAGCTGTAGTTGCGAAGTATATAAAGCAAGTAAATAAGGATAATTCTAATGACCGAAAAAAGAGATCAAAGACACGGTTGAAGAAGCACTTGATGAATTTGAAAAAGACAGTATTGAGAAAGTAAGCTTGACTGATAAAGAATCTCGTTTTATGAAAAACAAAAAGGGATTATTTGAACTGGCATACAATGCTCAGATAACAGTGGACCATAAACTGGGGATTATTGTTGCAAATGGTATCTGTCAAGATAGAACTGATACTTATCATTGAAACCACAGATTCAACTTGCGGAAGAAAATTGTGGCTTGCTAAAAGAAGGCACTAAAATATGTGCAGACAGTGGATATTACTGTGGAAATAACATACATTATTTAAATCATAAGAAATTGGACCCATATATTCCGAAGCAAAAGAAGTAGCTAAAACAACAACAGAAAACATTGAAGACAACAGATTCGATATTGGTAATTTTGAGTATAATGAAGAAAATGATGAGTTTTATATGCTCTGAAAAATCAAAGATTGAAGTTTTTGTATGAGGGTTATGAAAAAGAAAGGAAGAGTAAATACAGACTTTATAAGGGAACTGAATGTAAAAAAATGTCAAAAATTGTACAAAAAGGATGGATCTGACTTTCCGCAGATGTCTTCAAAAAAATAACATTTTTCCTATTATCGTTTTTGGAGAAATATTCGAAAATTTGCAGTTATTATCTTTACTGAAGCTTAAGAAAATGGCTGCTATAAGTCCTAAATGAAGGCAAAAGGTCGAAAGTTTTGGAAAAAATTCAAAAACACATTTTGAGTAACCAAGTCGGTTTTCAGAAAAAACGATAGCAGGAAAAATTATGAAAATTGAAAGGACATCTGCGGAAAGTCAGATGGATGGAATTAGGCATTTAAAAATAGCTGAATTTTCAAAAGAAAGAAAGCAATTAGCCGATAAAATGAAAACAGAAGAAGCTAAAAGAATATATGGGCAAAGAAAGCAGGTAGTAGAACCTGCAATTGGAAATTATAAAGAGAATTTAGGGTTTAGACAATTTTTAACCAGAGGATTGAAATCTGTCAAGGCCGATTTAATTTAGTGTGTACGGCAGCTAACTTAAGGAAAATATGGATTTACTCAAATAAAAACGAGATCATTGGAAGGGAAAATGGGAATAATTGGATCTTTTCATTTTAAGAATTGAATCATAAGGGATAGAACACAAATTTATAAAAAAGTTCCAACTTACCAGCAGACAATTTTCTTTCATTACTAACAGTAATTGTCGGACAGCCTGTAAAGGATGGGGCATTCGTGACCCTTCGCACTCCCAAAGTAATAAAAATGTTAGGGCATTTGGCATTGGTTTATTCAGAGTGACAGAATAACTTATTCAAACTTTTTCTGCCCCGATATCAGAAAAATGGAGTTATTCCCAAGAAGCCTCTGCGTGAATGATTGCCTGTTTTTTTTAAACTTCTGCACCTCCAGAAGAGGATTGACTGCAGTGTTCACAAATCCGATTTCAGAAAAGAGGAGTGAAGCATTCTCCGGACTTATTTTCTCATAGAGAGGCAGAGAATTCCGGATTGGCCCATAACAATCCTTAAAAATTGAAGTGATCTGGTTCTTTTTCACAAATCTTTCAGCCCCTTCGGAAAGCATTCTTTTAATGCGTCTGCCTGGTCGGGGATCAAACCAGTCGCCATCTATGGCAAAAATCGTGCCTCCCGGTTTAAGGACCCTCCTCCATTCCCGGACAGCACACGCAGGCTGCTGGAGAGTCCATAGCAGGAATTTATTCGTGACCAGATCGAAAGAACTGTCTTCAAAAGGCAGGTTTTCCGCGTCCCCGTGGAAAAAATCAATCTCAAGTCCCATATTCTGTGCGTTATGCTTTGCTCTCTCAAGCATTCCTTCGGAAAGATCTATGCCTGTTACCTTATGACCCATCTCAGCAAAAAGAAGGGCAAGAAAACCAGCACCTGTTCCCACGTCCAGTACTTTCAAACGCTCACTGGAAACCAGGGAATTTTCAAAGATTTGTTTCCAGACAGTGCGTTCTTCTTCATCAAATCCACTTACCCCATTTGTGTATGTGGAAGACCTTATATTCCAGTAGTTGGCAATAACTTTCTTGCAGTCTATATAAACACTTCCAAGAAATTATATAAAGAAAGCCCCTTACTTGCCCTTTTTTTGCATAAGTTCTTTTATGTTATTCTTAGTTCTATTTTTTGAAGGCTTCTGTTTTTGTATCCGCTTTTTAATTGGGTTGGTAAATACTTCTCATTTTAAAAGGTTCGAGTTTTTGAGCTTTTTTTCGGCAGTGTTGCAAATTTGATGTAAATTTAAAGTTAATTTTCATACATTATTAGGATTTGACTTTATGGAAGGTAACCTCCTTTAAGCTCGGATTCTTTATGACGAAAGGTTTTGGCGTCAGACCCTTTATTTTCAAGCTTCGTATGCGTGTATTTTTTAATCTGAGGGTTTTTGTTCTCGCAATTTTCTCAGGCATATTTTATTCCATCCCTTGCCAGAAAGTTTTTTCTTAGCTTCTGGCTCATACTTATATTGGTATTCGTAAAATAAATTATTTCCTATTAGTAATTAATTGCATACAAAACTAATAAATTTACCCATTAAAATAGCAATAAAATAGAATTTAACGATGTTAAATTAGATGAATAGTTGATGCCCAGAAAAATAAAAATATTCCAAGGATACGTGCGGAAAGTCAGTTTGAGAATTTAACTATGAGTTTTCCCGTTTCTGAGTTCAGATGATTTTAAGAGAGCTGCGGCAGTTTGAGAGATAAAAGAGGACATAATGTGTTGTAAAATCTGCAAAAGAAGTATTGAGAAAGATTTCTCAGAAGGAGGTAAGAGAAGGAGGCCACAGTGAATTTCCTGCGGTTCGGATTGAAGAATAGGTTCGATTATAGTTTTCAATAAATTATTTTGCATTTATCTTTTATTTTTCAAAGAATCCAGTTTCTTTGCATTTCCCGGTTTGTTAATACTAATTTTTAGTTTGATATGAAAAAGTATTTATTTATAAGAATCTTTTAAGTATAAAATAACATGAAAGTATACAATAGTGTTACCAATTAGCTCCTAATGTGGTAGAAACCGGTGAATTTTAAGGGATGGATTCTTAATGCGGAAAATTAAAGTAAAAAAGGCCTCGCCGAAGCAAAAAAAGGTTTACAGATATATACAGAGTGGGACGAGCTACCCTTTATATCTTCGCCGACTCCTCATTTTGCCCAGTTCTTCTCTCTTGGGTACTTTCTTTCTCCTGATTGCTCTGTATCTCTTCCAGGACTTTTCTATCTTGATCTGAACATTTACCGGGAGCCCATGATAAAAGCTCTTATCAAAGAACAAAGTGAGGATCTGTACCGGCTAATAAAAATGGTCCAGTTTGACGGAAAATATTATAGGGTAAAATGTGTGCGTTCAGGAGAATGGGAACACTGCTGGGATCTGGCGGTCCGAGTGCAATTTATTGGAATGATACAGGGGTTAGCCTTCGAGCCGAAGAAGATTGTTTTCAGAAAAGACAAGAAAATAACCTACAAATTCCTTGTCCTGGTAAATCCATATGAGTTGTGGGAAAGGGAACTGGTCGAAAGGTTATGGAATCTTCAGGAGAGAATTGAGTTCCTGATAGCAAAAATCCTCTTTCACGAGTGCATCCATATCCTTATCTTCCTCGGAAAAACTCTACCCTCAGGTTTTGAGCAGACGGATATTTTTCTTGAATTTAGAGAGATGCTTAAGTTTGCAAACTCGGAAAAACTGTGCCCTGAAAGTTGTGGCGTCCAGTCTCATCTTCTGAATCTGGCTGACCTTGCCCCAAACTTTCCCGAAAGTTCCGAAAAAAATCTGGACAAAGTTTCTGAACTTTATGAATTTCTGATCCACGAAAAATACAGCATCAGAAAAACCGATCTGGCTTTCGGCCTTTCCTGGAGTAACAGAAAAATTTCCCGGAACTATGCGAAAATCGCAGCTTTGAAAATGGGTTCCTGTCCGGAATCCAATAAAAAATTATGGGAGAAAGAAGTTAACAGATTGCATAAGGATTTGGAAGAAGTATATTACAGGATTGATGATAGCCAGGCATCCGAGAGTAAGATAAATTGAAAAATTTCCTTGAAAACTTGAATATCAGAAACTCGATTGATTATATTAAATACCAGATCTGAAGAAGCTAATTTTGAGTTTCAGGATAGGCTCAATAGTAGAATTCTCTTAATAAAAATAAAAAGGAGGGAAATAGATAGTGAGGGTTATGATCGTTGACGATGCCGAGTTTATGCGAATGGTAATCAAAGACATTCTTTTAATGCATGGACATGAAGTGGTAGCTGAGGTCGGTGATGGGGAAGAAGCAATTCAAACGTATATGGAAGTAAAGCCTGATCTTGTGTTAATGGATATAATTATGCCTGATATGGACGGAACAGAAGCATTGCAAAAACTTCTTGTTATGGATCCGGAGGCAAAAGTGGTAATGTGCTCTTCTCTTGGGCAGCAGGCCCTGATAACAGAATCAATGAAAATAGGAGCTATGGGTTTTATAGTAAAGCCTTTTGAACCTGATGGGCTGATGGACTTAATAAGAAAAATTGCTGATCAAATTAATGTCACGTCAACGGCAAAACGTCGTATAAAACCGATTGCAACTATTCAGAATCGTTGAATCTTTGGGGATTGACGCGATATTAGCTTAATTTAACTCAAATAGAACTTACGTGATTGCAATAACAAACCAGCGCCTAAAGCATCAAACTTATTTCAATATTTATGCCATATTGATCCTGCTCGATTCTCTAACAATATGTGTAAGTTTAGTTTGGATATTACATATTGTACGCTTCTGTCAAATTAGAGCTTTATTTAAGAGGATTTATACAGAGTCGAAAAATTAAAATTAGAAATGGTTTCAAAATTCCGACTATTCATTGTTTTGACAACAAGCAGATATTCCATTTAGTTTTATTGATTTTGAATCATCTACTCCGAAATATTAGTTCAGATGGATCAGAAGTAGTTTTGAAACAAGCTCATTATTAAAACCTTTATCCATTCCTGGCAGGTACTGATCCAATTTAAGAGAAAATCCAGAGATAGGACTTTAACCTGGAATTTTAAACATTTTTTGGCAGTCTTAATAATTTGCTGTAAAATAAAAGTAATATTTTTGGATATGGTTAATAATTTGAGCCTACTTAAAAGCTATCCGAAAAGTGATTATCTCCTATAACTTTTACAATATGAAATATGCAAAACCGGAACGAATACTCTTATATTATAGACTTATTGTGACTTCCCAACATGCATTACTGACTTTTCGGATAGGCTCTTAATTTAAATTGGCATCCTAACTTAATAAAATGTATAACTTCGCAGAAAGTTTGGCATTCTGTCGATTTTCGGGGTTAAAAAGTTGGCTATTATTTTTAATCCAGTGCTCCATCTTTTGCACCCGGTCCCTGCCTACTTTGGTATCACAGGCAGGGAAAAAAGTAGTTCAGGTGCTTTAGTCGATTTAGGAGGTAATTTAAGTTTCGTGTCTGTTCGCCAGAGACACTCTATCGCCACCTTATCTATACTACTAACCGGTATTTAAAATTATTTATATCTTTTTTGCTATTTGATGTTAAATTTTAGTAATATATTCATACATTTATTAGTACATTAATTTCTTGGAGAATTTGCCATCTTATAGTGATAAAACATTGAAAGTGAGTAGGGGGATTTAAAAAGCTACATGCTATATGAAAAGATAACAACGCAGGTAAATAAGAAAAGCTGAAATCCCTTGGATCTTAACTATATTCGACTTATTTTTCCCGTTCTACTTTTTAACAATGATCCTCTAGCTCTTCTTCTCGTTAAGTTTCGTAATAGATAAGGAATTACAGCCAAGATAGTTAATGTGAATATATATTCGACTTAGTGAAAGATATGAGGATACTTAATTCGACTAAAAAATAAAAATACAGATACCTAAGAAGGTTCCAATAAAAAAATTGTCAAAAAACGTAATACCAAAATATATATATGTAATACTGAGGTATCTAAGAGTATATTGGTAATCTTTCAAGAATCTATACCGAAATGAATAGCGATAACAGTTCTAAACAGATGAATAAACTGTTTTTTATTTACATGGAAGTACTCCGTAAATTTTGATTTTATTCAGTGTTCATCCTTTATTTTATGATAAATGTTCTGAAAAAACATATTGACTGAAATGTTCACAGTAAAAACGGGAAAAATAAAAAATAAGGTGTAAAAAGAGGAAAACAAAAATGCATATACCTGATTCTTTTATACCGTTAACCCAGGCAATAGTCTATTGGTTAATTGCCCTCCCATTTATAATAATGTCAATGAAATGGGCAAAAAATGAACTTGACGAAATGAAAGTACCTGTTCTTGCCGCCCTTGCCGCAGGAATCTTTGCAATCCAGGCCATGAATATTCCCATAGGGATGGGAACGAGTGGGCATATGGTAGGAGCAACCCTTGTTGCCATCGTCTTCGGAAGCCCCTGGGCCGGAGTCCTTGTGCTTACTTTAGTCCTACTTGTGCAGGGTTTCGCCTTTGGTGACGGTGGAATCACAACCATGGGAGCAAATATACTGAATATGGGTATCATTTCCGGGTTTGTCGGATATTATACATATGTTGCCCTTCGCAAGAGTACAGGCACAAGCATTGCAGCCTTCGGAGGCGCATGGCTCGGACTCTTTATCTCGGCAATAGTCTGCGCGATTCAGATTTGGATTGCAGGGACTTTCCCCTGGTCCCAGGCCTCATCGCCATGGGCACCTATCACCTGATAATTGGTTTTATTGGAGAAGGGCTGATTACTGCAATTGTAATCACAGCGATTGCAAAATCCCGCCCTGACCTTCTTGAGGATAGTTTTACTGCCAGACCAGATAGACATAAAAAGGAGATAAAGGAGACCCACGCATGAGCGGAAAATCGAATATGAAATTCTTTTACGCCGGAATTGTGATTGCGCTTTTGCTCGCCGTTCTAGCTCCATTCCTTGCATCTCCAGATCCCGACGGGCTTGAAAGTGCTGCTGGAGGGATAGTTGAAGAGTCGAAAATGTCCCAAATTGAAGAAGCTCAACCAGTAGTTGGGTCCCCAATGCCTGACTATTCAATTGAAGGCCTGGGGAAGAGCGGAGAAGTTCTGGCAATTGCAGTGGGAACACTTGCAGTAATGGGAATCAGTTTTGGGCTGGGTAAAGTTTTCAATAAAAAAGCCTGAGGTTCGGGCTTTAAAGGTTCCATTACTCTCAGAAAAATAGAGGTTAAGGATTCATAAATATTATACTTGAAGGGCAGAGCTGATTCACAACGCAGGATGAACATTTTGGTTTTCTCGCCTGGCAGACTTTTCTTCCATGATAAATCAGGGTCATGGAGATCGAATCAAGGTCTTGCTTTCGGGCAAGCGAGATTAGGTCCTGCTCAATTTTATCAGGATCGGAGTTTTTCGTAAACCCCAGCCTTCTTGAAACCCTTTTTACATGCGTGTCCACAGCGATACCTTCAATTATTCCAAATGCTCTGGCAAGCACGATATTAGCGGTTTTTCTTCCGACGCCTGGCAAACTAACCAGTTCTTCCATAGTGTCCGGGACTTTCCCATTGTAGTTCTCAACAATCAGTTGCGCAACAGCTTTGATATTCTTTGCTTTGTTTTTGTAAAAACCTGTTGAATAGACATCAATCTCAAGTTCTCTCAGGTCTGCATTTGCATAGTCTTCTGCAGTCCTGTATTTGTGGAACAATTTTTCGGTTACTCTATTAATCTGGACATCGGTTGACTGGGCTGAAAGAACGGTTGCCACAAGAAGTTCAAGGGGATTACTGTAGTTAAGAGAAGGTTTTGCATTCGGGTACTCTTTTTTAGAAGAGCCCAGATCCGGTCAAAATTGTGCCTATTGTTAGGAATATCAGATTCATAAATAAAATCTTGAGTAGCCGATTTTTTTGGCTTTTTCTCAGACATTAGTAACTCCAAATTTTCGGGTTTGTTTCCGGTTTCAGCGGAAGCGTACTTTCTTTGCTGAGCCGGTATTTACATTTAGTTAAGGTACAGAGTATATTTGAGTGCCTGCTTCCGGGTCTTGTAAGAGGTTTTACAGCATATAAGGAATATCCGAACATATAGTAGGATAGGTAAAGATTACTTTTCTTATGTCCGATACACTGATGTTGAGCCTCATTGCCATGGCGAAAATATTTATAGCTTCTTCCGCGTTCGGACCCAGAATATGAGCTCCCATTATTCGGTCATTTACCTCATCAATAATTACCTTTGAAGCTGCAAATTCGATACCGATTCTCTGAGTTGTCTTCCATTTGCTCCTTTCCCGGAAAATCACCTTATATTTATCGCTGTCTTTTGCTGCGTTGATTCCCACAGAAGCCAGAACAGGAATGGTAAAGACAGCACTCGGGATACCTGTATAATCAGCTTCTACGTCATCTCCATCCAGAATATTAGCTGCAGCAATCTGGCCCTGAAGTGTTGCTACCGGAGTTAGCTTCATGCCTTCGGCGACACAGTCTCCTCCAGCGTAAATATTTGGATTTGAAGTTCGCATGTGTTTATCAACTATAATACCTTTCTTCTCATAATTAACGTCTGCATTCTCAAGTTTCAGGTCTTTGATATCAGGGACTCTACCCGCCCCGTTCACAACCATGTCCGCATGAAAAGTTCGGATTTCGGATTGAGCCCCTTTTTTGAATTCGGTCCTAACCCGAAAACCGTCATTTTCTTTTATGACAGCTACCACTGGATTATTTGTAAGGATTTTAATGCCTGCCGCTTCTGAAGCTTTTACAAGCAGATCTACCATATCGGGATCGAAAGATCCGAGAGGTTTTTCGCTCCTATGCAGAATTAAGACCTCTGATCCTGCTCTTCTTGCAATGTGCGCAAACTCGAAAGAAATGTAGCCGCCCCCGATGAAAATTATCTTTTTAGGGAGCTTTTTAGTTTCCATTAAGGAACAAAACATATATAATTTCAATTATTTCTCTTACCATCTATAATGTTTGTTAGAAGCCATTACAAATGATTAAAAGGAATCTAATTTGACGCTACGCATAAAATATCCTGAAGAAATTGAAACTCGAATGAAAGCATTTTATGATAGTTTGAACGAGAAAGATCGGAGAAGATACGCAGCTATCGAAGCAATTAAATTAGGTCACGGAGGACAAATCTATATTAGTAGTGTCCTGGGCTGCCACTTTCAGACTGTCATGGCTGGAATTAATGAAATCACCAATGGTACAGAAACCCCAGAGGACAGAATTCGAAAGCCTGGTGGGGGTAAAAAGAAAATCATCGACACGGTGGAAAATATCGATGAAATATTTTTTGATATTCTAAAAAACCATACGGCTGGAAGCCCTATGGATGAAGAACTAAAATGGACAAACCTGAACCTTAAAGAAATTTCAAAGGTTTTTAAATCAAAGGGTATGAATATAACTCCCTATGTAGTAAAGCAGCTCTTAAAGAAACATGGTTTTGTAAAAAGGAAAATGCAAAAAGCTGTCACAATGAAAGACTCTAAAGATAGAAATGAGCAATTTGAGAGAATTCACGAGTTAAAGGAAGAGTACTCAAAAAGCGCTAATCCTATTATCAGTATAGATGTAAAAAAGAAGTCATAGGTAATTTCTACCGTGATGGTAAAGTTTATTGTACCCACACAGTAAAGGTATATGACCACGACTTCAATACATTTTCAGATGGGGTTGTAATTCCACATGGCATATACGATCTAAAAAGTAACGAAGGATACATCACTTTAGGAACCAGTAAGGACACAAGCGAGTTTTGTTGTGACTGCATTAAAGACTGGTGGGAAAAATACGGTAAAAACAAATATCCAAAAGCAAATAGCATTTTAACCTTAGCTGATGGTGGTGGAAGCAACTCAAGCAGGCATTATATTTTCAAGGAAGATATGCAAAAGATGGTAAATGAAATTGGAATTGAAATCAGAATGGCTCATTATCCACCATATACGTCGAAATACAATCCAATAGAACACAGGTTATTCTGTCATGTTACGAATGCATGCAAAGGTACTGTTTTCAGCAATATTGAGATGGTCAAAAGCCTTGTTGAGAAGACTTACACATCTACAGGACTCAAAGTGTTTTCGACTATAAAGGATAAAGTTTATGCCACGGGAAAAAAAGCAACTGAAAACTTCAAGGAAAAAATGAAAATTGTATTTGATGATTATTTAGGAAAATGGAATTACAGAGCAATTCCACAAGTGAAAAATTGAAGTTATATTTGCAGCATTCCTAAATCCTCATCCGTTGTAAGGTATTCCTCACCGGGTATGCCCAGTTTCCTGGGCTTTGATCCCGTCGCAATGAAGATACATTCCCCTTTGAGTTTATCCTCTCCGACAATTACGGTTTTCTCATCAGCAAATTGGGCTATTCCGTGATACATATCAATTCCCAAATCCGCGAGCATCTTTTCAGTTTCATGAGGATAGCCCTCAGTAAACGTTCTTTTGAATTTGATAAGTGAGGCCCAGTCGATCTCTAGAGAGTTATGAGACCCTGCGCCTTTTCCTATCAACCGGTTATTCAGGTCCGTGGCTTCAGATGCACTTGCAAGCACTTTTTTTGGGTCACATCCTCTAAGAGGGCAGGTACCTCCATACTTCCTTGAATCAGTAATAGCGAATTTCAATCCCGTTGACCGTGCCCTACTTGCAAGAGTCCTGCCTGCAGTACCTGTCCCGATAATGATAATATCATACTTTTTTTCCATTAAATTCCCCACAACCTTTGAAATATTATTTTATCGAACAAAGAAATTAAAAAAGTAATCCTGGGAAAAGCCGTTTCTCTATGCATTTCCTATTTATTCTATTTCCAAAGAATAAGTATTTCACCTGAACACTTTTCCTGAAAGAAGTTAATAGTAGTATAGTTTCAGAAAGTTATGCATACAAAGTACCAAAAACTTAAAGAACTACATATCCAGAAGATTTCTGAGAGCATACTGAAGGGAATACTGGAATTTCAGAATTGAAGCTAGTTTTTCCCGAAAAGAGAAGCTTCTTTTTAATATAATAACGTGTAAACCATAAGTTTTATAGCTAATAATTTTTAAACCAAATATATTGGTGATTTTTTGGTAAAAAGGGCACTGCTCAGCGTCTCAGATAAGACAGGAATTGCAGAATTCGCACGCGGGCTTGAATCACTTGGCGTGAAGATTATCTCAACAGGCGGGACAGCGAAAATTCTTCGCGACGCCGGCATAGAAGTTACCGATGTCTCGGAAGTTACGGGCTGTCCGGAGATGATGGGAGGACGGGTTAAGACTCTCCATCCGAGAATTCATGGAGGGCTCTTATGCCTTCGGGAAAGCGAGGAACAGATGGAGGAAGCTGCAAAAGAAGAGATCTCTCTCATTGATATGGTGGCTGTAAATCTCTATCCGTTTGAGGTAACAGTTTCAAGAAAAGACGTAGAATTTGAGGAAGCCATTGAAAATATAGATATAGGGGGCCCAACTCTCCTTCGCTCGGCAGCCAAGAACTACCGTTCGGTAACAGTACTCTCCGACCCATCGGATTACGGGCACGTCCTGAAGGAACTGCGCTCAAGCGGAATAATTTCGGATTCAACTCGGGCTACCCTGGCAGTCAAGGCTTTCAGGCATACCGCTGATTATGATGCAGCCATCGATACTTACCTTAGTAAGACTCTGCTCGGAGAAGAAGTACTTCGCCTGAAGTTTACTGACGGTGTGAAACTCCGCTATGGAGAAAACTGGCATCAGAAAGCCTATTTCTATAAAGACCCCAAAATAGAAGGCCCTAGCCTGGCAAAAGCCGCCCAGCTGCATGGGAAGGAACTTTCATATAATAACTATGTGGATGCTGACAATGCCCTTCAGACGGTAAAAGAACTCGGAAATGCTTTCCCTGCAGTAGCAATCGTAAAACATAACAACCCATGTGGACTTGCTACCGGAAGCACACTCTTGCAGGCTCTTCAGGCTGCCTGGGACGGAGATCCGATTTCAGCTTATGGAAGCATAATCTGCACGAATGAAATCTTTGACCTTGAGGCTGCTACTTTTCTGAATGGAAAATTTGTGGAAATTATCCTTGCTCCTGACTTCAAGCCTGATGCCCTTGAATATCTGAAAAATAAAAGTGAGAACTTACGACTCCTGAAACTGCCTGAACTCAGGGAAATTTTCGGAACAGAATATACATATAAGTATATAATCGGAGGCATGCTCAAGCAAAGCCGCGACATCGGAATATACGAAAAATGGGAGCCGGTCACAGATGCCCCCTATCCTGAAGACAAGCGCTCTATCTCGGAATTTTGCCTGAAAGCCTGTAAAGCAACCAAATCTAATGCAGTGATCCTAGCTCATGAGTACGAGCCAGGCTTTTTCATGGTACTGGCTATGGGTGCAGGGCAGCCTAATAGGGTTGACTCTATCCGCAAACTGGCAGCCACAAAGGCTATTGAAAATCTGAGGACAATTTACAAAAGAGAACATTTCGACATTTCCTTTGAAGATTACTGCCAAAAAGTTATGTCAGAATGCGTAATGGCATCGGATGCTTTCTTTCCCTTCGATGACAGCATAATTTATGCCGCAGAAAATAATATCCGCTATATAGTCTCCCTGGCGGATCAATTCGGGACGGCGAGGTTATTGCCACTGCAAACCGGCTCGGAGTTGCCATGATCTTTACAGGCATGCGCCACTTCCTCCATTGAGATAATTGATAAAATAACAATGGGCTTAAACAGGAATCCGAATCTCTGCCGTTTTAGGGCAGGAGAAACAAATTTACAAATGATTTTAAGACCTTTTAACGCTCAATTGGAAATAGTTTCGAGTACACAGGAAATATATATTTATCTTTTAAAGGAAAATTCAGGATATATCAGATCTATCTGGACTACTGGTTAAATAGAACTTTTATTGAGCTCATCCAAAACCAGTTTTATTCTCAATAAATAAGCGCTTAAGAAATAATGATCATGACCAGAAATCTTGATTGATTATTCGGAATACTAAATTCAAAGAAGCACTTTTGAGTTTTGGATGAGCTCATTATAAAAAATTAGGATGTAATACTTTTCATAATTTTGAGAACTTACTCAATTAAATTCACTGTATTAAGTTATATATTCAGCTTTTTTGAACATGTTCACATATAACATTTATTTAACGTTTGGTCCAACCCATCTCTGCTTTAAAAATCGCTTACTTTTATTAAATATCTAGTAAATATCTTACTTATCGATATGAATTTTTTTAGTATTATTTTTGTCCTATTGTCTGAATACTTAACTATGAGATGTATATTAGTAAAATAATCTAATACCATTAACATATAAAATTTCTGTTAGCGAAAGGAATAATTATTTAGAGACTCTGTCTACTTTTTCGGAAGCCAGATACATACAATCCGGAATGATCGAAAAAATTATTAATGATTAAGTACACTCTTAAAAAAGATAATATATATTGAATTCGTATACCATTATAGCAATGTTATATCACCCAGACATAACTGCCACCTCAATTCAATGTAAAAAAAGAGAGGAATATAAAACTTAAATATTATATATTGTAAATCAAAAGTGGAGAGCCTGCATAGGGACATAAAGCCCCGATTATTTCCAGGAACAATATAAAAAATAATGGGTTGATAAAAGTGAAATCCAACGGACTTTTAAGCATTCTAACTTTTTCTGAAAAAAGAAAGGATATTCTATTTCTACTTCAGGAAAATCCTAGAACTCTTTCCGAAATCAAAGATTATTTTGATGTCAGGTCACCTGAGATTCTGCCTCGCCTGAAAGAGATGGAAACCGCAAATTTGATTGTCAGGCAGGAAGGAATGTACCAATTGACCTCCCTCGGAAAAGTTTCAGCCATATATTACAAGCCCTTCCTGGACACCCTCACAGCTATAGAATCAAATGAAGATTTCTGGAGAGACCATGACCTTGTTGCAATTCCGGATATGTTGTTAAACAGGATTCAGGAACTTAAAGATTGCATGGTTGTAAGAGATGAACACGAACATATTTACGATACTCATAAGGCATTTATGGAAAATGTGTTATCTTCTACCCAGTTCATGGGATTTTCATCCATTTTTCTTCCAAGCCATCCTCCAATGTTCCTGGAATTGGCCCGCCATAATATTCCGATTTCCATAATTGTTACACCCAATGTTTTCTTCAAAATAAAAAGCGAGCATAGTGCTGAAATTGAAGAATTCCTTAAATACAAGCATACAAGTTTTCATGTGTATGACAATGCAAAGATAGCTTTTGTGGTAACAGATCGATTCTTATCCCTTTCGCTCTTTTTCAAAAACGGAACCTTCGATCCTCGAAATGACCTGATAGGTTTTGACTCGTCTTCAATTAAATGGGGAGAAGACCTTTCTAAGTATTATAAAGAAAATTCAATTGAAATAAAGAATCTGTAAAATCCTGCAGGAAATTTCCGGAGAAGAATCCTGCAAGATATGAAAATAAGGATTTAGGGATTTGCAATTTTGGGTCCGGTAAATTCACTGTGGATTGAATCACCTTCTCTGAGACATTCTGCCTGCTGTATTGCTCTTTATACTTCAGCATAGAACTTTTTATACAATTTATACCAGCAGAGCACCTGCAATCGATCGTAGTCCGATGATTGAGGTTGATTCTCCGTCCACAAGAATGATCCTTTTGAATTTCCGGAAAGGAGGCTCTTCATCATCAGACTTTGTATAGCTCTTGATGCAGATCAGCCCGCATATGAAACTGTAGATAACGATCATAGGTTCGAAAGCAAGAATTCCATTGATTAGAGCAATACCGAGTATCAGGTGAGAGAGCATGTGCACTCCTAGAAGGAAGTTACGGGTATTTCGTATACCGAGGCTTACAGGAAGGGTTTTGATACCTGCGAGAGTGTCCCCTTTGATATCTTTAAAATCATATATAGTAGAATTGACAAAGAGTTTGACTCCAAAAAAAGTGAAAATTAGAACAATAGGAATAATGTTTCCACAGGTGCTACCTGCAAGCCCGGAAATGAAAGTACCCCAGGTAAGACCCACAACAAAATTTTTGACTCCAAGTCCGCCTTTGAGTTTCAAAGAAAATTTTCCGATATTAATACCTTTACTATAAAGAAAGCCGGTCACAAAAGGTATGAATGCAAGTGCAAGCATTCCCTCTTTTGCCAGTATATAGCTTCCTATGATAAAGGTCAGCATTGAGGCAGCAAGACCTATTTCTTTTTTAGAGCCATTTAATTCCTTCCGGTTTACAGTATCCTCTTCGGAGCCGAGTGCTCTGTCGAGTGTATATACGGAGTAGATTACAAGTCCTCCTGCAATGCAGGTAAATATATTCGACTGGATTTGGAGCAGGAGGAAAGCGAGATGAATTCTGAATGCACCTGAAAATGCAACTAATATAGAACTTTTTAACAATTCGCTGGTAGCATTCTTTTCCCTATACTCTGAGAAATCCCTTAGTCTGTGCCTGAGAAAGCGGTCAAAACTTCCGAAAAATACATTGGAATTCATAAAAATAATACTGAACGACTTGCAAATATTATTAACTTAATAGAAGATTTTACAATCAGTATAAAAGATAACTGGTCAACTAAATTTTAAAGAAGTGAACTAATAATAGCCGAATAAACTAACAATTGGTTGTAGAAGGAAATTATGTCCTTGTTATTCCATAAAAAAGATACTGGCATACATTCTATAAGAAATCTGAATAATTCTAAGTGTAGAAACCAATCTATAAAATAAATTTATTAAGTTTCACACTGAAAATCCTGGAAAATTTATTCAAACTGCATGAAAACAAAACCGATCCACAAAAAGAGATCTTTGCCAGGCTAATCATATTTGTAACAAGGGCTTACATCATTTTTGTAAACTTCACCATTATTTACCACATGGATAATTTGGAACTGTGATGGTTGTGACCTGCGTCTCAACCACAATCCGAACCCTTATTATGGGGCTATGGGCTAACTGCCCATTTGCCCCGGCTCCGGGAATGGGCTTGAATGCATTTTTCACATTTAATATGATTTTCGGTATGAATCTGAGCTGCAGGTTGCCTTTACTGCGGTTCTTGTAGATGGAATTGTCTTTTCATCTAACCCTTGCAAAATTCAGAGAGATTATAGTCAATGAAATTCCAAAAATCTTAAAATTACAATAAATGCAGGAATAGACTTTATTATTGCTTTTATTGAGTTTACGGATGCAACATGTTGGAGTGGTCTTGGGGACATTTACAGGGATTAGGTATGTTAAGTGCATCCGCAGCCGAGAAAAAACAGGGCTTACTTCAGTTGTAGTTGCAGGATTTTTTTCTGCTTGCACTCTTCTATCGCCCAGCTCAGCCGTTATCTCCGAATATATGACATCTCCGGCCCTTATCATGGCAGAAATCTTCATGATTAAGGGTTTAAGGAGATCTCACCTCTTAAACCCGGACAGAGGTTATTGCTACAGCAGTTACTATCCTGATGATGACTCTTATCTATTCGATTGCGGAAGGAATAGTCTGGGGAATAATTTTATACACTGCAATTAAGGCCGGAAGAGAAAACTTCAAAGATATAAGTGTAACCATGGTTTATCTATCCCTGATTTATCTGTTAAAGTAGAGGAATCTTTAAAAAAGTTAGACATTTTAGAGAGAAGGCAAACTCACAAACAATTCATGAAATAGAGGAAATAAATGGCTTCCCTGAAAACTCTGATAAGTAGAAAACACCAAAATAGTAAAAAATAAAGGGCAATTGTAGCCCAAAAAGAAGCGAATTATAAATGTTACAAGGGAATTATTTTCTTTCCGTACATTTCGTTCAGTACCTGCCCCATGGCAGCGTAAATTGCTGAAAACCCTGTGAGAATTCCCTCATAACCGGCGATCTTGAGTATTGCCGGGTTGCCCAGATAGTTTCCTGCAGCAAGAAGGAAAAACAGGATTGTCAGGGTAAGGAAAACAACCTGGAGAGCCCGTGTTGCTTTCAGTGTGCCTATGAACATGTAAAGAGTGAAAAGTCCCCACATGAAGAGGTATGCAGCAAAGTCTGTCGAAGTTAGAGCCAGCCCTTTAAAATTATCCCCTAACTTAGGGAGCAGGACAATTGCCACCAGACTAAGCCAGAAAAGCCCGTATGATGTGAAAGCTGTAGCCCCGAAAGTGTTGCCTTTTCTCCATTCTTCTATTCCGGCAATGACCTGACCTATTCCACCATAGAAGAGGCCCATAGAAAGAATCACCGCTCCCAGTGAAAAGAACCCTGCATTGTGCAGATTCAAAAGTACAGTCGTCATTCCGAAACCCATCAAACCCAGAGGAGCAGGGTTTGCGGTTAAATCCGTAATTTTTACATCACGAACGTTCATAATATCTTTAATGTTTTGACTCATGAATACAATCCTCCTTCCCGTTAACCGGAGATTTAGCCTGAACTTCCATAAAAATGATATGGAGACACACTGCCTTTTTGGGTCTCATTTTTACGTTTTTTGAGAGATATGTAATTGTTAATACTTATATTTAAGGACAGTCAATATATTTTCAATACCCAATAAATATATAATATAAAATATTATAACAGTTACTGTAGAGTTTTATAACAAGCTATTTATAAACAGGTGTGGAATTCCCTTCATATGACTCAGGCAAGAAGACCTCTTATGCTCATGATTCTTGATGGGTGGGGCTACAGGGAAGCAAAAGAAGGAAACGCTATCCTGGAAGCCAGAACTCCAAACCTTGATCTCTTGACGGAAGAATATCCTTGGTGTTTATTAGAAGCCTCCGGGGAGGCCGTAGGTCTTCCGGAAGGTCAGATGGGAAACTCCGAAGTCGGGCACCTGAATATAGGAGCAGGGCGAATTGTATACCAGGACCTTACCCGAATAAACCTCTCCATCAGGAAAGGAGATTTCTTTAAAAATACGGCTTTTTTGAATGCGATTTCAAATGTCAAAGCCAATTATTCAAGCCTGCACCTCATGGGGCTTGTCTCCTACGGGGGCGTTCACAGCTATATGACTCACCTCTATTCCCTTATCAAACTTGCACAGGAAAAAGGGATTAAAAACGTTTATATACATGTTTTTCTGGACGGGAGGGATGTACCCCCTAAAGCCGCCCTTAAAGACGTAAAGGAGCTTGATGCTTTTTGTAAGGAGAGCGGAAGCGCTAAGATCGCAACCGTATCAGGACGCTACTATGCAATGGATAGAGATAAACGCTGGGACCGGACAAAACTTGCCTACGATGCCCTGACTAGCGGAATTGCTCCTTACACAGCTCCTGATGCAGAGACTGCAGTTTCTGAAGCCTATGAAAGGGGAGAAACTGATGAGTTTGTAAAACCGACTGTAATAACCGATTCGAAAGGAAAGCCTGAGGCAATTATACGGGACAGTGATTCTGTAATCTTCTTCAACTTCAGGCCTGATAGGGCGCGGCAGCTTACATGGGCTTTTGTGAATAAAGTTTTTGAAGGCTTCACCAGGGAAAAACGTCCTAAGGTTCACTATGTATGTATGGCCCAGTATGATGAGACCCTGGATTTGCCCATAGCTTTCCCCCTGAAGAACTAACAAATGTGCTTGGAGAAGTGCTGAGCAAGCAGGGGCTTATCCAGCTCCGCATTGCAGAAACCGAAAAGTACGCCCATGTGACCTTTTTCTTAAACGGCGGACAGGAAAAATGCTATGAAGGAGAGGACCGTTGCCTGATCCCCTCACCAAAGATCGCCACCTATGACCTCAAACCTGAAATGAGCGCACATGAGGTTACTGAGGAAGTGATTAAGAGAATCCGGTCAGGAAAGTATGATGTGATTTTCCTGAACTTCGCAAATATGGATATGGTGGGGCACACCGGAATTTTAGAGGCTGCAGTAAAGGCAGTCGAAACAGTAGACAGTTGCGTGGGTAGAGTTATAACGGCTCTTAAAGAAGCAGGGGTGTAGCACTTGTAACTGCAGACCACGGAAATGCCGAACAGATGGAAAATCCGGTAACAGGAGAGCCGCATACTGCGCATACTTTAAACCCGGTAAAATGTATTTACGCAGGAAATGGCGAGGTAAAAGCTCTTAAGAACGGAAAATTATGCGATCTTGCACCAACTCTTCTGGAACTCCTCAAGCTCCGGAAACCTGAAGAGATGACAGGGGAATCACTTATCATAAAACAATAATTAAAGAAGGAGAAAAATGATCTGAAATTTCAGACATCTTAATTCTTTTTTATTTCAGTTTTCTTTATTTCAGTTTTCTTTATTTCAGTTTTCTTTATTTCAGTTTTCTTTATTTCAGTTTTCTTTATTTCAGTTTTCTTTATTTCAGTTTTTTGATCTTTCGTATTATTTTCATGAAACTTAAGGCTTGATGAAAGATAATATTTAAAAGATTAAATATCAGCAGTTACAATAAAAGAGCACAGAACTTAAGAAGTCATAAGGCTTTAAATGTAGTTTCGGAGTTTTACAGGAATGATCGAAATAACCACTCCTTGCCGAATTCATATGACTCTTATTGATATGAATGCAGAGATCGGAAGAGTCGATGGAGGAGCAGGATTAACCCTTTCCTCTCCTAATATAAAGATTACGGCCGAAGAAGCCGACGGAGTCAGTATCGAAGGTCTGCAGGGTTTTGCCGATCGAATGAAAAAAGCTGCAGAAGCCCTGCTGCCTGCAGGGAAAGGGATAAAGATCAATGTACTTGAATTGTACCCAGCCCATGTGGGTTTCGGATCAGGGACTCAATCTTCCCTGGCCGCGGCAGCAGCTGTGAATGAACTGTATGGGCTTGGGAAGAGCGTTAGGGAACTGGCACTTGCAGTAAAGAGAGGAGGAACTTCAGGTATAGGAGTAACTGCTTTTGAAAAGGGGGATTTATTGTTGACGGAGGGCACAGGTTTAAAGACAAAGGTGCTTTTATGCCGTCTGCTGCCAGCAGAGTGCCCCCGGACCAGTGCTTTTCAGGGGAGACTTTCCTGAATGGGACATAGTTATAGCAATCCCTAACGAGAAGGGAATGCATGACCAGGAAGAAATAGAGATCTTCAAGAAATTCTGTCCCCTCCCCATAGAAGAAGTCAGGGAACTTGCACATGTGGTTCTCATGCAGATGATGCCTGCAGTAATAGAGGGAGATATCGAGAGTTTTGGGGCCGCAGTAAACCATGTCCAGACTGTAGGCTTCAATAAAAGGGAGAGCCTTATCTGGCCTGGATTTGTAAAAGATATCGCATCTTTCATGCGCAGCCGAAGTTATGGAGCAGGGGTAAGTTCTTTTGGGCCTGTAGTATATTCCTTTGTAGATAATAAATCCGAAGGCAGGCAGCTCCAGGCAGAAGTCCAGAAGTTACTCGACGAATCGGTTGGCGGGACTGTAATGCTTACCAGGGCAAAAAACAGCGGCGCAGAGATTTCCAGATTAGGAGCTTGAAGGGTCTTACAGGTTCAGCGAGAGTAGGACGGTAGACTGCGTGTTCATGCTAAAGAAACGTGTGAAATACTTCCCCGTCTGATCCGAGTGGGTCCACAAGCACAACTACGTTTGAAAGGTAACTCAGTCCATGCATTATTCTGTACCGTACCTCGATGGCAATTACATGCCTTTCTTCAACAGAAAGCAATGAATCTACCGCAATATACTTCCGCATGCAGTCTGTGCTCTAGCCAGCGAACCCTTACTTCAGCCACATCCCTTGCCCTTTCTACCCTGGTGGCTATTTGGCGGATTTCGCCAACAATATCTGGTTCTACCCCATCTACCATACGGAAAAATACGGATTTATCCGCATTCCAGCCTATTTGAGGACTGCAATCGTAATAAGAAGCCCTACCAGAGGGTCTGCAAGTGGATAACTCCCCAGACCCCAAAACGTCCCGAAAAGTATGACAAGGCCCGTAAAGCCGTTTGCCCATTCACGGTGTCGGCCACAAAAGCCTGAAAATCGAATCATAGTCAGCAACTGTAACACTTAAAAAGATTAAGGAGACAATTGACAGACCTGTAAGTCCTCTGCTCTGCCGTAGCCGTAAGTGAAACGTTTATTCGACTTTTTCCTGGAAAGAAGAAAGGCAAAATTCAGGAGAATTACGGTTGAGGCGCCCCTGAAATTATGGATAATATCAGCGAGAAGGGATATACTTCCCGATACCCGGAAAACAAGGATTTGAAAAAAAGCTGTTGCTATCAGTCCGGCAAAGGACCACTTGACTGCATATAGTCCCTTGGATGTGGAAAGAAGTTCAAGATCCGCAACCCCATGAGTATGTGCATATGGGTACTCTTTCTGGAAAGATTTCGTACCTGCTTTTGCCAGTTTCAAACCTCTTTGCCTGAATATTTTATGAAAAATTTGTATAAAGAAGGAATTTAATGTAAAGAGGCAGTTGAACAGAAAAATTCCGTTAAAACCACTGGTCAAGAGTTTTCTGCCTGGCTCCGGAAGCAGCCTTAAGGCGTTCTGCAGCTTTCTCCACCCTGTCAACCGAAAAATCGTGATTGTCACAGAGGAATTCGATGAGCTTTTCGGAATCAGGCTTACCCCAGTTGATTTCGTAGTCGTCCGTTACTTCGGGGTGAATGAAAAATTCTCTTATTTTGTCCACAGCTTCAATCTCTATCCCCTTTTCACGGAGTACGGCATGGATATTCCCATGCTTTTTAATAAGTTTGAGGGCTGTTTTAGGACCTACTTTTTCCAGGCCTTTATTGTAATCCGTGCCCACACAAATCGCAATATCTATAAGCTGCCCCCTGTCAATTCCCAGGGCATTAAGGGTTTCGTCCAGTTCGATTATTTCGGGCTCGACATCAACGTAAACATTCTTTCCCGGAAGCTTTCGTTTTCCTGTGACAGCCAGGTTCCGGATAACTATCGGAGCTCCGAAAAGGAATGAATCGTAGTCCTGAGAAGCAACACAGTTGGCATCTTTTTTGAGAACCATATGTGCAGCCTGTGCTTCCCCTTCAGAGGGAGCTTGAACAAAAGGAATTCCCATAATTTCTAGAAGATATTTGGAATCTTCAACGATTTCCCGGTTTACCTTTGAAGAAGCCTGAGCATACTTAAAAGCAGATTCTAGATCCCCCTCGGCCTGTGAATTCACCCATTTTTCCCGTGCAGATTCCCTTATTTCATTTCTACGGTTCAGAGTATCGGACTTGAGATCAGGAGGTTTGCCGTCAAAAACAAAAAGAGGCTTAATACCGGCTTCAAAAAGGCTCGCTGTTCGGTAGAGCAGGCCTGAGAGGTGGGAGGTTACTCTCCCTCCGGAATCGACCAGAGGACTCCCGTCCCGCTGGCGAATAATGCTCAAAAATTGATGCAACGTGTTAAATGCATCAATAGCAATCACCCTGTTTGCAAGATCTGAAAATTCAACTTTTCTTTTCTGGAGCAGATCGCCTATATCTGTGCCCATGTTTTCCCTCGATTATCTGAACTTTACCTTAAAGAATCAGTGCTTCCCTTGCTTTCCTTCCTATTCTTTAACCTTTCAATTAGATTCAGTGTAAAACGAATATCAAAGATACTTTACCGCAATACGTGTTATTTACTGAGCAATACGTTTTATATGTACTGGATTTTATGTTTACTACAGGTTCACAGTTATTCAAAAATATCTTATTGAGGACAGCTACTGCTCAGCAGTAAAAAGATAAACAAACCAATTCAATGTTATGAAGTTTGTACCCGTCCACCTTCCAGAAAGCCAATTAAAGCTATCCGGTAAGGCAGAGAAAAGAGATGAGAACTTAATAAGCTTGACGAGCCTCTACAGATACCTCAAAAATTAGGCGGTAAGATCAAGCCGAACATCGATTACTGAATCTTCATTTGCCTCTATTTTGGATATTGTCAGTAAATTGCCTTTCCTTTCCAGTAACGTCGCTTTCGTGACCTGAACCTGGTGGCCATCTACCTGTTTATTGCTATTGTTTTTATGGACGACCAGGAGCTTCTGTCCCTTCTCAGCCCCTTCTCCTATTTTAGAAACAATATTTCGTATTACCTGTTCAAAATCAGAATAAATCAAAATTTCCGACTTATTTGCAACCTTCTTGATAATGCCAATCGGTTCCAGATTAAGGTGCATATCAGCTTTCCTTCTTTACCTGTTTACACAAGTAATCAAATTATACTAACTCTGAGTAATAATAACTTGCGATACATAATATCTGATCTATTATTTATATAATAGCTTTAATTGCAGATATTCCTCTGTACTACAGAAGAACCAATATATATACTTTACGAAATCATGGAGCCTGCACCTGAAATGCCTTAATTGAGTATGAATTAAATTGAAAAAATTAACATATCTTACAATGAAACAAAAGGGAAATAATAATAAATTTGAATTCAAAACCATGTAAAATCAGAATGTCTGTTTGTAAGAATCTCGATTCAATCTTTTAATTGATTATTTCTATGTAGAAAATTCCTGCATTATAAAGAACGTACCGCTAAACTTTTATTAGACTATTAAATTAAAAATTATATTTAATCTGACTTTCCGCAGATGTCCTTTCAATTTTCATAATTTTTCCTGCTATCGTTTTTTCTGAAAACCGACTTGGTTACTCAAAATGTGTTTTTGAATTTTTTCCAAAACTTTCGACCTTTTGCCTTCATTTAGGACTTATAGCAGCCATTTTCTTAAGCTTCAGTAAAGATAATAACTGCAAATTTTCGAATATTTCTCCAAAAACGATAACAGGAAAAATGTTATTTTTTTGAAGACATCTGCGGAAAGTCAGTTTAATTGTTAGAAAAAAATTTGAATATTCGAACCACAACCTTCCTCAGGGACAAAATACTGACAATTTCGCATTTATATAAAAAATAAACTATAAATAAAACTTAATGGTATTTTCGGCGGTTGAATTCGCAAATAGCATTATCAACTTTGCTTGATAGTTCATTCATCCTTTCTTCGATTTTTACTCCCGTACTCTCCATGTTTGCCTTGAGGGTACGGTCCTTTGCTTCCATCTTATCTTCGAACTCCTGAAGCTTATTGTTAATAGAGATGAGCATAACAGCTAATGTTCCGACCAGAACCATAACCGAAAGAATTATCAGGGGATTTGTGGGTGTGTATTCAAACCTTCTAAGCCACTCAAAGGACAGAAGGAAGGATGACAAAACCATCACAACAAGAAATGTTGTATCTCTAGTCTCCATCGTATACCTCTAACATACCTGTAGAAATTCTTCGCATACATACGATTTTCTTGATATAGCATATTTAAAAATTATTATGTGAGAAACCTCTATTAAAGTATTTACTGTTTTTCTATTTTTACTACTTTCCGTTTGTGTTCATTTTTTTATACGGATACAATATATAATTATTCGCACAAACTATTTATGTATGTTTTTGCTTCGTTACTTTCTTCAGAGTAATCCTACGAAAAATTAGGCAGTATCTTAAGGAGTATATACCTTAAGTATTGTACCTGAAGCATTAGGCAGGAAAATTTTTTATTCAGAACAGAGGGTGGAAAAAGAAAAAAGATTTCTTTGTGAAGAGAAATATAATTTATTAGAATAACTCGAAGATAAAGAATACAGTAAATATATAAAGGAATAAAAAAGGCATACTGTTAAGAATTAAGGAGTTTAGCAATTGAGTTCCAGTGAACAATCAATTAAAGATTATTTACCTATTCTTTCCATGGCAGGATTAATCCTGGTAGTGCAGGTTCTTGCACTATTTTTGTCCGCACCCATGAAAGTTAATGACATGCAAGCTTTTGAAGACCCGACCCAGGTGTCCAATTCCATATATTATATCATAATGATCCTGGTTTTTACCCTATTAGTCCTGATAGCACTAAAGAAAAACATGAAATGGGTAATTAGTCTTTTTATATATATAGCCATAATAAGTACTCTCTATTACGTATTTTTCGCCCTGTTGACCCTCTTTCCCTCTCTTTCAGGGTTTGAAGCAATTGCCTCAGTTCTGCTGTCTATAGGAATAACAGTGCTGCTTTATAAATATCCCGAATGGTATATAGTTGACATTGTGGGAGTTTGTATTGCAGGTGGGGTCGGTGCCCTGATAGGGATTTCCCTTTCAGTTGTCCCTGTAATAGTTCTTCTGTTGCTTCTTGCAGTCTATGATGCTATCTCGGTATACAAAACAAAGCATATGATAGTTATGGCCGAGGGAATAATGGATCTGAAGCTTCCCATTCTGTTTGTAATTCCAAAACATTCGAACTATTCTTTCTTGCAGGAAAGCTTCAAAGAAGGAGAAAAGCGCGAAGCTTTTTTCATGGGACTTGGAGATGCTGTCATGCCTACCCTGCTGGTGGTTTCGGCAAACGTTTTCATGCACAACAATGGAGGAATCTCATATCCCGTAATCGGGGCCATATTAGGCACCCTTGCAGGGCATGCAGTACTTTCTATCCTGGTAATGAGAGGAAAACCGCAGGCAGGTCTCCCCTTCCTGAATTCCGGAGTAATCCTGGGATTCTTTACTGGTGTTCTGCTTTCAGGGGCATCAATAATGTGAAGAAAAAACTGACTTATTTAATTTATTAATTTATTAATTTATTAATTTATTAATTTATTCATTTATTTATTTATTTATTAATTTATTAATTTATTAATTTATTAATTTATTTTTATACGACCCCACTTTTTTGTTGAATTTGCAGCTTTTCGCAAAGATTCTTTTATTTTATAGCTTAATCACTTGATATGTCCAAAAGAATTGCAGTGGTCTTTGACAGTGCCGGAACCCTTCTACATATGTACAGAGTTGCAAAAGAAGCCAGCACAGGAAATATTATTGAAAACATAGAGAGCACTGCCATTGTCTCAAAAAAGATTGGTTGCGGCCTTGTAGCCCTTAATACCGAGAAAGAGATAATCCTGCATTCAAGAAAGGATATGTCTTTATTTGAATTTATAAGGGAATACAATGTTCCAATAGGTATAAGCTGTTCAAAAGGAAAGTTCACCCCGGATGTTGCATGTGAGATCATAAAAGGGACTTCAATCCCGATGGGAGATGTACATGATGTGCTAGAGGCAGTTACATCCCACTGCCCTGACAGCATTTATCTTGCGGCCGGTCTGATAATTGATTCGGAGGCGAGAAGAATACCATACGTGCTCAGCACTGGAGGACATGTATTCGATAAGACGCTGCAAACCACCCAGATGCTCCATGCCATAGAGGTGGATATGTACATAGCATCCGGGGATAGAATGTCAGCCCTCATGCAGCTTGCTGAGTTCATAAATATCCCCAGGGAAAGGGTCTTCGCCTTTGCAGATCCCTTTATGAAGGAGAAAGTAGTGCTTGAACTTAAAAGCAAGTATGAGAAAGTAGTTATGGTAGGGGACGGAATTAATGACATCCTGGCGTTCAGGGCAGCAGATATAGGAATAATGACAACGCAACAGGGAGATAAAAGACCAGAAGAACTCAGAAAAGCAGCAGATGTGGTTCTTGACGATATAATAAAAGTTGTGGATGTAGTAAAAGGGCTGTAATCAATTCATAAAATGTAACCAAAATAAAAAAAATAACCAATAATAGCCAGTAAATTCGCCGGATGATCTTGGTTTTTAGATGTTAACAGTGACAAAATAATGCGTTATGTTTATCTAATGTTTACTCTTATCTAGTTGTTGCCCAAATATATGAAATTTATTATTTATGTTAGTGCACATTCACTTAAAAAAATTGCATTTTACTCTTGAGCGAGATGCCCAGGCAGGCAAGAGCCATCAGAAAGTTTTGCAGCTCATAATTGCGGAGGAAAATTCATGCCAGTATTTATTGAAGTTAAAAATCTAACCGTAGATTTCGACGGTCATAAGGCCCTGAAAAACGTAAGCTTAAGCATCAAGGAAGGGGAAATAGTTGGAATTTTAGGAAAAAGCGGATCCGGGAAAACAATCCTGATGCATGTACTGCGCGGCACCGAATCTTTTGAAAAGATATCAGGTGAAGTAATTTATCATCTGTCCCGCTGCGAGAAGTGCGGATACATAGAGCGCCCCAGTAAAACCGGCCAGCAATGCCCGGTCTGTGGAGAAACGCTGGAAGCTTTCGAAGCGGATTTCATCAAACTTTCCCTTTACGATCCGATAAGGAAAGATATCACCAAACGCATTGCAATCATGCTTCAGCGTACCTTTGCCCTTTATGGAGATGAGAGGGTTCTTGTAAACGTTATAAACTCCCTGAATGAAATCGGGTATACGGGAAAAGACTCCATGAAAAAGGCTGTAGAACTGCTGGAAGAAGTAAATCTGAGTCACCGTATGATGCACGTTGCAAGGGAACTTTCAGGCGGAGAAAAACAAAGGGTTGTGCTTGCAAGGCAGCTTGTGAGAAATCCGCTACTCCTATTAGCTGACGAGCCCACAGGCACACTTGACCCCATGACTGCAAAGCTGGTTCACGATGCTATGCTTAAGGCAGTGAGGAGTTATAATATGAGCATGATTCTTACTTCTCACTGGCCCGAAGTTATTGAGAAACTGGCAGATAAGGCGATCCTGCTTGAAAATGGGGAAGTAATCCAGGAAGGGGATCCCCTTGAAGTCTCTGCAATCTTTATGCAGAGCGCATCTATGGTGAGGCAGGAAAAGAACGCCATGGTAGGGGAACCCATAATCCGCGTAAGGGACCTCTCAAAACGTTATATCTCAGTAGACCGCGGCGTAGTAAGAGCTGTAGATAAGATCTCTTTTGATGTAAAGGAAGGAGAGATCTTCGGGCTAGTAGGAGTTAGTGGGGCAGGCAAGACAACCACCTCGAAGATTCTTATGGGAATTCTACCACCCACATCCGGAGAAGTTGAAGTTCGAGTAGGAGACGAATGGGTTGACATGACACAGCTGGGAGTGGAAAATAAAGGAAGAGCAACTAAATACATGGGGTTCCTGCACCAAGAATACGGCCTCTACACTCACAGTTCCGTAATAGATAATCTCACCGAATCTATCAGCCTGGATCTGCCTTTTGAACTTGGCGTCAGAAAAGCCATAATAACTCTCAAAGCTGCAGGCTTTGAAGAAGATAAGGCAAAAGCGATTTTACCCAAAATGACCGATGAAATGAGTGAAGGTGAAAGGCATAGGATTGCACTTGCACAGGTTCTTATCAAGGAACCCAGAATCGTCATTATGGATGAACCAACAGGAACCATGGACCCGATTACCAAGATATCGGTGACGAATTCCATCCTGAAAGCCAGAGAAGAAATAGGAGAAACATTTGTTGTAGTTTCTCATGACATGGATTTTGTAAACGAGATCTGTGACCGTGTAGCACTTATGCGTGACGGAAAAATCGTAGATCTGGGGAAACCCGAGAAAGTACTCTCCCAGCTCACAGAAGAAGAAAGGCTCAAAGTTACAGAAGAAATATAAATATGCTGCCACCTCTTAGCATGGAAAACTACTAAAATGAGGTGCCGATTACGAGTAATGAGATCAGCGTAGAGGTGAATGGGCAAAAATACACATTGCCTGCAGGCTTTACCCTTGGAGATGCCCTTAAAGTATCCAGAGCTCCCTATATAGCCGGTACAGCGATCGGAATTCTGAAAGAGACCGCTGAGAAAAGGACAGGAACAATCACCGAATACGCTATCAATACCCCTAAAGGTGAATTCAGGATAGAACTAAAAAATCCGGATTCACCTTCAGGAAAATTATGGGCGGAGAATTTTAAAGAGTACGAAGGGAAATCTGCCCACTGGACAAGCACTGAAGCCCTGGCTTTCGGGCCTTTTGAAGCCGAAATCAAGCCTTTGCGCGGGATGAAGAGCTTTGAAGCGTTTGATGTCCTTTTTGGAGCAGGGGGTTTTGATCCCCTTAATACTCATCTGATATTTTCACGAAAAAGACATACTGCAGAATATGGAGTTCCTGAGGACAGCGTTTTTGCGACAGTTGTGACAGGAAGAAATATTTTGTTCAGGCTTTCTAGAGAGGATACAATTCTGAATATCGAGCCGGTTATAGAATGGGAACAACTCTCTGAAAAAACCTGTACGACTGACCTTTCCATTCCTCTGGAAAATGGAAACGGCATATTCACTTATTTTGAAGTAGAGCTTTCTAGAAATGCTCCCAGAGGAGCAGAACATTTCTATGCCCTGACCCGTGAAGGAACTCTCAACGTAGATGTTACTACCAGTTCATTTATTTCGGATGATGGTCTGAAAGGAGAACCCGTCCCTTACGAAAACTTTGATCCGAGAAGGGAAGGTGCCATTTCGGTCCGAACAGTCGGATACGGGACAGGTAGGATATATATTTCCATAGATGAACGGCCTTCAAGCCTCGTACATTCGGTAGTAGGGCAGGTAACAAAAGGCATTGAGCTCCTCAAGCTTGCAGAAAACGGACAGAAACTATCAATCGAAAGCCTTCCCCCCAGATGGTTCTTCTGGGACATAGCTTTGAGGAAGTCGAGCCCGTACTTTCCTCCATAGGAGTGGAACTGGTAAAAGACGGATACACAGGAAAGGATGCAGTAATTGTCAGGCAAGACCCTCCAACGACCCTGGAAATTCTTGGAGAAGCAAAGGTGACCGCCTATGCGGTATCCAGAGCAAAACTCATTGAAATTGAACTTTATCCTGATAAAGCCCCTAAATCAGTGGACTTTTTCCGTCACGCTCTTGAACTTAAGACAAAAACGGTTGGAAAACTGCCTGTCTATATGATATATGATGATACTTACCTTTTCAAAACAGAAAAGGAAGTCGTGAAATATAGGGAAATCCTTCCCGAAAATACACCCACGGAAAAAGTATTTGCCGGGGAAATAGGAATCACAAACCAGGCAGCAAAAAGGATGGGCATCATAGGAGTCAAACTTGGAGATGATGATCTCTTCGGTCCCACCGGAGAAAAGTTTTCCTCAACTAATATTGTCGGCCGGATAGTCGAGCCTGAGAAACTCAGTGATATCAAAGAAGGAGATGCAATATACTTAAGTGAAGTTGCAAATAAAGAAACTGAAAAGTAAAGCTTTAAGACGTGAGATGAATAACTGAAAGCACATATAATATAAATAATATATAAAATAAGTATTATATGTGGCCACAGTAATTGGTAAGTAGCAGTAATAAACAGATAGCTAACAGGCAAATTAAAAGCTGTTAAATCAATTTATTGATTCAGATTAAAAGCAGACTAAAGAAAATTAACTTATTTATAAATGCTGTTGTTCTCATATAATCTAGATACTTGAGCGGATTCACATCTGTGAATTTATCGCAGGTCAAGTCTCCCGAGACCAAGGAGAGACGAAATATGGCTGAAACAAAAAAAGAAGAGATTACAAAGTACATTGTAATCAGTTCAGATAAAGTACTGCCTTCAGATGCATCTATGAAGATTTATGAATCAGAGTTTCCGGTTACGGTAAAAGAGACATGTTTCGGACTTATAGTAACAGGAGCTAAGGAGGATGTACAGGCAGTGGTCGAAAAAATCCGGCAGCTGGATAAAAACCATATTTTTGTAAAGGATAGGGGATTCCCTGCAGGAGACCAGAGGCGTTGCCGGGCAAGCCGGGGAGGTGGCCCACGGCCTGGGTTTCACTTTTTGAGGGAAGAAGTGAAGATGCTTCCTGCTATAGGGGCTGCACTTGATGAACTGGAAGCAAAGGAATGTGTAAAAGAAAAATGCAAGGAGAAAAGCAAGCTTAAAATTTCGGACCTGGAAAAAGTTATTGAAGAGGAGCTTGCGAGGTGAGTTTTTTGGCAAAGGTCTTCATTTACCCTGTAAACAGTCTTATTCTGGCTGACCTGGTTGAGCGCTTCGGGCATAAACCCCTTACTATAATGAACCAGGTAAGAGAGAAAGTTACAAACATCAGCCTGGATTCTCCCCCTATAAATATCACTCCTGAAGATCCTAAAATCGGGCTTCGATATGCTGCAATTGAAGTGCCGGCTGGAGTAAGGGGACGAATGGCCCTTATAGGCCCCCTTATAGAAGAGACAGAAGCTGCAATTATAGTTGAAAACCCACCTACAAACTTTGGCTGTGTGGGCTGTAACCGCACAAATGAGCTGATGAAATATCTGGTCCGCTCAAAAGGTGTCCCTGTACTCGAAGTAAAGTACCCTGAGTTTGATGAGGAAGCCCACGATTTCGTAAACAAAATCGCAACATTTCTGGAGTCATTGCCTAAAGAAAAGCCTGAAGAAGATGAAAAGGCAAAAGAAAAAGAACCGGCAGAAAAGGAGGACAAGAAATGAGTACTGAAGATTCTGGACTTGTCAAGATTGCCCTGGTGTCCTGCGGCTCTGAATATGCCGGAGTTCAGCCTGAGTTTGAAGCTGCCGCATCCAAAGTGAATGCAAAATTTGTTTACCCTGAAATTGACATTGCATCAATCGATACTATAGGCAGGGATTTCGGACTTGAGGTTGCAAGCGGAGACCTGAGGCTCATGATGGCGAGGGCAAAGGCTGTCGTTGAAGGCACAACCAGTGTAGACGGAGTTTTTATTACTACCTGCTTCCGCTGTGCCGAAGGGGCTATTGTCCGAAATGAGGTCCGAAGATACATACACAAGCACTCGAAAATTCCGGTAATTAGCTATTCATTTACCGAAAGCACCAGTGCAGCCACCCTGCTCACTCGCCTGGAAGCCCTGACCACAATTGCCAGGCACAGGCATTTACTTGCAAGAGAAGTCCAGACAGGACTGACTGCAGGAATAGATTCGGGATCAACAACTACAAAAGCAGTTGTCATGAGGGATAACAAAATAATAGGCAAAGGCTGGGTACCCACAACAAAAGTCCTTGAAAGCGCAGAAGAAGCATATTCTCTTGCCCTGAAAGAAGCCGGCGTCTCCAGGGAAGAAGTCCAGGCACTGGGCACTACCGGATATGGACGCTTCCTTGTAGGGAACCATTTAAAAGCCCAACTTATCCAGGAAGAAATCACTGTCAACTCAAAGGGAGCTGTCTATCTTGCAAACAAGCAGAAAGGCCCTGCAACTGTTATTGACATAGGCGGTATGGATAACAAGGCAATCTCGGTTGAAGACGGAATTCCCGGAATGTTTACAATGGGTGGGATCTGCGCCGGAGCCTCAGGGCGTTTCTTTGAGATGATCTCAAAACGCCTTGGCATAGATATTACAGAGCTTGGAGCTCTGGCAGTCAAAGGCATACACGAAAATGTGTCTATGAACAGCTACTGCATAGTCTTCGGAACCCAATCCCTTGTGAATTCCCTTGCAAAAGGAGCTACTCCTGAAGATGTAGCGGCTGCTGCTTGTTATAGTGTGGTAGAACAGATCTACGAACAGCAGTTGCAGGAAGTAGATGTAAAAGAGCCGCTAATTCTTGTGGGAGGGTCTTCTCTAATTGCAGGAGTTCCAAAAGCCCTGGGGCAACTTCTCAAGATCGACGTCCTGGTGCCCGAAAACTCCCACATGATAGGGGCAGTAGGAGCAGCTCTGCTTGCTTCAGGCTTTGTTGAGGGGTGAGGAAAAGATGGATTCGCTTGAGATCTTTGCAGTCGAGTCTGCAATTGCTTCGGAGCAGGAGTTTTATAGGAAAATTATCGAGGACAACCTTGCAAGTCTCAAGCTTGCACCTGCCATAGGGAGAATAAAAGTGGTGCTTAGACCTGAAGATTCTCTTTTCCAGATGGCAATTGTCCTCAGGGATGTGGGCTCAAGAGTTACAACAATTGATATTGCCGACGTGGATGCTAAACCGGTTGCCGGTGAGATAATAATTTTGATTAAAAAAGAGCAATATATTCCAGAGTTACTGGGAAAACTATGGGATCGTTACGGGAAAGCAAACATCAGCCAGCCGGATCGCTGGACTGTGTCCATAAGCACGGATAGGCCAGAGGAAGAAGCGGCTTTTCTTAAAGAGATGATGGTTGCAGATCCCAGGCATAGACTTCACGAAAACCTTGTTGATTTTGCGATCCGTGTCACTCCAGAGGGTTTTAGGGTCCGTTATCACCTGTATAAAGATAACCGCTTTATTTTTGTAGCATCCGAGGAAGCATTAAAACATGAATGGATCGAAGAGGCAGGGACAATGCTCGAAGAATTGATGGAAGGAGGGAAAAATTAAGATGGCCGTACTCCGACCCTATCTTTACACAGGCGGCGTCCACAAGCATGGACTTTTAATTGAACTGCTGGAAGACCTGGGAGGCTACATAATCCAGAAAGTGATTACAGGGACTGAAGTCAACCTCATAATGCTTGTCCCTGAAAAAGATGTCCCGATAGTAAAAAAACAATCTGATGAACTGCTTGGGATTATTATAGAGGCTCCCCTTACTGGAGTCGAGATTGCAGTTGTTTCGCCAACCCTTGCCTCTCACCACCTTCCGCATTCGGCCTGTGATGTAGCAGAATATCTCCGCCACCCAGGCGCTAACACAAACATGATAGGACTTGCAAGAGGAATGGGGCGCAGAGTATCCCTATCCATGGATTACGAAAGGAAACTTATCAATGAACATGATATTGCAGTTTTCACATTCGGATCATTCAGTGATTGCATAATAAACAAGAAGCCAAAGCTCTTTGAAGGCATAGAAATACCGATAGTAGTTACAGGCGGGCCTGACCTGAAAACCGAGGACGTTCCCGGAGCAGACCTCTACGTTGGAAATATCGGAAGAACCTCTCACAGGTTAAGGAAAACAGAAGAGGTTAGCGCTCTTGATAACCTTAATGAAAAAGTTGGAAAGATTGCTGATAATATTCGTAAACAGCAGGCAAAAGACCCTCTCGCAGTGCTTCCTGCCAGAGCTATGAAGGAGATTGAAAACCAGGTCCCTGAAATCAGAACTGTGCTTTCGCCTGCCCCACTTACCCTCCAGCTTAACGGGCTCAGGGTCAAACTGCCTTATGATGAATTCCATGAAAGACTTGAAAAGCTGGAATTTGATGAGGGAGTCACACTTTCCGAGCTTGCAAATATTTCCAGATCAAAAATGAAAAATTATATATTGATAAAAATCAAATCTAAGTCTGACGTTGGTTTTGCAATTTGACCCGGATTCTGTTGCGTTAAGAGTTATCAACTTTACATTTTTACTGGGTTTGTGTCTTTTCACTTATCCTTTAAACTGTAAAGCCTGACCAGGAAAACGGCGTCTGAGCCTCTTTCCACGTTAATATATGCTGGTGGTTTCGTATGGAACTTGAGGATATTGTGGAAATTTTGAAAAAGGACCCTGAGAGAGCGGTTCCTGAGCTCCTTGAGGATGTTCGGAAGCAGTATGGTGAAGTTCCTTATATTATGAACTTCATGAAAGACCTTCCGGAAATTTTCATCCCGAAAACACTTTATGATAACTCCATAATGAGGGAATTCAAGAAACTCGACCCGGAAACAGTGGAACTTATTTCTATAGGTGTAGCTTCTGCCCTTCGCTGCGAGCATTGCCTGAAAATGCATATTAGAGTCGCAAAAAGAAGAGGGATAAAGAAAGAAAAAATATTTTATGCTATTATGATAGCAGCATCCATTTCGAATGCCGCAGTACTTGCCGAAAGTACAAGGGCTCTTGCATCCGAATTTCCGGGTGATGGAAATGATGAAGAGGACGAAATGAAAAAAGAAGAAAACTGCTGTGATCCGAACTGTGAGATATGCGATATCTCCAGAGCTACTATTAAATAAAGAAGTTCAGTAAATATATCAGTTCGATTTTTGTGAATTTTGTAAATTAAGTTTATCAGGACTTAATTTAATTTTTCGAAAAATAATTTTCTCTGGCCGAAAGTTAATATAAATATAATCCATCAATATGTTCGGGACTTTTTCAACAGAATTTATATGAAACATAAAGCACTGTTACATTAGGTTTTAAGGGCCAAACGATCAGTTATTATGGAGGCCGGTTTATATTAATCAGAACATTGTGAATAAAATGAGGTTGTTTTTTGTGCTGTTATTGCTGGCACTTATTTTACCCACCGTTTCGGCCGCATCTGAAGCAAATCCAGAAAGGCTTTTAGACCATCCATGGGATCATTCTCCTATCACAGTATACATAGATAACAAAGATGTACCTGAACACTACAGTCCCACCTATTACACACAGATTGAAAAAGCTCTGGAATACTGGGAAGAAGGGGGAAACGGAAAGCTTGAATATACTCCTGTTTTTGAACTTGTTGATTCAAAAGAAGCTGATATCAATATCAGATGGGTCGAAAATCTGGAAAATATCGAAGGTGTTCCCTCAGGCGTTGCAGGCTATGCAAGCCCCAGCGTAGCAGATGGGCGATTTGTAAGAGTAAATATAGTGCTTGAGGCAGGAAACTACCAGGGGAAAGCCTGGCGCCAGTACGGCGATGCTACAATTCTTTCTATTACAAAGCATGAATTGGGGCACGCTCTGGGATTGGGGCACAGCAGCGACAGGCGAGACATTATGTATCCGGAATACGAGCAGAGAGATAATATAAATCCTATACTGCTGAGCAAATATGGAACCCTTCTGCGTGTGGCAGCTTTTGCAGCTCTGGTAATTCTCCTGTTCCTCGGGGTAAGCTGGCAATACAGCAGAAAAAAAGGAAAACACTTGAGGATAAGTATTTCAAGTAAAAAATTTATTCACAGTAAATCCGGATTAAATCCCGAATTTGACAGAAGCATGTATTGTATAATGTATAAATGGGCTTCACGCGTCTGTTTTCTTCATACAATTCAGAGTTATATCTTGTGTTTTTAATTTTTGATATTTTTCATTTTTCCGAAAGATTCTGTGCCGACACAATGCATTTTTTGTAAGTAAATACTATATCAATTAGTAGAATCTGTCAAATTGGGGTTAAATAGGCGACTCTGAAGGCTTTTTATTCTCTGTGACGAACCTTTTAAAGAAATCTTTGAAATAAACAGGAAGGGTGTCCATTCCCAGAATGCTATCAAGCGAGGTCCACGCATATTCCATATGTTCGTAGCTCAACTTTACATCAGCAATAAAGTACCCGCCATCATACACTATTGCGATCACCTTTTTTTCCGGAAGCTCAAAGGTAACATACCCTGCAATTTCCCCGGGGACAATTGAAATCCCGGTTTCCTCCCAGACCTCCCTAACGACAGCGTCTTGGAGGGTTTCTCCAGGGGCAAGTTTCCCCCGGCAGGTCCCATTTGCCCGGGTTAGTATGAGAGTTTTCCGAGCGCCTGAGAAGCAGGAATTTGCCTTTCTCATCCCGGAGAATGGCATATACAGAAATGATGTAAGATTTCTCCAGATTCATACAATAATATGTGAGATTTCCCTGTCTTAAAGGCTGGCTCTTTTAAGATATTCAGAAAATGCCGCCTTAAAAGCATCTTTCAATATGCACTTTTTAAGGAGTAGCAGAGTTGCCTCAAAATTAAATAGACTGAAGCAATAAAAAAATGGCTCAAAAAAGACACATCGAAGAAAGAATCAATAGAGAAAAACAATAATCATAAAAGGTCGACAAAAAGGGTACTCTTTATTAATTTTCAAAGACGGTAATAAAATACTACGTAATAAACTATTCTATATTAGCCCGAATAGGAAGACATATCTTCTTTTTTACTGATGTCTTTTTAGAGTTGGACTAAACACTCACTTTTCCAAGGATTCATGGAGTCAAATTCAGGTTTAAAGAATTCCTTTTTGAATTAAGGAGGCAAAATAAAATGAAAATTAACAAACGCCTGACAGTTTGGTTTGGAGCATTTTTTGTTTTTTTGATCATGACTATAGGGAATGGAGCTGCAGATCCGGCACAGGGCAAGGAAACCCGGATAACCACCAATGAGTCAGCTCAGTCGAACCCTGATATCTACAAAAACCTGATCGTGTGGCAGGATGAACGCAATGGAGATGAAAACGCAGATATCTACATGTACGACTTATCCACCTCAAAGGAAACCCGAATCACCAAAAGCGGATCAGCGATGGATCCTGCTATCTATGGCAACAGGATTGTGTGGATTGATGGTCGCAATGGAGGAAGCTTAGATGCAGATAGCTGGCCTGTTGGAAACTGGGATATCTACATGTATGACCTTTCCACCTCCACTGAATACCAGATAACAACTAATGAGTTAATGCAGAAAAATCCTGATATCTATGGTGACAGGGTCGTGTGGACAGATGAGCGCAATGGAAACTCAGATATCTACATGCAAAATCTTTCCACTTCCAAGCAAATTCGGATCACCACCAATGCATCAGAGCAGTATCATCCTAAAATTTACAGTAACACTATAGTGTGGGAAGATTTGCGCAATGGAAACGACGAAAATTTCAACTACGATATCTACATGTACGACCTCTCCACTTCCACGGAAACCGGGATCGTTACAAATGAATTTTATCGGGAGCATACTGGTAATATCTACGGTAAAAAGATCGTGTATACGACTGAACCAGCAGGTGATCTTGTCTGGATGCATGACCTCTCTACTTCACAAGACACTTTGATCGCCGCCGATGCTTGGGGCCCGGATATCTACGGGGATAGGATAGTGTATCATGGAGGAGGAACCGGGATGCCGATGCGTATGTACAATATCTCCACTTCCACGGAAACTGAGATAACCACCGACGATACAGGAACTAGTCCTGCTATCTACGGGAACAGAATTGTGTGGGCTGATGACCGCAATGAAAACTACGATATCTACATGTTCACTCTCAGTTCAAGCCTTCCGGTTGCTGCATTCTCTGCATCCCCATCTTCAGGAAAAGCTCCATTGAAAGTAACATTTACTGACAAAAGTACAGCCTCGCCGACTAAATGGAGATGGAATTTTGGAGACGGAACAAAGTCATCAGTCAAGAATCCCAAACATACGTATTCAAAAACCGGAAACTATACGGTGTCACTTACAGCAACCAATTCTGCAGGCAGTAATACAACAACAAAAACAAATTACATAAAAGTGACCACAAATACAAGACCGGGTATATACTCAAAAAGCAAATAAACCTTTATTAAAAAACAGATAAAAAATTCAAGGATAATGGGTAGTGGGGGGAGTTATTTATCAGATATGACAGAACGAACACTTTCTTTTTATTCCAATTTGAGAGTGATTCTCCAGTTTTTTCAATAAGTTCCCCCACGATTTACTTTTTGACTCTTTTTAGTTCATTTGAAATTCTCAAGACCTCACTTTTACTTTTCTTGCGCCGAAACACCTTGATATTTCTATTTGGATTCGATTTGATCCAGCTCTAGTGCATCGATTCCAAAGTATGTCATAAATGAATTTTTTGAAAACCCCGGAAAGCACGGAAGATACGGAAATAAATAGTAAAAGCGTGGTTCTTCCGTGCTTTCGGTGTTTTCCGTGATTGTAATATCCAGATCTAATCACTCTGCGACCAGCTCGTTTTCCTTGTTACAAAATTCCATGTGACTTAAAATAATATTTGCGTCATAAGCTGTAATTATTTGCTTATTATGTATTTATTTGAGAATCGATTCACTAGTTGCGAGTAGCTCTGATTTCTGGAAAGGCATTACTTGTTTTTCTTCTTGCCTTTTTTCTTGCCTTTCTTCCTGTTTTTCTTAGCTTCGTCCTTGGTGACCTCGCTGCCTGCAGCCAGAGTCTTTAGATCGGCGGCAGCCTTCGCTTCGGCCTTTATGACGGCTTTATCCATCAGACCACCATCCTCGTGTTCAAGCTTCTCCTTAGCCACAAGCAAAGCTTGTTTCTGCTTCTCGCTGACTGTAGGATAGGCCAAGTTGAGATTCTTCATCGTGTTGTTGAGCACAGCCGCCACAGCCAGCCGGGTGAACCACTTGTGATCAGCCGGCACGATGTACCAAGGCGCCCACTCAGTACTTGTATGGTTGAACATGTCTTCGTAGGCCGCCATATAATCGTCCCAAAAGCCCCGCTCTTTCATATCGGCTGCGGAGAACTTCCAGTTCTTCTCCGGCTTCAGTGCCCTCTCCAGGAAACGCTCCTTTTGTGTCTCTTTAGATACATACAGGAAAAACTTTACTACAATGATTCCGTTATCAACCAGATACTTCTCGAAGTTATTGATCTCCTCGAAGCGCCGACTCCAGATATGCTCGTCCTTCAGCGCAGAGGGGAGCGGCTGGCTGGCGAGGAACTCAGGATGTACGCGCACGACCAAGACTTCTTCATAGTAAGAACGATTAAAAATTCCAATCCGACCACGAGAAGGCAGGACCGTGAAGTTACGCCATAGATAATCGTGATCCAGTTCCTCGCTGGAAGGCTCCTTGAAACTGTGGACATCAACCCCCTGTGGGTTGACACCTGACATTACATGCTTGATGGTACTGTCCTTACCTGCTGCATCGAGGGCCTGAAGAATCATGAGCACAGCATACTGGTTCTGGGCCCAGAGCTTGTCTTGCATCTCGGTCAGCATCTGGATGCCTTCGGTCAGGGTCTCTTCAGCCTCTTCCTTTTTCATCCATTTACCGGTGAAGCCGGGATCGTAGTCCTTTATCAGGTTGATCTTCTTGCCAGGAGGAACTCTCAGGACGTCCAGCAATTCTTCTATTCTGTTTGCCATATTTTAACTCCCTGCATTATTCCTTGTATGAATGTTCAAGATCTGTCAAAATTCCTAAATTTATTTGGATGTGTTTGAGTGGTAGCTCATGGCGCCGGCTGTGCCGTCAATATGGCCCGTGTGATAGATGAGGAGTAATTTTTCCGAAATTCAGATACCCATTGATCTTAAGTTATCCTATAGAGTTACGCACTCGACGCATAAAGCCATACATAGTAAGCATCATAATTTGAATTTACATTAAACATTTAACGGTTTTAGGACTTACGCACTTGAGGGGTAAAATCAAGCACAATAGACGTTGCGGTTAAATGTATATATTATATAGTTGAAGGTTTAATGCTATTGATTTCTTATTTCAACCGCATAAGTCTTAGGTTTAATACTACTGTTTTTAGTTCAAATGCGTAAGCCTTATCCTAATTGTAGCATCAAGTTTAATTTTAAGATAGGCTCTTATACGCTTCTATAACATCTTGGGCTGACTCAAAGATATGTTCTTTACCAATTAATTTTTTTATACCATCCTTATCCAGCTCATTCATCACAGGCTGTACCACATCACTTAGTACTAAAATGATACCCTGTTTTTCCAGTTGAGTATAAACATTTTTGAGTGTATCTGAAGCGGTAAAATCTATATCGCCTATGTTTGTGGCAGAAATACAAAACCACTTAAGTGAATTAGCATTTCTGGCAAGTGAAACTACTTCCTCTGTGAAGCGGCTTTCGTTAGCAAAATAGAGGTCTGAGCCAAAACGATAGATCAGCAAGCCTTTAACAGCTTGTTGACCTTCTGTGAGTGGGACTGTCCTTATGCCACCACTATCGTTTAAGACAAGCAGCAAGTCAAGCGGTCGGTAACTGTGACGCAAGTGAGCTATGATCGAGAGCACAATAGCTACTTCAATACCTTGCTCAACTCCAATAGTTATAACAGTCACAGATGTTATCAAGGCGACAGCGAACTCGACAGGTCGCTGTCTGTGAAGAGCGGACATACCTCTGGTATCTACAAGACGTAAACCAATAAGAAATACTACCGATGAAAGTACAGCTGTGGGTAAATAGGCGAATGGCTTGGTAAGAAACATCAGAACTATGAGAACAATAAAGACCGCTGTGAGTTGGGTAAGCTGGGTATATCCTCCTGCATTTCTGACCATTTCGGTCTTGGTTGGACTACCGTTAACAACGAAAGTGCCTGACATACCTGCTGCTACATTGGCAAGGCCCAATCCGACCAGATCCAAATCCTCGATTAAAGCGTCGGAGAATTTAATAGCATAAGCCCGAGACGTTGCGATACTCTGGGCAAGGATGACAATAAAACAGGCCACTGATAGATTGAAGACCTTTGGGATATCAGAGAGCGGAACTTGAGGAAAAGAAAGACGTGGAAGACCTCCCGGTACCATGCCAAGGGTAGCGATTCCATAAGAAGAAAGATCTAATACCCAACTTGCAGCAATTGCACCGATTATTGCCAGTAGCGCACCGGGAGCTTTGCTGCTTACCCTTCTACTAAGAATAATTATCCCGATTACGGACAGTGAGACCAGGAGTGTGGGAATGTTTATAAGATATAGGTTCCCGAGTAAAGACGCGATCTGCATAGGTGTTCCCAACGACTCTGAGGGTATTCCAAGCATCCCGTTAAGCTGCGAGATGGAGATTTGAATACCGACACCTGTAAGAAATCCTATCAAGATCGTATGAGAGAGAAAATCCGCTAGAAAACCTAATTGCAGTAGACCTGAAAGGAGAAGTAAAATAGCTGCTAGCAGGGCGATCATACTTGCATATGCAACATATTGAGGTGATTTGGGCACAGCTATTGTCAACAATCCACCCGCTATAATCGCCGCAGTTGCGGAATCGGCTCCAACTGCGAGATGACGGGATGAACCGAAAATGGCAAAAGCTACCATCGGAAGCAAAATTGTGTATATTCCGGTAACTAAAGGCATGCCTGCAATCTTAGTATATCCCATGACTTCGGGAATGGCAAGTGCTGCGAATGTAATCCCTGCAGTGATCTCCAAGGGTACCTGTTTGAGATGGAGAGGCAAAACTCCCCGGAAAAGGGGTAAGTGAAGGAACCTTGTAAGATTTTGTGCAGGTTTCATATTCTATCTAACCTGTTCGTATAAAGGGTAATTTTGGATTGAAATTCATGACCGTAGACAGATCGAACCAATCTAATCTCAATTTGTATCTTCAAACCTTTGACCTTATTTCCCCACCTATTCTGGCAGCCGTAGTAAATAACCTTAGATATTAAAGCGTTTTTTGTGTCTAGGATGATATCTTCGATAAGTTGTACTGCAGCTTAGAAAAGAGAATAGTCTCCTATTTGAGATAGCATTCCAAGATTTTTAATGTCTTCTTTGTCCAGTACTAGAAACTTTGATTCAATTTCCATGTCTTCCCCCTATAATATTATGACATAAATACATATAGCGATTTCTTATCTCCCACATTCATGAGGAAAACATAACTATTGCATCGATTCCAAAGTATGTCATAAATGAATTTTTTGAAAACCACGGAAAGCACGGGAGATACGGAAATAAGTAGTAAAAGCGTTGTTCTTCCGTGCTTTCGGTTTTTTCCGTGGTTGTAATATCCAGATCGAATCACTCTGCTACCAGCTCGTTTTCCTTGTTACAAAATTCCATGTGACTTAAAATAATATTTGCGTCATAAGCTGTAATTATTTGCTTATTATGTATTTATTTGAGAATCGATGTACTAGTCTTAGAAGAATCATTTCAATAGAATAATTTGAAAAATCAAGAGAAGTAAAGAATGTTTAAAAACAAATAGAAAGTATTAAGATTAACATTTTTCAAATGAGAAATAAGTACGAGAAGAAGTAGATACAAAATAAGGAAAAGTCGTATTCAAGAGCCGTATCTTCAATATACTTAGTTTTATTTGTTTAATTTACATTTTGTCAACTTCATTGGAATCTTCTGTGCAAAGTGATTCTCCAACAATTACTGAAACTCAATTACCAACAATAAATCAGGCCGCTGGGGTCGATGTACACAATGGCAGGATAATATACAGATAAAAGAAATAAAAGCCAGGTATCTACCAAGAGAGACCACCCTTGAAAGCATCTACAAGAAGGTAACAGGTGAAGCGAGGGCCCGCACAGCCAGAATAAGGATTTATTATGAAGCAATCACTACGGAGATGAATTAATTGGATGAAGGATTAGCATTTGCTCTAATAATCCCAATATTTTTTATATTGATACCCATTAGTATCTCGTTTGTTATTTTATACGCAATCTTAAGAGATAAAAAACTAAGTATTGCGGGGTCGATTATTGGACTGCCGCTTGCTTTCGGGATTGCATATGCCATCCCTATTAGTGGTGGAGAGGGCATTATATGGTATCTTATGAATATAGATATAGTGGCAGGGTCACCTTTTGCTCCTTATATAATGGCTATTTTTTTGGTATGTTTACGGCGTTTATGGGGCTAATTGCCACAAAGATAATGGTTCGTGTCCCCAATTTATTGAAAAAGAACTTAAAGGCACTACAGGGAAATGAAGGGGAAGTTAATTCCAAGAAGAAATTGGATAATTTTTGGATATTTATATTTGTCATCGTAGCTGGATACCTTTTCTATACATTTATTCTGCCTATATTCTTCAATATTTAAGTTCATTTAGACTAGGACTTACGCACTTCATATTCAAAGTCAAGCACAGTAACCATCAGATTTATAATTTGAATTTCAGAAAGTTGTAAGCCTAATGCAGTTGATTTGGTACTTCAAGTGCGTAAGTCCTATAGACTTTTCTTAACCCTCTCTGTGATATTTATATTCACAAGAGATTTTGAAGGGTCTGTTGAATTCGTACCTTTCATCCTCAATATATTTTACAATATTTAACGGGATAAAATCAAATTTAAGACAAAAATAAAATGTATTTTTGAAAGGGAAACTCAATTTAATATTTTTTAAAGAATAAAACATTTATAAAACTGGTTATTTCAAACAATTTTTAAGGTCCCTAATACAGTAGAGGTAAAATCAACTGTTAGTTCCCCTTCTGTTAAGAGACAGGCTTTGCAACTCTATCTTGAAGGATTAGGATTTCGCTCAATAGGACGATTTTTAGGAGTAAGTCATGTTTCTGTCCAAAAATGGATAAAGAAATTTGGTCAGGAGTTAGAGGACCTAAAAAGCGAAAATGAGATATCTATTATTGAACTGGATGAGATGCATACTTACATCGGTAACAAAAAATATTACTGGATCTGGATTGCTGTTGATAGAGTTGGGATGCAGAGTTTCTTCCAGAAAATATTCATACTCAATCCAAAGCAGAAACGTATACAATTGAAGGATATAACGGCATATTGAGGCACTTTCTGGCAAGGTTGAGACGAAAGACAAAATGTTATACGAAGAGTCTTGAAATGTTAAAGTACTCTGTTCTTCTATTGATGAAACATAGAAATAAAGAGATAGCTATAATTAATTAACAATACCAAAATATCACTTCACATTGATTTTTCTAATTTTCAGATGTACTATGTAATAAATCATTCTATTTTAATTCAAATAGAAATAACTATATTCTTTTTGAAGATATCTTTTAAAGTAGGGATTGAACATTCATCCTTCCTATTCGGGTTTTTGGGGCAAGTAAATATATCGACTTGTTTTTATGTAAATTTCATAAGTCGTCTCCATACCTCAGTGCTTAATACAGACTAAAAATCACAAAGCTTGAAGAGTGCAGTCCCTAAATTTATCTCTAAATTGAAAACTACAGCCTCGAATATTGATTTGATTACAAACGGATCTTTCCTCAAATTTAGAGTTCAATAATCAAATATTGAAACAACTGGGTTTAGGAACAAAGAGATTCTGGATTAAAAATTTCATTTTATATTGAGGGGTAAGTTAGATGAAAGTTAATAAAAGAACGGCAGTTTGTTTTGGAATACTTCTTGTTATATTTCTGATGACCATAGGGAACGCAACTGCAGGTTCGGAAAGAAACTCAGTTATCTACGAAGACCGGATAGTGTGGCAGGATGATAGCAATGGAAATTGGGATATTCAAATGTACAATATTTCTACTTCCACTGAAATCCAGATCACAAACGATGAAACCGAGCAGCAAAATCCCGATATCTATGGGGACAGGATAGTATGGCAGGATAATAGCAGTGGAAACTGGGATATTCAAATGTATGATATTTCCAGTCAGACGGAAACTCGGATCACCACTAATGGATCAAATCCTGCTATCTACAGTGATAAGATCGTGTGGCAGGATTCCCGTAATGGAAACCAGGATATTTACATGTACGACATTTCCACTTCCACTGAGACCCAGATAACACACAATTTATCAGATCAGAGCAATCCTGATATTTACGCTGACAGGATCGTCTGGGTTGAAGATGGAACTCTCTACATGTATAACATTTCGACTTCTACCGAAACCCGGATTACAAGTTATTTCTGGGGCTCTGATCACGGATCTGGTGAAGCAGGGGATTTGAATCATGCTCCCTTCATTTACGGAGATCGGGTTGTTTCTTCGGCTGAGACCGTAACAGGAAACTACCTTATCAAGCTGTATGACCTCTCTACTTCCACTGAACAGGTTATAGGCGAATATGATGCAGATTCAAATAATCCTGCCATCTATGGTAACAGGATAGTATGGGAAGACGGACGTAAAGCCGCCCCCGGCTACTGGAACCGTGATATTTACATGTACGACCTCTCGACTTCCAGGGAAACTCAAATTACTACCAATGAATCAAGTCAGGGCGATCCTGCGATTTATGGGAACAGAGTAGTCTGGACAGATGAACGAAATGCTATAACTTACAATGATATGTCGGACATCTATATGTACGACCTCTCAACTGCCAAAGAAACCCGGATTACCACCGTTGAAGAAGAACAGCTGGCACAGGGTACAGAAACCCGAATAACTACCAGTAAAGCCGAGCAAGAATATCCTGCTATCTATGGGGACAGGATAGTTTGGAGAGATTGGCGTAATGGAAACCAGCATGACTTCATAAACGGGGATATTTACATGTATAATATCTCAACTTCTACGGAAACCCAAATAACTACCAATAAGTCATGTCAGGTGAATCCCGATATCTATGGGGACAGGATTGTATGGACAGATGACCGCAATGGAAACTGGGATATTTACATGTATAACCTTTCCACATCCAGAGAGACTCAGATCACTACCAACAACTCCGATCAATTTGATCCTTCTATCTACGGAGACAGGGTAGTATGGTTAGATCAACGCAATGGCTATCCAAACAACGATATTTACATGTATGATCTCTCAACTCATAAGGAGACTCAAATCACCACCAATGGATCAAATCAGCAGTCACCTAAAATCTACGGGGACATGATAGTATGGGAAGACTGGCGCAACGGTGACGATTACAACATAAACTCCGATATTTATATGTATGATCTTTCCACTTCCAGGGAAACTCAGATCACTACCGATGGGTCATACCAAGGAGAGCCTGCTATCTACAGAGACAGGATAGTATGGACAGATCAGCGTCGTCTTGGAGGGTGGGATATCTACATGTACAATCTCTCTACTTCCACTGAAACTCGAATAACTGCCAGAGAGGATGGAGATAAACATGCTCCTGCTATCTATGAAGACCGGATAGTGTGGTATGAGAATCGAAATCTCAATGTAGGAGAGTTAGGGGGGATATTTACATGTACAATCTCTCTACTGATACTGAAACTCAAATCTCCACCAGCTGGTCAGCGGATTATCCTGTAATCTATGAGGACAGAATAGTGTGGAGTGATTCTCGCAATGGAAACCCCGATATCTATATGTTTACTCTTGCTTCGGCTGAAGTGCCGCCTCTGGATGACAACTGCACGGACGAGGACGAGGAATGTGAGAATGGAACTCAGCCTCTTGGCAATTGTTCTTCCGAGTTAAAGCCTCTGGACAGGATACAGGCTCTTAAGGAGTATGTGGAAATTACGTACCGGTGTAACGTAAAAACAAAAACAGGCCTGGCAGATCTGCTTGATACTTCGAAATGTTACTACGAAAAGGGTGAGAATAAAGAAACTGTTTCCATGCTTAATTCCTTCATTCATTTCATTGAAAAAATGAAGCTATGTGAGCAGGTTTCGGCTGATGAAGCAGATTACATGGTCAGGAAAGCAAATGAAATTATCGACCAGATAGAAGTAAATTAAGAGTGAGGATTGAGTCTACAGCCGTCAGGAAGCGATAAAGAAAAATCAATAACATTCTCTACTTTTATTCATTGATTTTTTTCTTTTTTGATTTATTTGGTAATTTAATTTTGCATATCTACGGCGTTTATGGGATTAATTGCTATTAAGGCCATAGTTCTCATCCTCAGATTATTGAATAAAAACGCTAGTGTTAACTATTATGGTCTTATCCATGGTTATCTATCCAGAAGTAAGAACAGAATCAAGAAGCAGAAGTAAAAAGGAATGAGATAAGGAATAGAGGAATTAATATGGCTGGCTGGACAGGAAAAACAGTATACTTAGACCTTAGCTCCGAATCAGTTAATGTTATCAAGACTGATGAAAAGTTAATCCGCAGTTATCTCGGTGGTAGAGGACTTGGGGTAAAATTGCTCTCCAGGCTTGCATATCCTGATATTGATCCTCTTGGTCCCGAGAATCCTCTGATCTTCACGTCCGGGCTGCTTACAGGCCTTGCACCTATGGCTTCAGGAGCAGTTCTTACATCAAAGTCTCCTCTGACAGGCACAATATTCAGCTGGAACGCAAGCGGAGGCTTCGGGAGAGAACTGAAGAAAACTGAGATTGATGCTCTGATTATTACAGGAAAAGCAAAAAAACCTTCTTATGTAGAGGTTAGGGAAGGAGGCGTCGAAATTGTGCCTGCAGAAGGGCTCTGGGGAAAGAATGTCAGAACTTGTACTGAAATTCTCAAGAGCAGAGGAAGCATAGCCTGCATAGGCAGGGCAGGAGAAAAACAGGTTCTGATTTCATCTTTTGTCATTGATTCCATCCACAGTGGGAGAGGAGGGTTGGGGGCGGTTGCAGGCTCAAAGATGCTGAAGGCTGTGGTTGTGAAAGGAGAAAAAGAACTTCTACCTTCGAATCCTGAGAGATTCGGAGAACTTAATACAAAAATATTGAAGCTTTTCGACGCAAGCCCTATGCTTTCCAAAGGACTTCAAAACTACGGTACATCTGCGCTTGTAAAACTGCTGGATTACATGAATCTCATTCCAAGCAGGAACTTTTCCGGAAGAGGAACTTCTTTTGCAAATCTGTTTTCAGGAGAACGTATCAAAGCCACTTTTGATCTTGAAAAGGAGAGCTGTCCTGCCTGTCCGCTGGGCTGCAAAAAGAGAATTAAAAAGACAGGGCAGATTTTGCCTGACTATGATTCCCTCTGGGCTTTCGGGTTTAACCTTGAGAACCCTGAGTTTGCTTCAGTACTCAATGCTGACAGGATATGCAAGGACTATGGGATTGACCCTATTTCTGCAGGTTCGATTATTGGCGCGTGCGCAGAACTCAAATCCGAGATAATCGAAGCTTATGAGCTGGAGTCTTTGCTTTTGGAAATTGGGGAAGGCTCAGAAATTGAAGGAGGAGGCAAACCCGGAAATGGAGCCAGGAAATATCTTTCAGGCAGGGGAGAGAAGAGCTGAGCATGGATGTAAAGGGTCTCGAACTTGGAGGCTTTGACCCGAGAGGGATCAGGGGGCAGGCCCTGGCTTATACTACATCCAGCCACGGCGGAGATTACCTGACTGCTTTCATGGTTGGGCCCGAGATTCTTGGAAAGCCCGTTAGTCTTGACCGCCTGAGCCTTAAAGGAAAAGCAGGTATCCTCCAGGTCTTTGAAAACATAGCTGCAGTACTGGATTCTCTTGTGTTCTGCCCGTTCTCGGTCTTTGCCCTCAATGAAGAACTCTGTTCAGCTCTTTTGCTTTCGGCTACAGGTATGGAAATATCGCCTGCGGAACTCCTGAAAATAGGAGAAAGAATCTATAACCTTGAAAGAACTTATAATCTGAAAGCAGGTTTCACCCGGAAAGACGATACACTTCCGGAAAGGCTGTTTGGAAATGAGGAAGAAAACGAAGGATACGGGCTTCCCGGAAAGGAGTTTGAAGCCGCGATTCAGGAATATTATCATTACCGTGGCTGGAATGAAGAAGGGGTGCCCCTGTTAGAGAAGTTGAAGGAACTTGAGCTCAGCTGTTAAAGAAAAAACAGAAAAGAATTCCAGGAGCTTTTACTGTATCACTAACTCCACATCGAAAATAGAAATCTTATAGAGTAAAGCATTTTCTCTATGAAATCCAATATTTCCTTTAGCTCATGGATTTTTTTCTGGATATTTCAGGCATTTTTCCCTGAAATCCGGTATAAAGACGCAAAATCTCGCATAAGCGTTATATAGTCAAGGATAATTAATCGTATTAGTTCTCGACCTGTAGATAGGTTCTGCAGGCACCCCCAAATTAAGAACATTTTTCAGTTTTGCCATACAGGACAGTTAATCAATGTATGGATAAATAGGAGACAGGCTTAAAAATCAGGAAAGCCTTCTTATACTATTTCACCGAAGCCGCGGAAAATTTTCCGGTTAATCCGGAATGACGTTTACAATTTATATATAAATACTTTAAAACTTATGGGAGAATCTCTATGAAACAGCAGGTAGAAGTAAAGGAGCTCAAAGAAGGGAAATACGTAATCATTGATGACGAAGCATGCGTCATAAAAAGCATTACCAAGTCCAAACCCGGGAAACACGGAGCTGCAAAGGCAAGGATAGAGGTTATTGGCCTCTTTGATGGACAGAAGCGCTCTTACATAGGTTCAGTCGCAACTAAAATCTATGTTCCGATTGTGGAAAGAAAGAGTGCACAGATAATCTCAATTGCCGGTAATATTGCCCAGCTTATGGACATGGGAGATTATGCAACCTTTGAAATCGTAATTCCTGATGAGTATAAGGACAGGGTCAAAGAGGGTGAAGAGGTTTCTTACATCACAGCTCTTGGCAAGATTAAACTCGATATACGGACATAAATTTCCGAAAATAAGGCGAAAACTCAGGTTAATAGCCTGAGTCATTCTTTTTTAAGTAAATAATTTCATATCAGGTTAGAGTATGTTTTTACCCAATTCCTTTATAGATGCTCTCGCAGACTATGAATCTGCACGTTATGTTATCTTCGGCGTGCCTTTTGACAACACATCTTCTTACAGGGCAGGCAGCCGCTGGGCTCCGGATGCGATGAGACAGGCCTCTGCAAATTTTGAAAGTTATAACCCGACTTTTGACATCGATCTTGTTGATCTTCCAATCTATGATGCCGGAAACCTGGAGACTTCAGCTTCGGTTGATGAGACCTTGCAGAGCCTTTATGATGCTGCAAAAGAGCTCCTTAACGAAGAAAAACTTCCCATTATGCTTGGAGGGGAGCATTCCCTGACATATGCTCTGGTAAAAGCCTGTGCCGAATTCGCAGGAGAGGATTTCGGGGTCCTTGTTCTTGATGCCCATTTTGACCTCAGGGAAGAGTACAGGGGATTCAAGCATAACCATGCCTGCGTATCCCGGAATATTCTCAATCAGGTTACAAAAAATCTGGTTTCTATAGGGATTAGAAGCGGCCCGGAAGAAGAGTGGGTTTTTGCCAGGGAAAATAACCTGAAGTATTATACAGCCGATGATGTAGAATCCATGGGTATGGTAGAGGTTCTCAAAGAAGCCCTTGAGTGGCTGGACTGCGACCAGATATACCTTTCTCTTGATATGGACGCCATAGACCCGGCTTACGCCCCTGGGCTCGGCACGCCGGAACCTTTCGGCCTGAGTGCGCGGGATGTAAGAACTGCAGTAAGGACTCTTGCTCCCTTCTCAATGGCTTTTGATATTGTAGAAATCGCCCCTGAATATGATTCCGGGCAAACAGCCATGCTCGGGGCAAAACTGATGAGAGAGTTTATCGCTTCCAATGCTAAAAGCTGCAGGAGAACATAAGCCACGAGAACAGAAGATTAATCAGGATATATAAAACAGATATTATAGAGTGGTTTCGGCTTTTTGCGAACTCAAAAACTGCTGGAAAAGGACGAAGTATTAAAGCTTCGGAGCTTTTCCATTATTCAATACACATTTTTATTCGAAAACTGTCTGCATATATTAAGAGCGCCACAAAGCTATGATCTTATCAATTGCTATGTGCGTGTATTTTCCATTCTGCTCAAGAGTGAGCACATTGTCTGCGCAGGCTGCCACCTTTCCATTAAAAATATCAGGGCCCCCACAATAAACATCTATAACTTCGCCAAGATGGTGTTCCACTATAAAAGACTGCATTTCTTTACACCTCAGTATTCTCTCACGTATTGAATCTGATCCTGCTGGTTTGAATCAGCTTTTTTCCCGCTATAAGGGCTTTTTCAGGTAAAAATAAATTTTTTACTTTGTTTTACGCCATTTAAGACTCAAGCAATATCAGTTTTCTCACATGTCTGTAAGATTTTTGTCTATCTCTGCCTGATCCTGCTTATCCTTACGGGAAATAAAAATCCCAATCCAGCTGTTTGGAGCGTTATCCAACTTAAATTAGATTTAGGAAAAGATCATCAAGATCTGTCCCTACTCTAATTTTTCCTATAATATAAGATATGATTTTGAAATATAAAGTTCTGAGCTTATTGAGACCAGAGGGCTATTATTTTATCGATGGCTATATGGGTAAGTTTCCCGTCATTATTGAGCGTGAGGACGTTATCGGCACAGGCTTCTACAGTTCCCCTAAAGACATCAGGCCCACCACAGTAAACATCTATATCCTTGTTGAGATAATGTTCAACTATAAAGGATTGCATCATGCATTTTCCTCCTGTTTATTTTCTTTGTGACTTGCTTATACATCTGTCATCTTGCTGACATAATCTATCTTTATATCCGCAGATGTCCGTTAATTGTAACTACCCTTTCATTTCTTATAAATATATTTAGAAACTAAAGTTGATTTTAGGAATTCCACGCCGTAAATCCCTGGAAGGAAAATTAGCTATTAGCTTACTCACCCGAAAGCCTGTATATTTCTCAGGATCTCGTTTTCCCGGAAATAAAAATAATTATATGAGATTGTTTCTTCAGGTTTATGTATGTTAGAGAATTTAGGAAAACTAAGTTTAGCTGGAAAATATTATGAAACCGGCTTTTAATAAGATGGGACAAAGGAAATCATTTTTTTCTTCAAGGTATATCAGGTTTCTCTGTCTTCATAGATGAAAATATCCTCAATCAGGACTCCAAAAAGCCTGGAAAGCTTGAATGAAAGCTCAAGAGAAGGATCATATTTTCCCTTTTCAATCGCATGTATAGTTTGTCTTGTCACTCCCACTTTTTCAGCAAGGCTCTCCTGAGTAAAGTCATGCATTGCCCTGTAAACTTTAATATTATTCTTCATCTCCAGCTCCGTACTTTTTATTGAAGTAGATGCGAAATAAAGGTGTACACTAAAAAATTCCACAGCTTAGATAAGCCAGGTGACAGCCAGGAGACGTATACTGAGGATATAAATCCCACATGGATAAGAAAGATCCCTGCGAAAGCAAAATGCAGGAGTGAAAAATGGAGGGGGATGCATGGAATTGTATATCTCTTTTTGTCTGGAAAGCATTAAACCTATTCATTGGTTAACCTCACCTTTGTATAAAACTGGCTTATGATCTGTCCGTTAAACTAAAATTTTGCATTTATCCCGAAGAGAGAAACGGCTTCCTCTTCAGCCCCCATATTCTCTGTTGTAATACATATAAAAAAGAGAATGAATTACAAGCACTATACAGCTTGCATACGCCATGAAAAAACCAAGGTCAACGTAGGCAGGGTAGGTTTCCCTCATCGATATCAGGACTGCTCCTCCAAGAGCAAAGCTGAGGGCTATAAACTGGAGAGTAACCCAGGAAGCTTTCTGACCTACCTGACGTATCCTTTCGTCTTCAACAACCCCTTCCAGCCTGTTTTTGGAAAGGTATATGACAGCCATACCTGCAAGGACAGCACCTATGGCAAGTAGTGGATATCCTATCGAAACCGAAAAACCTACAACAGCTCCCATGATCATCACAATCATGAACGAAATTATTCTGAATTGCTTCCGCTTCATCTGCAGAACCTCCATAAGTACAGTATTTTAATGTAGATCATTAATTCAAAGCCCCTGTATGGACTTATAAACATATTGTTAAGTTATATGGACATAATGTAATAGTTAGTTTACATAAAGTAAATAGATGGATACCTTATTTAAAGTTGTTGGAACTGAGTGAGGGTAAAAGAATAAGGGCTGATGCAGGAAGAGATGAAAGAAAAGTAAGAAAATATAAAAACTATGACGAATACATCGGCTGTATTGGAAAATGGGCTAGAAAATATTAGGACTTACGCACTTGAAGTACCAAATCAACTGTTGTAGGCTTACAACTTTCTGAAATTCAAATTCTAAATATGATGGTTAATGTGCTTGATTTTGAATCTGAAGTGCGTAAGTCCTAAATATAAATATGCTAAGGGATCTTTAAATAATTTTATAAATTCATTCCAGTAAACGCCTGAGAATCTGATATAAAGTATAGTGCCAACAACTGTGGATAGAAATTTAAAAATCAAAGTTTCAGATCAGAATTTGAAGGTTTCATCCTGTTTCTGATGTTTCTTATATGAATAAAACGACACTTAGAAAAAAATTTATATCAGTAGAGCAAATCATTAAAATTATGATAGATAATTTTTTAAGATGCGTGGAGATTGTATTTTGTGTTTGCCTCATGATACTTTTTCTGGTTTGTTGTTATTGTACTCTGTAGGTAATTTGGCAAATATAGTTATAAACATATTTTTATCCGCTACCTTTTATAAAGTTAGTGTGATTTTCATTTTATAATAGAGAAGATTTATGATGGTCAATTTGTATTCGATTGGTATTATATATTATAAATTATATGTATATCTTATGGGGAAAAGAGGTCCAACACCACAATTTACTAACGTTTCCTGTCCGAACAAAGACTGTGAGCTCTATGGTCTTAGTGATCAAGGCAATGTTATTGGAAATGGAACTTACATAAGCCGTGGAGAAAAAACAAGAAGATATCTTTGCCGTCATTGCGGCAAAGCTTTTTGTGACCATACAGACACTTTTTATCATGATCTTCGCAAAGATGAGAAAACTATCGATTTAGCTCTAAAAATGTCTATGAAAGGTATGAGCATTGAAGCCATTTCCGATGTTTTAGAGGTACAACCTGCCAGTATAAAGCGATGGTTAGTTCGCGCATCTGAACAATGCGATAAAGTAAATGATGTTATGATGAAGAACCTGGATGTTCCAAAGATAGAAATGGACGAACTGTGGGTAATAATCCAAAAAAAGAGTTCCACGGATGAAAGATTACGAAGATGATGGGCCATGGATGTGGGTAGCTTTTGTACCAGGTTGCAGGCTAATACTTTACTTTTTAATAGGTCCAAGAAAACAGTATGTTGCAGACAAGTTGGTTGAATTAGTTAATAAACGTCTTTCGGATAAAATTCCTGTTTTTGTCACAGATGGGTTGAACTTTTATAGAGAAGCTCTTTTGAAACAATTTGGAGTTTTGAGCGAGTTTCCAAGAACTGGGAAAAAAGGAAGACCAAAGAAAACAAAAATCGTTCCCTCTGATGATTTAAGGTATGCACAGGTAGTCAAAACAAGAAAAAATGGGGTACTTGAGAAAGTAGAGAAGAAGATCATCTTTGGAGAAGATATTGATCAAAGCGAAATCTCAACAACTTTACTTGAAAGACAAAACCTGACTTTTAGACAGGATAACAACAGAGTTTCAAGGAAAACAATAGGGTTTTCAAAAATGAAAGAATGGTTAGAGTATCAAATGAAGTTATATTGTACACATTTTAACTTCTGTAGAGGTCATGGAGGATTAAGGTACAAAGATGAAAGAGGGGTTGAATGTAAAAATACACCGGCAAGAGAGGCAGGGATTATTGAATCAAAGTGGACTTTAAGGGAACTATTGAAATTTAGGTGTGTCAAAACATCAATCGGATAAAGATGGACCATCAGATTTATATACAACCGAAAAATCCAATATTTAAGACTAAAATAGGTTTGGGATAAATTCAGGAAAAACCTGCTTTCTTCAAAGGTACACACGATTTAAAGGCTCAATTGTTATAACTATTAAGGTTTGGTTTTCATAATTAATTCTATAAAGCAGTCTTAAATGTCTGGATCGCAGCCTAAAAAGTTTTTCCTTGCTCTCAATTACTCTTTTTGCTCTTTGTGGAACCGGATCGAGAGCAAGCTTACCAAGACTCTCTTTGACCCTGGAGTAAGTGATGTCGTCCGCCAGGCTCAGAAAGGTCTGCGCAGGAATATCAAGAAAAACTTCAAACATTTTTATTTCTGAGAGCGCAGCATTTCATAAAACGGATGGCAAATACCAAAAACTTTATCCAGAGAAATTACAAACCCTATGCCTGTCCCCGGTTCGTCAAGGTTTATAGCCTTAATAATACTATTCCGAATATTGTCTTCAAGACTCGATTCGGCTATTGTAAGGACAATTTCCTTCTCTGGTTCAACCATTAAGCCAAGAATACTTTTATTCTCATGAATTCCTACGCCGCGGCCGAATAATATTGTTCCACCGTGAGCACCGGCTTTTCTCGAAGCCTTGATCACCTCGTCGCCCCAGCCTTTTTTTACAATTGTTACTAGTAATACAAAGTCCCTCTCATCGGACATCATTTCTACCTCCGTTAAATCTTATATAAACACCTAGAAGCATAACAAAAATAATGGGCGCTAATGCTATCATAGAAATCAGGCCGAAGCCATCTATAGCTGCATTTCCACCTTCCTGCACAGACGCTACACCGACAGCCATTGACATGAGAAATGTCACAGCCATCGGACCTGTTGCAACACCACCTGCATCGAATGAAACACCTATAAAGTCTTTGTCGCAAAGCCATAATAGTACAAGGACAAAAAGAAAGGCTGGAATTATAATATACAAGAAAGGGATTCCATAAATTATTTTTACCATTGCAATGACAACCAATATACCAACTGCAAAGGAAAGCGTATAGAGCATAAGGTTAGCCCTTATAGAGCCATTCGAAGATGTCTCAACTTGGTAACATAATACTCTTACAGAGGGTTCTGCAAAAGTGGAGAGAACGCCAAGAATGAAACTTATCGGCAGCAGAAATGTTTGTTTGTCAGAACTACCAAAAAATTCACCTATTTCCTGGCCTACAGGTTGAAAGCCACTATAAACACCATGAAGAAACAATGTCATCCCAAAGAGGGTGAAAATTAGCCCGATATAAAACTTTATTAATTGTGAAGAAGGTAATTTTAAATACAGTTTCTGAAATACCGTGAAAAAGATGGCAAGGGGGACAAGCGACTGAATAACTTCAAAAAATATGGATAGTATTCCATTGCTCATGAAGACAGAGCCCCCATTAGCATTATGCTGAGTATAGGGCCTATCGTAGCAAAGCCTACGAGCCCGAATCCATCAATTTCAGATTTATCTTGCAATACTGAAGCTACTCCTATTCCAAGAGCCATAACCACAGGTACAATCATAGGTCCCGTGGTCACACTCCCGGAATCAAACGAAATTCCCAGGTATTCACCAGGTACGAAAAAGGACAGTGCGAGTATAATAAAATAACTTATAAAAAATAGATATTTGATAGGGGTCCCGTATATTATCCTGAAAATAGAAATAACCATCAGAAAACCCACTCCAAAAGCTATTGAAATAATCAGTACATTGCTATTTATATCGCCCTGAAAAGCTAAATCAACCATGTTAATTAAAACTCTTACATTCGGTTCCGCTATGGTCGTTAGAAATGAAAATAAGAAAACTACTACTACAATAAATGCCAAAGAGTTATGCTTTGGTAGATCAGCACCAATAGCCTCACCTATTGGGAGCATACTCAGCTTAACTCCCACTAAAAAGAAAGTCATTCCGAATGTGACCAAGATGGCACCGGCCAAAAAGGATATAAGATTTCCTATGTTTGAACCGATGAACACCAGCATGATCAGTGATATTGCCAGTGTTAGAGGGAGTACGGCCTGGACAACTTCCAGAAAAGTTTCTTTAATATCACGCATCATAAAATTTTCCACCAGATTTATAAAAACTGCTTGAAGTAAATATACAAATAAAAATATTTGAAGAAATTATAAATGAAATCTATTAAAAATTTTAATTTCTCACTAGTGGATATTAAAGTAATTCTGTGCCCCATAAAAGTTTAAAACTTTAGTGCTAAGAATTTACTTATTATTGATATAAATAAATATTCACCAATAAAGCCAACTGCTTTTTATTGATAAACAATAGCGAGAAAAATGGAATATTATTCCACACTATCCTCAAAAAGCTTTCTAACCTCACCAATTTTTTCCGGTGGACTGATTATGAGCAGGAGATCATCTGCGAAAATCTCAGTCTCAGCCTGTAGCCCGGAGATGATTTTATGATGACGTGAAATTGCAAGTGCAGACACTTCATAGTTCTTGCGGAGATTAAGTTCGCCAAGGGTCATGCCTGTGGCTTTGGAAAGCTTCCCGACCCTGATACTCCGGATTTCCACATCTGCGAAGTCAAGAGCCAGATCGCAGAATTTCTTCCTGGGAATGTCTGGACTTCGGAGCATTTTGTAGTGGTTGGCACGTAGGGTTGAACCCAAAGAATTAATTTCACCGCTAGGAACTAAGTATTTGTGAAGTACCCTTGTGAAGAGTTCTATTGAGCTTTCAAATTCATCAGCAATTACCTCATTTGCCCCAAAAGCATAAAACTTATCTAATTCACTCAGGAAATGTGTTCTTGCAAGTATATGGATATCAGGGTTTAATCTTCGAGCAGCTTCAATTATTCTTTTGGAGCTGGCAGGATCGCCTGCAGTCACAACAATTGATTTCGCAGTTTGGATACCTGCATGTTCCAGAACAGCCTTCTGAGCAGCATCCCCATAAAAAATGAGTTCTCCTCTCATTTTCTCTTTCCGTACGACTTCAGGATTCATTTCAATTACTATATATGAGATTGAAGTTGCCTTTGCAGCAGTTACGACATTTTTACCGTTTATCCCAAATCCTACTATAATCACATGATTTTCAGGTTTCTCTTCAGATCCATTTTCTTTAGATTTACTGTACCAGCCATGTTTCAATATTGAAGGAAAAGGTAGCAACTCAGCAGAAGCTGTGGTTCGATACCCTATACTCATAAAAAGAGGAGTGAGTACCATAGAAAGCACAGCTATATCTAGAAATTCTTGATACATGATAGAGGACATCAATCCACTTGTAAAACCTACTTTTGCAAGAATAAGTGAAAACTCCCCTACCTGTGAGAGAGAAAAACCAACCAGGATAATTGTATGCAATGGAAAGCCTATAAGAAAAGTGCTCAAACTATTTGCCAGGAGTTTTAGGAATAGCACAGTCAGGGTAGCAGTCAGGATTAGAAGGAGATGTTCCTTTAGTACGTCAAGATCAAGCAACATCCCTATTGATATGAAAAAAATACTCATGAACATGTCCCTGAAAGGGATCAAATTTCCGAGAGCTTGAACCGAATACTCAGACTCCGAGATAATAAGGCCTGCAAGAAAAGCTCCGAGCGCCAGAGACAGGCCAACCATAGAAGTCAGCCAGGCAACAGAAAGCCCTATCGCTACAACACTCAGGAGAAAAAGTTCATCATTCCGTGTCTTTGCCACCTGGTACATAATCAAAGGAACTATGTACCTGGCACTTAGAAAAGTAAACAGGATGAGCCCAACCCCTGAAGGATAAGCTCTAAAAAGGACTTATCTGTTCCCGGGATGCCTGCAAGGACCGGGATCAAAAGAATAATTATCACTGCGGCTATATCCTGAAAAATCAGTATCCCTAAAGAAGTTCGCCCGTGAAGACTATACATTTCTCCTCTTTCTTGTAACAGTTTAAGGACAATTGCAGTGCTGCTTAATGCCACTAAAAGTCCAAAGAAAATTGAAGATTCTTTGGAATTGCCAAGCCAGAAAAATATGAAAGCAACAATACTTGTAGTTATAGAAAGCTGCAATCCGCCTCCGAAAAATACAATCCTGCGAAGCTGTAAGAGGTCACGTAGTGAGAACTCCATACCTATAGTGAAAAGCAGAAGCACAACTCCTATTTCAGCCAAAAGATCGATGCTTTCTACTTCTCGAATCAGTCCAAAGCCAAAAGGTCCGGCAAGAATACCTGCAAGCAAAAAGCCAATGAGTGGGGCTATTTTCAGCTTTGAAAAAGTAAAAACTACAGGGATAGAAAGTCCGAATATTATCAGAAGGTCGGTTAGAAGATGCGATGCCATCAAAATAGATTTAATAATTAAATAATATAAATGTTATTTTACAGACGATTGCTAGAAAATGTTGGTTTTGACCAAGCAAGAGGAATATTCAAAAGAGAGATATCATTCAAAAAAGGTAATCTATCAATAAAATAAGCAATCTGTTGGAATACGGTTTGAGATTATTGACTTAAAAAATGCAAAGTAGAATAGTAGTTAAAATTTGTGCATAGTAACTACAAAACAGATGTGAGGATTTAAAATAAAGGTAATAAATATAAACAGAAACTTTTGATAAAAGAAACGACGAGAGGGGGACTCGAACCCCCGGGATGCGGGGCATCACGGGATTAGCAATCCCGCGCCATACCGGGCTTGGCTATCTCGTCACAAAGGACTTTAAGGAGCGCGTTCCCTTAAACGCATTTCATATATTTAACCTTTTCCAGGGAAAGCATCTCACATAAACTGTTTTGTCAGAAGTATAACAGTTATACAGTTATATTATAAAACGAAGCCCTTTAAAGTGTTAAGCGATGAGCACGCCTAAGGTTGGTGCATCGTGGAGATTTCAGGAGACTGAAGCCTCTTCTCCACCCCGCGGCCCCGCAAGCGACAGTTGCCCACAGTAAGTCTGCTCCCTTCCGGGCCTCGACCGGTTTCCGCAGTTAGGGTATGAGGACCTGTTCTCCAGCAAGCCCGCACACCTGCACTATCCAAGCAGGACGAGGCTTCTCAGTTGAGACTCCAGGCTGGAATTTCTTTGACGCATCTTCCTTTGGCTTCGTCCCCCGCATATCGGCGATTTCGGGTTACAGGTAACGCCGGGCTACCCGGACTAGCTCATCAGCTATACAAAGACACTTGTAATTTATAAAACTATCCCTCCCGATATGCATTTTGGCAGGGAGATCTAAAGGTTCAAGCTGCCGGGTAAAAAATGAAAAAAACAGGCAGGACAAGCCTTTTCCAGTAAGTCTTTATCAGCCGGGGTACCTTAAGAAGGGGTTTTCAGAGGCTACTGGGAGATCAAAAAGTGATTCAAATATAATTATTTACTATTAATTATATTTAAAGAATAAATTAGAGTACTCTATTTATTTATACATTATTTTTCAAAATAGTAAAATACGTAAAACCTCAAGAAGCGAAATAATGTAAAAAATAGCCGACAAAATAAGAAAAAGTAGGGGAATTTGTATGAGATACGGAGTTGCAATTGACCTGGGAACAAGTGGATATCGAGCTCAGAAAATTGACCTTGATACTGGAGAAATCAAAAGAACTGTAATAACTTTAAGGAACCCCTTCCCGGTGCGAACGTGATGGACCACATGGACTTCGCAATCCACTACGGACAGGATCTTGCACATGGGCTTTCCGTGAATGCTGTAAAGAACCTTTTCGAGACTCTGGGTGTGGAAAGAGACGAACTGAAAAGACTTTCAATATGTGGAAACCCCATTCAGTTGTCCATCTTTCAGGGGATTTCCATTGAAGACCTTGCTTATGCAGGGGAGCGAAAGAAGCAGAAATACGATATAAAGGAACAGAACAGAAATGCAAGGATTGTTTCTAGCAAAGAAATTCCCGGACTTGAAGAATTTGACTGTGAAGTGAGGGTCCCCCCGGCAATAAAACACGAAGTGGGAGCCGATGCCCTTGCTTTGATAATCAAATCTGGAATGCTTGACAGCGACGAAATATCGATTGCAACGGACTACGGGACAAATGCCGAGATGGCCCTCAAAGTGAAAGATGTCATCTATACGGGATCTGCAGCCGCCGGGCCGGCTCTTGAAGGACAACAGATAAAGCAAGGAAAACTTGCATCTCCCTTCACCATCTCGGACTTTGAATTTGAGGATGGGGCCTTGAGAAACTATGTGCTCAACGAGGAGATGAAAGCAGTCTCAGGGGACCTTGTGGATCCGGCTACTGGGAACGTGCTTGAGAAAGGGCAAATAAAAGCAAACGGAATTACAGGTACAGGGGTTATAGCCCTGCTAGAAAAAGCCCTCGGACATGGTCTTGCGGAACTCCCAAAGATCAAAACACCGGATGGGACAATTCACCTGCAGAATAATATCAAATTTACGGAAAAAGACATGCATGAAGCTGGAAAAGCCATCGGAGCCATCAGGGCAGGGCACATCACCCTCTGTTCAGCTGCAGGCATTCAAATGGAAGATATAGACACAGCTTACATGGCAGGAGCTGCCGGAACCTATATGGATGCGGTAAAAGCCCAGAAAATAGGGTTGATTCCTTATGCCACAGGAAAGATCTGTCAGATTGGGAATACATCTCTGATCGTAGCAAAAGAAATCTTGCTTTCCGAGGAGAGGCTCTGGGAACTTCAGGCCATTGCAAACAAGATCATAGGCACCCACATCATGTTTGCGACTGCCCCGGAATTCGCTGATGCATATATTCTTGAACTTGCATATTGGGAAGAGGGTATGCCCTTTAAAATGTTTAAAAAGTATCTCAAAAAGAAAGGTTTGCCAAATCTCGATGATCCTATAGATAACCCTGTTATCGAGAAACGTGTAGAGAGAGATATTCCGGTTCTCGGAGAAGAAGGACTCTATGTCCTGGAAAGAGTCGGGACATATTTGACCATGGTTGTAGATTGCCCTGAGTGCAAAAAGTGTATCAAAGTTTGCCCAAATGATGCCATAACAATTGATGAAGAAAACAGAGTTATGATAAGCACCGATCTCTGTGAAGGTGCTCACTGCCAGAAATGCATAAGAGCCTGTCCTCCTGAGAAATTTAACTGGGAAAACCTTGAGGTTTTCAAACCGCAGCAGCAGGCATGAGAAGTACACTAAAGACTTCTGGTCCGGAAAAACTGATACCCGGGAGCCCGAAGGAAATATGCAAGAATAAATGAAATTTTGCGTAGCCAGAGAAATAGACGGAATTTAACAAAAAATAGTTTTGAACGGCTGTGAACATATAGACACAGATTGTATAAACAACTTTATATAAATATTGAGATTTAATCGTGTGCTTAATAGGGTAATCGTTCACAGCTTCCACATTTTTATACAAAGCTTCCCTTATGCACAGACTTCTGCGCCGAAAATATTCATGGTGAAAAAGGAAAAGGTTAGAGGCTATAAGCCTCACGAAGTTTTACAGCAAGTACTTCAACCTGCTCCACTGCAGTTCCTATATACTTATCCGGATTTACAAGATTCTCGATATCCGTGGCAGTTAGATATCTTGCGACAGCAGGAGTTTCCAGAAGTACGTTTTTGAAATGCTGCCCTGTGTCATGAGCTTTCATTGCTGCAGTCCGGACGAGTTCATGGGCTTCCTGCCTGCCCACTCCCCTCTTTGCAAGCTCGATCATTACAGCCTCTCCCATATTCAAACCTCTAAGCAATTCCAGATTTCTCCTGATATTTTCAGGATAGAACCTTAGATTTTCAAGCACGCTAATCCCAAGCTTAAGGATATGGTCAGTCAGCACACAGGCTTCCGGGAATACCACACGTTCACAGGAGGAGTTGGTAAGATCCCTTTCATCCCACAGAGTATTATTAAGGAGCTCAGGCTCGATCATAGCCCTTACGATCCTTGCAAGCCCACATATCTGCTCGGACTTTATAGGATTGCGCTTATGAGGCATAGTAGATGAGCCTACCTGCTTTTTCCCAAAACTCTCCTCAACCTCGGCAATTTCACTGCGCTGAAGAGTCCTGATTTCTATACCGATCTTATCTAGAGTCGTGACCGTATTTGCCATCCACATTACAAATTCAGCATGCCTATCCCTCTGAATGATCTGGTTGGAAACATCCACAGCCCCGACTCCAAGATGCTGCATGGTAAGTTTCTGAATAAGAATTCCGGCTTTTCCAAACGCAGCTTGAGTCCCAACCGCTCCTGTCATTTGCCCTACCGTCGCTCTCGGAGTAAGTTGATACAGGCGATCCAGATGCCTGGAAATCTCCGATGCCCAGATAGCAAAACGCAGTCCATAAGTTGTTGGAACTCCTATCTGTCCATGAGTCCTTCCGCAACAAACCATGTGCTTATAAGCTTCTGCCTGGTTAACCAAAATCTTGAGCAGAGTTTTGAGTTTATCTTCCAGTATATCGATTGCATCCTTTATCTGGAGAGCTGTTGCCGTATCCAGAATATCATTTGAAGTGGCTCCGAAATGTACCCATTTCCCTGCACCATCCCTGCACTGTTCAGAGATAGCAACGACCACAGCCATCATATCGTGGTGAATCTCAGCTTCAATCTCGTCAACCCTCTCGGTTTTTACTGAAGCAATGCTTTCAAATATAATTTCGGCCGCGTCTGCGGGAATCAAACCCATATCTGCCTCAGCGCGGGCAAGAGCTGCCTCGGTCTGCAGGATCTTGATAAGTCTGTTCTCCTGGCTCCACACATGTTTCATTTCTGCTGTACCATACCGGTAGTCTATAGGATGAATCGCCACATTAATCACCATTTACGAGAGAATGAATTAATTCCGGGATATACTTCGAACCTAATAATTTTAGCTTTAAATGATTCTTAGCGTCATGTAATTTCAATATTGACCTGTCACAGTTTAATAATGTCAGCTTAACTACGTCTTTAGTCCTGGTTTAAGTATACAGAGCAGGGAATAAACAACATAACCAATAAATAAGCTTTGAGTCGGCAGGGCAGTAAAAGCTGCAAGTATGCTGAAGACAAAAGAAAAAAAGGCTGCGAACACAGTAAAAAGCGGATTTTTTTGATGAAAAACATTATATCCCTTAACATCCATTATGCGGGCTATATACCTTATCAATATTAAAAAATAATAGCAGGTGACAAAAAATGGCTCGTTTTCCAGAAGCAGAAGAAAGATTATTAAACAAAAAAATCTGCATGAAATGTAATGCAAGGAATGCAGTAAGAGCAACTCGCTGCAGAAAATGCGGCTACAGTGTTCTTCGTGTGAAATCCAAGGAATCCAAAGGAGCATGATCTTTTTTGCAGGTGGAAGCACACCTCCAAAAAATCATTGACCAGGAAGGAAAAGTTCATCTTACCCTTATTGACCCGGCGTCCCAAACTCCTGAACGAGCTGCTGAAATCGCCCTTGCAGCAGTTAAGGGAGACACCGATGCCATCATGATAGGTGGCTCAACCGGAGCTTCGGGGACCCTACTTGACGAGACCGTCATAAAGATAAAACAGAAGGTAGATGTCCCGACTATCCTCTTCCCGGGAAGTTCAGCCGGACTCAGTAGCTATGCAGATGCCGTATTTTTCATGAGCCTCCTGAACTCAAGAGATATAGGGTATGTGGTCACAAATCAGGTACTTGGAGCTCCGCTTGTATACAGGAGTCAGATTGAACCAATCTCCATGGCGTACCTTGTGGTCGAACCGGGGGGACTGTTGGTTGGGTAGGGGATGCAAAATTAATTCCCAGAAGGAAACCCGAAATTGCCGCAGCCTATGCCCTTGCAGGCAAATACCTGGGCATGCATTATACCTACCTCGAAGCCGGATCTGGAGCTGACACACCTGTCAATCCTGAGATGATAGGGGCCGTCAAGCAAGTACTCGGGGAAAACAAACTGATCGTTGGCGGCGGGATAAGAGATGCAAAAGCTGCAAAACTCTGTGCTTCTGCAGGTGCGGATATGATCGTTACAGGCACAATTGTTGAAGAAGTGAAAGACGTTACTGCAAAGGTTGCTGAACTTGTATCAGCCATAAAGAGATGAACTTCCTGAAAAGGATGATTTCGGCTGTGCTGCCTGCTTTTAAGAGAATAAAAAGCTAATTTAACTTAACAATTCTTTTAAAACATTTATTTTTTCAAATCTTTTTTCTGGAGCACAGGCTTTCTTTAGCGTTCGATAAGTCTCAGAAAATTCTAAATATTATAAGTGATTTTTGGAACTGTTCAGGTTCAAATCACATGCAGCCAATTGTAATAAATAGTTATAAGATAATACTTGACTCCTATTTTAATATAAATTTTAATCGCGCAAAAGGGTCCGAAAGATGCAACAGTTCAAAAAAGGCAAATTACCACAGGGAATTGGCAGAACTGCAGAATGGATTCAGGATCCTGCGTCAACTTGCGATCAACACTAAGAGGTATGATTATGCTCAGAGTTTCCAACCTGGTTAAAGATTATGAGGTACATTCCGAAAATAGAAGAGTACTGGACCATATCGACCTCACGGTGGAGGATGGCGAAATCCTCGGGATTACAGGCCGAAGCGGAAGTGGAAAGTCGACACTACTACGCATTATCCGGGGAGTGGAGCCTTTTCAGCAGGGAACTGTGGAAGTAGATGGAGAAATTATAACTCCTTCGTCTGGGATTGAAGGAGAAAAGTTCCTGAAAAGCGTAAGCGCAATACACCTCCAACGGAATTTTGGGCTCTGGAACGGGCCTGCAATTGAAAATATTATAAGAAAGCTAAATTACCTTAGAGTGGGGCATGAAGCCCTTCCGCATAATGAAACTAATGATTATGATGAACTCTTTGAAGAGGCTATGGAATATCTGAAACTCGTGGGCCTTGAACACAAAGCACTTCATTCCACCAACCTTCTGAGCGGCGGGGAAAAACAGAGAGTTGTAATGGCAAGACAGCTTGCCGCAAAGCCAAAACTCCTTCTCCTCGACGAACCCGTTACAATGACCGGTCCAGACACAAAACAGGAAGTCCTTGATGTAATAAAGAGCCTGAAAGAGAAATTGAATATCCCAATAATAGTAGTTTCCCACCTGCCGGAAATTCACGCCTATCTTGCCGACAGGCTGGTCTTCCTGGAAAATGGGAAAATTGCAGCAGACGGAGAGCCTGCTTTGGTGCTTAAAAACTTCCTTAGAGATATGAAACCTAGGGAAAAGCTTGAAGAACATGAGAATAAGGAAATCTGCATCAAAGTTAAGGAAATTTCGAAACGTTATTCCATAATCCGGATGGGAGAAGTCCTGAACATAAAAAACTTTTCACTCGATGTTTATAGAGGAGAAATTATAGCTTTTATCGGCTCATCAGGAACCGGAAAAACAACACTTATGAAGCTCATGGAAGGTCTTATCAGGCCGAAAAGCGGGACTGTCGAGTATCTTTGCAACGGAGACTGGGTGGATGTCACCGAATACAGCAGGGGACGCATGGAACTTCGGCGAATTATGAGTGTTATGAATCAGGAATTCTCAATGTCCGTGAACTCCACGGTCAGGGACCAGATTCGATTCAGGCTAAGCATGAAGAAGAAAGGTGCGATCGAACATGCAAGAGATCAAGCCCGGGAAATGGGTCTCTCGGATGAAACCCTCGATACGATATATCGCCTTCCAGACATGCCAGAAGAGGAGAAAACAACCGCACTGCGGGAGCTGAACCTGAATGACACTATCTATTTCGAGCTATTCCCCACAATCCCAGCAACTGATGTCGATGCCTATTCAAAGCCAGTCTTTGAAGCCCTTGACCTGCCAATGGAAGTCCTTGATAAAAACCCTTGTCAGATCAGTGGAGGTGAGCATGTCCGGGCTTTTATTGCCCTGAGCCTTGCAACATCTCCCGAATATCTCATGCTGGATGAACCCTTCGGAGACCTTGACCCCGTAACCCTCAGAGATGTCACCAACTCTTTAAAAAGGATTAATGAATGTTTCGGCACGACCATTGTGCTTGTGAGCCACCATATGGATTTTGTCAGAGAAGTGGCCCACAGAGCTTTATTGATAGAAAACGGAACCCTTGTGATGGAAGGAAAGCCAGCTGAAGTTTGCCAGGAACTTATCAACAGGAGCAACGCACCTTACATGGAGCACAACCTGGAAGACCTGGTGGAAGGGAACTGAAAAAGGTATTTTAAAGTAGAGAAGGCTGTTAAAATTTTGCGAGGGGCAAAATTTTAAATCTTTTTATTCTATGATCGTATTTCTCAATATTTAAAATATAAATGGTTGTCCATCTGTGGCTACATAATCATATTTTTGCTCAATTTAAAATCAATAGCTATTTTTCTGCTCCACCTCATTTTAATTTTTATAATAGCTCTTTATATGGGATTTTTGCAAAGCTAAATTTTGAGCTTGAAACTCTTTACTATTATGTATATTTTCGGGAGATTTAAACATTCTAAATTTTAACATATCTATCCGGCCACTATTTATGCATGTAGATTGCAATAAAATGTAAGATATAGCTTAAATTATCATATTCACGGGAAAAAATTGAGGAGGTAACTATAACTTTTGCTTTTGGGCAATTTGTTATAATCTCATTCAGATAAGTATCTGAACAGAAATCAAGAGGTTGAAAGCTATTATATCCGTGAAAACCGCTTAGGATCACCCCATTTTTGTTTTTCAGCAATGAATGCCTCCCAAAAGCTGCCAGGCCTTGAAACACTAGGAAATCTGATCCGAAGAATTCTAAGTCTATCTTTTAGTGAGTAGGGCGCTTAATACACCAGAAATAGATTATAAAACTACCCACAGATCATTAGTCAATAGTTACTTACTTAAAGGTGATTTGTATGAGTTTTAGAAAAGCCCAAGTTTCCAGACCAATTGCATATTTAACGATTATGAAAAGAATATTAAAAGATACTTTTGGGGTTTTTCTTTTAAAGGGATGGAAGCAGACAGACAAAGAAAAAATTGTACTTGTAGATGATTATATAATTCATGATGTTATTAAAATTCATTCTGAGAGTTTTCAGGATAAAAATGAGAAAGATATACTCAAATATTCAAAGAGTTCTAGAAAAATATTCTATGTGGCTAAGAGTCACGAAGGAGTTGTTGGTTACTGTATTTATTATTTGAAACCTGTAATTTCTTCAGGTGGTTTTAAGAAACAAGCGGTAATATGTTCAATTGCAACTGACAGGAACTTCAGAGGAAGGGGCGTTGGTAAGAAATTATTAAAAGAAAGTATAAAAGAAATGAGACTAAACAAAATATCATCGATTATTTTGTACGTAAGTAAAAATAATGTTCCAGCCATACGATTATATGAAAAGATGGGCTTTGTAACAACCGGACAAATAGAAAACATATGCGGCCAGAAAGAAAAATGTTATAAGATGGAACTGAAGCTTGTTTGAATTATTGCCTGTGTTATACTTTAGAGAACATTTTATTTTTATGACGGAGAATTTTTCTTTATTATTCACGCATTAGTTAGTGCTGCGATTTCCAAGTATGTTCATAATATCTTGGTTTTTGGTTTGTCTGTTGATTAACTAATTTCCCGCTAAACAAGGGACTTATTTTGGAATCGGTGCACTAGCATATAAAATCGCAGCTTTTTCAATCAACCTTATTTTCTTCACACAACCGGTCCCATTCTTCGTTTCCGAATTTTATGTACAGGCTTGCAGGCACGATAGGTTTTTCGAGTTCTGTGATTGTCTTTTCAGAAAGCTTTTGGTTTTCCACAATCTCTTTTCCTGCGCATCTGAGCACTTTTTTGTACTTTCCCAGCAGAAGCTTCAGCATGAGGTTGTTTTTTCCCCTGAAAATTTCCCCTTCTCCTCTGTAGATCTCGGCAATTAGTTCGGTGTGAAAGGTTCTTGCAAGCCTCCTGAAAAAAAGGCTTTCAACCTCAAAATTCGTCTGGCCTGGCAGCCCGGCGTTTGACATCACAGCGATCTTAGGAAATTTTTCATAGCGTTTTGCGTGCCTGTACTCGCCCTTCTCATCTTCCTCAAAATGAGGTAAAAGGAGAGGAACAAGCCTATCTATGAAGTTTTTCATGATTGCAGGAACATTATCAAAATAAACTGGGCATGCAAACACTACAATATCCGAATCCATAAACTTGGGAAGCAGGTCGTCCATATCATCACGGATAGTGCACATTCCAGGCGTCTTAAGCCAGCACTCAAATTTTCCCCTGCAGTACCCGATATTCTTTTCAATAAGGATGATATTTTCGGTCTCTGCCCCGGCTTCTTCTGCTCCTTTCAGGAATTCCTCAACCAGAATTAGAGTGTTTCCTTCCCTGCCCTTATGGCTGCCGCTGAACACTTTTATTTTCACGTAATAGTCCCCCTTTCCCCACTAAAAACCTTTGAGCCGAGAGACTTTTTATTATTTTCTGGGTTTTTGATTGGGTGCAGTCAATTGCCAGCGGAATTAATGGCGAATTTTGGCGATCCCAGAAAATATTAAAAAATATCTGAGCTGAAGAGAGTATTCTGAAAAGCCTTTCCGATAAAAGGCCAATTTTGCAATCACGCATTATTACTTATTTCAACTTTCTAATCACACTGCAAGAAGGTTTATTTTCCTTCTGTTCGTCGCTTTCAGCTATTTTTTCATTACAGTTCTCACCTAATTTTTTTCCGATAGACCAGGCTTTGCCCAGATGCTTACTTATTCCCCAGTAATTATTATCATACATGGAAAAAACGATCGGCTCAATTTTTTCGATATCAGGAATTTCATTGCAAAGGTATCGTTCTTCTGCGTAACTCTCAACAATATCTCCAAATGAAAACCTCGTTCGCGCCTCCAAAATTCAGGATATCTACAAGCCTTCACTCGAGATTCACCGGACATTCCCGAATCATTGGAGCTTTTTCAAGTTTTCCGCAGAAAGTTTCGAAAATCTTGGATTTATCGGATTTTTTTCCAGAAACCATGCCGCAGTAGTCCGTAACTTCCACCATATGCCTGGAAGGGATGTTTACACTAAAACAATGGTTTTCCCTGATTACTTCATTTGTGTAGTGCATTTTTCCCAGGGCCACTGCGATCATAGGAGGACTTACCTGTGCGATTCCGCAAAAAGCAACTGTAAGGTAATTCGGTTTTCCGTTTACATAAGCCCCTACAAGGATAGTAGGCATTGGATAAAGAAAATTCCTGGCTCCAATTGCCTTTTTCTCTCCGGTCTCCGTCATTTAATCCTCCTCAAAGCTGCACAGCTTAATTTTGACTTAAGCCTAAAATTATATAATACCGAAATCCATTGAAAAATTACACCGAAAAGTGTATTTTCAGAGTATTTTCTGGATATATAATTAGTATTCCGATTTTTATCGATATATAAATTCGGGTATAATTATTCAGAGTATATATTCTCTGCGTGGGTCCGAACGTAAAAATTGTGATGGGAAAAATAGCCAGATACGAGACCATTCGAAATTTAGGTCGTGTTCGTAAGTCATTGATCAAATCTGGAAAAACGATCACAATAGTTGTTGTCTAAAAGATTTGAGAGTCAGTCCTGTGCTTAAGAAATTCAGTAGCTGACTCCCACGACCCAAATTCAGTTTTAAGGTGAAATGGAGTTTTCATTCAAAATGATTTTATTTTTCAGTCGCCTTTGCACGTTCTTCACTGGTCATGTTAGCAAGGCGCTCAACTTCCTTTACATCAAGCCCAAGGCCTTTAGCCACCCGGCTTCCATAGTCTGGGTCAGCTTTGAAGAAAAGAGCTGTCTGCCTGAGCTGGATATTTTTCCGGGCACCTGAAAGATGAGCTACAATGTTGCCTGCTAGATTCCCACGGTCATAATCGGTCATCACGTCACGATACAGGTTTCCAGGCTGTACAAAGTCATCGTTGGGGTGCATGTATGGTGTACGGGCTGCCAGTCCCGAGACCTCGAATGGAGGCTCCAGAACATCAGGATTAGGAGCAGGTCCACCAAAGCTATTGGGCCAGTAATTGGGACCGCTACCGCCATTGGCGTCAACGCGCATGAACCCGTCACGCTGATAATTGGTCTCAGGCGAGTGCTTTGGAGCATTCACAGGGATCAGGTGATAGTTGGGACCAAGACGGTGAACGTGGGTATCATGATAGGAAAAGACCCTTGCCTGTAACATTTTATCTGGAGAAATGCCAATGCCTGGCACAAGGTTTGCAGGACTGAAGGCTGCCTGTTCCACTTCAGCAAAGTAATTGGTCGGATTTCGGTTCAATACCAGTTTACCTATCTTGATGGGCGGGAAATCGCCGTGAGGCCATACCTTCGTTATATCCAGAATATCAAAACGGTAATTTTCGGCCTGCTCCGGAGTCATTATCTGCATCTCAAGCGTCCATGAAGGATAGTCGCCTCTCTTGATAGCCTCATACAGATCCCTTGTCGCATGGTCCGGGTCCGTTCCACTTAATTTCTCTGCTTCTTCACGGGTCAGGTTCTTTATCCCCTGGTCAGTCTTGAAATGATACTGTACCCAGAAATATTCACCCTTATCATTGTACCACTTGTAGGTGTGACTGGAGTAGCCATTCATGTTTCTGAAGGTAGCAGGAGTACCCCTGTCTGAGAAAAGGATAGTGACCTGGTGAATTGATTCCGGCGTCAGGGAAAGGAAATCCCAGAACATGTCGGGATCTTTGCAGTTTGTTGCAGGATTACGTTTCTGTGTGTGAATAAAATCAGGAAACTTCAAAGGGTCACGAATGAAAAACACAGGGGTGTTGTTTCCTGTCAGATCGTGGTTTCCATCTTCGGTGTAGAACTTCACGGCAAATCCGCGTGGGTCACGAGCTGCATCTGCAGAACCTTTTTCTCCCCCGACAGTTGAAAAGCGGACAAAAACTTCAGTACGCTTTCCTACTTCAGAAAGGAACTTAGCTTTGGTGTATTTAGTCACATCTGCGGTCACTTCGAAGTATCCGCCAGCACCTGCACCTTTTGCATGCACTACACGTTCCGGAATACGCTCACGATTGAAATGACCGAGTTTGTCAAGTAGATGAAAATCCTGCAGAAGAACAGGCCCACGATTCCCTGCTGTAAGGCTGTTCTGATCATCCCCTACCGGGATCCCAAACCCAGTAGTTAAAACCTTAGAAGACTTATTTTCACTCATTCAGATATCACTCCACACTATTTTTTATAGGGCATATTGGTAGATTAATTAAGTAATACTATACTGGACTTTTGGATAACTCCAGAAAATTAATGATTAATTATGACTTTTTGTTTATAAATAGATTTACGTATACCGCCAATAATCGGGCATAAAACCAAAAAAAGTAAAGTTGTATTATCAGGAATAAAGAAAAAGTGGCGTATCCATGAGTCATTGACTTCTTTTTCTACATCTTTGAATTCTATTATTGTCTGGGGGAGTTGAAATCACTTCCGAATTTTATGATTTTGCTGTGATATATGGGCCGGATACCATAATATTCATCGCAAAAATATCCGCCTTTCTGATATTCTATCTCTGGGAATTCTTCTGACCAAGCTTGAAAATAACTCTATAGCTTTTTGAAATCAATTCTATTACTTTTTGACTCAGGATATTTGATTCTTTTATTTTAAAATATATTAAGAGATTATAATATCATGATAAAATTAAAATAAGGAGCATTGGGGATATGCTGGCCAAAGAGAAGGAAATGGACACGGATAGTCCTAAAATTCAAGTAAATGGGCCTTCCCCTCATGATAAAAAACAATCCCGCAACCGTGGACAGCATGGAGGAGGAGAGCATCAAGGTCATGAGCAGCATGAAGGAATGAAACATGAGGGTCATGGGCAGCATGAGGGAATGAAACATGAGAGTAGTGAGCCGTCCGGTGGGAAAGATCACGGCAATCATCATTCCCACATGCTCGCAGATTTTAGAAAAAGATTCATTGTTTCTTTTATACTGACATTTCCGGTCTTGCTGCTTTCACCTACAATCCAGAGTTTTTTGGATTTGAGCTTCTTTTTCCCGGTATGGATTTTCTTACCTTTTTGCTTTCCTCTGTCGTTTATTTCTACGGTGGTTATCCTTTTCTCAAAGGTATAAAAGAAGAGCTTGCTGAGAAATCACCTGGAATGATGACCCTTATAGCGATTGCTATCAGTGTGGCTTATTTTTATAGTTCTGCTGTGGTTTTCGGGTTTCCCGGAGGGGTATTTTTCTGGGAGCTCGTGACCCTTATCGATGTAATGTTGCTCGGACACTGGCTGGAGATGCGTTCGGTAATGGGAGCTTCGAAAGCCCTTGAAGAGCTGGTAAAGATCATGCCGTCGGTTGCTCACCTGAAAAAAGATGGAGAAACTGTTGACGTGGGAGTTGACCAGCTAAAAGTCGGGGATAGGGTCCTGATAAAGCCTGGAGAAAAAGTTCCGGTAGACGGAACTGTTGTAGAAGGAACAAGCAGTGTCAACGAATCAATGCTAACAGGGGAGTCGAAGCCTGTCACGAAAAAGCAGGGAAATGAGGTTATCGGCGGTTCAATTAACGGAGAGGCAGCTTTTGTTGTGAAGGTAGAAAAAACCGGGAAAGACACCTATCTCAGCCAGGTTGTCGAGCTTGTCAGAGCCGCCCAGGAAAGTAAATCAAAAACCCAGGACCTGGCAAACCGGGCTGCGATGTACCTTACAATTATAGCCTTGACTGTCGGAATTTTCACTTTCATTCTCTGGATCTTCTTCGGCCAACAACTTGCCTTTGCGCTGGAAAGAGCAGTGACTGTAATGGTTATTACCTGTCCGCATGCCCTTGGGCTTGCAATTCCTCTCGTAGTTGCGGTTTCAACATCTATTGCCGCAAAATCCGGGCTTCTTATCAGGGATAGACAGGCATTTGAGAGAGCACGCAATCTTCAGGCTCTCATTTTTGACAAAACAGGTACACTCACCGAAGGAAGGTTTGGAGTCACGGATATAGTCTCTCTTTCTGGAGAGGAAAATGAAAAAATTCTGAGCCTGGCAGCTTCCCTTGAAGCCAGCTCGGAACATCCTATTGCAGCAGGTATTCTGGAAAGTGCGCGGGAGAAAGGATTGGAAACTCGGTCCGTGGAAGCGTTCAGTTCAATTCCCGGAAAGGGTGTAGAAGGGGAGGTAGAAGGAAAGAAATTCCTTGTTGTGAGTCCGGGTTATCTTGAAGAAAAGGGAATCGCCCTTAAAGACGAAAAAATTGAAGAAATTAAAGAACAGGGAAAAACCGTTGTATTCCTGCTTGAAGGAGAGAAAATGCTTGGAGCCCTTGCACTTGCCGATATTGTCAGGAAGGAGTCAAGAGAAGCAATTTCGAAGCTCAAAAACATGGGAATAAAATGCCTTATGCTCACAGGGGATAATCGCTATGTGGCTGCCTGGGTAGCCAGAGAACTGGAACTTGACGATTACTTCGCAGAAGTTCTTCCTCACGAAAAAGCAGAGAAGGTCAAAGAAGTTCAGAAGCAGTACATCACAGGCATGGTTGGGGATGGAATTAACGATGCACCTGCACTTGCCCAGGCTGATGTGGGAATAGCTATCGGAGCAGGTACGGATGTTGCAATCGAAACCGCTGATATAGTGCTGGTTAAAAACGATCCGAGAGATGTTCTTAATATCATAGGGCTTTCCAGAAAGACTTACTCCAAGATGTATCAGAACCTCCTCTGGGCAACTTGGTACAACGTTTTTGCAATCCCTCTTGCAGCAGGGGTGCTCTATGGATACGGAATTTTACTGAGCCCTGCTATGGGTGCAGTTTTCATGAGTCTGAGTACCGTGATTGTAGCTATAAATGCAAAAACTTTAAAGATGGGGTGATTTGATGCTGAGAAGATTCACAGTTTGAACAGGCGCCTGTTTTGATTTCTATCGCCTTCATCTCCCCAATTCCAGACGCCTCTTAGGGCGCCGGATTAGATAGTAGAGAAAAGCTCCCACAATATAAGTTAAAACAATAATTATAACCCAGATCAGACGTGTATTTCCTATATCTGTTTCCCTCTCCACACAGTCAAGAAGAATCCATATCCAGAAAACAAAGGAAAGCAGACCAATGAATGCGAAAAGAATAAAAACATAAGAAAAGCCGATCATTTTATTAACCTCGAAGTTGCATTTTCAGGCCTATACTTATAAATTCACTTTTTTCTAAAATTATCTATTATAGTGAAAATTTGACTCAGTTCCAAAATCTAGTGATTTTTGCATTTTTTGATTGAAACGTTGAATTTCCAAGAAGAACTCAGTCTTCAATCAAACTCAATGTTCGAGATCTAACGACATCAATTTAAAGGTAATGTTCAAAGAATTGTGACCATTTTCAAAATCTAGTGATGGCATTGTTAACTAAACATAGTTAACTCTTTATTTCTGTATTTCATCAATAGAAGAACCGAGTACTTTAGCATTTCAAGACTCTTCGTATAACACTTTGTTTTTCTTCTTAATCTTGCTAGAAAGTGCCTCAATATGCTGTTATATCCTTCAACTGTATACGTTTCTGCTTTGGATTGAGTATGAATCGTTTCAGGAAGGAACTCTGCATATGCCCTCCAGTGATCTGTCATCACTTCTCCAATCTCTTTCTTCTCTAATTTTTCCCAGAGTAGTTGTCCAGTTTCCGTTCCTCTGCTACCAAAAGAGCAGTTGATGAACTTTTTCCCAACTCTATCAACAGCAATCCAGATCCAGCAATATTTTTTTTATACCGATGTAAGTATGCATTTCATCCATTTCAACAACAGATATCTCATTTTCACTTTTTAGATCCTCTAACCCCTGACCAAATTTCTTTATCCATTTTTGGACAGAAACATGACTTACCCCTAAAAATCGTCCTATTGAGCGAAAGCCCAATCCTTCGAGGTAGAGTTGTAAAGCCTGTCTTTTTACAGAAGCGGAAAAAGCAGTTGATTTCAGCTCTACTGTATAGTTATAGCCACAATCAGAGCATTTGTACCGTTGACGCCCGCCAACTATGCCATTCTTTTTGTGACTGGAACTATTACATTTTGGGCAATTCATGCAGAAATATAGGTTATAAGTAGTATATATCTATTTTTGTTTACCAATGCCGAGCCTTCTTGAAGAAACTCACTTTGATGGAGCACACCTTGAAGGAGCTCACTTTGAATATTCTCATCTCAAAGGAGCTTACCTTATTGATGCTCATCTCATAGGAATTCATCTTGAAGGAGCTGATCTAAAAGGTGCTCACCTTGAAGGAGCTGATCTAAAAGGCGCTCACCTTAAAGGAGCTAAGTATTCGTAACAAAATAGATTGAGTATTTTTTTATATAAGTTAATCCTATTTGGTCTATATGCTTGAGGAAATTATTTCCAAAAAATATAACTTGCTAAAACCTTTTCTTGATGAAAAAAGCAAACGTTTATTTGCAGCTGCAGAAGCGCTTAGTATTGGCAAAGGCAACATCAGCATAGTTTCTCGTGCAACTGGTATTTCTGAAAATACAATTAAAAAAGGTTGCACTGAACTGGAAAGTGGCAAATCTCTTTCTGATAATAAAATACGTGCTCCTGGAGGAGGTCGTAAAAAGATTGTTGAGAAAGACCCTACTCTTTTGTCCGATCTTGAGGCACTTATTGAACCAACAAGTCGTGGGGATCCGGAATCTCCTTTACTCTGGACTTGTAAAAGTCTTCGAAATATAGCAGGGGAACTTCAGAATATCGGACATAAAGTAAGCCATACAAGAGTTGCGGATATGCTTCACATGCTTGGTTACAGTTTACAAGCGAATAAGAAAACCATAGAAGGAACTGAGCATCCTGATCGTGACAAACAATTTGAGCATATAAGTGAAAAATGTAAAATATTTCAAGGTGAACATCAGCCTGTAATCTCAGTAGATACTAAAAAGAAAGAGTTAATCGGAAATTTCAAGAATGTTGGCCGTGAATTGCGTCCAAAAAAAGATCCAATACTTGTCAATGTATATGATTTTAAGGATAAAGAACTGGGAAAGGTAAATCCATATGGGGTATACGACATTGCTAATAATGAGGGATGGGTAAACGTCGGCATAGATCATGATACAGCGTCTTTTGCAGTTGAAAGTATACGTAGATGGTGGAATCTAATGGGGTGTAAATCATATCCTGATGCAAAAAAACTTTTAATTACTGCAGATTGTGGGGGAAGCAATGGATCAAGAGTAAAATTGTGGAAAACAGAATTACAAAAATTAACGGATGAAATCGGATTGGAGATTTCGGTTTGTCACTTTCCTCCAGGTACAAGTAAATGGAATAAAATAGAGCATAGACTATTTTCCCAGATTACTCTTAATTGGAGAGGAAAACCACTAACAAGCTATGAAGTAGTTGTAAACCTTATTGCAGCAACAACTACATCAAAAGGGCTTGAAGTAAAATGCATGTTAGACACGAATAAGTATCCAACAGGAATTAAAATCGAAAAAAACAGGTTGAAAAATTGGGCATTATACTTGATGAGTTTCACGGAGAATGGAATTACACATTCAAACCAAAGAATGGAGTGAGTTAATTAAATTATTTTGTGACGAGCCCTAAGAACCTAACAATTGACCAGCTTTCTACAGTGAAAACGCTTTATACCGCAGAATTAGACAAAGAACTATGCATACCACTAAAAGAGAAGTATTCATTTCTATTTGACGATCCATATATAAACGAATAATTATATATCGCCAAAAGCGCCACCATGGTTTATTATTCTCGGTGGTCTTAGGCAAAAGCTGCATATTCAATTTACTGTTTTCCTGTATTAAGCTCTGAATATGAACAGCTTGCTTTTAGCATTGTGGCTCCCCACCTGCCTTGGATACAGGTGAGGAAACCAACATTGCAAACTTGTATCTATTTAGGAGGCGTATCTTTTTCTTGTCTGTTCGTATGAAATTTGTCTGTTCGTAAGACATATTATTAAATGACAAACAACTATTTAATACTTTTGTTAATAATTGTGTTATTTAATGTTGATAAATTAAAGATAAGTAGTACATGTCAAAAGAACGAATTTTTCTTTATGAACCACCTTTCGGAGCTGATACATTTCGAGAGGAAATATGACTCCGACCCCTAGTGTCGCGTCAATCCTCAAAGATTCGACGATTCTGAATAGTTACAATCGGTTTTATACGATATTTTGCCGTTGACAGAACACTAGCGCAAGTATCAAAGTCCCGTATCTGGATATATTTTTCAAACAACATTCTTGTATTGTTTATTGACCATTTACTAAGGATATTTTTGTGAGGGCACGCAACTTAACATTGGAAATTAAAACGCAAGCAGTAAAATGAAGATTAAAAGCAGAATATAAAATACAAAAAATAAAGTAAAAACCATAAAACATAAAAAAGATAACTTCATTAGTAGTAACACTATTTTTAAAAAAGTTAGTTCTCAGCAGTTAGACACGATTTCATACAGGACGTTTTCAAGTATGAGCATACAGAATTCCCCACGTAACTCCGAAGAAGAAATAATTATTCCGAAGGAAATAATAGGCAGGAGTAATCTTAAAACAGTGACTATCCCCGAAAAGGCAGATAGAACCTCTGAAAAAAGCGGTATTCCTATCCTTGAAGTCAAAGACCTCTGTCATAGATACCCTCACCTTGATTCAAACGCTCTGGATAAGATCAATTTAAAAATATTCAAAGGGGAAAGAGTTGCAGTTCTTGGGGCTAACGGGGCAGGGAAATCCACTTTATTCAAGCATCTTAATGGAATCCTGCGGCCTCTTTCAGGAGAGGTTCTGGTAAAAGGAGAAAAGGTTACTAAAAAGAATGTCAGGGCCTGCAGGGAAACAGTAGGAATTGTCTTTCAGGACCCTGATGACCAGGTACTCGCTCCGAGTGTTGAAGAAGACATTGCTTTTGGACCGATTAATATGGGTTTATCCAGAAGCGAGGTCGAAACGAGAGTAAAAGAAGCCCTGGAGATGGTTGGACTCACAGGTTTTGAAGAAAGAGCCCCCCACCATCTGAGCGGAGGGCAGAAGAAACTGGTGGCAATCGCAGGTATCCTTGCCATGCGCCCTGAAGTGATAGTGCTTGACGAGCCAACAGCAGGCCTCGATCCTCTAAGTTCCGCCCGCGTCCTTGAACTGATTATGAAAATGAACAGGGAACTTGGAATCACGCTGCTCCTTTCTACTCATGATGTGGATGTTGTCCCTTATTTTGCTGAAAGGGTCTTTGTTCTTCACCATGGGAAACTTGAAGCTGACGGAAGCCCGGACGAGATTTTCAGTGATTCCGAGCTTCTCAGGAAAGCTCATCTAAGACTCCCAAGAGTGGCCGAGGTATTCGAAATGCTCCAGCAGGAAGGAATCGATATTAACATACAAATAACAGCCGAAGCAGCCAGGGATGAAATCCTGAGGGTTATCGACCTCAGTGAGAAAGCGGCAGGGATGAAGTGAAAGTCAAAAAAGCTTCCGCACAGGAGAACATTTGATGGTAACCCTCACGGATATTGAACGCGAGTCATACAAAAACAGTTTCATACACCGACTTGATCCCAGAGTAAAATTGCTCTTTTCGCTTGCAATAATCATTTACGTAGTGAGCCTGCCAAGGATTCACGAAAAAAATATGGTTCGCCTTCTTGCCATAGAAGCTTATTTACTGTTTCTTGTGCTCGTTGCCGGCCTGGACTTAAGGTACTTTGCCCTTCGAATCCTTGCTATTTTACCGTTCGGACTCGGAATTGCCCTTATTCAGCCTTTTCTGAGACCCTCGTTTATGGAAACTTATACCCCTTATCCTCTTGACCTGCCTTTCGGGCTCAGCATAACCTATGAGGGACTTGCCTTCGGAAGTTCGCTGATTGCGAAATTCCTGGTCTGCATAACAGTAGTCGTCCTTTTCTCTTCCACTACACGCATGAGAGATATGGTCGTAGCAGCAGACAGGATAGGCATCCCAAGAGAATTTACTCTGCTGCTGAATATGATGGTACGCTATCTTTTCCTGTTCTGGTCAGTCCTGAAAAGAATAAAAATTGCACAGCAGACCAGGCTCTTCGATATCTGGAACAAAGATGTGCCGAGGAGATGGGTCATCGAGCAGGTAGGAAACAGTATGAGCGCGATTTTCATACGCTCCTACGAGCAGGGAGAAAGGACCTATATCAGCATGCTTTGCAGAGGCTACGGAAGCGGGCACGAAAAAGCGTATTACAGGAAAAAATCAGGGCTCAGGATGTCTTTTTTTGCTCCTGAGTGCAGGTTGCATATTATATATTCATCTTTATGTCTGAAATATCGGCTGCCTGAAAAGAAACCTGAATTATATAGTTTTTGAAACCCACTTTCTATAGATCTCCAGAAGTTTTTATCTTTTTTTCAGAAATACAACAATATTATTAACTGGAGGTTCCGGCTGAACCCGAAGATATTCTTCAAATCCGGCAGGTAGTTCGAAGAGAGAACTACTATCCAGAACTCTCCGAAGACTCCTTTTGTAGAGACGATAGGAGACTTTACTTCCCTTTGGCAGGACTTTTGCAAGGTGCTTGAATATCTCTTCTTTAGGCTGGCATTGTTAACTAAATATAGTCAACTTTTTATTTCTGAATTTCATTATAACCACAATCAGAGCATTTGTACCGTTGACGCCCGCCAACTATACCATTCTTTTTGTGACTGGAACAATGCCAAAAATAGATTAAAAAAGATGAGATATTATCCCATCATAAATTTTGTAAGGCTGCCATATGCTTCTGAAATCTCTTTCAGAGAGATAAAAATTTCAAAATCTTTTACTTTGATTTCCAGGGTAGTGCCTTCAACCTTGCCGACGACTATGTGAGGTACATCTTTGAGGATTTCCATTACAGCGTCAGGCTCGCCTGTAGCAAGTAAAGCTCTTGCGGGAGCTTCTGAGAACAAAAGTTCATCAGCCTGCATTTCTGCAATTTCACTCAGGTTTACTTTTGCACCTACATCTCTACACATCTTTGCAAGCCCTGTAACCATCCCTCCAAGGGAAAGGTCATGTGCCGAACTGAGTTTTCCACTCTTGACAGCTTCGATAACTGCTTTTATTATCTTCGGGGCATTTTTTGGCACCTGAGGAACTTTTCCTGCATTCTGGGCACCGAAACAGGCATAATATTCGGAACCACCCATTTCCGCTGTTGTTTCTCCTACCAGGATAATACTGTCTCCGGATTTTGCAAAGAAACCTGAGGGAAGGGGATTTCAAGGTCTACTTTCCCAATCATCCCTATTGAGGGGGTTGGGGGAATTGCAGTCTTAAACTCATCGCTTTCGTTATACAGAGATACATTTCCTCCCACTACTGGAATTGAAAGTTCCCTGGCTGCATCTCCAAGGCCAAGTACGGCGTTTTTAAATTGCCAGTAAATTTCCGGACGATCGGGGTTTCCAAAGTTCAGGCAGTTTACAATGACAAGCCCTTCAGCACCTTTTACTGCAAGGTTCATGGCGTTTTCAACGATCGCGGTCTTTCCCCCGTTGTAGGGGTCAAGAAGGGTAGCTCTTGGCTGGCAGCCGCAGGAGAGTGCAATTCCTTTTCTATCGGTAATCTTGAGCACGCCAGCATCTTCTCCGGGTTTGGCAACCGTTCTCAACTGAACCTCATGGTCGTATTGTCTGTAGATCCATTCTTTTGAGGCAATATTATAGGAGGACAGGACTTTCAGGAAAGTTGCTTTCAGGTCTTTCGGAGTTTCGGGTTTTTTGTCTTCTTCAGTCTGGAGAGCAGGGGCTATCGACGGCTTATCGCAGGTAGGAGCTCCTTCGGTCAGGAAACCGATCGGAATGTCAGCAACTATTTCCCCTGAATTCAACCGTATAATTTGGCTCTTCTGTCAGATACCCGACTACAGCTCCATTAAGGTCATACTTTGAGACCAGAGTAAGTACAGCATCGACGTTTTCAGGGGCTACTTCAAAGAGCATGCGTTCCTGAGACTCGGCAAGCAGGATTTCATAGGCATTCATATTGGGTTCACGTTGGGGCACTGCATCTGTAATAATACGGGCACCGAGCCCTCCCTTTGCAGCCAGTTCCGAACTTGCCCCTCCAAGGCCTGCAGCTCCAAGATCCTTGCAGGATTTTATGTAGCCTTTTTCCATGGCTTCCAGGGTCATTTCTATTACAAGTTTTTCGGTATATGGATCTCCAACCTGGACGCTTGGACGGTCTTCGGCTTCGGCTGATTCGGAAAGGTCCCTTGAAGCAAAGGAAGCCCCTCCAAGCCCGTCTTTTCCTGTGCTGGAACCTGCAAGCACAAGCTTGTTTCCAGCTTTCTGGGAGCGAGCAGTCACGATATTTTCTTCACGGCAGAGCCCTACTGCAACCACGTTTACAAGCGGATTTCCGCTGTAATTCCTGTCAAAGAAAGTCTCACCATTAACCACAGGCACTCCTATGCAATTCCCATACCCTGCGATTCCCTTAATTATCTGCTCGAAAAGAAAGAGATTTTTGGGGTGTCCAGAGGCCCGAAATAGAGAGGGTCCATAAGGGCTATAGGGCGGGCTCCCATGGAAATTATGTCCCGGACGATGCCTCCTATGCCCGTCGCTGCCCCGTTGTAAGGGTCTACATATGAAGGGTGGTTGTGGCTTTCCATGCCTATGGCAAGTACGTATCCATCTTCGAATTTTATGATTGCAGCGTCGTCCCCGGGGCCTATAATTACATTCTCGCCCGTAGTAGTGAAGGTTTTCAGGAGAGGGGCACTTGAGCGGTAGGAGCAGTGTTCGCTCCAAAGGTTTAAAAAGCAGCCCTGTTCTACCAGGGTGGGCTCTCGCCCGAGTTCTTTTTTAATTATCTTAAGGTCTTCTTCAGGTAACATTGCCTTGCCTCTGATTCTTAATCCTCTTTCGGATGCCAAAGCTTCGGTTTTTTCTTATAAATCATTCTCTGAAATTCAGGGTTTTCAGTGTAGCGTTAACAGACTATGCCGACATAAAGGGACAAGGATTAGATAAATATTTCTCACCTACTCGAGTCCCTTCTCGGCAGAGTTGTGGCTCCCGAATTGCGCCTCGGGAGTACGCGGTCCTTCTCGCTACGCTCGAGAGGACTAATTTTATGGTTTAAAGTAGTGAACTTCTCCACCTAATTGTACTTCGGGATCACAGGAAATCGGAGATTTTCTGGGTGTTGCGATGTAATCGCAACAGCATGTGATTCTTCTCACTGCGCTCGAGAGGACTAATTTATGGCAGAAATTTTCGCGTCTTTCCATATTTTTCGTGGTTACAGAATCTGGAGTGATTTTGCTTGCTTTACGTGTTATATAGTACGGAATAATAGTACGGAATAAGTTATACTCATCATCTTTAAAATTTGGAATTTATTACCTTGAAATACAAGGCAATAGCCTAAAATAATTGTTAAAACTAAATCCTGAAAAATATAAGTACGAATATGAATTTCTCTTTTGAGAGTCAGTTATTTCTTCAAAAACATTGAACTGAAAAAAGGTACGTGAAATAAAAAGTAGAAATATATTTAAAATAAAGTGGATAAAAAAATTAGATTTGCTGGATCATTTTTTCCACTTTTACTCCGGTTTCGCTCAGGGAGTACATTTCTTCTTTTTTTGTGATTAATTCTTTCTCTTCAAGCTCTTCGAGAGTTTTTGCGATGGTTGGATATACTACTCTCAGGGTTTTCGAGATTCTTTTTCCTTCCATTTCCCCTTTTGAGGAAAGTAAGGAGAGCACTTTTTGCCTTACATTATTTCCATTTACAAAACCTATTAATTCGTTCATCAGGTGCCCCCGGATATTCACGACTTTATTCAACAATTTTATACTAATATATTTATATAATAAGGGTACATATATATCTGGTTATATAAGTTATAGAAAGAGATGGAATTCAAGATATATCTAACTTCTTACTGGCTAAGAAGAGTTCTTTAAGGCAAAGACGGAGATTTTCGGGCCTTTCCTTTTCGGCTTGAAACTCAGTTTCTGAGCGTTTACCCCAGGAATACTCTCTGTAGAACTCCAAATTTTTCGCTTGCAGCCTGCATTCTTTACTATATACTATATTCTTAAATTTTACTCTACAAACTTATATACTATTTAATATGATAAACTTAAATAAATAATAACGCCCTGGCTGGCTTTTTATGCGGTTGGGAATTTCTGGCTAGTAACTGAAATTCAGCATAAAGTGCCTGAAAAATACCATTAGGCTTTAATATCATCATTGATAAGTACTTTATATCTATTCAGCTATTTTCAGATGTAAATTACATAAACAATGATTACAAATTTGGAGGATATACCAACAAATGAGCAGCGGAATGTGCCCGGTATGCGGGCTTCCAAAAGAACTTTGCATATGCGAAGAGGTTGCAAAAGAGCAACAGAGAATTACTGTAAAAGTTAACAGACGAAGATACGGAAAAGAAGTTACCGTTGTAGAAGGTTTCGACGCCAGTGAAATCGATCTTCATGAACTGTCAACTTATCTCAAATCAAAGTTTGCATGCGGCGGCACAGTAAAAGGAAATACCGTGGAACTTCAGGGTAACCATCTGACCCGTATGAAAGAAGTCCTCATGGAAAAGGGTTTCTCTGCTGAGCAAATTAAAAACTAATCTCTGACCAGCCCTCATGGTAGACCGGGCCTGAGAAATGGTAGTAACATTTCCAGGTTCGGAATTGTACATATTTTTGCCGTTTTTTGATAGCATGCATTTTCCATAACATGTATTAAGGAAGACATGGTTCCTACTCGAAAAACACAAATACCCGGGTATATAAATGGTCAGAGGGGTACGTTTCGTAAACTCTTCTTGTCTATGCAGGTGTTGGTCTTCCATGAAAACAACATGTGAAATTATGGTGCAGAAAGTCTTGCCCGCAATCCGGGCCGAGCTTTCCAGGACAATGATTTTTGATCATGGGTGCACGCAGCAGGATGTAGCGGACATTCTGGAACTCTCAAGCGCTGCGGTATCTCAGTATGTGAGCGAAAAACGTGGGGCTGAGGTTGGTTTTTCCGAGGAAACCCAGTGCGAGATTCGAAAATTTGCATCAGTGCTTCTAGGTCAAGATTTGTCCTCTCAGGAAAAGGCAAAAAGCATGTGCGGTATTTGCAGCTTTGTTCAGAAATCCGGTTGGCTGTACAAGCATGCTCCTGGAGCTAAAGCCTGTATCATATGTGAGGATATGGATTTAAAGTGAATGGAACACTGTGTATTAAATGTAAAGGAAAAGGACTTTGCGGGCGTCCTCGTTGCCCAATCCTTGAAAAATTCAAGTCCTTTCAATCAATTGCTCCTGTAATCTCAGGAGATTCTGTTTTTGGAGCATCTCCCCCTGCTCTTTTTGTTGGAAGCTATGGTTACCCCAGGGTATCTGCAGGCCCACTCATTCCCCCTTTAGCAAAGGATAGCGAAGCCTTCATTTTTGAAGATCCTTCAGCCTGGACAAACATGCAGATTGAAGATATAATCTCCATGCGTTCCCGTCTGGTCAGAGCAAACACAAATCTGCATGTAAAGGACGCACGCAGCAAAGAGAACCCCCTACTTTTAAAGGCTCAGGAGCTTGCTCTCTCCAAAAAGCCGGTAGATACTGAAGCCTGGTTTTTCAAAGCCCCCAAACAAGAACTTAAATTCGATTCCGTGCTCACACCTATGGGCCCTTCAGGCCTTGTGAAAAATTTTGAACTCGCCGAAAATCCGAATGTCCCGAGAAAAGTGGATTATCTCGTTTATGACACTGACGCCCTGGCAAAAGACGCTGTGCTTGAACTCTATAAAGGAGACATCCCAGCTGAACACATTACGCGCCTGCTTTCCATTGGCCTGCTCGGAAAAGAACGAAAAATCGTACCCACCCGCTGGTCAATCACAGCCGTGGACGATATGGAGGGAAAGGAACTTGCAGCCCGCATAAAAGATTTTCCATGGATCCCGGAGATCCAGCTTTTTAGCGGGACTCATTTCGGAAACCATTTTGAAATCCTTCTCCTTCCAAGGGCCTATTCCTTCGAAATAATTGAAATCTGGCTTCCGAAAGCAGTCTGGTCTGGAGAATCAAGCTGGATTGGGGAAGACAGTGAGGACCATGAAGGGAAAAAAGGATATTCTTCGTTGGCTGGAGGTTATTACGCCGCAAGGCTGCCTGTGCTTGAGTACCTTACGGAAATCAAAAGACAGGCTTCCGTTTTCGTGCTCAGGGAAATAACTCCTGATTACTGGGCTCCTCTTGGGGTCTGGGTTGTCAGGGAAGGCATGAGAAACGCTCTCCGAAACTCTCCAAAAAATTCGATTCGCTTGAAGCTTCAGTTTCATACCTTGCAGGCAGGGTTAACACACCGAAAGCAGAATGGATACAGCAGGCAAAAATGCTTTCGGATTTCCGTTTCCAAACTACTCTGGATTTCTTTTTTAAGGCGTAAATAAAGTTTAAAATAAAAGTTAAAAACAAAATAATGTAAATAAATAAAATTATTATTTACAAAGTTAATATGGAAGTTTTTGAAGGCTTTTCTTAGGCTTATTCAAGCTTCGATTTTGGTTTATTCGAATATTTCAGGCACTATACGCCTGGCAATTTCCTGGTAAGCTTTGGAAATATCGCCTTTGTCAAACCTGAAGACATCTTTATCCATGGATTGCCCTGTCTTCTTGTCCCAGAACCGGCAGGTGTCGCAGGAAATCTCGTCTGCAAGGATAATATCTCCATCCCTTCTTCCGAACTCCAGCTTGAAATCAGGAAGTAAGATACCTTTTTCATCCAGGTAAGGCACAAGCAGTTCATTGACCCTCAGGGCGAGTTTCCGGAGTATGGCAAGTTCCTCCCGTGTTGCAAGCTCAAGTGCAAGAGCAATATCGTCATTCAGCATGGGGTCTCCGTATTCGTCACTCTTGAAATCAAAAACGAGAACAGGAGGTTTAAAAACAATACCTTCTTTCATTGGGTATTTTTTCGTAATTGAGCCTGCGGCAATGTTCCTGACAATGACTTCAATTTTTATGATTTCGACTTTCTTTACGAGCATATCAATGTCTGAAAGCATTTCTACAAAGTGGGTCTGAATTCCCTCTGCTTCGAGCATCTCAAAGAGCTTTTTTGAGATCTGGGCATTGTAATACCCTTTCTTTTCCATTTCCCCTTTTTTCTCTCCGTTAAATGCAGTCAGACTGTTACGGAATTCGGCAATAAGGGTGTCAGGATTATCTGTCTTGTAGATAGTTTTTGCTTTCCCTGAATAGAGCTGTTCTCTTGTCATGCAATGGTCCTCTCTAGGGATGATTCTTGATTTCCTTAGATAGAGAGATCTTCGGAATGATAGTTTTAATATAGGAGTTCTGATAATGCAGAAGTTTTGATAATGCTGAGTATTCCGGAAACAAATCGAGTAAATCAGATACTCCCCGAAACATGAGTACAATTTACGGGGGCTGTCCGGTCATTTCCAGAATTCACAATCCCTCTCTGGAAATTGAAGTGTTTTCCGGAGTCGGCAAAGGCTTTATCCAAAAAAGTGCTCTTAATTCCCAAAAGAGATAGAGTAGATGATAACGGCTTCTGCTAGATAAAGTTATCATCTCCAGCCGGTTTTCTCTCTCTACTGTCGGCTGTTTCGTAAATTTTATCTTTGAAGAAAATCAATTACTAGGTTTAGCAACTTAAAGAATGATTTAAGAACCTACCGCATTTGAGTGCCCAACACTTGATAATGGACTAATCTATGTACGCAACGGGTAAAAATATGTCAGGCACCATACTAGATATCGTAGAACTGCTGCTGACTGCAGAGATCTATAACCGCTATCCAGAGCTGGATGTAAACGACCTCCCCAAAAATATTCGGAAAAACTACTGGAACAGCACAGGAAAAACAGTTCCCAAACCCATTACAGCTACATTTATCCGGATCGAAAAACTGTACGGGGTTAAGGACCTCGAAATAATCGTAAGGAACATTCCTTTCATAATTACTGATAAGTCTCATTTTGAACTTCGTCTGAGTGCTTTCGAACTTGCCGCGGAATGGTTTGAAAAGCAGGAAGGTTCCCAGGAAAGGATTGAAAATAACCCTGTCCTGGCGTATTACTTCGGAGAAATAAGGAAGGTTAAAGCTGCAAATTATGCGCTTGCAAAGGCAAAAATAAGGCCGAAGGAGGTTGACAGGGAGTGGATAGAGTCCCTGATAGCTGAAATCAGGAAAGAAGACAAAAGCGAAGAGATGCTTAAACTCGTGGTCATTGTCGCCCCTGAGGACGTAAAGCAGAAAATCAGAGATCTCGTACTCACCGAGGAGCAGGAGAATGAAATTGAAAAGATCATGAAAGCCATCCAGCACAGGGAATACCTGCGGGAGATAGGCCTGCATGATATAGGAAAACTTCTTTTCGTAGGGCCTCCGGGGACCGGAAAGACCTCGGTTGCCCGTGCGCTTTCAGAGCAACTCTCCATTCCGTTTGTTGAGGTCAAACTCTCCATGATAACAGACCAGTATCTTGGTGAGACTGCAAAGAACATCGACAGAGTCTTTTTGCTTGCAAAGAAATTGAATCCATGCATTCTTTTTATAGATGAGCTGGATTTCATGGCAAAAGCTAGGACATCTGACGAAAATGCTGCCATCAAGAGGGCAGTCAATACTCTTCTTAAGGCCATCGACGAAATCAGCCTCGTGGAACATGGGGTCCTCCTTATTGCCGCGACCAACCATCCCCGTATGCTTGACAGTGCAGCATGGAGACGGTTTGACGAAATAGTTCATTTCCCTCTCCCTGACCTCGATATGCGTAAAAATATCCTGGACATCGTAACCCGGCACATTGAAGGGGACTTTGATACAGGGGAAATTGCGGAATTGACTGAGGGTTATTCGGGTTCGGACCTGCGTATGGTCATAAGGGAAGCTGTCCTGAGTGCTCTTTTGGAAGAACGCAAAGTACTCACCCATAAGGATCTGTTGGAGGCAGTCAAGTCTTTTGATGAACGGGCTGGCCTTAAATCCGAAGATTACGAAAGGAAAACGGGAACATGAGGCTAACACTACTTGGGACCGGCGATGCTGTCGGAACTCCTAAAATAGGATGCAACTGCTCGACCTGCGAGGATGCCCGAAACGGTGGAAAGAGTCAGCGACTTCGTTCTTCTATCCTTGTGGAGTCCGATAAGGGTAAAATTCTTATCGACACCAGCCCTGATCTCAGACAGCAATTTCTCAAGCAAAATCTTTCATGTATAGATGGCGTCATCTGGACCCATGGGCACTACGATCATTACTCTGGATTCGGAGAGTTCTACCGGGTTCAAAATACCGTTGATGTCTACGGAATTCCTGAAACTCTTGAATATATAAACCAGTATGTTTCCTTCCTTAAACCGAGGTATCATTATGTAAAGCTCTATGAGCCATTCGAGCTAATCGGGCTGCAGTTTACCCTGTTTAGGGTCAATCATCCTCCTGTGGAGGTTCCTATAGGGGTTATAATCCGTGAAGGCAGTGCAAAAGCAGTGGTTACCGGAGATACAAACTCAAAGATTCCCGAAGCCAGCCTGGAGCTTATGAAAAACCCGGATCTTCTTATTGCCGATGCTATAGTCCCTCCCCATATCCATATCAAAAAGCACATGAATTCAGAAGAGGCTATGGAGCTTGCAGAAAATCTCAATGCAAAAGAAGTAGTTTTAACCCATCTCAGTCATCTCTTCCGTCCCCATCATATCGAATCAATATTTTTACCCCTGGGATATGACGGGCAGGTCTTTGAGTTCTAAAACCTTTTAACATATTTTAATTCTTTCTATAACTCCCGCTTAAATTGATCCGGGATCTTTCTTTAACGCGATCTTTCTTTTTATTATCCTGATGTTAACTCTATATATTCTGGGTCCTAAAACCATTTATGAACCCTAAACGTATTCGAACTATTATATCCGGGAAACCGGGCAACGGGCCGGTTGCTTACTGGATGAGCCGCGACCAGAGGGTAGACGATAACTGGGGGCTGCTTTTTGCCCGGGTAATGGCGCTGGAGGCAAGTGTGCCTATAGTTGTAGTCTTTTGTCTGGAGAAAGGGTTTTTAGGATCCCGAAGAGGACATTATGAATTCATGTTCAAAGGATTGCAGGAAGTTGCCAGCACTCTTGCTCGGAAAAAGATCCCTTTTTCTTCTTGCTAGGAGACCCTGGAATAAGAATACCGGAGTTTGTCAGTGAATACAGGATTGGCACTCTCATTACTGATTTTAGCCCACTTCGGGTTAAAGGGGCCTGGATTGAACAAGTCGTATCTGGAATCGATATTCCCTTCTTTGAGGTGGATGCCCACAATGTCGTTCCCTGCTGGGAAGCTTCTCAAAAACATGAATATGCTGCCCATACATTCCGCCGGAAACTTTATAGAGTTCTACCAGAATTTCTTGAGGAGTTCCCGGAACTTGAAGAAGGTCTTGAATTCTCTAAAATTCCTGCTGGCTCCGGAAAATTGGGGCCTTTCCTGAGTATACAGGAAAGCAAGATTGAAACTCTTCTTCCTTATAAGTTTCTTGAGGAAAATGCTGGTCCCTTCTCTGAACCGGAACATTTCAAACCCGGAGAAAAAGCTGCTAGAAAAATGATGGATGATTTTCTTGCTAAAAAGCTTGACTCCTACCTTACTCTTCGAAACGACCCAACGAAAGATGGAGTATCTGACCTTTCCCCTTACCTCCATTTCGGACAGATCTCGGCCCAGAGGGTCGTTCTTGAGGTGGAAAAGTCAAAAGCTGACCCTGAATCAAAGAAAGCTTTTCTGGACGAGATTCTTTTATGGAAGGAGATTGCAGACAATTTCTGTTATTACAATCCCCTGTATGATAATTTTGAAAGCTTTCCGAACTGGGTAAAAGAATCTTTAAACGCTCACAGACATGATAGGAGAGAGTACCTATATACGCTTGAGGAGTTCGAAGCAGGAAAGACACATGATCCTCTCTGGAATGCTAGCCAGATGGAACTCCTCAGCAGAGGTAAAATGCACGGCTATATGCGGATGTACTGGGCAAAGAAAATTCTCGAATGGAGCGAATCTCCGGAAAAAGCGCTTGAGATTGCAATCTACCTGAATGACAGATACGAACTGGACGGAAGAGATCCTAATGGATATGCAGGAATTGCCTGGAGTATCGGAGGAGTTCATGACAGGGCCTGGAAGGAAAGGAAAATTATTGGGAAGCTCCGATATATGAGTTACGAGGGCTGTAAACGGAAGTTTAACGTCAACGCCTATATTTCAAAATATCCGGTTCAAGGGGCTCCTGAAGAATAAAAGGGTTCATTTAAAGGGTTAATGTTTGCAAAAAATATCATACCTGAGTTCCCTGGCTTCAATTTTTCTGCTTTTTTAACATTCCTTTTCTTTTTTCCGGCCTTCTTAAATCTGTTTCACTCATCTATATATAAGAGAAAAACAAAATTAAATATCGTGTTTATTATATATTTTCCTTCAATATAATGCAACCAAATCTAACGGGGGTGATACCTATGGCAGACAAAAGTTCAGTTGACTGGCTTGCACTTGTGCTTGTCATAGTAGGCGGCCTGAACTGGGGGCTTGTTGGTCTCTTTGGTTTCGATCTTGTGGCAGCCATTTTTGGGGATATGAGTACGCTTTCCAGAATAGTGTACTCCCTTGTGGGGCTTGCGGCAGTTTATATGATCTACTTTGCCACCAAAAAATAAAATAGAAACGAGTTAAAGATAATTTCTTAAAAGCTACTTCAGGTATAAACCTTGAAAGATGCTACGCCCGGTAAGGCTTCAAATTTTTTTACAGCAGGCTGGATTCAAAATGATAGGATACAAAAGTATTCTCTTTATTTGATTTTTGTATCCCTTTTTCTCTTATAATTGCCCTTTTTCTTTTAATGCTTTCAGTTCAGAAAGCACTTTCTCGGCATGCCCTGTGGCTTTAACATTGTCCCACACTCTGGAGATTTCTCCTTCTGGATTTATAAGAAAAGTTGTCCTGACAGCGCTTGTAACTTCTTTGCCCCTGAAGGTTTTTGGGTGCAGGACATCATATGTTCTGTGGATATTTGCCTGCTCGTCTGAGAGCAGCTTTATTTTAAGTTCTTTCTTTTCGATAAATAGTCTATGTGATTCGACACTATCCCTGCTAACCCCGATAACTACTGCGTTTTCAGCTTCAAAATCCTTTCTCAAACAACTGAAATTCTTTGCCTCCAGGCTGCACCCCGGCGTGTTATCTCTCGGATAAAAGTACAGGACAACCCATTTTCCTCTAAGGTCTTCAAGGCATGTCCGGTTACTATCCTGGTCCAACAGGCAAAAATCAGGAGCTGATTGATCTACTTTCAGTGAAGTTTTTACCATATTTTTTCCCCTGATAAATCCATGCCGCATTATTGCGGCTACTTAATAATCATTTAATAATTATATAACTTAATCTTATAATTTTAAATTATATTTAATATGGCTCTGTAAAAATCCTCTGAAATAAAGAATCTCCGTTAACTTGAACTGAACGATCATTTATTTTCAGCCTTTGCAGCTGATTTAAATAGCTTTTCTACAACCTGATTTTTATTTTGGAAATCTTACTAAGGAATGACACAAATATAACTTTTAAATTTTAGGCTGGGAATTGATCTATAGTTACATTTCCTCCAATAACCATTCTTGGCAACAAAACTCCTTGAGATTATATTTGAATCATTCCTAAAGGGCCTGAACCTCAAGAAGTCTTCATTTGAAAAAGATGCAGGTTTATATTTCATTTAGGACAGATTTCTTTGAGGCCAGTGACTACATCAGCCAGAAGTTCAACGGGAATTCCCATTATCATTTCTTCATCTGCAATCTTGGTGTAAGTCCTGCTGCCGCTGCAACCGACCGTAACTCCGATTTTGCCTTCTTTATATGCCTTCACAACGCCGTCAGAGCACAAGCTCTGTTTTCCTGCGAAACTGGTTTCAAGTCTGCCTCCGGCCTTGTACATAAAAGCCTGTGTAAGTAGCATAATTTGCCTTGGGTTGCAGATAACCACAACAACATCCGGAGTAAATGAGGTTTTTTCCAGAGGGGCGTACAGGACAGCTTCTGTTGAGTTAGGAGGAAGCTTAGGGACCATTTCAATGGTACGCCGTGCGGCACTCTGCGTGCTGAACTGTTTGAGTCCTTTATAATAAAATTCTCCGCTGGCCACTTTTGCAGGCATTTGCCCGATACCCATTGCACCGGCTCCACCTTTACACATCTGGTCTTCGCCCAGGGTATAGAACTCCTCGCCAGTCCTTCTTACTCTGTCAACCAGCTGGCAGTGCCTCATAGCCTCGTCTACTTTTTTAATTCCATCGGGAATTTCTCCTCCTGTCGGAATTAATTTTACTGCAACAGGGGATGTCTTAAGTTTCAGACATTCAATCATTTCCTGTCCGTAGCTGTTTATTTCTTTTACATCCATATTTTTAACTCCGATATTAAATTTTTTCAACATTTAAATTCCACGTTCTGCGCCTGCACACAAAACGATCACTTCAACATCAGTAGTAAAGCATAGATTTTGACAGTGATTCATTAGTGCTTTGCCCTTGCAGGAATCATATGGTTCCGGCCAGGTATCGTTTATCAGATCCTTTAATGGTGCGAGCAATTGCAGGTGCCAGTTGTAGATAACTCCTGCAGCAGCCCATTGTTATAGTCCTGAACAGCATCGGAAACTTTGCCTGTCGCGCCTGCAAATACCTTGATCTTCTTTTCCGCCAGCGACATTAGTGGCCTTCCGCCGATGCCCGAGACAAGTACGGTATCAACATTGTACGATTTAAGGACGATCGCCGGAGCAGCACAGTTGTGCTCGCCTTCAGGAGACACGTTGCTTACCGTTTCAATGCCTGTAATAGCTTCTTTATCCTGTACATCTACAATGGTGAAATATTCGCATGAGCCAAAGTGGGCACATACGTCAGATTCCAGTCCACTGTCACTCATTGATGGTATGGCTATTTTTGTCATTTTTTTACACTTCCTGCTTTATTATTTACCGCTGCTTTTCTCCCATTTTTGGGGCAGCGATAATCGTTCTCAATAAACCTCTTTCCTCTCCCATCGCCGCCGATGCGGTAAATTCCTTCGGAACCACACTTCGGACAGCTTGAGGGGCGTCCTGTATTGCACTGTAGCTCCCACTCATGCTCGCATGCTTTACAGAGGAATTCGACTTTGCACTCGCTGCTATTTACGTACTCTCCTCCAGAGATCTCGATCGCTTTTCCGTTAACGAGGGCATCAACCACTTTCTGTCGGGCCTTTTGCAAGTCGTTCCAGAAGGTTTTCCGGGAGATCCCCATCATATCAGCGGCTTCATTTTGCTCGATATGGAGAAGGTCACAAAGGCGGATAGTCTCAAGTTCTTCTATGGATAAGTTGATAATTTCGAGATCGCAGAGCGGGACTTCTCTGGGCTTGTAATAGGTGGCCTTCGGGAGACACGATACCCTGCGCTTAACTCTATTGACCATCAAATTACACATATGCGATGTATTATATATAGTTTTCTAAATTCGGTGACTTTCTTTAAAATATTTTGAGATGTATACCTTGATCAAGTCATTGACGAGCAGGATGAATGCAAAATACCTTTCGGTTCCGGAACAGGAAAACTCCAAAACAACAGGGAGTGCTTCAACTATTAGGAAAAATCTTGAAAAATAACTAAAATGAACTATATAATTGTTTCTTTTGATGCGGCATATACATCTTTTGTTTTGAAGCTCATTTTTTACGTTTCCAGGGGAGCACTGCAGCTTCAAATGTCAGAAGCGGCCCTGCAAACCATCCAGCCCATAAAATAAGTCCGGCTACACCAAGGAAAAAGAAACAAAGCCGTTTTTTTACCGATCTTGAACCATATTCCTCATCCATCAGGCTTAAAATCAGAGCAATAACTCCAAGTCCCAGACTGGTTAAAATCAGAAAGATAGTAATAAATATTTCGGGGGAATATGAACTCTTATTTAGTGAAATAAACATCTGAAAAGCGAACGATAATGCAGTTCCCAGAAAGAAGAAGCCTGCAAGAAATCCGGAGATGCGCGCAGGATTGAAACCGGCTACAGCTTCCCTTTTAATGAAAAGTACCATAAGACCTGCTGTGAGAGTTATTCCCAATGGAGCGAAGATCGAAAATAGGCTCTGCCCCTCCCAGCGGTAAAGTTTTATCTGGCTCAGGGGAACAGATACCCATTCCTTCAAGGTAAATATTTCTTTATACCCAATAACTATCCCGTAATTCCCTTTTCCCTGTGTAGAACCGGCTACAGCGTAATATTTCCCGCTTTTAGGAGCTTCCAGATCAGCCTTGGCAAGAGAATAAAAGGCACTCGGGGAAAATGCTTCATACACCGGGCTTTCAGGTAATTCACCGGGAAAAACCCTTACCCCATATCCTTCGGGTACTTCCGCTTTCTCGGGTATTTTTCCCTCATTTGTAAGGCCAGGCCCCATAAGAATCAGATCTGGAGTAAATCCCTGTCTTCCCTGTTCAACGGGAACAATGAGCCCGAGTGCAATCCTCTCCCCCTGTTTCATCTCAAAACTATAGTAACGGAAATCTCCGGGAGCAAGCTGCCCATAAAAGACCCTGGATTTCGCAGGGTTTTCAATTGGAATTGTAGTCTCAGGGCTTTTGCCTTCTCCTCCGAAAATCGGTACGTGGGCAAGCGCAGGAGTGAAATAAAAGTATATAGCAGTCAGAAGAAGCAGAAAAATGCAAGAACGTCGGAATATCCACCGTCTCATAAACTATATTTTCTCGCTAGTATGTATATATGTATAAGAACAAAGAATCAGACACAGAATCTGAAACTTAATTTCCGGATTAAGTTAACTCTTCTCCATCCGAAACCCTTTCTTAAATGTGCTCGGAATTTATCTTATGAGAATCTGGGACATACCTCCTGAGAGGTTATGCAGGCAGCACCTCCTAGGGGAACACCGTGAGCTGCATGCTTTATGGTCAATTATTACCAATAATAAAAAGGGCTACGCCCATCATCCCGAAACCATGCGCTGGAGGGGAAAGCTCAAAGCTCTTTACCTGAGACATGAAGTCATGGTCGAAGAAATGAAAAAACGCGGTTACAAGCATAGCACTCCTCTCGATCCCGCACTTGCAACAGGAAACGCTATCCAGGACGAGTTTGTGAATTCTTATGAGGAACAGGTCCGGATCCTTAAAGAAAAAGGATGTGAGTGCAGAGTTTAAATTTCTTCTGTCGGGTTTTTCGACTATTTGCATACAGATGTCTCCACCTTCGAAGTCTCTTTAACAGACCAGAAATGTTAATTTTTTCCTTAAAAAACAGGAACTTCAATAAACTGTTCATCTTGAAAGCCAATAAATAGCAGGCTTTTTCTATGTCTGATTATTTCAGTTACGGTGGTTTATTTGGATAGCTCAAAACCTTATTTCAATCCTGAAATAGAAACCCTGGACCGGGGAGAACTTGACGCTCTCATCGAGGAGCGGGTGCGGTATACGGTAAAATATTCGGCAGAAAATTCTCCATTTTACAGAAAATGGTTTAAGAGTCACGGTGTAGACCCGGCTGAGATTAAAACGCATGAGGATCTTCTGTACCTTCCCGTGATCTCGGGAAGGACTATTCAGGAAAACCAGCCCCCTGAGACAAGGGATTTTATGTTTCGGAGTGTGGGCTGGGAGGATGTTTTCACTATCCATGAAACCAGTGGAACAAGCGGAACTCCTAAGAGCTTTTTCTTACATGGGAAGACTGGGAACGCTATGCGGAAAAATACGCTCGCATTTTCAGGTCACAGGGCTTCGGTCCGGGGGACAGGGTCGTTGTCTGTGCTTCTTATGGGATGAATGTTGGGGCAAATACCATGACTCTTGCAGCCCGACATCTTGGCATGAGCATCATTCCTGAGGGCAAATGTACTTTTCCCCTGCGTGTTATCGAAGCCTATAGACCTACAGGCATCGTAGGCAGCGTATTCAAGCTCCTCAACCTTGCAGGGCGGATGCAGGCAGAGGGCATTAATCCTCAGGAGTCTGGCGTAAATAAACTCGTCGTGGGAGGAGAAGCCTTTGCTGACGAGTCAAGAAACTACCTTTCTGAAATCTGGGGCTGCCCTGTGTACAATACTTATGGAAGCACGGAAGGAACGATGTGCGGAGAGTGTAATGAGATTTCCGGGCTGCATGTGCCAGAGGACTTTGTCCACCTTGATATTTATGATCCCCATATAGAAAATTTCGTGCCTGACGGAGAATGCGGTAGAGCAATTCTGAGCACACTCCTGCCTGTAGGGGCAAAAGCAGGGAATATTCTTTTAAATTTTGATACGGAAGATACGACTGTAGTGATTACACGCAAACAATGCCCCTGCGGAAGGACTCATATGAAAATTATGACCCCGCAGCGAGAGGCAGAAACTGTGTGGGTTGAGGGTGCTCCCTTTAACCGCGTAGACGTGGAAAGGGGTGTCTTCCAGCGTGAAAACATGGACTACCTGACCGGAGAGTATGAGGCTTTTCTTTATGGTGAAGAAGATGAGGGGAAACTGTACTCCGTGTCAGCATGGAGTGCGAAAATCCTGACACGTGTGACCGAGATCTCATAAAAGAAAACTTTATCCGTACCTTCCTCAGGTATAAGCCTCCCCTTTCCAGGGCTTACAACGAAGGCACCTTCAAAATCGCGTTCAATTTCACAGACCCTCGGGGGCTTGAGTTGAATAAGATCAGGGGTAGGCCTAAAAGGCTTGTGGACAGGCGATAAAGGCAGAAACTGCTGGGAAATTATATTCAATACATTTTTGGAAAGTCTCGTTAAAAAAGAAGCTAGTTTATGCTTATTTTTAATCTTTTACCATATTTTTATGTTTTTTTCTTCAGCAGGCAAGCTCATTTATTTTTTCTGTGAGATATATTCATTATTCCCAAACATTAATATTACTGAAGAGTGAATTACCTTTTAATCAACTCTTTTATATTAGTGACTATGTGAAAAAAACATATATAGTGCTACTTACAATAAGCTAAAGTATTAACTTGCAGATAAATCCGAGATTACCTGGTGATACGATGGAAACAGAACTTATGAGGATAGGGGTTTCTCTTCCCGATACCCTTCTGGGTAAATTTGATGAGATTATTGAAAAAAGAGGTTATTCTTCCCGTTCGGAAGGCATAAGAGACGCCATCAGAAGTTACATTTCCTATTACGAATGGATGGGTGACATTAAAGGCTACCGTGTCGGAACTGTTTCGGTTATTTACGACCACACGAAAAGAGGACTTTCAAATGCCCTTGCAGATATCCAGCATCACCACTCTCACCTGATAAAATCCTCAGTGCATATCCACCTCGATCATGACAATTGTTTTGAAGTAATTGTTTTGGATGGAGACGGCGAGGAGATTAAAGAACTTGCCGAAGCTATAATGTCCTTGAAAGGGGTTAAATTCTCAAAGCTCACGACTGTAGCATCAAACGATAAGATCTGACCTCCCCTGCCAGGGTAGGAATTAACATTCTAAGCATTGAAGGAAATCGGACTAAAAAAGGGAAAAATTCCTCCTGATTTCTTCAATTCAAGCCTTTTCAAATTGTTTTTCAATGTACTTCAGGAGCAGGCTCCCGAATTCGGTGAAGTCATAGATCTGGAAACTGCGTTCTCTTCGCGAGTCCATAAGGCCTCCTTCCTTTAGAAGCTTAAGATGATAGGAAAGGGCCAAATGCTTCTGGTCCGGCACTCTGCAAGGACACAGGCTCTGAACTTCGAGAGCTTTTCCTGGACGGGTCGGATCTGCAAATACCTTAAACAGGCTAACGATTTCTCCCACATCTTCATTCATTGCCTTATGCACGGTCTCAAGTACATCTTCCGGAAGACGATCTGCATCCTTAACTTCTATTATTCTTTTCTCAAACAGTTCTTTCACTTGATCATCAGTTCGAATAAAGCATTTGGTTATTGTTTTAATTCTTTGTGTTAAAGCTTTCAATTATCTCTTCGATTCTAAGTTGCTTTTGTTTTTTAGTGAGCCCAGGGGCTTTCCTACCATGTTTCTTTATCCCGATATCTTCCAGTGCTGAAAGGCTTTAACGGTCTGCTTTTAACGTATTTTCCCGGTTAAGTTTACCTCACCCTTTTAAAATATCCTTATCCGTACAAAGCACTTCTTTCCACCTTAGTCCGAGTTCCGAGAGAGCAAAACCGCCTCCTATCAGGGTAATTGAGTTCTTTATTATATGATCAAGTACGGCAACGGTAAACCCAATCTCAGGTTCGATTCCTCCAAGCCCGAAGACTGCAGTAAGGGCAACTTCATATGTCCCGATAGCTCCAGGCGTTATAGGAAATATTTTTGCAATATTTCCGAGAGCTACGGCCAGGAAAATCAGAGATATCATATATGTGGAAGAGAGGCTTACCCCTACTGTCGGAAAGGATTTAAGAACCAAAAAACAGGTAAAGATATCTATTCCCCATATAAGAAGGGAAGATGCGGTCACTGCCAGAAACGCGCCTGGACGTACGGCAACAATACTCATCTGGCGGAAAAAAACGGATGCAAAGCCCTTTATCTTTCCAAAGCGCCCATCTGGATTATTTTCTGGTTTGAGTGTTTTTTGGCGCGGCCCTCCCTGAAAGATACAACAAAAAGGGTTGCAAAAAAGAGGACTACTGCTAGCTCGGAAAGTTTTATCAGGTAGTCCATCCAGGGAGCGAGTTCGAAACGAGATGCAGCGCCTGAAGATGCAAGTATTGCTATGGAAGTAATTGCAACTATATCAAAAATTCTTTCTACAGTCAGCGAGGAAAGGCTCGTTGTAAGGGCAAGATCTTTGCTCTTTTTCAGGATATACATCCTGCTGAGGTCTCCTATGCGTGCCGGGAGAATTACATTAGCAGACTGGCTAATAAAAATGCTGCCTGTAAGAAATCCAAGTCCGTATTGATTTCCGAGTCTTTTTAGAATCTGCTGGAATCGGATTCCCTAACTGGCCAGGAAATACAGTATACAAGAGAAGCGAGGGCAAGAATTCTGAAGGATGCATGCTTAACATTTTCCAGAATATCGGATGCACCCAGAAAAGTTGCAGCAAATGCAAGGATCAGAATTGCAAGGGCAGCTGTTAAAATTATTTTTCCTTTTCCAGAAATAACGAGAGGGGTGAGACTTCCCTCCAGAGCCGGAATATCTCGGAACCCATCCCTTTGACATCTTTTACCATATCGACCTTGCTTGACCCTCCATGCCTCCAGTAGACCGGAAACTCCATAACTCTGTATCCTTTTTGCTGAGCTCTTACAAGCACTTCAGTATCCCAGAACCAGTGTTCATTCTCTATTTCGTCGAGAAGTTCAAAGAGAGCTTTTCTCCTGAAAGCCTTAAAGCCACACTGGTGATCATAGAGTTTTGAGCGCAGAAAAAGCCTTACCAGAAAATTATATCCCCTGCTTGCAAACTCCCGCTTAAAAGGCCTTTTTGCATCGCTTTCATGCATCATTCTCGAACCTGTGGCAAAATCGTATCCATCCAGGCTTACAGCCGTGATCAATTTTTCCAGATATTTCATATCTGTTGCGAGATCCACGTCGATATAGCAGAGAATTTCTCCTGAAGCAGCCTTAAAAGCCCTACTCAGGGCTTTTCCCCGACCCTGGCGTTTATCCGAATGCAGGTGAACAGCGTAAGCGTACTGTCTCGCGAGATTTGAAGCTATCCGGTCTGTACCGTCCGTGCTCCCGTCTTCTGCGATGATGATCTCGAATCGATCAGTTATTTTTAAAAGTGTCTCCGCTGTAACGAAAACGGCTTTTTCGATATTCGCGGCTTCGTTATAAGCTGGTAAAACCACCGAAACGCTGGTAATGGATAAAACCTCTTTATTTTCATTCCGGTATTGGAGCAAATTTCGGAGTTGTATAAACGGAATTTTATACGAATCAGAGTTTGAAGTTCCCCAAAACCACAAACTCATCATTCTTTTCGTATTTTATAAATCTGGACTGAGCCCCGATAAACCGGCTCGAAATAAGTTTCGTCCTCGAACTTATCCGTCCTTACATCATACATCTGCCTTTCAAGCTGACCGATATACACATAGCTTACGTTATATTTATTCATAAGCTCAAGAGCTTTTTTTACTGCCAGTACTGTAAATGGAATTTACGTCTTCAATCCTTGCCCTGACTTCTTCAGGGTTTCTTCCCCAGAATCGCTCATGTCTTGCCCAGCCAAGAACCGTAGGGAGTCCGGTGTTTGCAGAGACCCTGGATGTATATCTGTAACTGCTATCATCCTCAGAAGCTTCAAGAATTACCGGAATTCCCTTGATATTTTGCTGTATCCATCTTATGGCGTCGTAATCCCCTCTATCCAGTCCTCTCATGTATCCCATCCCATCAAGAGTAGGTTCTGCGTTCATATCCTCTATTCTCGTAAAGGTTGATACTACAGGAAAAACGCTGCATGAAAGAACCAGGAGCACAAGCGAAAAAGTCCAGGCTTTTCTTCCGTAAATCCTTTTCAAAGGCAAGCCGTTCGAAGACCAGGTCCTGTAACGAGAGCGAAGTTCGTAGTAGGAATAAGAGGCCGAAATAGCCAGGAAGATCCATAAATGCATGTAAAATTTGAAAACCGTGTTCATGCGGGCAAAGCTTCCCGCAATGGGATCATCGAGGTAAACAATTTCGCAGATAAGGGCAATGAAGGAAGCTGCTACTATTAGAAGGGATGTAAATCCTGCATTGCTCCTTTCCGAAAGGTCTTTCAGGAATGTAAAGAGAGAAAGGGCAAGTAGAGGAAAAAAGATTACAAGCAGGGGGATAGACCATGCCTTTGAAAGAATTGCAGAGATTCCGATCCACAGGATAAAATATCTGATCTTTCTTCTGGAATCCAAGTGGGTCATAAGAAAAGAAAAGGTCAAAAAAAGGAAAAGGCCGAATAAAATAAGGAATTTATCAATTGTTGTCCTGAGCTCCAGTGCAACAAAGTCAAATCCTCCTGCTGCCTGAGGTTTAAAGGACAGGTAAAAGGGCAGATATGGAAGAAAGCCGAATAAGGAAACTAGAGTAACTGTTCCGGAAAATCCGGCAATTGAACCGGATAAATTCTTGTTATAGGTATAGTGCCCGTAATAAAAAGCAAGAATAACTGCAAATGTCAGGCCGAAATATATCGGGAAATCCCAGGAATTGGAAGGGAATAAAAAGCCAAGAGATATCGAAAAAATGAGGAACGCCAGAATACTTTCAAATACCAGGTTACAGTCTTTCCTGAGATAGATGTTCAAAAGAAAAGCAAGCACCAGTAGCTGGAAAGGGATTGCAAGCATATGAGAATGCAGGTCTCCGTGTATGAAACTGAAATAGGGGAATTCGTTTATTGTATAGGGTATGACTCTCGAACTGCTCCAGTAGTATCCCATTGAAACCGGCTCTTTGATGAAATATACTGATACGAATTCTATAAGCCCCTGCAAGTTTCCGAACAGAATCCCGGCTCCTGCAGTAAGGATTCCGTACTTGATTTTCCCATGAGTAAGATTATACCCGAACCCGAAAAGGAGATTGAAGGAAAGGGCGAAAGTAAGTGCGATTGCCAGATTGAAGAGAATAGATGGTTCGACAGAACAGAGTTTTCCCGGAACTCCCGCTGAAAGGTATCCTAAATAATAATAAAAATCGAGAGACCCGCCTGAAAACCAGGGATCTGCAGGAGGAAATGAAGAAGTTCTTATTATTGCATTCAGAAAAGCAAAATCCATAAATTTTTCATGCCTGTAAATCTCAGGGAGATAAATGCGTATAAGTAGGAAAATAAAGAATGCTACAGCGAATACAAGCTCATTTGAGAATAAAATCTTCTTTTTTGGTAAAACCTTTTGTTTCAGATAAACACTCATCGATATAAGGCAAAGTAGAAGTACTGAAATCAGAATCGTGCTTCTGTGGAAACCCCATATGTACGAAAGAATCCAGGACATATAAGCGACAAGCACGATTCCCAGGGTCCGGGCTACAGAATATCCCCCGTCAGCAAGCCTGTTTCCAGCTGCCCCGGCAAGAGGTATGGAAATTAAGCCCAGGATTTCTATGAAAATAAACCAGAAAATTACGTGAAGGTATTCTAGCACTGTTCTCTTCCCTGTAAAATCAATTGTTTAACGTGCAGCTCTAGAGCCCATTATCTTAAAGTGCACCTTCTATGAATGAGCTGTATTCTAAGTCCGGACCTTTTTATTGACTCCAAAAATTGAAGCCTATGGAAGACTTTTAATAATCGACAATCCGCTTACCCAATTTCCCCAGTTTTGATTTTATTAAGAGGAGTATCGATAATATGTATTTTGTAAATGGGTTTATATCTCTATCGCATGATAATACTGCTCTCCTTCTACTTTTTTTATTTATTCACTCACTCTCAAATTATTATTTCTAAACTGTTCTGTCTTGTAATCTTAAAATAGGTCTTTGCAAATAATGATAAATATGAAAATGCAGATTAACGGAAAAGCTATGGAAGCATGTGATGGCGAGTTTTTCGATATTATAAACCCGGCAACAGGTGAGCTTATTGACCGGGTTCCCAGAGGCACAGGCGAGGATGCGGCAGTAGCTGTTGAAGTTGCATCGTCAGCTGTCTACGGCTGGGCTTCCACAGCTCCGCAGCAAAAAGCAGGGATTTTTTACAGGGCTGCAGAGATTACAAGACAGAGGAAGGATGCGCTTGCTGTTCTGCTTACTAAGGAGCAGGGAAAACCTCTTGCCGAAGCTAAAAACGAAATAGAAGGTTTTGCAAACGTCCTTGAATACTATTGCGGGCTTGCAGGCAGTCTTCGGGGAGATTTCATTCCAGTCCCCCAGAATGGATATGCTTTTACCGTAAAGAAACCCCTTGGGGTTTGCGCAGCCATAATTCCCTGGAATATGCCTGCTCTTATTATGGCCTGGAAGATTGGCCCTGCCCTGATTTCCGGAAATACGCTTGTTCTGAAACCTGCAAGCAACACTCCTCTTACTAATCTTACCCTGGCTTCTATTCTGAGTGAAGCAGGGCTTCCAGCAGGTGTGTTGAATGTAGTTACAGGCCCTGGTGAAGTTGTGGGAGAAACACTAGTTAAGAGCCATAAAGTAAAAAAATATCTTTTACTGGAGAAGCCAGAACTGGAAAACGTGTAGCTGAGCTTGCAGTTGGCGGGATGAAAAAAGTAACCCTTGAGCTTGGAGGAAGTGATCCTATGCTGGTCTGTGATGATGCTAACCTTGAAAATGCAGTTGCAGGTGCCCTGAAAGGGAGGTTTTACAATTGTGGCCAGACCTGTACTGCCGTCAAGAGGGTATATGTTTTCGAATCCATAGCCGAAGAGTTCATAAAAAAACTTGAAGCAGGCATCCGGAACTTAAGGGTTGGAAACGGAATATATGAAAACATCGATATGGGACCCCTTAATAACCGCAGTCAATGGGAATTTGTAAAGGAGCTCGTAGCCGAAGTCGAGGTAAAAGATGAAGGGAGGATAGTTACAGGCGGCAGGGTTCCAGAAAATAGTGCCTGTAGCAAGGGATATTTCTTTGAGCCTACACTTGTTGTAGATGTCCCTGGGGAATCCAGGCTTTTGAAAGAAGAAGTATTCGGCCCGGTGCTGCCTGTAGTCAGAGTAAAAAATCTTGATGAGGCAATCGAAGAAGCGAACAATACCTGTTATGGGCTTGGGGCTTCTATCTGGACAAAGAATTTAGATCGAGCCCGTCTCGGGTGTGAGCAATTGAATGCAGGAATTATATGGATAAACCAGCACCTTAAAGTAGCTCCTGAAGTTCCTTTTGGGGGAACCCGGGAAAGCGGGATAGGACGAGAGAACGGACCTGATGCTCTTTCTGAATATCTGGATCTAAAAACAATAATGTTAAAAATCTGACTTACTGAGTAAAAATAGGCTCTGACAGAGCTTCATGTTCGGAAAGAATGAAATAAAAGTTTCTCGATGAGCCAATTAATATACAGCTCATCGGGCTGTTTTTTCTGTAAAACGTATCAATAAGTTATGGAGCTTATTTTTTATATTTGGGCAAAAGCTGCATGAATTCGGAAGCTTCCATAACAGGCACACTGTCAATTATGCAGATATCCGACCAGGGTAGGTTGAAAGCTCCATAAGCCTCGGCACTTTCTGCTTCGTAAAGAATATAATAACGGTTTCCGGAAAGGTCAATCCACTGATTAATGACATCGATTCCTTCTGGAATCTCCAGTTTCTTAAAATGTTCAAGGATCTTGTCACGGCTCGAAGGGTCCCAGGTACTAACGTCCATGAATAACATCTTTTACCACTCCTCTTATTTTGTACGCTGCCCAATACCCCTCCCGGAAGCTCAGGCAGCTTTTTTACAGCGTCCGGGAAATTTTTTCAGAGCTAAGCTTCAATAGAAAACATATCTATTCTCTATGCCATCCCCACAAACGTGGTTTTGACCAGCAAGCCCCAAAATGCCGATTAACGGCAGAAGTCCAGATTTTTTTAGGTTTTCACTGTCTTTTCCTTATTCATCATCGCCAAAATCCCCATGACTGATAAATCCGGAAGGACAGGTAATCATGCAGAATTTCTTTCCGCATACAGGTACAGACAGTATATTATCATCCCTTAGACTATATAATAGTTCGTCCTGAGAGACTATATTAAGTCAAGTATCGGTCTCTTGCATACGAAATTTTTGATGGAAATCTTAGAATCAGCTTTCTCAGTCGAGCCAACAAACATCACAATTCTCATCTTTTTTTATGAAGAAGTTTGCAGATTCAAATCCGGCTTTTATAGATCCGTTCATGCTTCTTTCCGGGTAGTTGGTTGATGAGAACATTCCTGCAAGGTAAAGTCCGGACGGGCCAGCAGCAAATGGCAGGACTTTTTCGAGATACCCTTGTTCATACACAGGCGCAGTGTCCATTCTGCGGAATAATTTTGCCCAATGAATATCTGTCCTTGAAAAATCAGGGAACATCTTTTCCAATCCCCTCAGGTAGGAATCCAGAACTTCTTCTTCCTTCTGCATCCATAGAACATCCTTTTCATTCTGGAAATAGGAAGTTACATAGACAAGGTGCTCTCCGTAGTCCTCAAAAGGCATAAAATTTGTGTGCTCAATTACAGCTCCAAAAGGCACATCAGCTTTTATGTTCAACCAGTAATTCCCGTTTTTCATAAGCCTTTTGTCAAGCCCGATGAGGGCACATGCAGTTCCTTGATAACGAATACTTTGCAGGGTTTCGTGGAGAGCCCCAAGTTTGCCTTTCGTGAGCGTGTCCAGTGCCCTGGGTTCAACAGTTGAAATCACTGCATCACAGGCGATAAAGGTTCCGTCAGCAATCACTCCCTGCACTTTATTGTCCTCGACGACGATTTCCGTTATCTCTTTATTTTCCAAGATCTTCCCTCCCTGTGTGGTAATTTCTCTTTCCAGAGATTTTATCAGGGAGTTGAAACCTCCTCTCAAGTATCCTAATTTTTCTCCTTCTTTTCCCCTATCTGATCTTATTTTCACACGCCCTATAAGCCAGGCTGCAGAAATATTTTCAGCATTTTCACCGAATTTGCTTTTCATAAGAGGGGCAAAAAAATTTTCATATACTGACTTTCCTGCATTACCAATAATCCAGTCTTTAGCCTTTATTCTGTCATAGGAAGTAGTATCATTTATTATCTTAATTCTCAAAACTAACAGGCCAAGTTTCACCAGATCAGTAAAAGAAAGAGGGCTAAACCTTAAAATTTCAGGAGGGGTATTCATAGGATAATTTTTACCGTCTACAAAATAGGCATTTTTCCCCTTAAGCCACAGCATCTGTCTTTCAAATCCCAGTTCATTTATCAGGGCAAGAAGTTCCGAATCGCTCCTGAATACATGGTGGTAATATTTTTCTATAAAATACTTTTTCCCGGTATAGTCCTGGCAATAACTTGCGGCCATCCCCCCGATTTCCCTATCTTTTTCAAAAATAATTATTTCATTCGATTTACATAGCTTATACCCGGCTGACAGTCCTGCAAGCCCACTTCCTATTATTATGATTTTCATATCCGCTTTCCCTTTTGTCCGCTATAACTTTTAATCATTATTCTATGCCCCTTAAGATTTACAAACCCTTTTCTTACTGTAAAAAAAGCTAAAGTTTTATATCTCTTTTTTCCACAACTCGTATAATCTGTATTTTTCTACAAGCCCCTTAATATCGATATTCCTGGCCGTTCTTTTCAAGTTTTTTATTGTAATAGAGGATAAATTCTCTTCCGGGGCGCAGGGTAAAATTATAGGAAGCGTATTCTTCTTTTGAGATTTCCCTATACATTTGATACTCTGCAGGCATAATTATTGCATCGTAGTCTTCGTTCACAGGAGGTTCTGTATAATAAGCTGCTTTTTCGTAGTCCCTAAGGTACCACGGCAGGGGCCAATAAAGATTCTCAGTGTCTACAACATATATCCTCAGAGTTTCAGGTCCACTGTCGAATCCCTCTATTTTCTCCATAAGTTCCCTGATATCCGGAGTTGCTTGTGTGTACGTCATCAATTCATCAGGTTCCATACTCCTGTAGAAATTTACGGAAATACACTGAACCAGGGATATTGTTAGCGTGAGTGCCAGAATCCCTGCAAGCAGGATACGGGTTCTGGAACGTTTTATTTCTAAAATGGGTTTTTTGTCTGTTCCGAAACTCACGTCTTCTGGCCTGAGCAAACTCCCATGTTGCCTTTTTTCAGACGCTCGGGGAAAGAATTCTCCCAGGTAAGCCCCTGCCAAAATCCCAAAGGGCAGAACAATGTGCACTACAAGCCAGGGGACTTTTTCCTGGAGATAAGAATAAAGTATCAGACTTACAACTGCCCAATAAGAGAGGAACAGGAAAAAGGGAGCATTTTCATCTTTCTTTTTCAAAAAATGGATAAGGCCCAAAGTTCCAAAGAGGATGATCGGGCTTTCATATACGAGAAGAATGGGAATATAATAATAAAAGGGGCCTCCAATGCGTTGAATTTTGTGCATTTCCATCCAGTGGGAAAAAGCCTTTCCCACAATCGAGAAAAGAGACTCCTGATATCTGAAAAGACTTGTATAAAATAGCATTACAATGAAAATGAAGAGAACCCCTGAAAGAAGGATTTCAGGAAGGAAAGGGGAAATCGCTGAACTTTTGAGAATGAGAGCCTCCTTCAGGCTCAGTTTTTCTTTTTCCAGTCTGAATAAAACCTGTACAGAAAGTAAATTCCCGTATAAGCTCCGAACATCAAAATGACCAGATAGGCGTTTTCTTTTGAGGATACAGCAATGGCAAGGGAAGACGCGGCAAGGATAAGATAAGGGTATCTCTTTGAACTGTGAAGGTTCTCAAGGTAGCGGGTTACCCCTATAACAGTAGCCAGGGTGCAGAAAACAATAATCATGTCATTTCTAAAAAACCTTGAAAAATATACCATGCTCGGAGAAAATGAAAGCAAAAAAGCTGACCAGAGTACTCCTCTTTTTCCAAGTTCTTTCCTTAGTAAAAAAAGTAGAGAGATTGTAGCTACTCCGAAAAAGACGGGAATCAGGCGTGCTGTAGTATCGTTTATTCCCAGGAAATAAAAGATGGCAGCGGTAGAATGGAAAAGAAAGGGGCCGTGATAAGCTGGGTCATAGCTATATTGTCCTGTTTCGAGAAGTTTAAGGGTGAAACTGGCGTGTATGCTTTCGTCATGATGAAAAACTCGTTCTCCAAGATTAAACAGTCTTATTAATAAGGCAAAAAGGATGATTAAAAGTCCAAAGATCTTATATTTTTTCTCATAAAGAACTGGCGAGTTTTCAATATAGTCTTCCTGACTTTGCTGCATCGTCTCCCAAACCTTCCAGCGTAGCTGTTTCTTTATGGGCATAGGTATATTTAAGGGATAGGGTGAAATAGTCTATCTCATGGCTGAGGTAAAAATCAAATTATTTGCAAATTTGCGCGAAGCTGCAGGCACATCAGAACTACAGCTTTCAGGAGGAAAGGTTGTTGATGTCCTTTTATCCCTCACCGAAAAATATCCCGAGCTAAAGAGCCTTATTTTTGAGAAACCCGATGGAGAATGTGGGAATCCTGTTATATGCGGTTCAATTAATATCCTTATAAATGGAAACAATGTCAGACACCTTGACGGTCTTGACACTCTCCTTTCGGATGCCGATGAAATCGCAGTTCTGCCTCCTGTTTCCGGGGGCTGAGTTTTTCTCCAAGGAGGGAAGATCATGGGCAGGATATTCAAAGAACGAACGTCGGTTGATGAAGCTCTGAGGCTTTTCCTTGAGAATATTTCTCCTATCCGGAAAACAGAAGAAATTCCACTCGAGACCTGCACAGGTAGGGTGCTGGCAGAAGCTGTAATCTCAGAAAGAAATGTGCCTCATTACCGGCGTGCTGCTCTGGACGGATACGCTGTAAGGGCTTCAGATACTCTCGGTGCTTCTCCTGCAAACCCTGTCCTGTTACAGCTTTCTGACCGGGTAGAGGAAGGAAGTTCTATCTGGGTACATACAGGGGCTGCAATGCCGAAGGGTGCCGACGCAGTCGTGATTGTCGAGGATACGGCTACAGCAGGAAATATTATTGAAGTCAGGGCCCAGGTCTACCCTAACAGGAACGTGGGACAGGTCGGGGAGGACATAAAAAAGGAGACCGGGTTTTTGAAGAAGGGCATCTTCTTCGTCCGTGTGATGCAGCTGTGCTTGTATCCCTTGGCTTTGACAGGGTGAAGGTTTTTCGAAAACCTGTCATTGCGGTTATTCCCACGGGGGTGAGCTGATAAGCCGCGAGAAGAGTGGAGATGTCCCGCCCCCTGGCATGGTGCTTGAGAGTAATGGGCTGATGACTGCCATTTATGTGAATAAATGGGGTGGGATTCCTCGATACATCGGGATAGTTTCTGACCATCCAGATAGTATAAAAAAAGCAATAGAAGCAAATCTGGATACCGATATGATCCTTCTTTCAGGCGGAACCTCGGTAGGGAAAAGAGACCATGTCCCTCAGGTTGTGGCATCTCTCGGAGAGGTGCTTGTACACGGCATTGGAGCCAGCCCTGGAAAGCCTGCAGCCCTCGGCATTATAAATGATGTCCCTGTAGTTTGCCTTCCAGGTTATCCGGTTGCCGGACTTGTTGCCCTCTATTTCTTTGTTCGCCCCGGAATCCGAAAACTGGCAGCAATCCCAAAAGTTCCTGAACTCATCCTTAAAAGGCGCCTGGCTGCAAAAATCAGTTCTAAAATCGGATATGTTAATTTTATCCGTGTTATCTTTGAAGAGGATCGGGTGCGCCCCTGACTGGTGCCAGAGCCGGTATCCTGAGTTCAGTTGCAAAGGCTGATGGGTTTGTGCTGGTACCCGAAAATGTTGAGGGGTATGAAGAAGGAGAGGAAGTGGATGTCTTCTTAATCGAATGATAATCCTGCGTTAGTTGTAATCTGTTTTTGTGGAGCAACGATAACGAAACTTACTAAACTGACAATTTAATTGGTAATGTTTTTTCTTATTGTTACTGTCATAAAATAGGTGATCCCACAATATATTCCCATTAAACAGACAAAAAGCCAGCTAAGTAAGATTCCGGTGTACTTAAAAAATAATATCCAAAAAAGTTAAAATGAAAAAGCCCTTAAAATCACTTTACAAGGGCTTTTGCAGATCTTCTGATGAAGCGTCTCTTGTGACCTGAAGAAGTGAAGCGCTGTGCAGGTCCTGGGTGTGCCTTTTGAGCCTGTGACCTCTGGACCTTGATTACTTTGCCTTTTCTGCCTTTTACTTTTACCCAATCAATACTGCCGGTTTTGCCCATTATCATTCCTCTTTATATTTTAATTTAATTTTCTATAAATTTATTAGTAATTTATTACGTACAATATACACATGAAATATTTGCTTATTGCTGGTCACTGCCGATTGCCGCGGATTTTTCTTTTCTCCTCGGCAGTGTTTCAACAAACAGGTATTTCCTGATTCGATAACGTTAAATCGATAATTCTCAATGATACTTAACGGAATATCTGATATTCCTTGAAGCCCGAAAGTGCGAATTTATAAATGTCATCAAGCCTTGGGTTTATCATAGAGAGAAATGCTAGTAATTAAATGTTACGGACATAGGCTTAAAATAAGGCATAAAGCTGTGGAAAAATGCATATACATACAAATATACAATCCAAATACTAAAGTAGTACAACCCGAATATTGCAGAATCCTTTTCTTAAAAGGTGATTAGCGTAAAAAACGAGAGTATCGAAACCAGGCTTGCAGGCGCACGAGAAGAACTTGCTGGCGTAAAGAAATTTCCGGACTTTGAGTTCGCAAGCATTATCAAAGAATTGGGGTTCAGGTGTGAACTCTGTGCACGCTGCTGCACTAAAGAGTTTAACGACCACGTTTTTCTTCTCGATGCAGATCTGGCTATCATAAGGCAAATAAATCCGAATGTTATTGCCCCTGCCCCTTATTATGAGTTTTGCGACCAGAAGGGCAGGTTTTACGTTTCAGGCTACGCCCTGAAAACAAAGCCTGATGGCTCCTGTATTTTCCTTGATAATAAACGCTGCAAAATTTATGAAAGCCGCCCTTCAATTTGCAGGGTCTATCCTTATATGCTCCACCGGGAAGCTGATGAATCGGGCAAGGTAGATTGGCGCCAGATAAGTGGTTTAAATGAGCATGGGAGCTATCATTCGGAACTTGAGGACTCTGAATGTGAAGCAATTGCCCGGGAAACCAGGGCTTATGAAGAAGCTTATCTGAGACAGATGATCGGCTTTTTTGAGGCTGTGAAGGTTCTTTTCAGAAAAAACGACCTGAAACATGTCCAGAAAATATATGATCGCAGAATGCGGGAATTCCTTAAAGGCGGGTGCGAGCTTGAAGTCTTCGTATATTGTGAGGGCAGGTTTGAGAAACATAATCTTAAACCTGAGATTAATTAAAGACCAGCAAAAATCAATTGGTAGCTCGATAAGAGTACTAAAATTCAGTTAAATAATAATTCCACAGGGAAATAAAGGTTTAACAAAGCAAATAAGGGCTAAGTAATACCTGGAATAGTTATTGACGGCAAAAGGAAATTAAAAATAATCTCTTACTTCCTTTTACCTTTTATTTTCCATTTAAGGAGTATTCCATTTTCTATTTTTTCGGATGAGAGCAGTTCAAGCTCAAGAAGTTCGGCTTCTGAAAATCCTCTCCATCAGTAAAAGTTGGGGATGTAGCCCCGCCTATGATAAGGTTTCCCACAAAAGTGTAGATTTCATCAACAAGACCTGCGGAGAGCATGCCCCAGTTAAGGGTTGCACCTCCTTCCACCATAAGAGTGTTTATGCCCATTATCTTTAATTTTTCTGCAAGTTCTGAAAGGTCAACTTTCTCAGTCCCTGTTTGGATAATTAAAGCTTTTTTTCCAGCTTTTCTACATTTTCTGCAGGCGCAGAATTTGAAACGGCAATGATCCTTATTCCTTCTCCTTTTTTGAAAATATCCGCATCCAGTGGGGTTCTCGCGGTGCTGTCCACAATAATCCTTACAGGGTTTTCGCTTTTCCCGGCGGCTTTCCTGGCAGTTTTTCTTTCCGGAGATTTTACCGTCAGGCTTGGATTATCTGAAAGGACAGTTCCTATCCCTACCATAATTGCATCTGTCCGGGCCCTGAGCTCATCTACCCTTTCAAAATCAAGTTTTCCGGAGATACTTACCTGTTTCCTTTCCTTTGTTGAGAGTTTGCCATCGGCTGATATAGCAGAATTAATAAAAATAAAAGGCCTGTCCATTTTTCGGGCTCCTTAAAAAGTATTTACCAGAGGCACCTTCCGGAAAAACGCCTCCTGACTGAAAATTTTTGATTTGGTTTTAATAGCGTATTAATTGGTTTTTTTCGCTCATGTTAAAAGGTTTCGCTTTCTTGGAAGCCGAACTTTAACCTGAATTATTGTATTTCTACGAGAGGCTTCAGGAGATCATGGTCTCTCAAAAGTCCCTGAAGCTTGCGGTTTGAATTGATGATCGGGATCTGGTCGATTCGGTTTCGCTTCATTTTCCTTGCACAGTCGCTGACAGATGCAATATAGGTGGCTGTGATCGGTTCACGGATCATTATATCGCCTCCGATCATGTTGGGGACCTTAATCCTTGATACGCTATAGTAGATGCTCATGGTGTCTCGCATTGATTCCCAGGTCCAGGCATCGTCGTCCTTACCTGCAGACATGTCGGACATCTCTACACTATCCTCAATTATACTGGCAGCAATGACGTCGCGATCCGAGATAATTCCTACGAGTTCCAGGTTTGCATCAAGTACGGGGACAGCCTTGACGCCTGCAAGCTCCATAATCCTGGCAACGACAGGTAAAGGTGTTTCGCTGTAGATGGCAACTACTTCTTCTTCTACGTAGTCCTTGATCGGAATATCAATGTTCATGTCAGCAATTGTGCCCACAACATCTGCCACCGTAACAAGTCCTACAAGTTTCCCTTCATCTACTACAGGAAGCCTTCTTATATCGTGTTCCAAAAGCAGGCGTGCTGCGGTCTGCAAATCCGATCCAGAGGATATGGTTATCGGATCCCGTGTCATAAGAAGAGCCAGTTGTTCTTCTTCAGGGTTTTGTAAAAGGTTTGTCCTGGTTACGATTCCAACAACTCTGGAATCTTTAAGTACCGGAACCCCTGAGATATGTTTGTTCTTAAGAACTTTAAGAACTTCATCCCTCGAACCTGGAAGGGTTGCGCTTGCTACGTCCCTTACCATAATATCTTCAATGAAGATGTTTTTTGGCATGTAATCTACACCTGTGTATACTCTGAATCCTGGTTTTCTTTTTCTTATTTCTTTTCCCAAAAGGCTTCCCGTTGACAGAAAGTCTTAACTTTATTCTTCACTCCTGACGACCAGGACCGGGACTTTTGAACCTCTTACTACTTTTTCTGCAACGCTTCCCATTAGAAATCTGTCGAGTCCGGTTTTGCCGAGGGTGCCCATAACTATCAGGTCAGCATTATTGTTCTCTGCGAAATCTATAATCTCAGTGCTTGGGTGCCCTTCCCAGATGACTTCTCTTACTGCTACCCCTGAGGCCTCTCCACGCTCCTTAACTTCGAAGATTGCTTTCTCCCCCTCCTTTCTCAGGATTTCGTACATTGCTTCCCAGCCTGCATCCATCGGTATCGAGGAAAATGAAGATGTATCTACCACGTAAAGAGCGTGAACCGTGGCTCCGCTGAGTTTTGCAATTTCAATCCCGTAAGATATAGCCTTCTTGCTATTGTCGGATCCGTCTGTTGCAATCACTATGTTCCGGTAAAAGTCGCTCGTCATATTTTGTTCTCCATTTGCTTTACGAATGAAGTACCGATAGTATGTCATCGGGTCTTGCTCTTCTTGTGATTCCACTGATGGGGTTCTTTATCCCTGTAAGATTATTCGAACTTCCATTCAGGATCATAACATTAGCTTTATTCCCTTTTTTATTGAACCCGTGGAATCAGACCCCATTATAAAAGAACCATTAAGTGTGCAAATTTTAAATACTTGCCTATCCTCAATTGAAAAAATTTTAGACATAAATTCCATTTCAGAAAACATATTTACAGAATTTAACATTACATTATCCGTTCCTGCAGCTACCTTTATTCCGGCCTCCAGCATCTCGGCAATAGGTGCCATTCCGGCTCCTGTGATAAAATTAGACCTGGGGCAGACGACAATTGGAATTCCTGCATCAGCCACGGATTCAAGATCCCTTTTTGTAGCATTTGTTAAATGAATAAGCAAATCCGGCTCAATAGATAGTGCTTTTTCTATGTCACTTCTATCTTTTTCTCCTGCATGCACTGCAAATAATTTTTTGCTATGCCGGGTACAGGTTGCGATCTCTTCCAACAGTTCGAGATCAAGGTCGTTTGTCCCGCTCATTCCAAGTCCATTGCAACGCAGAAGAATTCTTCTTACTTCATCCAGTACCGCTTGAGGGGGCAATTCAGGTTCTGCGGGCCTCCCCAGTACCATAGAATAAAGTTTTAGTCCTTCAAGAGCTTTATTCAGGGCTGCAACCCCTAAAACCCCTCCTTCTCTAAAATCCGCAAACGCACATGTCCCGGTTTCTATCATATCCAGCAGAGAACTTCTCATACATTCGATCAGGGTTTTATATGACGTTTCTCTTAGAATCTTATGTTTTAATCCGTCAGGAGGTTTTACAAGAGAATCCAGATCTCTTTGATTCCGAAAGCCGGAAATTTTTCCAAGAGGAGGGTCTTTAAATACTGAATCTCCAAGGTGAGTATGGGCATTGACAAAGCATGGAGCTATTATGTTGCTGGAATATGTACGCTCCTCTCCTATCTCCGTTATTATTCCTTTATTTACGCAGATATATCCCTCAATGGGTTCCAGCTCGGGGCCTGCAATAATCGTTCCGGAAATTACTTGTTCAGTGCCGTAAATATATACGCACCTCCGCTCCTTCTCCAATTCCTCTGCTCAATTATGGAAGAGCAATCATATGCATATTATATAACTTTTCCTTTAAATTTTTATATTACAATAATCTTTTTGAGGGTGCAGGATCGTTCGAATATTTTCCTTACACGTTTAATATCTTCTTAATATTTTTTCTCAAGAAAAGTGGATCTTGAATATATATTTTTTAAATATATGCTCAAGTATTGAATCCATCATTTACCGACTCTGGTCCAAAATCTAGTGATTTTTGCATTTCTTGATTGAAAATCTGAATTCGTAAGAAGAATTCATTCTCCAATCAAAATTAACATTCGATATCTAAAGGCTTCAACCTAGAAGTAAAATCACAAGGATTGTAACCAATTACAAAATCTAGTGATTTTGTAATTAATCAGCTACCTTTGCTCCTAACTTATTTTTCTGCTACACTCAATGCTTATTATTTTCATACTGGTTAATATAAAAATCATTCATTTCGTGTTTTTTATGGAACGTGATGAAATTCTATTTCTCTGTCACTCTAATCCAGAGGCTATTCTTGATCATATAAATAGTCTTGAGACTGAATTGATTGCTTTTAAAGAAGAAGTTCGAAATCTAAAGGCTCTTTTGAATCAAAACAGTCAAAATAGTAATAGATCTCCTTCTACCGATACTTTTTTCCAGAAGAGAACTCAACATGACGAAAAAAGAGTGGTAGACGTCCTGGTGGTCAGAAAGGACATCCTGGATCTACACTAAAGACTTTTGATTCTCCTCATGAAATCGTAAACCTTCGCCTGTGTAACTGTAAATTTTGTGGTTACAGCCTTTAGGAGACTGAATCAAATGGTTACGAGAAACGGCAGGAAGTTGATCTTCCTGCCTTAAATTTCAGAGTTATTGAGTATCGCAGTGAGATCAAGAAATGTCCTTACTGTGGTTATAAAAACAAGGCTGATTTTCCAGAAAACGTAACAAAACCTGTTCAATATAGTCAGAAGATTCTGGCAATTGCAGTTTACCTGCGGGACTTTCAATTAATACCTTATGGGCGAATTTCAAGGATGCTTAAGGACCTTTTTGGATTGAGGATGAGTCCAGCTACGGTAAAGAGGGCAGAAAATAAGTGTTTCTACAATTTAAAAGAATTCACCAATTACATCAAGAAGCAATTGATCAAAGAAGATGTTATCCACGGTGATGAAACCGGAATGAGAGTCAATAGCCATAATGATTGGTGTCATGTAGTCTCTACGGCTAAATGGACCCTTTATTTCCATGATAGAAGTCGAGGGTCAAAAGCCATGGATAAAATGGGGATATTACCAGAATATCAGGGAACAATGACTCATGACTTCTGGAGTTCCTATTTCAAATATCCAATGTGCAAACATGCGATGTGCAATGCACATCTCAGGAGGGAACTTAAAGGAATTCATGATAATTTCAATCAAGATTGGGCTCAAGAGATGAGTAATCTGCTTGCAGAATCTAAAAAATATGCAGATAAAATGAGGGAATTGGGAAAGAAAATTGAAGGAAAAGAGATTGAAGCATTAAAAGAAAAATACAGAAGAATCGTAATGAAAGGAATTGAGGAAAATCCTCCGCCTAAAAGATTGAAATGTCAAAAAGGAAAGAGAGGAAGACCTCGTCAAAGTAAAGCAAAGAATCTACTTGACAGATTCATAAAATACGAGGAGGAAATTCTGAGGTTTGCTACAGACTTGAGAGTACCTTTCGATAACAATCAAGCAGAAAGAGATCTTAGGATGATAAGGGTTCAGCAAAAGATCTCGGGATCTTTTAGGACATCACAAGGAGCGGATGCTTTCTGTAGAAACAGAGGATACATTTCTACAATAATGAAAAATATGATGTCTATAATTGATTCACTTTATGCGGCACTTAAGGGAGCGCCGACAATACCTGAATAATTACGTGATTTTTAATTTTACGTTCATCACTGGATTTTGGTACTGAGTCCATTTACCATTATTTTTATATATTAGTAATGATATATATCGTTTCGTCGCATTGTATAGGTCCTTGCACGAGATAATGGGAACCCCTGACTGTGAGTGTACAGACAACCCCAATGCGGTACATCAATAGTGTGACATTGCCCGGCACGAGGGTAACTGAAAGTGACTGCGGAAAACCAGAGGATGAGCTTTCGGAGTTAGTGCGTCCGGGCTACAGCACTATTCTCTCCTGTTTTCAAAAACTTTCATACGAGTTTCCTGGCCAATGATATAAAAATTCTTTTTGATATCTGATTACTTTCTCACTATTTTCCGATTATTTCTTTGTTCTAACAGGTTAATTCGTTATTGATTTATAGAATACCTCCAAAAAGATAATACATATGTCATTCGAAGAGGCAATTAAAGACATAGGCTCCGCTATTATTGTTGATATCGAGGTCACGCCCGGTTCCAGGTCAGTTTCAGTTCCGAGCGGTTATAATGAATGGCGTAAGAGAATTGAAGTAAAGCTGACCAGAAATGCCCAGAAGGGTAAGGCAAACGAACAATTAGTAGAATGCCTTGCCGAACTCTTCGGAATCAGCAGCTCGAACATTTTAATAAGCAGTGGAGCAACAAGTAGTAAGAAGTCTCTACTGATAAAAGGAATTTCTTACAAACAGGCAGTTTCTATTTTTAGAACACACTTAATGAAATAAATCCCGGATTTTAAGAAAGGACAGAGTTTTAAGAGTAGTTTTCCGGCTCTTAAGAAGTAAAACTAAGGTTTCGTTACAGTTTCTTAAAATTATAATTAGAAATAGGTTGCAGAACAACGTGGTTAATCTTGATGTTTACAGAAAAAGGCTTGAAAGAATTGAAGAGCTGCTCTCCGAGCTTTCAGAGTATTCCGGAAGGGGAGCAATTATTATTGTGGAAGGAAAAAGAGATATTCTCTCACTTAAAAGGCTTGGGATCGAAGGCAATTTTGAACTTGCAACCAGGCACTCTCTTTTAATTTCTCGGAGAGAATTGCCGGACTTGGAAGCGAAGTAGTCATATTAACAGATTGGGACAGGCGGGGAGACCTGCTGGCTGTAAAGCTTTCAGAATATTTCGAAAACTTTGGTCTGAAACCCGAGCTTCAGATTCGGAATAAATTGAGGCTTATGTCTCAAAAAGAGATTAAAGACGTGGAAAGCCTGTATACTTACGTCTCCAAGCTGAAATTAAAGACTGGTTCCTGTTTTGAGCAGGACCTTCCGTAAAGGTAAGGTTCGAAAGCTCATCCCCAGAGATTTAATTTAAATATAATATGAAAAACTTTATAAAAGACACAGAAGAAAGCGCGTAAATACGTAAACTGTTTGTAAATAAGTTAACCGTTTGAGTTAACTGTTGTTTTCATTAATACAAAAAAGAAAAAGTTAGTGTTATATTTAGTGGATTAATTTTATTCTTTGTGCATGGGATTGGAAGATTCCCTTTCTCCTGAATTATTTCCATACTTTGTGGGCCCTTTTGGTGATTGAATGTCCGGTCGAATTCTGGATATTTTGGAAACTTACCAGCCAGTTCTTCAAACATTTTGTGTCTTGGACTTATAATAATTATATGAGCAGGAGGATGAATTTTCTTCAGCCTGCTAATTGCCGCCCCTGCATGATTATTCAATTCAACCAATGCCGCAGAGTTACATTTTGACTTGAGGGATACGCCCATTACACTAACAAGAAGTTCATCAGCATAGTTTGGTTCTATACACTTTGGAGTTGCTGAAAATTGAATATGTCCGTATCGTTCCAGATCATGTAATGCTATTTTTACTTTATCCGAGTCGTCTGCCCGGACTAATGCGAATGATTTCATTTTTTACACACCACCAATATACTGAAGTTATCCCCATTTCGATATGGATTTACCCCTATAATAATCTTTGTGTATAAGAGATGCTGAACGACCTGGACTTTCAGAACATAAATGGCATCTTAACCGCTTTTACGGTGCTGCAGATAGTCTGGACTCTAGGCCGTAAAATCCTATTTATCTTTACTCTTATGCAAAAGGTCTTCAAAAATTATAAGGGTGCCTTGCAATTTCTTTTTTCAGATGTAGTATGCGCTTCCAGATAATGGAGTAGCGTATTCTATAGTTATATTCATCGTATATATATTCGTTTTGAAATAATATCTTATTTTTTTATGAACACTTTTTTGATCCTTCCTTTTACCCTCTGTTTTGTCTAATTTTTAACCGAATTATATTCTCTTTAATAATATTAACCGAAGAAGCTATTTAGTTATATTGTATTATTAATAGAGATATCCTCTAAATGCTGTCTATTTCTCATCTTTGTGGTTATAATTCACTGGATAATTCCGGCAATATATGCGCTTATTTTCCAATTTGTCTCGATTAGATAAGGTCTATGTCTAAATTTAATACTAAGTGCTTAAAATATAGGCTTAAAAAACTTTAAAATTTCCCAGCTATTCTTTTATATATATGCCTGAATATGAGTTAAGGCAATCTGCTTATATATATCCTTTTTAGCCAACGCTTTTAATAATCAAAGATCAGGAGATAAGCAGGAGCGCTAAATGAGTATGAAAATCACGTAGTTTAATACTTTATACAGAAAACTTATACAGAATTAACAAAAAGGAGTTTATGGAGTTCAAATCGATCTTTCGGAATCACCTGAATTCCACATGCCCTAACAGACATATAATGTTAGCTTTGCGAATACTTAAGGCTTACTCGATCCCGCCTCCTCGGAAACTGTGCAGAAAAATATATCATCTCTAACCTTTATTCGAATCAAAGTTCTTCAGAAAATTTAACAAAGCTGAAGGGATTAGAGATAAAATTAAAGCACGGAATGAACAGGAAATCAGATTCGATAAATAAATCTGCAAATAAGTTGTTACAACAGGAGCAAATGTTGAATCGAAGCCTGAGTATACGTGAAGTTCAGACACTTTTGGGAAAGGAAACACAAATACTTCTGGCTTTGAAATAGCTTCTGATATTACCTATCTGCTTGGTGCATTCTTTTGTAAGAAATATAACAAAGATGAACTATTGCAGGTAATGTGGGAAATCATTATCAAATCTAACCAAACTTTTGCAAGATTTGAAGGCCACCTGTCCAGTCGTTGGTTTACTAATTGACCCTGCTACTTTTTTCTATATCTTTTCAAACCTGACATTCGAAATTGAAGTCAATAGATAGGTGTTTTCACATAGTAGATGATAAGCACACGTTCGTAGCGGGCTTTTAAGAGGACAACAGAATTAAAATATATCAGGAACCATTTTTTTGGAACTTGTTCAGTTATTATCATACAAATCATGTTGTTAGCGAAGAATTATACTAATTTATACCAATTTTTCACAGATTATTATCAATAAGGAATAATTATTCTGAGACTATCCTATAATTTAAACTTATATACGCGTGTACTCATGTACTCAAGGCGATTGAAACTAAATCGTTCCCCTCAAATGGGAATGAAAAAGTGAATAATTTCTAAAAAATAACTAACATGAGTATATTACAGGATTGAGGGATTGACGACGAATTTGATTAGAGAATTGCATTCCGAGCTTAAAAGTTCATCTTCTCCAATATGAAAAAAGGCTGTGAAGAAAAGTATAAAGAAGATACAGTAAAAAACGAATATAAAAAGAATATAATAAAATCATGGATGAAAATAAATATTCAGAAGATTCGGTTTCGATAGATTCTGAGTTGGCTGTTTTCGAGGGTCGGAACGTGGCTGCGGCGACTGAGGTTGTAGTGATGGATTCCGCGGTCGCGACTGGTAAGGACTGTGACTGCTACTGGTAATAATAACGGTCGAGTCTGAAAGAATTACTGACTATGAAAAGAAAAAGAATGATAGTCATTTTTCAAGGCATGAAGGAAAGACTCCTGAAAAACCGTCTTTTCTGGAACTGATGAATATTTATTCTTACTTTTTTAATACGTTTTAGGAAAATGTTAGCAAATTATCGCAGGCTCTAATGAGAACTTCTACATAAATAGAACTTGGACTTATCACTTCGTTTATGAAGCTTAATATAATTTTTAAATTTTATATGTATATTCTATAAAATTTTTTGTATGATTCCTTGGATCCTGAAAGTGCTAAAGCTCATATGGATTATCTAAGTCATTTTTTATACGGTTAACTTTTTAAAATGCCTAAATATCAGTAAATATCAGTAGATCCCTTCATATTTCATTTATTTGCACTTCTGCAGCACAATTAAAAACATTAATTGACTATTAAAAATGTCTGACACGAAAACGAATAAATTTTCAGAAGTTAGTTTAGAAACTTTATTTCCTATTTATATAAAACATCCGAGGCACAACTACTTCTATATAACTATCAAGATATTTATTCAAACTTAATAGTTGCAATAAATTACTTATTAAATCCACACTCACTTAAGATTGGGGGTCTAATATGAGTGATAGGAGTGAGCCTATATGGTAGAGGGAAGGGGTTGATTTACGAATGACCGGAAACGTCATAGAAGTAAATAATCTTGAGTATGCATATGGATCTGTAAAAGCTGTTGACGATATCAGTTTTACTGTAAAACAAGGGGAAATTTTCTCATTTCTTGGCCCAAATGGGGCGGGCAAGAGTACCGTTATTAACGTTCTCACGACACTCCGGAAAATCCAGAAAGGTGAAGCCAGAGTTAACGGGTATGATGTCGCCAAGGAATCAAAATCCGTAAGAAGATCAATAGGTATCGTTTTTCAAATGCTTTGCCTTGATCATGAAATGACCGTATCTGAGAACCTTGAATATCATGGCAAAATTTATTCGATGCCGAAAAAAGAAAGAAAAGAACGCATCGAAGAACTCTTAAAATTGACCGAGCTGGAAGGCAAGAGGGATACCCTGGGAAAAGAACTGAGCGGTGGCATGAAAAGAAGGCTTGAACTTGCAAGAGGATTAATGACAAAACCCGCAGTCCTCTTCCTTGATGAGCCAACTGTAGGTTTTGATATCCAGACGAGAATGAGAATGTGGGAATATCTTAGAGAAATTAAAAGAGAAGGCACTACCATATTCTTGACAACACACTATATGGAAGAAGCAGATCAGTTGAGCGACAGAATAAGCATAATCGACCATGGAAAAATAATCGTAACCGGAAGTGCGGAGGAATTAAAGAACAAACTTGGTAAAGATCTTATTTATCTGGAAACCAGTAACAATAAGATCGCTGCAGAGATTTTAAGGTCACTCAACTCTGTAAAAACCGTAACAGAAGATACAAAATCCCTGAGAGTTATGATAGGGGAAAATGTTACGCATGCACTTCCTCAAATTATGGAGAAAATAAGGGAGGAAGGGATAGACATCACAACTGTGAATATTAAAAAGCCTTCTATGGATGACGTTTTTGTTCATTACACAGGGCATGGGTTAAGGGAAGGAGATACAAAGGAGAAATATGACGGAATGGAAACGGAGGGTGTTTCTGAATGAGCTTTGAATTTCGTGCCATATACTGGAGGGAGATGCTTAAATTTTTCAGATTCAAATCAGTACTCTTCAGTTCACTGATCCAGCCTGTAATGTGGCTGGCGTTCTTTGGGCTTGCGATGTCAGATAGCTTTGACCAACTGACTTCACTTATCCCAGATATACCTGGTGTTCCTAAAGTAGATTACCTTTCCTACATGGGTGCAGGAATAATTGCGATGGATGTGCTGTTTAGCAGTCTATTTGGGGGAACTACCCTTATGTTTGACAAAAAGTTCAGTCTTTTGAGGGAAACTCTCGCAAGTCCTGTTCCAAGATCTCATATAATTCTCGGTATCGGACTTTCCGGTGTGACTAAAGCTTTTATTCAAACATTCATAATAATAGGATTCGGCAAACTTATAGGAATGGATTTCTTTAAGGGATATACCCTTACTGAAACTTTTATCGCATTTTCAGGCATAATGTTACTGGTGGCAATTTTTTCGTTGGGCTTCCTTTTCCTGTCAGGTTCTATTGCAATTACCATTGAAAATCCTGAAGGAATGCAGTCTATTCTTACCCTGCTGAGCATGCCCCTTTTCTTTGTAAGTAACGCCCTTTATCCTATTGATGCCTTTCCTGCTGTCCTCAAGTTTCTCTCGATGTTTAACCCGCTGACCCTTCTGGCAGACGGGATCCGCTATTTTTCTTTAGGGTCTAATTTTTCTGTGATGGGAAATCACTATATTTATACTACAGCCGATATCAGCGTATCTTTCCTGGGCCTCATTTTCTTTGCCCTTGCAATGCTATCTGCTGCTATTTGGAGGTTTAATAAGGTGAATATATAAGTTAATCTGTAACTACTCAGGTAACATTTGAAATACTACAATTTTTCCTCTTCTTGAGGAAAAATTGCATATAATTTGAATCTTATTTTGATCTTTAAAATCAAAACAGTAGTAAACCTCCTTCTATTTTTTACTGAAAGAAAAACCCAATCCAAAGAGTTGCCGTAAAAAGAGTGGCAAAAAATCTGGAGGTCAAGACAGTCATCCCTGATCTACTCTCAACGTGGTTAATGATCCTGATTAGGTAATAGATAATTCTGTGAACTGCTGTAAAGAATGTGGACATAATCTTGAGCATACCCGAAATCAAATCTTATGAGAGAAGACAGATTTTTGACACTCCTCCTGTAAGTCTTATTGTTACTCCACGAACGGATCGGAAATCAAAGCTCAGTCATATGCATATGATATAGGCAAGGCCTCCCGCAACCAGGTCATTCAGGTTGGGTGTTTGGATAGGTCTGCCATAGCACCCATATTGTCCAAAGCTTGTATCATCAAGTATAATGAACAGAACAAGCATTCTCTTTGGCGCCCTGGATTCCGGTAAGGCTGGTTCTGACCGGTCTGCAGCGTCCTGTCACACCTGGGAAAGTAGTGCCTTGTTTCTGTTCTTTCGATGGCATATATGTCTCTCCAATCGCTGGCTGATACTCTTGAAGAGCTCCGGAAACAAAGGCAAATTGGAAAAGAAACTGCGCTCCTGCCAGCCGTTTGTTTTATTTAAAATTCGTAATTTTCTTGCCTGATTATCAATTCCGAAAAACTAATGTGAGTTCCAGAGAGGTGATTCTCTGGTGAAACCTGATTAATCGACTTAGTTTATTCTTGTGCAAAGGCTGTACGCAGCTTATTTCCTTCTTCCTTGGATAGATTGGAAGCAATGAGTTCAAACTTGAACTGTTTCATGGCTTCGAAGACATCCTTCGTTGCATCAGTGGTCAGCAAAAAGAGGGCTGACGTACCTTCAGTTACTTTTCTGCAGACAGACTTGATAAAATCATCATTAATTCCGACGTCAGCCATTGAACCGATAAGTGAACCCATTGCAGTCCCAACGACCAGACCAAATATAGGAACAAAGAAGATGATGCCAAATAGCATGCCCCAAAAAGCGCCACTCATTGCACCTTCACCTGCTAGCTTTAGCGTTCAATCGCACAGTAATAAATAAGCAGTCTTACTCCTTTTTCTCACGTTGACAGAGGAAAACACTACTAGTGTCTAGGAAATTTAGTTATAAGTCATCATAATTAAGAAATGGACTACGCATGAGGACTTTTTTATATATTAATGCCCTATAATTAAGTTGCCATGGCATTAGCCTCTCTGAACTTAAGACTACAATTTCCGGAAAGACTGTCATGGCCTGCGGAAATGCTTCAAAACGCAGGAACGACCTTTAGGAGATCAATTTCCTTATTTTACGGCAATTGTAGCCGACGGAGCAATCGCAGTCCTGATGGATATAGGCACTGTGCCTGAAGTCATCTGCACCGACCTTGACGGTAGTTCCGAAGCTGACATTGAAAACGAAATTCTCGCCTGCAAAAAGGGCTAAATAGTCCTGATCCCTGCCCACGGAGATAATATTGACAAGTTCGAAAAATATGCGTCCTGTTTTAAACTCTTTATTGCAACTACTCAGGCAAGACTCTTTGATAAGGTGTACAATTTCGGTGGATTCAGCGGTGGAGACAGATGCTTTTTTATCCAGGGAATTTGGAGTTAAATTAATAGGCTGGCAGGTTTTGATTTTGAAGATCACGATGTAAACTCGACCAAGAAAAATAAATTAAAATGGGCAAAGAAATTAATAAGGATCACGGATTTTTGAAATTCAAATAATCCAGTTAAAGATATTGTATACATTACTAATTGGCAAGTTATTCTATTTTAAATTACTATCCGGATCTAAAAAATTTTCCTGTTGAATAGTAGCCCTTTATATGGATATTTTACTCAGCATGAAAAAGACTGAAGTGAAGAAGTTTAAAACTAATAAGAGTTACACAACTTTTTCAACTAAATGCGCATCTCTTAAGGTTTTAAATCGTATTTAAACAAGAAATATGGCTTATAACTATTATTGAGAGTATATTTTTTAGTTAAATATTGAATTACAGATTTTTATTCCTGATTTATTGAGAGCTTTAATAGAATTAGGAATTGTAGAATAAATGTAAAAGTAAGCTTGTTTTACTGACAGAGGGTTTACTCAGTTTTTCAAAGTCTATTAATATTAAGAAACAGTCATTCTATCTCTTTTATATAATTCTAAATTATATTATAATCATGCTTTCATGGCAGAAGTGTTCCTCTTCAGATGGAAATAAGTAATTCGAATAATTTCTAAAAAAATTGCCATGAGAGTATGATTGGGGGTGGATGAAGAAGTTTGATTAGAGTCGCAATTCTCGATAGTAGAACACTAGGGTATGCAATTCTCTAATCTTTGAAAGTCCACCTTCTACAACACTCAAAAAATCTAAAATAACATCGCAAAATCCTGGAGGTAAATATAATGTGGTGGAATAACTGTGGCTGGGGTGGCTGCGGTGGCTGGGGTGGCTGGGGCCGCTGGGGTCGCTGGGGTCGTTGCGGCGGCTGGGGCGGCTGGTGCTAAGAGTAATCGCCAAACCAATCGCTAAAAATCGCTAAACCAATCGCTGAACCCAAAAAATACTGAGTATGGATGAAATAACATAATAGCCATTAATTCAAAATCAGGAAGACAATTTCGGATTAATTGTCTCGTCTTGAATTGATGGCTATATTTTTTATTACCTGGGAATTAGCAACTGCAAGCTTTATGTGTTTGAAGACGAACGGTTTCTATTCAGTATGATTTAGATGCAATGCATTGACAAATTCTCAAATTTATAGGTCAAATCGAAAATTCACCTATCATAATTAGCCATTTATATGAATAGGAATAACTTTTAAAGGAACAACTAACTTTGAAATTAAATAAATACAATTTTTGAAATTAAACAAATATAATTAATTAACTTTTAAATAAAATAACTAAGGTGTTGAAGTTTAAAAACAAAATGAGTAGTACTATTTTTTTCGGCTAAATACACATTTTTTGAGCCCCCAAATCGATTATAATTGGAAAATATAGTATATCTATACCATACGGGTTTTATTTTTGTCTAAATATCAAATTGGAGATTAGAACTCCTTATTTTATTGAGATATTTACAAATAAAATTTGTAAATTAAATATAAATTAAACGTACTTTGTTAGCGTATAGTTTACCGGATTTTTCAATGACTATTTAATGTTAAGAATATATTATTCTATTGGATTTATATAATTTATTATTATAATAATTATCTGTACTTCTGGCAATTAAAGTCAGATTCGTTTCTCTATATATTGAAGTAGATAAGCGCAATTGTCAGGAGTAGTAATAGACTTCGGAGTTGATAACAAATTTAATTAGAGAATCGTATGCACTCGTGTATACGTTGGTAAATTGCGCATTCTTAATCCTACACTCTGTTAAATTGCGCACTCTAATTTTATCTTCTCCAAAAGAGTAGAAAATACATACGAACTGAATAATTTACATACGAACTGAATAATTTAAAAAAAACAATAGTAAGTATACAACAAACGTGGAGGTAAATACTATGGGAGGATTTGGAGGATTTCCATTCTTAAGAGGAAGAGATGGATTTGATGGCTGTGGAGGCTGTGGAGGCTTCGGAGGCTATGGTGGAGGCTGTGGCGGAGGCTGTGGCGGATTTGGCGGATTTGATGGCGGCTGGGGAGGGGGCTGTGGATGCGGCTTCCGTGACAGGGTCAAGACCAAGGTCTTTAACATCCGCGGCTGTGTAGCAGAACGCTGTGGTGGCGGTAGAGACGGCTGGTGGTAAGCGAGTTTAAGCAGTGATTTCAATCGCTGCTGCTGACTATCCACCACAGATTACACTGTTTGGATAGAAATCGTCTGTCTAAATAGTGAATAATCAAAAATAATCTACCCATTTAAAAACAGTCCATAAAATGTAGAACCGATGACGCCTCATTCGTACAGTCCTTCGCCGGAATACAGAAGCAGGAGAACCTTGATCATATCTACTATAGGGTCTTCCTAAATTGACCGGCATCCATTAAAAAGGGCCGACGAATGAGCCTCATCTCATTTTATTATGATCTAGGACTAACGCAGTTTTACTGAAAAACGGTACAATAGGAATTCAAACGATTTTTTCTTGCTTTTTTCATGTTGATTCGGTTAAGGTGCAAAACACCAAAAAGTGTTATTTTTTATGCTATTTCATTTAAGAATTATTTTGGAAAATCGCCATACTTGGTATTCGAAGTTGTGCATAAAATTCGTTAAACGATGACCAATTATGCTTTTTTTGACAGTTATTGGCTAAAGAGGTATGTTCTATAAACGATAATATTCAAGGAAGCCTGTTACATATCTCTAATGTGAAAAAACGTATTCTGGAATTGTTTTCATGTCTGATTAAAGAGTTAAGTTCATCAAAGGTTACTTTACGATCAATAACAATTTGTTCTTTTCTCACCATTTACGATCAATAACAATTTGTTCTTTCCCCACCATAAGAGAATCTAAGAATTAATATATGTAATAGGTTGCGTCAGAAACTATAGTTTCTGGATACTCAATTACTGGTTTTAATGGAATTAAAGACCATAACTCCGGTAAATTTAAAATGAGGAAATATTTAAACAAAATTTGCGCTGCAGGAATAGATCCGCCAGATAAAATTAGCTGAAGTTTTACCTGTCCATTTATAGTACTTAAGCTAAAAAATTATTCAATTAAATGGTATCTTTTATTTAGAACCTTGCTGTATCATATACCGAAACAGTGTACAAAAAAGATATTGCAGAACTGTCTGTACTCTTTTTCGTCCATACCTGCTTTCTACATTTAGCGGGGAGACTTAAGACCTCTTTCGAATTATGAATATATCTATGAATATTTAATGAGAAATTCATCTTTAGTTCTATTTCAATACCCAGTTTTATTTCAATACTAAAATTCAATAATAAGGCTCATTACTTATGTCCCGGTACCGAATTAACACTGGATCCCATGTATTTTAACACTGAATTCCGTGTATTTTATTGGTACAATTAAATAAGTTTGGCTGTTCAGCTGCCGAATTGGGATATTTGGAAGTTATTACACAAGACGGTGATCATATGGCTGAAGATATCAGAACCAAAGTAATAAAGGCAAAAAAAGCCTCAATTGAGCTTTCCAGCGTGAGTACGGAAGTAAAAAACAGAGCACTTGAGGCTATGGCTAACGCTCTGGATAAAGAGAGGAAAGCGATTCTGGATGCAAATTCAAAGGATCTTGAATATGCAGTGGAACTGGAAAAAAAGGGAAACTCACTCAGGCTCTTGTAGACAGGCTTAAGGTAAGCGACTCGAAAGTCGATGGAATGATCGCAGGAATCAGAGATGTAATTAAGCTCAGGGACCCTGTTGGGGATACCCTCTCTACTCTCGAGCTGGACAAAGATCTTATACTCTACCAGGTAAGCTGTCCAATCGGCCTTATAGGGGTTATCTTTGAATCCCGACCCGACGTAGTACCTCAGGTTATGTCCCTTTGCCTGAAGAGCGGAAATGCGACCATTTTCAAGGGCGGAAGCGAGGCAAGAGAGTCCAACCGCGCTATTTTCAATATTCTTGTAAAAGCCATTGAATCCACAAAGGGCATGCCCAGCGGTGCTTTCCAGCTCATGGAAACCAGGGAAGAGGTAATGGACCTTTTAAGCCTTGACGCCTATATCGACCTCCTTATTCCCAGGGGTTCTAATGAGTTTGTCAAATTTATCCAGGACAATACGAAAATCCCGGTGCTCGGACACACTAGCGGGATCTGCCATATCTATGTGGACGAGTTTGGGGATCTTGATACAGCCTGGAAAGTCTGCTTCGATGCCAAAGTGCAGTATCCTGCCGTATGCAATGCCATCGAAACCCTCCTCGTGAACCGCAAGATTGCAGATGCTTTCCTGCCTGAGATGGCTGAAATGTACCTAAGAGCAGGGGTTGAACTTCGTTGCGATGAGGACAGCTACTCTCTGCTTGAAAAAAGAGGACTTTCTCCTCTTGCAAAGGCTACTGAAGAGGACTGGAGTCTTGAATACAATGACCTCATTCTTTCGATAAAGCTCGTTGATACTATAACGGAAGCCATTGACCACATCAACACTTTCGGTTCCCACCACACCGATGGGATAATAACTGAAAATGCCTCAAGGAGAAAAGAGTTCATAGGGCTTATTGACTCTTCAAGTGTTATGGTAAATGCTTCAACCCGTTTTGCGGACGGCTACCGTTATGGGAAAGGCGCTGAAGTAGGAATAAGCACGAATAAGATCCATTCACGCGGGCCTGTAGGAATGGAAGGTCTGCTGATCTACAAATACATACTGCTGGGAAAAGGGCAGGTAGTTGCAGATTATGCAGGAGATGATGCAAAGCCCTATACCCACAGAAAACTTGACCTTAAGTTTGAAGACGTGAATTAAAACATTGCTGACTATTCATGATATCTTTATATATTCGAATTGAAATACCACCGCAAATTGAGTGCAGATAATGGAAATCCGAATTGCGGCTACCGATCATTTTAGCCGCACTTCCAAAATACTCTCCGAGGCATTGTGATTGACAGATAGAAAACAATTTCTCAATGATATTAATAAAATCGTTATCAAAATCGGTACTTCCTCGATTACAAAACAGGGCTGTGACAGTACAAAGGAAAATTGCAGCATTGATCCGACTTTTATGGAAAGCATCGCTGCTCAGGTATCCGAGCTTCGAAGGCGTGGAAAAGAAGTAATTCTGGTAAGTTCGGGGGCAATAGGCGTAGGCCTCCATGAACTGGGCATTGCCCCCAAACCCCGTGAAATCCCCCTCAGGCAGGCAGCGGCAGCTGTCGGACAGAGCATCCTGATGCAATACTGGAGCGAAGCTTTTTCAAAGTACGGAATGAAAGTTGCTCAGATTCTTCTTACCTATGAATTCTATTCGGATCGGGTATCCTACCTGAACCTCAGGAACAGCATCTCCACCCTTCTGGAATATGGAGTAGTTCCTATAATAAACGAAAACGACTGTACCTGTACAAATGAAATTGAAGCGATTTTCGGAGACAACGATAAGCTTTCTGCAATGGTTGCAAGCAAAATCGATGCCGATCTCCTGATCATTCTTTCGGATATCGACGGTCTTTTTGACAGGAACCCAAAGACACATAGTAATGCCAGGCTCCTATCTCTTGTGGAAAAAATCACACCTGAAATAGAAAGTTATGGGGGTGATCCTACAAGCTTCAAGGGTGTAGGGGGAATGAGAACTAAGATAAAAGCTGCAAAGATCTGCAGCATGGCAGGCTGCTATGTATTGATTGCAAACAGCGAGATTAAGGATGTGATCCTGAAGGTCCTTTCCGGGGAAGAAATCGGAACCTTTTTCCTGGCTGAAAGGCATATCCAGAAGAATCGTGCCCGTTGGATAATTCTGGCCAGGGCATCAGGCACTGTCCATGTGGATGCAGGGGCAAAAGCTGCGGTTCTCGGGAAAAACAGCCTTCTTCCTGCAGGTATTGTAGAGGTTGAAGGAAGTTTTGACAGGGGAGACGTGGTTAGACTCGAGTGTGAAGGCAGGGTCTTTGCGAAAGGAATTACAGATTACACCTCTGAGGAACTTATTAAAATAAAAGGAGCCCATACAAACGAAATTGAGAGTATTTTGGGCTATAACAACTACGGTAATGTCATAAAAAAAGAAAATATCGGCATACTGGAAGAATTAAATTAAATACATATAATTAAATATCTCGGATTTCTGAAGGGTTCTAATTAACTTCTTCTGATCTGGAATAGACTCTGAGTCTGTTAAGTTCTTTAAAATTATTCGACAATTAATAGCAGTTAGCTTTGAGGCAAATGCCTCTTGATATCATACGTATCTTGGAAATTAGGAGATTTAAATATGGAAAACCGAAAAATAGGATTTATCGGAGCAGGAAAAATGGGTTCTGCCCTCATGCAGGGCATTATTAAAGCTGGAATTGTAAACTCTGAAAATATTAGTGCAAGCGATGTGTACGAGCCTTTTTTGAAAGAACTGAAGACAAAGCTGGGTATCCAGGTATCGACCGACAATGCTATTATTGTCCAGGCATCCGATATCCTTATCCTTGCAGTGAAACCCCAGACTTTGGGTTCGGTGCTTGCAAATCTTAAGACTTACATAACTTCCGATAAACTTGTAATATCAATTGCAGCTGGTGTGCCTCTCTCTACCTATGAGGATGCCCTCCCCGAAGGCACCAGAGTTGTACGTGTGATGCCTAATATAGCAGCCACAGTTTCGGAAGCAGCCTCAGCAATTTCTCCAGGCAAAAACGCAACCTCCGAAGATTTGAGAGCTGCACTTGCAATATTCTCTGCAGTTGGCACTGCAGTTCAGGTGCCTGAGTCTCTCATGGATGCTGTGACAGGTCTTTCAGGCAGCGGGCCTGCATTCATCTTTCCGGTGATTGAGGCAATGGCGGATGGGGCTGTGCTTGAAGGAATGGACAGAAAAAGTGCCCTTACTCTGGCAGCCCAAACTGTACTCGGGGCTGCAAAAATGGTACTTGAGACAGGTATGCATCCCGGAGAACTCAAAGATATGGTAACTTCTCCTGCCGGGACTACCATCCAGGGCATTCACGCTCTTGAAGAAGCAGGCATTAGGGCTGCATTTATGAATGCGGTTATAAGAGCAAGTGAGCGCTCAAAAGAACTCGGAAAAAAGTAAATTTTTTCCATTCCTATATTTTTAATTTTTACATGTATATAGTGAATTTATCCGGATGTAGCTCTATTTTAAGATAATCTTCTCTTTTTGTATTTCGGTTTTATCCAGATCTTCTCTTCAATTTCATACTTTAATGAGTATTTATTACAAATCCTGGGTAAATTCCATATCTAAGTTTTCCCTATTTTATTTTTCATTAAATTAACACTGAGTACGTAGAGTTGAAGATATAGAATCATATTTTTTAATTTAAGAGTTTTCAGGATAACCTTAATTAAAAAAGTAAATTTTTACATTTTCTTGCTTATTTCTTGCTTTCCTTTTTCAGGCACAAAAACCAGTCAAGACAATACTTTCCTTCTTCGATATTTCCAAGCCTTTCTTTCACTGCCTCCATCGAGCTGGGTGCAGGAATTATAACATCATCTCCTGGTTGCCAGTTAGCTGGGGTTGCAACTTTTTCGGCTTCATTTTTCTGCAGGGCAATTACGAGCCTCTTGATTTCCTGCGTATTTCTTCCGGTTGATAAAGGATAATAAATCATTGCCCTGACTTTTGACTCGGGGTCTATAATAAATACTGCCCTTACTGCCTGAGTTGTTGATGCGTTTGGCTGAACCATGCCGTATTTCTTCGCAACGTCCATTTTCAGGTCAGCTATCAATGGGAACTTGACTTCTACGTTTTTCATGCCATTGTACTCGATTTTTTCCTCAATCCTTTTGAGCCAGGCAATATGGGAGAAAACGCTATCTATCGAAAGTCCTATGAGCTCTGTATTCATTTCTTTGAATTCTTCTTGCATATTCGCAAATGTCATGAATTCAGTAGTACATACAGGTGTAAAATCTGCAGGATGGCTGAAGAGTATTACCCATTTGCCTTTGTAATCTTCTGGAAAATTAATTTGTCCCTGAGTCGTAACTGCTGTAAACGAGGGCGCATCATCTCCTATCAGAGGCATATGTATCTGTTCATACTCGGTTTCTACCATATTCTCACCTATTTTTTAAGGCCATGCCGTTTTTTTCAGTATTGAGAATTCTATTCCGATCTCTATAAAACTATCTTATAGTTATTCTATTATCTTATAGTTATTCTATTTTTATATCCATTCCGAAAAGCGGACAAAAAGTTTCTATTGTTCGAGGCCCTGCTTTTAAACGTCATTATTTTCTATAATTATTTTTTTAAAGCATATATATTATGCATCTCTTTTTGAGCTATTTTTCCATTATAAACTCTTGTTCTTCTTTATCGAGTCTTTTAAAAACTTCTTCTAAAGATCCTCACTTTCTAACTTCTTATTTTTTAAAAAGGAGTCTCCTGCGCCTTTCTTCTAGAAAGTAATTTATGCTGGAAATCCTTTCTTATATGGGGGTTAAATGAGGGAGTTTGTTCGGCCAAAGGTCGTGGTTAGTAAATGCCTTGAGTTTGATCACTGCCGATATAACGGGGATATGATAAGCAGTCCGATCGTGGCAAAGCTTAAGGAGCATGTTGATTTCGTGCCTGTTTGTGCGGAAGTGGAGATAGGGCTTGGTATTCCAAGAAGTCCGGTGAGAATAATTCTTGACAACGGAGAACACCGGCTGGTCCAGCCTGTAAGTGGTAAGGATGTAACTGAGGATATGAAGGCTTTTTGTACTAAATTTCTTGATTCGGTGGGGGAAGTTGACGGTTTTATCCTGAAATTCAGGTCTCCTTCCTGTGGATTTAAGGACATCAAAGTTTACCCTTCTATTGGCAAGTCAGGAGCAATTGAGAAAACTTCAGGATATTTCGGGGGAGCAGTCCTGAAAAAATATCCTTTCCTTCCCGTCGAGGATGAAGGAAGGCTCAAAAACTCTCGCATAAAAGAGCATTTTCTGACAAAGCTCTTTGTACTTGCTGCTTTTCGGAAAGTAAAGTCCGAAGGTAGCATGAAGGACCTTGTAAGGTTTCATACTGACAATAAGTATCTTCTCATGGCTTATAGCCAGGCAGAACTTCGGAAACTGGGAGCAATTGTTGCAAATAAAGAAAAAAACCTTTAAGGGACTGATCTCTGATTACGAAGGGCACCTTTACAATGCTTTCACCAAACCTCCAAGATACACTTCGAGCATTAACGTGCTCATGCATGCTCTCGGGCATTTTTCAGAGAATCTTTCGAACGGGGAAAAAGCCTTGTTTTTTGACTGGATTCAGAAGTACAGGGGCGGAAAATCCTCTCTTTGCCCGGCAATAAATACAATCCGGGCATGGATAGTGCGCTTTGAGGATCAATACCTTATGCATCAGACCTTTTTTGAACCCTATCCTGAAGGGCTGATAGAAGTAGACCCGATAAACTCTCACTTGAGGGAAGATCTCTGGAAAGGAGTCTCATAGATATGCAATTCTGGATGGGGGATAATTTATGAAAAGTGTAACCAATTTGCTTTGTTTCATTTTTCTCATTTATCTGGCCGAATTTCTCTTCTCCTGGTCTTCTCCTGAAGCTTCGGGGGATTCCGGTATAGCAGATGATATAGGGGAGAATTTTGTCGGAATAGATATCGTAAATTCTGAGCCTTGTAATATCTCGATTGCAGAGGAGTCAATTACTTCTGGAAAACCGTCCCGAACTTACTCATGGAATTACGAAGGCTCCCGCTGCCATCTTACTCTGCCTCTTGACGATGAGCTCTATGATAACTATAAATCCAGGACCCGAAACAGGGACTACGACCTGTTTGCTTCAGATCCTTCCGACGACCGGTTAATTAAAAATATTTCAGATACTCTATTCTCTCTTTCAAAAGATTGCGAGGTTGAAGAGAGCAAAGTTCCAGCTTTTTGTATCTCGTTTGTCCAGTCCTTAAATTACACTTCGGATCTCACAAGTTCGGGTTACGACCAGTACCCCCGTTTTCCTTATGAAACTCTATATATAAGCGGCGGGGACTGTGAAGATACTTCAATTCTCTGTGTTGCAATTCTTCAGGAGATGGGTTATGATGCTGTACTTCTGGAACTCCCTGGGCATATGGCTCTCGGGATAAAGTGCGATCCTGAACAAAAATGCAAAAGTTTCGAGTACAAAGGCAGCGATTACTACTATGTGGAGACCACAGGCAGGAACTGGCAGATAGGGGAAATTCCTGACGAATATGCAGGCCAGCCTGTACAGGTCATTCCTGTCTACAGGAGACCCATGGTTAATCTTGACTTCAAAGCCAGATGTGAATACTCAAAAAAAGAAGGAGCTGTGAATGTTAATGTCACTGTAAGAAATGTGGGCTCTCAAGTAGCTGAAAATACAACTGTTTACGTTGCCCTTCAGGCTGCAGATGAAACTACTATGTGGGATGAAGTTGAAAGTTCTCCCACAACGGTTGAGCCGGAAGAAATTTACAATTATACTGCAAAAAGCCTTATTGTTCCTGCAGGGGAAAGCTTCAGGATATATGTGCGGGCATCCGGGGAGGACATGGTATCCGAAAACCTAACCAGCGAGTGGGTTAAAATCTGAGAACTCCCATGTCTGATGCGGTTTTATGAAAAGAGAAGATGTTGAAGAAAAAATTAGCTCATACCTGTAAACACACAGGGATTTGCGATAAAATCCGTAATCTCCGGAGTTACTTATAAATCGTATATAAGCAATCTATTATATGGCTTATTAAGTCACTTTACAATTAGGAGTGGTGAAATGAATAAACTGTATAGATCAAAGAAGAATAAGATTATTGCAGGCATATGTGGTGGGATAGGTGAATACTTTAAAATTAACCCTACACTTGTAAGGCTTTTATGGTTACTCATTTCTGTGATGAGCGTGGGAGCCGGCCTGGTTGCTTATATTATAGCATGGATTATAATTCCTGAGGAACCCTGAGGCTTCTCTGAGGAAATATAATTTTTTCTTCCCACAGGATCCTGTAGCAGGTTCACGAATAATGCTCCCGAATTACTTCGGGAGGTTCACTATTTAATGACAATTTTAACTATTTTACTGGTTGAAAAGCTGGTCTATAAACCATTCGGGATCGAACTTTTTCAAATCCTCGTAGCCTTGTCCCATCCCGAAAAACAGAATTGGCTTGCCTGTGATATAAGCTATGGATATTGCAGCTCCTCCCTTGGCATCCGCATCGATTTTTGTCAGAATTGATCCGTCAATTGGCACAGCTTCATTGAACTGGGCAGCCCTTTCGACTGCATCGTTTCCTGCGACGGCTTCATCTACAAAAATTATGAGGTCCGGAGTGCTTATTCTACAGATTTTTTCCATCTGTGACATAAGGTTCAGGTTTGTATGCATACGGCCTGCAGTGTCTGAGAGCACGAAATCTATTTTATGGGATTTAGCGTACTGGACGGCATCGTAAATGACTGCAGCAGGATCCGCTCCAGGCTGATGCTTGATCATTTTTACTCCGAGCCTGCTTGCATGAATCCCAAGCTGGTCAATGGCACCTGCCCTGAAGGTATCTCCTGCAGCCAGAACGACTGAGTAATCCGACTTGAGCAACCTGTGCGTCATTTTTGCAATAGATGTCGTTTTTCCTGTTCCGTTAATTCCAACAAAGACAATATGGACAGGTCTTTCTTTGTTTTTCACATACTCGTCAAAATCAAAGGTATTCGCAGACACCACATCAAAAATTGCTTTTTTCAAGGCTGCCTCTACGATTTCTCCGGTATTGCTGCCAATATGCTTTGTGGTACCTGTAAGCTGTTTTTTTACGGATTCCACAATTGCCTCGGAGACTGAGAGGGCAAGGTCGCTTTCAAGAAGGCCCATTTCAAGTTCCCAGAGAGGCTCTTCAAGGTCTTTATTGTCCAGATAAACTTCTCTATTAAAGACCAGGGCTTTTGCTTTCTGTGCAAATCCAATCTTCGAGACCTTTTTGAAAAAAGATTTTTTCCCTTCAGGTACTTTCTCTTCTTCAGGCTCACTCTCTGCCACCTTCTTTCTCTCTTCAAGTTTTTTCCTGTATTCTGCCTTTTTCCTGTCTTCTGCCTTTTTCCTGTCTTCTGTCCCTACAGTTTCAGGCGAAGCCATTACAGGTTTGATTTCTACAGGTTCGACTTCGGAATTTTTCTCATCAAGAGAAGTTTCAAAAGCTTTTTCTTCCGGATAGGGCTCAATCTCCTCTTCAAAGTCTTCTTCTGCCTCAGGTGCAGGTTCAACTATCGGTTCAATAGCTGTGGCTTTATCGTCAATAGTTCTGCTGAGCGCCTTTTTAAAACTCCCAAGTTTCTCTTTGAATTTGTTAAACACAGGATCCATCCCAAAGAAATTCAGTAAAAATAGTAATTAAAATTAATTTAAAGTAAATGATTTCTTCCCAAATGGGTTTTTGAATTCAATTAATCTTTCCTGAACCAGGTTTTTCTCAGGCCTGGCCAGGTTGCTGAAGTTTTGTAGCCTCAGCTTCCAGGGCCTGCATACCCTGTATATATTTAGTCAGTGAAGCATTCATCTGTTCTAGAATTTTCGTAAGTTGTTCTTTGCGGCGGTTCAGGGTCTCAATGGCTTCATGTGCGGTCTTTTCTGCGCTGAAGCCTGCTCCCAGATCCACAATGACTTTATCTGCATTTTTTATTTCAGCGTGAACAAATGAACCAAAACCTACAGCAACCATCGTTTCTGCAGTCTTACCTTCCGCTGAGGCTGTTTTCAGCTCGTTGATGGTTACGATTGTCTGGTCACAGCTTGAAATGGAAGCCTGGACCATGTTCATTTCCTGCCTTAAGGCTTCGGCCTGTCTCTGGAACTCCTGATGCCTGGCTGCCAGATTTCGGATATCTTCACTGACTTCTGCCATATCCTTCACTCCTCAGCGACGCTTTCGATCAGGATCTGGCTTCTCTTAATACCGTGCCTGCTTCCAAAGACAGAATAGACATTATCTTTTGCGTTCTTTTCATTCTGACTTTCGATCTTCTTTGTGAAATTTTCCCAGGTATTTCCTGCTTTAAATTTTCCTTTAACAACAAAATTCTTCATCTTGGTCACCATTCTTGCTGTAGCTTTATCCGACAGATGGATGATTATTCATTCTAAGAATCCGAGTGCTTCTTCGATTCTCCCAAGTTCGGGTCCTGTAGTGTCGGAACCTGCTAAATAGTTCTTTGAGTTCGCAAGCAGGCCTGAGCCAAGCATCTGAGTCCCAAAGTTCGTAGTCCCTATATTTACCGGAAGCTCGAAGATCTTTTCCAGAATCTCTCTTTCGGAAGGTGTCACTTTCGGGTGTACCAGAAGCCCTTTATTGGTGACAACTCCTGCCATCCCTACGTTTTTTATCCCGGCAATTGTTCCCCTGTAAACCTCTACCTTGAGGGTTCTGGCAATAGCCTCAATAGCCCAGTCTGACAGTTCGGGGTGCACAAGTGCTGCGGAATCGTTTGCAAGCACAATGTTCCCGACTGCATTCAACTTGCCGGGAAGGACCTCTGCCTGAACTCCTGTCAGTTCTTGCATTTCCCTGGCATCGGTTCCGTATGAAAAAAGGAAGCCGTTTGAGTTTCCTCTGGAAAGGGCTCCAACAACAACGCTTCCGTTTACAAGAGTCTCAACAACCCTTGCGTCCAGCGAATCCTCAAGTATGGTACAGATCTCGGGTTTTGTCCCGGTGGGGACGAGAACAACATTTTCTGTACAGGTTGCAAAGACCCCTATCATTGGGGTATCGTAAATATCCATTGTTCGAATCATATTCGTTGAAGCTTCGCGTTTTTATGTTCTTTTTTATATTATATTTTACTGAGCGAGCTCTGCCTGTAACTCGCCATCTGCGAATTTTACAGCTCTGACCCGGATGGAGAGAGGAGGCTTTTCACAGCCTTTTTCCCAGAGGCGATCATTGATGGATTTGTCCAGCTTTACCTTTATGGACTCTACCTTCATGTGCCTTACAAGGAAACTCCTTACTTCGATAACTGCCCTATTGGCTCTTTTCCATGTAGGCACTTTCCTTGCTGCCCTGAGGGGGATAGTATATATTTGTTCTTTTACCATGTCGTCTGCCATTTCTTTTCCCTCCTTCCTTGTTTATTTCACATCCACGCTTCTTCTTCTCCAGTGTCTACGTCTGGGATGACTCACTACCTTCCGGTTAGTTTTTACAATAACCCACACCGGAACGCGTGTGTTCTGTTTGTGCGCCTTTGCCAGGCGCATCTTCTGTCCTTTCATGTTATGACTCAATTGGATCACACCTGTTAACTTGTAAGTAATTTAATTCTGTTAATTTCTGGTTATATCCGATAATTAGCTGATTGTGATCTTAACCCTTACAAATTGCGATTCTACCCCGCCGGATTAAATGGCAACTTTTAAATCCATATCCGGTAAATTCTATGAGGTCTCGGTTAATCTGCAGCAGTATAGAGGGTTGAATATAACTCGATTATCGTATAAATCTTTATTCCAGAATTTACCCTTTCGGAAGACTTCCCGATTTCCTACTTCATCAGGGCAGTTCTTTCCTGGAAAGCACATGGGACTGGATATGAGCAGGAAACAGTTCCTTTATTTTTTCTTCACCATGTCTCTGCCTGATTAACTCTCTTAATTCAGTTTCGTAATCTGCTTTCGGAGTATTCTCGCTTGGCCCCTCTTCAATTCTCAGATAGCGCTCGACAAGAATGCTCACGGTCTTTCTATTATATCCTTTCAATGGGCACATGTACTGAATTCCTAATCGGTCTTCAATACTTCTTATCTGTGAAATCGAAAGCACAGGAACTCTGTCATCTCTTCTGGTTCCGTCAGCAATAAATTTCACTTCCGGATCCGAAGCGAGAGTTTCTATGGCTTTTTCATGGATATAATTGATAGCGCTTTTCGGGAAACCATCCGTCATTATTTTCTCATACGCTTTTTCCAGGATTTCCCGTTCAAGAGAGAGAACCCTGTGCGGAAACCGCAGCTCTTTTGCAGTTTTTGCTGCCAGCTCTCCATTGGGGAGCAAGCCGAAACAGCAGGTTACGAGTTCTATCTCAAAAAGCGGTTCCATCAAAAGTGCAGAGAGCGAGCTGTCCTTGCCTCCGCTAAATAGGACCGAGATTCTCATTATATTTAAACCCTGGTTATGGATGTCTTACGCTTTTTTGGCTGCATCTTCATCAGGAGCGTTTTAAGCTGTTCGTCGTCGATCTGAGACTGAAGCCTTCCACTTTGAGCAAGCGAGATCAGCTGCATTTCAAGCTGTTCCCCTAGAGCAGACCTTGACATCTTCAGAGTTGTCAGGCGTTCTCTGGCTTCAGGGGTAAGGATTTGCCTCAGGATGGCCTGCTTCTGAGCTTCCATATCAGCTCTGGCCTGTTCCTGCTGATAAGCTGCCTGCATGTCAGATGGCTGCTGCTGTTGCGTCTGCTGTCTCTGAATTTCTGCAAGCCGTCTCTTTCGTATCTCGTCGAGTTCATCATCCATCGTAGGCATGGCAATCACCCAAAAAACCGGTTTTCCGGAGCAATCTGGCTTAAGATTAATAATATATTTGAAAGGGATTCCGAAGAAACATCTCATGTCCCTTTTGGAAAGAATCTCTCTCAGTATTTTGCAAGTTCAGGGATTTTCTCAAGAAGCTCTTTCTTGAGTTCATTTGCTGCATTGTCAAGCATGGAACGTCCCTTTGCAGATACGGTTCTTCCGCCCTTTACCTTTTGCAGGTAACCTGCAGCCTCAAGCTGCTGTACTGCCTTTCTGGCAACTGAACCGCTGCCTTTTGCTTTGTGGCTCGGGCTTGATCCTTCGTCTTTCTTTCCGCCATATACGGAGCGAAGTCTCTCAATCCCGACTGGTCCGTCAGTATAGATTTTCCTCAGGACTGCAGCGCATCTTACATACCACCAATCGTCTTTGCTTGGGGGAAGTTCCTTATGAACCCCGGTTTTCACGTTCTCTGCCCATTCAGGGGGAACGACATTTTCATTTTCCTTGAGAATGCCTGCAACCTTTTCGATAAGTTCCATTGCAGGGACATCAAATACTGTTGTCATGTAGTACTAGCTCCTTTTCCTAATTACTTATTTTTTCAGGTCCTGGATGATAAAGCCGATTCTCTCCCCTGACCTGTCAGAAATATGGTTTTTTTCCCGAAACGAGGTAACTCTTTCTCTTTCGAGATGTCCTTGCTGGTCTTTATTGCTGGACTTATGGACTCTTAGAATTTGGGCTTTAGGCCCGATAATGCCGGTAAACATGATTTTAGTTTAAACTGGAAAGAGGTTGATACACTTATCAGTTAATATATACATTTTTCGGTTACTGGCCTGGCAAGTATATTAAATAGAATTATTCTTTTTTAAAGGTTTGTGCCCTGCCCGGGCCCACTGAAATATAATTGATAGGCACTTTCAGCAATTCTTCTAACCTTTTGACATAGTTTCTGGCGTTTTCCGGAAGCTCCTCGAAGGCTTTTATCTCGGTAAGGTCATTTTCCCATCCTGGGAGGTCTTCGTAAACAGGAGTGCATTCAGAGAGATCTTCAGTGAGTTCCGGGGGATAATCCACATTTTCTCCTTTGTAACTGTAGCAGACGCAGATCCGGATCGGGTCAAGACATGTGAGTACATCCAGTTTGGTCAGAGAAATCTCTGTATATCCGTTAAGAGCAATGGCTTTTTTCAGGAGAGGCAGATCGAACCACCCACATCTCCTGCTTCTGCCGGTAGTTGTCCCGAATTCTCCCCTGCTTTCTGTAGCCTTTCTCCCAGTTCTCCTGTAAGCTCTGTAGGAAGCGGACCTTCGCCTACTCTTGTAATGTAAGCTTTCACTATGGCGATTACATTGTCCACTCTCGTTGGGCCCACTCCGAGGTTTGCACAGGCAGAGCCTGCAATTGTAGAAGAAGAAGTTACGAATTTCTGGGTTCCATGTATTACATCGAGATGGGTTCCCTGGGCAGCTTCAGCCATTACATGCTTATCCTCATCCAGGGCTTTGTTGATTTCCCTGGAAACGTCTGTTATATAAGCAGCAAACTGCCTGCCGAGTTCGAGATATCTCTCTATAAGAACAGGGTCTCTGACAATTTTCGGATCTCCGCCCATTGCCGCTATTTCCTTTTCCTTCTGGGGGGCAAGCTCTTCAAGTCTTGAAAGGAAGCGTTCACTGTCCACAAGTTCAGCCATGCGGACTTCATCTCTTGCTACCTTATCAATGTAAGCATAGCCTATTCCGCGTTTTGTGGTCCCGATTTTTGTTTCCCTGGATTCTTCCCTTAACCCGTCCATTTCTATGTGGTATGGCATAATAATGCTTGTCTTCGCATCCACGCCAAGCTTTCCGGCGTTTACTTTTATGCCATGTTTCTCAAACATTGTAATTTCTTCAGCCAGAACTTCAGGGTTCAGGACAACCCCAGGCCCGATCAGAACTCTGGCATCAAGCAGAATACCTGAAGGAATCAGGTGCAGTTTGTAAACCTCATCTCCTACCCTGACTGTATGGCCTGCGTTGTTCCCTCCCTGGAAACGGGCGACAATGTCATAATCTTTTGCGAGAAGGTCGACAATCTTGCCTTTTCCCTCGTCACCGAACTGCGCGCCTGTGATTATCGTAAACATAACGCCCTGATTCGGGCTTAACTATTAATAACTTTTTGTTTGTGCGAATTGTGCCTCGGAAGTACGCGGTCCGTTTCACTCGCTCCGCTCGTTTAGCAGTGAAATTTAGAAGAGTGCGCCTCTGAAAATCAGCAGACTAAGAAGCATGAGTATAATTGCGAGAATTGCTGCGGTTTTTGCACTTTCGTTGTCACTTCCGAAGATTATGGGGATCGGGCCGAGCATAATTACTCCTCCAGCCTTTATTCCGGATTCAACTTTTCTTACAGGAGTTCCCTCATGAGGCGGCCTCTTAGAATTCGGGGTATTTTCAAAATCTGCTTCTCTTCCTAATGGGCCCGTTATTTTTGACTGACACTGCCTCGATTTGGAGTCCTGGAACATGCTTAGAGCTATGCCGGTTATAATTAGCAAACATCCGATAAGTATTATGAAAATTCCAATCAAAAAAAGCATACTTTCGATCAACGTTTCATCTTCCACAGGAATAAATAAAGAATTGTTACTAATAATCCAATCCCTAACATATTTGTTGTAATCTCAGGAGAAGAACCGAAAGCAATTGGAATCGGGCCGAGCATAATTAGTCCGCCCATCTGGCTGCTTGCAGGATGCTGTAAAATCGTAAGAACTACATCTAATAATAATATGATGAAACCGACAAATATAACTGTCGCACCTACTTTTAGAAAATCTTCCGATGTACGCATGTGGGTTGATATAATGCTTTTATTATTATATATTCTTCGAATTTCTTACGCATGTGGGCGTCTTTGGTCCGATTTTTACCCAAATTGTCCGATTTTTATCCGAATTAATAAATCATATAAGTGTCGGTTTCTTCCGGGAAGATTTGCTGGAACTCGGAGAATCGCTAGTTGCGCATAATACAAAAAAGGAAATACGAAGTCTGGAAGCATACAAAAAATCGATATAATATAGGCGGGTATCAGAAAGTAATTTGATAAATATTAAAAATGGGCCACATGTGTTGCAGCAACTTATATATGTCCCTTTTATATTTATATATGTATATTAATTCACGATATTTTAATATATGTTGTTAAATGGATAAGAGAACCTTTTAATGGCATTTTAACCTTTGATATGTGTGATTAATCCTTACGGGTGATTTTATGAAAAGGACCGTTCTTTTCTGAGTTTCCCGTTTTCAGGCTTTTATTCTTTTGTAAAAGCAAGGGATGAAATAAATCCCTGAGGTGCATAAATCACCGATGACAGATCCACAGCTCAAACGTTTAATGCTCAATTAACCCACTATCTAATAATCTGCAGAGCAATAAATTCGCAAGCAAATTTACCTTTAAATCAACTGATCCGCAAAACCAATGATTCTAAAGTAAATTAACCTCTAAATTATGATATGAAATCAATTTTATACGATAAAAAAGGTGTAGTCAAATGTCAGAAGACGGTGCAATAAGATCTTCTCTGGAAGATATAAAAACACGGATAGAATTTCAGGTTGAGTGCGGGGAGATCGATGCTAAAGACGTTAAGTCTCTCTTAACCGAAATAGAAATCATGAAAGTTCAGAATGAGAACATGAAGGCCCGGCTCCTTGAAGCAAGCGTAGCAACAGGCAGGCACCTTCAGGAAATCAATAAATTAAAAGCTCATCTGGAACAGCTTACCGAGCCTCCTCTCTTTATTGCAACTATTCTTGAGGTGAATGGGGAAATTGCTCTTATCAGGCAGCACGGAAACAACCAGGAAGTTCTCACCCAGATCCCTGAGGAATGCCTCGGAAAGATCGAGCCTGGAATGAGGGTGGCTGTAAACGGGGCTTACTCAGTTATCTCTATAGTTAGCAGGGCTGCCGATGTTAGGGCTCAAGTTATGGAACTCATTAATTCTCCTGGTATAGACTACAGCATGATTGGCGGGCTTGACGAGGTACTCCAGGAAGTTCGGGAAAGCGTCGAATTGCCGCTTACAGAACCCGAACTCTTCGAGGATCTGGGAATCGAACCCCCTCAGGTGTTCTGCTTCACGGTGCTCCGGGTACGGGCAAAACCCTGATTGCAAAGGCAATAGCCTCTCAGGCAAAAGCAACTTTCATCCGAATGTCAGGGTCTGATCTTGTCCAGAAGTTCGTAGGTGAAGGCTCAAGACTTGTCAAGGACATTTTCCAGCTTGCCAGGGACAAGTCCCCAAGTATCCTGTTTATAGATGAAATCGATGCTGTTGGAAGCATGAGGACCTATGACGGTACCAGTGGCTCTGCAGAAGTAAACAGGACAATGCTTCAGCTCCTTGCTGAGATGGACGGCTTTGACCCCAAAGGCAATGTAAAAGTAGTTGCTGCAACCAACAGGATTGATCTTCTTGATCCTGCCCTCATGAGGCCTGGTAGGTTTGATCGGTCCATTGAAATTCCGCTTCCTGATGAAAGGGGCAGGGTTGAAATTCTTAAGATCCATACCCGCAAGATGAACCTTTCCGATGATGTGGATTTTGAGAAACTCGCAAAAGTCATGAATGGTATGAGCGGGGCAGAGATTAGTGTCATTACCAAAGAAGCCGGAATCTTCGTGCTGCGCAGGCGCGGCAAACAGATCACTATGGCAGATTTCCTTAAAGCCTATGAAAAGGTTGTAAACGTTCAGGAACCCTCAATTCCTCAGGCCATGTTCGTATAATAAGGTCATGGAAGCTGAAACGGAGGGCCGTCTTCAAGCTGAAGGACAGCCTTCCTTTAGTTGTGCCGGATAGGAACAAAAGTCCTTCCGGCAATTTTATATTTTTACTTTTCTCCAGGAATCAGACGAAAGATTTATATTTTATCAATTACTTGAAGATATGCTGCCTGAGAGACAAGGCATAATAACAACATGCTCCGATAGTGTAGCTCGGCCAATCATTCAGGACTCTCACTCCTGCGACTGGGGTTCAAATCCCCATCGGAGCACTTTTTACAATTCTTTGTCCAATTTTTATAAACCTTTTTTCGCAAATTTCCAAATCTGTCTATCAGCTTTCTCCATTTTTCCGGCTCGATTTCCAAGCTATTTTACAAAGTTTGCAAAACCATACATCTTTCTTTACTATATAGGGTCCTCTTAAGCTCGCTATCCAACTGAAGATTATTTCTCTTTTTTTCCATACTAATCGAGGCAATTAATGATTTCTCCAAAAAAAGTACATCTTATTTTTCGATTTTTGCACAAATATACGAGGAGTTCTGTCCGAAAGTACTGTTCTTTAGCTGTATTTTTAGTGGGGAAAGCTGTAAATTATGGCATTAGAGAACGAAATTAATTACAAGCCTTCGCTGAATAAAGAAATAAAGAGGGGGTATAATTACTATTCTCATCTCTCACTATTGCTGGATAGGCTTCCATAAGATGGCTTTTCTCTGATACGCGCTTAATGGTTCTAAAGTAAAATCAATAGAAACAGGGATTGGAGTCATGAGTACAGAAAATATGCAGGATACTCCGGATATCAAAAAAGCTTCGAGGCTACCTTTTTGGCACCGCCTGCGGAGATGCCCTGGGGCGTCCTATGGATATCTTACCTTTGAAAATTGGATTAAACTGTCATTTATATCTATAATGTTATTCATTTGTATTCGGTTAAGGAACAAAAAGTCAAAAAATGCTATTTTTTATGCAACATATAAAGAGGATTCTGTTGGAAAATCGCTATACGTGGTATTCGAAGTTGTGCATAAAATTCGTTAACCGACGACAAAAGATGAGTGTTTAGAAATTCTTTTTCCGAATATGTAATTATAAAGCCTTCTATTCTAAATTTCTAGTAAAGAAAGGATCATTGAACAATTGTAAATTCGAAAATTGATACAAACAGTCATTTTTAAGACTTATTTAGCAATATTTATAAACAGTTAATGGAAAGTGATTTTGCGAATTCAATTTTACTCTCCAAAAGTATTTGAATTCCATATTCTCGAAAATATAATCACAACTTTAAGTTCATTTTTGATAACAAGAACAAATGATTATTTGCTGATTTATTACATTGTGAACAATGTAACTGCAAGTACTTTTATCAGCACTGATAATCAAGCTGTCTTATATTTTGTGTCTTTGTTCAATTTACGGGCAAGGAACAAAGAATATTTTGGAATGAGGTTGACTATAAACAATCGGAGCAGGGAATATGGTAAAGAAGAAAATGGTTGCCATGTTTATTTTACTAACAGGCTATATCATTTTTGTGTCTGGATGTATGGACAAACCAGACACAAAGGAGCTCGAGCTGAGTATGGAAGAAATTTCTGCAAAAATGCAGGAAAAAGAAAAAAGCATTAACGATTCTTCATATACAGTGCATGTGACAATGTACTCTGATGGGGAAAAAACCCAGGAAAATGAGTTTAATATCACGTACAAAAAGCCGAATATGAAGAAAACAGTTACAAAGCAAGCGGGAAAAGAGACTTTAATGGTTTTGGATGGAAGTGTCGAATGGAATTATGATCCCGAGACAAATAGCGTTCAAAAAATAATAATCTCTGAAGAATATCAAGAACCGGAAATTGATTATTTCCAGTTCTTCAATAATACCTTAAATGAATATAATGTTTCTTTTCTTGGAACTGAGATCATTGACGGAAGAAATACATATCTGCTTGAAGCAAAACAAAAAGAAACCGGGGGAGACGTCCAGGACTATTCAATCGACAGGATGAAAGTCTGGGTTGACAACGAAACATGGATGCCTCTCAAATATGAGATCTACGCAGGTACACAGAAAGTAGAAATGAAAATCCAAAATCTTAAAGTCAACATTGGCATTCCGGACTCTGAGTTTAGGTTTGATGTTCCGGAGGGGGCAAATGTAACGACTATGAATTTCGAAGATACTTTTAACGAAAATTTGTCTGAAAGAGGAAAAAAGATCCCTCCTGAAGGGGAAAAAGACACAGCTATAGGTGTATTTGTTTGAATGGATGAAGATGAGCTAAGAAATTAAGTAAGTAACCACTGCGAAATAACTTAAGGACATTTTTACACTGTACTTAAATATTTTCATCAGCGGCTTAATTGATTTTGTTCAAAAATAAAAATGTATTACTCAAGTTATTTCACGGCGGTTACTAAGAGCTTATTCCAGGCAAAGATAGCAAGAAAATCAAAATTAAAAGAGTATTACAAGAAATATAAAATGTTCAAGAGCATGGGGTACAGGCTTCCTGCGATTCTGTGCAAATTTCATTTTTTTCTTCTTCAAGGCTTAGCAACCAGTTCTTTTACTTTCAGTGAGTTTTTGATTTTACTGAACAACACATTCATTCCTCACTTTCTCACTCTTATTACTGAGAATTTTGTGTGATAATTTTTCTTTATATGCCTTAATGATTAAAAAAATCAAGAGAAACATAGGATTGAAACAATGAGAAAAGGAAACCTTCTGGATACTCTGGATGTCGAGAAAAAGCTTCGAGGCTATCTTTTTGGCATGGCTTGCGGAGATGCCCTGGGGCGTCCTGTGGAACACCTTACCCTTGAGCAGATTAAAGAAAAATATGGAGAAAAAGGCATTCTTGAAATCCCTCCAGATTCTCCCTGGACCGATGATGCCCAGTTGATGCTTGTACTTGCAAGGGGCTTGCTTCGTGGAGCAGAACTTGAACTGCCTGAGCTTATGGATAAGATTGCAGAGGAACTTGTGCTCTGGTTGGATGAACCTGACCTCGGGTCGGGCCCAACCTCCAGAGGCGCAGCCTTTAACTTCAGAGACGGAGTTCACTGGAGTAAATCCGCAATCAGGTCCAAAACATGCGGAAGCCTGATGCGGGTTGGAATCCTTGGCTTCATTTATCGGAATGATCCCGAAAAACTGGTTAAAGCTGCCCTGTTATCAGGCAGAATTACTCACTCTCATCCGGTTTCAGATGCTGCATCCATTGCAGGGGCATATGCAGTGAAACTCGCGCTTGACGGAATGGAACCTGAAGAAATGTTTGAACCTCTTCTCAGAGTAACTGAAGGGGTCTCTCAGGAATTCACGGATGCCCTGGAAAGTTCTTACAAAATGGCTTATTCAAGGCTTGATGATGAAGATACGTTGAAGAAACTGGGGCAGGGCTGGTATGCGGATGAAACCTTTGCACTTGCGTATTTCTGCACTTTGCGCTACCCTGACGACTATAAAAAAGCAGTGCAAACTGCAGTGAACATTACCGGGGACTCGGATTCGGTAGGCAGTGTTGCAGGCGGTATTCTTGGGGCAAAGCTGGGAATTGAGGCAGTGCCTGTTTCCTGGATTCAAGCCCTTAAGGATGAGGAAAAACTGGAGGAAATGGTTTGTCCTCTGCTTGAAAAGTACTTTTTGGTATCAGGCAGTAAAAAAGGTCTTGAAAAATAACTTGAGGCTCTGATATGGATTTTTCTGAAAAGGGTATTTACTGTCTGATATTCGAAAATCAAGAATGTAATCTCAAGATCGGGAAAAAAGGGGAGTTCTCTTTTCTTGCAGGCTTTCATATATATGTGGGCTCAGCTCTAGGGCCAGGGGGTTGAAAAGGGTAAAAAGGCACATTGACTTCTCCAAAAAAAGAGACAGAAATCCGAGATGGCACGTAGATTATCTTCATCTGAGCCCTTCTTTCAGGCTGATCTCAGCAGTTTGTGCCCCAACTTCTGCCCGGCTTGAATGTACACTTGCCAGCAGGATCGGAGGGGATTCGGTATCCGGCTTCGGGTGTACGGATTGTGCCTGTAATTCTCATCTTTTTTACAGGAAGAAAAATCCTTTTCCTGAAATAACTGAAGCTTTTGAAGTTTTGGGGCTTTCTGCGTTTATGCTTGAACTGTGAGCCTTCCATTTTCTTTCCTTTGATGTTAACAGGAAAGCTTAAGGTAATCGGGTTTTATCTAAGTTCTCAAAAATAAAATTATTTGATCAGGGGACGTCTAATGGAACAGTTCTCTTTTATTGCCTGCATGCCTGACAGACCCGGAGCATTGCATAGGGCAGCCGAAATTATCACGCGACAAGAAGGAAACATTAACAGGATTCAGTACGACCGCCGGATCGACAAGCATACCGTTTTTTTGAGGTGACTGCTGCTTCACAAGCTTATGAAAAAATCCGCGAAGAACTGGAGGAAATAGGTTATTTTCAGACTTTTCTGCAGCCTGTAGCTTTCCTGAAGTTTCATGTCTACCTGCCGAATCGTCCAGGGGCTTTATTTGATTTTCTTAATTCTATCACCTCTTCGACTGCAAATATTACTTTTCTTGATTTCGATGACCGGGGACAGCATCCTGAAAGGCTTGTGGTAGGCCTTAATATCGAAAATACCGACATGATAGATGCCCTTCTGAACCATCTTAAGTCCGAGTACAGGCTCGATATTCTGGAGTACGATATAACCGGGGAGAAACTTGACGATACGGTATTTTATCTTCGGTTGGCTCAGAAACTCAGGTCATTCATTGGAAGCGCTGAAGATGCTTTTTTGATGAGGTTCCTGCATGATATCAACCATATTGCTCAGGAACTCTCTAACCTCCGGAAAGACCCTATCGAGGTTTTCGAAAGTATTCTGAAAGTCGGCGATTGCCTTAAGCAGACATCGGGAGAGAATTTTTACGCTGATGTACAGAGGGTCAGAATAAAAAACGATATCGAGCTCTTCTGTTTTCAGCTTCCTTGCGGAGGAAATATCTATTTCTTCGATACTCCTTCCGAAAGGGTCATGATTGATACCGGTTATGGGATCTATTACCAGGACGTCTTGAATATGCTCCAGCATTACGGGCTTGGGGATTTAAGCCGGCTTAAAAGGATTTACATTACTCACGCTGATGCCGATCACTGTGGATCCGCAGGCTGTTTTCCGGTCCCGTCCTATCTTAATCGCGAAACTTTTCTGATTACGCGGGAAACCAGCAGAGCCTATGGGTCCAGCAACCAGGGTTGTATTCTGGAAGAAGTTTATACGAAGATAATTAACCTTTTTTCCAGGTTTACTCCTCCTTCAAACGTAGTACTCTTTCCCGAAATTTCCCTTTCAGGTAAAAAAATCGAAAAGCGAGGAACGTTTCCAGTTATTGCTCGATTTCAGGTGGGGGCCTTAATTTTGAAGCCCTTGCAGGACTGGGCGGGCATATGCATGGAGAAATCTTCTATATCTGCCCTGAAGAGGGGCTGGTCTTTCCTGAAGACGCAGTGATCAATTTCAAAAGCCTGAGCCCCGATAGGACAGAATATAATGTTCTGGCTGATTACCTTATGACCTCTGTAAATGTCGATAGCAAGCTTGCCCGGGAAGAGCGAAATGCCCTACTTTCTCTCATTTCCGAGATTGACGGAGAACTCGCCGAAAAAGGTAAAAAGTGCTTGATCTGCTGTGGGCATGGTTCAATATCCGTGCTCGAAAGTGGGAAACTTGTCGAATACGCAAGCTCAGAGAGGTATAATGCAGGGCAAAAAAACACGTCGCTCTCTCAAAAGGTTTGATGGAATGTAAAAATGGATAACTTCTATAAATTTCTGATTTTGAAAGCAATTTTTATAATTTTTTATAACTAGAGCTCATCCCAAAACCAATTTTATCCCAATAAGTAAGAGTTTCAAAAATAATTTCCATTAACAGAAAACTTGATTAATTATCCAGAATACAAGGTTTGAGAATCAATTTTGAGTTTCGGGATTAGCTCAATTCTAAATAAATGCTAATTCTATAATGTGAAACTAATCCTTCAGCTACTGGAAATTCTCCTCAAGATTGATGTTATTTATCGGATAGACGTCAAAAAAGGTGGAATGAAAGTTTGAGATAAGCATGTTGTAAAATAAATGCGAGGGGTGCGATTCGAACGCACGAATTCCTACGAAAATGGGTCCTAAGCCCATCGCCTTTGACCTGGCTGGGCAACCCTCGCACGATTGTTCTGTTTTATTTGATATTAAATTAAGAAAAGAAAAGCTCAGATTTTTTATTTGAGAAAAATTAAATGCGCCGACCGGGATTCGAACCCGGGTTTTGGGCTTGGAAGGCCCAAGTCATAGCCACTAGACCATCAACGCGAACTGCAACACATCTAGTAGCATTTGTTATATATAATATTTTCGCTTCCTGAGTTGCACCACCCGAATTGCGTCTCGCCCGAATTGCGTCTCGCCCGAATTGCGTCTCGCCCGAATTGCGCCTCGGGAGTACGCGGTCCTTTTCGCTGCGCTCAAGAGGACTAATTTAGGGGTTGAAAAGAGTTGAAACCACCGAAAGCACGGAAAACGTGGACGAAATAAAGTATGGTCACAGAGACTTTCTGTGTTTTCCGTGTTTTTCGTGATTAGGGAAAATAGGATGAGCTAAGTATAGATATTCGTCTGAAACTATTATGAGATGTTAGAACTGAATATTATCAATATGGCACTCTGGAAGGTAACAAGTGCAGAAGTTCCAAATATTATTATGCGAAGATTATTTCCCAATCATAAATTATTCCATTCATTATATATCCTAATTTTATATAGAGAGTTTTATCATATTGTCAACTTTCTTTTTATCTAAAACTGATTTTTTAACATATATATTCTAGAGTATTACTTTTTGAATGTGCCTTCAACAATATTATTTTTTAATCCTGTTAAAAGCGGATTTTTTGTGAAATTCCCTCGTTTTTACTACTTTTTCAAAAAAAATACTTTTTTTCCGCATTTATCCTTAGAAAATATTCCTGTTTGACATTTACAATAATGTGACACTTTAACTGTGAAAATAATATTTTTACATTATATACGATATTAATACTAATATTTTTACTGTTAAGGGGATATCTTCTATAACCCTGTTTTCTGCCGAGAATTTATTTTTCTGATTAGGAATAAATATCTCTTATTCAGGACTGGATCTAAGTTCTCTTAAAAATTCTCATCTCATTATCCGTTCTGGTTTCAAAGTGAGGCCTGAATAAAAATAGTTTGATTCTGAGATTTGGTTAATATCAAATCCTTTATTCTGGCGTTTACAATCGGCTGGGTCTTCATTTTGCATATCTTTTTTTGGTACTGATAATATATTCAGAGCTTAACAAAAAGTTAATGTAATGATCGCGTTATACGGAGTTTTAGGCAAATGCTGAAGAATATACTGCTTGCACTTTTTTTATTGCTGGCGTATTCTTTATAGACCTGTAGGGCATTGGCTCTTCGGATTTTTGTCTTGCACTATATTAACTTCGATCTGGCCCACAGACCCGTATCAGGCAAAAGGTAAATTCGATGGAAATTATTAATATGGAAGCCTTTAGATGGCCCTGGAACTGACCGCTTTTGAACTAAGGGATGAAATCAATGAAAACTTGAAAGTTCAAATATACAGGCAACCTTCCGTTCAACCTTACAGAATCAAAACAGGTAGGTATCAGCGGAACTAGTGCATCGATTCTCAAATAAATACATAATAAGCAAATAATTACAGCTTATGACGCAAATATTATTTTAAGTCACATGGAATTTTGTAACAAGGAAAACGAGCTGGTCGCAGAGTGATTAGATCTGGATATTACAATCACGGAAAACACCGAAAGCACGGAAGAACCAAGCTTTTACTATTTATTTCCGTATCTTCCGTGCTTTCCGCGGTTTTCAAAAAATTCATTTATGACATACTTTGGAATCGATGCACTAGGTTTCTGAATCTACGTGTGAGGCGAAAAAGATCGTTACCTTATGCCCGTCCAAGTAAATGGAGTAATATTGATGAATATTGAAGAGTGGGAAGAATACAGATATGTTGAATTCGGAATAAATACCTTCATTGCTCAAATGGAGGAATCCAGCTTAAAAAAATGGTGGAACATGTCTGTAATACCGGAGGAAAGAGAATCAGACCAATTATCCTCCTTCTGTCCAGTGAGGTTTGCTCAGGCTCGTATCACCATAGCCTTGGTGCGGCCCTTGCTATTGAAATGATGCATTCGGCTTCCCTCATCCACGATGACCTGCTGGATCAGGGGCTTGTCAGAAGGAACCTGCCTTCTGCTCCTGAGAAATTTGGCCCGTCAGGGGCACTTCTTTGCGGGGACTATCTCATTGCAAAGTCCATTGAGTTTATCTCTCCGTATGGAGAGAACGTAGTTCGGGATTTAGGTAATGCAGGGATGGATATGGCTGAAGGAGAAGTTCTTGACCTGAGTTTCAATAAGAATAATTTAGGAGAAAGCAACTATTTCGAGTGCATCTACAAGAAAACAGCCTCTCTGTTTGCGATCAGTGCTTCTATAGGGGCACATATGGGAGGGGCTGATGAAACACTGGCTGGATGTTTTTATTTCTTTGGAAAGTCCCTGGGGACCGCATACCAGATTGTTGACGACCTTCTTGAATTTCTGGAAGTGGTTGACGGTAAGGAATCAAAATTCATCTCTGAAACTCTGCCGCATGTTTACATGAAGAATATGTCAAAACAAGAAGCTATACAAAAGTCTGTAGATACAGTAAAATTTCACGTTAATGCCGCAAAAGAAACTCTTCTGACATTCAAAGCATGTCCGGCAAGGGATAAGCTTTTCCAGATTACCGATTATATAACTATCAATATGCTTGAAAATGTCTAATACTTTCAGATTCTCCTGAAAAATGAACCGGAATTCTGCCGAACCCCTGTATGTAAAATGGGAAAATGATATCATTTAGTTTTTATTTAACGTAACAAGTTTTTCAACTTTTGCCACTAACTTTGCCAGGTGTATCCATGAGAGTATATGATAGTCCGGTGCTTAAGGTAAATGCCAGTACAGAAAACGAAAAAATTGTGCTCGATGCGGAAGGTCCTCTTTCCCAGCTTGCAAAACCCTTCTTGAAGCGCATAAATAATATCTTTGCGGAAGAAAAACCCATCTCAATAAACGAGAATGAGATTATTTTCTCGACATGGATCCCACCTATCCCGGGACCTGTTTTCAGCCGAGTAGTAAGCGCTGAGATTGCAGCCATCAGAAAAAAAGAGTTCCAGATCAGTTCTCAATAGGGATTACTGCCCGCTGTCCCAACCGCTGTATTCATTGCGGAGCTGCCGACATTAAACCCGAGAAAGAACTGACCCTGGATGAGATTTGCGGTGCTGTGGATCAAAGCCTTGATCTTGGTGCTTACCTTATTTCTTTCGACGGCGGGGAAACAATGCTCCGAAATGATCTTGTTGAGATGGTAGCTCGAGTGGATAAATCCAGGGCAATTGCCACCTGTTTTACCTCAGGCTTCAAGCTTTCCGAAGAAAGAGCAAGGGAGCTTAAAGCTGCGGGCCTATATGCCTCAAGAATCAGCCTGGACAGCCCCTTCGAAGCGGAGCATGACCGCATTCGAGGAAGAAGTGGTGCATACACGGACGCAGTTGCTGGAATCAGGAATGCGAGTGCTGCAGGAATCCTTACTGATATGTTTGTGGTTGTTTCCCCTCATAATATCGATGATCTTGAGGAATTTTACAACCTTGCGGCTGATCTTGGTATGCACGAACTCTCTATCTATGAAATCATTGCAGTCGGCCGCTGGCTTGATCACGAGGACGAGGTAATAGGGGACAAAGATGTATCCAGGCTTGAAAAATTCCAGAAAGCTATGAATTGTAAACCTGAAGGTCCCAGAGTCACCGCTTTTCCATATTTTATGGGCCCCAGTCTTTTTGGATGCTTTGCGGGCAGACGCTGGGTGCATGTTGCTTCTGACGGAGAAGTGATGCCCTGTGCCTACACTCCGCTTTCCTTTGGAAATATTTGTGAAGAACCTTTGGAAGCTATCTGGAAGCGCATGGGCAAGCACGGTGAATATAAAAAAGATACTGCCTATTGTAGGATGCGCAACCCTGATTTCCGGAAGGAATATATTCATACAATTCCTAAGGGCGCAAAAATTCCTTACAGGCTTAAGTAACAAATTTTATGTTATTTTTCATTCTATTTTTTTAATTATTGGCCTGTAGAATAAGCCCTTTTCAGAACTTTTTTTCAAAATACCTCTTTTTTTTCCCTGGAAACGGACTGGAGTTCCAATCTGAAAGCTGCATACCAGTGTCTGCATACCGGGTCCGTATCTCATTGGAGAATAGACAAGAGTTTATTTTAAGAGAGTTAACTTTTGAGAAGGTTAAATTCCTCAAAATTAGGCACATCAAAAGAAAAATTTTTACTTGTTGGGGTAACTGAACTTCTCTTTTTTTGCCTGAAATCACTCTTAAATACTCTCTTTTTGCAAAAAAAGTAATTTAAATGATTTTCAGCGAAACAACATTTTTCATTTTTTTATTATATCTAAAGGGTTTTATGGCATTTTTACGAACTTTATCCAGAATAATTATGGTTACGCTCTACAATTTATTTTTGGTAGTATTTAGAAAATTTCTCTTCACTTAATTATATTCTACAGTTAGTATTTAATTATTTTTTACTGTTATATTTAATCTTTTGGATTTAAATCAAATATTTTGCTATTTATATTAGTTCTTTTCCTAAAAAATTCTTACACTTTCAATACATAATGATTATTCATTATAATACTTTATATCTTCTTCGATAAAACCGAAGCTGTTATATAGTTCTATCACGAAGGATTTGTTAACTACCTCCATTGGAGTAGGCATTTTTAATTATTAATTTATATATTAAATTTTGAGAGACGGAGATTCACATGGCTAAAAATGAAATCTTATCTGAAATAAAAAAAGCAGAAGAGAGCGCTAAAGCGATGGTTGACGACGCCATTGACGCTAAAAACAAGCGCATCTCCGATGCTCGGGCTGAAGCCAGGGAAATCCTGAAGCAGGCCGATGTCGATGCACATAAAGCTGCACAAGACTCTTTTAAAGAAGGTGAAAAAAATATCCTGGAGGAAAGAGATAAGATCGTCAACGATGGTGAAAAAAACGCATTAGCCATGTCCCAAAAAGCTCAAGCTAATATCGACAAATCCGTCAATTACCTTGTAGAGGAGTTTGAGAGGGCGGTCCTTAATGAGTAGACCTAAAGAGATGACAAGGGCCGTTATTGTCGGGCACAAAAACATCTTAAAAGAAACCATCGATGCATTGCATAATACAAATCTCTTTCATATCGAAGACTTTGTCGAAGACGAGTCTGGTTTTAAGATCAGCAAGCCATTTAAAAATGCAGAAGAAGCCTCAAAAAAGCTTGTGAAGATCCGCTCTATCGCCAATTATTTGGGGATTGAAAGCAAAAAACCGGTAGTTCAAAAATCTGACTCTGTTCTGCGCGACCTTGACTCGAAGCTTAATGAACTGGACAGGACAATTTCGGCTAAAACGGAATCAATTTCCCAGCTTGAAAATGAATTAAAAGATATGGATTCCCAGAAAAAGGAACTCCTGCCTTATCTGTCCATCAACCTTGACTTCGATTATTACCGTGGCTACGAGAACCTCAAAGTTTTCGCAGGCATTGTTAAAGGCAGCCTGGAAGCAAGTCAGGTTTCGAGCATCACCCAAGCTTACGAACTGTACTTTGACCCTCAATCAAAAACAGTTGTACTGTTTGTAGCCAAAAATGATGCTGACAGAGTTTATGAATTACTTCAGGATCTTGGATTCAAAGAACTTCGAGTTCCAGAAAGAGGTGGTGTCCCAAGCGAACTGTTAAGATTTATCGAGCAGAAAGAAGCCGAAGTCACCAAGAGGATCGAATCCTTTAAGGTTGAGATCGAGTCCTTGAAAGTCAAGTATGCCGATTTTATCCTTGCCAGCGACGAGGTCCTGAGTATCGAGAGTCAGAAGGCAGAACTGCCTCTTAGAATTGCTACATCTGCAAACGCATTCATAATCGATGGCTGGACTCCATCCGAAGATTATGATAAAGTTGTCAGTGTAGTTAACAGTGCCACTAACGGCAAGGCATACATTACCAGCCTCGAAGTTCATGAAGAGGAAGAAGAGCATGCCCCTGTCGAGTACAACAACTCTAAAATAGTGGCACCGATGCAGCAGATAATGGACCTATATTCCAGGCCCAAGTATACTGAAATTGATCCATCTGCAGCGATCTTTATTACTTTCCCGCTGATCTATGGGCTGATTCTCGGAGACATCGGATATGCATTGATATTGGGAGCAATTGCGCTGGCTATCAGAACGGCAGTAAAGTCAGATGCAGTGAAGCCTCTCATGGATATTCTAATCTATTGTCAGATATCAACACTTATCTTTGGAGTTATTTATGGTGAGTTTCTGGGATTCTCGCTCGCGAGTATGCATACAGTTCATGGAGTAGTGCCAGGCCTGATTCCAGGTTGGAATACCATTAATCTGTTTGCGGGTATCGGAGGCGAGGAAGTTACATTCCCGATTCACAGGACTCACATGGTAATGACTATGATCGCGATAAGCGTCATAGTAGGACTGCTTCACTTAAATCTCGGGTTCCTGTTCGGATTTTCAAACATCTCCAGGCACCATGGAATGAAGCATGCAGTCCTTGAAAAAGGAAGCTGGATCATTATCGAGCTTGGTGCAATCATTGCAGCTATCGGCTATTTTGGCGGTTCAGGGCTGATGTATGTCGGCGCTGGTATTCTTGTTCTCGGAATTGTGATGCTTACCATTGGTGAAGGTATCAAAGGTCCGATCGAGTTGCCATCTCTTATGGGTAATGCACTCTCGTATGCCCGTATTATCGCAGTCGGTCTGTCTTCGATTTACATCGCAAGTACGGTCAATGATATTGCTTTCAAAATGATCTGGATTGATCACTCTCAGATCGGTTTCGCAGCAATAGCTGCAATAATCGTGCTTATACTCGGACATGGTCTTAACACTGTCTTGAGTATTATCGCTCCCGGACTGCACGCACTCAGGTTGCAGTATGTAGAATTCTTCGGAAAATTCTATGAAGGCGGGGGCAGAAAATTCAACCCATTCGGATATATAAGAAAATACACGGAGGAATAAAAACATGGCAGACGCAGCAACAGCAGTAGCAGCAGGTAGTCTTTTTCTGGACGCAGCAGGAATGAAAGCACTAGGTGCAGCAATCGCAATCGCAGTAACTGGGCTTGCATCAGCAATAGCTGAAAAAGATATCGGTACCGCAGCAATCGGTGCAATGGCAGAAAACGAAGGGTTATTCGGTAAGGGTCTTATCCTTACTGTCATTCCCGAAACAATCGTTATCTTCGGTCTCGTCGTTGCATTGCTTATCAATTCTGCTTAATTTAAGAGCGTACCCCGCTCTTAAATTTCTTAGAGCATTGCTTTAAGCTTACTTGGACGTTTTTTCCTTACCAGGCGGTTTGAGCGGTTATAATGCTCTAAGTTCCCCCTTAGGTATCGTTGCACTCTAAGCAGCTTAGAGTTTTCGCTCTAGGCTTTAGAGCACTTTTTTGCTCTAAATTTATTTGGAGGTGTAAGCATGGGACTAGAGATTGTTGTAAAAGACATCCAAGAGGGTGCAAGAGCTGAGGTTTCCCGTATAAAAGCCGAAGGAGATGCAAAGGCCTCCGAGATCATAAATGAGGCTAAAGAATTACAGAAGAAGATGCTCGGAGACAGCCTTGCCAAGGCGGAAGAGGACCTCAAAAATTTGCACCAGCAGGTTATATCAAGTGCAAACCTGGAAGTAAAAAGAATTACGCTTAACAGGCGCAAAGAACTTCTAGATAAAGTTTATAACCAAACCATTGAATCGATCAAGTCAATGCCGGCATCCAAAGACGAAAAGCTCTTGAAACACATCCTTAACAAGTACGAAGCTGATGGTTCTAGAATTTATTCTTCCAAAGCTTCAGAAGATATGGTCAAGAGCTTAACTTCGTTAACTTATGCTGGCAGTATCAATTATATCGGCGGCGTTGTTCTGGAAAACGAGGACAGGACAGTCAGGTTAGATTTCACATACGATTCAATCCTGAAAAACGTGTATGAACGTTCGTTGAAGCAGATATCCAATCTTCTATACGGGTGATTTTCGATGCGGCTTTTGGAGAGACTCTGGGGAAAAAACCCTCACGAAAATCCGATAAAAAGAAAAGTGGCAGTTCTAATTATGCTTATGCCGTAACCCGTGTCCGTGCGATGAAGAGTAAGCTGCTTCCTAAAGAATCGTATCCCCGGCTCCTTAATATGGGGATTGATGAAATTACCCGTTTTATCCAAGAGTCTGAATATAAAAATGACGTTGACGAACTGGCTATGAAATACAGCGGTGGCGATCTGGCAGAACACGCATTAAACAGGAATCTTGCGCTCACCTATGATAAGTTGGTAAGAATTACCTCTGGAGAACTGAACTACCTGATTGTCGCATACCTGAGAAGGTACGACGTCTGGAACATAAAAACACTTCTCCGCGGTAAACTCTACAACGCATCTGTTGAAGATATCCTGGAGTCTCTGATTGCTGCCGGGGAGTTTACTTATACTTCCATGTCAGAACTTGCAGCCAAGGCCACATATCAGGAAGTCATCGAGGCTCTGAAATATATCGAATATTACCCCCTGCTACAGAAGTTTGACGGAACTAATCTGGCATACATAGAAAATGAACTTGACAAGATGTATTACTCAAGTCTCTTTGAAGCAATCGGGACACCAAGGTCCAAGGATCGCAAGCTCTTTGTCAGGGTCATCAAGCTAGAAGTCGATGTTAAAAACCTTGGCACTCTCTTCAGACTGAAAAAAGCAGGAGTTGAGCAGCTTGATGAAATCATGCCTCTCATGATTGAGGGCGGTCTCGAGCTGAAGCCCGAGAAACTGGCAGCTCTTCCGTATGAAGAGTTTGTTAATGAGCTTCAAAGAACTAAGTACTGGGATGCGATTTCAGGCGTCGCCGGTTCGGATATGGCTTCTCTGACCCCTCTTGAAAGCAGGCTCACGAGATATTATCTTGAATCCTCAACCATTCTTTCGCATGTATCTCCGATCTCAATTGTACCTATTATGGACTATATTATCCATAAAAATAACGAGACAACTAACCTTCGGATCATCTTCAGGGGTAAAGAATCTGGCCTCAGTGATGAATTAATCAAAGACCAGTTGGTGGTTATCTGATGGAATTGGCAGTGATCGGAAAGAGTGATTTTGTTACGGGATTCAGGCTGGCTGGTATCAGGAAAGTTTACGAGACCGCTGATGTCATATCCACTGAGTCCGCGGTAAAATCTGCGCTTCAAGATAAGAGTGTCGGGATTATTGTAATGCATAATGATGACATTGGTAATCTGCCAGAACTTTTAAGGAAAAACTTGAATGAGTCTGTCCAGCCCACAGTAGTAGCCCTGGGAGGCAGCGGAGCAGGCTCGAGTTTAAGAGATAAGATAAAACAAGCGGTAGGTGTTGATCTGTGGAAGTAAAAGGTGAAATTTATCGTGTGGCTGGGCCTGTCGTCACTGCTATCGGCTTGCAGGCAAAAATGTATGACCTGGTTAAAGTCGGTAATGAAGGTTTATTGGGTGAAGTCATCCAGATAATAGGGCCCAAGACCATCATCCAAGTATACGAAGAGACTGCAGGCGTCAAGCCAGGGGAACCCTGTGTATCCACAGGGATGTCTCTGTCCGTGGAACTTGGTCCTGGTCTTCTTTCCAGTATTTATGATGGAATTCAAAGGCCTCTGCACGTCCTGCTAGAGAAGATGGGCAGCTTCATCCAGAGAGGCGTCACTGCAGACGGACTTGATCACAAAAAACTCTGGGAATTCAAACCTGTTGTCAAGAAGGGAGATTTTGTAAAAGGCGGAGAAGTGATCGGAGTTGTTCAGGAAACAGTAAACATTGAACACAAGATCATGATGCACCCGGATATCTCCGGTACAGTTTCGGAAATTAAGAGCGGAAGCTTCACTGTTATAGACACTATCTGTACCCTGACTGACGGGAAAGAGCTGCAAATGATGCAGAGATGGCCTGTCAGAAGACCCAGACCTGTGGCGAAAAAACTTACTCCAGAAAAGCCTCTGGTAACAGGACAGAGAATCCTCGACGGGCTTTTCCCTGTAGCAAAAGGCGGAACTGCTGCAATTCCCGGACCTTTCGGATCGGGAAAGACCGTTACTCAGCAGCAGCTTGCAAAGTGGAGTGACACCGAAATTGTGGTCTATATCGGCTGTGGTGAGCGCGGAAATGAAATGGCAGATGTTCTAAGTGAGTTCCCTGAACTCGAAGACCCGCAGACCGGACGCCCATTGATGGAGCGTACTGTCCTTATTGCTAACACTTCAAACATGCCTGTGGCTGCAAGAGAAGCATCCGTGTACACCGGGATCACCATTGCGGAATACTTCCGTGACATGGGATTAGACGTGTCCCTTATGGCAGACTCCACCTCCAGGTGGGCAGAAGCCATGAGAGAAATCTCCTCCCGTCTGGAAGAAATGCCTGGTGAAGAAGGTTATCCGGCATACCTGTCTGCAAGGCTTGCCGAATTCTACGAGCGTTCCGGTGTTGCAATATCCCTTTGCGGTGAAAAAGGCTCCATTACTGTTATTGGAGCAGTATCTCCACCTGGCGGTGACTTCTCAGAGCCTGTTACGCAGAATACTCTGCGTATAGTGAAAGTGTTCTGGGCTCTCGATGCCAAGCTGTCTCAAAAGCGTCACTTCCCGGCTATCAACTGGCTGAACAGTTATAGTCTATACAAGGAAAGCCTTAATGACTGGTTTACTGAGAACGTGGCTTCTGATTACGTGGCTATGAGGGAAAGAGCAATGGGAATGCTCCAGACAGAATCCGAACTGCAGGAAATCGTGCAGCTTGTGGGTTCCGACGCTCTGCCAGACGATCAGCAGCTTCTGCTTGAAATTACCCGTATGATCAGAGAAATTTTCCTGCAGCAGAATGCATTCCACCCAATAGATACCTACAGCCCGTTCTCTGAGCAGTACAGGATCATGCAGGCAATCATGAGATTCGGAGACGCTGCACAGGAAGCTTTGAAATCAGGTGTTCCTGTCTCGGAAATTGTCAAGATGTCATCTAAGGATGAGCTTCCCAAGGTTAAGTTCGAGGAGAACTTCGATGCTTCTATGAACGCTGTACTGGCAAAGATGGATAAAGAGTTTGCAGCCCTGAGAGGTAGGTAAGTATGGTAAAAGAATATAAGACAATCACTCAGATTGCAGGGCCTCTTGTCTTTGTTGAAAAAACAGAGCCTGTAGGCTATAAAGAAATCGTTACTGTCAACCTGCCTGACGGAACTACCCGCAGAGGCGAGGTGCTGGACTCTTCAACGGACATAGTGGTTATCCAGATTTTTGAAGGTACTGGAGGTTTGAACAAGGATTGTGGTGTGGTCTTCACAGGGGAAACCCTGAAGCTTCCCGCATCCATCGATCTCCTCGGCAGAATCCTTTCAGGTGCCGGTGACCCTCTGGATGGCGGGCCCAGAATAGTGCCAGACAAGCTGCTGGACATTAACGGGGCTGCAATGAACCCATATGCCAGGTTGCCTCCTAAGGATTTCATCCAGACAGGCATCTCCACAATCGACGGGACAAACACCCTGGTTCGTGGACAGAAACTGCCTATCTTCTCAGCATCAGGTCTTCCGCACAATGAAATTGCCCTGCAGATCGCAAGGCAGGCTTCTGTGCCCGGATCCGAAGCAGAGTTTGCAGTGGTTTTCGCTGCAATGGGTATCACCAATGAAGAAGCCCAGTATTTCATGAGCGACTTTGAAAAGACAGGCGCTCTGGAAAGGGCAGTCGTGTTCCTTAACCTGGCAGATGACCCTGCTGTTGAGCGTCTCATCACCCCACGTATGGCACTGACAGCAGCCGAGTATCTGGCATACGAGCATGGCATGCACGTTCTCGTCATCCTAACTGACATAACTAACTATGCAGAAGCTCTCCGTCAGATGGGTGCCGCTCGTAATGAAGTGCCTGGCCGTCGTGGATATCCGGGTTACATGTACACTGACCTTGCAACTCTCTACGAGCGTGCTGGTATTGTCAAGGGTGCCAAGGGATCCGTTACTCAGATTCCGATTCTTTCAATGCCTGGTGACGACATCACCCACCCGATCCCTGACCTGTCAGGGTATATTACTGAAGGCCAGATCGTGGTTTCCAGGGAACTGCACAGGAAAGGTATCTATCCACCAATCAATGTGCTGCCGTCCCTATCGAGGCTGATGAATTCCGGTATCGGAGCAGGTAAGACAAGGGAAGATCACAAGGCTGTTTCTGACCAGATGTACGCAGGTTATGCAGAAGGGCGTGACCTGAGAGGTCTCGTGGCCATCGTCGGTAAAGAAGCTCTGTCCGAGAGAGACACAAAGCTCCTCGAGTTTGCTGACCTTTTCGAAAACGAGTTCGTCCGCCAGGGCAGAAACGAAAACAGGACCATTGCAGATACACTGGACGTCGGCTGGAAGATCCTCGCACACCTGCCAATAAACCAGTTGGGTAGGATTGACAACAAGTATATCCAGAAATATCATCCTGCACACAGAAAGGCTCAGTGATTGACATGGCTCAAGACGTAAAACCAACTCGGTCGGAGCTAATCGAGCTCAAGAAAAAAATCAAGCTCTCTGAAAGTGGGCACAAGCTCCTTAAGATGAAAAGAGACGGTCTTATTCTTGAGTTCTTCAAGATCCTTAACGAGGCAAGGAACGTCAGAACCGAGCTGGACGCTGCCTACGCAAAGTCTGTGGAAAAAATCAATCTCGCCTCTGCCGTTGACGGGATGGTTACTGTCAAGTCAACAGCCTTCACGGCGAAGGAATCTCCCGAAATTCAGCTTTCAGGGCATAATATCATGGGTGTCTGGGTGCCGAAGATCAGTTCTACGGGAGTCCGTAAATCCCTTCCTGAAAGGGGTTACGGGATAATCGGTACAAATTCATACATCGATGAGACTGCCGATGCCTATGAGGACCTTGTGGAAAAGATTATCACGGCCGCAGAGCTGGAAACTACAATGAAAAGGCTTCTTAATGAAATCGAGAAGACCAAGAGGCGTGTGAACGCTCTCGAATTCAAAGTAATTCCCGAACTCATCGCAACCATGAAGTATATCCGCTTCGTCCTTGAGGAGATGGAAAGGGAGAATACTTTCCGGCTGAAGAGGATCAAAGCAAGGACCAAATAATCAATCTTGATTTGAATATGGCAATAAGCAACGATCAACCGAATCTGATTGAAAAAGCGGTATTCAAGTTAGGTGAACCCCAAAACCAGGCACGCCTGATTCAGGTAGCCTGGCGTATTTCCCTTCTAATGATGATTTTGGGGTTCATTATTGTCATAAGAACAATTTCTCCAAACTTTATGTGACCTGAACTTCAGGATGGTTTCCATCTCTAAGTCTCGGCACAGGTTTTTGTTTTTCTGATTAAAGCCGTATCTTTTTCAATTCAATTTTTTAATTTTCTATCAAGAGCCTTCAAATTTTTGTTTTCTCGTTTGCCTTTAAATTAGAAAGCTATTTTAACGACAAATTTCAATTTTAATTTCTTATGCAAAATGAAGCCAGACTTCTTCATGTGACCGGCACTGTGCAGGGTGTTGGTTTTCGTCCCTTCATATACCAGCTTGCACAAGCCCATGGACTTTTCGGATATGTAAAAAATCTCGGAAACTACGTGGAAATTCTTATCGAGGGAAACCCGGCTAGCCTTGAAAGTTTTCTTCGAGATCTGCCTGAGAAAAAACCTCCTCTTGCTAAAATTACAGAGCTCAAAATAAAAAATGTCCTTTTTTCCGCTTCTTTAAAATTCACCATCGTGCCAAGTGAGCCTGGAGCTTTTGAAAATTCAATTATTCCTCCTGATACGGCTATTTGTGAACAGTGCAGGTCAGAGATCTTTGATTCTGCGTCCAGATATTACCATTATCCTTTTACAGTTTGCACTAATTGTGGTCCCCGTTATACAACAGTCCGGACTCTTCCTTATGACAGGGAAAATACTACTATGGCAGATTTCCTCTCTGCGCGGAGTGCGAGACAGAGTATACCAATCCCTTTAATCGAAGGTATCATGCCCAACCGGTCTGCTGCCCAAAGTGCGGGCCAGAAATCTGGCTTTCAGACTATGAAGGAAATGTACTGGCACAGGGTTATGAAGCAATCTCAAAAGCTTCTGACTTTCTTCAGCAGGGCTCAATCCTTTCTGTCAAGGGGTTCGGAGGTTTTCATATTGCCTGCAATGCTCGAAAGGAGGAGCCTGTAAGGGAGCTTCGAAGGAGGTTGGTGCGTCCGGAGCAGCCTTTTGCGGTCATGGCAAAAAATCCTGAGGTTGTGGAGTCCTTTGCGGAGCTTGAAGGCGCAGGGAGGGAATATCTTACATCCCGTCGCCGCCCTATTACTTTGCTTTCCATGTCAAAGGAATTCAACCTGGCAAAATCCGTTTCCCCGGGCCTGCATAATATAGGGGTCATGCTTCCCTATACAGGCACGCAGAACCTGCTTTTTGACCGCGTACCTGACGCTGTATATGTCATGACCTCGGCAAACCTTCCAGGAAGGCCTATGGTTATCGAAAATAAAGAAGCGCTTGAAAAACTCAACGGGATTGTCGATTTTCATCTGCTGCATAACAGGGTTATTGCAAACAGGAACGATGATACGGTTATCCGGATTGTAAACGGACGGGCGGCCTTTATCCGGCGTTCCAGGGGTTTCGTGCCTGAACCTGTAGAGTTGCCTTTTGAAATCGAAGCTTCTATAGGAGTAGGGGCTGAAATGAACTCCACGGTGACTGTGGCAAAAGGAAAACTTGCCTATATCTCTCAGTATATAGGAAACACCAACCACGTAGAAACCTTCAGGTACCACTCAGAAGTTGTCAGACACCTTATTCGTCTCACAGGAATAGAGCCTCTTCATTGGGGCTGCGACCTGCACCCTGCTTTTAACACAACCCGGTTTGCAATGAATATGGGAGGGAAAAATACACTTCAGGTTCAACATCACCATGCCCACATGCTTGCACTTATGGCTGATAACTCCCTGCCGCTGGACTCACGGATGCTAGGAATTGCTCTTGATGGAGTTGGATACGGTAGTGACGGCACGGTCTGGGGGGAGCTTTTCGAGTCCTCTTACTTCGGATATGAACGCCTTGGACATTTGCTTTCTCAACCAATGCCCGGGGAGACCTTGCATCGAAGATACCTTCAAGGATGGTTCTGGGTATTCTTTTCGAGAGGCTTGGGAGGGAAGAGCTGGAAAAGCTTCCCCTCATCTTTCCACAAGGAGCTATGGAGTTCTCAACAATTATGAAACAGCTTGAAAAGGGGGTAAATGTTGTCCAAAGCAGCAGTACAGGGAGAGTACTGGATGCAGCTGCAACTCTTCTTGGAATTTGCGGAATAAGAACCTATGAAGGAGAGCCTGCAATGAAACTCGAATCTGCCGCAAGGAATAGTATTCGTATAGTAGATCTCCCTCTGGTCTTCAAAAAGCAGAAAAATCAGGAGTTCCTGTGCTTGACACGACCGAGCTTCTTCTGGGGGTTTATGAACTTTTAGGAAAGTACTCTTCTGCTGATCTTGCTTTTGCGGTTGAGGAAAACCTTGCAAAGGGAATATCGGAACTTGCCATTACCCTTGCAGCAAAAGGGGCCTTGAAACTATAGGCCTGAGTGGAGGGGTTGCCTATAATGACCATATAACTTCCTGCATTGCAGGAACTGTTCGAGAAGCAGGTTTTGAATTTCTAGCTCACCGCCAGGTTCCCTGTGGAGACGGATGTATTTCCTTCGGGCAGGCTCTTGCGGCAGGCCTGAGAGTAGAGCCTGAGGGTAAGGCATGAGAATAACACCTGAGAATAACATATAAATACACTTTTACGTCCTGACCTACCAATTCTATTTCTAAAATGAAATTTATATTTACTCAACGATGGGTAAATTTCGAGCCATCTCGGCATCCGTGTGATTAATATTTTTTTTGCTCCAATTAAAGTGTCTTCTGTTCTAATTCGAGTGTCAATATTCAAAATGTACTGAAATTTGGTCAGAAAGACTGAAATACAAAATTAAATAAATGATCCATGCTTAGATAGGAGAGGGAGCATAAATGGGGCTAGGTAGTATACGCATTAGAGTCATAACAAGCAGGGATGAAATTTTAGGTATGGGGGCAGAGGAGAAGGCAGTACACCTTGCTTTTAGACCTTCGGACAGGGATCTTTTTAGTCTGGTCAAGAAATGTCCCGGAATAGAACTACTTCAGCTTCCTGCATCTTCTTATGAAGGGCTTTCTAAATTTATCAAGATGTACCTTGCTTCTTCAGGTATTCATCTGGTAAAAGGAGATGTCAGCGGGCACTGGCATGACCTCAATAATTATTTCGTAATACCTGCTTACGTGCTTGAAAAGATAAAAGAACTGGAAGTTCAGGGAAGAACCGAGGAAGAAATAATTTGTGAGATTACGAGTATAAGAAAAATCAGCCCTGACATGATCCTTCACCTGCTTCACAGCTCATTCCTGGCTTCAGGCCCTGAGTGGCCGCGAATAACCAAAATTTAAACTAGTCTGGCTTTACTTCTTGCTTATAGGCGTTTCCACCATTTTCTTGAGGCTTTCTGTTCTTCTATCTGCCTTAGCCCATCAGACGCGAATTTCTGCTGCATCCTGTACTTTCTGTTTTCCTCGTTAACCCTGGAAAAGGCCTCTTCTTTACTTGCGAGTGTTCCTTTTAATTGCTTTATCAACTCTTCTTTTTCTCTAAGTTCGACTGCCAGTTTTTCTTCTCCTTCATAGGCTGAGAGCTGCTTCTCAAGCTTTCTTACTTTTTCTTCACTTGTAGCAAACATAACTTCCATAGTATTTATCGTTCTTTCTTTTCCGGTAAGCTTCTCTTCAATTCTCTTCATCTCCCCAACTTTTGCAATAACCTCTCCAGCCAGGGTCTTAAGGTCTCTATCCTTTAGCGAGATACTTTCTTCAAGTTTTTCTACTTCTCTTTCTTTTGCCGAAAGCCTCTCACTGATGAATGTTATATTTTCTACTTTTTCTTTAAGTTCTTGAGTAAGGCTATTTTTCTCGCCTTCTTTTTCTATGAGCCCGGACTCAAGTTTTCCGGTTTCTTCATTCTTATAAGCAAGTTTTTCTTTAAGGTCCCACAATTCAGAATCTTTTTCATGGAGAAGTTTTTTGTGCTCCTCAAGTTTCATTTCATTGCCTGCAAGCTTTTCCTCAAGGCTTCTGGCAATTCCCTTCGAATCCGAAAGAAACTTTTCAAGAACATCTATTTTTTCGGTTTTGGATTTCAGCTCTTCTTTTAGTCTGTCTATTTCTTCTTTGCCTGCAAACTTATCATTAAGTTCTTTTATTCTCTGTGTTTTTTCGTCAAGTTTTATCTCTAGGTTTTTCAACTCAATCTCGCTGCTTTCAAGCTGGAGATAAAGGGAATTGGTATCAGAATTTTCGTTATTTTCTTCGATGTTGAAAGCCAGAGAATCTTCTTTTTCACTTTCAAAGGCCTGCAGCTTTTTTTCTCTGAAAGAAGACCGATTTGCCCTCTCGTGTTTTCACAGATTTCAGCCCAGGCAAGGATGGAAGCTACTGGTGTTATTCTCTTAAAAACAGTATCTCCTATACTGCAATCGTAAACTCTACTGGCAATATAACCTTCCAATGTATCCAGCTCAAGGTTAGGGTCTCCTAGTCTTGAGTTTGTTGCATTTCCTTTTTTTGCCTGCCCGCCGTTTTCCTTCAGGCAATTGATGGCTTCGGAAAATATCTTCCAGGGGAGAAATGGCTGATTTTTCAGGTTGTCAACATAGACTCCATCCGTTTCTGATCGGGCTTCAAAAAATTGTTTCCCGCTCATCAGCGGAATCTTTGCCGGATTTCCTTTTTTATCAAATTGGTTTTTTATTTTTGAGACAACAGGATCTTCCATGCATGAGCCTCTTCAAAGTCGTGTCTGGAATATAATGAACATGACATTTAATAAAAGTTGTGCGATTTGCCTGACATTTTTTAAGTTAGTTAGGAGTTACGCAGTTGGCTCTTGACATATCGTTTTTAACAACTTCCCATCCATACGAATTAATTTAATGTGTATATTGGGTTATTTAAATATGCTGTCACTGCCCCTCTCCGAATTTTCATCGTACTTTCGAACCAGGATATCCCCGTTTTGATTCTTTGTAACTCCAGTCTAAGGAACGCTCTTAATGAGAACATTATATGTGCTCTTTGTGACTCTTCCTTTCTTGCCTGACATTTTTCGACCCCACAGAACTGCTTTATTCCTCTGTGGTATTCCTCAATTTTCCATGACTTCTTTGCCAACTCTTCACGTTTTGATTCATCCATATCCTGTACATCTGTAACCCAGTGTTGCGTGTCTCCATCTTTTGAAACTATCCTAAACACCTTTACAAATCCATATGCTTTGAGATGAACCACAAGTCCTTTTGGAGGAATCTCTACTGTTTCAAGTGGCACATTTCCCTTCTTATCAGGATTTACCAAACGATTTTTCTTTAACCTTGTAAGGAAATGCCATTCTTTCTTCTTTATTGCTTTAAGGTTTTTCACACTTGCGTACCATGTATCAAACAAAACAAATTCGGGATTAAAACCACGTTCTTCGGCTTTGTCAAGCATATCGCGGAAATGGTCATTCTTTGTTTTGTCGTCTTCATCAATGTTATAAATTCGAAAATCGATAGGTATAACAGTTGTACCGTCTGTCCAAACTAAGGTGACCAAACCTATCCCCTTTACAGCACGATGATGTTTTCCACTCCACATACGACGAACAAAAGCCATTTCTTTTGCGTATGGTTTATCTAATGTTGAATCGTCAATAATTAGAAAGCCTTCTTCAGGCTTAACATGACTTTTTACTTCTTCCCATAATGCTTCTGTGTCTGGAGGTTGCCTTTGAAGGCAACGAGTGAAAGCATCGTGAGAAGGAGCATTAGCTACGATTGGATAACATCTAGCAGCTTCAGTACAGCTGAAAACGTTAGATGCCGCAATGAGAAAATTAATGAAATCAATGTCAATACACTTAGGTGGGTTTATATCCATAACTCCGTACGTTTTTGGGGAACTATGGAGATATTAGTATATTTTAAATGATATTACTTTTTCGGCATTTCAAATGCGTAAGTCCTATTAGTTATTCTTATTTTTCGGGAAGAATCAGCTTGACTTTTCTTCGAAAACAACCTCTTTCAGCCTGGAAGCAGGTCTGCCTGGCTGGCATATAGGAAGTACAAATAATTTTCTGGGCGATGAGTCTAATTTGCAGGTTTTGCTTTCCTTATATAACCTGTAAATGTTACAGCAGACATTCGAGTATTTATAGTTTTAAATCTAGAATTTCCCACTAAAACGAGCTTCTTTTGGACAAATAAATACAGCTGACCCGCTGAAATCCTGCTGGTAGAAAATGAGATCCTAGATTCGGCAGGTCGACAATTAATTTTCAATATTTTTGTTGATGGCGATTTTGAAGTGATGCTCCATAATTGTATGCAGTTATTAGGTTTACATATGACCAATTATTAATTTCTCATACAAAACTTCAATGAAAAAATGATTCAGTACTTATATATGTCGTGGGAATTGAGCCACGCGTTAACCAACTTTAAACCCAATATATAGTTAGCTAATATTCAAAAACGGTATCGGAAAAATATTCTAATTTTTAATGTCGACCTGCCGAATCTAGGTGAGATGTCTAGGTTTTAGAGATGTCTGCAAAATAAGTACCTTATTCTGGAGAAGTCTTTTCAATTCTCTTTTTCTCTCTTCATTTTTGACTTTTTCCTCACATTTTAGAAACGAATCAAAGTTATGAGTAGCTATCGGATTCATATTTTGGAGTAGTCACTTTTCAACTGGAAAATTATTTACTTTTTCAATAATTTTGATACTCTTTTTATTTTTCATAACACTTAAAAACTCATGACTTTCTAAAGTGCCATACTCACAATATCAAAAATGCCCTGACCTTAGAAAATCAAATAATGTTTAACAAAATTCTGATTTTTTTCTGATTTCATTCTTCATACTTTTTGCAAAGCGTTTTCAAATATTTTATCACGTTTCGCTAAAAAAGTTGTACTACCTATTGATTTTTATTACTTGCATCGGAATTCTGTGAAAATAAACGAAGATGTAAACACCAATTCTTTCTAAATAATTCCGGTGATTATAGAAAAATATTTAATGAAGAATTTTTTACTATTAAGTGAAAAAAATAAATATATGAGAGGATAAACTTTGAAAATAAGGGTTGTGAGTTCAAGAGAAGAAATCTTCACACTGAATCCAAATGAAAGAATAGTGCACCTGGCCTTCAGGCCATCGAACAAGGATATTTTTTCACTGGTTGAGAACTGTCCGAAGATTGAGGTCATACAGCTTCCAAAGTCTTACAGACGTACTGTTTCAAAGTCAATAGAAATGTTCCTTGAAATGCAGCGCATCCAGCTCATAGAAGGAGACGTCTGGGGTCACAGGAAAGATATAAACGAGTACTACCGTATTCCTTCGTCAATCATTGAAGAAATAAAAGAACTGAAAATTGAAGGTAAATCCACTGAAGCTATTGAGGAAAAGGTCTCAAGGGAAAGTAAACTTAACCCTGAGATGGTTGCTTACATTCTGAGAAAGGATGTTACCGCCTGAGATGCTGAAACAATATTTTAAGCTCTCCTCAATTTCATTTCTTTTTAATTTTTATTTCATTTCTTTTTAATTTTTGCTTCTTGCTGATTTTCTAATTTCTGGTTATCCCAATTTTTTGGGTTTTATAACTTTTAGATTTTTATTATTTTGTCATTTTAATTACTTTTTAATTTTTATTAACTTTTTATTTATTATACTCTTTTATTTTCTCTGGTAGTGCTTTTAAATTTTTTATAGACCTTTAAGGTATAAGCTAATCCAAACTCAGTAAACTCTTCGGACTAAATAATACTGAGCCTATCCCAAACCATTTTATTCTTAATCATTCAGACTTGTCAGGATCTCTTTCAAGATCATAAACGCGGTTTGTTACTCAAAAGAAGGGATTCAGTGAAACAAGTTTTGAGTTTTCATATTCATATATTTCTTCTTCAATCTTGCAACAATTCCACAATTCTTTCCGCATTTGCAAAAAATAAGTAAAGGTTTTTACCGCCATTGTCAGACGTTTCTGCTCTCATTTACAGCTTCCTTTGCGCAACCCATTGTTATCCTGGTAATAAATCTCGTCAAAATCCCCGCGCAAAGTTTTCAGTGCGTATTTTTCCACTTCGATCTCCTGCCTTGTGCGTATACCGATCCTTCTGAATACGGATATTGGAGGGCACCAGCCCTGTACTGCGTGTTGGAGCCGAAAAATGGAAACTACCAGAGGCAGAATAAACCAGTTCCGATTCTTTTTTAATCCAAGTGCGGCTCCAATAAAAGACAATATAGCCGCATTGGCTTCGAGATAGTGCTCGATATCCCATTCCAGATCAAGCTCTTTAATTCTCCTGGTTATCTCATATCGGTTTTGCTTGCATAAAACCGAACTGTTGCAGCTATCTCCATATCAATTGCCTGGTTAATCTCAGGAAGGGTATTAGCCCGTACCCTATCTCCCCGAATGATTTCACTGTAGGTATTTATTACCATAAAATTCCCCTTTAATGGCCTTTTAAGGTCTATAACCCGACCCAATCATCTTTTACTAAAAGAGGGTAAGGTATGCCCATATAAAGTTAATCATAAAAATTAACTTTCAATACTCACTTTTATAGAAGAAAAAGACTCAAACATACCTTTTTTCCATTTTTTTGTCATCTAAGCCTTTAAAGGGAAGAAATGCATGTTTTAAGTGCGGAGAAACTATTCTGAAGGAAATTTTCGGTTTACTTCCTGCTTCAGAATTCGATTAATCCATTCGGATAGTAAATAACCTGTAATCCTTCAAAATATATGCCTCCTGGATGCCTGTATCCGTTTGACCCGCTCCAGTCAAAATTCAGCCAGTACTGAAGCCCTTCTGCTTCAAGTTTTCTGTTTGAGTACCAGATATCTTCGGCGTAGGAATATCTGCCCTGCACATAACTCATAACTTCGCGCGCAGTTTTTTCGTCATTCCCTATATAGAGCTCGGGATAGGCGTGCCCGTAACTCTTGTTTGTTGCAGTAACAACCCTCGTATTGAACCCCATATTTTTTAAAAGTGCGGACATAACTATGGAATAGTCGTCACAATCTCCATTATATCCTTCATTGATAGTTTGAGAAGCTCCGAAGAAAAACTCGGCATTTTTATCGTAACGGTACTTCCAGTGCTCGTTCACATAATCAAAAACATCACAGGCATCTTCTATATTATATCCTGAAGCCTTTCCGGTTATATTGAAGACTTCAACTGCAATTCTTTTTTCATCTCCTGACCCGATAGCCCGTTGAAAGTTCTGAGACATCAGCCTGTGTTCCCTCGAATAAGTAACATTTGATTTTTCTTCGGAATAAGTCGGGACATCAGGTACTTCAACAGAAGCGGAAACAGCTCCAGCTGCGGCGCTCGTATTCTCCCATACATCAATTTCGTCTGCTGATCCTGCCTCAGCCGGGAGACAACTGTTCACTCCATCCGTTATGACATTCTCTATATCCTCTACCAGACCTTTTAGGTCCAAATTTGAAAAGGAAATTTTCTCAGTGGTAGTAGGACCTATGCACGCAGCAGTGAGTGCAAAGAAAAGAATCAGGCTTAATAACTTTAAAAATTTCATCCAGATCGCGCTGCCAACTCTCCTAAATATAGCATAAAACTAAAAACATGATACAGACTATATAAGATATAAACTTGTAAGTACAAACTTGTAAGGATAAACTTCGTAAGCTTAAAAATTTTGGGTTATTGGATAATTGGGAGATGAAATTATATTCCCAATGGCAGGATTTAAATAGAGATTATACTTCTCGTTCTCTTTTCAAAAATAACCCACACTTACAGTGATCTAATTCCTCGCAATATTTACTTTCCTGCCGAAAATGTGGACATGAGGTACGATATTTGCATTTTCTGCGCATTATAATGGATAGTATTTCCATATTTCTGATATCTTCCTTTATTTGTTCTCAACAGTATATGTATATAGGAAGAGTTATATTATCTTTTGCTCTCTTTATATCCTCAATTGTGTTGTCTGAACTTGCAAGCTTTTACTATTAAACAGCACCAAGCTACCTTCAAGCAGACTTTATGTATTACTGATATGGATAAAAAGACTCACCAATAATAGTTCAAAAGATAAACAGGCAGAAATCCAAAATGAAAATTTAATTCTTTTTACCCAGTTCCCTTTAGAATTATTCTCATATACTCTTTTAACCGCACTCCAGGTAATCCGGTGAGCAGTCTCTCCCCTTGACGCTTCCCACATCATTTTGTAGGTTCGTTTTATTCTCTCCAGACGATATTGAAGGCTTCCCTGTAAATGTCCTGTCTGTGTTCCGGCAGGTTCCATCTAATTATTTCCAGACAGTTTAGAATTGCTTTTATACAGCATTTACTTCCTAATTCAATTAACGAAGATTCTTTTTTAAGAGGGTTTTATAAAGCCTGGTAAATCAGTCCTACCTTCTGGTAACCAAATATCTGTCAGATGAATTGAAGTAATCACATAAGGGCGTAGATTCGAGGCTTTAGCAGCGCTGCTCGTCGAGAACGCTTTCCTTTACTGAAAAGCCCAATATTCTTATTATCTTCGTGATTGTCTACTTCCCTGGCTTTGATGATTCAATCCTCTTTTGTATTCGGTTAAGGAATTCATGACTCTGATCCAAAATCTAGTGATTTTTGCATTTCTTGATTGAAGATCTGAATTCGTAAGAAGAATTCAGCCTCCAATCAAAATTAACATTCGACATCTAAAGACTTTAACCCAGAAGCAGAATCACAAGGATTGTAACCAATTACAAAATCTAGTGATTTTTAATTTTATGTTCATCACTAGATTTTGGCACTGAGTCGAATTCATTAATATGAGATAAATATTACAATATTCAATTCATCTTCGTTTACTATAGCTTACATAAACGCAATGAAAATAACACATTTCTTACGGACCATATCTTAACCGAACATACCCAGGACATCTTCAGTGGGTTTTACCTGCCGATTTATGCTAACATCTGACTCCGAAAGGTTTTTCAGTACAGTTTTTTCTCTTTTATTGCCAGAAGTAACCTCGGTTATTTTGAAATATGGCAGTCCCCTGATGGCCAGGCGGGCCATAGAGTCCTCAATGTCCGTAGTGCGTTCCTTAATTCTATCCGGGCTTGCCATAACGTTGAGAAGTTCCTCAAGTGTTGGGCTGTTCGATCTCCAGGTACCGTCGCTCCGGGTCTCGGCTGTAAAGATTTGCCATTTGATTTTCACTGACACAATATTCCCCTCTCAAATGTGCATTGTCCATTTGGACTGCGCACTAAAAAACAAAGGCTCATTAATAATCTTGTTCAATTATTTTTATAAGCTTTTGCTTATAATCTTATATTAGTCTTATATCATATATAATTCGACTTTCCCGTTCAAAGCTCATTTCTGACAAGAAAATATGGATGAGAATAAGTTGCAGCCTGAAAAAATCATCCGCCGATTCTTGGAAATACTTTTGATTCGATATAAAATATTGACTCTTTGCCTTATCCTGCCGGTTAGAAAATAGATTCCTAACTACCTAAATAATATTTAAAACTTCACGTATTTCAATCCTTATTTCGGATTCTGGCTTCATACGCAACTCAAGAAATCAAGCGCAAGCCAATTAAATTCTGCAGGTTTTCCCTGTTCGGAACATGAGCATGATAGGGCAAAATGATCCTTTTTGCTCCTTGACCTCGTTTGCCAGCAGGTCAGCAGTTCTCATAACTTCAGGATAGTCCAGAGCGCCAGCTAAAACCAATGCTGGCACCGATCTCGGCCAGCCTGAAAGCAGCCGGTGAGAAACCAATCCGGTTGCAGAATCGGATTTTTCCGCACCCGCGCATGTAAAAGCAAAGAACCCTGTAGTGTTGAGTAAAGGCGCCCCACTACCAGCCCCACATACAGCGGAGTTAGCGACAAGAGCAAAGGTCAGAAAAAGAGGCGTGAGCCTTCAAACCATACGAGATGAAGGAACAAGGGCAAACGGCACACTAATGACGGTTTTTCAAACAGCAAAAAAACTGAATATAAGTTTATAGATTACATATGATGTATATGATTACGTGTTTAATAGACTGAGCAACAAATTTGAGATATCATCTCTAGCGAAACTGATCAGAGAATAAAAGCTCATTGAGTTGGAAGTCAGAGCTTTCTACTCAATTTGAAGGGAATACTTTTTCTCACTTCATTGAATTTTTAACCTATTAAGTTTAATTTCTAGGTAAGAAAGTAATAAGAATTGATGAGAGCTATACTTCAAGGGAATGTTTTGTCTGTAGAAAAAGGCATAATATGTCTCTGTCTCAAAGAACTATAATATGTAATTGTGGAAATATACTTAACAGGGATCTGAATGGTGCGATTAATATCATGCAATATTTCCTATTAAAGAATGCCTTGTGGACAGACTATCAGAGATTTTCTGATAATCTTCGACAAACAGGTTCGTCGATTGGGATTTGGTTTTAGTACCTAAACCTCAGATGACGTAAATACTCGAAGGAAGCTACTCCCTAAATTCTTTGCCGGACAGCTCAGTTTTAAGGAAGGAGTAGTTCACATACTAAAATATAGTAGATATACGTGAATCGTATGTGCAGTAAGAATTTAACAATAACTTCCTCTATATCTCTTGAACATATTCCTTACCTGTGGGAACAGAGCCATGTTCTTATTATTCTCATTGACTTGGATAATTATGATACATTTAATACGGCCTACCTTGACAGGATCGAAATGGAATATCTCGAGGGTTTACAGACTAATTATTTTAAGAAAAGATATATTCTCTCCAGAACGGTTCTAAAACATATTCTATGCAGTCTCCTTCACGAGCGATCCGCCTTCGACGTATCCACATATAAAAACGACAATGGGAGAGTCTGTATCCATAACCACAATGAAATGTATATATGTATATCATATACTGAAAACATTGCAGCCCTTGCAATATCAAAGGTTGAGGTCGGTATTGATATCGAGCTTGGAAGAACACTGGATCTTAAAAATACTTTGAAATATCTGCGTGAAAAACCTTCATTCACGGACAAACCTTTAAGTAAAACCGATATTTTAAAAACATGGACTTTGAAAGAAGCTTATTGTAAGTTTTCCAATAAAAACATGCTTCTTAATTTAAATAAAGATCTTAATCTAAGCAGTGTCGGCCATTCAAGTTATTTTTTAGACAATAAATACGTATTTTCAGTCATTACCCACTCTGATTTACATATTATCAATATAAATCACCTTCAGAAGATAGACTGCAACTGGAACTGAATGTGTTATAAAATATAACATTTTAAATGGCGTCTGAAGTGGAAAATGTAACAAATTGCTAAAATTGTATCATCCGAGTTCTCTCAATTGGTTTTACTCAAAATTTTCAATTTTTTTCAAAACTTTTTTGTCAGTGGAAAACTAACTCAAATTATTTATATAGTTGTATTGCATATCTAGCAGTGGGGATTTCACGTTATTATGGACAGAGTCGTGTGTTACTCACAATTGATAGTCCACTAAACGAAACCATAGGGGATAACATACATGCAACAGGTAAAAAGTGACATCGTTGATTATTTGAAGGCTAATTCTTTTATGGACAATAACACCAGCTTGAAAGATAATGATTCTCTCACTCAGAATGGCATTATAGATTCCATTGGTCTGCTTGAACTTATGGACTATATCTGTGATAAATATTCTATTGAGATTCCTGAAGATATGCTAACACCGGAAAATTTTGACTCTTTGCAGGGAATTACTAATATGATAACCAAACTGGCGAAGTGAAAAATATGCGAATTGATGCGTATATCACGGAATACGCCAGAAATACTCCTCAAAACATTGCTCTGGAAGAGGACAAAAGGTCGATTAACTATAGCTGCCTTGATAAGGACATAAATACCATTGCTTTACCTTTGATGGATTTTAAGCATTGCAGATTTGTAATACTGGCAGAGTCAGGTATACAGTATATAAAAATACTCATGGCGGTCTACCGGTCACTTAATATCGCAATCCCTTTGCCAATAGAATTTCCTAAATTCAGTCTTGAAAAAATCCTTGATGCTGCCCATGTCAATAATATCATTACAACTGATGCACAATATTCAAGATTTGGGGAGGATTTTTTTGGGCGTTTTGGAACCGTAGTAGTTGTTTCCAGTGACACTTCCGTAGAGGTTCTGCATAAAAGGATAGGAACCGATTCAAGTAATCCGGAACTGCGGCTGGTTCTCTACACTTCCGGCACAACAGGCACTCCGAAGGGGGTAATGTTGAGCGACAGAAACCTGGTAGCAAACGCACAGTCAATAATAGAGGTACTTGGCATAACCTCCAGAGATAAAGCAGCCTTAATAATATCACCACACCACGCTTTTGGAAATTCCATAATTAATTCCCATCTGATGGCGGGCAGCACTATCAGAATTGGAAATATGAATTTTATAGACTCGGTTTTCAACCTTATAGAAAGAGGTGTATCCATATTCTATGGGGTGCCCAGTACTTACCGTATGCTCCTCCGGTATCCAGATAGATTCAAAAAGCTTTTACTAACGTCAGAACCGCTGCATCTGCAGGCGGAGGTATGGATAAGTTCATTGTAAAAGATATTAGGGCTTTTGCCCCTTGTCTGGAAATTTTACCAATGTATGGGCAGACTGAAGCTACAGCAAGACTTGCCTATCTGCCAGCAGAAGATGTGGATAAATTCATTGACACTATAGGAAAATCGATTCCAGGGGTCACTCTGGATGTTTTCGATTCCGAATTCCGGCCAGTAGAGCTTAATATAACGGGCGAACTGGTTGCGAGGGGGGATAACATTTTGTTAGGTTACCTGGACGATGAAATTGCCACTGAGAAGAGGATCATAAACGGATGGCTGTATACTGGCGATCTCGCACAGAAATTGCCCAATGGATATATCAAACTGCTGGGACGCAAGGATGATCTTATTAAAATCGGTGATCACCGAGTGAACCCAAGAGAAATTGAGAGAAACATAGAGGAAAATAACGAGGTTTCTAAGGTTTTTGTTGTGCCTGTACACCACGAACTTATGGGAACTGCGATCAGTCTCCTGGTCATACCTGCAGAGGGGACAGTAATCGAAAATTTATTCGCATTCTGCCGGAAGAGCCTGCCTGGTTACCTGTGTCCAAAAGAAATATTGTTCATCGATCATCTGCCTTTGAGCGAGAATGGAAAAATATCCAATCGATCTATCATAGAGGAATACCAACATGTCAAAGCTAGTATGTAAAAAGTGTGTTCTGGATTCTGACATTCCAGGTATACGGATTAATGAGGACAATGGCCTCTGCCATTTCTGTGAGACATATACTCCCCTTTCTTCACAGGAAAAGAGTGAGTATCTGACCAAAATTGAAGAACTTTTCGAACAATACAGGGGAAAGGGTAAGTACGACGTTATTTATGCACTCTCCGGTGGAAAAGACTCATCATACACGCTTTACAAACTCAAAAAAGACTATTCTTTCCTGAAGGTGCTGGCTGTCCAGTTCGATAACGGGTTTACTTCCGAAGGCGCAATAAAAAACGCAAAAAAGATGTGTAAGATCACAGGCTCAGATTATTACCAGCTGACAATGGAAAAGGAAATACTCTACGATACATTCCGAAATGCAGCCGAATCCTACGATTTATTCCCTAAATTTGCTAAATACAGAGCAAGTGATATCTGCAATGTCTGTATAACTATCATCAAACAGAAACTGATAGAACAGGCAATTATTCAGAAAGCACCTTTTATTATATTTGCTTTCACAGCCGGTCAGTCCCCAAATCCCATAATTAATCTTTCGCCCAATTTTATACAGTGGTCCAGAAGCCTATTTAAAAAACAGCTTGAAAAAATAGGCGTCGACGATAAAGATGAACTCTTCCTCCTGAAAAGTAAGGTTATTGAAAATATGGGTGAGAATGCTCCGAGTATCCTGCATCCGCTGTGTCTATGGGATTACAGCGAAGATAAAGTGCTGGAGACACTTCTGGAAATCGGATGGGAACAACCTGGCATCGCTGACATTAATTCTACCAATTGTACATTGAACTCTTTCGCCTGCTATAACCACCTGGAAAAATACGGATTCCATCCATACGCCTTTGATACAGCAGGGCTTGTCCGAAGCGGAGAAATGTCGAGGGAGGAAGGATTTGAAAAAATTAACCAGGAACTATCAAAGCAGCTGATCGAAGAAGCTGCGAAGAAGCTTAAATTGAATGTAAAAAATTCTCAAAAAATATTAACTACTACTATTTGATCATGGTCTAAACAGTCTAATTATGGGGGAAATGATATGCAGGTAGTGAAAGAACTGAATGTGCAGATAATGGAAGAACTGAACAGAGACATTGAAAATTTAGTCTTGAATATCAGGGGTTTTATCAAAAATCAGATTGTAGGTTTTAAGAAAAAAGGAGTAGTTTTAGGCGTTTCAGGTGGGATTGATTCAGCTGTAGCTCTTACCCTTTGCGTACAGGAAATTGGAAAAGAAAACGTGTATGGGCTTCTCCTTCCTGAAAAAGAATCGGCTCCTTCCAGTAAAACTCTGGGTGCAGAAATATGCGAAAGTCTGGGTGTGGAATATGAGGAGGTTCCCATATCTCCAATCCTGGAATCACTTAACATTTATGAGAAGAAGGAACAGATCATAAAGAGAACCTGCCCAGAATATGATGCCAGAATACACAAAACTTCACTGATATTGCCGGATTTCCTTGACAAAGAAATTTTGAACGTTCCTTATATTCGGTTGATAAAAGATGGAGAGACGATCGCAAAGTACAGGTTGAAGGCAAATGACTATCTGGAACTTATCGGGTTGCAGGGGGTAAAGCAACGGTCCAGAATGATAATTCAGTATATGTATGCTGAAAAGATGAATTATGTGGTATGCGGAACAACCAACAAGACTGAGTTGGTCCTTGGTCAGTTCGTAAAATATGGAGACGGGGGTGTAGACCTCGAACCTCTGGCTGACTGTTACAAGACCCAGATCTATGCGCTGGGTAAATATTTGCATATCAACGAAGAGATTATGAAACGTCCTCCAAGTGCTGATACATGGAGTCATTATACGACTGATGAAGAATTCTACTGGCGCATGCCTATGCACATAATGGACCAACTGTTATATTCTCAAGAACATCATTTATCTTTGCAGGTAATTGAAAAGAACACCGGGCTTTCCGGAGACAAGATCGAAAAAGCTCAAAGACACATTAATAGAATAAGAAATACCACCGAATATATTCGGGCTGCTCCTCCCGTTTACTATCTTAACAGATAAGTTGCAGGAAGATTAATACCTGGGGCAATGGCCTGATAATCCAAGCCTAAGATTGAAGGGATTGCGGCTTTGCCTGCAGTAAAAAATCTGATCATATACTGCATAGATTACTGCGGTAGATAGGTGCCAGATGATGTAATTATAATTAACATAAATTTATTCAATGCATAAGATGTGATTATGAACACCAGGGTTTCTATTGTTCGCTGCAGAGATTATTCTGATGTGAAAGACGCGATAAGAGAGTCGCTCAATCTGATCGGCGGCCTTGAGAAGATTATAGCTCCTGGCAACCGGGTGCTTCTCAAACCCAATGTGCTTTCTATCCGACCGCCAGAAGATGCTGTAACAACCCATCCGGCAGTAGTATCGGCAATGTGTGAACTGGTTTCAGAGGCGGGAGGCATTCCAATTATAGGCGACGGCTCAGGCATTGTAAAACCCGGATCTACTACGACTTCGCAGGCATTTAAAGCATCCGGAATTGAGAATGCCGCTTCCGGTTGTAGGGCAGAACTAATCAATTTTGAGACTTCAGGTTATGTTGAGGTTGATGTTCTTAACGCCAGGCAGTTCTCAAGTCTGCACATAGCAAAAGCAGTAATGGATGCAGATGTAATAATTTCACTTCCAAAACTCAAGACCCATGAACTCACACTCTATACAGGTGCGGTTAAAAATTTCTTTGGTACCATACCTCAGAAAAACCGAAAACAGGCTCACTTCCTGGAAGATCGCGACCGTTTCGGAGAAGCAGTTGTCGATATATATTCTATCATCAAACCTCAGCTTGCTGTTATGGACGGTGTAGTCGGAATGGAAGGGAATGGCCCGGCCAACGGCAAACCTGTTTTAGCAGGCGTGATTATGGCAAGTTATGACTGCGTGGCTCTGGATATTGTAGCCTCTGAGTTTATAGGAATCGATCCTTTGAAGGTTCCTACAAATAAAGCTGCCCTCTCGAGGGGGTTTGGAGCCGAGCATCCCGAGATTGTAGGAACGCCTTTGAAAGAGGTAAAAGTCAGATTCAAAAGACCAGAAGGCGGAATTACTGCTTTCATACCATCTTTTCTTAGAAGGATTCTTCGAAGGCAGTTAACTGTAAAACCCGTTATCAATACCTCAAGCTGTGCACTTTGCAAAGCATGTGTTTCGAACTGTTCGGCACATGCCATTGAAGAAGCAGGCGGTGTACTCAAAATTAACGAGGAAAAATGCATCCAGTGCTATTGTTGCCGAGAACTTTGCCCTAACGATGCTGTAAAAATAGAAAAATCACTGCTTCTAAAGCTTGTAACCATAAGTAAAAGCTAACTGAAGAGCTATCTGGAAATCAGTATATTATCAATATCAAGACTAATAAAAAGCTACTAAAATATATTTATTCTTTAAAGAGTAATGGAACACGAGTATAAAATGATTTAATAGGCAAATGGGGGCATTTAAATGACTTCAGTAGTATCTAACAGAGATCAAGTAGCCTTTCGTGAAGTTACAGACCATTATCACAGTAATAAACTTCTGTTTGGCATGAAATATTTTAAAAACTGGATTCTGGAACGGCTTGCCTCAAGCATTCCTGTTCCTTCCTGGAGAGCAAAATTACACAGGATGCGGGGTGTAAATATCGGGGAGAATGTATATGTCGGCTATGATGTGGTTTTTGATCGGATTCACCCTGAATTAATTACTGTAGGGGATTATTCTGAAATCGGCGATCGGTGTATACTATCCGCACATTCAAGAGGAAGTTTGACTACAAGACAGGCGTATCCGAGAACTATGGCTCCAATAAAAATCGGATGCGGAGTTTCCGTCAATCCGGGTTGTATCATCACACAGGGTGTCGAAATCGGAGATAATTCGATAATAGGTATCGGGTCCGTAGTTAATCGCGATATCTCTCCAAATAGTCTTGCTCTGGGCTACCCTGCCAAAGTTGTCAAAAAGCTTGAAGGTGTAGGCGAGCTTAAAACCTGATTTTAACACCTTCATGATTATTTTTCGGGCCGGTACTTGAACTCGAAACCGTATTTACTTAGGGCAAAGAGTGCCATCATTATTACGGCGCAAATGAAAAACACCGATACAAAAGATACTGTCAGGTAATGAAAGAGTCCGGTTCCCCGAAAACTCACATCCATCATTGAGAATATACTGATAGTTCTATTGTAAATCGGATAAAAGTACTCGCATCCGCCTTCACTAATATCATCTAGCAATAGATGCGAAAGGAAAGCAGCCTCTGCAAAAAGGCCAAGATATAACGCCTTGCTAACTTTCCTGTATATAGCATATCCTGCAATTATCCCGAACAGGATTGCAGGAAAACTGAATAGAAGTGAATGTGTTGGAACCGCACCGATCCAGCAGTGTTCTATGGTACCGTGTACAGGTAGATTATAAACAATCATGATATCCGGAAATAAAGCGCATAAACTGCCCACGGACAGCAGCAATAGTAAATTCATTGAACCCCTGAAAGAAAGTTCTCTTCGAAAAAGTGATCTTACAGTAGCATAGACTGCTACTGCATTGATACAGAACACAAAGAAGAGCACATGTACAACCGGATAGGGCATAAGAAAACACTTATAATTTTTCTAAATTAAAATTTTTGAACTTCAAAAATAGAGTTGATTCCAAACTATATAATATTTCTTACAAACATTTCATGGAGAAATATCATATAATCAATTTGATAAAGTTCAAAAGTGTCTGATAAATCTGGAAAGAATTCTTCTTACCTACATATTTGCCCTGGAATGTGCCCTTAAAGAGGAATCAGTTCTACAAGCATTCCATCTTCAAAGGGATACCTTTCAATAATGAGAAGCCTGGATCCGGAAGGTTCCAATTTTTCTTTAATTTCCTCTTTCAGCTCTTCAAGCATCCACCAGGCTATTTCGATTTTCCCGTCTTTCACTTCATACAATTCTGATGGGATCTCCATGCTCTGCAGAGTTTCTTCTGCAAGTTCTTGATCCCCATCCTCAATTATCCCATATACGAGAGTGCCATCTTCCGTGACTTCATCAAACTCTCTAGCCGTATTCTTTGCAATCCGCTGAAACCTTTTGCGGAGCTGGACTGCATCCTTGTAGGTTGAGGAGCAGAAATGGGTTTTTTTACATGCCGAAAAGGCAGTCTTGGCGTATTTACAGGATCCTGCAGCTGCGCTGGATGTGTCTGACTCGAGGCAAAATCCGTATTTCAGGAGGGCTTTTGAGTTATTATCGGAAAATTCCAGTTCATTCAGGTTAAGGAAAACTTCCATTTCTTCTGCAAAAGCTGCAACTTTTTCAGCTCCTTCAAGGGCAGGAATTTCAATTCCGGTTTCGATCCCTAGCTCTTTTGCATTTTGCAGGGCATCTGCATACGGACTGTGCTTGAGATCATTCCAGCTTGTCTGTGGTGGGTGTAAACGGATTTCGTCAAGGCCCGCATCTGCGAGTTTTTCAAGGATCTGCTTATCAGGAGCCAGAGAAGTATAGAGATGGATGTGATGTTCTTTTCCGAAAGAAGATTTAAGGACCCTGATATAATGGAGAACTCTTTCTATTTTTAAAATTGGTTCTCCGCCTGTAATCCCTGTCCCGAGAGCATTCATAATCTCGGCTTCCTTCAGCAAATCCTCATCGTTTTTTATATATCTTTCATTCGCAAAAACAAGGTCTTTTCCACGCCTTTCATCGGAAAGTGGGCAGTAAAAGCAATTTTTAGGACAAAGGCCTGTTACAAAGAGTACCATTTTGGCGCCCTCCTGGCAGAGCCTGCAGCCTTCAGAAAGGTAACTGCAAAAAGAGCCAGTCTCGTCTTCAGTGAACTTTTCCATACCTGAACCTGCATATTCTTTTTTTATATATAAGGCTTGTTTCGGATATCCGTACACTCAGCATGAGACTAACTTTATGAGAAAGGACTTTCTCCTATTTAGAAACTGATATATCCTTAAGGTGCCAAAGGTTCACTGATGTCAGAAAAAACCGGATACGTTGTGGTCTTCGGCTGTAAAAGGTGCGGAAAATGTAAAGATGTCTGTCCCGTGGACGCAATTTACGAGGAAAACGAGCTTGCAAAAATCGATCCTAAAAAATGCACTCTCTGTATGAAATGCATAGATGAGTGCACGAACAGATCCATTATCTATATGGAATAAAGGGATTTAACATGGAAAAAATTCCGGTTAATGGAAAAGTTATAGACATTACAACCCCGATTTCCCCTTTTACACGAGTTTTTCCAGGGGATCCTATACCTGCAATTGAGAAGGTCTGTACTCTTGAAAAAGAAGGTTGTGCAGTATCCAGGTTAAGTTTCGGAAGCCATACCGGTACTCATGTTGATGCTCCTTCCCACATTCTGGACAATGGCCTGACTATTGACAAACTGGAACTCAAAAACCTCATGGGAATGGCACTTATTCTCGATTTCTCTTCATTGTCAGGTGCACTTACTGCCGATATTCTCGAAAAGACTTTCCAGAATGCGGGAGTTTCTGAAAATATCTCAGTTCTTCTTCTGAAAACAGAAGGCTTTTCCCGAACACAGAAAAGTACAGGTAATATTAGTTCTCCAGGTGGAAAATTATGTTCTCATAGCATGGAATCCGGGGAGGAAGAATTCGATCCCACATACCTTGACAAAAGCGGAGCAGAGTGGATTGTCGGAAAAGGATTCAAAGCCATAGGAATTGACGGTTTTTCCGTGGATGATCTTTATTCCGAAAGTCTGCCTGCCCACCGCGTGCTTCTTTCAGGTAACGTGAACATAGTAGAATGCCTTGAGCTCGGCTCAGTAAAAGCAGGAACCTATTTCTTCCTGTGCCTGCCCCTTAAAATTGAAGGTTGTGACGGCGCGCCTGCAAGAGCCTTATTAATTTCCTATTCCTGACTTATTCCTCAATTTTTTGTAATCCTTCAGAAGTGAGACATTGTGTATCTTATTTCATTCTGCGTGACCATTTCAAATATGAACTTTCCTGAAACCGGGTACTCTATTACCACTCCCGTCTTTTCAAGAGATAACCGTGTTTCATTTGTCTCCTGGCTTTCCTCAGGTGTCCATCTTCCTTCTGAATCAAGCTTGCCTTTTATAAAGTGAACCGGCTTTCCTTCAAGAAACAAGCGTTTCTTAACTCCATTTTGATACTGACAGATAATGGTATTGTTTTCGAGGGTCCAACCAGAATCGTTCAGTTGCCCATTACATTCCGGGTCAGGGTCCACTCCGAAACTAATGTACCTGACTGAAGCAGGAAGAGAAAATTCAAGGGCACACATACTCCCCGCAGGGCTAAAACTGTCAGCAGAGTTTCGGGCATATCCTTCCTGGATTGAAAGGATCGACAGTGAAGCGGTTTCTGTTTGGGCTTCAATTTGCGCATCTTCCAGAACTGGACTCACCGTATTCCAGGCCTGGGCCACCAGAATTAAAACTGCCGCAAGTAACCCGAGATATACAACGAGTTTTAGCGGGATCGTATCTGCAGCCGCGGTGTCGGAGACGAGATCTCTCATATAATAGTTAACATGCCATAATTAATAAAAAATTTTATGTTGTCTATTAACGGCTGACTTTTTAGAATCACAAACTAAAAGGAAAAGTTGAAGGATAAAGAGCAAACTAAAGGATATAATAGATTACTTAAGGATAAATAATAGATTAAGTTGAAGGAAAGCTCGAATAAAGGGCAATTAAAGAATAAAAGATAAGGATACAAGAAAGACTGGAGAATACCTGGAGGGTTTGGGATAAACGAAGAATCTGAAGAAAACCTGTTATGTATACCTTTTTCAGAAGAGCAGCTTTCTGAAATAAAGAAGTATGCAGCTCTGAATCAAATGGAAGTTGAAGAGTTCATAAAAAACGTTTGTCTGACTCACTGCCTCCAGCAAATGGAATGCCTCTACGGGCCGAATACAGAAGCAGCTGAGGCTGCAGGCGGGGCTGCAAAATCGGAAAGTGGACCAAAAATTGATCAACGGAAAGTTGAAATTAAAAGCAAAAAGACAGGCCCAACCTCAAAAGACCTGCTTGATGGCCCGTTGATCCTGGACCAGCAGTGTATTATGGATCTATTTACAATCAAACGAGAATTCGGCCATACCTCGAATAACAAGATAATTACTATCGCCCTCAAGCTGGGTTTAAATCAGCTCAGTGTGGCGCTTGGTATGCTTAAACATAAACTGGAAGAATAAAGTGAAAAATAGAAACGGTTATATAAGTATTCTTTTGCAAGCAGTTTTCTGCTGGTGCAGGTTTATTAAGATCACTATCAGGTCTTTTAAATTTTACTCTTAAACCATTCCAGAAAACTATCAATGGCCCTGCGCCTATGAGAAACCTTATTTTTCTCGGCATCTCCAAGTTCCCCGAAGGTCATGCCCTGGTATTCGAAGATAGGATCGTACCCAAAACCACCTGTGCCTCGCTCTTCATATGCTATCTTTCCTTCCACAATACCGGGGAAAACCAGGGACTCTTTTCCGGGTTCGCAGTATCCGATTACGGTCTTAAAATAAGCTGCCCTGTCTTCCTCTTCTTCCATCAATTTGAGTACTTTCGGGTTTCCGAGTTTGTCCTCTACAAAGCGAGAGTAAGGGCCTGGGAAGCCATTTAAGGCTTTTATGAAAATTCCGGAGTCGTCCACCATTACAGGCATGTTGAGTTTGTTTGCAACATACTGTGCCCCATAGGCTGCAATCGGTTCAAGCTCGTCCTCCTGAAGTTCGGGGTAGCCATTTTTTTCCTGGATTACTTCAATTCCGAAAGTTTTGAGGATATCCTTTACCTCGGCAAACTTGCCTTTATTTCCCGTAACAAACACGATTTTATGCATAACGAGCCCTCTTTTTTATCTCTTCAACGCGCTTGAGTACATTCTCTGAATCTATAAAAGTACTTTGATACCCTTTTTTGAAAGCCTCGACAAGAGCTTCATGGGCGCGGTGTGTACTTTCAAAGGTCTGGAAAAGTACATGGACATCTACACCTCTGGCTTCCACGCCTTTGTCGAAATAAGCAAGCCCGAAGTCAAGGAGATAAAGCCTCTTGCCTGCAAGCAGAAGATTTGAGGTGGTCAGATCCCCATGTATTATGCCTGAACTGTGGAGTTTTCCGATAAGCTCTCCCACCTTTTCGGATATTTCAGAGGTAATCAGGTATTTTATAGGAACTCCATCGATATACTGCATTTTGAGCTTGAAGTCTTCCACATCGTAGATAATCGGCGTGGAAACTCCACTGCGCCGGGCTTCAGACAGCAGGCGGGCTTCTGTCCGGTTTCTTTCTGTCCTGATCTTCTCGTCAATCTCTTTATGCCTGTAAGCCTTCGGGACTCTTTCCTTAATAAGCACCTTCTTTCCTTCAGGCCCTTCCTCCAGGTAAACAACAGCTTCAGCCCCGTTATCCAGCATTTCTCCAATCTTGAGTGAAGTTTCAGGGGAGATCTCAGGGACTTTTTTCATTTCTTCTTCTCTGATCCAGGTCACTTTTACATCGTCAGTCCTGAAACTAGGGTTTACACGGGACTCGTCAAGCGAGAGAGTGTTTCCTGATTTATACATCAGAAGCCCGGTGTATGCGATCATCGTCCCGTTATCTCCCATGAAGCGTTTTTCGGGCACATAGAACTTTGCGCCTCTGGCCTCGCACATGTCATTTAGCATCTCCCGCAGCCTTGTGTTTGCCCCTACCCCTCCTGCCAGCAAAACTTCTTTTTTCCTGTGTGGGCAAGGGCGCGTTCTGCAACTTCCACAACCATTGCAAAAGCCGTTTCCTGGTAAGAATAGCAGACATCCTCAAGAGAAGCTTTCTTCAGGGCTTCGCTGGATGCTGTGGAAAGCCCGGAAAAGGAAAGGTCCATTCCTTTTATTACATAAGGAAGCGGGATATACTTCTTTGCGTTCTTTGCATATGCCTCGATCTTTGGCCCTCCGGGATGAGGCAGGCCAGCTCCCCGCGCAAACTTATCGAGGGCATTTCCAAGTCCGATATCCAGAGTCTCTCCAAAGACCCTGTACCGCCCTCCCATGTAGGAGATGACCTGGGAATTAGCTCCGCTCACATAAAGAACAACAGGGTCTTTCGCAGGCGTTCTCCAGATCCCTATTTCAATATGGGCGATGCAGTGGTTGACCCCTATAAGGGGAACTCCCAAGGAGAGGGAAAGCATCCTGGCTGCCGTTGCAACCGTCCTCAGGCACGGCCCAAGTCCAGGCCCCTGGGAAAAAGCTATTCCATCAATATCCGAAGGCTTAACTCCTTTTTCTTTTGCCTCTTCAAGGAGTCTTTTGATAACGCTTGCTGCATATTTTGCATGGTGCTGAGCGGCTTCTCTGGGATGGATTCCGCCAGTTTCGGGTTTATATGTCTCTGTGACCTCGGTAATGATCTCTGTCTCGGTCACGATTGCGGCACTCAGGTTCCAGGCAGTGCCTTCGATCCCAAGGATAAACGTGTTTTTCAAGGCTTACGATCTCCTTCCAGTCCTTTTCCTCTGCTTGCTGTTACTGCCTTCGATAATACCGGAGAGATCTTATATATTTGCTTTTCTGAGATCCCGAAGAGAAATTTCCAAACTTTCTTTCAGGGCTTCAAAACTTTCCGAGTTTCTGTACGCTTTCTTGCATGGGTTCGGGAGAAAACAGGCTTTTTTCACGCCTTTCAGTAAATTCCTCGAGAATGGATACAGGAATCTCAAAATCCAGAGGTGGAGGAGTAAGCGTTTCAAGTTCAAGTTCCTCTTCTTTCTGCCTGTCGAGCCTGAACCCCGGGAGGAAAAGGGCATAAAGTAAAAACAGGATAAAGATTACATACTCTCTGCCGTAAAGCGCCCATGAAACGTAACCTGTGCCCGCGAGAGAAAAAATTTGATTTATATAGGATGCGGGCCAGGATATGAAAGGGAGAGATGAGGCCGCGGGATGGGCCAGCAGAAGGCTGAATATAAAAAGGAAAATCAATCCGAAACCTGCTTTTTCGGCAGGCTGCGTTCTTCAGTATCAAGCCACCATTTCCACCAAACAGGTCTCAGAGGGCCTGTGCGGATACTTTTAAGGAGTATATATGCAGGCTTTTTTACTTCGACTGGAGTTTTCAGTTTCAGGCATTCATCAAGCCTGTCTGCAGCTTTTCGAAAGTAGTGGGCTCTACAGTATAAAAGTCCCAGGAAATAAAGAGCATAAGCTTTCAGTTCGTTATCTCTGGATTTCTGGCAAATGGTTGCTTTTTCAAGTTTTCCTGCGGTTGCGAGAAGCATGTACCTGAAACGAGCACTATTTTTTTCAAAAGACGCTTCTGCATACATATACCTGGCATAAGCGTCCCAGAGCAAAAGTTTCAAGTCTTCCGAATCCAGGGCAAGAGCCCACCTGAAAGACTCAAGAGCATCTTTACAGACCTGTTCTTCAAGCTCTACTCTGCCTTTCAGGTTTCTTGAAAATGCATTTTCAGGGGCTGCTGCAATCGAAGCGTCGAGCTCTTTTAATGCGCCCCTACTGTTTCCGAGCCTGAAATAAAGCTCTGCAAGCCCGTTTCTGGCATGGAAGTTTTTCGGGTTTGCCTGGATTGCTTTTCTGTAAGCTCCGAGAGCTTTCTCGAAATCTTCCATCCTGGAACAGGCAAAACCCAGGAGGCAGGCGGGTAAATCAGAGTAGATACCCTCTACTGTGAGCTTTTCGAGGACTGCAGCAGCTTTCTCAAACTCCTGCAGCCTTATCAGGGCAAAAGCTTTCATAATCGAGGCCTGGGTATCTTCAGGATCGAAAAAAAGGATTCTATCAAACGCTTTCAGGGCTTTTTCCCATTCCCCGTAGTGCACAAAAAGAAGGCCTTTTCCGGAACATGCAATCTGTCCGTTTCCCGAAAATTCCCCGGCACTTTCGAAGGCTTTCAGGGCATCCTCATATCTGCCAAGAGCATCCAGGGCAAAACCCTTTGCACCTCTGAGCATTTTCAGCCTGGAGTTTTTTTCAGTGAGGTCCAAAATCCCGGATTTTTCCCTGTTCTCCTCACTCTTTTCAGACTTTTCGGTCTCTATCGCTGCATAAACAGCCTTTTCCACCTCTTCGAAAGTTTCCAGGGCTTCTTCATACCTCCGTAGACACATGAGAGCAATTCCTCTGTAAATCCAGGGAGAGAAGTCTTTATGCTTGGTGCTCATGGCATTATCAAAAGCGTTAAGAGCTTCTTTGTATTCTCCGAGCTCGGCAAAAGCAAGTCCCCTGTATTTACACTCCTCATCCCCGATTATCCCTTCAGGCAGTTTCCCTGACAACTCAAGATATTTTTTAAAAGCTGTTTGAAGCTGGTTTTCAAGAGCCTCTCCAAAATCTTTTTCCTGATGTTTGAGCCGGGAAAGAATAACTCCCCGGTTATAGCGGGCAGGCAGGCTTTCATAATCAAGTTCAAGAAGTGTCTTATAAGCATCAAGGGATTCCCTGTATTTTCCAAGTTTACAGAGTGCATTTCCTTTTCCGTTCCAGGCAAAGAGGTTTTCAGGGTCAAGCCTGATAGCCCTTCCGAAAGTCTCCAGTGCTCCTGAATAATCTTCAAGCTTATAGTATATCTCTCCAAGGCCGCTAAGAATGTAGCTGTTTTCAGGCCCGAGAGAAAGAGCTTTTTCATAAGTATGCAGAGCTTCGTAATATCTTCCGAGAGCCAGAAGGCAGTTACCTTCTCCTCCCCATCCCTCTGAACTGGTAGGATCGGCTTCAAGGGCTTTCCTGAAAGAGTCTAGGGATTCCTGGTAATTTCCAAGAGCCAGCAGGGCTTTTCCTTTGCCGATTTTTGCCTCTATAAGAGAGTTATCCAGCTGAAGAGCACTTTCAAATGCCTCAAGAGCTTCCCGGCACCTACCCAGCCCTCCGAGAAGTTTGCCTCTTTCGAGTTTTATCCGTGCGTTTCCGGGCTCAAGGATCAGGTTTTTTTCAAAAGCTGAAAGGGCCTCTTCTTTCCTTCCCATGACTTCGAAGATTCTACCCTGGATTTCCCAGGCAACTGCAGATGCAGGTTCTAGTTCCAGAGCCTTTTCACACGCTTTCAAAGCTTCTTTCCTTCTGCCCAGGGCAAGGTACGCTTTTGCCTCTCCTCCCCATGCCCCTGCATGTGAAGGCTCCAGCATCAGGGTTTTTCCATAAGCTTCAAGAGCATCCTCATTTTTCCCGAGGACAGCCAGGGATGCTCCTCTGTGGTACCATGCCATCAGGTTTTCGGGGTTAAATTCAGCAGCTCTCGTAAAAGCATCAAGGGCTTCTTCATTTCGCGAGAGCTGATTTAACGCAATCCCGCTGTAATACAGAGCTCCTGCATGTTTCGTATCTCTCTCAAGCACGCCTTCGAAAGCTTCAAGAGCCTGTTCAGGCAGTTTCAGGTATCCTAGTGTAAGCCCCTTAAAGTAGCGGGCAGGAATATTCTCAGGATCAAAAATAAGAGCCCTTTCAAAAGCTTGCAGAGCTTCTTTCGGTCGGTCCAGGTAGCGAAGTATATTTCCCCTGTACTGCCACGCAATGCTATCCTGAGGGTTTACCTCAAGTACGGCATCGAAAGCCTCAAGCGCTTTCTCAAAATTTTTTCTGACCCAATCTGGTTTTTCAGGTTCAAAAGAGCAAGGGCTTTACTGTACCAGGCTCTGGCATAAAGAGAGTTCATAGGGCCTCAGAGATCTTTGAGTAAAATTCATCTAATTATATATGATACATAATATAAATACGGACGCAGAAGAAAGTTACTGATTTATGGATGGCTATTTGCCCCTCCCTTTTGAACTCAACGGAGAAAATAAGAGCAAATAGAAAATGAAGAGCAAATAAAAACTAGTTCGCTTCATTAGCAAAATATAGTATAAAATCGATTACAACGATTTAGAATCATTCAATCCTTAAGGATTGACGCAACACTAAATATATTTTTAATATTTTCTGGTATCCCCAAAATTTGCCATTAATCCCACTGCAATTGACTAAACGATCAAAAACCCAGAAAATAATAAAAAGTCTCATATTTTTAGTCCTATTTACACTGTAAATGGAACTAAGACATGCAAACCACTACTTCTCTAAAATAAAATACCTTATTTTGTATGAAATACCGAAAAAAGCTTCTTTAGAGAGAACTCCTCAACTTTTTGAAAATTATCTGTTTTGAAATTACAGCAAGATAAATCTGTAAATAATGTCCTGAGATTAAAAAACATCTTTTAGATGGTGAAATATGGAGTGATGGATATATTGTAACTTGGGGAATGGAACAACTTCCGATGTTATAAGAAACTCTGTTGAAAATCAGGGAAACACGGAAGAAAAAGAAACATATAAATAAATGAAAATAATTAATTTTAAATAATTTCCATTGTAACGAGAACTCTGAAGCGAAAATACCCCGTTGCTTGCAGCAGGGTACACCAGCGCAACTTTGATTTGACAATTTTTCAATGCTTAACTAAGTCAAGAACTTCTATATCATGAGCTAATTTTGGAATCACGTTGTGCTCAGCCCCTATGAATAAAATTCCCATTTCTTCGTTCTCCAGGGTATTGTTTATCCTTGAAGCTATGTATGCATCTCTTTGTTCAAGCAAAATATCTTTTCTTGCAACATATCTCTGTTTTGCCTCTTCTTTTTCTGCAGTGGAAGAATCCTTTAAGATCTCAAGCAATAGATTACGCTCTTCAATCAGAAGCTCAGGATTTTCAGTGGCAACGATCTTGGCTCCCTTTGCTACAATTTTTTTGATAACCTGGTAGTTCTTACTTCCGAGCTTTGCTGTATTGAGAACGATTTTCATTCCCATTTCCCCTTCACAGGGTAAGCCATCCTGATAAATTCTAGTATGCTCAAGATCCAGATTAAGCTGAAAAATTTCCATTTCAAGTTCATCCCAGAATTTTTCAATCAGCTTCTGATTCTCTTCCCATTTTTCCTTGCCGATTTTAGAAATAGCCGCAAGTATTAGTTCTTCACCTAAAGATCCCATATCTGCAGCGGTATGGACAATCCTTACATATACAAGCTTTCTCATGTTCCCACGCTATCTAAGTCTTTACAGGAATCTTTTGCTCAAACTACGACTGAAACGCAAAAGTATGTTCCTCTATTTTGGAATTTTCTGAAAAATTTCCTATCAATTTGGAGTTAACGTTGCTCATTATCCGATTGTAGAAATGGTTTGAATTTTAAGACAGCATCCTCTCATCTATGCACATTATAATATGGTCGAATGCTGCTTTGAATTCGTTTAACCGTTTATTGATAATCTGTCTCCCTTTTTCGGTGGGAACATAACACTTTGTTCTCAGGTCACCTTTTACTGTATCTATTTCCAGCACACCCTGTCTTTTTAATAAATATAATATTGAATATATTGCGCTCGGCGATATATACACGTGATACTTATAAAAAATTTCTTTTACTATATACTGTCCAGACATCGAATTATTCTTTATTATAGAAAGTACTACAACGTTCAGATGTTTCTTTACTATGTCTTCAATGTAATCATTTTGGTAATGCCATTCAGAAGTTTGAATAATAAATTTATCATCTTCAGGATCCATTGCTGCTTCACCTTAATCGATGCCAAAAATGTGAATACGACATTCAAATTTGAATTATCAAGTTATTATCATGTATAATCTCTTCATACCTTTTATTACATCGACTTTGCGTTCCCAATTAGACAGAATCATACATTTTACAATGTGTATATGGGCTTCAAGCCTCTGTTTTTAATACACTTCAAAGTTATTCTTCGTGATTATGATTTTTCAATATTTTGTATTTTTTTACAACATTGTACTGATACAATGCATTTTTTGTGATGAAATACTATATTAATTAGTAAAATCTGTCAAATTAAGGTACTACTTAGTAAAATCTGTCAAATTTGAGTTACATAAATTACTTGCCTCCTTTAACTTATTTGTAATATAAGTTTTATTTTCATATAACAAATTAATAAATTAATTACACTTTTTAAAAAAAATATAGTTTCGAATGTAAATATGTGTGGTTACGTTACTCCATACTCTCTAACCACTGGAAGTATATTTGGGCATGGATAAACTCACTTTATGCTTTATAATCATGGAAAACACAAAAAGACATGGCAAAACTGTGTCTGTGTCTCCGTTATTCTATTTTTTCCGTGTTTTCCAGGATTCACCTATACGTTTTATATTGGTGAATTAATTTTGATACTTGAAAACAATTCTATCTCTAGTAATTTATTAAGTGTAAATTTTTAATGTTGATATTATAGTATTTTTTATATTATTAGCTTTTTGCTTTAAGATGAGTTACCCAGAAATACCATTTTATGAGATATTGCTCAGCTTCTTCTTATTTTTTGAATCCCAAAACTCTTGAGGGCCGAATTTAAGCAGGGTACGCCGGCACAAATTTTATTCAGCCGAATTATGCGTTATGAATTTCGCTTATAAGTGTGCTATGCACTTCACTTATATTTTGTGAATATACATGGAGACAACTGTCATTGTTAACCTTTATACACAATTCTTCCCGTTCTTTTTCCTCGCAAACATTTGTAACGACAGTGATTTCGCGTATATCTTTCAGTGCGACTTCATATAATAATTTATTAAAGCCTTTGTTCCAACCAAACATTCTAAGATTTGTTAAATATATAAAACAGTAATTCCAGGTCTTACCCTGGTTATGGGAATAGGAACCATAAAATTTCATCATAGCTTCTTCTCCCGGCATAAGGGCTGGCTTGCTTACTCTATGCTCGAGTTCCCAAGCTCTTGTACTTTTGTCGAACTGTTCAAATATCCCGTATTCGAGCATTGTTTCAATTCCAGCAGCTAATAGCTTGAGACTCAAACCTATCAGAGGTACGCCTGCAACTGAGATCAAAACATCGGCATTGAGAACAAGCCCTTTGTTAAGTAACCTGTCCAAAAATTCCACCAGTGTGTCCTCTTCACGTTCCGGTATCATGCTTGAAAATCCCTTTTAAGATCAACAAAACTAAAGGGTGCCCAGGGTCCTGTAAACCTGACCGCGAACCCTTCACGCTCGTTTATTTGTTCAAGGACATGCCCCAGATTTTCGACATTTTTATTAGAAACAAGACAAGAAAGTGTAATCACAGATTTTTTGCCCTTGTACTTCTCAGGAATATGAAACTTTTTTCCTCATGGATCAGCTGTTTTACAGTCTCATTTATAGCTTTTCCAAATTCGGTTCCAAGTTCTGAAAGTTCCTTTATTATGGCTTGATCCCGCCGGACATCAAACTGTTTTTTAAAAATGTAACTTTTTCCCTTGGACATTTCATCTATTTTTGCATTCAATGCTTGAAGTTCAAGACTGTCTTTGAGAATCTTTTCAGCAAGTAATTTCGGATCATAAAAGATTTGGACTAAATACTCTGCAGTATCATTCAATCTTTCAAGTTCACCTTTAAAGGATTCATAGTTTTTCTGCAGCCAGGATCTTATGGTTTCGTCATCCCCGAGTACGACACATCCAAACGAAAATGGGAGTACTGTATTAAATTTTTCAGTTATCTTGTCAATCGCATAGTTATGAGAGAATATCCATTCTTTTGCCTGTTGTTCATCCTTTGCTGGTTCGGGTTTCGTCTCTGAAAAATGCACAGATGCAGCAATGTCTCTAAAGGCAATTGTATACACTAAATTGTCGTTAATTCCAATCGGCCCCAGGCTCTGTTCAGTGGCTGTATTGAGAATTGAGTAAAGATAAAGGCATTTCTCCTGTTGTATTTCTTTCATTTTTTTCGGCCTCCTCAATCCACCTTGTTGGATTTAAGAATTTATCAATTACCTCATCTACAACCTTATCAAGTCCGTCCCGCACAGAAAAAACACAATCTTCAAGTTCATTATCAGTTTTTATGACCTCAATTGCTTCATGCAGGTCCGAAAGGGCATCTCCCAGCCTTTCAATCTCCTCGTCGCTCAAAGATTCATTTTCTATCCTCAACAATGCCTGTTTTTCAAGTAAGTCCTGAATAATTTCAACCAGAGCTATAACAAGGCCCAATAATCCTTTCTTTAAATTTTTTTCATCGATATTAATTGACATCGTTTTCCTTTTTATCTTCAGCTGAAGTACCCCGTTCCTGTAGCTTTTCTCTTCGATCGATCCCGATTTACATGGCAACGATATTCTCTTACTGTAAATACCTGCAGAAATATCCAACTTATCGCCTTGAATTTCTATGTTTATGTCCTTCTCTTCTATATCAGGAATTTGAGCTATTACATAAACAGAATCCTGTTTTTCAAACACATCAAAAATCGGTTCCTTCGACTCTGGAACTTCTACTGTTACGTTTTTTACTTCTCTTGAAGCTGTGCCTGGAATTTTAGAAGATTCTTTTCTGGAAGACAGGGGTCTTATGGACAGTCCATAGCTTACTACTGGTTTGTTGCTCCAGCCGCTTTCAAGCCTGTGCTTTATTTCAAGATCTGTCTCAGCAATTTTCTGCTTAAATTCTGGGGAGGTATTTTCAAGAATTTTTACGATGCGACCGAAGCCCGGAATTGATCCTGCGATATCTCCCACAAAGCTGGAATGTTCGTAATCTGTAGCTCTGCTTTCTTCAAGTCTCTGTTCAAGTTCTTTAATTCTATTTCCCAGGGCTTGGATTTTAGTTTCCAGGTCTTCGTTTTTTATGTCACCTTTTTTTCCTTCTCATCGTTATCCTTCTCATCACTATTACCCATGGATTGATCTCTCCCAATCAATTAAACTATAATTTTTTACGCAAATTATACTGTCTAAAATACTAAATTAGCAGTAACGACTATTACGGTTGATTTTGTTCATCAACTGTGTAAGTACCATCTTGATTAAGCTCTATGTAACTTGCGGGGATTATTGCATGTTTTTTCTTAGAAAGTGGACTTACCCATCCGCAGATTGGGCATCCCTTTTCGATTAAAAACTTTTCTTCTTTTCGATTCCCACAATCCGGACAATTCGCATAGATTTCATGTGCTTTTTTCCAGGCAGGAGCATCAAGATTTGTCCCCGAAGGAAACTCAAGTCCGTATTTTGCTGCGGTTTCAAAGGATGCTAGAGTGGCTGTGATTTTAATTCCAAGAAGCTCAGTTCCCGCGACAGATACTGAAATATCAGCATTCAGTACAAGCCCTTTATCCAGAATCCTGTCTATTACATCCACAAGTCCCCCGGATTCTCTAACGACACTTCCGTTCATAATATTTCTCCTTTCATAGTATTTCCTATTTTGATGATTTCAGATACGTACTTTATTTTGTACTTCGAATGCGTAATTCCTAGCTTATTTTCGTCTCTTTGGATGGCGTGTCACAGGATTCTGGGTCAAAAGTTTCGGGTAAAATTTCAGAGTATGGAAATCACTGGATTTTGTCTCAATCGTGATATTGTAATCATACTCAGCTTTCGAGCCAAAAGGCCCATTGGCTATGCCTGATCCGGATTTTTGACTGACTTTTTGATGATCCATTTCTTCAATTGATTTTAAAAAATTATACAATTCAGAAGGCTTTCCTTCGGCTTTTACAGATTTTGATTTATGTTCTTCCTTTCCATGCGAAAATTTATCAGGACAAGATGTCGGTTCTGACATTAAGATTCGTCTCCAGAACTCTTTCTGCAAATTTGAGTTGTTTCATGAGCTCGGTTCTTTTTTCCTCATATTCTTCCGTCGAGAGCTCATCAAACTCGTAGAGCATTTGATTTTCCTTTATCTTGTTTTTAATTTTGTCCAGGTTATAAAGTTCCCTATAAGCAAAGTCCCTTATTATTTCAATGTTAGAAATAAGATCTAGGCCGGGAATTGAAATCCCCAGCATTTTCAGTAATATATCGTCAAGGAGAAACATTACCTGAAGCCACCCTTATTATTAGATAGGATGTGTATGTCCACAAAATTGTAGGGGGGCCATGGGCCACTGTACTTAAATTTATAATCTTTGTAGTCGAGTTTAAGCTCTTCAACCTCATCTGAAAAAGCCTGGACTTTTTCCTTTTCTACAAGATAAGAAGTATTCATCAAAAGGCGGGAACTGAAAAGGTTAAGACTCTTCGAATGAGAAGTTATTTTCCCGAGCCTTTCAATTGACTCGGCTTTACATTGTTCTATTTTTTGATTGTCTTGCCCACCATCCCTTGGCAAAACAATTTTTATCCCGAGTTCAACTTTATTATCCACGAGTGCGATTGTTTTTTTAATAGCTTTTTTCCCGGCTCGCATGGAAAAATCTATCAATTTTTTATTTTTGAAGACCATTCCGTACGCCATCGGGATAACACTATACTGTTTCATTACTTCATTGACAACATTTTGATGGGTTATTATTTCCTCTTCATTGTCTATCTCATATTTCTTAAAGGGTTCACTGCTTACCACAGGGTAAAAATCCGCGCAATCCAGTGTATATACCTCGTGTCCCTGAAAACCTATATTACCAAAATTTATAGTCTCCTTTTGGGATTTGATTATACAATAGACATATTTACTATTTTCAGGAGCGCTCTTCATCGAATATCCCATTCCAACTTCTTAAAGCAGTTTACTTTTTAATATTTATTCAAAACTTCATTTGCTGTACCTACCGGAATTTAATCTACGGCAAGCCCTCATCATACAGAAATATCTGTGAACTGCATCAAGAATTTTCAATCTTGCACATGAACTTGCTTATTATAAAAGAGAACATTGTATGCCCATATGTTCTTTAACAAATCGTCCTATTGTAGCATATTCATTAAGGTTTAGCGGCGATTATATTGAGATTTTATTTTAGTTCTCGTCCTCTATGAACATATCACATCTGCGCCGCATTCCTATTTTATTATAGTTTATAATCTCCATATTTGAGTTAAGTTTCATTTCATAGATGCTCAGTATATCCTGTGTATCGGGAATTGATTTTCGTTCAAGGACCTCAACCAGGAGTTTAAAGATATCCTCTTCTCGGGACATACTTACAACTCCCTCCGCTTTCTTTCTAGTAATGCTTTCAATCACTAAAATCGCTTTATCAAGGTATTCAACCAATGAAATCGTTTTTATTCCATCTTCTTTAGCATGAGTGTTCATTTCTTTTCCTTCATTTTTGTCTCGAATTTTTTCCCCATATTTAAAGCCATAATCAATTCTCCCAAATTTTTCCTGAGCCTTTTGTCCCTGAATTTTGAATCTGTATCTAATTTTTCAGTCGAATACCTCTGTAGCTAGCTGCGAGCATGAAAACTTCCTCAAAAACTTTAAGAAATTTATGCTTAATTGATCTATTTGTCCATCGCTCTTTTGTTTGTGAAATTTTGCTGAAACTAAATCTTACAGGCTGTCTCAAAACTACATTTGATTCTACAATTAGGCCAAAATCTTCTATTATAAGGTTAATTTTACCTGAATTTCGAAATAATCCCCTGTCTAAATTTAGAGTCAACAATACCCATTATCCAATTATAGAAATTAGTTGAGTTTTGAGACGGCTTGTCATTAGGTTATTGTCTTATTTTACAAAGCCTGTGGCGGTGGTGTGAACAGAACATGTTGCTTGCAGAGAGGTGCGCCAGCGCAACTTTGATTGATTATGCAAGTGTTTTGAAATATTTATGCAGCTCTCAAACTGATTTATTTCCGGATTTCTCTGTCTTAAGCATCGGCATTGGATCTTGTTTTTTATTAAGCTCCGAAACTGATTTATTTACGGGTTTTTCTGTCTTAAGCACCGGCATTGGATCTTGTTTTTTATTAAGCTCCGAAACTGATTTATTTACTGGCTTCTCTGTCTTATGCAGTTCAGAATTGGAACTTATTTTTTCTGCATTAAGCTCTGAAATAACTTCAGTTACAAGCTTCTCTTTCTTAAGCAGTTCAGCATTGGAACTTGTTTTTGTTGCAATCACATCGACAAATAATTGTTCAAAATACTCTTTTGTATTGCCGTTCAGATTTTTCAGAGCTTTTCCAACCATTATGCCGGACCTGATTCCAGGTTTCTGGATCTCATTAATCTGATTCCTAATTTTCCGGATAACAGTTACTATTTTATTAACTTCATTCTCCGGCAGGCCTGTATGCTCTTGTACTATCTGAACCTCGGTTTCAAAACTATAGTAGTCCATATATATACCCACCATTCGGTCCAGCAAAGCATCCTGAGGAACATGCACCCCTGCATATTCAACCGAGTTGCTTGTCAGAATTGCCCGGAAATCCGGATGCACTTTTATGTATTTTTCCCCACCAAACCTGGCGGGTAATTCAAGGATTCCTTCCTCAAAAACCGAGAGTAAAACATTGTTTGCAATTGGTTTTGCCCTGGAAAACTCGTTATATATGAGGGTATATCCGTATTTACATGCAGTAGCCAGAGGATTATCAATCCATTCGGGTTTTATAACGTCCGAACTTTTAAAAACATTATGAATATAATTGTCTCTTATTGATTCCTGCTTGATTTGAGCATATCCACCTATGAGATCTTTTGTTGTAAGGGACTCATCTCCATTAACCCATATAACAGGGCGTCCAAGTTCTTTTGCAATATGTACAGCAAGACTTGTTTTTCCACAACCTGTAGGACCAATCAAGTGCACCGGATATCCGGTTTTAATCCACAATTTTATTCTTTCACTTAATTTTTGGATCTCAGTACTATTGATAAAATACTCCATTTCAGGGACAAGATACTTTTTTCTTCAGAGCTATTTTTCAAATTGGCATTGGACAGAAGTAGTTCCTTTATAGGTTTCAGGTCGTTGTCATTTGATTCCGGTTTTGTTTCCTCTAAAGTTTTATGAATAGGTTCGCCCCTTATTATTCTCGGATGCGTTGCTTTATATTTCATTTTTCTTTCCTCTTTTGTATAATTATAATCCTCAAGATTTAGTTTTTATAATTTTATTGAGTTATTGCCTTGTGTTTTAAAGCAAAAAATTCCGGTTTTAAAGTTGAGTGAGTATAAATTTGATATTGTGATAGTGTGACAAAATAATTATATTGTAATGAATCTAAAATTTTAAAAGATCTGGTTCTCCACCGTTTCGTACGGACAATCTTTCCTTATACGGCCACCTCTTATCAATACAATTATTTATTATCCGTGTAAAATAGCGAAGAGCCACAGATCTTTTCGAATTTGTCTTCGGTTAAGACGTGAAATATCAGAGGTGTGATTTGTATCCTCTTTAGGTTGGGGGTAAAATAATAAATTGTATATGTGGAAGCGCAAATAGGAACATAATTGGCTTGATGTAAGAGTTACACACTTGAGGAACAAAATCAGTCACAGTAGATTTTTCAAATAATGTATTATTTTAAATAATTAAATGTTTCATATTATTGACTTCTCAGCTCAACTGCGTAAATCCTATGTACACAAGTAAAAGAGTGATTAAACTCTTTTACAGTGCAATAACATTATATTTATAATTGGAATGTTTTCCACCAAACTTAAAGAGGATACTTTAATTTGAATGTTTACTTTGGAGTTGACAAACTCCTTAAGGGTCTATCACAAAATAACCTCTTCAATGCTCCATTTTGTGGTTTGGCTAAATCATTCCAACCTTTCTCAAAATAATTATGCTTGATGGAGATTTATTGAATATGTTATTTTAGTGTGGATCTTAACCGAATACAAATAGATTTTTTTCTATTCTTTTCTAAATTGTTTTGCATCCGAAAGTTATCCATAAAATTCTTTGGTATAGAGTTCGATTTCGTTCTGGAAGCCTCTTATCTCGGACTCAAAACCACGAACTCCATCTCTCATCAAGCTTGATTTTTGCTCAAAACATTTGATTTTTTCATCTACTCCTTTCATGATCTCTTCAACTCCAGATTGGACCTTAATGACTTTTTCCTTGTTCTCCAACTGAAGCTGTATTATTGCAGAATTAATCTCTGATACTGCATTTTTCTGTTCGAGTGCCTTAGCACTTATATCTCTGTTTAGATCAGCAACGCTTTTGTGCATGTTTTTGACTTCCTTTTCTATGCATACCTTTTTCTGGATTATTTTCTGCATTTTTGCAGATACACTGTTGTTATTCATAATTTACACATATAATTGGAATTTATATCCGAATTGCAATAATGACTCTTTTCCTAAATCTAGTGATTTTTTTTGTTTTTTAACCCAAATTTGACCGAAGCATACATCTTATTACGTATAACTGGTCTTCACTGTCAAATTTGGGTTTTAATTGAGATATTGAATTTACAAAAATAATTCTGCTCTTAATCAAACTTAATATTCAACATCTTCCGACATCAATTTATATATGGTGTTCAATAATAGGTGGTGTTCAACAATTTGTAATCAGTTTTAAAATCTAGTGATTTTTAATTTTATGTTCATCACTAGATTTTGGAATTGAGTCATAATAATCCAAATATAATACGAACAGACTGTCTCAAAACTACATTTGATTTTACAATTGGAATAAAGCATTCTTTTATAAGGTTAATTTATACATGAATTTCGGAATAATTTCCCATCTGAATTTAAGGTTAATAATGCCCATCCAATTATCGAAATTAGTCGAGTTTTGACACAACCTTTTTTGTTAATTTTTTTAGAAATTATGCTGCAATCGCTGGTTTTTCTTCATTTGCAGCAATTTCAATCTTTGTAATTTCTTCTGCATAGTGCAGGAAGGTGTCAACGGATGCAACAACTACCCTTGCCTGAATGGCCAGGATTTCAATGCCAACAAGTGAGACTCTTGCCCATACGTCAACAACTATACCTTTATCGAGGATCCTGTCGAGCACTTCTGCTAGACTGGAACTGTCTGGACTCTGTGATACCATTTTTAACACTCTCTCTTTTTGTTAATTCCTTAGAAAATTATGCCGCAATCGCTGGTTTTTCTTCATTTGCAGCAATTTCAATCTTTGTAATTTCTTCTGCATAGTGCAGGAAGGTGTCAACGGATGCAACAACTACCCTTGCCTGAATGGCCAGGATTTCAATGCCAACAAGTGAAACTCTTGCCCATACGTCAACAACTATACCTTTATCGAGGATCCTGTCGAGCACTTCTGCTAGACTGGAACTGTCTGGACTCTGTGATACCATTTTTAACACTCTCTCTTTTTTGTTAATTTCTTAGAAAATTATGCCGCAATAGCTGTTTTTTCTTCATTTGCAGCAATTTCAATCTTTGTAATTTCTTCTGCATAGTGCAGGAAGGTGTCAACGGATGCAACAACTACCCTTGCCTGAATGGCCAGGATTTCAATGCCAACAAGTGAGACTCTTGCCCATACGTCAACAACTATACCTTTATCGAGGATCCTGTCGAGCACTTCTGCTAGACTGGAACTGTCTGGACTCTGTGATACCATTTTTAACACTCTCTCTTTTTTGTTAATTTCTTAGAAAATTATGCTGCAATCGCTGGTTTTTCTTCATTTGCAGCGATTTCAATCTTTGTAATTTCTTCTGCATAGTGCAGGAAGGTGTCAACGGATGCAACAACTACCCTTGCCTGAATGGTCAGAAGTTCAATACCAACAAGTGAGACTCTTGCCCATACGTCAACAACTATACCTTTATCGAGGATCCTGTCGAGCACTTCTGCTAGACTGGAACTGTCTGGACTTTGTGATACCATTATCTATTCACCATCTAAATTTTAGAGATTTGTGAGTTCTAGCGGGACTTTTTGATCTCTTCTGGGATTGACATAATTTAGCATCAATTATACTGGAAGTTAGCCGCAATAGATCAAAAAATCCAATAAGATAAACCTTCACGCTTCTTAAACTCAACAATATTTTTTCTTTTTATACAGTGTAAACCCATCACGGCATCCTCTAATATTATCTAACTTCTTTATATACTTTGGTATATTATATTTTTTGCTTTAAAAAATTCATTAAATTAATGTATTAAGTTTTCTTCAAAAATATGTTAAATTAATAGACTAAATTTTGTTTCAAAAAAAAATATCCTCTTCAAAATTGTATGGAAAAGGTAGTGTCGCAAATTTGCTGTAAATTCAAAACTAAGTTTTTGTCAATTGTGGATAAAATTGATCTTACGATATCGAATTTTTTTACCCTATCATTTTTGGGGATTTATAATTTTACATAAAATTGGGTATACTACCTACATTTTAGTTTATCGAAAATTTATATCAAGAATAAATCAAGCGTTATGCTTATGATTTATTCAATTGCAGAATAGAAGTTGAGGACAAAATTAGAATAAAAAAATGAAACGGTTCCAGATCAAAAAGGAAAACAACAAAAAGGCCCATAAGAGGGTGGATATTTTTCAATTTTCAGGGATTACAGAACTTATAAATCAAAAAGAAGAGTAAATATAGTCAGAAATCTTGAGAGATATCTCTAAAAAATATCTACCTATAAGTATGTTAACCTGCCGAATGCAAGTTTGAAAAATATTCCTCTGGAAGAGGATGTGAGTGAAAGGAACCACAGGAAGACTCCTGCGGTTCGGGTTGAAAAATGAATTAAATTAATTCTTGAAGCGGATTATTTCTTGAATTCGGTATAGCCGCACTTTCCGCAGGCAAGGCGGTTTTTGTGTTCGGCAAGAAATACACCGGGTCCGCATCTAGGACAGAACTGTTTGAGTCTGGTTACGGAGTCGCCCTGGACTTTGTAGTAATCTTTTACTGCCATGTATATGCACCTCTATAAGGCTTAAGCCTCTTCTCCCTCAGTTTCTGCTCCCGGGGCAGGGTTTCTCTTCAGGACATATTCAAGCTCTACTTCTTTCATGCGGTTTGCATCTTCGTAGAGTTTGGCATAGCCCTTGCCTTCCTGCATACCGTATTCTGTTTTGATTCTCTGGATTACGAGCAGCTCAAGCGGGGCATTCAACATTGCAGCGAGTTTATTTCTGATGTCACTTCTGGAAGGAGTCGAACCTTCATATTTCACTATGAAATCCAGTTCCCTTCTGTTTAAAAGTGCATTTTTCTTGTCTTTAAGGATCTTTATGTCCATCTAAAATTCTCCGTATCTTATCCAATTCATAATTCTGATTTTTATTGATGAGCTTCTCAAAGAGGGCCCTTATTTCCCTTTTTTCTCCTCAGTGACCTTTACAAAGACCACGCCTTCATCGGGCTGTCCGTACAGGACGACAGCATCGAGAGGAGCTAGAAGGATCACAGGAAGTGTTGCCAGGTCCTCTTCTCCCCTTACAAAAATCCGAAGAGGCTTTTCGGAGGCAAACGCTTCACAAAGGGTTTTTATCAACTCATCGGTAATAATCCCTGCAGGGTTGTCCACAGATACTTCTTCGTAGACCTTGTCCATATTACGGGCCGACACATGTGTGGATACTGGTTTCCTTTTGGTGCGGTTGTCCACAATACAGATGTCCGGAAAAATGCCGGCTTCGAGCAGGTGGAAGGTAGTAACATCCCCTACGGATATAAGTTTTGTGGAGCCTGTAAGCTCCCCTACAAACTTTTCTATAGTATCCCTGCCCTTTCCCCTGTAGAGTATACCCAGGGGTTTTTTCATAAGTGGGCGAAGTTCTCTCGGAAGCTCTATATGAACACTCAACTCAGCGCACCTTCAGGGCAAATTTATCCGAAATGTCAACCCCAAGTTTTTTTGCTATTTCTGAGCGTTCAGCATCCAGAATAATTACAAGCCCATTCCATTCCTCTGCAAGGTCCGAAGTCCCGCAAATCGGGCAGTTTTGCCCTTCAAGAACTCTCATGCAGTGTCGACATGCTTTTTCTGCCATTGTAAATTCCCTTCTTTATATTTCGTTCAGGCAGTTTCTTCAGTTCCAACTTCTTGAGGCTGCTTCTTTTTACGGGCTTCTTCGAGCCACTGCAACTTTCCAAGAGCAGTCTGACGCATGGTAAGGCCTATTTTGCTTTCTTTGGGTTCCCGTTCGTTAATGCTTACAGCAACAACCCGGGCTCTTACATGATCCCCTTCTGCAATGGACTTACCTCCTGTTTTTGCCACAAGCCTTGCGTTTTTGGCATCATATGACATAAAATCATCAGTGATCTGGCTGACGTGAAGTAATCCGTCCATCGGCCCCATTCCTACGAAAACTCCGAAACCGACAGCTTCGACTACTTCGCCTTCAATAATTTCCTGGAGCTCAGGCACAAACATTACTGCTTCGAATGTCACATCGTAGTATACTGCCCCGTCTCCTACGAGAATGTGCCCTTCCCCTATCTCGTCGATCTTGCAAATCGCGACGAGGGAACCAAGTTTTTTGTCAACCTGCCCCTCAAGTTTTTCTCTTAACGCGTTTTTAACAGTAGGCATCACTTCTTCCCTAAAAGGGTAGGAGGGATACGGACCGTATCAACGAGTTTCATCATTTTATACATCTCTAATCACCCGTAAACACAATCAATTGCAATGCTGCACGGAAAAATCCTGTGGGTCTTTCAGACAAGATCCAGTCTGTTTTTTGGCGCAGGGACACGGTCTGGACCCCTTTTTCGGCAAGCCTGCGCTTTAAACCTATGTCATTTGTCAGAACAGCAGCTCTCATCTCTTTTGCCAGCCTGAGAATAACATCATCCGCAGGCCCCGTAGCAGCTATGCGCTCGCACCTGTCCATCATGGATCTGGCGACCTTTGCAGCTGTTCTGTCCGAACCTTTTTCCCGCTTTATGAGTTTTTCTATTTCGAATACTACAGCTTCAGGCACATAAAATTCGTTAAATCCCAGCCTTTTCAGTTCTTCGAAAATATCCACTCCGAACTGGACAGGGATCATGAACCCGTTAGTATCGATTATAACTTTCAACTTTTAATTACTCCTACTCCAATGAGCCTCCAGCGAGAGTCAATCCTCCTGCTGATAGCAACCCTTGACCCGATGGCTGCGCTTATTGGGCGCTTGAGGGACACCTGTGCCTCATTTTTCCTGGCACTTGTGACCACTCCTACAGTCGTTGCGGTTCCTATGTTGAGCATAAGGGGTTCACTGGTCTTGATTTCATTGATCTTTTCTTCCCTTGTTACTCCTACAACCCTGTCGAGCAGGTGTAACTCCATGACAAACTGATGCCTGGTCTCAGGAAGGGTGCCGGGTGCGCCTGCAATCTGTCCTGTTAAAGAATCGCCTTTTGTCAGGGTAGGGTCAAGATAAGTTCCGACAGCCAAAAGCCCTCCTGGTGTTGCTTCTTCTATTTTTGTCGCGCCTGCATAGATAGATGAAACAGTTGTCAGAATGGGAACCCACCTTGTACTGCCTTCGGTTGTAACCTTAATTCCCGGCCTTATCTCCAGCTCGTCTCCGGGGTGAAGTACTCCTTCTGTCAGGGTGCCTCCGATGACTCCTCCGCGGATTTCATCGATTGAAGCTCCTGGCCTGTTAATGTCAAAAGAACGCGCAATCAACATGCTTGCAGGCTTGTCCACTTTGTGGACAGGAGCAGGAATTTGGGTTTCCAGAGCATCGATAAGGATATCGATGTTGATGTTCTGCTGGGCAGAGATCGGGATAATAGGTGCGTTTTCTGCGACCGTGCCTTTGACAAATTCCTTTATCTGATGGTAATTCTCGATAATGCGCTCTTTGGATACAAGGTCAATCTTGTTTTGCACTATAACAATATTTTCAATGCCTATTATGTCCAGAGCCATCAGGTGTTCTTTTGTCTGGGGCTGCGGGCAGTCTTCGTTTGCGGCAATTACCAGCACTGCCCCGTCCATAATTGCAGCTCCTGAGAGCATGGTCGCCATCAGGGTCTCGTGCCCTGGGGCGTCTACAAAAGACACAGTCCTGTGTTCTTCCGTCTTTTCTCCGCAGTTAGGGCAGGTCTTTTCTACAGTGTAACACTGAGGAGCAGGGCATTTAGGGCACTTCATGAACGGGGAATCTGCATACCCCAACCTGATAGAAATCCCTCTTTTGACTTCTTCACTATGCGTATCCGTCCACACGCCTGATAAGGCTTTAACAAGTGTGGTTTTTCCATGGTCGACATGGCCTACCATGCCGATATTAACACAAGGCTGACTCAAGTTGTAATTTCCTCCAGTAAAGTGAAACTAATCCGATATAAGGCAGGTTTAATCCGAAATATGTACCGTAAGAATTTTGCATTGCTTTTTCCAGCGGGTCCGTATATTCCAACCCTAAACTCATCTGATCTGTAATTGTAATGTAACTTATAAATTAAAGCGGGATTTTTGCTGAGTACGGGCTTTAAAATGAACCCGGAATCCTCCCCGGTCTACAGAGTAGATTCCGGATTTCCACAATTGGAAACCCGGGCAGATACTGTGATTAAATCTTTTATCGCTGCTTGAATCTTGCAGATTCCGGCGATACTTTTAAAGTTTATTGTATCCTGCATAATTCATATCTACTAATGCCGGAAAGCCTTAATAAATTTATGTGACGATAGCATCGAGCTTCTCGAGTTGCAGGGCGCGCCTGATCTCAAGGGCTAACCTTCTTCCAGTACTCATTGGTCTTCTCCAGAGTGAGTTGCCGTAAGAATGGCCGACTGACATGTGCACATTGGTCCCGCCGCCTACTCTTGGGGCCACGTCATAAATATAGAAATTAAGGTCCTTGTCCACACAGGTCTGCAGGCAGAAAGGTCCGATAATGCCAGGAGCATAATGTTTCTGAGTCGCTTTTACATATTTTTCTCCCATTTCAAACACTTTATCGAGAAGGGATTCGCGAAGGGTTGCAGAGTTGTGCCCGCAGACCGTGTATTCGGGAGTTAGCTGGTGTTCGGCCAGGGCCATTTGCTGCGGGGCAGGAAGCCTTACATGCCCATCAAGGCTGGTCTCAAAACGCCAGTCAACGCCAAGAAGTTCCAGCTTACTCATTTCAGGCTCGATTGGAGAGTAAAACATATCAAGGTTGAACACAGGGCCTATAATATAACGCTCTATTCTGGCATTCTCCAGGGCTTCTCGTGTAATAACTCCCTGCTTTATGAGGGCTTCGGACTTCTCCAGGTATTCCCTGTAACTTGAAGCGGTAAAAAATCCTCTCTCCAATTTCTTTACAGCATGTGGGAGCTTGACCATCACCAGTTCGTTAATATCCTTCGGGGATTCGATTTTTTCAGGGAAAGGAAGTCCGGCTTTTTCCAGAATCCAGTAATAGCTCTGTTGCTCACCGCGTTCTTCGCTCCGAAGAAGATTCCTGCTTCCTACAAGAGGCACCCTAAAACTCTCTTCGATCTTATCTATACTGCAGTAAGAAGTAAATGAACGGTTAGGGATAAAGAGCACATTCTCATCAATCAGTTTCTGCTGGTTCTCAGGAAGGAGGATTTCGTTATACTTCTCAAAAACAACGGCCTCATCGACAACTCCCCTTTTACTCTCCCGTAAGGGTCTCTCTGGGCTCTGAAATATTCGCTATATGTTTTTCTCTGCCAGCCTGGCAGACAGCAAGGGTCCTGAATTCCTCTTCAACTGCCCCGTCGCAAATGTCGAGCCCTGAATGAGAAGCTATAGTCCCTACTTTTATCTTATCGGCTTGCGCATAGTAACCTTCAACGATTTCCTTTATTTCGTTCCTGTCGATCATATCTGATGTTCCTTGGCTTTGAAAGTATTTCCTTTCAGTGAAATGGTGATAGGTATGATTTTTTCAAACCTGATATTCGAGTGGAGATTTCTCGAAGTACAGGCCTGGCGGTTATTGCCAGGCGTTATGAAATAGAAATCCTGATAGGGTTTTTTCTCATTAAAGGCTTTACCTATTAAAACCCTTTCTAATAGAAGTAATCATTTATATAATGAAGGGTAGACCAAAAAAGGTTTTTGAACCTTTTCTGTTTGTCCAGTGTCGCGTCACTCCTCAAAGATTTAACAATTCTGAACAGTTGCAATCGATTTTATACGACATTTTACCGTTGACGCGACACTAGTTAGTTCTTCGAGCTCCTTAAATTAGACCCAGGATAAGCGGGGTAATAAAAGTCTCAATTACTGCTGCAACGAAAAGAAGAGGCAGGATCCAGTGGAAATAAAACTGAAGCCCTTCCTTAAACTCCTTTTTAATCTGTGTCGGTCTGCCTATAAGGGCAGAAAATACCTGGAGTCCGAGCCGAAGTCCTATGCTTGCGGACAGGAAAACCATAGGTAATTCTATGATCCCGTGAGGGAGAAGGGCAAGAACAATGAAGAGCAGTCCTTTTTGTTGTGCTACGATATTCGAGATCACTCCCACTATATATCCGTTAAAGGCGATAAATAGTATTGAAAGAACTCCCAGCGCCAGCCCGAGTACCAGAGAAAGCAGGCTTACAAAGGCGTTGTTGAGAAAGATAACAAACAATATATAAAGAGGCTTCATTTCCTGGAGCGGCCCGAATCGGGAACTAAAACTTTTAATCAGGTTATCAGCCATATCAGGGAAACTTGCAACTGAGACATAGCCTGCAATGAGGGATGCGAAGAATACAAAGGTTATGAAAAGGAAATAAGGCCAAATAAGGTGTAAGTACCCGGTAAATCCTTTTTTGAGCTTTTTCCGCCTTCTGACCAGACTTCTACTACCCTGTTTCCGGTAAGAAAGTCTTTTTCTTCTCTAGCGTATCCCCTATTTTCTATCTCCCCTTCAGGAGTTTCTGTCTGTACTCTCGCTTGTTTCTCCCCTAAATCAGAATCTTCCTCTCTTTCCATACTTATCCCCACCAGTGATTTTCATCTCGCTTGATCTTAATTCGAACCGCAGCGCCCGTACATATCTATTTTGTCTCAGATTCCCAGCATCATCCGGATAGTGTTCCGGGTTGCAGGGGAAAGCCCAAGGATCAAAATGACCATTTTAATTAGCATTTTGAGGTCCTGAGAACGTTTATCATCCTCAAATTGAGTGTCAAGCATGTAAATAACCCCTGTAAAGATAATAAGTTTCAATGGATACATAACCAATGCGGTGCCAGTCAGCTCGATAAGATAAGTGGGCACTACATGTTTTTCAAAGTATCCCAGCATATCTACTCCTATGTACGTTGAAGAAGCATCCATAAAATGGGCCAGCAGGATGGAAAGGTTAAGGGGATCGGTGAATATTGAGGATTTGAAATGACGGGCGACAAGGTAAAAGGCAAAGGTCAGGCCTGTTCCTGCCCCAAGTACGAATAGGGGGACGTAGGGGGCTACGATGTTCTCGAAATGAAGGAGGATAATGAGGTTTACGAAGAACCATATCAGTCCCAGGCCTGCAAAGATTACATGAAAATCCTTTACCAGCTTTGCTCTTTGCAGCCTGATGGAAAGCCAGAGGCAGCTTAAGGTTACCGCAAAAACCAAAAAGTAAATATTGGGAGTTATGAGAAGATAGGTTAATGGCGGATGAATTATGCCTGCAGGAGAATCCTCAAGTACGCGCAGGGAAGAGCCCGCAAGCACGAAAGGCAGGACAGAAACAATAAAACGCGGTGTGATTTTTACCTTCAATTTCTCGAGAAGCCTGAAAACCCCGAATATACAAATACCCAGTATCACTGCCCAGGTAAAGGTGTTTACGGGATTATACCCTTCGTCACCCCTTATGGGATCAAGATAATAGGTACTGATAAATTGTGATATTTTATCGATTAAAAAACTCATCTTATCACTCATTCAAAATGGCAATATCCTAATACAATTAATACTTACTGTGTATAAGTCGAACTTACTTTCTTAATCAAGAAGGTAGTATTTTATCTCTAGCGTGCGGTGTTCGTTTTAATGGCAGATATTTCTTTCCGGAAGGTTTTATCTCAATAAAGGCTAACAGTATTATAAAGGTTGATAATAAAGATTAATATTAATATATTACTCAATTTTTATAATTATTTATATAGCTCCTAATAGCATGTGCACACATAATATAATGACGTAAGCATGGAGAATTATCTGAATGAGTTCTAAGCAAATTCTGATAAGCAACTTGAAACATGCGCCACACTGGAACTGACCCGAAGTAAGTTAATGAATTAAGTTTGCATATTAATTTATGTGCCTGATATACTGTAGTCTGCTGATAATCGGAACCTGTCGGTGTGAAGTACAATCTGCGGATTGAGCTATCTGTCATAAAGATTGATATATGTTAATCTACTGGTAAACAAATAACCTCCAACAACTGGATTATGTGTAACTTCTTGCGTATATTCGGGTTTACAAGAGCCAATTTACCATCTATCATGATCAAATATATATGCGGGTATGAAATTGACTATCGACAAAAACAGCGCAAAATGGATGCAGCTTCCCAGAGATGTGCTCGTAGGGCATGGCGTGCTTGAGGAAGTTGGATATGTCTGCAGGGACCTGAAACTGAAAGGAAATGCGCTGATCGTGACCGGAAGCACTACGTGGGATATTGCAGGCAGAAAAGTTAGTAACTTCCTTGAAAGCGCGGGCAGCAGCGCGGAAACAGTTATAACGTGCAAAGCTACGATGGAGGAAGTTGAAAAGGTCATGGAAAAAGCCCTTGAAATAGAAGCGACTTTTCTCCTTGGAGTTGGAAGCGGCAGGTCTATTGACCTTGCGAAACTTGCTTCTACCCGGCTGGAACTTCCTTTTATCAGCGTGCCGACTGCAGCTTCTCATGATGGTATTGCATCTTCCCGCGCCTCAATTGTGGACAATGGAAAGAGTACGTCTGTACAGGCCCAGGCTCCGATTGCAGTCATCGCAGACACGGAAATTATTTCTGCAGCTCCTTTCCGTTTCCTTGCAGCTGGCTGTGGAGATATAATTTCCAATTATACGGCAGTAATGGACTGGGAACTTGCAAGCAGGCTCAGGAATGAATATTTTGGGGAATATGCTGCAGCCCTCTCCCGTATGGCTGCCAGGGTAATTATCGAGTATGCAGATTCGATAAAGCCCCAGCACGAGACGTCGGCAAGGCTTGTAGTAAAGGCTCTGGTCTCGAATGGGGTTGCAATGAGTATTGCAGGCTCTTCAAGACCTGCTTCAGGCTCCGAACATATGTTTAGCCATGCCCTTGACAGGATAGCCCCAAAATCCGCACTTCATGGAGAACAATGTGGTGTTGGCACGATTATGATGATGTACCTCCATGGGGGAAACTGGCAGGAAATCAGGGAAGCCTTAAAAAAGATAGGGGCTCCTGTAACTGCAGAAGAACTGGGTATAGAAGATAAATATATAATTGAAGCCCTGTTACATGCACACAGCATTCGCCCTGAGCGTTATACAATTCTCGGGAGCGGCCTTACTCTATCGGCTGCTGAGAAAGTTGCAAGAATCACAAAGGTCATAAGTTGAAAAGTTATTCTTGTTCAGGCTAAAGTAGAAAATCAGTGTTTGTTTAACAGTGTTTGTTTAAAGTACAGAGCTTAAGTCTGGAGTTAAGATTTCATTTAATAATCCAGTGGCTCATATCCGGCTAAAGGAAACTCGGTTAATCCGGAATCACTTAATTCCCAATTAAAAAGTATTACAAATCGAATTCAGTATTGAATTTCAAATTATTTCGGGATAAGCTCCAGACATCCCTGAGAGACGGGGCACAGGCCCGAAAACAATCAAATGGAAGAGTTATTATGACAGAAAGCGATAACAAAATAACACTTATCGGATCACGGCTTGCAAGGGAAGGGCTGGAATTCATATTCAAGGGTGAGATGCCTGAATGCAAAAAATGCCGGCTAAAGAATACCTGCCTTAACCTTGAACCAGAACGCAGGTACAGGGTCGAGAGAATCAGGAACAATGATATTCATGAATGTTTCCTGCATGATAGTGGTGTACTGGCCGTGGACGTTAGCAGGGCTCCTATCCTGACCACAATAGAGTCAAGAAAGGCAGTTGATGGGGCAAAAATTATGTATGAGCCTCCAAAGTGCGGCAAGAGGGAGTGCGGGGTGTATGAGGTCTGTCACCCTGAAGGGCTTTCAAAAGGAGACAAATGCAAAATTGTAGAGGTTCTCGAAAGCCTTGATTCCAAGTGCGAAGCCAACTATTCTCTGAAAAAGGTGAAACTGGCCTGGTAAATGTAAACAAACATATTTTAGTAATAGTAAGATTGATTATTAATAAATACAAAAGGTTGAAGTGGTGTTATAAGTGCCTGAAAAGGAAATGAACCAGGTCCCCTCTGAATTTTATACCCAAAAGCGCTGGGAAAACTGGCTCGGAAGGGCAAAAGAGAGCGGTTTCCAAATCAAGGAGTCGGAAGAAGAAGCCGGAAAGGAAAGTGCCATCTTCGTCAATATGGTTGATGATGTTATCCTTGCCTGCCTAAAATTCACCGCACGCTTTGAAAAAGGTATGCTCTCCAGAGAAAAAGCTCTGGAGATTCTGGCGGAGATCCGGGACATCGTACTTTCAGAGGTCGAACCTATTTCCGAAGATATCGACCTTATGATAGACTCGATCCAGACCTCTCTTATGGGGGCGCTTGTCGCCTTTGAATGCTATATTATGGGTGACTATGACGAAGGATCAAACATTGAAGAACTTGTAAAAGCAGCTATTGACGCTGAATCTTCGGACAACCTTGAACTTGCCCTCGATTATACTGCACAGTGCGGTGCAATCGTACTTAAAGGGAAAAGCCTGCCCGAAGAGGTTATGGCCGAACTTCCCTACGGCATTGTTGCAGAATGGCTTGACGGGATTGATTCTATCTCGGCTGCAATGGTAGGAAGCGACAGTTACAAGGAATTTGACGAAGAAGATGATGAGGACGCTGCCTAAACAATTCTTCTGTAAACAAAGGATTCCCTTTCCAGTTTTTCTGGAATGCGGAAGTCCTTTTAAATTTATAAAAATTAAATCTTATTTTAAATATTAAAAAGCTTGTTCAATATTTTCAAGCTTTGATGCGCAGCATTTCCCTGATTCTTGCTTTTCGACCAGTTTCTTCTGTCCTGATTCTTGCTTTTCGACCAGTTTCTTCTGTCCTGATTCTTGCTTTTCGACCAGTTTCTTCTGTCCTGATTCTTGCTTTTCAATTACCTTTTCGTATACTTCAAGAGTTTTTTCAGCTATTGTTTTCCAGTTGTATCTCTTTTTGAGGAGATCGTTTCCTTTTTCCCCCATTCTGTTATGGCCAAGCCCTTCAAGGACGTAATTGAGGCCCCAGGCTAGAGAAGAGGGTTCTTTATGAGCAACAATTCCTGTCTTGAAATTCTCCACAAGAGCGACTGCATCGCTTGCAACTACCGGTTTCTTTGCGTCCCAGGCTTCAAGCACCACGATTCCGAAGGGCTCGTTCCGACTGGGCACACACACAAGGTCGCAGGCGTTGAACCAGTCTATTACAGTGTCATCCGGGGCATATCCAAGGAAGTTGCATGAATTTCCGATGCCAAGTTTATGGGCCTGATTTTCACACTGAGAGCGCATGTCCCCTTCACCTATGAGCACAAATTGGGCATCCCTTTTCTTCAGGACTTTTGCCGCAGCTTCCAAAAGCAGGTCAGGCCCTTTCTGATAGGACATCCTTCCCGTGAAAAGCACAACTGGTAGACATGGGTGGATACCGTAGTGTTTTTTCACATTTCCAGGGTTGATTTGTCTTTTTATTTTTCCCAAGTTTATACCGTTAGGGATTTCCCATAGTTTATAATCGGGAATTTTGTAGATATGCTGGATTTCTTTCTTCAATACCGTAGAGGTCGTAATCACGTCCGAAGATTCGTATCCTCCGAGCCACTCTCGGTGTGATATTTCCTTTGCTTCCCACCAGTCCCCATGGCGATTTCCATTGCGTCCCCATTCAGTACTGTGGAAGGTTAGCACAAAGGGCAGCCCAAATTGGGCTTTTATCCTGCAGAGAACATTTACCGGATGCCAGTCATGCCCATGAAGAACATCAAATTTTCCTACATTTTTTCTCACGTCCAGGAACCGGCAATACATACCTTCGCACATCCGGTTCATCTGTTCTATTATTCCCCCGTTTTGATCACAGGCAATCCTATGATAATGGACCCCATTGATGATCTCATCGTTGTTTTCACGGCCTCGTGTAAACAGGTGGACCTCATGTCCTTCTGCTGCAAGAGCATCAGAGAGTTCGGATACATGGGGTGAGATTCCTCCTACACGTATCGAATACAAACTTTCCCAGGTAAACATTCCTATTCGAATCTTTTTCATAGGCTCACTTATTCCTTTTTGTCAAAATGAGAGTTTAGGACATCAGTGAAGAAGAATGCAGGCTTCCTCTTTCCTTTTGTAATCATTACATCCTCCAGTTTACTAATTCAGATCGCGATAGTCCTGCTATAACCCTACATGCGCCTTTTAAACCTTCGATTGCTATATAATGGTAAAAGGGGTATAACCTTATTTACGTGGTACGAAGGCGGTTTTCGTATTAAGGATACGGTCTCTATACTTCCTTAACTTCATTTTCTTTTAATGGTAGATAAATATATCTGTGAATTTTTTATACTTTTTTAAGTGGAAATAATAAAATCTTTCCTCTCTTGAGCTTATTTCTCATACAGGCTCATTTTTCGGGCGTAAAGTCTCCCCTCAGGTAAGAGGCTGCCCTTTCCGGGGAAACCGTATTGATGTAAGTTCCTGTATTCAGTTCAAAACCCGCATTAATAGTAAGTCTCGGAAGTAGCCGAAGGTTCAGGTGATATTCGGGAGTTCTGAAAAGCTGGTAAAACATATGATTGAAAGGCAGGTTTCCAAGGACTTTCCCATAACTTTTGAGGACGTCTCTTAGAATGTCTCCGAGGGCAAAAAGAGTTTTGTCCTTGCAATCTCCAAGAAAACTGACATGTTTCCTGGGAAGGATCCATACTTCAAATGGCCCCATTGAAGAATAAGGAGTGAAAGCTATGCATTCGCTGTTCTCAAATATCAGGCGGGAAGAAGTCTTTTCCTTATCAAACATAGCACAATAGGGGCATCTTTCTTTTTCCCTGATAGCCTTCAATTCCCTCTCCAGTGGGGAAGGACAAAACGGCAGGGCAAGGAGCTGGCTGTGAGAATGGTTTATGGAAGCACCTGCTGCTTTTCCGGAATTTTTGAATAGGGAGACGTAGAGTATTTTTTTCACGGGTTATGTAGTTGCATGTGCGGTCTTTATAGACATGCATGAGCCCTGAGAGTTCATGATCGGAAAAACCCTCAAGTCTTCTCTCATGTAAAGGCGACTCTACGATAACTTCATGAAAGCCGTACCCTGGTTCCGTATGCAAGCCAATTTCCGGAGGTTCTGGAGGGTCCGGAACAGGTGAGAGGGCAGGGTAAAGGTTCGGAAAGCAGCGGAAATCCCAGTTGCGTATCCTTTCTTCGGAAGTGTCGACAAAGATTTTCCTATTTTTATATACTGCAGTAGCAAGGGGGTTTTGTCCTCTGCTCCCCTACAAAAAATACAGTTTTCAGAGCCGCTTTTCCCGGAATCTTCAGCTGCGCCTGCAAAGTCCGAAGGTCTTTTAGCTCTTTCTTCTGCAATTATGCAGTACTCGGAAAGAAAATAATGCTTTCTGATTTCTGGCATTTCAGGAAAACCTCATTATATTTCTTTTTCCTCTTTCGTTATCTTTTTTCTTTCTCTTCTCTCCTGACAAACTTCTTTTCTAACACTTTTAAGTATCCTTTTTCTCTTCTGCAGCATTTTACTGTTTGCAGAAGCGAGCCCCGCTTATAAGTTCATAATACTGTTCAGTAGGAACTTTCCAGTCCATATCTTTTGCGAGGAGAAAGGCTTCCCTGCAGAGGAGTTTGTACTTTACCCTGTCATCTATGAAATTCCGTGTGAAATAGCTGACTGCCAGGGCATAATCAAGGACTGTCTCATAATAGGAGAGGTCTATGTTATCCACGACTATCACTCCCCCGAGTACTTCTATAAGGGACTCGATTGTCTTTATGGCGTCGCTGAAACCGCAAACCCGACTGACCACGCTCGGGGTTCCCTCTTTTCCGGCTTCAAGCCCTGTGAGTAGAAAGGGATCATAGCGCGAGGGAAAAATGCCTGCACAGCAACCTGCCATAAATTCCTCAACTTCCATACCGAGTCCTCCATCGGATACTGAAAGAATCTGTGGGTACAGAAGGGCTGCAACCGAGCGTTTTCCTCTTACCATTTTCGAAAAATCCAGTCCTCTCTCCTCGATCATCTGCTGAATCCTCAGTTCGCTTCCTACAAGTATTTCTTTTGGCAGGTTGACAGGAAATCCTGCAGGAAGATTTGTTTTTGGTCCCTCTGCAGTAACAAGGAAACAGATTACCCTGATTCCTTCTTGCATATGCCCTTCCAGAATACTGTTCTTTATTATATGCTCAAGAGCTACAAGGGAATCGAGAAGGTCCGGATACCCTTTATTTTCTACTTCCAGGCGGGAAATTGTGAAAATCGGGATTATCTTTTCGGGTTCTATCCTTTCTCCTCCGTGATATTTGTACAGGTTTTCGGAAAGGAACTTTCTGATTCTTTCAAGGCGTCCTTCTTTCAGGTTCCAGTCTATTTTATCGGATTCTATAGTTATTCCATTTCTGATCACAATCCCGTTAATCCCGTAAAATAACCTGGCTTCCTGCCTTGTAGACTCCCCTACTGCGGTAATCGTATCTGCATATAATGCAAGGGCCTCGAGGGCAGCCAGGTTTTCCGGCACTCCGGGAGGCCATGTACTGTCATTGTTCCTCCTTTTTTGAATAGAATTGTATCCTGCAGTCCTTCCGGGCAGAGTCGCATGCAGGGTTGCAACAGTACTTACCGGAATACCAAGTTTTTTAGCCTGGCTGGCGCATAAAACACTCCGAATTCGTGGCAGTGCAGGGAGACACCGGGGCAAGGGCTAAAACCTTTAATTGAAGTTGTTTCTTCGGTTTCGGCAATTTCCGAAGCCGAACTTACAAGAAGTCGGATAAGCTCGGAAATAGCATAGGAAAGGGAAAGGTAATGGGTATATTCCGGACCATTTGACATGCTCTCATATTTCAGGGAATCAAGCCCGAGGTGTTCGTAGGCTTCAGCTTTTATCCTGCTTTCGAGTGTCATTTCCTTTCCCATGTATGTTGAGCGTATCTTCCCGAAATCAGAGGTTTGAAACTGCAGGTAGCCTACCCTGTTTTTCCCTATCGGTTTTTCTCCTGTAAACACTTTGATGCCTGACTTTTCAAGGGATTCCAGGCTTTTTTGAAGTACCCCTCCAATATGTAGCGGGCTAAACTCCTCCATACTCGTAATCCGGTTCAGCCCCCGGTTCCAGTCCGCACCCCTGTGCCCGTAATAAGGACCCGCAACAAGAATCTCTTTCTCTTCTTTTGTATCCAATGTGCCGGAATCGAAAAGAGCCGCAAGGGTATGTGCCTCTTCATGAATGACATTCCAGATTCCGCCCATTTTGTTTGATTTAGGGCCTGCTTCTTCTCCGGCAATTATTACAAAATTCTTTCCCACACCTGAATCCTCCAGGGTCTTTTTGCCTTTCAGTTCTGTATTTATATTTTAATTCGCCTGTGAATATTAAAACTTATCAATCGAAAAAGAAACATGTAAGGCGCTATAAGAGATACAAAAAAATACTTTGAAATTAGGGGCAGGAGACCTTGATGAAATATTGAAAAAATAAAAGGCTTGAAAGGCAGAGAGTAAGTGCGGGAAAAGGAATTTCTCAGGCAGTGGAATCAAGTACCGAAGTCTTTGTTTTTGCATAGCAGTTTTCCACAAGCTTCATGGTCCCTTCGAGGTCAGTAATCTCAAACTCAAAGAGTCTGGAAAATTCCCTGACGCAGGCTTCGAAATCTTTTTCATAGACAAGACCCGTGTTTATCCTTGCAACTTTTTTGTATCCGGCATAATCAAAGACGAATTTTGACATTTTGATATCATCCGGGTTCTTACTCAAGCCTGCAGTTCTTATCATTTCCCTCCAGTTTGCAGCCCACATAGGAGTTAGGAAAAAGTTCCTACTCCCTGCAGCTTTTCAGGGCTTTGAGATACTGTCCCCTGCCTCCGAGCACGGCACCTATGCAATCGTCCACTATTTCCCCGTTTTCTTCTTTTAGAATTCTGACCTTGCAATCCAGGGCCTTGAAGTCCTCTTCGATTTTCCCGAGCACGTTTCCGCAAAGTCCGTAAAAGACCAGGATTCCGTCCGAGCGCGGAGCCATTGCCTCCACTTTTGAATAGACCGTCCTTTTAAGGTTTTCAGGGATTGCGTGCAGGGCAAGCTCAAGCATATATATGTTCAGGGTGAAACCTTTTTCTTCCTGCTTTTCCGGAATTTCTTCAACAGGGAGCACTTTATGCGGGACCCCTGCTTCCAGCATTTTTTCCTGAGACCGTCACAGTCATTGTTTTCCACGACAATTACTTTTTCAATCTCAGGGTCCTTTTCAAGCAGGTGCATTATCTCGTCTTCGAACATTCTGCACCCGATAATACTGATTACTGGCATGCGCAATTTCTCCTATTTTTTCCCTGGAAACTGAGGGTATTTTCGGGTTTTCGTGAAATATTCAACTCATTCGATCTATTATTACAATATCTAAGTTATTTTTATATAATAAATCGTATTAAAATGCAAATATGTTCTCTTCCATATTAAAATACAGACTTTAATATAAGGTTATTTTGATGCGCCTGCGTTAGGAATTTTTTCTCATTTTTTCTTCTTTAACTCTATAGCCTGAGCTGTCGGTTCAAAAGATCTGTGTTACGTGATCATGGTTTAATGGCTGCGGAATAATTTTCTTCAGATGAGGGCCTGGTAGTAACCTTTTTTTCCTGGACTTCGACGGGGAGGGAGAAAAGTTCCGAGAGATTTGCATCTGTCAGGATTTCTTCTTTTTTCCGTCCCTGAAGATTTTTCCCTCTTTTATAAGGATTACACGGTTGATCTCAGGAATGATATCTTCAAGGGCGTGTGTGACCAGAATTACACTTTTTCCTGAACCTGCAATTTTCCGGACGCTTTCGCGGAAGCTGTAGATGGCTTTCAGGTCAAGGCTGTTTGTGGGCTCATCTAAAACAAGGGCTTGCGGGTCATGCACAAGGGCTCTTCCTATAAGCGCTCTCCTGGCTTCTCCTGCGGAGAGTTCGCACATCAACCTGTCCGCAAGGTGAGTTATCTCAAGAAACTCAAGGACTTCCCTGGCTCTGGATTCCATTTCAGGGGTAACTTTATGGTTGTAGTAAATTCCTATGCTGCTGAAAAACCCTGAGATTACCACATCCAGCACATTGACCTGGCGGCAGTACGTCTGCTGAAGATCCCCAGAGACGATTCCCAGTAATTTTCTGAGTTCAAAAACATTCCAGGATGTTTTGCCCAGGATATTCAGGACAAGCCCGTCGGCTGATGCAAGAGGATGATATTCCTTTGTAAATGTCTTGATGAGGGAAGATTTCCCGGAACCATTGGGCCCGATAATTGCAACATGCTCTCCCTGCTCAATAGAAAGAGATATTGAGTCAAGGATTTTTTTACCGCATCTAACGACAGTTACGTTTTTTAATTCAAGCAGGGAAGGGGAATTATTCTTCCCTGAAGAGTATATGTTTTGAGTCATTTTTATCATCTATTTGGAAATTTGGAGAGATTTTCAATAACGCTCTAAACTTTAAGATTCCGCTCAATTTTCCTGTAACCAAACCAACCTGTATAAACAAATCAACCCGTAGTTTCAAACTTAAATATTTACACTTAACTCATTCGATACTTTGTAATCATGAAAAAATGAAGGTAGTAAAAACTCAATCAAAACTCTATAACCACGGCGACATAAAATCCACTCAATACATTATAAACACAGATAACGCTGGCAGAGATTTTTAAGGGACTTTCAAAAACCGGTTCAAGAAACTTGAGATAACCTGCCTGAAACCGGCCCTTAAGAATTTTGCGAAAATTTGTAAAAATATTCAGGTTTGATTCTGAGCGATTCAGGTTTGATTCTGCGCTATTCAGCATGATTCTGAAAAACCAAATTTAGTCTGCTTATTTCCTTATCGGAATCCGTAGATCTCCTTATCTCATTTTTAAAGCTTTTTTTCATGCCCTGTTTCTTTCTAAGGTTTTTGGTAGAAGCTTCCTCAAAATTGTTTACCTCTATTTTAGTTTCTTGTGTTTGTTTCTTGCATTTATATAATCTTATACTATAGTTTTGCTTCTACCGAAAAACGTAGGAGTTCGGAGGGATTTCATGTTGGAAGTTTATAATATTCGGAGTTCGTTCAGTTCTTACCTTTACGAGGTCCGTTTTATCATCCTTTTCTATGTAATAGGAGATTGGACCTCTACTGCTTACGCTCTGCCCAGCGGTGCGGAGTATAATCCTGTTCCTGCCATGATTCTGGAAAATTACGGAATCTATCACCTTCTGCTTATTAAAATGGGTTTTATTCTACTGCTTTTTTATGTAGCCCCTTAATAAAAGTATCCAGGAAAAGATGGGCTCTTACGAAACATCTTATAGAATTTGTTGGCATCTTTGTGACTATAAATAATCTTATGGTCATCTGGTATGGGAACAGCCTTATACAGGTTTTCGGGCTTGTCTGATTTAACAGGGTCCTCAAATAATGCCTCATTTTTTTCTTTTCTTTTTCTTACAGGCTGATCTGACCTCATTTTCTCTTGCTGACCTCATTTCTCAATTACCGGCTTTTCCATTTACTATTTTTCGAGAATCTGCATGCTTTCAATCTACAGCTCTTCTCAATTACCTGCTTTTCGCGTACAGGAAGCAGTCGTAATAATCTTCCCCAACCCTGTGGACTTTTCCCATTACTCCTTCTTTTTCGTATCCGCACTTCCGGGCCACACGCTCGCTTGCCAGGTTCCGGGTATCCATAAGGATAGTAATCCTTTGCAAGTCCAGTTTCTCAAATCCAACCTTTTCAAGCTGTCTTACAGCCTCGGTTGCAATTCCCTTTCCCTGATAGTCCTTATCAATGAAGTACCCGATTTCCCCTATCCAGGGCCTGTGCTGGTCGATTTTGATTCCGCACGCCCCTACAAGTTTTCCATAATAAAGAATGGAATAATTATGCTCAAAATTAGCCTTTCTTTTAGCTTCGTTTAGCTGCAAAATACATATTTCTTCTTCAAGTGTTTTTATGGGAAACTCAATAAAATCAAGATTCGTATGTGTGATTATCTCAAAGAAACGTTCGGCATCAAAGAGTTCCTGAGGACGGATTTTTACTTCGGGCATAAACACAGATTGAATCTCCCTTATGAAAAACGTTTTCAAGCTCTTTTTTATGTTCTCATTTCTTTTTATTTTTCCCCGTATTCTCAAAAAATAAAATATAAGTATACCTCCAATTAAATAGAGAATTGTGGAACCCAATATTGTAGCCAGGATCAGAAACGACTTAGCCCTGAGTGTGGATGAAAAGACAAAAGCCAATGGTTCGCGTTTTTTTAAGGAAGAAGTCCTATACTACGGGGTAAAGTCCGCGCTTGTCAGAAAAATTGTGAAAAATTATTTTAATGAAATAAAATCGGAAAATAAACAAGAGATTTTTACCCTGTGCGAAGAACTCCTTCAGTCGGACTACTGCGAAGAAGCCTATATTGCATTCGAATGGGCTTATCAGGTAAGAAACGATTACTCTGAAGATGATTTTTTCATCTTTGAACACTGGATTGAAAAGTACGTCAACAACTGGGCTAAATGCGACACCCTATGCAACCACTCAGTGGGTTCTTTTATCGAAAAATTTCCGGCTTATGTGGCAAACCTTAAGACCTGGGCCGGGTCGGACAACAGGTGGGTAAGGCGGGCGGCTGCAGTAACCCTGATCCTTCCTGCCAGAAAAGGCAATTTCCTGAATGATATTTTTGAAATCTCAGACCTCCTGTTGAAAGATAAGGACGACCTGGTCCAGAAAGGCTACGGCTGGATGCTTAAAGAAGCAAGCAAAGCCCACCGGCAGGAAGTCTTCGAATACGTCATGAAAAACAAAAAAGATATGCCCAGAACCTCCCTACGCTACGCAATCGAAAAATTCCCAAAAGATCTGAGAGATAAAGCTATGGAGAAGTAACTGGCGAGAAAATTAAAGGCTGGAAACTTTACGGAAAATCAGCGACAATTAAAAGTTATAGTAATAGAAGATTTAGATATTTAGAGAATAAAATTTAGGGAATAAAATTTAGAGAATACAACTCAGAGAAGAAAAATTAGAAAATAAAATTTAGAAAAAAAGTAAGAATTGAGTTAAAAAGGATAGAATAACGAGAACAGAGTGAAAAACAGGAGAAATTAATTGACAAAATGAATGGAGTAAGGAGTTTTTCCGACACAGTACCCCCATACTGCATCTTCGCTCCTTATCCCCCAGATGCCCCCTTTTAATTCCTGTATCTTTTGCCTGCAGCTTAATTCTCTGCAGGAACTTTCATTCACACAATTTTGGTCTACGTTACAGTTAAAAGGATATCTTCACACGTATTTTGTTCTATTTACCCAGCCGTGATACAAACTTAACATTCAGAGCGCTTTTAATAACAACGTTCTCTTCAGCCTGGTTTTGCTAAATCCCTTTTATATGCTTTCGGACATCGAATACTTTTATTTTTCATTTATTGAGATAAAATGTGAATTCTCAGGGAATAAAGTAAAAGAATAACCCATTTGATAGTTTTATTTAGTCAAGTGCAGGCATTCCTTAACTTACCTCAGAGGAAAGATCTTTCGAATCCTGTTTCTCAAATCAGATTGATGCAATTCTTCCGGCATCGGTTATGATATATCCGTTTTCTCCATCCGCTATGTACCCCATTGCCTTGAGTTCCCGAAGATGGTTATAAGTCATTCCCTTTGAAATTCCGGCAGTTGCCGCAATCTGTGTTACCGAGGAGATACCATTCTTGATTTGTTCAAGTATCAATTTTTTGATCGTCCACTGGTATAGGATTGGTGTTTTCAAAATAGAATATCTAACGCGACTTTTGATTGAGTTTTGATGCTTTTGCGACACGGTGGATCTAAACACGCCAAAGTAAGGAGAAAAGAATGATGGTAGACGTTATTTCTATTATGTTGGAATAATAACAACTGGATAAAAATGGACCACCGATTTATATAAATAGAGTGATTTTTTTGCAAGATAGTCGTTTTTTAGTCATAGAAATGTTTTATACTATGTTACGTCCCAATTATGTTTCATTACAAATTTAAAATTAATTTATTGGTCTTGAGATGGAAGAAATGAAAAGTGATGAAACACACGGGGAGCATACTCTCATCGCAGTTTTAGGAATAACCACACTGGTGGTTTTAATGCTGGTGGGTATCGCAAGTGCGGCGCCATTTGCATACATTGCAAACATGGAAAGCAACGATGTCTCAGTAATTGATACAGATACAAATATTGTTACATCTACTGTGAATGTAGGAATTCAGCCTATGGGAGTTGCAGTCAATCCAGCGGGAACAGAGGTATATGTGGCAAACTACAATGAAAATACAGTTTCAGTAATTGACACAGCCACAAATTCGGTGATAGCTACGGTTCCTGTAGGAATCCAACCTAAGGGAGTTGCAGTCAATCCAGCGGGAACAGAGGTATATGTGGCAAACTACGATGAAAATACAGTTTCAGTAATTGACACAGCCACAAATTCGGTGATAGCTACGGTTCCTGTAGGAAGCAATCCCTGGGGAATTGCAGTCAATCCAGCGGGAACAAAGGTATATGTGACAAACAACGCTGACAACACAGTTTCAGTAATTAACACAGCCACAAATACGATCATAGCTACGATTCCTGTAGGTTTGATGCCTACGGGAGCTGCAGTCAATCCAGCGGGAACAGAGGTATATGTGACAAACTACTATGAAAATACAGTCGCAGTAATTGACATAGCCACAAATTCGGTGATAGCTACGGTTCCTGTAGGAAGCTATCCTTGGGGAGTTGCAGTTACTGCAGATGGAACAAAGGTATATGTGACAAACACTTTTGATGATGACGTCTCTGTAATTGACACAGATACAAAAACAGTCATGGCTACGGTTCATGTTGGTTGGTCGCCTCATGGAGTTGCAGTCACTGCAGACGGAACAAAGGTATATGTGGCGAACGGAGGACACAACAATGTCTCTGTAATTGACACAAACACAAACACTGTTACAACCACGATAAATGTAGGAAATACTCCAATTTCTTTGGGGCAGTTTATAAGTCCTTACCAAGCACAACCAGTACCTCCTGTAGTAAAATTTTCTGCGACACCCACCGAAGGAAAAGCTCCATTAACTGTTGCCTTTGCTGACAAAAGCACAGGAATACCTACTAAATGGAAATGGAACTTTGGAGACGGAACATCGTCAACAGACAAGAATCCAACCCATAAGTACTCCAAAATAGGGAGTTATACTGTTAAACTTACAGCAACAAATGCTGCAGGCAGTAATACGACAACAAAACCAGATTATATAAAAGTGGTAACAGAACCCGCTGCTTCATTTTCTGCGACACCCACCGAAGGAAAAGCTCCATTAACTGTTGCCTTTACTGACAAAAGCACAGGAATGCCTACTAAATGGAAGTGGAATTTCGGTGACGGAAAATCTTCAACAGAAAAGAATCCGAAACACAAGTATTTACAGGAAGGAAAATATACGATTAAACTTACAGTAAGCAATGCTGCAGGCAGCAATACGACAATAAAAACAAATTATATAAAAGTGACAACAAATACAAGACCGGGTTTATTCTCTGAAAACAAATAAAACCTTAAATTAAAAAACTGAAGTTTAAGTCTAAAAAGAGTGGGGATTTATTATTTATAAATTATAGTAACTATTCAGTTGGGTGAAATAATATTAATAGCCACCGTTGTTTAAATTTAATAGACAAATTTATATGAATTAATTTCAGTCGAATACCCCGCTAGCTTGCTGCGGGGATGGAAAACTTCCCCGGTAACCGTTGATGATAATATTATTTATCAATCCCATTTTTCGATTGTTAACTTCTGCTAGAACTAAACCTATTAGGTTTATTGTCTTCTTTTACGGAATTTCGAGCGATGGCGCGAACATACTCCGTTGCTTGCAGCGGGGTGCGCCAGCGCAACTTTGATTGGTGGTTGTTGAATGTGTTTTTCCTTTTTCCATCAGTTAGTAATCAGACGTATTACGTCAAAATCGATATTACAGAAAAACTGGTTCCTTTGCAAAAATAAGGCTCTTCGTCATTCTCTATGGATGAGCCTATCCCATAACTCAAAATTGCCTCTTCCAATATGGAATTAAGAATTATCAATGGGTTTCTGATCACGGGAAATAGTTATGAAATTCTTATCAATTTTTATGATTGGGATGATAGCCCAGGCAATTTAATAGATTCGCGATCAAGATCCGCTAAAACAAGGATTGAAGCGCCAGTATATTCAAGTACGAAACTCAACAGGAGCCGGTTAAAATCAGACCTTAGTATTCGTAACAAAATAGATTGAGTATTTTTTTATATAAGTTAATCCTATTTGGTCTATATGCTTGAGGAAATTATTTCCAAAAAATATAACTTGCTAAAACCTTTTCTTGATGAAAAAAGCAAACGTTTATTTGCAGCTGCAGAAGCGCTTAGTATTGGCAAAGGCAACATCAGCATAGTTTCTCGTGCAACTGGTATTTCTGAAAATACAATTAAAAAAGGTTGCACTGAACTGGAAAGTGGCAAATCTCTTTCTGATAATAAAATACGTGCTCCTGGAGGAGGTCGTAAAAAGATTGTTGAGAAAGACCCTACTCTTTTGTCCGATCTTGAGGCACTTATTGAACCAACAAGTCGTGGGGATCCGGAATCTCCTTTACTCTGGACTTGTAAAAGTCTTCGAAATATAGCAGGGGAACTTCAGAATATCGGACATAAAGTAAGCCATACAAGAGTTGCGGATATGCTTCACATGCTTGGTTACAGTTTACAAGCGAATAAGAAAACCATAGAAGGAACTGAGCATCCTGATCGTGACAAACAATTTGAGCATATAAGTGAAAAATGTAAAATATTTCAAGGTGAACATCAGCCTGTAATCTCAGTAGATACTAAAAAGAAAGAGTTAATCGGAAATTTCAAGAATGTTGGCCGTGAATTGCGTCCAAAAAAAGATCCAATACTTGTCAATGTATATGATTTTAAGGATAAAGAACTGGGAAAGGTAAATCCATATGGGGTATACGACATTGCTAATAATGAGGGATGGGTAAACGTCGGCATAGATCATGATACAGCGTCTTTTGCAGTTGAAAGTATACGTAGATGGTGGAATCTAATGGGGTGTAAATCATATCCTGATGCAAAAAAACTTTTAATTACTGCAGATTGTGGGGGAAGCAATGGATCAAGAGTAAAATTGTGGAAAACAGAATTACAAAAATTAACGGATGAAATCGGATTGGAGATTTCGGTTTGTCACTTTCCTCCAGGTACAAGTAAATGGAATAAAATAGAGCATAGACTATTTTCCCAGATTACTCTTAATTGGAGAGGAAAACCACTAACAAGCTATGAAGTAGTTGTAAACCTTATTGCAGCAACAACTACATCAAAAGGGCTTGAAGTAAAATGCATGTTAGACACGAATAAGTATCCAACAGGAATTAAAATCGAAAAAAAACAGGTTGAAAAATTGGGCATTATACTTGATGAGTTTCACGGAGAATGGAATTACACATTCAAACCAAAGAATGGAGTGAGTTAATTAAATTATTTTGTGACGAGCCCTTAGAGGGATTGAAATATTGACTGTTCGGGGTCCGGGACGATATTGGAAACATTATTATTAAATAAAAACTATACCTCAAATAATAGGCTTTCCCTGAAATCTATGCTTTATTTCTCAGAAGAGCCATTTACTCAGTAGTTAATACCATTTTACTTCCACCATACAAACAGACACTACAGGCTTTCCACAAACTTTTCTTCGTGACCCCATTTTATAAGAAGCCCCTCTGTTTCCTGTCCTCGTCTATTTCGCTTTCTGTCAAGTGACAGAAGAGGTTCGTTAAAAATGACAAATACAAGCATACTGGAAAAAATCTTTAAAGTCCTTCTTATCTTTGTACCGCTTACGCTTGTTGCTGAATTTATTAATATTTCACCGATCGGAATTTTTATTTTATCCTCACTTGCAATCATTCCGCTTGCGAAATTTATTGGCGAATCCACGGAGGAACTGTCGGCATATACCGGTTCAGCGCTGGGGGGACTGTTAAACGCCACCTTCGGAAATGCAACGGAATTAATCATTAGTATTTTCGCCCTGCAGGCAGGACTTTCCGAAATGGTTAAGGCGTCCATTACAGGCTCTATTATCGGAAACCTTCTCCTGATTTTAGGCATGGCATTTTTCTTCGGAGGCCTCGGAAAAGAAAAACAGAAATTCAATGCAACAGCAGCCAAGGCAAGCGGCTCCACTCTTCTTCTTGCAATTGCTGCTCTTGTCATGCCGGCCGTTTTTGTTCTTACCTCAAACAGTCCTTCCCCCACGACGGTCGAGAACCTGAGCCTTGCGGTTGCTGTTGTTATGGCTTTATCATATCTTGCGAGTCTGCTTTTCTCGCTTTACACTCACAAGCATTTGTACACCGAAGATATGGCGGAATACCATGCCAAATGGAGCATCAGAAAATCTGTTGCGATTCTTCTCGCCTCAACCATTTCAGTTGCATTTATGAGTGAGATTCTGGTCGGCTCCATAGAACCGCTTGTTGCAAGTCTCGGCTGGACAGAACTGTTCATCGGAGTAATTTTTGTGGCAATTATCGGAAACGCCGCAGAGCATGTTTCGGCTATTACCCTCGCTATGAAAGGAAGAATGGACCTTTCCCTTCAGATTGCCATCGGCTCAGCAACTCAGATAGCCATGTTCGTCGTACCGGTCCTGGTATTTATAAGCCTGTTCCTTGGAGCCCCGATGAGTTTGATTTTTAATAATTTCGAACTTGCGGCCATAATCCTTTCCGTGCTTGTGGTAAATTCCATCACTGAAGATGGAGAAAGCAACTGGTTTGAAGGATTACAGCTTCTGGGGACATATGGAGTAATGGTCGTTGTTTTTTTCCTCCATCCATAATATATAAAAACAAAAAAACGGAAACGCAACGGTCAGGACATACTGGGAAACTTACCGAACTTCTGGACTTCATGGGCCCTTTGTTCAAATAAGAGCCCTTATAGGGATTGAAACTTGATCCTTACTAAAGGCTTTAAAATCGGTTTAGAGTTAAAATCAGCCCTTAAAATGATTGAAACCGGTTAACTGTGGTCTAATTCTTCAAATCGAAGAGGGTGGGAGATATGAGTACACAGAACTGGTTGTTCTGACCTGTGTCATAAATCACAGGAAAGTAATTTTGAGAAGGTTTTAACCTCCTCACCAACAAATTATATACTTTTTAACAGTACCACTCGGGAAAATATGGACTTTCGTATTAAACAAAGAAACTCTCTGATACGTTTTCCCGTTTGCTACTTTTACTGATGTGTCCCAGATACCTTTTTCACCATTTGAACCGGTGCAATCAATATACACTTTTCCTTTATCAGTTGTATCAAATACGTTGCAGACGTGGTTTATCCCATATACAGGAACCCAACCCGCTTTATATCCCGCTTTTTCTGCATTATTGTGTACAGTTTCTGCAAAGTCACAGCATGTATATTTTTCAGATACATATTTTCTTTGATCGGTTTTATCTTGTTTTATGAATGCTATAACCTGTGCATAAGTAGGATTTTTTGCAGCATTGTTATTTATCAAAGAAATATACTGACCATCCGCACCAGTCCAGTAGGTCCTTCCTTCATGTGGATGTACCGTCGTAAAAGTAGCCGAAGCGTATCCTGCCATAAGGAATAGAAGCAGTGTGCTGATTAATAAAATGTTAAAGGGTTTCATACAAAAAAATAAATAAAGTTCACATCTATTTTAATGTTTATATTTCTTTAATAATATATTTTCTTTAATCCCCTATTCGTAAACAAGATCTACTAAAACAAGGATTGAAACACTCCGTATACTCAATAGTTGGACTGCAAATATTGAGTAAATTTTGAGAGGAAATACTGTCATGTTTAGAACAAGAATTGTAGGGCTGTTTCGCTTATTTCGTTTTGAACTGCCATTTACTGCAGGAGTATGCGTGATATTAGGGGAATTATTGGCATTAGGCAGACTCCCTACCATAACAGAAATTGTATTAGAGTTTCTAAGCGTTTTTTTATTTCGGCTACGTCTCTGATCCTGAATGACTATTTTGATATCGAAAGTGACAAAATAAACGCGCCGGAAAGGCCACTTCATTCGAAAACAAGATCCATAAAAGTGATTATAAACCTTATTCCTTACTTATTTTTTTAAATCTCCCTATTTGGGTTTTTACCAGTAAATACAATATTTTCTCACAGTCCCCATGTCGCTATATGTATAGATCGGGGGATATAATGAATTCGGTTTATACTTTTTTCCAACAGTCAGTTTGACTGTAGTATCCCAGCCTGCCGATTTGTGCGAAGAGCCTGTACAATCAATAAAAACCAATCCTTTGTCTGTTGTATTGAAAGCGTTGCAGGCATGACCAATGCCCTTTTTGAAGTCTATTGATACCCATGCTGCTTTTATTCCTGTTGCTTCCGCATTATTGTGTACTGTTTCCGCGAAGTCGGAGCACACATATTTTGAACTATACAGGCGTTCATCGGTTTTGTCTGCCTTAATAAACTCTACAAGCTTCGTATATGTAGGATCAGAAGCATTTTTATAATTTATTAAGGAAATTTTTTGTCCATCTGCTCCCACTTCGTATGTATTTCCTATATGTGGGTTAACTGTTGTAATCTGCGCGGCTGCTGCCTCTCCCGAGCACATACCCCACAGTACAAAAACAGTACATAGCAAAATAGAGGATTTCATTTTCTCATCTCGCTTCCTATCAAACTTTATATGTTTTTCTATAAAGTAATTTCCGTCAAAAATTATTCCCTCCTTATATCTTTCCAAAATTTGGAGCAAATGAGAATCCCTTCAAAACAAATGAAAACCCTTAGAAACAAGTGAGAACCCTTTAGTTTCTGCGTCAAAAACAGATAATCCACACGATATTCTCTGAAACATGTCGATTGATAACTGTCTAAATAATGGTCAAATTATTTAAAAGGTCCACGGGCAAGAACCACTAAAAAAGATTGATATATAAAAAACGTGAAGAGAAACTTATAAAAATGACCCGCGAGCAAGAATTATTAGAACAAGAATCAAAATTATTTTAAATATTGGGTCTTCCAAAATCAGAGTGTAAACTGAGAATTAAAAATGCTTATTTTAGATAATAGATCTATTACCAGAATTTCCTCAATAAAAGTACACTCTTGAATTCCAATTTGGAGGAAAATAAACTCGATTAAACTTTAAAAATATTATTTGGGCGAGAGTAGAGATTTCTTTTTGGACAAATCATATTTTTTTGTAATTAGGGCAACAGCTCCTTTTTCCGTTTTACAAAATAAATTGTTGAAAATGAAGGCCAAAAATGCTTTAAAGTGGAAATTAAGGATATTTTTCTTTCTGTAATGAAAAATATATTTCTTATCATCTGTTTTTGTTGGGAAAGCACTAGCGCCACATCTAATCTACGAAATAAGGCTTACTAACTCTTAAAAAGTAATCATTTTTTGAGGACCCGATTTAAATACATTCACCCATCATCGTTTAAAGAAACTCCCCGTATTTCTAAAAGTTCACATAATCTACTCAAAGCATATTTTTTTCACTTATCATAGTCTCTAGTTTATTGGCCTCTACTTCTAACTGCGCGATTTCTATTTTTAATTGTAATACCTGCTCTTTAATAAGATCATTACTTTGCATCGTATCCGCCTAATAACTACGTCTTATGCCCCTTAAGTCATGATACTACTTTTACATATAAATCAAATACGTTTGCATCTTTTATATATCCATTTTACTGTAATTTTACTTTGCTGTACTTATTATCTCTATCGCTCTGGCTGCATAAAGCTACATAATAACGATAGTTAATGATTCCATGCTAAAGCATCGAGCCTGTAACAGAGCCCTCCTTAACCAGATCACCAATTGGGGGAAACAAAGTTGGCAGCCAATGGGAAAGAATACATAGTTACCTTTAAATGCCGTTTTAACTTCAAGCTCTAAATATACAAAATTAAACAATTCTTAAAGGTAAGAATAGTGGTTGCATCGTTAAACCTTTCTATATCACTGACTTTCCGCAGATGTCCTTTCAATTTTCATAATTTTTCCTGCTATCGTTTTTTCTGAAAACCGACTTGGTTACTCAAAATGTGTTTTTGAATTTTTTCCAAAACTTTCGACCTTTTGCCTTCATTTAGGACTTATAGCAGCCATTTTCTTAAGCTTCAGTAAAGATAATAACTGCAAATTTTCGAATATTTCTCCAAAAACGATAACAGGAAAAATGTTATTTTTTTGAAGACATCTGCGGAAAGTCAGATATCAGATCTAGAGGAAGTCGAATTCCCAAATTGATTCCACAATTCGGATACATATAACTCCACAAGGAAGAAAGCGATATGTTAGTTTTCGTAATCAATAAAGATAAAAAGTTATTGATGCCTTGTAAACCTTCAAAAGCCAGAAGCTACTAAAAGCAGGCAAGATCCGCAATACAAGAATTGAAATTGATACATTCTGATTCTGTAAAGATTTGATAGTGTTTCAGAATTCGGAAAGATTGATACCGCTTAACCGGCTGATTATCGGACCGCTTATAAAAGATGTAACCAGTGCCATGATAATCAAAGCCACAAATAAGCGGTCATCGATGAGTCCCGCATCCCGGGCGACGGTAGCCAGTATCATCTCCATAGCACCCCGTGCGTTCATAGCAAAACCTATGGTAATAGATTGCTTCCAGTGCATCTTACTAATCATCAAGCCAAGCGTCACACCAAATATCTTACCTATACATGCAATGATAAGGACTGTCAGCACCAGGGTCAGGTCAAAGGATGCCACAAAATTTGCCCGCAGCCCAATTGAGACAAAGTAGAGAGGAGCGAAAAAATACATGACGAATTGATAGATCATCTCATGCGCATCGTCGCGTTTCTCCAGGTTCTGGGAAAATGCCAGGCCCACCAAAAAAGCGCCAAAAACGGAATGTATCCCGATCACTTCAGAAAAAGCCGCAGCCAACAATATAAGGACCGTCGTTATTCCGAGAAACGCTCCAGGCCAGGGTAGATATGATTTGAACCATTTTTGAGCTCTCTGCGCCAGGAACCTGCCTATCGTAAGCATGAAACCAAATAGCAAAAACAACAGAATTAAAGTCATGTAAGGTGGAATTTTAATAAAGCTCTCGTGAGCGAAATTGCTCAATACAAAAGCGAATAAAGCCCATCCTACGAGGTCGTCGACTGTTGCGGCGCCGGTAATGATCATCCCCATATCCGTCTTCATCAAGTCCAGGTCCATGAGAGTTCTCGCAATGACAGGAAGGGCCGATATCGACAGTGCGGTACCCATGAACATCGAGAAAATTAATATCCGGCCGTGGAAGTGTTCTTTCCACAGGTCCGGGAACAGAATAACCGTCCCGAAACCCAATATAAATGGTATCGCTATGCCCATTAAGCTGGCCCAGGCTATATTAGTGCCTCTTTTCTTAATGATGCTCAGATTCATTTCCAGGCCTGCGGCGAACAAAAAGAAAAGCATGCAAATCTGGATGAGAGCATCCCTTCCCTGGAAAATTGCGCCTGTTTCCGGAAATATCCAGTTATAGGTGTCGGGACTAAGCCATCCCCAGACCGTCGGGCCGAGAATGATACCTCCAAAGAGCTCTCCGAATACCGCCGGAAAGCGAAGCTTACTCATCACCTGGCCGCATATAAGCGCCATAGAAAGCATCACAGCGATCTCAAGGAAAAAGATTATCATATCTGTTGGCGCCATACCACTCCACCAATGTTTTTACATTTCGCCTGGCTATTTTGAAAATGCTGTAGCCGTGGTTCCATAAATCGCTTCTAAACAATTGTTATGTAAATATTTTTGCATTCACAATTTTTTTTCTGAAACGTATAGGATAAATCCGTAATAATAGGCTGTTTATTGAGCTGTAGTTCGTTCTCTTTCTTCTTACAGATTCTTTCATCCAACTGTTTATCGATGAATGAACCAACTATTATATTTCTCCTGTGATTGAAATCTCCTCAAATTTGAAAGGGATTCAGAAAGACTTCTAATTTGCATCACTTTTTTTAGAACAGATTGCAGGATTTTCAGCTAGAGTAAAATTTTAGAGAAATTTACATTTATCTGAAAGTTTCCAGAGAACATCTATTTGTTCTTTTGTTGGATACGTTTTAATTTTCGCGGTTAGATGCACCTTTTATTCTCCTATGAAATAGGAATTTATAAGTTAATATATACTTTTAACTTAACTTTAATTACCTTTATAGGAAAGTCGACGGCTTTCCTTCCCCTTACCTGGGCCTTGAGAGAGGCAGGAAAAGACTCTGGAATTGGTGGAATACACCTAATGGTGGCATTTCCGTTTTTCCCTGCTATATGCATTGTCGTTTATGCTCAAGTTTTGTGAACTTAAATCTCATATAAATAATTCTCCCTTTTTCAACATGGTTCATAATCCTCGAACTTTCTTAAGTAGTGAGATTGAAAAATTCAAATCCGCTGAAAATCCGGATAAAATATGGATTATTAGCCACTGTTGACAGCATGCTGAAATTCTTGTATAAGCATTAAATTTATACTTTATATAAATAATTCAAAAAGGCAATCCTAAAATATATAAACGATAAGGATATAGGGTATTCGTTTCTTAGCGCCCCTACTTGGAGGTCGCACATTTTTATCAAGTAGAAGAATAGTGAGTAATATAGTACTGGATCAATATAATTCAATTATCATTAACTGAGGTGTCCGATACTGCAAACTGCGGAAGAAAGGGTAAGAGCGAGATTAATAAAGTATCTCGGCAGGGATGAAAACGGGATACGCAAGGTTGTGCTCAACCTCTTCCTGACCGGAGACAAGTTCACCACCGGTGAAGTTTACGATTACCTGGATAAAGGAAATTTCGAGGTAAGCTACCGGGGAGTGTCAGCTATGGTTGGGCTTATGAACACAAGGCTCGGGATCCTTAGCATAAATGTCACCGGGGATCACAACGTCTATTCCCTGAAAGAGAGTTACAAAAACATTGTCGGCTCCGTGCTTGAAAATTACTGAGCCACTTTTATTGCGGTCTATTTTTAGGTGAGAACTGTTCGAATTTTTAACCTGTCCTGCAGAGACGCAAAAGAAGCATGGTGCAACTACAGGTCTTGAATCTTGTTTCGGAATGCTCTGATCAACTTAATATAAAAACTGGTAGATTGGAGATATGGTGGCTTCCAAAATAAGCAGACAAGACCAGCTGTATTGCGCACCATAGGTTTTTCCGGTCTGATACAGATTTTTTACTGCAACACAAAATTGGCTTTTCTATATTAAAGAATAGAGTTGACGCCACGGAGCCAATTCTGTTTTTTAGAGATTACAGGGATGTTAATATCATAAATCTGCAAGAGTGGAGTACATACTCTTTAAGAAATTCTTGTAGAATTAATTATCTAATTAGTAAAACAGTGACCCACAAAACTCAAAATTAACTGCTTATTTTCTTCAAAAATTGCTACAGTTTTTATTAATTCTATCCTTTTTTTGAAGACTATATTTATTACATATCCACATTTCTTTATGAGCTCATCCCAAAACCGATTTCATTCTAAAATCCTTAACGTTTCGGAACTATTTTTTTCCATGATCTTAAACTCGATTGATATTCTGAATTCAGGAGTTTCTGAATACAGGAGTTAGAGACTCGATTTTGAGTTTCGGATGAGCTCCTTATATATTGGAGAAATTACAACTCCTGTTAGAAGCTTAGTCCTCTTGATACTGATTTTCAGATTTCTCTCCTGAAAAATAAGTTAACTACTTTGCGTCTGGTTTAAGCAACGCTGGTATTAGCCCTTATTGGAGAACTTTAAGGATCTCATCCGTTTTCCGAACCCGGCCTATTCTTTTGAATGTGAAGTTCACAGCTGCATTATGTTGTTCCTCAGACGTGGAGGTCATAGCATCTTCGGCAAAAATCTGTTGAAAACCATACTCGTAGGCAAAACGTGCTGTACTCTCGACCCCAACGTCGGTTGAAATTCCGCAGAGTACGATCGTGTTCATTCCGCGTCGCCGTAGCTGGAGTTCCAGGTCGGTTCCATAAAATGCCCCCCACTGCCTTTTGACGATAACGATATCCGTTGAAGTCGGGGAAATTTCAGGCACAAATTCAGACCAGTCTGGAGACGGGACTGAGGAACTCGAGAAGGACTCGTCGCTTAAGACATTGAGCATCGTCTCTTTTGTTGGTATGACATGCACAAGGAACACGAGCATACCGTTTTTCCGAAATATGTTTAGGAGCTTCGTGACATTTTTTATAACGTCCTGTGCAAGATAGGGCTTTGTCGGCTGTGCAGCCATTCCCTTCTGTAAGTCTATAACTACAAGGGCTGTTTTGGCTTTATCAATAACCATTTCCGGCATACCATCACCATATCAGAATTAGCATCAAATTATTTATTCACTCTGGCGATGAATTATACGTCGTTGCCGAGAGGGTACGCTTGAAATGACTGAGTTATAATACGTTTACAAATTGCTTTGAGAACACTTTATTTATGGAAAATCTGCAATCAGAGTTTGCCTCTCGTCCTTTTCTCTGAGCTTTGCAACCCCTGCGCTTACAAGCCTGGAAGTCTTTCAATTGGAAGACTTTCGAGGTACTGAAAATACGTGTAAAGGTGACTTTTAGTGAAACCAGGACAATTAATGAAACCAGGACAATTGAGAAGCATTGTTTTTACTACAATAGAATAAGCTAACTTGTGCTGCACAAGGTTGGACAGTACTTCGCCAATCATTTTTCTAATTTCAAGTTCACCATAAATTCCAGAAACGGTTCCGTGATAATCAAGAGAACATGTTATATAAGCATAATGAAATCAGAAAGCTTCGGAAGTTAGGATATAATGAAAAACAAAAATAAGTAAAAAGCCTCGGGCGGGATTTGAACCCGCGACCTCGTCCTTACCAAGGACGCGCTATACCCCTAAGCCACCAAGGCACTACTGCTCAAAGAGCATCCCCAAAATATCACAGCAGAGATATAAAGGTTTCGACTGACAACAGAAGATAGGGGAAAATGTCCCCTTACTGTCTGAAGATATCCAAATATGTCTCAAATAAATTGAGGGATTGGCTTCAAAAAAATCTGTATATTTGAAGCTTATTATACATTTTTCGTTCTTCGTTATAAATTCCAGCGTTCATCTATCGGGAAGCGCTCATTAATCCACATGAGGATGTGGTTGTTATGAACTATTTTGTAGGAACGGGAAAGGACAGGTATGCCGTCGAAAGTAGGTTCCCCTTCCAGAACTTCGAGTTCGCCCATGTCGCGCCTGGTCTCGAGGTTGTGACTGCGCAGAATCCGGCCTATAGGAATATCCGCACGCATAAGCTGTTCTTTCATTGTTTCAGGCATGCGTTCAAGTGGCGATAGGGACCTTGCATGGACAAAGACCGTACCCCCTGCAGAAAGCCGGACGACTCTGTTATTTATCTCACTGCCTTCTTCTACTCCCAGAAAGGCAGCCATTTCTTTGTCGGCTTTAACTGTGTACTGGGACTCGGTTATTACACTTACCGGTTTTCGGGTCATTATCTCCAGAAGAAAGGTTACTGAACCGTCGGTACCGCAACAGACCCGAAGGCAGGTGGGGATCTCAAAGCTCTTCAATTTTTCCAGAAAATCTATACTCAAAAAGATACCTCAAGGTAGGGTTAGGTAGTGGGAACATTAAAACAGGAATGAGTCGTCAGGAGTTTTACTCCTCTCCGACTTCTTTTTTGGCATTTTTTAAGCGCTCTTTTGCCGTGTATCCGGTAGCCTTGTAAAGGAAATCCCGGAAGGCCTTATTAGTTTGCAGGACAGTTTCGTCATCTTTTACGGCTTTGTCGGAAACCGTGTCCACATAGAGCATTTTATTTTCGATCCGGACCTTTATATTCGACATAGCTCCGTAGGACGTCTCAAGGGATTCTCCGTTTCTGGAGATTTCTCCGGGAAAACACTCCTCCATTACCGAGTAAATCCTGTCAATATCAGGCTTAAAACCGCGTTTTAATTTATACAATTGCATTGGTATCCTCTTATAAGAAATTTTCATATCAGATAAAGTTTGCTAGAATCGATCTGCTTAGAATCTTTTCCTTAATTCTGTACCTCCGATTAATTACGGAAAGGATACAATTTCAGGGTATATCTTCTAATAGTTCAGTTCTGCTCATATTTAACACTGGTTATTAATTTAACCTGAGTTCAAAAAAGATATCTGGTTAAATACTTAACATTATGATTATTTATTTAACATATTTGACTAGTTAAGTACTTAATATTCTGATTATTTATTTAACATATTTGACTAGTTAAGTACTTAATATTCTGACTATTCATTTAATATATTTGAGTAGGTTAAGTACTTAATAGTTTGATTATTTACCTAACATATTTGACTAGGTTAAGTACTTAACATATCTGACTATTTACTTTAATCTCCCTATCTATTGCTTTAACAATGCGCATACAAAAAACTTACCCGCTTTATTTGACTTTGATGTGCTTCTGGTCTGAAAGATTAGAAGCTGATAAATTGAAAAATAGGAAGATGGTGACCTCAGGATGCACAAGATACTAAATCTGGAAGAATTAATTGCCGCAAAGCAGCTTGAAAAAGATAAAGAAGTATACGGCGATCTGGAACGCGAAGAACTGTATGACCTGATAATTCCCCCAGGCACGGTTTTGTCCATTATTTATGATATTGTTGAAGAATTTGGTCTTGAACCTGTAACCCGGAAAATGTTTGTAAGCGTAGCAAACAGTGAAGAAAGAGAACTTCTGGCTCTGCGTGGCTCTCTTGAGAATGTTCAGGCTGCTGAAAAGTTCCTCTACGAAGAAATGCATGCCTGGATAGAAAACAAGTAATCCTATTAAATTCCGGGCAAATGGCCGGAAGAACATCAATTACCCTGATTGAAAAATAGAAATCGAATGGCAACTTTTTAAGAGATCTAAAAAACAGGTAAAGGCAGCAGGCAGGAGGGTCCCGGTTATTCGGAACCGATGCCTGTAATACTTTCCTTTGAGAAATCAAATACGGTTACTCTACCTGTTTTATCATAAATATCGAGTTTTAAGCCACTTTCTATTTTTCCGATAATCACAGCTGTAAGCCCTGCCTTTTCAAATACATTTACGCATTCTTCTGCTTTTTCCGGATCTGCTGTAAAAACATAGCCTGTTCCGGGGTGCACTTTCAGCCACTGTTCGAAATCTACATTCTCAGGTTTAGGGACTTTTTCTAAATCCACTGACGCGCCAACGCCGCTTGTTTCACAGAGCATTCCAAGCGTCCCTATAAGTCCAGGGTTGCTTATGTCTTTACCTGCAGTGGCAAGTTTCCTCTTTCCTATTTCCTGGGTTACAAGGTAGGTTTCCCTGATGACTGCCGGTTCTTTAAAGGATGTTGTGTCCCAGCTATAAGGGAATTTGGCCCTATTTTTCCGTCCATGTCGTAAGCTGCAATAACGAGGTCTCCCGGGTTTGCCGTGTCGCTCCGGATTACACAGTCTCTTTTAACTATCCCGATAATGGCAACTGAGATGGAATTATACTGTGTATCAGGATGGACATGCCCTCCTACGACCGGGACTCCGAATTTCCTGACCCCTTCAGCAAGGCCTTCCATGAGTTCCCTGCAGGCTGTTTCGGAGTTTGAAGAGGCTATATCTACCATAGCAAGAGGCTTTCCCCCATTGCTGCGATATCGTTTACGTTAGCAACTACAGCTCCATAGCCTGCCCACCAGGAGCTGGCATCTAGCAGCCTTCCCCATATTCCATCCGCTGCAAAGAGGATGACATCGTCTCCTCCTATATCGATAACTGCCGCATCGTCTCCGAAATCGACGATTGCGTTCTGATACTCAGGGCGGACGGCTTCGAAAATCGAAACAATGTCCTCAATCTGTTTTTTTCGGGTAACCCCTTCGAAGGTTTTTATCCTTTCTGCAAGCTCTTCCAGATTCAATGTCAGGCTTCCTTTTGTTTTTTTAATTGATACGAGTATATCAGTAATACAAACAACATAGTAGTAAACTATCGATGAACTCACGATAAATTACGAAAACAGATGATAGATTAATCATAAGAGAATGCCCAAGTCATGGTGCCAGTATCGAGTTGATAATCAACACCGAATTACAAGCATGGCTTCTGAATATACCTGTCCATTTTTCCCTTGTTAAAAGATATCCTGAGATATTTTGGTGAGTACTTATTCAGTTTATCCTTTATCTCTTTTTTCTTTGTTCCGCAGAAAAGAAGCGACAGCTTTTTATTAAATTATTCTATCCTATTATGCCAACCTAATATGATTTCAAATATATGAAAATCTCTTACTGATAAAATTATGGGTGAAAAACATGGTAGCAAAAATTGATGCCGATTCCTGTACAGGCTGTGGAAGCTGTGTAGACGAATGCCCCGCAGCTGCAATTTCCCTCAGTGATGAAGATATTGCAGTTGTAGATGAAAGTGAATGCCTCGATTGCGGCGCATGTGAAGATGCCTGCCCGAACAATGCAATCGCTATCGAGTAACGTTTTAAATTCGGTCTGAGAAGCGGAGCATTCTTACTCCGCCTTTCTAGATCTCTGATTTTATAACTTTTTTCAATTCCAGGGCTAAAAATTACTGATTTGAGATTTTAATTTAGGGCATTGTTAACTAAATATAGTTAACTCATTATTTCTATATTTCATTAAGAGAATAACTGAGTACTTTAGCATTTCAAGACTCTTAGTATAACACTTTGTCTTTCTTCTCAATCTTGCCAGAAAGTGCCTAAATATGCTGTTATACCCTTCAACAGTGTACGTTTCTGCTTTTGATTGAGTATGAATTTTATCTGGAACGAACTCTGCATATGCCCTCCAGTGATCAGTCATCACTTTTTCAATCTCTTTTTCCTTTAACTTTTCCCAGAGTTTTTGTCCAGTTTCTGTCCCTCTGCTGCCAAAAGAACAGTTGATGAACTTTTTCCCAACTCTATCAACAGCAATCCAGATCCAGCAATATTTTTTTGTTACCGATGTAAGTGTGCATCTCATCCATTTCAACAATAGAGATCTCATTTTCGCTTTTTAGTTCTTCTAACTCCTGACCAAATTTCTTTATCCATTTTTGGATAGAAACATGACTTACTCCCAAAAAACGCCCTATTGACCGAAATCCCAATCCTTCAAGATAGAGTTGTAAAGCCTGTCTCTTAACAGATGCGGAACTAGCAGTTGATTTTAGCTCTACTGAATAATTATATCCACAATCAGAGCATTTGTAGCGTTGACGGCCATTAACTTTACCATTCTTATTATGATCGAGACTCTTACATCTTGGGCAGTTCATCAAGAGATATAAGTTCTCATAATATATATCAGTGTTTAGGTACCAATGCCTAATTTAGAAATTCGTATTTTTCTCAAGCTTTTTCTTTGCCGTTTTCCTCAAGAACTTTTCTTGCTTTTTCCATATCCTCTTTTGTCTCGATTTTTATGACCTTTCTGCGCTCTTCACTCATCTGTGACATGTCCTGAGCAAGAAGTCCGTAAGCATCAGCTCTGCACTGCCTGCAGTGGCGCATCTGCATAACATAGGGTTCGCACGTTTCCTGGACAGCTTTTCTCTCTTCTGTGGTAGGTGGCTCAATGTCTGCAAAAGCTCCCTGGTTAATCAGGGGCATAACATTCATTATATAAACCCTAAGTTCATTGAGCTTTCGAGCAATCTCAACTACGTGTTTATCATTGATCCCAGGAATTAGCACAGTGTTAACCTTGACAACCACGCCTGCATCAACAGCCGCTTTGATGCCGTCGAGCTGGTTCTTGATCTGGATTTGTGCGGCTTCGATTCCCCTGTAAACCTTCCCGTGATATACTATATGGTCCACTATTTTTGCCTGAATTTCGGGGTCTATTGCATTTACTGTTACCGTTAATGTAGAAACTCCAACACGCAGCATGTCCTGTAATTTTTCGGTAAGCAAGAGCCCATTTGTGCTCATGCAGAGCGTGATTTCAGGAAACTCTTTTCTTATCAGCTCAAAGGTCTCAAAGGTTTCTTCGTTAGCCAGAGGATCGCCTGGGCCTGCAATTGCAACGACTTTGATGAAAGGATAGTCTGCCAGGATCTGCCTTGTCTTTTCAAGGGCTTCCTGCGGAGCCAGAACCTTACTCGTAACCCCCGGACGGCTCTCGTTAACACAATCAAATTCCCTGACACAAAAGTTGCACTGGATATTGCATTTCGGAGCCACGGCCAGGTGAACTCTCCCGTATTTGTGCTGGGCCTTCTTGTCATAACAGGGGTGCTCTGCAATCTTTCTCAGGAGTTCCTCGTCAAATGCAGGGCCGTTATCTGTCTCATTTATAGGATTTTCTTCTTCTGGCAAATGTGTTCCCCTCCGTTTGGAGTTTAAATGTACAGCAGGATCTCAGTATAAGGGGGTTTTTGGATGTCTAACGCAAACTATAATCCAGCCCCTTGATATACATTGTGGAATCTCTTCGGAATCCTAAATTATGTTTAAGATATCTTCCCGGGATTCCTGCGATTTCAAGTCTAAAAACACCAGTTGTTAAAATTCTCTAATTATATAAAATCTCAACACGGTATATAACAGGCTTTCCAGTGAATTTTTTTAAACTTACTATCGAGTTTCTTCTTCCATCCGGAGAAACGGAAATATCCAGATTGAATTTATCGCCGGGAGCTCGGTTAAACCTGGTATTATCCGGAGTAAGATAGTGAAAGGAATGATAAGAATTGTTAAATTTTTTCATTCTGAGAAATTATCCATTTCGCACCATTTACCTTCCCCTTCCCAGACCCTCACCTTAAGAGGAAAGCCGAACCTTTCCAGAAGATGGGAGTGGATATGCTGGCAGAGGTATTCGGAACTGGGGAATTCTATGATTTCGTTTAACAGAATATGGTCGTATTCCTGAAGGGTTTCCTTGATTCCCTTCTTCAGGTCATAAAAGTCGATTACCATCCCATTTTCTCTGACCTCTCCTTCTACCACGACCTCGATTTTATACGTATGGCCGTGTACTCTTCCGCATTTTCCGTGCCCTGGGAGGTAATGGGCACTGTCGATATAATCAATAACTCCCAATCTCATTTTTGCCATTTGATGCACCCCATTTCAGTCAAGCATCCCTTTCTTATTTTAATGCTCTTTTCATTCTCCCTAATTTCGGTTATAAGCAACCCCACATCCTGTGGGTCTGGGGAATGATCCGTGTATCTATCATTTCAAGCAGGTTTTTCTGAAGTTTCAGAATGTTCTGCACCGATGCCTGTGTAAATTTCGTATTCCTTACCTCACTGCCGATTGGCGTCTCAGGCTGGAGAATTACACAGGACACATAAGCCGCTATAGCCTCTACGGCCAGATTTACGGTTTCTGATCTTGTATCCCTGTTTATAACGATCTTGCAAAAGCAGTCTCTTGAGCTATTTTTTCTCAGGAGCCTGAAGCATTCTATTGTATTTTCCACATGTGCTTCCCGGGTTTCAGGGCAGATACTCCGAATAGCTTCGGGGAGTTTGAAATCCCCTGAAACGTAAGTGACCTTTCCACTCAGTTTTCTGGCATGCTCAGGCAGGGTCATATTGGATTCCAGGTAAAGAGGTGAGGATAAATTCAGCTTTTCTATGAAATCCGCATGCAAGAGAGGTTCTCCTCCTGTCAGGGATACTGAATGGAGCTTTTCGAAAGGCTGCAGCATAGCTTCCAGCTCCTCCGTACTTACGGGGTTGGGGCTTTTCTCAAAGCTGCCACTTCCTTCCACCTGTTCATAATTACAGGTTCCGGGGTTTGTAAAGTCAGTGTCACAGTAGTTGCAACTGAGGTTGCAGCCTGAAAAACGGACAAAAGCCTGCCTTGTGCCAACATACGGGCCTTCTCCCTGAACAGAGCAGAAAACCTCTTTTATAGGGGCAAACGTATGGTCTGAAGCTGACATTACACAACTCCCAGAGGCCTGGACTTTCTCAGGTCCTTTTCTATATCCTCAAACTCACAGACATACGCTTTTCCTATTGCCTGCATGAAGCCTACAACCTGTTTGTCTTCTCCTATCCCGGCTTCTTTCATATTTCCGTATACGTCATGAGAAACATTAATGCCAAAGTGGATCTTCTGAGACACCGCAGAGGCGCTGGCAATCGATACTGTCAGTTTTTTTCCTTTCAGGAAAAGATCGTCTCCCTCCCTGGTCGTCTCCACACCGATTCCGGCAAGGTATTCTTTTACAATGGCAGTAAAAAGACGCTGCCGCGCATAGACCAATTTCAGGTCAACGGAGTCGAAATGTTCAATGATAAAACTTACCATGTCTTCGGACCAGATTGATTCGTTTGCTCTTCTGTCTTCAAGGTCTATCATGTGCTCGATTTTTACGTCACAGGCACCTCTGAAGACTACAATCGAATCTTCCTGCACTCCAAAACTGTTATAGGCCCAGAGAGAATAAATCTGGCTCCCGTCATAATCAAATTTATCAGGCAAGACAATGCATTTCATGGAATTCTCTCTACAATTTTTTTCTGTCACTTTTTCTGTAAAATTCTTCATATAATAAAATTCTTTATATAATATACTTTATTTGAGTTAGATTCAGGTTTTTCCGGCTCAGATCCGCAATCTTTTCAGGAGAGGATCTTTTATACCTTCATTTTTAAATGCACGTGCCCTGCGCACACAGCTTTCGCACTTTCCGCAGGGAATTTCCCCTCCGTGATAGCAGCTCCAGCTGTACTCGAGAGGAGCTTTTGCTTTGAGGGCTCTTCTGACTATTTCGGTTTTTCCAAGTTCGATCAGAGGAGCCATTATTTTTACCCCGTTCTGGGTAGAGTAGAAAAAAGCTTTATCCATTGCCTGCACGTAGGCCAGGGAATTGTCAGGGAAAGTTCCGGCCTCTTCTCCGTTAAAGCCCACTACAAGGTAAGCACATCCCCTGCTTTCGGCAAAGCTTCCTGCAATATTGAGCATTACCCCATTCCTGTTAGGCACCCAGACAGCCTTTGCTGAAGCGTCCGTAATTTCTGCAGGGGCTGTTTCATCAATATCTTCAAAAGATAAGGACGGGACTTCTATATCCCTGTTGACGAGAGAAGTGGAGGTTATTCCCGAAAGCCAGTCCAGCTTAATAATCCTTTGTTCTATTCCGAAATATTCACACACTTTTCGGGAGTATTCAATTTCCCTTTTTCCTGCCCTCTGCCCGTAATCAAAGGTTATTGCCATCTGGACATCAACACTTTCCGCTGCAATTGCAAGCGCTGCAACCGAATCAAGCCCGCTGCTCAGGAGAGTTATAGCTTTCATTTTTAATTTCCTGCTTAAAATCGCTATTTAAACTTGCCACTTAAATTCTTAAGAAATTCCCTTGTAGACATTCTCTCTGGATTCCTTGAGTATTCCTGGGGTATTCCTCAGAGGTTCTCTTGATAATACCAGCAACCCATATTTAAACGTAGCTGTTTCCTTAAGAGGTATTTTTAAGGCACTGTTTTCTGGCTTTGCAATTACCCCGAATCCATTTCCACGATACTGGTGGAAAAATGGCTCAAGTTTGAAAGTTTTATTTATAATATATCAATTGTACGTTTTTCATATTATAATTCGATTTTACAAAATTTTAATTTTATACAAAGCTGTAATGAACCTGCTTTAGCGAATTCCTTTTTAGTAAACCCGCATATCTATTAAATGCGGAAAATCTAATCTTCATAAGAGGTGGGATCGCTTGATTGGAATTATTTCGGACTCACATGACGACCTGAACGCTATCCGGAAAGCTGTGGAGTTTTTTAACAATAATGATGTAAAAGCAGTGCTGCACGCAGGAGATATCGTCTCTCCTTTCACTGCCAGAGCCTTTAAGGAATTGAAGTCAAAACTTTACTTTGTATTCGGAAACAATGACGGAGACAAAATAACACTTACAAGATGGTTTGAAGAGATCGGAGCTACTTGCTGCGGAGATTTTGGAGACCTGACGATTGACGGTTTGCATATTGCTCTTCTGCACGGGACAGATGAGGCTCTGGTCAGAGCCCTTGCCAGATCCGGGGACTTTGATGTTGTAATCCGGGGCCATACTCATAATCCGGGAGTCAAAGTCATAAAGGGGACCCCTGTGATAAATCCCGGGGAATGCTCAGGTGTGCTTTCCGGAAAAGCGACTGTTGCCGTCCTGGAGATTGCAAATCTTAATGTTGAAATAACCGAACTTAAGCTGGGCTGATCGCTTCCTTTATTTTAGCATTTTTGGGGCGGGGAACTGAGGGTGGTTAGCTGGCGATAATACCGGAAATTATATCAGTTCTCACGTAGTTCCGATTTCAATCTTTTTTGAAACAATTTTCTCATTACAGGTGGTAAAATCAATGGGATCTTCCGGAACAGAAAACAGAGAGTCTCTGCCCAGCAGTATGAGTGATACGGGAAAAGCTTCCAAAAAAAGGAGAAATACCCTTATTTTTGCCTGTTCCGGCCTTTCGAATACGGGAAAACTTACTATGCAGGCAGCGTCAGCTCTTGCTTTCAGGAGGCCGGATATGTACAGGGCTTCAGCTGCTCACAAAGGAGTTGATGCGGTTGAGGATGCCGTATCAGAAGGCTTCAGAATTCTAACCCTTGACGGCTGCACGGACCGCTGTGCTACAAAAAGCTCGATGAAGCAGGGCTAAAAGCAGATGTCTATATGATGGTTACGGATCTCGGAATCGAAAAAACCAGCCCTTCGGATGTGAAGCCCGAATACATCGAAAAAATTATACGTGCGATAAAAGAAGCCTGAAGTACTATAGGATTATCATAGAGCCTTTGTAGCTCCACATACCTTAATCCCGTTATTGAATTAATCTCAAAGATGGCCCTCTTTGATTCGGTAATTGCCTGTATAATTTGTCCTATTCTTCAACCGTGCGAACTTTTGTTCCGTCTAGTGCTTCGATTCCTAATTAACTCCATTTTAGATTGTGATTCCCCCAGGCATTTCATCCCTTTCTTCCATTTTATATCTCCACGTAAATATAACTGGTTTTTCGTTAACGTGGTTTATATATTGACTAATTCTGTCTTTTAATTCATTTATTGAGTCTACTCTTATTCCTCTCAACATGCTCCTCCCCATTTTACTGAAAAAACTTTCGATGATATTCAGCCACGAAGCATGTTTTGGTGTGAAAACAAATTCAAATTTATCAGGAACTGTTTCCAGGTATTCCCGAGTTTCTTCTGATGTATGTATTTTAAGATTATCCAGTATAATTATGATTTTTTCTTCTGGATATATTGACTCAAGTTCTTTGAGATATTCAATGAATTCGCAGCTTCTATGCTGCTCAAATACTTTATAATAAATTCTCCCAAATATCAAGTCAATTCCAGCTAATAGTGAAAGAGTCCCATATCTTTTATACTCATAATCTCTTGCTATTGTAGAATAATGCCCTTCTACTGGCATAAGATCTGGATAAACATTTCCAATTGCCTGAATACCTGGTTTTTCATCGTAGGAAAGAATCACTGTACTAATTTGTTCATTTTTCCTTTTTTTCATTTAGTCTTTTAGCTTCTCTATATGTATCCAGAACATTGGCTGCTTTTTGATCAAAATCGGGATCAACTTTAGCAATGTAACAGCTAATCTTATGTGGTTTTATTTTGCTTGCATTGAGAATCTTTGAAATTGTCCCCTGATTTATCTTCGATAAATCAGGATGTTCCTCTTTGATACAATTCTCCCTGATATGTTCAGCAAGGAGTCTCTGAGTCCAGATTTCATGAGGATAACCAAGATCTTTTGGTTTCATACATGCAAGTGAGACTACGTGAGCTCGTGATTCAGCACTAATATCTTGAGGTCTCCCACTTTTTGATTTATCTACCAAGCCTTCTTTAACCCCAAAATCTAAAACTCTTTGTATCCAGAGTCTTACAGTTTTGTAATCTACTTTTAACTCTCTGGAGATCTCGGTATCGTTTTTTCCTGATAGCTCAAAAGAACTATCTTGGATCTTTTAACAATACTTGCAGCTTGATTTCTGGAACGACTTAACTTGGTCAAATAATCTAACTCTTTTTGAGTAAATGGTAATTTAGGGCGAAGGCTTATACGAGGCATAAGAGTATTTATTGAACAATTAATATAATTACTTTATGGATATATATCAGAATCAATGCACTAGTAACGTTTCGCCTGGTAACAAGACCATTTCCCATGCTTAAACCCATAGCAACGAAATAATAAATGGTTGCTATAATCACTTTTGCATGTATGAAAAACTGCAGGAAACAAGCCTTAAAATCAGAAAAATAACAATATTTTAGCATAAACGTTGTTATCAATGTTAGAGAAAAAAGCCTCGTAGAAAATATTAATTTATATGTTCAACCTATTGATATGAGATGAATGTAATGTTAGGAGTTATCGTATTTATAATAACACTTGCAGCAGCAATTCTATATTTTTCAAAAACAAAAACTTTAACATTCTCAACATTCTGCGATTCGATTTTTATAGCATTATTATTTGGGGCAATAGCTGCAAGTAGACAAGAACTACGTGGTTAACTAAAAAACCATCAACATTTTAGGGTATAACGTCGCTATCCAGACAAAATATTGAAAACAGACACTACAAAAAGTGCTTTTCTTCGCTGCCTAAATAAAAAAGCTTGCGATAAAAGTCTCGGCGCAAATGGATACTCATGGTCTACCGGCTTCCAGATCACATCGACATCACGATCATGCAAGTTTTATCTTTTAAAAATATTTTGCAAAAAATAATTTGACGTTCACAAAATTTTATAACTATTTAAAACATTTTAACAGTATGAGCCACATAATATCTTCAAGTACTGCTAGTGTATTTGGAATACCCTTCGGGTATTTCATAATGCTAGTACTTTGCATAATTTTTATTACACTTGTGTATATTATTTATTTGTTTTATAAAAAATTGAAGAAATAATATTTCTCCCACATTAGTGATCAAGAGTTTTACAGAATTGGGAATCCCCATAGTATATACAATAATTTTTATGATTTTCATTTTTTATTTATTTTTTAAGAAATATAAAATCTAGTATTCTGAAGAGGCCAGATTTTTTTGTTACTGACTGAAAGAACAAATTCCAAGAATGGTAGTGTCTCGAAAGTTCTGTAAAATCTGATTAACTCTGTATCCTTTTCTTATATATTTATTTAATTTATACCTTCTATTTGTTGCTTTCCGTTCTCATAATTACCAACTGTATTTTTCAGTTTATCTGCATAGCTATATATACAGTTCAAATCTTCTATGGGAACTTTCTCTTCATTTTTATCTTCAGTAAATAACCCTATATATTTTTGCTTGGTATTGAAGTACATACGGCAAATTGGCTTTCTGTTATTGTTATCTAATAGTATGCCACAGTATGATTTTTTATCCCTAATAACAATCCTTTTTAGATCAATGTTTTCTCGAAGAATCGATTTTACAATATGAAATCCTTCAATTTCGTCTTCAGTTGTAATTGTTTCATCTGAATTGATACTTACAGAATCAGAGGCTAAATTTTCGCTACTATCACTTATATTTGAAGTAGAAGTAATTGTATCAGACATAGCAAACTTCAATCTGTCGTTGATCCTGTCATTTATAAATTGATTGAGAGCGTTTTTTGTAATAATAGTAAACTTTTCACGGACGCTTTGTGTAAAAGGCCCTTCATTCACTCTTTTAGCAAAAAATTTAACAAATTCTTCAGAAGGAGAATTTATTTCGTTAGCAAGAATTAGCTTTATTTCTTTAGTATATTTCAACTCACATGCTATAGTCGCTAAATCATCAATATTAAAAGATTCTTTCTTAAATCGTTTTAATTCATTTATCAAAGGCTCTTTAATATCCAGTAAATTTATCTCCAAAAATGATTTATCATCCATTTTATTTGGAGCATCAATATCTGTATAAAAACGATATATAATCCCATTTGTCAGAATTCCGATTTTTGCTTCACTCACAGTAAAATATCTAAATAATTGAGATGCATGCTCTTTATCCAAGTCAGCATCAATATTTTTGCACTCTATTAATATTATTGGTTTCCCATCTTGAATAATAGCGTAATCGACTTTTTCACCTTTTTTTGTGCCGTAATCAGTTGTAAATTCAGGAACAACTTCAGTAGGATCAAAAACATTGTATCCCAATATGTTTAAAAGAGGCATGACAAGAGCATTTTTTGCGCCCTCTTCAGTTTTTATACTTTCAGATAACTTTGGAATTTTCGTAGCTAATACTTTGATTTGGTCTATAAAATCCATAATTTCAGTACCTCTTTGTGAAAAATTCTTCAAAACTCTAAAAACATCACAACATCTTCACAGATATATTTTCTGTTTTTGTTTTATCACTTATTATATACTTGAAAAATAGTCAGTATGTGATCCGGATTTTTCCAAAATTTCCACCATGCTTATTATTTTCCGTATTTTTCCGGAAGCAGCCTAATTTTTAACCTGCTGTTCTCCTGGATCAATATTTGAATATGGATCACTTGCTTATGCATTAGATAGTAACATTTTAGAGGGAAAGATTGCTATATTGAGCAATGAAATTCAGAAAAGTCCTATGAACTTCAGACCCGAAAACATAAGTCTTTATAAATATCAATTAGTTATTGATCAATAACTTTTTGTTATGTAAAAATACCTAAAGGCAGAATATCAAAGTATGTTTCAAATCTATTGGAGGCGAATAAATGGTAGAAGCATTAAGTTCTGATAAAGCAAAACCTTCCCCAACTCTTAATACAATTCTTATGGTGGAAGATACTTTGAAAAACAGACCGAGAAGCGTTGTAACAGTTGCAGAACTCAAGAAAATGCTCCCAAGGCAGGTAAACCACAATACTCTGATGGTTATTCTGGATTACCTGGAGCAAAGCAATAAAATTGTCGTTGGGCTTAAGGGAATAACCTGGATTCACAGCAGGAATGAAAACTTGAGAAAAGCAGTAGTTCAGGGCCTTGAACTATGAAGTCTTTTATTTATTTCCGTATTCTCAGGTAAAAGCTCCATATTTAACTTACTATTTTCCTGGATCAAGCTCTGGATATAAACAGACTGTTTATGCATATTCTCATTTAGCTTCTGAATCTCAATAACCCCGCCTGAGAATAGCTATCAGTTCCTCTGCATGAGGCATTCTTTCCTTGATCTTTGCGCAGACAGAATCAATGTCATAATCAAGGCGTAACTGTTCTACTTTTCCGTTTTCTGTATCAAAAACAGCGCAGCTTGTCCGGATATCTCCGTCCCTCGGCTGTCCAACTGAACCGGGGTTTATTATTGTCAGATTTCCGAGTTTCCTATTCATAGGAATATGAGAGTGCCCGACGATGAGAAATTCTGCTTCCACCGGTTCCATTGCCTCATTTATCATATTTCGGATTTCCTCGTCCGGAGTTTCGGGTTTTATGTATTCGAACATGGAGCGAGGACTCGCATGGGTCAGGTAGAGTCTCTTTCCGTCGATTTCCTCATTTATCAGCAGGGGAGCTTTTGCAGATACTCTATCCTGTCTCTGTCAAGAATTTCCCAGGTGTATTCCCTGGTCGCAATCGAGAGATGCTTATATTTGTACCCGCACTGGCAGTCTACCTTAAAAGCAACTGCATTATCGTGGTTTCCTCTTATAACGGGAATTTCTTTCATGCGCAGGAGGTCGATACATCTGTCAGGATCAGGCCCGTAATCAACGATATCTCCCAGGCAGATGGCTCTATCATGAGGGACTTTCAAAACTGTCTGAAGAGCTTCGTAGTTTGCATGGATATCGGCAATCAGCAGGATTTTCATATTTCTTCCCTTTAGATTTCTTCCCTTTAGATTTCTTTCCTTTAGATTTCTTTCCTTTAGATTTCTTTCCTTTGTCTTTTAGGCATACGGTCCCCGTATCCCTACTCCCATCACCGACAGATTTGTTTCCATAGGGGGATGGTTCCAACCATCAGGAGAGATTGTCTTTTTCTCAAGTGAAATTTCAACCTGGTTTCCGCTGAGACCGCAGTCTTTCATGTAATCCGCAACAAGCTTTTCCCCAAGTTCGGTTGCTGTCTCCAGGGCTTCCGAATACGTCTCGAACCTCAGCCTGCTGTCCGGGGCAAAAACAAGAAAATCCTTATCCGGAGACACGAGAGTTGCTGGCCTTATCAGGATTTCAACCCTTTTGATACCTTTTCCTACCAGGGCTCCGACTGCGTTTCCTACTTCGGCATGTTCCGGAACCAGGATTTCAGCGTCAATAAGCTCTTCCATCTCTGTCCTGTGCGCTCGGACAGGTCCTCCGAGCAGAACGACCGGGATTCCAAGTTTGAATTTTGCAGGATAGTTTCCGTCCAGGATCTTTTCTATGGATGAGTATGGAACACCCGCCAGGATATACGAGAGAAGATGAAGCGTCATATTTCTGGCAACCCTCTTTTTTACGGTCGTGCAGAACTCTCCCGGCGTCATGCGCATGAGCCTTGCGAGCCTTTCTGCGCCTATGCGGGAAGCTTCTTCGTTCCAGGCCCTATATTCTCCGAGCACGTGCAGGGCATCGGTAGGAGTAAAGCCAATTGCCTGGACAAGGCGTTTTTTGATAAGGGAATCAAGAGTCTGGGGATGAAGGTCTTTTCGGATAAGGGCTGAAATTTCCGGCACTGAGGTGGGTTCGTCTCCGATGACTTCCAGCACTTCAGCTTCAGCCTTGCTCAGTTCTCCTTTCGGGTAGCCTGACCTGACAAAAAACTTTGTGGGCTGTATATTTTCGCAAAGATCTTCCCTTGCAGGCATAGGTGTCCTTTTGAGGTTATTCAGAAAACCTGGGTACTGCACCGCAGCCACTGCCAGAGGAATAACACGTCTTGGCCCGAGGAAGAGTTCTCTGTCCACTGTCCAGATATGGCTGTCCCCACCTGTAGCCGTTGTCTCCATTCTTATTGCCCGGACACGGGTTTTCCATCCTCCTACAATTGCTCCTTCCTCGCTCAGGTCAGGAACGCCCATACAGATTGAGGAGATATCCGTACTCGTGCCTCCCACATCTACAACTGCACAGGTCTTCAGCCCTGAAAGGTATGAGGCTCCCACAAGGCTTGCTGCAGGGCCTGAAAAGATAGTTTCTATCGGTTTTTTCAGGGCATCTTTGATTCCTACTACCGAACCGTCGCATTTGAGCATAAGGAGCCGTGCACTGATCCCACGTTTCGTAATATCCGAAATTATAGACTGCACGAATTGCCTTGTTACAGGGATCAGCTGGGCATTAAGGAAAGCCGTTACTGCTCTTTCATAAGCCCCTAACTCCTGGGAAAGTTCGTGTCCGCAAACCGCAGGAAGCCCTGTAAGCTCAAGGATTCTTTCCCTGGCTTTTATTTCATGTTCAGGGTTCCTTGTGCTGAAGTAGGACGATATGGCAAAAGCTGAAACCTTGTCCTTCACCTGTATGGCGAATTTTTCAATAGCCTCAAGGTCAAGAGCAGCAACTTCTTCTCCATTGTGGTTATGCCCGCCGGATGCAAAAAGCACATGTTGAGTTGGCGGTTCTTTTCCAAGAGGATGATCTCCTATAAGGATCAGGGCTACCGGAAAACCGGTGCCTTCAAGGATAGTGTTGGTGGAGAGGGTCGTCGAGACCGAGACCAGCCTTACTTTTTCAAGGCATTCAGGATTGAGGCCGTCAATTACGTTTTTGATGCCTGCGAGGGGGTCGGGATAGGTAGTAAGCGCTTTGTTTGAGTCGAGAATCTCTCCATCCGAGTCCCTGATGAGCACTGCATCTGTATAGGTGCCCCCAGCATCAATTCCAAGGCTGTAATGCATACTGAAAAAACTCCTTTTTTCTTTTTCTGGAAATGCCTTTTAACAGGTTTCTATTTTTTTCCTGTAAGTAGTTCAAGATAGAGAATAATATCTGGATAATGAAATTATATGATAAAGCAATAATATTTAAAACTATTAAATATATATCTATTTCAAGATGATTTGAAATCATCAAAAATAATAATTTCAAAAGCAGGTTTACTGACCGAGTATTACAATGCCCAAAAAGCCTCTTTTCCCACTCAAGGGCTTTAGGGTCAGATATAAACAAACCTGTGGTTGTCGTATATGTCGCTTTTTTATACAGGCTTAAGGCCAGGCATTTATCCGTAACAATAAACCCCAATTTAATTCTTCATTCATAAGTATCAACTTAAAATTTTTATAAACTGGAAGCTTATCAATTTTTTCCGGATAAGGTGATTGCTTTAATTCTTCTGCATAAGGATTTTCAAACCTTTATCATTGAGGACTTCAGACTCGTAAAGGCATCCTATTTCTTCTAAGAGGAAAATTCCTTCAAGGTAGTGCCTGGTCCAGAAATGCTTGAATTTGTTTATTGTCCCAACTGTTACAAAGGTGTCAGATACTTTTGAAACCATTAATTTCCTGTCGCCACATCTACATATTTTTTCTTACTATCTTATTGAATTCTTCTAATGAATATATTATTTTATTTTATTTTCTGTCGGGCATGTATATTGGTATCATTTTTGTTACTTTTATTGCTCAATGAAAATAAAAATATCAAGGTTATTTGTTAAAGATAAGGCGAATTCTTGATGTCAAATAGAACTCTGAAACTTCATTATTTTCGGTGAAAAACTTATCTGTTTAATGAATTTCAATCAGAATTAAAATTCATCAAAGTAACAAATATATAGGAGAAGTTTATAACTATTTTCTAATGTTGACTTAAAAAGACTTTTCAGAGTGAAAATATTTCTATTGCATTCAATAAATTCTGATTTCAGTTAGTTAATTGTAATTCTTTACAGCAGAAAGTTAACTTACAAGATTCATTGAATTTTTAATTTTTTCCTAACTTTTCTGCTACTAATAAATCAAAATGTGAGGGATTTTACTTGAAAGTAAAGGCATTGATATTTATCTGCCTGCTGGCAATACTATTGTTACTAGGATCAGGATGCATTGACAGCAGTAGTGAGCCAGTAAAAGAAACAAAATTGAAGGAAGTAACAGTCAATCAGAATAGTTCATTTAATTCCGCTAGAGAAGATGTTTCTGTAGATGACTCCTCCGAAAAGTCCAAAACTGCCTTCGAACCTAAAAAGCAAAGCTCTTTTTCCAAATATTATAGTAAAGAAGATCTGCAGTTCAAAGCAAAAGTTTCCTCTTATCCTCTGCCTCTACAAGCTTCTGAAATTGCAAATTATAATCAGTTCGCTCAGAAAATTTCCCTAAACGAAGACACGAGCTTACTATACAAAAATGGGTTTGTTGTGATTGATGGAACTACTGAAAACTTATTTACAGTAGAGCAGACGCTGGTAAATGATAGTTACAGGGATCTGAAAGTAGCTGACATTCCTATCTTCATCACATCTGATTCTCTTCTCCACCTTTACCATATCCAGTTTGATGAGACATTGAAGCGGGTAGAAGAAAAGGAATTTTACGGCGACCTCTGGGAACTTGACAAAGCTCTCCTTAAAGCCTCAATAGAGGATTATAAAAGCGCATCAGGGGAAGAAAAGGAAGCTGCAAGACGAAATGCAGCCTATTTTACGGTTGCTTTGAGCCTGCTCCAGCCAGAAGAAGAGCAGATAAGTTCTCAGTTTGAGGTTCCTGAATTTGTAAAAACTGATGTCGAAGCCGAACTGCACTTGATAGAGGTTCAAGAAGAAGGAATATCTCCTATTTTCAAGTATAAAGAAGATTACTCTCAGTACATTCCACGGGGGCATTATACATCCTCTGAGAAACTGAAGAACTACTTTAAGGCCATGATGTGGCACGGTAGAATAAGTATGCTCCTTCAGTCGGACGTGATTGCTGCAGAAAGTTCGGAAAATGAAGCGAAAATTCAGACCATACAGGCTCTTTTAATTTCTGATCATTTTGACAAGGACAAAAACCTCAGGGACAGATGGAATCGAATCTACGAAGTAACGGCTTTCTATGTCGGCTTTTCCGACGACCTTGGCCCCTATGAATATGCAAAAGCTCTGGATACTGTTTTTGGGAATGATAGAGAAAAAGTAAGCTTCGATAATGAAAGCCTTAAAGCACTGAAAACCGAACTGGAAAAGTCTGAAAGCCCAAAAATCTATGGCGGAACAGGGGAAATAATTCCGGCAGGCTCAGAAACTGAAAATGAAACTCTTGAGGCCACAAAAGGGTTCCGATTCATGGGTCAACGCTACACGCCTGACTCGTATATCCTCCAGAGACTCCATCCTCCTGCCCTGAATATCATGGACCTTCTTGGCTCTCAACGAGCAAAAGAACACCTTAAAAGCTTGAATATTTCCGAAAAAGAAGAATTCAAAAGCCGCCACTTATCTCTGGAAAATGAATTTGGAGCTTTTGATGAAGATGATTGGAATAAAAACCTTTATTGGGCTCAACTTTACGCTCTAAAGCCTCTTCTTATAAGCTATCCAGAGGGTTATCCCACCTTCATGCAGACTGAAGCCTGGGAAGACAAACAGCTTAACACGGCTCTTGCTTCCTGGACCGAGCTCAGGCATGATACTATCCTCTATGCAAAACAGGCATACTTTACGGGTCCCCCGAAGAGCCACCGAAAGAAAAACCTGTTCAGGGGTATGTGGAGCCAGTGCCTGAATTCTATGCCAGGATGCTTGCTCTTACCAAAATGGCGCATAACGGCCTGGCTGAAATGGAAGTACTTGACGAACAATCAGATAGAGATTTCACAACTCTTGAAAGAACACTTGAAAAGTTGTTGGAAATATCGATTAAGGAGCTTGAAAATAAAGAGCTAACAGATGAAGAGTACAAGTTCATCAGAAATTTTGGTCAGAACATATCTCCAATGCTTGAGAATGTGGATATAAAGTCCCAGAACTCCATTCTGGTTGCGGATGTCTATACTTCCCCTGCTGGAGTTTTGGAAGAAGGAACCGGAATTTTGGAAGAAGGAACCGGAAAACTGAATCTGATAGTAGTAGCCTATAAACAGCCCGATGGTAGGATTGTACTCGGGGCAGGTCCAGTAATGAGTTATTATGAGTTTTGGCAGCCTTCAGGAAAGAGATTGACAGATAAAGAATGGAGAGATATGCTGAGAAATAACCCGCCTGAAAGACCGGAATGGACAATTTCCTTTAGGGAGTAAGTACAGTTTCTGGAAGAGCTCATCCTAACACTCAAAATTTGCTTATTAACTCTTATATTTCGAGTAATAGACCAGGATCCTGATCCTGGAAGCAGTTCTGAAGGCTATTAATAATGGATAGATTTATAAAAAATGAAAAGTGTCAAAAAACTAAAGATATAACTTTTAATTGTTATGATAATACATAAGCATGGGGCCTATTTGTATATACGAATTTTTATCATTCTGTCAAATTAGGGTAATTATCAAACCCTCTAAATATATTAAAAAATTATTGTAACTTTTTCTGATTGGAAAATTCACCCGTAAATTTGAAGAGGATACAGTAAAACTATTAATTACCTTTATTTCTGAAAAAGAGCAATAATCTTTATTGCATAACGAGTTTAAGAGGGTCCTACTGCTATGACTCATGCAAAACCTATCCAAAACACTACTCCTCATCTTCCTGAGGATTACGATGCCCGAATATCCGGCGTTCTACCTTACTACTCATCTTTTCACCAGGAAACTATCAATTTCGTTAAATCGCTGCTTTCCAGTCCGAAGATATGGATGGATACCGGATGTGGAACAGGGTCCCTGGTCAATAAGGCAATTGAGGAATTTCCCGATACAAAATTCCTTTTACTTGACCCTTCAGAAGGCATGCTGTCCCGGGCAAGGGAAAAATTGTCATCTTATCCTGCAGATAGGCTGGAATTTTTGAGGGCTTCCCGTACCCAGGAATTCTCTCAGAAATTAAAGAAAAAATCTGACATTATCACTGCTATACAATGCCATCATTATCTTAGCTGCGAAGACAGGATAAAAGCTACCCAAGTGTGTTATAATTTGCTAAATGAAGGTGGAGTTTATATCACCTTTGAAAACATCAGGCCGCTAACAGAAGAGGGAATTGCAATAGGAAAACGATACTGGGGTGACTTTCAGTTAACTCACGGCAGGACTGAAGAAGAAGTAAAGGAGCATCTGGAACGTTTCGATACTGAATATTTCCCCATAACTGTCGAAGAACATCTGAAACTGTTGAGGGAAACAGGATTCAAGGCTGTAGAGCTTTTCTGGTACTCTTACATGCAAGCTGGGTTTTACTGCATTAAATAATGATATTTTTAAATCTTTGGAGTGTGTGGCTTTATGAATGATATAATAATCTATTTAATAATTGGTATTGCCGCAGGTATTTTAAGTGGATTATTTGGAATTGGGGGCGGGGTTATAATCATTCCTGCACTAGTGATTTTAGAAGGATTTTCCCAGCTGAAGGCTCAGGGGACTTCTCTGGTTGCACTGCTTCCTCCTGTTGGAATACTCGCATTTCTTGAATATTATAAAAGAGGAAATACTGATTTGTATGCGGGCATAATCATTTGCCTTGCCATGGTTATTGGTGCGAAATTCGGAGCCCAATTCGCAAATACGCTTCCTATTGATGTAATGAGAAAAGCTTTTGGAATATTTGTTATTCTGATAGGAATAAAAACATTTTTTGGGAAATAAGCATCTATTAAACTTTCCTACAATTTATTCTGAATTAATTTTATAAAGAATGTTGATGCTGTTTTGCTGAGAGTAAATAATTACGAAAGTATTCGATAAATTATAACCAATTTCAAAATCGGACGATTTTTAGTATTACACAAATCACTGAACTTATTCTAAAATATATACTCTGGAAAATTCCGGAGTTCCTGAAGCTTTTTCATCCCCAGGAATCCTAAAAAGAGAATTCAAGTAATACAAGAAATCTTAGTTTTTCGGAGCTCTACTACTTCTTGTATTTCTTGTGTTACTTGTGCTGCGAGAGTCACTTCGAGTACCACTGCGAGAATCCCCGTGAGTGCCACCGCGAGAGTCACTTCGAGTACTACTGCTGCGAGGGCCATTGCGGTCACCATCATTCTTTGAGCTTCTTCCCTTGGATTTCTGGGCAATTTCCACAAAAGGTTTTCGCCCTTTCTGTTTATTTTTGAAGATTTCAAGCAAGGTTTCAGCCTGGGCAAAGGGTACGGTTACGAAAGAAAAGTGGGGGAAAATCTCTGCATCCACTATTTTCAGTTCGCTGTCGCCGGTTTCTTCCTGTATGAACTCGCACAACTTGTCCGGGGTCATGCCGTCGACTTTTCCCATGGCAATGAACAGCCTGGTTTTGCCTTTTCTGTCTACATATGAACTGCCGGAAATCTCCCCGTACATGCTTTCGTCGAACATTTCCTTGAAAGCATACTTCAGAAGGGCAGCCAGGATTTTTTCTGCGGGGAATTCTTCGAGGAGCTTTTCGCTCATCTCTAGGCAGTCTCCGTATTCTTCTGCTTTAATGGTGGATTCGAGTTCGGCTTTTACTCTTGTCCTCTTGGCTTTAATTACGTCTTTTATCTCAGGCAGCTTTCCTTTCTTCATTTCTGACTTTGAGGTCTTTTTTATGTAAGTGAGCCGTCTGTATTCCGTGGACGTAACAAAGGTAATAGCAGTTCCCTGTTTGCCTGCTCTTCCTGTTCTTCCTATCCTATGCACATAGGATTCGGGGTCCTGGGGCAGGGTATAGTTGATAACATGGGTCAGGTCCAGGATATCGATGCCTCTGGCTGCAACGTCGGTTGCTACAAGGATATTTATCTTCTGTTTCCTGAACTTGTTGAGGATTTTTTCCCTTTCCTGCTGGGAGAGATCTCCATGCAGGGCATCGGCTGAATAACCGCGGTCTCCAAGCTTTTGGGCGAGCTGACCTGTATCGTTTTTTGTCCTGCAGAATACAAGCCCATAGAATTCGTCTTCGATGTCGATAATTCTACAAAGGGCTTCGAATTTGTCGCTTTCCTTGACTTCGAAGTAGATCTGCTCGGTCAGGTCTTCAACCAGTTCCTCTTTTTCTATGGCGATGTGCTCATAGTTTTTCATATACTTCTTGACGATTCCAAGGATTGCTTTTGGCATTGTAGCTGAAAAGAAAAGCATTCTTTTGTCAGGGCCAGTTGACTTTAAGATTTCCTTAATGTCATCGATAAAGCCCATATTCAGCATTTCATCGGCTTCGTCCAGCACGAAATATGAAATGTTTTCGAGGTTTAAGCTCTTCCGCTCAAGATGATCCATAACTCTTCCGGGTGTTCCGACAACAATGTCCACTCCGCTTTTCAGCGCCCTAAGCTGCTGAGTCATGGATTGTCCCCCATAAATAGGGACAATGTGTATTTTTTTGTCCCCTTTCAGGGAGTTGAGCTCTTCCGAGACCTGAATTGCCAGTTCTCGGGTTGGAGTCAGGATTATTGCCTGTACTTTTCCGGATTTCTCAGGGATTTTTTCTATAATAGGGGTCCCGAAAGCCATTGTTTTACCGGTTCCGGTCTGAGCCTGCCCTATAATATCACATTCTCCTTTCAAAAAAAGCGGGATAACCTTTTCCTGAATTGGGGTTGGTTCTTCAAACCCTTTCTTTTTGAGGGCTTTCAATGTGTTGTCTGAGAGCCCAAGTGCTTTGAATTTTGCTAATTTTTCCATATACTCACTCTAATATTAACAGTTATTTTTTCTACAGATCTTGCAGATTGCAGACCTGCTGTTTATATGCTATCTGCCGCATACCCGGCAGTTTCCTTTACGGAAAAGGCCACTTATCAAAACCGGTACATGATACCAGCTAAAAACAGGTAAACACGCCGTATAAATGGTCAATATCCCCGGGAATGCGAGAAGGTGCCTAAGGACCAGGGAAATTCAGAACCGATATATATAAAACTTATACAGCAAAAATGCGATTTTCTTGGATAAGTTCCGGACGCTTTTTTGAATTCTTCCCTGTGATACAGGCAGACTAAGTGATTAGACTGATTATTTTTTCACTTGGATAGTTACCCTGTAACTTCTTTTCCTATATATAACCCTTTGGGGTCTTTCTAGTAGGGCCTGTGAGATCAAATTTACGATTAGCTCGAATCTACGATCTCCGGGATGAACTTTAAGCAAAAGCCTGTAAGATGTTTGCAGATATGCTTATGGATGTAGCTTAGAGGTATGCTTAGGATATTGCTATTTTAGTAGTACCAGCCGTGAAGGCAAAGCTCATCAGTCAACATTTCTTTAAGGAGGTTCAATCTGTCTACTGAATTCCGGATTTGTTCGGGCTTGTCCAGAAGCTCTTCACACCCGGTTTCTTCCTGTATTGTTGTGATCCTCAAAAGCTCTGCAAAATTTACGCACTCATCCAGAAAACGATTGAATAGCCTGCGGGCCTTCGCAAGGCAGTCCGAAGTCCTGAAGTCAGGCTGGACGGTTTTTTCGTATTCTGCTCTCTGTTTCATCTCTGAGGCCAGGAGGCGAGCCTCGACGTAATCCCTGGCGTTCAGAAGATTCCCCAGTTCCCTGAGAGCTGTTCCTATATTCTGGGTAAAATAAGCAATCTCAAAAGCCCACTGCTTATCATAATTCTTTTCAGGGCCTATATTGGAAAAAAGAATTCTGTTCGTCAGCCATATCAGCTCCTGCTCATCTTTTTCGCCTACCTTTTTGCAGTATTAACATGCTGGAGTGGAAAGAATAAAAGTTTAACTCATTGGTCATCGGTTAAGGAATTTTCTTGCCTGAAGGCTATCGATTTTAGATCAGAAATTGGCCTCAAATTTTAGCCTCTTTACCTAAAATCGATACCTTGTTCCAGTTCAAAGTCTATCAACATTTTGGACATATGTTATGGGAATGAATCCAATTTGTCATTATTCCTCACTTAACCGAAGACGCATGAATACTAATCCAATTTCTCAAAGCAGGTTTTATCTACAAACGTCATCTAAATCCAACTAAAACAGGCACTCAACAAGGCGGGACAATTTCCCCCACTTTGGCTAATATGACATTGGACGGCATCGAGAAATTACTCCTGGATGAATACCCAAAAAGAAGCAAAAATTCAACCAAGGTCAATTTCATCCGATACTGTGATGACTTCATAGTAACTGCTAACTCAGAAGAAATTACACGAGAAATCAAGGACAAGATTGCTGTTTTTCTTAAATTACGAGGTCTCGAACTATCTGATGATAAAACTCTTATCACAAATATTAATGAAGGCTTTGACTTTCTGGGCTGGAATTTCCGTAAATACAAAGATAAGCTTCTAATCAAACCTTCCAAAAAGTCCATCAAAAGATTCACTGAAACAATCAGTCAAACCATATCGGAAGGAATGGCATGGTCTCAAGATTTCTTAATTGCCAAACTAAATCCAATAATAAGAGGCTGGACTAATTATCATAATTCAGTGGTCTCCTCGGATGTATTCCAGAAACTTGACCATAAAATCTGGGAACTACTATGGAAATGGGCTAAAAGAAGGCATCCAAACAAATCCAAAAATTGGGTTATAAACAAATATTGGAAGCGAAGTGTTACACGAAAATGGAACTTTAGCACAGAAAGAAACAATCTACTGCTTTTATCAAAAATCAGAATCTTTAGACATATTCCTTTAAAATTGCAAATGAATCCATTTCTTGATAATGGTTATTTCTGTGAACGTCAGAATAAATTGAGTTCCAGAAAAAGTCAATCCATTTGAAAAAAAAAGCTGCTGCCTGATACAGAAAAGGTTATAGAATGCTTGAGCCGTATGAAGGGAAACTTTCAAGTACGGTTCTTAGGAGAGGGAAAGCAGGTAACTGCTTTTTCTTATCCGACGTCGACATTTTATTTTCAATAATTTCTGCTGATGGCTATTTTGAAATAATGCTCCATAATTGTGTGCAGTTTGTAGGTTTACATATGACCAATTATTCATTTTTCATACAAAACTTCAGTGAAAAGATGATTCAGTATTTATATATGAGTTGAGCCACACGTTAACCGACTTTAAACCCAATATATAGTTAGCTAATGTCCAAAAACGGCATCGGAAAAATATTCTAATCTATAATGTCGACCTGCCGAAAGCAGGATCAAACTGCGGAAATATTATTTTGCACCAAAACCAAAATTTATTTATACAATGTAATACTAAAATAACTAAATAAGTAATTATTATTCATACCTTAAATTATCGATGTTATAATTATTAAGTTTTCAGTTAATTATTTTTATAACTCAAGGGGAAGTATAATGAATGGCGACGGAGTAATGGACATACCTTCCATAAAACATGAAAATAATCTTAAAACTAAATTAAGAGATGTTTTTTTATTACACCAATATTAAAACATTTAAATGGATATGTTTTAGACATCGGTTGTGGAGAGGGGGAATATATTGAAAGATATAAACACAAATGTTTAGGAATTGATGCTAATCAAAATAATATCAAATCTTGTAAAAAAAGGGACTAAATGCGATAGCATCAGACGCTAACTCCTTTATAGAACCTAACACTTTTGATACAATATTATTAAGTCATATTCTTGAACATCTCAATTCTCCCCAAAAAGTAATTGAAAATGCATATATTTCTACTAAATTAGGGGGACACATCGTAATAATTGTTCCCACATATAAGGGATTTATTTTTGGATTAAATGAGTTAGTTGGTCATAAGAATTATATTTCTCAACAATATCTAGATCATTATTTAATAGACCAACTTGGATGTAAAAAAATATATTCTAGAAAGTTTCCCTTTTTTGAATTTGGACCGTATCAAGAATTGAGACTTATATATTTAAAATAGTTGTAAAGGTTCTGTTGCAAAAAATATTCCTATTTTATTTTTCATCTGCACTACAATTTTAAGAATATTTTCAAATTCAGGGTTCAACCTGTAAAAGTGCCATTTTGAGCTGTTGTAAGCTTCGATAATCCCATGGTTTTTCATAATTGTCAGATGGTGGAAAACCAGATTCTACCTTTCGTTTAACTTGAATATCAGTTCGCAGACACAGTGATCTCTCTGAGAGAATATAAGCAATTTTCAGCCTTATCGAATACCTGAGAGCGCTGAATATCTGACTGGTTTTATGTCATTGTCCAGAAAATCCATTTCCGGGAGCATTTTTTCTTCCCATTCCTTCTTTTTCTCAGGATCTGCAGGACAACAGCAATAGCTCATAAATAGAAAAAGCTAAACTTCCTATAAGAGTTTTCATGTAAATTCCAAAAAAAATAAGCCTATTTTAAGCTTGTTTTGAGACTCCTATTTTTTATTTCTTCAAGCCCGGTTAAACTCAATATTAGCCTATTTCAAAGTCGATTCAGATATCAAATTTCATTGATTTTTGGCTCTCGGTGTTTTATAAATTAAAGTCCTTGAATAAACCGGAGGATAAAATGTCATTCCTGAATGATATATTGCCTGACACTGCTGAAGCATTTGGAAAAATGAGAGATTCCATTTTTGAAGGTGGCACACTTGACCGCAAGAGCAAAGAATTGATTGCAGTAGCGTCTTCAGTCCTTATGCGCTGCCAGTTTTGCGTTGATGTGCATTCGCAGAGAGCCATTGCTTATGGAGCCAGTAAAAAGGAAATTGCCGAAGCCGTTGCCGTTGCTATGTTCATAGCAGCCGGTTCTCAAATTGGCTGGACAAATATTTACGGTAAAAATGTTTACGATTCTATGTTTGAAGAAAAAGAGCCTGAGAAGCCGGGAGAAACTAAAGGGTGCTGCTGCGGGGAATGACATCGAAACTGAAAAATCTCGTAAATCTAAAAGAAGTACCGGAATCGGTAGAAAATGCAGGAATAAGTATAAAATACCGGAATCAGTAGAATATACAGAAATCGGTAGAAAATTCAGGAATCGGTAAACAGAAGTGCTTTTTCTGCCCGATGGCATTTGAGGGAATCCTGGGGGACTCCCTTATGCTATACTTTTTTAGACCGGAGAACAGTCAATATTGTTTTTCAGGCTGTAATACTCAAAAAATAATAAGCAGCGACAAAAAAAGAATAAATTGAAGTTAAAATTCTCATTTTGAAGGCGCTGCTTTTGGAGAGTCTACTTTTGGAACCAATATTTTAATATATTCTTTAGCACCGGTTTTTGCCCTTTCATTGGATATTGTTATACAATCTTTTGGGCAACCGCTAACACATTCTCCGCACATAATACACCTGAATACATTAAGTTCCCACGTTTTTTCAGCTTTGGTAACTGTTATTGCATCAGGGGGACATTTTTTTGACATATCCCGCAGAGAATACAGTTTTCAGAATTTAAAATAATTCTTCCCTTAAACTCTTTAAAAGGTGCCCTTATCTCGAAGGGATAAAGTCTGGTAGCAGGTTTACGAGAAATATTTGCTAGAACAAGATTTAACATACCCATTATATCACCCTTCTTTTTATCTTTCAGTACAGCTAATGCAGGGGTCAATGGTAAGTACAACTAGAGGGACATCAGCGAGTTTGATGCCCGGGAGTGTCAGTAACAGCGAAGGTATGTTTGCAAAGGTAGGGGTTCTTATTTTAAGTCTTTCCAGATTTTTAGTACCATTACCTTTCACATAATATACAACTTCACCTCTGGGTTGCTCTGTTCTCATAATCGCTTCACCGGTAGGGAAACCCTTTATGGGTGTTGCAATCTCACCCTTAGGCATCTTGGAAATCGCATTTCTTATCAATTTAATAGAATCGTATAATTCAGTGATTCTTACTTTAGTTCTGGCGTAACAATCTCCATCTTTTTCGACGGCTGGCTTAAAACCGAGATCCTTATATATATCCCAGTCTGATGAATCTCTCAGGTCAATGCTGTTCCCACTTCCTCTAAGTGTAGGACCCGCAGTTCCAGCCTCATATGCGAGTTGTTTTGACATTGTAGCTAGTCCCACAAGTCTTTTCTTTACGGTATAATTATTTACGAAAACTCTTTCAAGATCTTTGACCTGAGGTTCCAATGTATCGAGAGTTTTCAGAAGAAGATTAATATGTTCGTCAGTGAAATCTTTGCTAGCTCCTCCGACTTTGGACATTGAATGTATAACTCTGTTTCCAGTGGTTCTCTCCAATACATCCAATACTGCCTCTCTGTACTTCCAACATTCATAAAAGAGACTTTCAAATCCAAAACCATCTGCAAACAGGCCAAGCCAGAGTAGGTGACTATGAATTCTGTTGAGTTCGCCAGTTATAACTCTTAAATACTGCCCTCTTTCAGGGACTTCGACATTGAATAGTTTTTCGACTGCTCGCGTATAAGTTATACCATGAAGGGCACTGCATATTCCACATATTCTTTCACAAATATAAGTTGTTTGATTATAGTCCTTTGTATTTATAAATTTCTCAAGCCCTCTGTGCACGTAGCCCAGTGAGGGAAGTGCTCCGACAACAACATCGTTATCTATTTCAAGTTTTAACTGTACAGGTTCGGGTAAAACAGGATGTTGGGGGCCAAAAGGTATTATAGTTGTCATGTATCCTCCTTTTTAATTGCTTTAAGCCAAGGGAGCTTTTGGACTGTTTGGCGTTAAATAAAGGTGGCCTTTGTAGTCTATTGCTAAACCCTCGAAAGTCAATCCGAAAAGATCCTGATACTCATTCTCGATCAACAGTGCACATAGATAAATGCCTGACACACTCTTTGGTTTCTCACCTGGTTTCACAAAGTACCTTAGATTTTTTAGTTTGTAATCTTTGTCAAAGATGTATATCAAATCGTGACCATCGTTAGCTTTCAGGCATATCATAGTAGCGTATCGATAGCCATCATTTTTTAAACCCTCAACAGTTTTTAGCAGCTCGGCGCTATTTTTAATTTCTACCTCATTCTCAAGCATTGGATGGCACCTCGTTTCCTTTCAATTTTACTTCCTTTCCTTTGATTTTACCCTGGCTCTTACTTTCAAGTATTGAGAGTGCTGCTACTACTCCATCAAGTATGGCTTCAGGCCTTGGGCAACATCCAGGGACATATGCATCTACGGGTATGACCTGGTCCACTCCACCTATTACATTATAGCAGCCGTGGAAAATTCCGCCTGTGGATGCACAGGCGCCTACTGCTAAAACAACTTTGGGATCCGGAATCTGGTTATAAATGTTCTTAAGCACATTAACGTTTTTGTAATTTATCGAGCCCGTAACTACCATTATATCAGCTTGCTTGGGAGTACCGATGTTTAAAACACCAAATCTTTCAGCATCATATAAAGGAGTAAGACAAGCTACTACTTCAATATCACAGCCATTACAGCTGTTACAATTTACATGTATAATCCATGGGGATTTTGCCAAACTCATTAGTATCCCTCCTTTAAGCTAATTTGACTCCACTAACGTACAGGAATGCTATGTTCACAAGGGAAATTATTAGTAAAACTGACCAACTGAGTTTAAGCATCCATTGCCAGTATACCCTTGCAGTAATATTGTCTACTACAATTACAAGCAAGAACGCAGCGGTTGACAGAAGGAAACCTATCAGTGGGTTTACTGCCCAGAATATAAAGAGGAGTCCTGTTAAAAATACGTATTCGTAGAAGTGCGCAATCTCAATGATCGCAAACCCCGGTCCTGAGTATTCGGTAAGCATACCTTTAACCAGTTCCTGATGACCATGGTGAGAGGTTGAATAGTCAAAGGGTGATTTTTTCAATTTTATATTCAGAACAAATATCATTGCTATGAATATAAGGGGGCATACACCAGGAGAGGGGTCGATGCACTTACCACTTCAGATATTTTAAAGGTGCCAGTAAGCAGGTAGATTGCAAGAGCATACAAAATTAAAATCGGTTCATAAGCCAATATAGCCATCATTTCCCTTGAACTTCCTATTTTGGCGTATGGAGAACCAGTGCTCATCCCTCCTACTATTATAGCTAACGAAGATACGGTGTATACGAATATTATCATCAAAATATCTTGTCTGAAAATTAACATCAAGAGGCTTAAAACTATAAAGACCAGGTACACGACCGCGTAAAAGTTTTGAGACTTATTTACAATCATGTTGTCTTTACTGAGAAGCTTCATGACATCATAGTATGGCTGCAAAAGAGGAGGACCAACTCTACCTTGCAATCTTGCAGTAAGTTTCCTGTCAATCCCGGCAGCTATACAGCCGACGATAGGAGCACCAATTAAAACAACAACAGCTAATAAAATATCGTTCATATTCATAACATTCCTCCTGCCAATGCAAGTATAATAAGCAGTATGGAAATTACGACTCCAACTGTTGTAAGTTTGTTTTCTCCAAAGGTATCTTGAAGATAAATGTTAGAGACGCTGCTCTTGTCGTAACTGCAAAGTCCATTTCTGAACATTAATCCGTCCCTCTCAAGGTTGTTTTCCCCACACATATAATAGTTAGACATACGGGGAGTGTACATACTTCTGACAGCGAAATAGATCAGAACGGCCAGAGCAAGCACTATGAATATTGCTGCGTAGGCAAATGCCCCTATTTCGGAGGTAAATTGTCCAGCTTCTCCTGAAATAGCAGGAGCAGTTCTAAGCAAAATCTCAACCTGGGGCTTAATGAAGTAATCATATATTGAAAATACAAGAATACTTGTAGCTACAATAGATAATCCAAGGAACGTTAGTGGGAAGTAGGTTTCCGGTTTTGTATGGTGAACTGCATTTTTATCCATAGTTGATGATAATATTGTCCCCATCCACTTAGCGTAATAAACAGTAGTAAGTGCACTGCCAAGTATAAGGAATACTATCACAATAGGATTGCTTGAAGCAGCTTCCATTGATACCCATTTTGTAAGCAATACTCCAAAAGGAGGTAATAGCATGGATACCATTCCCAGAGCTGCTAGCATAGTAAGTAGAGGAGCCTTCTTTATCAATCCTGACATGTCTTCGATATCTCTGCTCCCAATTGTGTGCTCAATTTCACCTGTGCAGAGGAACAGAAGAGCTTTTGAGATCGCGTGGAACAGAATAAGCATAATTGCAGCAGCCACAGCCAGAGGCGTACCTATTCCAGCACTTGCGATAATTAATCCTAAGTTTGCAATGGTTGAATAAGCAAGTACCCTCTTAGCATTCCTTTGGGACAAAGCTAAAGCCGAACACATTACGAAAGTAAAGCTGCCGTAAATAGCAATAGCTGTTCCAAGAGTTGTGCCCGCAAAAGCCGGTACAAGTTTGACAATTAAAAACACACCAGCATTTACCATTGTACTTGAGTGCAGTAAGGCAGAAACCGGGGTTGGAGCTACCATTGCGCCTAAGAGCCAGCTCTGGAAAGGCATCTGGGCAGACTTCGCAAAGCCTCCAATACAGAGTAAGGCAACAGGAAGGGCTACAGCAGCCATAGCTGTTGCATTAGTTCCAGCATAAGTTCCAATTCCAGAAAGGGTACTTATTTCATTAGTAGCGAGCTGAATTATGCCTACAGATAAAGCAATTCCGCCAACCAGGTTTAAAGCCAGGGCTCTGAAACCATTATTAATTCCTTCTTCATCCTGGTTGTATGAGATCAACACAAATGAACACAGAGTTGTTATTTCCCAGAAAAGAAACAGCCATCCTAAGGTGTCAGCCATTACCAGGCCGTTCATGGCTGCTAAGAAGAAACTCATAGTGAAGTAAAATGTTTTTTGTCTGTTTAAATGCCTGTGTTCCTCATACTGGTCCATATATCCGGTTGCGAATAGTATAATCGCGGTACCGATTATATTTACTATTAATATCATGACCTGGGATAACTGGTCAATGTTAAAAGAAGCACTTTCAACTTTTTCAATATTCATAAAAGAGTAAGCTGTTAAAACTGTTGAAATTGCTATTAGTGCAAGTGTAGGCCAGTTTTTATGTTTTGCCGACACATAGAAAATATATAGTATTATTAGTACTTCGAGTATAAGGACAATAGATTCAAATGTTGCAAAATTTGATCCAGCAACCTCAACTTTTCCAGTACCATCTAATACTAACATAACTGAAGTAGCTACTCCAACTAAGAAAAAAGCCCAAGCAAGGACTTTGTATAAAGATTTAGGGACAGCTACGAATAAAAGCGAAAAAATTATAGGTGCTATGATTAGTAGCATAACGGTTGTTTCCAACATACAATATATCCTCCGATCTATTAATCCTCCGATCTGTTTATCCTCTGACCTCTAGTATGAGAATTTACGCACTTGAAAAATAAAATCACACATATTGAACGTTTCCAGATCTATTTTTTAAACAGTTCGACGCTTCATGATGTTGATTTCCCAGTTCAACTGCGTAATTCCCGAATATATAAGAATATGGACTGATAGCCCACTAATATTATAATATTCTTATATAAAAATCACAAGAAATAATAATATGCGCATAACGTCGACATAAACTCGACATGTTACCAAATCTTAATATAGCAAAGGCATATTTAAAGATAGTGATTTTCTTTTTACTTTTATATTACCCCCAAGAATAATATCCAAATTGTCCCCAGGATCTCATTAAATTTTAAATTTATTTAATTTATATTAAAGTAATAAATAGCACTGGATACTAATAAATACTACTAAATAATTCTGTTACTATCAAAGTGTATAAATTAGCATAAACAAAGACTTATTTAAACATGATGGTTTCAATTTGTTTTTATATTATCCCTTAAATTTATATCTCGTAACGTCCTGCAGATGGCTATGACGTTCTTTGATTAAAAATCAAAATAAAATAAAAACAATAATATCGAAATACTATAATAATTAATATAACAAAGATATATTTAAAGAACGTGATTTTGACTCTATTTTTATATTATTATAGTAGTTTTATATTTATTTAGTTGTCGGTGAAGAATCACAAATATATTATAAAATTTAGAAAATAATCTTGACATTGGATCGGCTAGTGTCGCGTCAATCCTCAAAGATTTAACGATTCTGAATAGTTGCAGTCGATTTTATACGACATTTTGCCATTGACGTGACACTAGTTTAAAAGGGTGAATAAAGGAATTTGCCAGAATAAATTCTATAAAATCCAATTTCCAGGCCAAGATATCGAAAAAGAAGAATAAGCTGGATTTACAATGACACTCCTTTTAGCCTATTCACCTTATCTTCTCTAAATATTTTGCTTTGATATTCAACTTATTTCGATTTTCAAAATCTGAACTTATCTTTATTTTTCTTCTAACAAAGCTTGCATATTTCTTGATTTTCTTCTTTTGCATACCGTTGAAATATTGGAGCAAGCCTGGTCTTTAAGGATACCACATACAGCGGAATAAAACTATAATTTTCTTCAATCCGGCGGTTTCAAATTCTATGCAGTCGAGCAAGATCTGCAATCCATTTGAAGAGATAGAAGATCTCAACTATTTTGAGTTCTTTCTTCTCTATTATATGAGTGATACTTTTGTAGTTCCATTTCATCCGGTTATATCAATGCGTGTTTACATACTCATTTGATAATGTGGGTTTGTCTCTTTAAGTAAATCTATTTATAAGAATACTCGAGTTAAAGTGAATATCTGGTTACAGCAAAGTCTCAAAACCTGCTTCTGACTCATCACTTAATGGAAATCTGCTGAGAATGGTTTTAAGAGACTTTTATAAAAACGTCGGTATAAAAACGTTGAATGAGGGTGTAAATATGGTTAAATGTTCTATTTGTGGGAAAGATGAAAATTCGCTGCTTAGAGTAAAGCACAGGAGACTTGGCATAATAAAGCTCTGCTTTGAATGCTGGGAAGTGGAAAGTGGCAATAAAAATCTTCTTCCTTCATGTGGTGGATGCGACTGCTGCAAATGAGTCTATTCTCAGATATTCTGTAACTCACTTATCTTCCCTTCCGCTCATTTTTCTCCTCTTAAATGCCCTGCTGACTCAGGTGCAGGGTTTTTGGGAGCAAGATAAAAATTCGAGCTTCAAGGGTTTTTAATATCTTCCTGATTTTTTGCTTATGAACCTATTTTTTAAATCATTTTTATTTGATTCCAGCACTTCAATTTCTTCATATAATTTAGGTTAATTGTTTGATTCAGTCTGAGTTTTTTTATTCAATTACAATTCCGAATATATTGCTTGAGAAGGATCGAGGCTTCTATTCAATCAGAAGTGAGTCTAATAAATGTATCTATATATTTTTAGCAATATTTGGGTGATATGGTTAAAATCGAATCCAGATGCATCTCCGGGAAAATGTGCTTTTTGTATACTATTCTCCTGTTTATCCTTGCCGGTGTTTTTGAAATCGGAGGAGGGTACCTTTTGTGGCTGTGGATGCGTGAAGGCAGAGAATTGATTTTTGCATTTTTAGGAGCAATTATTTTGTTTTTATATGGAATCGTACCCACTTTCCAGCCGTCTTACTTTCACAGGATATATGCAACCTATGGTGGCATTTTTGTAGTTATGTCTCTTTTATGGGGCTGGATATTCGATAAAATCCCCCTGATACTTATGATCTCATAGGCGCCCTGATCATTCTTATCGGAGTATCAATCATTTACTACTGGCCGAGAAAGGATGATAATATATGATTACCCCGGGAATTTCTCTTGCTTTGTTTTTTCTGGCTGCCCTTTTTGAAATTGGAGGAGGCTATCTGATCTGGCTGTGGTTAAGGGAAAATAAAGGGGCAGTATTCGGGCTGCTCGGAGGATTGACATTAGCCGTCTACGGAATCATTCCAACCTTCCAGCCTGCGCATTTCGGTAGGGTCTATGCTGCATACGGAGGAATCTTTATTGTGTCGTCTCTTATCTGGGGAGCCTTTATCGATAAGAAAAATCCCGATAAATATGAAATAATAGGAGCATTGATTGCACTTGCAGGTGTCCTTATAATGTTCTACATCCCTCGTTAACATGGAGTGTAGAAACGAAAATCTGGTGTACTAATGATACTGCCTGATTGGAATATTTTATTATGAAAATCTATTTATAGATAGTATAGATAGGTCTTCTGCTTGAAGACCTGTATATTTTATTCTCATTTTGAGTTAATGTGACTCATACATTGTCAACACGGAGGAACAGCGCCATGCTTCAGATATTTAAATCAACAGATAGCGGACTGATAACTTTAGATCAGGTTGAAGATGGAGCATGGATTAATCTTGTAAATCCGAAAGAGCAGGAAATCCTGTATATTTCAAACAACCTAAACATCCCAGTTGATCTTATTAAAGATGCACTTGATGAAGAGGAACGCTCCAGAATTGAAATAGATGAAGGTTGTACTGTTATAATAATAGATATTCCTGTACCAAACACAAATCTACCTGAGGGGGAACTTATTATACAGTTCCTCTTGGAATTATAATTAATGAGACTAATATTGTTACTGTTTCCCTTAAGGAGAATTACGTTATAAAAAGCTTTATTGAGCGAAAAAATAAATCTTTTTATACATTTAAAAAAACACGTTTCCTTTTACAGATTCTCTATAAAAACTCAAAGCTATACCTTCAGTATCTCAGAAATATTGATAGGACAAGTGATAAAATTGAATGCAGATTACATAAGTCGCTGAAAAATAAAGAATTAATCCAGCTCCTTGAACTGGAAAAAAGCCTTGTATACTTTTCTACATCATTAAAAAGCAATGAAATGGTCCTTGAAAAAATTCAAAGGTCTACTCCTGTTAAGATGTATCCTGAAGACACAGAGCTTCTTGAAGATGTTATTATAGAAAACAAGCAGGCAATTGAAATGGCAAATATCTATAGTAACATTCTTACCGGGACTATGGATGCATACGCATCGGTTATCTCTAACAACTTAAATATTGTCATGAAATTTCTGACCTCAGTCACAATCATCATGTCTCTTCCAACAATGGTTGCAAGCTTTTTCGGGATGAATGTCGACGTTCCTTTTCAGAATAATCCTCATGCATTCGTAATTATTTTCGTAATGACTATGTTTTTCTCAGTGATTTTAGCTTTCACAATGGTGAAAAAACAACTGTTTTGAATCCGTTCTAAGAAATGTTCTGCACTCAAATCCGTTTCTTTTTTATTTCTTGCTGTTTCTGTGCCTTTTATGTTTTCTTTATCTGCAGTGGCATTAGAACTTGTTCATTAAGAAAAAGTCAGATTCTTCCAGGCCAATTCCTGTGCCAATTTTTGCGGAAAGAGGATGAGAAAGCCATGGTGGAAAAAAATAAAGGGCAAGGATTACCCTACTTCATTTAGTCAAGTACACCTGCTGATAGGGGAGCTTTTTTCAGAAAATCCCATATCGCAAGTATACAGTTTGCTGTGGACTGAAATATTCGGATTTATATCAGTTCCGAGGCTCTATCAATGAATTGTGTCGTAGGCACATTCTCCGTGCATAGAAATATCCAGACCTACAAGCTGTTCTTCATCTGAAACTTTGACCGGGGTTATTACATTTATTAACATCAGCATAATGTAGGTAAATACAAATGCATAGATTGAAGTACCCGCAACAACCGCAACTTCTTTTATAAAGAACGCCGTACCGCCGTAAATCAAACCGTCAACTCCTGCCGGATTTATGGCAGTTGAAGCAAAGACTCCAAGAAGAATTGTCCCGGTAACTCCTCCGATTCCATGTACACCCCATACATCAAGGGCGTCATCCCATTCCATGCTGTTTTTAATATGTACCGCAAAATAGCAGACAACGGATCCGAGGATGCCCATTAATGCAGCCACAGGCAAAGAAACAAGGCCTGCTGCAGGGGTGATAGTCGCAAGGCCGGCAACTGCTCCTGTCATAAGTCCAACAAATTTTGGTTTTCGTTCCCTGGACCATTCTATTATCATCCAGGTGATTGCTGCAAAAGAAGCTGCAATGTCGCTGTTCAGGAATGCAAGTGCGGTAATCCCGTCTACATTGAGTTCGCTTCCGGCGTTAAAGCCGTACCATCCAAACCAGAGAAGAGCAGTGCCGATGGCCATTAAGGGGATACTGTTTGGTTTTGAGCTTTTGTTATACTTTCTTGAACCTACAAAAAAGACCGAAGCAAGGGCTGCAAATCCGGCTGTCGCATGAACCACGATCCCGCCTGCAAAGTCAATGATTCCCATTTCTGCAAGCAGCCCTCCTCCCCACACCATATGGACAAAAGGATAGTAAACAAAAAGCTGCCATACTACCAGGAAAATGATATAAGCCTTAAAAGTAATCCGGTTTGCAAATGCTCCCGTAATCAGGGCTGGAGTAATGATTGCAAACATCATCTGGTAAGCCACGAATACAAGTTCCGGGAACCCCGAATTTTTGAACATGACAGTTGGGGTAATTCCATGCAAAAACATTTTGTCCAGGTTTCCTATGATTGCGCCTTCCCCTCCACTGAAACAAAGAGAATAACCAACAAAAAACCATAAAACAGTTGTCAATCCCATAGAAACGAAACTTTGCATCATAATTCCTAAAATGTTTCGCCTGCAGGAAAGTCCTCCGTAAAAGAACGCCAGACCAGGGGTCATAAGCATCACAAGACTTGTCGCAAGCAGCATAAAGCCTGTTGAACCAGTATTTAACATCTTTTCATCCCATTTACTTTTATATGATAACTAGGAAATCTCAAATCTCCTACCTTTTTCCTATTTTATCATACTTAATCATTTCCAAAATCCCCTTCAAATCTAATCTCAAAATAGTTTATCAAGTAGGAATGGTTCAGAAATCGGGATTAATCAATACAGAAAAACAGAATGTAAAAAATACGGAAAAATCCTGGGACGATTGACAATAAAAAATGTATTAGTTTCAGGGAGTTTATTTTTTTATCCATGAAACTGAAATAAAAAAGAAAGGTACAGGTGAATTTACCTGTATTCAAATGTTATATGCTGCTTCACCATGCTGTGTCTTGTCAAGCCCGATGTTTTCGTCACTTTCACTAACTTTGAGTCCTATCGTCTTCTGGATCAAAAATCCGATAAGCAGAGTACCGGCAATTGAATATATAATCGTTAGGACTACGCCTTCAAATTGAGTCATCAACTGTCCGGAGTTTCCAAGAAGAAGACCCGTAGCTCCCACGCTTGCAAATACGCCTGTTAAAAGCGCACCTGTTATTCCGCCTACTCCGTGAACTCCAAATGCATCCAGGGAATCATCATATCCAAGCTTTGCTTTGATTTCCACAGCTTCGTAACATATGAAGCTAGCAATTACACCTATAAGAATTGCTGCCATAGGTGTGACAAAACCGGCAGCCGGTGTGATTGCAACCAGTCCTGCCAGAACTCCGGTTGAAAATCCCAGAGCAGTCGGGTGTCCTAAACGGTGCCATTCCAGTGCCATCCAGGCAAGCCCTGCGGCTGCGGGTGCTATAAGCGTTGTGATAAATGCAACTGCTGCGATCTCATTTGCAGCAAGAGCAGAGCCAGCATTAAACCCGAACCATCCAAACCAGAGGAGCCCTGCACCAACAAGGGTGAGAGTAACGTTATGCGGCTTTAGAGAGTCGACTCCATATCCCCTTCTCTTTCCAAGGAAAGCCAAAATTGCAAGCGAGGACATACCTGCCGTTATATGAACTACCGTGCCGCCTGCAAAGTCAAGAGCTTCCCCTGTGAGAAATCCTCCGCCCCAGACCCAGTGACATACCGGTGCGTAGACAATAAGTCCCCAGAGTGCGATGAATGCAATGTAAGACTTAAACTTAATACGTCCTACTATAGCCCCTGAGATCAGAGCAGGCGTAATTATTGCAAACATTCCCTGAAATGCGATAAATGCATAAGTGGGAATTGTACCCGTTACCGAATTTGGATCAATGCCTCGAAGGAATGCATTTCCAAGGCCACCCACAAACCAGTTGCCTTCTCCGAAAGCAAGTGAGTAACCTATAACTACCCATTCGATAGCCATGACACCCATTGCAACGTATGAATGCATCATACTGCTCAGGACGTTTTTACGTTGGACAAGTCCTCCATAGAACAGTGCAAGCCCTGGGAGCATTAATAATACAAGTGCGGATGAAATCAATACCCATACTGTGTCTGCTGCGTTAATAGCCATATTTATCCCCTCAGATAGCATCAGGTCCGGTTTCGTTCGTACGGATCCTTATTGCGTCCTCAAGTGGCAGTACAAATATCTTGCCGCTTCCGATATAACCGTCATTGCCTTTTGCTCCGGTCTTTATCGCTTCAATAATTGGTTGCAGGAAAACATCTTCAACTGCGATTTCAATCTTGATTTTCTCAAGCAGGTTTGCTTCATGTTCCATCGCTTTATATATTTCCAGATGTCCTTTTTGAGCACCATAACCAGCAACAGATGTTACTGTTAATCTATTTACTTCAATTTTCTGAAGCTCTCGTTTGACCGCATCAAGCCTTTCCGGCCTTATCATTGCAATTAAATATTTCATCGTACCACCAACAGGTACCCTGTATCCGCCGTAATACTATTTAAATATATCTAATATCCCTTTAAATATATTTACTTATCCTTTAACCATTTATCCAGTTCAACGCAAAAATTTCCCTAATAAGTAAAAATTCTCGATTTTTTTAGCTAAATATGAACATGTTGATGCAGCTTTGCCGTTTTTCCATTTATAATGAAAATGAATCTGATGAAAAGAAATTGTGTCTATCTTGTTTTCTTCTGTATTTTCTTCTGTATTTTCTTCTGTATTTTCTTCTTCCAATTTCCTGATAAGAGAGCTTTTATTCTCTGAATTCAAATTCAGAAGTATGTTCGAAGAAATCGGAAGTATAAGAAACGAGGCAGATGAGACTTCTCTGCAAATCCTTGCTCTTTTCAGGGACAGCATAAGTGAGATTCGCCTGAATGAGCCTGAATCCGTATCAGACTATTTCAAACCGGAGTACTCTCATTACATTGTAGTACATTCTCCCCTGGATATTCGGTTCCCTGAAAATAGAGAAGAATGGAACCTGCGTTTTTGCAGGGATGTAGGAGTTTCTATTGTAGAACTGGTTATAGCCGAAACCGGCAGAGTTTACGTAAAAGGCCTGATCGCGATTAACGGATCAAAAGTCTATGCTATTCTTCCTTTTGCAACAATGGATGCGGAAAAAGCGAAGAAGGCAACGTTTCCTGAAGACCGCATGGCTCATGTGAGGGCAAAAGTGCTTCCTGCCGTGCTTCCTAACATAAAAGGAGAAACGATCCTCGATATTGGCAGTGGTTTTGGAAGCCTCACTATGGAGATTGCAAAGAACAACCCGGACTCGAAGGTTTACGGGATTGACCTTCATGATTCTCTTATAGGCCAGGCGCAGATGAATGCAGAAGTTCTCGGGGTGTCTAATGTGGAGTTCAGGACCGGAAGTGCCTATGCCCTGCCTTTTGAAGCCGATTCTGCAGATGTAGCTACCTGCTTTTTCATGCTTCACCACCTGGAAGACATTAAATTTGCCCTGTTTGAGATTAAGAAAGTTCTTAAAAACGGCGGCCTGTTGATAGCAGTTGAACCGCTTGCACATCAGCACCACCACGGACCTCAACTCTCGGAAGCCGGCTGGAGAGGACTTTTCGAAGATGTGGGTTTTAATGTGGAAACGGAAAATCTGGAAGGGGCAGTTATCCTGAAAGCTGTAAAAAGAGAATAAAATCCTGTAAAAGAAGAAATCAGGACAAATTATTTTAAAATGGATTGGAAGACTGTCCAGCACATGAATCTGGCTCTTGTTATCTTTCAATCCATTCTCACACTTCCTAATTTCCTGTCACGTCTCCGGCCTGCTCGATATACCAGCTCTACAGGTATCCAAGATTAAATGCTGACATTTCCTGTTCTGTTCTCGGCTTTGACTTTAAAAATAATTATGAATAAAAATAATCGGATAAAACCCAATTTTTTAAAAAGTTTATTTTTTACTCATTTGTTCTGGAAACTACAGGAATAAACGGGTTTCTTTCGATTACATAGCGATCAAATGCAAAAAACCTGAAGAAAAACATACCCTATTATTCAGGCATTTCAGAATTTAAGCTATATCGGAGAATTGAGACCGAGGTGGGAAGAGATACGAAAATTACAGAAATATCCTGCTTTTTCAGTCTAATTATAAAAGTTTTTAGGAAGAAACTTCAGCTGCTTCTGCTTCACCCAAAAATCTACCCATTCCCGAAGGTTTTCAGGAAGGCGTTGAAATTGCCAATCTCGTTCTTTAGCTATGGCACCTTTGACATCTGTGGGATTGGTGGCAGCAACAGCTTTAAAAGCGTAAAGAGCGGGACCAAGAGCATGAGTGGGAACATGCGCAGTCGCCACCGCTTGCCCAGCGGCACGTGCCGCAAAGCGAGCAGCATTATCCTCTTCTTTTACTTCACGAGCAGCTGCATGAGCTGCAAGTGAAGTTCCTCGTATTACAGGCATGCTGAATTTTCCTGTATTTATCCATTCCCGGAGTGTCAGGATAGCTTCCCGGGGACGCGGGTCTTCCGGGTATTTTTCTTCGAAGAAAGGTAATACATGTTCAGCACAATCTGCCGCCCAAAGAGCCAGGGCTTTATGATCGTTTCTATTAAAGAAAATCCAAAATTCCTGATGTGTGCTCATATATCTCTTTTTGAGCTCTTCCGATATCTCCCCATCCAAAGGAGGACAGGAGCAATTCCTGGCGTGTTCAATGTGCCATTTGACTCTCTGATCCAAGGTCGGATTTTGAGGTATTTTATTTCTCAAATGCCATTCAGCATTTTGAGAACTCTCAAATTCTAAATGTGGAACTTGTTGTCCTGTTTCGTGGGAATGTGACGCAATCTCTGACATCTCTGTATTATCTTGGCTATGTCACATTTTAATGTATTTATATCATCGTTTGTCAAATTCGAAATCAAAACAGCTATGCTAAATATTGCTCTGGAAGCTGAGTTAAAACCATTTTTTTCTGTTAGAGTGAAAATGGTTTTCTCTTTACTCGTTAAAAAGTTCTGATAAATTCTTTGCTATTTTTACATAAGGATATTGTAAAAACTCGATTTCTTTTGTTGTTCCTGTTGTCACTGCCGCAAAATCAACATTTGCTGCTAAGGCCGTTTTAGCATCTATCAGACTATCTCCAATATACAGCACATTATTCAGTTGTTCATTAAGGCTGTCAATTGCAAGTAATAATCCTTCTGGAGACGGTTTGGGGACTTTAACATCCTCGCCCCCAACAATAATATCTATTAAGTCCATGACCCTATGCATGTTTAAGGTCTCGACTATTCTAAAATGATATTTTGTGGTTACGATGCCTGTATTGAGCCCACTTTGTTTTAATCGCTGTAATGTGTTTAATGTGTCTGCATACAGCACAGTATCTTTAGACATTACTTCGTTGGCCTTTTCCCTGAACAAACTTAGAAAACGATTTATCAAAACTTCGTTTTTATTCTTTGTCAGTTGGATAAATGCTTTATCGAGTGGTAATCCGACGGTTTTTTTATACTTTCCCGGTCACACTCTTGAATATCCATCTTGCTGAAAGCGTAGTTGAAACTTGATACAATACCATTCGTTGCATCGGCCAATGTATAGTCAAAATCAAAAATGATAGTACTATATTTCATCTATCCCGCCTTGAGTCCTGCCGTACTAACGTAGAATCCTACTATATTTAGCATAGAGTCCTGCTGTACTGACATAATATCTTTTCGTCCAAAAAGAAGAGTTTAATCATGGTAATGGAGTCCTTCTATTTCAGAAAATTTCTACAAAACCGATATTATCAAGCCTAAAATGCATTATTTTATTCATAAAACAACTTCATTTTAGTTGCATAGGCCTGCAACGACTTGATAAGGTGATTTTCATAAAACCGATTGTATTTTAGCTAATTCTGTGTCAATTCCAATGGTAAATTACTGGGAATATTTGACCATATAAATAGGTTTTATGACAAAACCCATGCATCAACTAAGAGCCTATCCGAAAAGTAGAATAACTAGATTTTAGGGTAATATTGATTAGTGGTAAGACGAACAAAAGTACAAGACTACGAGATTTCTGACGGATTTTGGAATCAAATAAAAGCATTATTCCCTCTCCCTAAACCGAAATCAGGAATGGAAAAGCTCAGGATTCTTTGAGAATATGTGGATAGCTGGTCTACTGGAGTATGATCATAAAAAAGGATTAGAGTGGGAATGGCAAGCAATTGACGGTTCTATGACAAAAGCACCATTCGGTGGACCTGGTACCGGAGCGAATCCAACTGATCGTGGCAAAAAAGGTACAAAAAGAGTATTTTAACAGAGGGGAAAGTATGCCACTTTCGGTAACTGTTGATGGAGCAAATCGTCACGATAAAAAGCTTATAAAAGAAACTTTAGATGCCATTCTTTTTGAAAGACCTTCTCCGGATGAGGGAATTCAGAATATCTGTATGGATAAAGGATATGATTTTCCTGACATCAGACAACTGGTTAAAGAATATGGTTATACCGCTCATATCAAAAGCCGCGGAGAGGAAAATATAAGAATACAGATACCAGGTTTTAGGGCAAGAAGATGGGTTGTAGAAAGGACACATTCCTGGATAAACAGATTCAAACGGCTGCTTATAAGATGGGAAAAAAGGTTGAGAATTACCTTTCTATGCTTCAGTTAGCATGTGCATGGATGACATTTAGAGCAGCGGGACTTTTCGGATAGGCTCTTAATCACCACCGCGCAGTCCGGCGGAGGTTTCGTCCGGATCTCTATGCAGATCCTGCAGATAACTTCACCGTCAAACAAAAACTCAGCTACGTGATGATAGTAGACCAGGGCTGGCTCATCGGGGCCGGCATCTACGATTCACAGGAAGATTCGCTGATTGTGAGGGCGGGGACAGATCCCCGGGTAAGAGAGAGCCTGAAATTCTTGTCGGAGAGGCAATTGCGTATGCTCATAAGAACGGACAGGATGCCGCGATTGCGGAGTTCAAGGACCGGAACGGGACGTTCATCCACGGCAATCTCTATATTTATGCCTTCGATTATAACAGAACGACCCTGGTGCCCCCCGATCAGCCTTTCTTCTCATCCCGGGAAGGTTTGCAGTATTACCAGGAGTAAAACGATACATATCAGCCCAGTTTCAACCATGAAGCCTTCCACGCAAGTTACTTGAAGACCGAGTTTTCTCCCGAATAGGGCGATGTTTGTCGGAAGAGCTGTCTTTACATAACCAATCCCAAGGTGCAGTACCCGGGCAATGAAGAGTATCTCAAGACACTGAAGAATAGTTATTTGTTCCATTACGACTATTGTGCCAGCCGCCGAAAGAACGGCAATCTGACTCAAAAAGCTTGCTACAAACACAATAACTGTAGCATCCGGTAGTTGAAGGGTGTTCATGAGTGGTTGAAGAACCTCTGCTGAGTACTTTGCTAGGCCCAGATTGAGGATGATGGTGAATAAAAATGTCGTTGGAATAAGGACAAAGGCAACCTTTCCAAACTCGCAGGAGCTTTTTTTGAGTATATCTTCTGCTCTGGCTAACCACCCGTTTTCCTTTTCCTTCTTCTCTGAGCTGGAAGGTTCTACATTATCTCCATGCTCTGAAGGTTTTTTGATAAGAACTCTCCTGCCTATTAATATTCCAATAACTGTAATGCCAGAGAAAACCAGAAGTTCTAAAACGAGGAGCGGCAGTCCAATTTTATAACCAAGTACTGAGAGTGCAACAGGTGCTTGAAAAAATATTGCACTATGAAGCCCTTTTGGTAACTGAGCGATCAGAACTGTCACAATGACATCCCTCTCTCCAAGAATCCGCTTATGAAAGAAGGAAGAGAGCATACCCATTCCCGACCAGGAGTTTAAAAAAAGAAGGTGAGCACAGAGGAGCACTTTTTGGAAGGTGGGCCATTTCTGTGATGGATGCCATGGGGATATTGGTGTATTCGAGATACCGGGTTGCCCTCAGGAGATTTGATAGAAAAAAGCCGATAAATATCATCGGGAGCATCATGGATAATAGTTTCATAGCTTCAGAAAAAATTAGTGAATAATCCATATCTGGTTTCTCCCGGTGGAATTGCAGTCTTAATTTAATTAATATATGGTAATTTTTTATGAAAGTATGGAAATTTGAAAGTTTCAACCCTCAATGACTGCCCTGCAGGCAACTTTATGGATACCACCTTTTAACTGGACCTCACTACTACGGCACTCCTGTTTGACCATTGCGCACCTCTCCGCATATGGGCACCCTTTATCTGTGGTCTGAGATACCTCTTGGTATTCTGTCGTTTCGCGACAAAAAGATGAGGCATTAATGAGCTCCCGTGTGTAAGGGTGCAGAGGGTTATGAATCACATCATCTGTCGGGCCCTCTTCAACAATCCTGCCCCGGAGCATTACCGCAATCCGATCACACATCCATTGTACAACTTCAATATCATGGGAGATGAGAACACAGGGTATTGAACGTTCTTTATGTATATTTTTTATCAATGTGAGAATCTGTGCCTGTACAGAAAGATCAAGGTTTGATGTGGGTTCGTCTGCAACAATCAGTTTTGGGTTGAGACTGATCGCACGGGCAATGACTATCCTCTGAATCTCACCGCCGCTTACCTCATGCGGGTAGCGATTAAGGATCTCTTCACGTATGTTCATACTCCGAATGATCTCCTGTACGGTATCTTCTATCAAATCTCTCCTCCCGGAGAGCCGCAGACCTTCCACAAGGGAATCTCCAATCCGCATCCTTGGGTTGAGCGAGGATCGTGGGTCCTGAAAGATCATCTGGAGATTTGGCCAGTATCTCTGTAGTTCTGATCCTCTGAGGCTTGTGACATCGAGATCGCCGATTTTTACTCTTCCTCCTGTTGGCTCTAACAGACGTACAAGCATCTTACCGAGGGTTGTCTTTCCACACCCACTCTCTCCCACAAGCCCGAAAATTTCATCTCTCTTTATTGAAAAGCTCACGTCCCTTACAGCATGTACTTCTGCTTTGTGTAAAAAAACCACTGGCGTAGGTCCTGGAAAGGTGTTCAACTGCAAGCATAGTGGCACCGAACTCCTCTATTCTCTTCACGTATTTCCGGATGATGCGTTGCACACTTCTCTTTTGCATATGGACACCGAGGATGGAAACGACATCCCGTTGGGAGTTGTATCAAACTCGGGCTCATACCTGGTATCGAGGACATGCCCCTTGATGGCATCGAAAGCATCAACCCCTGTGTGTATGGGTGCCTGGGGTCATCGAGTATGTCCTGTGCAGGTCCCCTCTCGATTATTTCACCTGCATACATCACAGCAAGATTTTCACAGATTCGTGCCGCTCCGATGTCATGGGTGATCAGAAGAAGAGAACTTCCGGCAGTTATGCTATCTATCAATTTCACGGTTTTGTTCCTGAGAATCGTGTCCAACCCAGTCGTCGGCTCGTCTGCAATGAGGAGGCCTGGATTTTGTGCAATACCCATCGAGATCAAAACCCGCCTGTTCATTCCCCCGGAGAGCTGATGTGGGTATCGGTCCGACACATGCGGATCAAGTCCAACTGAATTTAGGAGATCGAAAGCCTTCCGATAGAGTTGTCTTTTATCCTGAAAACCTCCGTTTGGCTTTATTGCTCTCTGAATCTGGCCCTTAATCTTCATAAGAGGGTCAAGGGAGGAAAGTTGTTGAGGGATCAACCCGATCTCTCCCCCTGATCTTCACTATATGGTTCTGACCTATCCCAAGCAGATCTTGATTGTGAAATATTATCTCTCCGGATACTCGTGCATTGTGTGGGAGGAGTTTTAGTATGGTCTGGGCAAGCACAGACTTGCCACATCCGGATTCTCCTATAATAGCCATTCTTTCCCTTTCTTTCAGGTCAAAATCAAGGCCTTTCACTGCGTGGACCAGACCATTAGCCGTGAGAAAGGTTGTATTCAGCTTTCTGACATGTAGAATAGGCTCTGTGCCTGTTTCATTAGTAAATTCATAAGATAAGGTATTCATATTCTCTTTTCCCGTTCATTGAAAATCAGTCTTCTCTATCCTCGCCGGATCAATTCTCTCTTTCAACCAGTTGCCAAGGCAGTTGAATGAGAGGACTGTAATGATGATGCACAATCCCGGGAAGATCATCGTCTGCGGTGCAGTCTCCATGAAAGCGATACTTCCCTGAATCATCGCTCCCCACTCCGGGGTTGGGGGTTGGGCCCCGAGGCCGAGGAAGCTCAAGCCTGTGATATGAAGAATTGCGGATCCCACATCAAGTGTGGCAAGGGCAAATATCGGGGAAAGTACATTTGGGAGCACGTGTCGCCTGATGATATAGTATGAATTTCCCCCATGAGTCGAGCTCCTTTGACAAAATCCTTCTCTTTTACCTGGAGAACAGATCCACGAATAATCCGTGCATAACTTACCCACCACATTACAGAGAGTGCGAGTACGATGTTGAAGAGTGAAGCTCCAAATAATCCGACCAGAGCTATAGAAAGGATCGTCCCCGGAAACGCCAGGAAGATATCTACAATACGCATGATGGTCTGATCAACAGTACCTCCAAAAAACCCGGCAGCCAGTCCGATGAAGGTACCTAGTACGACACCGACGGCAACAACTGAAATGGCGGTTACCAGCGAGGTCTGTGCTCCATAGATAACCCGGCTAAGAATATCCCGACCGTGATGGTCTGTTCCAAATGGATGTTCCATATCTGGTTTTGCAAGCCGGTTATTAAGATCTACAGAATTCGGATCATATGGAGCTACTGAACTAGGAAAGATAATCATAATCGCAAAGGTGAGGAGAGCCATGCAGCTAATGATCACCTTTGTACTCATAGACGGAAACTTAATCTGGAGGTGATGACTTCCCTGTCCTTTTCCATACAAACTGTTATCCATTAATGTTCCCTCCCGGTTTCATCCTTGGATCGATGTACACGTAAAGAACATCAACAAAAATATTGACGATCACAAATATCAGAGCGATAAGGAGCACAAATCCTGCAATGACAGGATAGTCCCTGCTCATTACCGATGTCAGAAGAAAGTTCCCTATTCCTGGCCATCCGAAGATTTGCTCTATAATCACCGTGCCGCCAAGAAGTGTTCCGATATCGAGCCCCGCTTGAGTGACAATAGGGACAGAAGCGTTTCGAAACGCGTGCTTCACCACAACCTCTCTCTCCTTCAGGCCTTTTGCATAGGCCTCGAAGACATAGTCTTCGGAGAGGGCGTCAAGCATGCTCTCCCGTGTTATCCTCAAAATTCTTGATATCTGGAGAAAACCGAGTGCCACTGTCGGAAGGATAAGGTGCTGTATCCCTCCATATCCGAATGAAGGGAGAATGTCCAGATGGATCGAGAATACAAGGATGAGCAGCAGTGCGAGCCAGAAAGATGGTATTGAGGTTCCCATCGACGCGATGAAGTTGCCGAATATATCAACAGAGGAACGTGGCCTCATGGCTGACAATACACCAATGCTGATGCCCACAACCAGTGAAAATGACATCGCTGTCACCGCAAGGATGAATGTTGCCGGAAAACGGGCAGTGAACTCTTCCAGAACAGGATCACCTGTCCGGAGGGATATGCCCAGGCTTCCGGAGAACAGGTTTGTCATCCAGGCAGCGTACTGTTTCAAGAAAGGTTGTTCAAGCCCGTAATTGTTCATAAAAAGTAAAACTGCCTCTCTTGTCGGCTCGTTTCCGGTCTCCTGTGTTAGAATAATCTCGGCCGGATTTCCCGGTGCAAAGTACATTATCGAAAATGCGAGAATTGATGCGAGAAAGATCGTTAGAAGGGCCCATGGCATCCTTCTTGCTAATAAGATCGGTATATCTCCGGCCATGATACACCCTCTTATGGTTCAATACTAACCGTGCTCAGGTCGAGACCGTAGATCGAGGATGGGAACGTGAAGCCTTTCACAGAATTTCTATACGCAGCGATTTTCTCGATGTCATACAACGGCATACAGGCATACTTCTCCTGAATATACAGGTATGCGGCGCTATAATCTTCATCTGCACCGGTAGCAATGGCTGTTTCGATCAGCTGGTCAAGCTCTGCATCATGATAAGATGCCGGCCATGACCCCCAGGTGGAGTGATACTTTCCGGTAAGCGGTCCTTCGGGCAGACTCGGGACTCCCGAGCTATGGTGAAGATACATGTCATAGTTGCCCTTTTGACGTTCTTCCCCTGCGGCACCGCTTTCAAGAACAAGGATATCGACTTCGATGCCTATTTTCTTCATCTCACTCTGGATATAGACAGCAATCGAGTCGGAGTTTGCTTCACCCTGTGGAACAATATAAGTAAGTGTCAGCTTCTTTCCGTCTTTTTCCCGAATTCCGTCGGTTCCGGTAACTATCCACCCTGCCTGGTCAAGGAGGTTCTTTGCCTTCTCCGGGTCATAGGTATATTCTGTTCCTGCAAGGCTGCTGGCCCATGGGTATGTAGGGGATACGACCGAGTACGCAGGTTCTGCAGCGCTGGCGAGGAGTTCTTTAACCATTTTATCCCGGTCAAGCCCGAGGTTGATCGCCTCCCGGATACGAATGTCACTCAATGGTCCCTCATAACAGTTCAGTTCCACAACCTGATATCTTCCGTAGGACTGCTTTTCGACAATGATATTTGGATCACTCATCATCTGGGGAATCTGCTCATATGGAACCGTTGAATGATGATCCGCCACACCAATGATGTCGACGTCACCCGCACGCAGTGCCGATACGCTGGCATAGCTATCAGGGATTACCCGGTACGATATCCGGTTAATTAGTGTTTCTCCGTCTGAGGTCGGATCATGTCTAACAAGTTCTGCACTCTGTGCCTTTACATAGTTCTCAACCTCGAACTTCCCTGTTCCAATGAAGGATACGATCTCTTCGTCAGTACTCCAGGCAGGTTCGACCGATGTTGGCGCGATAACCTGGCTGGTCGACTCCGACGAGAGTGATTTTATAAAAGCTCCATATGGTTCTTTCAGAGTGACCTGTATTGTATCATTATCAACCTCGAGCACATTGGATATTTTTGAGAATGCGATATCACTCTTCCTTGGCCCCTGACTGCACCATTTCAGGAACCATGCAGCAGAACTCGCGTTCCATTGCGTCCCGTCGTGGAACTCTATCCCCTTATTGAGGTTGAATATATAGGTCAACCCGTCTTCAGACTCGTTCCATGAACTGACAAGACGGCCGGGAATTGGCTTTCCATCGGCGTTGATGCCTAGAAAGACGTCATAGACATTCATCTTCATCTCTACTCTTGAATCAAAATCTGCGGGTCCGGCAACGATAAGCGTCTGAACGTTGTCCTCTGTCTGAGCACTCTGTCCTACGCATCCCGCAGTGATGATCATACATCCGACAAGACAGAAGAGTGCCAGTAATTTCAGCGATGTAAAACTTTCTCTCTTCATTTTCAATCCTCTTTCGGTTTTTTAGCTGTGTAGCAGAACTGACCGTGTCCATGTGAAAGTCTATACGGATAGGACATACGCCGGCGTTTCAGGGCTTCAATCTCGTGCATGGGCTCGGCGAGGACATGAGAGTATCCAACAGATTTCAAAAGATCTACAATGACTTCGGGCTTTACACCGCCATTATATGGAAGGTCTACAGCCTGCCTCCCATTTCCAAGAGTGCGCCATGGATTCCTCCTCTCTGAGAGAAGTATCCAGAAGTTCAAAGCCTGTTTCTGGATCGCAACTTCACGGTCGTCACGGGGCTCGTGAAGGAAGAAGCAGAGCCTCCCTCCAGGCCGCAATATCCGCATCCATTCACGTACTGCAATATCTGGATGCGGAAGTGTCCAGAGAACCGCCCTGTTGACTATGGCATCAAAGGAGTTGTTTTCAAAACCGAGATGTTCGGCATCATCCTGATGAAAAACGATCGATAATCCCCTCTCTTTTGCCTTGGCGGATGCACGGGTGATCATCTTTTCGGAAAGATCGATTCCCACAACCTCATACCCCATATCGGCGAGCATCAGTGAGAGAAAACCTGTTCCTGAGCCGATATCAAGAATTTTTTCGGCATCACCCAGTTTTGACTTGAGGAGCATCTTCCACGCTTCTTCCTCCTCTTTGCTGGCGGTATAATGTCCCGGAGATTTATCGAACGTTTGGGAGCGGTAATTCCAGAAATTTCTGATTATCTGTTTGTCTTCGTTCATCTGTCATCCTCCAGAAGGTTAAGGGCATCTGTAGCTGCAAGCTGAACCCGACCATACGGTAATTCAATCTCTTCTCCGGGTCTCCATGGCTCACTTTAAACATGTCATACTCTGACTCTGCGAAACTTTCCATTCGGGGAGTTTACGACATCGAGTCTATTCTCGACCCCATGTAGTTCCCCTCTCTCCCGGCCCATCAGTTTGTAACGATTCCCGTATCCGGCACGGATCTATATCGTCATCCTTATGATAATGAGAACTGGAGATTTCAAGTAAGATCTCATGGTCAGATACGACCGCCCTTACAGCTTTACCCTCTGATTCATTCACCCCTCTATTGACATTCCATCAATTCATATTTGCATCATATTCATAGTATGAATTATTATTGATTTAGTATTACTATTTAGTATATTTCTAATTTGATAATGTTTATAGTATAAGTTTTTATTGATTTAGTCTTACTAATTATTATTATTATTTATCTAAGTATTAAATAAGGGTCTCAATTAGCTTTTAAATCCTGATCTAATTAGTCAATCATCCGAAGCACTTCACGACAAAGAGTTTTATCATAGAGACGGCGACCGATTTGATGTCATTTAATAAAACTACAGCAATCGGAAAAAATCAGTAACTGTCAGAATCGATGAAAAAAAGGATAAACATAAAAAGGTAGGTTTTTAAACCAAAATTCTGATATGAGAGCCTCTACTTTTCAGCTTTTTCTTCTAAAAAGGATTTCATGCTTTTGAATCGCAATTCGGGTGGCGCAACTTTGGTGGTCAAAATACAATCATATCGGAAGTCCTTATCCTTACCATACATTGGTCTCCTAAATCGATTTTTAACGAGTCAAAGATATGGTTCGTAACCTCAATATTCAGGACGTCTCCGCTGTCTTTCAATTTCAGGGACATGATCCGGCTGGTACCCTTATTCACCACGTTCCTGACTACACCGCCGAGAAGGTTTTTCCTCTCTTCCTTCCGAATTGCATGGACAGTTTCGTTGTCCATAAGTTCTATATTCTCAGGTCTTATTCCCCAGCTAACTCTATCTCCTGCCGTCCGCCTGATATAGGGAGCAGTGATCTCCGTACCGAGGGACCAGAGGAAAGTACACTCGTCTCTCTGCCCGTGCCCTTCTACAACGGCATCGTCAAAGAGGTTGGAGAAGCCTACCATTTCTGCCACATAACGAGTTTTCGGATGATAAAATACGTCTTCAGGGGAGCCAAGCTGCTGCACCCTGCCATTATCAAAGACAACCATCCTGTCTGCCATGGTAAAGGCTTCGACAGGGTCATGAGTTATGAATATTACAGGGATCCCAAGCTTTTTCCCGATCGTCCGCAGTTCTTTTCTAAGTTTCAGGCGAATTACGGTATCCAGGGATGAAAAGGGCTCGTCCAGGAGCAGCACCTCCGGGTTGGGAGCAAGAGCCCGGGCAAGCGCAACTTTTTGCTTCTGGCCCCCTGAGAGCTCATAAGAGTATGCAAACTCAAGTTCCTCGATTCCCACAAGGCCCAGCATTTCGTTCACTCGATCAGTTTTTTCCATCGAATTCAGACCCTTGAGCCCGAATTCGATGTTCTGTCTCACGTTCATGTGAGGAAAAAGGGCATTTTCCTGAAACATATACCCGATTTTCCGTTTCTGGGGTGGCAGGTTTATCTTCTTCTTGCTGTCAAAGTATACTGTATCGTTTATTTTTATAGTACCTGCATCCGGGTTCTCAAGCCCTGCAATGCAGCGGAGAGCCGTGGTTTTTCCCGAACCGGAACAGCCGAACAGGACCACGAAATCGGAATCGGCATCAAAGCTACAATGCATTGAAAAGCTGGGTTTTACTCCCTTCTTTTTCTTGTGTTTCCTTCCGTAGAATTCCTTTTCAATGTCAACTTCAACAGTCATTTCCTACTCCCACCCTATACTTGTTTTTTCATCGTTCTCCCAGTTTGCTGGTAGCTGCAATAGTTACGAGAGATATAACGATCAGGATAAGCACAAGCAGGTTAGCAAGTTCATTGTTTCCTACCTGGTATGCCCCGTAAATGGAAAGAGGCATGGTGCTGGTTTTTCCCGGGATATTTCCTGCGACCATCAGGGTTGCTCCAAACTCTCCGACAGCCCTTGCAAAACTCAGAACGCAGCCTGCAATGATGCCCTTTTTTGCAAGGGGCAGGGTTATAAAGAGCGCAGTTTCAAATTCGCTTCTCCCGAGAATACAGGCAGCTTCCTCAACGCTTCGGTCCACAGCCCCGATAGCTGAGGTTGCGGTCTTTACCATCAGGGGTAAAGAGACTACAAAAGCTGCAATGGCTGCTGCTTGCCAGGTAAAGAGTATCCCGCTCCCTGTAATTTTGGTGAAAACGCTTCCAATAACTCCGTTTTTCCCGAGCAGGATCACCAGGATATACCCGGTTACGGTCGGGGGTAGAACAAGGGGCAAAGTCACGAGCACGTCAGCCAGCCATCTTCCCGTAAACTCTCTCTTTGCCAGCAAGTAAGCGATAAGAATTCCAAGAATTGCCACAAAGAAGGTTGAAATAGCGGCAATCTTGATTGTAAGCAGGAGTGGGCTCATGGCCAGTTGAAGTGTTTCCATTAAATCCCTTCCCAAATTTCAGGTTCTGTTCCGGTTTAAGTCCTGAATTTTTATCATTTCAGGGGTTTCTACGCTGCCTGAAGTCAGGTCTTCTAATGTCTTCGGCGTTTCAGATCCGTTCTTTTCAGGCACCCCTATTAAGAGGGTGTTTGCCGCAAAGTCTTTTCTTGAACTGTTCCGGGGCTGCCGATAGTAATGCCGATAGGAAGGCGACTATTCCAAGGCAGAGAACTACTGCAAGGGTCAGGAGTATCAATTTTTTGCCGTATTTTCATTCATGCGCTCCTTTCCATACATTCTTCTTCAGTTCCTTTACTGACACGTACTGTAGTTTCAGCCTGTACCGGTGCGGTGAAGGTATCAGTAGCTTCAAGGATGGTATTTGTGATCCTGTCCAGCAGTTCCAAGGTTCCCCTGTATCCTACGGTAAGGATACGCTGTGCGCCCACTCTGTCATGGATTGGCAGGCCAACCCTTACAAGAGGAATGTCCAGGGATTTGGCAATGTATTTTCCGTTTGAGTTTCCTATCAGGATTTCCGGGCTGCATTCATTTACCGCATCATTCAGGCTGTCAAAGTCAATCCCGTCCAGAATCACAGGTTTCAGTTCCGGCCTTATCTCTTCGATTATTTGCCTGATCTTCGCTCCAAAGTCCCGGCTTTTACTTCCTGTAGCTATCAGCACGGGGTTCATTCCGAGTTCCAGCATAAAGGTCGTGAGGCTAAGTACCATATCAGGGTCCCCGTAAACCGCTGCTTTTACCCCGTAGAGGTATTTGTGAACATCCACCATGGCATCGAGGAGCCTGCCTCTTTCTTTCTGGTATTTCTCGGGAATCGGGCAGCTGAGGATGTTGACCAGTTCTGTAAAGAAACTGTCCGTGTTTGAAAGCCCTATCGGAATTGGAACGCTGTGTCCGGGTACACTGTGGGATTTTTCCAGATATTCCAGTGCCAGGTTCTTGCTGACTATTCCAAGGCCCAGGCTTGCCCGACTGTTCGGCATATCCCGAATTTCGAAAAGCGGGGTGCCTCCGGGGGCAATTTTCGGAAGATAGTCTCTCAGAGGTGCGTCAAAGGTTTCGGAAATATCAGGCAGAAAAATGTAATCTCCGGCAGTAGCCGCTAGGATTTCTTTTAGTTCCCTCACATCCGCAGGGGAGAGGCTTTCAACAGGGATGAGATTAAGTTTTCCATTGGGATTTTTTAGAGGCTTCTTTTCTCCTTGATTTCCCGCAAATTTTCTGACAACTGCATCCAGGGCCTTTATATACCCACTTACATGGCTTTCCCCGTAGCTGGGAGTTGAAACCGGAACGATTATAATATCTTTCTCGAGGTCGTCTCCGATCCCTTCCTCTTCTTTGAACTCACTGATGATCGCAGGGACATCGTCCCCTATTGTTTCGGCAAGACAGGTAGTGGCAACGCCGATCACTTTCGGGTTGTACCTGTTGATGACGTTTTTCAGTCCCTTTTTCAGGTTTTCCCTGCCCCCGTAAATAGCTCCCTTTTCACTGAGAGAGCTTGATGCAATGTCAACAGGTTCCCTGAAATGATGGGCAAGGTGCAGGCGCATGTAGGTGCTGCATCCCTGGGAACCGTGGTAGAGAACCATGGTGTTTTCGATTCCCTTGAAAGCAAGGGCACTTCCCATGGGCTGGCACATGACACAGGGATTTACAGTTACATAGTTTCTTTTCGTCATCTCAATGCCTCCTCATGCCTGGCTTTTAATTGCAGCATCCGGCTTTGTGTTCAAGAAGTCCGGTCCCATGCTTATGTCTTTATATTGTTTTACACATGGTTTTCCCGAAATCTCTTCTTTTACTGTTTCTCTCTCTGATTCCACTGCTTCGGGCTTCAAGGTCCGCTGCCTGACAGCTTTCCAGACAGGGCTGTTAATAGAAGCGTCAACTTCCCTTGCAAAATTTACAAAGCCGTCAAAGCCTTCGAACTCCACCACCCTATCGTGGTTGAAGTCGCAAAAAGCAACACCCAGCTTGTATGCGATAAATCTCTCCTTTACGCCTGCAACCATCAGGTCGGCTTTCTGTTTCACAAGCAATTCGGCAAGTTCCAGCGGGTTTGCATCGTCTACAATGACAGTTCCGTCCCTGACCGAATAACTGATCTGCTCGTAGTCTTCCTTTTTCCCGGTCTGGGTTCCGATTATAACTACTTCCATGTCAAGTTCCGCAAAGCCTTTGATAAGTGTGAGAGCTTTTGCAGGGCCTCCCATGTAGATAGCAGCCTTTTTCCCTTTGACTCTCTCTTTAACTCTGGAAATCTCAGGCATTATACGGTTCGTTTCGGTCTCCAGGATTTCTTCTGCCTTCTTTTTCATCTCTTCCGAGTCAAAGTATTCTGCAGTTTTCCTCAGGGCTATGGAGATGTCTTCGATTCCGAAGAAACTCGCAGATAAATATGGAATTCCATATTCTCTTTGCATCCATTTTGCGAGATAGTTCATGGACCCGCTGCACTGAACGAGGTTAAGGTCAGCCTCCGCTGCTCTTGATATGGATCTGGTAGTTGAATCTCCTGTAAGGGAGACTATGACCTCAATTCCCATTTGCTCAAAGAGAGGTTTTACGAGCCAGACGTCCCCGGCTACATTGAAATCCCCGAGGATATTGATCTTTGGTTTTCTAACCTCAGGGTTTATTTCGGGTTTCTTTTCTGCGGTTTCTTGAGGTCTTTTGATTAGCTGTTTTAAAGCGTCGCATGCAGCCTTGTATCCGTCAGACTTGTTGCCTTTGAAGCCTTCGGACTTTATAGGGATCACCGGAATATTGTGCTTTAAGCTTGCTGTTTTGCATATGGCTTCCAGGTCATCTCCGATAATTCCTACTATACAAGTGGAATATACAAAAATAACCGGGGGGCGGTAGAGCCCTATCAGCTCGTCGATTGCGTTTGAGAGTTTTTCTCCCCCGAACACGATATCGAGTTCTTTCATGTCCGTGCTAAAACTGCTGCGGTTCGTTTCGATTCCGCTGGACTTTGCCCCCTGATATCCCAGGTATAGCCTGCACAGCCTATCGGGCCGTGGACCAGGTGGATGGCATCGGTTACAGGGTTTAAAACAACCCTCGCTCCCGAATAAACACAGGCTCGCTGGCTGATGGCTCCTGCCAGGGAATTGTTATCGCAGGCAAGGGGAATTGTCTGCCCCTTTTCTTGCTTTCTGGTGATGTATGGTTGCCTTTCTTCAAGAGTATCTACTATCCCGGTTTTCTCTCTCATCTCTTTCACTCCCCTCTGCTTCGGTTTTCAGATTTGCAGCGGCGTTTCTACAGTTCCCGTTTTTAACTTCAAATTTCTATGTTCTCTTCCGGAACCAATTATCTTGAGACCAGGTTATTTACTGAATGGTTTCGAGAAGCCAATCAGGTGCATCTCTGTCTTTTCTCTCAAGCAGGGTGTTTCCTATGCGCTCCACCAACCTTGCAGCACCTGCGTATCCCATGATCGGGAAGTAGTGGAGGTTTGCCCTGTCCGTGATCGGGAAACCTACCCTGATAAGGGGTACGTCCTCTGCTCTTGAAATGAATTTCCCGTAAGTGTTACCTATCAGGAGGTCTACGGGCTTTCGCTTGATGATCTGGTGAAGCATGAAGAGGTCCCCTCCGGAAATTACATCGGCTTCTGGATATTCCAGGCCTATGAGTTCTTCAACTCCTTTTTCAAACTCCGAGTTCTGAGTACCGGTGAGCACTACACTTGGTTCCATGCCCATTTCCAGCACCAGGCTGGTGAGGCCTTCAATAATATCCGGGTCCCCATAAATGGCTACTTTCTTTCCATGGTAATGCGGGTGAGCGTCAGTCATCATGTCCACAAGTCTTCCCCTCTCGTCTTCAAGCTCCGGGGGAATTGCCACGCTGGCAAGTTTTGCCGCGTTCATGATGAAACGGTCAGTGTTTCTGATTCCTATGGGGGTGGGCCCTATTTTTGCCGGGATTTTGTAGCGGCTTTCCAGGATTTTTGCTGCTGAACCTCCTGCCATTCTACAGAGAGCAATTGTCCCAAGAGAGTTTGCAGAGTCTTCTATATCCCCTATCGGAGTGCCGCCTTTAGGGTACATGGTATTTTCTCCAGTGAGGGGAGCATCAAAGACGTCAGTCGTATCCGGGAAGACAATGCTTGAGATCCCCATAACTGAGAGTATACGTTTCATTTCCCGGATATCGGCAGGCTCCACGAAACCAGGGATGAGATTGAGTTTTCCGTTTGGCTTGCTTTTGCTGGCAAAGGTAGTCACAAAGGACTTTACCATATTGTCATAGCCAGTGATGTGGGTGCCCACGTAACTTGGGGTGGAAGCTGCACAGATCTTGATCGAAGGGTCTATGAGTTCTTCGGCTCTGATATCTTCTACAATGGACCCAACGTCGTCACCTATAGTTTCTGCCACGCATGTGGTATGAATGGCAACTACGTCGGGTCTGTAGATAGTGGTCAGGTTTCCCAGAGCTTCCTTGAGGTTTGCTGCGCCTCCGAAGACGGCGGTCCCTTCAGAGAAACTGCTGGTCGTTGCAACGGAGTTTTCGCGGTAGTGCCTGCTCAGGCACATACGCAGGTATGAGAGACAGCCCTGTGAACCGTGGCTGTGCGGCATGCAGTTGTGTACACCAAGCGCTGCATAGACTGCGCCGATTGGCTGGCAGATTTTTGCAGGATTGATGGTTACTGCTTCTCTGGTTACTTCTTCACATGGAGTATAGTCTAACATTTTTGTCCCTCCTTACTCTGCTCCTTCAGCTTTCCACGGTGGGCGTATGAATTTCCAGGTGGGGCTGTGCAGGGCCATGTCCATGTCCCGTGCGAAATTCAAGACCCCGGAAAAGCCGGTGTAGCGTCCGCTGTAGTCATATGAGTGAATCTGCCTTGAGGGGATTCCCATCTTCTGTGCCCAGTATTTGTCCTTGACCCCCGAACAGAAGATATCGGGTTTGAGGGCTTTTACAAGGGCTTCGGTTTCATGGTGGTTGAGGTCGTCAATGACAATGGTTCCATCCTTCGTCTCGGGGAAAAGCCCTTCATAGTCCATGAGTCCGATTTTCTTTTTAAGTTCTTCAATCCTTTCCGGGCTGACAGCAGGCTCGATATTTTCATCTCGTTCGTAGTGTACATCCTCAAGCATGGAACCTAAAGCCCCTCCCTTTATCTGAGGGATGATCTGCCTGCCCTCATAGTCGTCTCTGTGGGCAAACTGGTAACCTGCAACAATTACTTTCATGCCGAGTTCTTCAAAGAGGTTAGTGTAGTGGTGACTTCTGGAACCCCCTGAATAGATGAAGGCTGTTTTTCCCTGGAGTTTCTTTCTGTACCTTTCGACTTCAGCCTCGTACTTCACTTTTTCTTCGGCGATTATTTCTTCGGTTTTCCTGGTAATTTCCGGATCGTCAAAGAACTCTGCCATTTTCCGGAGGGATTTTGCAGTAGTTTTCGTGCCCACGTAGTTGACTTTCAGCCAGGGAACCCCGTATTTTTCTTCCATCATACGGTTCGTGTAGTTGATGGAACGGTGGCAGAGCAGGATGCTGAGCTTTGCTCTGTGCGCCTGTGCTAGTTTATGGAATGAACCGTCTCCGGTGAAGGTCGAAACAATCCTGTATCCTATCTTTTCAAGGATTGGCTTAATTTCCCAGAGATCTCCTCCGATGTTATATTCTCCGAAGATATTGATGTCAAAGGGCGTTGGATTTTTAAGTTCCTCAGTTCCGATCAGGTGTTCCATCAGAACATTGCTTGCAATGTGGTGGCCTGCTGACTGGCTGACTCCTCTATACCCTTCACATCTGGAAGGGATAACCTTAATTCCATATTCTTTTTCGGCTTCCCTGGCAACGGCCTCGATGTCATCGCCGATAAGTCCTACAGGACAGGTAGCAGAGATGCTGATTGCTTTCGGCTTGAAGATTTTCATAACTTCGTCAATGGCTTTCTTGAGCTTTTTTCCCCACCAAAGACGATGTCAGTCTCCTTCATGTCCGTGCACACGCAATAATTGCTAAAGTTATCTTCGCCTTCCTCTGCCTTTGCAAAGTTTCGCCTGGTTCCCCAGGTGAAGTATGCACATCCAATCGGACCGTGGACAAGGTGAACCATATCTTTGATCGGCCCCATGACCACACCTTTCGAACCCGCAAAGGCACATCCGCGGTTTGTGATAATACCAGGAATTACTTTATCATCGGCGTCGATGTGCTGTTCGGTGGAACAATCCCTGACAACAATGTGTTTTCTCCTGTTCCTTGCAGCTTTTTCCGGGAGCACCTTCAGTATTTCATCGACAAGCTTTTGTCTGTCTTCAATTTCCGAACCAATTTCCGCTCCCATTACACCAACTCCTTGTTAACGGTTGCATCTCCGCTTTCTCCAGTCCGAATGCGGAGTGCTTCACTAATGTTTGACACGAAAATTTTTCCGTCCCCAAGATGTCCTGTCTGGTTTACTTCGATGATTTTCCCGACAACCTCGTCCACACTGTTATCATCCACCACAACTGTGAACATCCTTTTTGGAATGAAATGAATGCAGGTTTCAGTTTCCTTTGCCGGGTCAGGAAGGGGAGGTCAAATTCAAAGCAGAGCCCTTTTTGCTTTCCACGGCCCATTACCCTTCTCACGGTAAATGAGGGAAAGCCGCATTCCAACAGGGCTTCCTTGGTTTTCTGGACTTTGTTCATCCTTATTATTGCCGTAATCTCTTTCATGGGGATTTTCCTCCGAAAAACCAGTTTAAAGTCCGGCTTTTCCCGTTCTTATGGTGTAAGCCTCTTCCACGGGGTTTACGAAGATTCTTCCGTCCCCATACTTTCCGGTTCTGGCAGATTCCATTATAGTTTGTATGACTTTGTCCTTGTGTTCGTCTTCAACTACCATCAGGAGCATGGTCTTCTGAAGTTCGTCGTAGTGGATGTCTGCAATATGGATTCCTTTTTGCTTCCCCCTTCCGAAGACTTCCATTTTTGTAAGGGAAATACAGCCCTCTTTTTCCAGGCTCTCGACAACTTTAGATTCCATACCTGGCCTGATGATTGCACGTATCATTTGCATTGTTTTCATCTCCGTACATTAGATTAAAGCTCAACAATTCCGAATTCCACCATCATGGATTCCAGCTCTTCCATGGGAATAGGGGTCGGGACAACGAATTTGGTGTTGTTCTGGACGTTGTTGGCAAGGGCAAGGTACTCTCTGGCCTGGTTGCATTCAGAGTCGAAGTGAATTACGGTTTTTCTGTTGATCTCTGCCCTCTGGACAATGTTATCCCTGGGCACGAAGTGAATTAGATGGCTTCCCAGTTTCTTTGCGAAAGCATCAAGGAGTTCGCGCTCTCCATCTACATTTCTGCTATTGCAGATGATGCCTCCCAGACGGGCTCCACCTTTGGCAAATTTGGCAATTCCTTTGCAGATATTGTTTGCTGCATAGATGGCCATCAGTTCTCCACTGGCCACAATGTAGATTTCCTTGGCTTTCCCTTCACGGATAGGCATGGCAAAACCTCCGCATACGACGTCACCAAGCACGTCGTAGAATACATAATCAAGATCCTCGGTGTATGCACCCAGGTTTTCGAGCAGCCCGATGGCAGTAATAATTCCTCTACCTGCACATCCTACACCTGGTTCGGGTCCTCCGGACTCCACACATTTGATGTCCCCGAAGCCTGGCTGTACAACAGTCTCAAGATGGACTCCTTCGTCTCCTTCACTTCTCAGAGTATCAAGTACGGTCTTCTGGTTCAGGCCTCCAAGCAACATCCTGGTAGAGTCTGCTTTAGGGTCGCACCCTACAAGAAGAATTTTGTTCCCCATAGTCGAAAGGGCAGCAGTCAAATTTTGCGTGGTAGTGGATTTTCCAATCCCGCCCTTTCCATAGATTGCTATCTGTCTCATATTTTTCCTTCCTCCATCATTTTCTTTCATCGGCAGGAAGCCGGTAACCGTTGTACCATACAATACTATTTATAACTTTCTATAGGTTTAATATATATTTTCTCGAATTATGTTCATTTTCCTAACTTTGGGAAAGGATTAATAAGCAATTCCCGGTAAATTGCAAAGGCTAAAATGAATAACAGGAAAACCTTTCCATGATCCCTGAAGCCTCGTATGATGTAATAGTTGTGGGCGCAGGTCCTGCAGGTTCTACATCCGCCCTATATGCCGCAAAGAGCGGCGCCTCGGTCCTTCTGCTTGATAAAAAAAGAAATCGGAAGCCCAATCCAATGTGCCGGTTTTCTTCCCCATGCTTCGGAAGTCCAGGCTCTTCTCCCTGATGCCAGACTGCCGGATACGCTGAAAAACTACCCAGATTTCTGCGTGCTGCAGCAAATTACTACTCAACGCATAGTCCTTCCAAACTGCAGTGTAAAAGAGTTCGTTGTCAGGGGCACAGTCCTTGACAGGCGCAGGTATGACCAGTTCCTTGTCGAGCAGGCTGCAAAAGCAGGGGCTGAACTCATGATCAAAACTCACGTGACGAAATTGGAGGGCACAACCGTTGAAACCTCAGGAATCTTCGGGAAACACAAAATAAAAGCAAAGGCCATTATAGGAGCTGACGGCCCAAATTCCCTTGTCGCAAAATCAAAAGGTCTCAACCTTAAGCCCGAATCAAGGGAGACTTCTGTTGCTATCGAATACCAGGTCAGAAATGTGGATATTGATCCTTTTGCTCTGGAGATGTATTTCGGAAAGGATTTTGTGCCTGGCGGCTACGCATGGATTTTTCCCGAAGGCGAGAATCGGGCAAATGTCGGGATTGGAATCAGAAGCGGCATGGCTGAAAAAGGGGTTTCTGCGAAAGAGTACCTGCACCGTTTTATGCGGGATCATCCTCTTGCCGGGCCCAAACTGAAAAACGGCATAATCATGAACGTTATTGCAGGCATTATCCCTGTGAACGGCGCGCCGGAGAGAACTGCAACCGAAGACTCGCTGATTGTAGGGGACGCGGCAGGCCAGATTATTGCGACAAACGGAGGTGGAATCCCTCCTGCAATGATTGCCGGAAAAGTGGCAGGAGAAACTGCAGCCGAATTTGCAGCCGGGAAATGCAAGCTTGAAGAATACGACCATCGCTGGCGAGCTCAGTTCGGGCCGGCACTTGAAACGTCAGTGCAGGCAAGGCGGCTTATGGACGGGATCATGAAGTCCGACACTCTCATGAATGCAGCTTTCAAACTTATTTCTCCTGAGCAGATGAAGGTCATGCAATGTGGAAAACTTCCTGGTTCTGTAAAATTCGGGCTCCAGGCCCTGAACAGGGAAAGAAATGATCTGTATGTAAAAGTCGGAAAAAGAAATGATCTGTATGTAAAAGTCGGAAAAAGAAACGATCTGTATGAAAAACAGGAACAGAAATGATCTGTATGGAAAATAGGAACAGAAATCATCGGTATGTGAGAACAGAATAAACCTAATTCTTTTCTAATAACGGGCGAGGGGAAAATAAAAAACCGAGGATTAAAAGGCAAGGAAAAAAGAAAAAAATCCCGAATTCGGGTTCCACTTTATGCTCCTTTCTCTTCCATATAGGTTTCTTCTGTCTCCTCTCCAGCTTCTCTTTCGGATACCTTTATCTTTCTCAATTCGGTTTCAGCGTCTTCTTTATTGTACTTTGCTTCCAGGTAAGCAGGCCGGATCTCAAGGGCTTTATCAAAGGAGGCAATAGCTTCTTCATACCGGTTGAGGAGAATGTATTCAAGCCCCCTGAGGTTCCAGACTCCTGCAAAATCAGGTTTCAGTTTCAGCACCTTATCAAAATACTCTATTTTCGTTTCGGGATCGGTTTCGCTGACTGCAAGCCCATACCATTCCTCTGCGGTTTTACCTTCGATTTTCTTTTTGAACAAATTATCCAGAAATCCCAATGGCATCACTTCCCATTGAATATAATGTGGGGTCTGTAGAAATAGATAATTATCCTTCTAACCAATGGAAACCGAAAATAAAACTCAGAACATATGGTGAAAAATTAAAAGTATAAGAATATTAAAAAATAAAAAAATTTGCCTGCTTACAGTGAAAGCAACTGTGTTTCATTAAGTAAGCTTGCAAAGTCGGAGGTTATTACCATTTTGGTAATGTTTCCTGTTGTAGTTACGTTATAGGTCACTCCGCGTTCGCTCGAATTTGCCTGGAGGGCTGTAATGTTCCGGGCCACTTCGGGTTCCACGTTAAGGAAAATGGACGTATCTGTGTAACTGCCATTGTCCAGCTTTTTGAAATCCCTATAAAACTGTTCAGCTGGGATATCCGTAACATTAGTTTTTGTTGTTACTTGCTGGAAGATTGCATCCTCAGGATCCGCATGGCTCAGCAAGTTATTGTATTCGGTGGTTGCAGTTGCATTTCCCTCCAGCACATCGATCGTTTTCTCAATTGTCTGGTGGGAACCGAGGATTACAGGGCTTCCGACTACATTCCATATATCCTGAGTGTTATTTGTTCTTGCAAGAAGGTAATATCCATGGTACGGGACTGCACCCCAGGGAACAAGAGTCTTCTGTTCCGGAATATGGTGGAGTTCGAACCCGTTTCCATCGGCATAAATTGCACCGTAGCGTTTCGTAACATCTGCACCATACAGGGACTCCATCATTTTTACATTTCCAACGGCCTGTTCCATTGGTGTTCCTGTTGCTTTATTCAAGTTCACATACGTCGCACTTATTACCCCTTCAGGAGACATATTCAGTCCGTCAGCAATGGAATTAAATTCATGGTGTATCTGTTTTCCCTGAACCTGGGAAAAGGAAATTGTGGAACTATTATTTCCAGTTTCTGCAGTGGAAACACTATCATTTTTATTTTCTGAGCCGTTCGAAAAAAATATCATGCCGACTGAAAGAAGCATTGTCGCGGCCAAAAAAATAGCCAGATATTTCTGGTTTTTTGTTGCTGGATCCTTTCGTTTCATCAATGAAACCTCATAACATAATGTGGATTTTTCTAGAACATACTTTTGATGCCTAAATATGTTGGCATGAATAAGTTTTCTAATACGTTTCTCTTAAAACGTGAATCTCAGACCAGAGACGAAGTTTAAATTGGAACCTCTGGTGTTGAATAATCCTTATAGCCTGTAAATTTAGTCAATGATGAGGAAGTTTAGTCAAGAGTGAGGATTTTGAGCATGTTCGTGCCTCCGGGTTTTCCTGAAGCAGGGCCCTGAGTAAAAACTACGATATCTCCGCTTTTTACAAATCCCATTTCTTTAGCTTTTTGTGTAGTTTCTTTTTCCCAGCTTTCAATTGTTTCTTTCACAATGACAGGATAAACACCATAGGATAGAGAAAGAAAGCTGCAGGTTCTTGGGACGCGGCTGAAAGCAAGGATCCAGGGTTCAGGCTTGAAGCGTGAAATTCTCCGAGAGGTTGCCCCGCTTCTTGTGGGGGTAAGTATAGCTGCAACCGGTAATTTCTGCAGGGCTTCATGCACCTGGAGAGTTATTACCTCGTCCACTGACATTTCCCTTGCCGTGATGCCCTTGATCATTGTATCAAGTCCCCATTTTGTCCGGGAACGCCAGTTTTCGGTGGTTTTTGCAATTTTTGCCATCATCTCAACGGCTTCCACAGGATAATTCCCGACCGCCGTTTCTTCCGAAAGCATGACCGCATCCGTCCCATCAAGGATCGCATTGGCAACATCTGTCGCCTCTGCACGGGTAGGTCTTATGTTGTCAGTCATTGAAGCCAGCATTTGAGTGGCTGTAATTACCGGAATCCCAAGAAGTTTTGCACTCTGGATAAGTTCTTTCTGGACTGAGGGAACTTCCTCGATAGGTATTTCGACTCCCAGGTCTCCCCTGGCAACCATAAGGGCGTCGGTTTCTTCAAGAATTTCCTTAATATTTTCTACAGCCTGCCTGCGCTCGATCTTAGCAACAATATATACGGACTTTCCTATTGATGCAGCAAAGTTCCGAACCTTACGGATGTTTTCGGCATTTTCTACAAAAGAAATACTGAAAGTGTCAATTTCTTCATTCAGGGCAAATTCAAGGATTTTTAAGTCCTTTTCTGTTACAGGATCAAGAAAAATCTTTGCTCCCGGAAGATTCAGCCCTTTGTGAGAGTAAAGCTGTCCTCCAATAAGGACCTTGCAAAGCACGTCTTTTCCCGATACTTCCAGGCAGCGCAGCTGGATATAGCCGTCGCTTAAGTAGATAAGGCTTCCAGGAGCTACGCTCTCCGGAAGCTGCTTATAACTTACAGGGATGCGTTCTGCACTTCCCGGAGACTCATCAACCGTAAGGGTCACAAAGTTTCCTTTCTGAAGCATAAGCGGTTCTTTTTCCAGTTTGCCTATGCGGATTTTCGGGCCTGGTAAGTCGGCAAGAATTGCAATCGTTCTTTCAAGCTCTTCTGCAACTTTACGGACTCTCCGGATTACTTCGCTATGGCTTTCGAAGTTCCCATGGGAAAAGTTGATCCTTGCCACATTCATGCCAGTGAGCATAAGTTTCCTGATCACTTCTTCGGAAGAAGATGAAGGGCCTATGGTACAGACGATCTTTGTCTTATGGTCCGGGATTTGCATATTTACACGGCCTCTACTGTTCAATCTCTGATCAATGCCGCCTTCATAACTGATATCAGGCCTTCGGCAACTTTTTTATTTACTCTTATTTATTTTTATGGCTTCTTCGACGCTTGCATCTTCAATAGTTATTGCATAGACAGCATTACACATGCGGACAGCCTCTTCCAGAGGCCGTTGGTGGATATTTCTTCCGGTTGCATTCCCCTGTGCTCCAGAGATATGAATCTGGTCATGGAGCTTTTTCAGGAAGGCATCGGCTTCGTCACTGGTGCCACCTGCACAAACGACTTTTGAGCGCCCGGCTGCTTTGACGGCTTCCTTGAATATCTCAGCAGATTTTGCCCCTTCCTTTTTCGGGTAATTGACTTTTACAAAGTCAGTTCCCAGGCAGGCTCCTACTCCTGTCGCTCCTGCAATCAGGTGCGGGTCCTTTTCGTCTTTTACCGCGGTTCCGCGCGGGTAGATCCAGAGTACGGACATCATACCATGCTGGTGGGCGTCGTAAATTATTTGAGCAGCCTGCACAAGCATCTCTGCTTCGAACTCGCTACCGAGATAGATTGTATATCCTACGCCAAGAATATTAAGCCCGCTGTTTTCCTTAAAGTCAACTACCTGCTCTACGTCATACCAGAGGTTACTGAAGGGATCAGCCTGAGCTGTCTCAACAAGATTGGTTTTGGAGTTTACCTTTACAAGATAGGGCACGTTTCTGTAATCCATGCCGTAGCGGGCCATAAGCCCAAGCTGGGTTGCAAAAACCCCAATTTTTGCCTGAGATGCTATCCTGAAAAGATGTTCAGGATCAGCATCATCTTCAGGCACTCCTTCTCCATAAAAATCATCGTTTAGATGTTCTACCTTCTGGTCGCCTGCAAAGAGCATGAGCCTGCCGGTTCCCCTGGTAATTTCCATATAATTATTCACGTACGTTTCACGCATTGCTTTCGGGACATCTAGAGGTACGATTACGTCCTCTTTATTAATTGAAAACATGTGTATAAACCTCAATTTTTTGAATATATAAATATCTGAGACCGTTTTCAAACTTGCGCGATGAGGCTGGTGCCTGATCTCAAAAGCGATCTCTGAAGAGCTAATTTGATAAGGGTTAGGTCTTCGATTTTCCACATAAACAGCCAATTTTTTGTCTATTTGTATATATTGTTGCCCTTTTAGTACCTTCCATTACTGGTACTAAAGGGATCATCCTCGAAAGTATCTACAAGTTTAATCTCGGAGTTTACTTCCATGAGATAATGCACGTTCTTTATTGTCCATGTGATATCGCGTGATTCCAACCTATGTTGCAATCCTGAAAAAATGTTCCGGATCAGAATTATTTTCAGACTCTCTTTTTCTATAAAAACCATCGTTTATATGTTCTGCCCTGATTTCTGGCAAAAAGTAGAAGCATGTCGGTTCGCCTCATCACCTTCTTGCAATTTATCACAACCTCCATGTCTTTTTTAGTGCTGTTTCACTTATTGCTTTCGTGATCTCTAAAGGTACGATGACGTTTTCTTTGTTAATGACATCATGCGTCAACCTCTACTTCCTGGATGACAATTCTCAAATTTAATTAATATTTTGAATCTTATTCTTTGGGTTTATCACTTTGTGTGAATTTTTAATAATTTCCCATTAAGTGATCATACCAAAAAGATAAATGTCGATATAGAATATTCTTACAATAAATATTTTAAAATATTGTATACTGTTACATCCATATTTATAAAGTGACTCTTAGCTACCTACTTGAAATGGCGAAAAGCTAATGATTTATGAATCTTTCTTAAATTTATTAATCCTTCGTTTTATACTCATCCTGCTTTAGAATTTGGAATTTTTATCTCAAATTACAGAGTAATAACTCAAATAATTCTGAAAATCAAACTTGTATGAGTATAACTTTATACTTTTTGCGTTTAGTATTAAAGGTTTACTCAGAAATCAAATTTGTAAAAATATATTGAGATTTCTGGCTCTCTATAACCACAAAATCGGCTCTCCGTCATTCTTTATGGATAAGATTCTTCTTAATTCCGAGTCGTGTTGGTTTTTATGAGTATATACATACAAAAAACGAAGAGCCAAAAAATTTATTCAATTAGAGGCTATGCATGTTACGAGAACTTAAAATCTAATCAATCGGCAAGTTAAATAATTAATCTAAAATTCTAACGATTTCATACTCGGTCTTGTAGATCAGTTACTGAAAAACCATATGCAAATGATGACCCTCAAATCTGGCCAACCAGGTTAATATGTCCGTGTTGTCATATTTGATCAAACTAATTACACTACCTGTTAATATGTCCGTGTTGTCATATTTGATCAAACTCATAACACTACTTAATACTCAACGAATTGAATAAAATAACCAGTGAACGAGTAAATAAAAATAAGTAAGGAATTTACGCCGCTTGCAGGGCTCGAACCTACGACATTCTGGTTAACAGCCAGACACTCTACCAACTGAGTTAAAGCGGCTTTCTGATGGGAAAGCTATTTCTTTTTACCTTCAAATCTCTTCATGTATGCAGGAGATTATCTGGATCTAAAGTTTATGGGCCTGACCGGATTTGAACCGGTGACCGCTCGGTTATGAGCCGAGCGCTCTAACCTGACTGAGCTACAGGCCCTTTTTGCTTCTATAGTACTAGTAGTTATTAGAATTGAATTAATAATAAAGTTTTTGCATATGTCATCCATTTCATGGAAAGGTAATTATAAAAAATGCAAAAATTTTACGCCGCTTGCAGGGCTCGAACCTACGACATTCTGGTTAACAGCCAGACACTCTACCAACTGAGTTAAAGCGGCTTATGTTGTCGGATGTGCCTTTTTTGCCCACCCTGTCGCGAACATTCTTAAAGCGATGATGCTATTTATATATTTCGCTTGGAACTGTTTTCACAAAGAACTATATAAGTATTTACTGAAAACCTTCTAACGCGGTTGTTTGTTAGTCAAGAATATACAGCTTAATTAACGTCTATTTCTTCCATCTCGTTCATTTTTATCCGTTTCACTCATTTGCGCTCGTTCAACAAGTATCTTTATTTAGTCCCTTTTGGATTTACTATTTAACTAATGCTTTTACTTAATGAGCTCAATATCAATATAAGTCGCAGGGGTCAGTTATTGAAGGCTGCAAACAGCAGGGTGGTTTTCAAGTCTAGACAAACAACATACAAGTGCTCGTTTTGCTGGATTTAGAACCTATCCGAAAAGTGGTTACCCGCGATAACTTTTACAATATGCAATCTGCAAAACCGGAACGGGTACTCTGATATTATAGACCTATTATGACTTTTCAACATGCATTACTGACTTTTCGGATAGGCTCTTAATCGATTTCTAATGGACATGACCCAATAATACTCATTAATCTAATAATCCATCATTGGTCATCGGTTAAGTGAGGAATCATGATAAATTGCCTTTATTTCCACAACATTTGTTATAAATTTTAATATATTATAGACTGGAACAGAGTATCGATTTCATGTAAAAAGGCCAAAGTTTAATCATGATTAAGATGCAAAATCGATAGCTTTCAGGCAAGAAAATTCCTTCACCGAAGACGCATGAATAATCCATTAATGTGACATCCATTTAACTAATATCCTTGGTGTCTGTCTAACACACGATGCCGTTCTCCATTTGTTCTGCTCTCTCATATCACTTCAGCTAGAGGAATCCTTTTACCTCCTGATCAAATATATAAATAATTGTTTTCGAGCCAAAACTTATATCCTTTCAGAAATAATATCTTTGATTAGCTTGTTGTAGATTCTGCAGCGAGGTCGGACAGGTTCAATTTTAAGCAGTATATTCAGTTTAGCTTAAAACGCATGTATCTGATACATTTATCCGATATCCTGTCCGGGGAATTCAGCCTATTTAATATAAAGGTCGAAAACGGAATTTAAATTGTTAACTTCAAGGTTTAGGGTCAGTCGCTTTATCTGTACTGACAGATTTTCCTTTCAGGTCCTTTATGTGCTGTCAGGAAATCTCGTAAGTCTAGGCTTTTGGCCGCTTAAGTCTTGCAGCTTTAAAATGGATTTAAGGGGGTTTATTTACGAAACGGCTAGAAACATGTCCAAAATGTCATGCTAAACTGAAAGTGAGCTCAGATGGTGAGACCCAGTACTGCAACATTTGCAAGTACTGGACAAGAGTGGGTACTGCCAGGCTCGATTCAATAATGATTTACGAATGAGGAGTCTGCATGGGGAATGCAAGTGTTTCTATGTTTTGCAGTGAATGTCAAACAAAGTTGAAACGCCAGGTTTTAGGCTCTAATATCTTTTACTATTGCCGGAACTGCGGATGTGTGAGTTCGGAAGCATATCTATCAGAAGAAGTTAAAGTGCTCCATGTCCAGAAACCAATATCTGCCAAAGGGGCATCTTCGCCTTTAAATCTACTGGAGACACCCGAATCGCTGTAACAGGGGCTGAGCTGGAAAAAAGGAGTTTAGGACTGAATATTTTTGGAAAAATTACTTTTTAAGGAGCCTCAATGGCTCCGGATTTCTCTTTTAATTTTTGGTTTTTTACTGTTTAACACTACGTTTTTATCTTGTTTGTTTTCGGAGAATGACAACAGATTTTTGCCGGAGATTTAAAATCCTATCCATTTATTCAGACATTTCTTGATAGAAAAAATTACTTGAAAAAAGGAAGAATAAATGCTATTTTAATGAATTCACCCCAAAATCAATTTTATTCTCAACCATAAGAGTTTCAAAAATAATTTTCATGATCCAAAACCTTGATTGATTATTCCGAATGAGACTAGATACGGAATTTCAAGTTTTGGGATGGGCTCAGTAAGATAAAATCATCCTTTAAAAAAGAAAAATAAGAACAAATTTATTTTATTAATTAAATATTAATTTTCCGCAAAAAGCAGTCAGAACCTTAATTTGACAGAAGTTGTTAATTTGCAAAGTAGTTTTTTACAAAAAACACCTTACGTCGACATAGAATTTATTGGAAAAATGAAAATATAATAAATCAAAGAACATAGTATCTAAATTACAGTTGTAAAGATAAAACATAAGCGTATGGCTTATTTATTCATTCTAATATTTATGTTTCTGTCAAATTCGGGTCAGAAAGCAGTTTTTTAATGCCCTGCTTTGAGTAATCTGCAGACCTCTTCTACTTCGGTTCTGAAATCGTCCTGGGTGATCCCATAAAGGCCTGCAAGGTACATGGCACCACCTGCACCTGCACCTTCCTTGATTGTGCCTGTTTCGTACCTTTGAAGTCCTTTAAGAGCGGATTTTCCAAATCCCGGGTCTGCAACGTAGACCACAGATACACCCAGGGTTCTGGTAAGTTCGGCAAAGTTTGCGGATTTATCTTCTACGACATACCGGGTAGTAGCGATTGATATTTTCTCTGTATTGAAACCCAGGTGTTTGATCAGGGCATAAACTGCTGCCATCTGAGTCCCTCCGGCAAGGACAACACTGATTTCCGTGCCCTGAAAACCTGCAGCAAGGCCTACGACAGCAGGCATCATCGGGTCTCCCATGCAGGCAATAGCTTTCATGGGATCGTCTTTCAGGCAGCCAAAGGTGAGGCCTGATGCTCTCATACCTTCTTCTACAACCTGTTTCTTCAGTTCAAGGGGATTTTCATCTGCACTGCTGCTAACGTTTTCGCTATATCCAAGTGCCATTAAAACCCCCAGTGCAGTTGTTGTGCCGCCTGGAATGCTTTCCCCGATGACTACATGATCTACCTGGTTTCGGAGCCTTTTGGCCAGGAATTTTGCCCGCTCGTAGATTCCCTGTACATCCCCGACTGCTATCTGTTCTCTTATATCTTCTCCAGGTTTTGCTTTCAGGTCAATACAGGGGACCTCTGGAGTTATGATAAGGCCTGAATTAATGAAATGGTAAGGGACATCCGTAAGTTTCAGTGCCGAACGGGTCATTATTGCAGGAGTAGGAGTATCATAAGGAGGGGTCATTGGGAGAACTGGTACGCTGATAATATCTCCTGTTTCCATAAGTTCCGCATCTCCTGCAGGTGTATAATCCGTAAGTTCAGCCGTTTTTCCTGCGGCTGAGAGCTTCGGGATATGCGCGGTCTTAGTATTGGAAAGCACGCATAAAAACATCGGTTTTCTGGGTTTTCTGGTTACTTCCGGTTCGATCCAGGCCATATCATATCTCCTTCATGGAATAAAATGTAAGTTAATCCGGGGCTTATCTGTCTCAGGATTGGATTCCACACGACCGTCGGATTTCTTATAACTATCAAGGCTGAAATAAATGAGTGCAATTCTTCCCGAAATCCAATGAGAATTCTTCAACTTACTATTTAATATTTATCCACAAACAAATATAATTTGGCATTACTCAAATTAACTTTACTTTATTTATCTTTCGTTTCGGACTCAGGTACTCTGTCTTAACCGAGTATCTAATAAAGATCAGTTGAGTAGATTCTCAGATATAATTTAATCTCTGATAATTTTGTTTTCAGGTTCTATCAGATTATAAAATAATCTGCTTAAAATAATAACAAAAAGAGAAAAACATGAAATTGAGATTTTTCTGTGGATGTTCTCAATTTCGATATTCTGTGGTTATATAAACTTAATATGTTCTTGCAACATACACACGGGTTTCGGTTTCTCCCTGGCAGACAGGGCATTTTTCGTTCCTGTCCTTTTTCTGCTCCAGGGAATTCCGAGAATTCCTGCACCTATCCGGTCTTCCATAATAAGCCCGCATTCTTTCTTGCCACACCAGGGAATTGTTGCAACGCCTTCCTGGATTTTTTCTTTTACTTCATCAAGTTCGGTACAGTCAAATATGTGGTTTTCCAGTTCTGTTTTCGCTTTTTGGTAAAGGTTTTCATGGATCGCCTCAAATCTTGAGCTCACTCCTGCCTCAATCGTAGGGAGTGGAATACTTTCTTTTTCCCCTGTATCTCTCCTGACAGCCACAGCAACATTATTTCCCAGGTCTCTGGGCCCGATTTCAAGCCTAAGGGGCACTCCTTTCATTTCCCATTTGTAGTACTTTGCTCCGGGGCGGAGGTCGCTTGCATCGATTTCGACTCTCATGCCGGCTTTCTTCAGGCGTTCCCGGACATCCGTGCAGGCTGCAAGCACTTCTTCTGCTCCTTTCTTAAAGATGATAGGAATAATGACTACCTGCACAGGAGCGATCTCCGGAGGCAAAACCAGTCCTTTGTCGTCTCCGTGGATGGAAATCGTAGCTGCAATAGATCTCTCCGAAATCCCGTAACATGTCTGGTGGGCGTATCGCTGCTCTCCGTCGGGGGCTTCGTACTTAATATCAAAGGTTTTTGCAAAATTGTCGCCAAGGTGATGGACAGTACCTATCTGAAGGGTCTTCCCGTCAGGCATAACGGCATCCAAGGCATCTGTGTAGTCTGCGCCCGGGAATTTATCCCAGTCAGGTCTCCTTGAGCAGAGTACCGGAACTCCAAGTCTGCGGTATATTTCGCTATAGAGCCTGACAGCTTCCTTAACCTGGGCTTCCGCATCTTTCCAGGTGGCATGGACTGTATGGGCTTCTTTGAAGGAAGTAATTTCTCTGAGCCTTATGAGAGGGCGGGTATGTTTCGTTTCATAGCGGAAAGTATTAACGATCTGATAGATTTTAATAGGGAAATCAGCATGGGATCTGACCCACATTTTGTACATAGGATAAATGGCAGTCTCACTTGTCGGGCGAAGAGCCAGAGGAATGTCCAGAGGGTCTTTTCCTCCATGGGTTACCCAGTACACTTCGTTTTCAAAACCTTTGATATGCTCGGCTTCTTTCATGAACTCATTTTCGGGGATAAGCAGAGGGAAGAGAGCTTCCTGGTGTCCGCTGTTGTCAAGAATTTCCCTTATGATATTATAGGTATTTCTCCGGATTGCAAAGCCGAAGGGATACCAGACATAGAGCCCTTTTACAGGATAGCGTACATCCATTATTTCAGCCATCCACAGGAGATCGTTATACCATTCGCTGAATTCCTCTTTTGGAGGGAGTGCTGCTTCTTTTTCGCTTTCTGCCATACCTTCACCGTATTATTGCAATCTGAAATAAATCTTAAATTCTGAAATCGATCAAATAAATTCTTAAATTGATCACGTTTTGAGAGGCACGCGCGAATTCCAGCATCACGTCTTCAGTGCCAATCATAATCTCTCTGATGAAACACTCAGTTCTTTAGGCTAATTTAAAGGCCTACTCTCAGACAGGTACAACATTCTACATCCCTGTTTTTCTCCAGAAATTCTACACAAAGACCTTCCAGGCTGCCATATTTTGAGATACATTGTCTGGACAGGAAACTGACTGCATAGCCCGCAATATGCTCGCCTTTATTGGAATAACAGTTAATAACTATATGGGAACTATGCTCCTGGAATTTTGTCAGGCTGTTGAAAAATCGGAAAAAATAATTAATCTCCTTCGAGGGGCTGAACATTGTCTGAAATATCGTGTGCAAGTTCTGCTTTGTCAACATCGAAAACTATCATGCCGGTATTCAGTTCTTCAGCCTCTTCTTTAGAGAGCTTGGTAGAAGTGGCTTTTTTTGAAATGATCGCACTGTTTCCCAGGGGGTCTTCGATAATGACTGTAATTTTTCCCTTGCCTTCTGTAACTTTTTCGAGCATACACAGGAGTTCCTGGCTGCGGGAGAATTTCTCTTCGTCTTCCTGTACCCACTTACTTGCTGTCATAAGAACACTTTGAACTCGCTGCAGTACACCTTCGATATTCGTTATGTATGATTCCGAAACCGTGCCAGGCTCGACAATGATCCCCATTTCCGGGATGCGGATTGTTCCTGAGGTTGAACGGATGACCCTTGCGTTCAGGTCTTCCAGGGTTTCAACTGACATCTCATAGCGTACGGGCTCCTTGCTGGAGAGGATCATAGTATCTGCAAAACGGAAACTGCATTGACAGTTTGCACTAATGTACATAATCTCCCCAAAATAGGGGATATTATCTCTCTGCCAGTTCATTATCAATTCATTGTGACATAACGGACAGGAAATTCTTGTCTCAAAACTTTCCTGCTTAAAAAAACTCTGATTCAATATTTTCCACCAATTATTTTTGATCTGTCTATTTTTATGCCTGTAGGAGTTACAATTACAGTATTTCCTTTGACACCCGCGATATCCCCGTGGACATCAATAATAACATCTTTCAGCTCTTTTAAAACCCTGTCCCTCAGCAGATCATCGCCTCTGATGTTTGAAATGTCTATCATCAGGATATTTCCGTTGTAAATTTCCTGTTTGAGTTGGGATACCTGGTTGATATTTGAGACTTCTGCGATCTTTACATACGTTTCTGCAGGCTCGTCCTCGAGAACCTCCTCATATTTGCTGAGATCAATTTCAGTGTAATCATCGGGACTGGTTGAACTTTTTACATTGCTGCCAAGGAGTTTGTCTATGAATTTTGCCATTTATACGCACCTTTCGTATTTTTTTAAATTTGAATAGTACTGTCCTATATTGAAATCTATATTAATTAATTTTGTTATTATAAAGCTGATCCGGATTTTCTTTCTGTTTCAGGAAATTCTCGATCCCTGCCCGCAGGTTTCGTGTAATAAAAATATGTCCTGTTTTTAGGGAGAACTTTTAGAGTTCCATATTCCAGAGTTTATCTCCTACATAGGTTATTGACTTTATAGCTTTACCTGAATTGGCTTCGACCATCTGTGGACCTTCCATAAGTGCCTTTCCGATTGCGAGAGGTTTTCGATGGGTCTCTTCCACGATGATTACAAGGTCTCCTGCTTTTATTTCAGAGTCAGCCTCCACGACCCCTGGAGCCATTATATCCGCTCCGTTTGAAACAAAACGGATAGCTCCTTTATCGACAGCTACAACGCGCTTTTGAAGTCCCATCTCAAGAGCTCCACGGACTGTAGGAAATAGATGTCCTTCTACTTCAAAAAGCAGAGGTTTGCCATCTACAAGGATAAGGGAATATTCTTCCAGGGTAATTTTTTCCAGGGTTTTGTTTTCCAGCTCTGCCATTTCTTCGCCGAAGGTGGATATAATGTCTTTCAACATCTTGTTCTTGGCATTTTTCCTCAGCTGAACTCTTGACTTTATTTTCAATTAATCACCATATTTCAAAAATGTTATGTTTATTTATAGCATAGGGTTTTTGTGCCTTTTAAAGTTTATGTGGGACTTTTGGGGTTCCTGAAACAGAATTTTTCTGCTATATTTTCTGCTGCGTTTTTACTCAAGTTCTTTTTACTCAAGCTTTACAAAGAATATTGCAAGAAGCACCAGCGCACTTCCGAAAAATACGGACTCATAACCGAAGGGTTTGAGAAAAAAACTTCCAAAAACCGGGCCCAACCCGAGACCAGCATAAATTCCTGTATTAAAAAGCCCCATTGCAAAACCGCTGGAGCTGATTCTGGAAACGGCCGTAATAAGCCCTACGACCGCGGCCCCTCCTCCCGCTCCGATAAGGATGAAAGCAAGTATGGGAATCTTTACGGAGAGAAAGATGCCTGCTGCTGCAAGGATTACTCCTGCTTTTACTATATTTTCAGAATTGATGTCTGCCCTGCCTGCTGTCAGGGAACTCAGCATTGCGGCCAGATAAGAAGCTGAGATTGCCAGCCCAAGTTCAGGCTTTGTTAGAAAGCCTGCGCTGTAGTCTGGATAGTTTGCAGTTAACAGGCCTGTGGACCCATAGAGAATAACCGAAATTCCCCATATCTTCCCGAAACTACTTTTAAAAATGATTTTCCTGGCGCTTTTCAGGTAACTTTTGAGTTCGGAAACCAAAGAGACATCCGGCTCATTCTTTACAGAATTATCACTATTTGAAAGAACAAATCTTTCCTTTTTTCTGTCTGAAGAAAGCAATTCTTTTGTTCCCGATAAAAGAAATATACATGAAAGGCCTGCCAGAAGGGTGAAGGCGCCTATTGCGGTTTTAATGCCATGTACGGCAAGTACTCCAGAGAAGAAAACACCTGCTGCCAGCCCGGCATTTAACAGGAAGTTAAATTCCCCCAGGCTGCGCTGACTGTCTTCCCATCCTGCAAGCATGGAGAAAGCTGCAGGAAAAAAGCCCCGCAGCCTACACCTTCTAAGAACCTGGAAATTCCAAGAATCCATAGGCTGTCAGAAGAAAAAATAAGAACGCCCGAAAAGGCAGTCAGCAGTACTCCAAATGCTATAACCTTCAGGTTCCCAATCCTGTCTGCCAGGATTCCAAGGGGCACAAGAGAAAGAAAGGCCCCCATAAAATACCCGGAAAAGAGCAGGTTTGAGACAGTAGAATTTCCGCTGCCTACTCCTGCAAGTTCTGGAAGAATGGGAATTACTGCATTGGAGAGTCCCTGAATAGCAAAAACTGAAGAATAGAGTGTGAGTTTTTTGAAGTTCATGGGCTTTTCTTTTTTTATGTTTAACCTTATACTATAGTTAACTACTTAATTTCCTTTACGAGATTACAGTTTTTCAGTGTTTCAGCGTTTTCCAGGTAAAATTCTTGAGTGAATTAGTGTAAATATTAGCCTGAAACTATAATTTATATACTCGATGCTAATTTCCCTGGTTTCCGAAAATTATTCCCGAATATCAAAAATTCCGTGAGATAAATATCTTACGCTATCCAGTGCGGGGAAAATTCTTGATTTAAAACCTGAATAAGAGCTTATCTGAAGGCTATTTTTTCACTCTTTTATATAAGGGCTCCTGCCAGGACACAGCTGTTTGCTATAAACAATTTTTCGAAACTCATAAAGCCTGTAAAAAACTCTGCAGTAATAAGAAGCAAGAGAAAGCAGGAGCAAGAGAAATCTTGTATAGATAATTTTTTTAAAAAGCCCCATTAAAAGGCCCCTATCCGCATTTATTCTGGTAACAGCCAGGGCAAGGCCTAGGGTCGCAATTCAGGATCCTCCACCAAGGCTTGAGAATCCCAATAGGTATTTTCTCGCAAGAAAGGGCTCTCTCCGAGGAAGTAGGCGGAAAAGAGCAGGCTTGAAGCAAGCCCTCCTGGAGTTGGGGTTCAGGTCCGCAAGCTCCAGAAGGATAGGGATAACAGCGTTAGAGAGCCCATAATTGTAAAAGCTGCTCCGTAAATTAAAAGCCTGGCAGGGTTAGCACTGAAAAACCCGTAATTAAGTATATAGTTTCTTATTACAGCAGTTTCCTGGAATTCACTTCCCAGGGCTTGAAATGCCGAGGGTAAATCCTGCCAGGCTTTTTTAGCAATTTGCAGGATTTTGATCTATTCCATAGTTGTATTAATCATATATTATAATATATGTATTATTAAATCTGTATTAGTAAAATTAGATCATATATTTGCATAAATTATATATTATAAAATACGTATTATATACTACTCATTTGTAAAATCAGATCTGGCTGCTACTGTAATATAACATTTTTATTATACTAAATCGGATAGAATGCATAGCTATTTATATAATTAGTTTGAATAAGGATGATTGTAAGATGTGAGCGGGAAACTTTTTTCACATACCATACCCCCACTCCCCATATGACCCCCCACTCCCCAACCCGCTCACAATCTTCTACTCTTTACTTACGTTTTTGGGAATATTCATGTTCTATTTTACTTTTTAATTTTATCTCTTTTATCTTTATATGTTCTTTTACCCGTAATTGATTTTCACATCAATAAGAGTTTCAGAATCATTTTCATAATCAGAAACTCAATTCGTCAGCAGGAATCTGAAAATTTAACGATCCAATTTTTGTGTTTCAGGCAGCTAGAAAACAACTAAACTAAACTCTAAAAATTAGGTTTAAGTGTTGGCAAAGCCTGTTTGCGCTATATATACCCAAAATGCAACTAAGGCCACTATTACAAAAATCACAATCATTAACAGAAATTTTAGTATTTGCTCAAAATTCATTTTTACGTATTGGTGTGCGAATAGGCTTATTATCCCTGCTGATATTTATATATAAGGTGCTATATATATCCTGTCATCGAAGCTGAATTCCGCTGATACAAGTGGCATTATTATTGCTATTAACATTAGTATCAGCGTGAACGTTGTCAATACAGTCAATTTGAACCATTTTTCAAAGTCGAATTTGAATTCCACGTTTAAGCATTGTTGTGTATATTTATACTGTTTTACAGTTATGATCTTTGTAGTAATCTGGAAGGAAATTTGGGATAGCTATTTTCGCACGTCTATCTCGAAGGTATACCTCACCTAACCACACACATATAGTTAGAAGCTAATTTAAAAGGCCAGGGCTATCATTCGGGATAAAGATAGGCATTTCCCTGGCTATGGAAGGACCAGTTGCACATAAATACAGATTTTATAGTAAAACTTATTCACCTTATACGAATTTGAAAATAAGGGAAATTAGGAAGAAAAAGAAATCTATCTTGACTTTGCCAAATTAGACAGTTACTCCAATCGCTGTTGTCTATTTCACTGCGCCAATATATTTGGCATATGTGATTTTATGATGGCACTTTACTTTGAAATGTGACATAGTCGAGATAAGCAAATGAAAATACTCGATTTTTGATAATTTCATTACAGCTAGAGCGGTGGCGCGGAGATATCCCGTTGCTTACAGCGGGGTGCGCCAGCGCAACTTTTATGTCATATTTTTGTTAACCAGCAGCTGATTTTTTCATTACTCTTTTGCTGGGATTCTCATTCCGTAGAATGAACGCCACACAAAGAATAACGCAATCACGAGGAATATGCCGCCTACATATGGAGCCACGTTTCTGAACGACTCGGAGATCGCGATTTCCATGGCTAATAAACCAAACAGGGTGGTAAACTTGATGATCGGATTCAAGGCCACTGATGAGGTATCTTTAAAAGGATCGCCTACTGTATCGCCTACTATTGTTGCTTCATGTAAAGGTGTGCCCTTTTCCTGCAGGTCTACTTCTACGACTTTTTTGGCATTATCCCAGCATCCGCCGGCATTGGCCATGAAGACAGCCTGGAACAATCCGAATACAGCGATGGAGATCAGATAAGATACAAAAAACGCCACCGGTTCGTTCCCGTTTACGGGCGCGGAGAGGAAGGAAAATGCCAGGGTAAAGGAAAATATGGCAATAAATATGTTAAACATGCCCTGTTGTGCATACTGGGTACATATCTTTACCACTTCTTTTGATTGTTCTATGGATGCCTTCTGGCTGGCATTTTCATCCAGCTGGATGTGTTTCTTGATGTATTCAACCGTACGGTAGGCTCCGGTAGTTACTGCCTGGGTTGATGCCCCGGTAAACCAGTAGATTACAGAACCTCCGGCTAATAGTCCGAAGATAGTATAGGGATTGAGCAGGGTCAGGATTTGTTCCGGTTGTACCCCAAGGACGTTCTTAATAACCAGAATCAGCGAGAAGATCATTGTTGTGGCGCCAACCACCGCTGTACCTATTAAAACCGGTTTGGCTGTGGCTTTAAAGGTATTTCCTGCTCCATCATTGGCTTCCAGATAGTGTTTAGCTTTATCGAAATCCGGTTTAAAGCCAAATTCTTTTTGAATCTGTTTCTCTACGTTGGGAATGGCTTCTATAAGTGACAGCTCATAAATGGACTGGGCATTATCTGTTACCGGTCCATAGCTGTCAACGGCTATGGTAACCGGGCCCATGCCAAGCATTCCGAATGCCACCAGGCCGAATGCAAATATGGAGGGGTAGATCATTATCTCGCTCAAACCATATCCGCTGGCATAATAGGCAACAAACATCAGTGCGAGGAATAACATGCCGATCCAGAACGCGCTGAAATTGCCTGCAACCAGACCGGATAGAATGTTCAGAGACGGGCCGCCTTCGCGGGAGGCTTTGACAACTTCGGCTACGTGTCTTGAGTTAGGGCTGGTAAATATTTTGGTAAATTCGGGAATTAAAGCTGCTCCCAGGGTACCACAGCTTATTACTACTGACAGTACAAGCCAGAGCTTCTGCAATTGGACAGGCACTCCGGAGCCCGGACCTAATAGATAATAGCTTACAGCAAAGGTTACCACGATGGAAAGGATGGAGGTAATCCATACCAGACTGGTCAGGGGCTGTTCAAAATCGAAATCTTTTTTGCTGCCGAATCTTGCCTGGCTTAAGGCTCTGTTGATGTAGAACGAACTTACTGAGGTAATTATCATAAGTACACGCATGACAAAGATCCACGTAAGCAAGATTCCTGTCAGGGCAGGCTGCACAGCCAGAACAATGAAAGATACCAGAGCCACGCCGGTTACACCATAGGTTTCGAATCCGTCTGCGGTTGGTCCAACGCTGTCACCTGCGTTGTCTCCAGTGCAGTCGGCAATAACACCGGGATTACGTGGGTCATCTTCTTTTATTCCAAAGGCTATTTTCATCAGGTCGGAACCGATATCGGCTATCTTGGTAAATATTCCGCCGGCAATACGTAAAGCACTGGCTCCCAGGGATTCTCCGACTGCAAAGCCTATAAAACTTGCTCCGGCCAACTCTCTGGGAACAAACAGCAATATGATTAACATCATTATCAGCTCAACGCATACCAGAAGCACTCCTATACTCATTCCTGCATCGAGAGCAATATTTAATAGTTTCAAGGGTTTTGTTTCCAGGGAAGCGAATGCGGCTCTGCTGTTAGCCAGAGTATTCATACGAATGCCGTACCAGGCGACACTGTAGGAACCCAGTATTCCTATTACAGTCCAGGCAAGGATAAGCAGTACTCCGCTAAGAGGTGTTTTCTGCAGAAAACCAAAGTAAAAAGCTATGCAGATGCCGATAAAAGCAAATAATATGCACAGTAATTTACCCTGTTGGATAAGATAGGTTTTGCAGGTCTCGTAAATTATGTCGGCCACATCCAGCATAGATTGATGGGCCCTGATTTTTTTACCTGCATGAACTGATAAAAGCCGAATAGCATACCTAATATACAGACCATGATGCCGTAGAGCAACAAATTATTTTGCCCCTGACTCAAATTTGGAATCTTAAGATTTGCCTCACTGGCAGCTGCTATTGCCGGTGTTAGCGACAGCATGGTCAGGCTAAGCAGGCCTTCGTGTATCGCCTTGACCACCCTTTTTTTGATTATAATCTCCATTTAGCCGATCACTTCTCTCATAATATTTTTGAAAACAATTGACAGTGATATCGTTTCATCCTTCTTATTTATGAACTGAGTAACTTTAATTTTATTCTAAAGTATTATTACAAATTATTATAAATTTACTTTCGTTGGAAGTAAATAGTGATTTTTGTTTAAACTATGACTTATGCAGTTGAATTGAGAAATCAATAGCATGAAACATGAAATGTACGAAACAAGATACTAGTCATTCCTTCTATGTACTTGTTTTTTCCCTCAAGTGCTTAAGTTCTATAAATTTTTTACCATTTTTCATCTAAATTTTCTGGTAATCCCTTTCTTTCTAATAATATTAGCTGTTTTCCCATCTGCACATCATAAACAAAGTAGAGATTTACAGGCCAACGCATATGCAGTATAATACCTGCAGTATAAAATGAAGAACTGATACAAAACAGGACTTGCTTGAAATTAAATCCGAAAAATCTACTTTTTGTAGATGTTGTTTTGCTTTTCTTAGCTCAGTTTCTATCAACTATTAAAGAAACCAATAAATTAATGACAGAATAATCAATTATTATAATTTTCAAGCCTCTGTGTGTTCAACTGATAAGGTAAAAAATTACGGTATTCCACTGCCCAATCGCTAAAAACAGGGCTTTTTGCTCTCAATTCATAATTTAAATTGTTTAAAGAGCATACCGGGGCAAAAAAGGATGAATAAAAGTTATTTTATGTAATTAATGGATAATTATTTGTCAAGTAGATTTATATAACATAATTTTAACTATGTGTATGCTGATATTGAAAAATTATGTATCATCACCAGCTGAATGTACAGTTAATGTAAATTTCCAATTAGCAATCGAATGTTAGCTATATAAAAGCTCATTCAATTATTATCACAAGAAGTACTTCGGAGTATTGAGCACCCAAATATTTTTCATATTTTCTTCCAGAGGATGGTTATATTTATGAATGTCTTAATCTACCTTGCACCAATATGTGCCTTTATTGGTCTGATTTTTGCAGGTATGTCCTATAAAAATGTCCAAAAAGAAGGCGAAGGAAATGATGCCATTAAAAAAATCACTGCGTTAATTCATCACGGAGCCATGGTTTACCTTCACAGGCAATACCGCGCAATCGCTGTCTTCGTCGTTTTATTTGCAGTTATAATTGCATTAATTCTTCCAAATGGATCTATAACCGCAATATGTTTTGTTTTTGGTGCAATGCTATCTGCAGCAGCCGGCTATGCAGGTATGCTTACAGCTACCACTGCGAACGGCAGGACCACAAATGCTGCCACAAGAGGCATTGGTCCTGCTTTTAGAGTTTCATTTGCATCGGGCACCGTTATGGGGATGAGCGTTGTAGGTCTCGGCCTGTTTGGGTTATCTGCTTCGTTTATAATTATTGCAAATACTTTTACAAACCTTGATTTAATTACAGTTATGAATATCGTTGCAGGCTTTTCACTCGGCGCGTCGTCTATTGCTCTCTTTGCCCGCGTCGGTGGCGGAATATTTACCAAAGCTGCTGATGTCGGTGCTGACCTTGTGGGCAAGGTTGAAATCGGAATCCCGGAGGATGACCCGAGAAATCCTGCTGTAATTGCCGATAATGTCGGAGACAACGTCGGAGATATTGCAGGCATGGGGGCCGATCTCTACGAATCATATGTCGGTTCGATCGTTGCAACAATGCTTCTTGCAGCATCGACATCAGCAACAACGTTCCCCGGTGTTTCAATTCTGAACGTTATTATGGTTCCACTGCTAATCTCGGCTGTTGGAATTCTTGCATCCGTTGTCGGTACGTTTTTTGTCCGTACAAACAAGACAGAGTCTTCCGCAATCCATATGGCATTTAATTTGGGGTTGATTGCCGCAATCGTTCTTACAGTCATTGCCTCATACTTCGTTACATCTCAGCTTCTCGGAGCGTACGGATTGAAGGTCTTCTTTGCAACTGTTGCAGGGCTTATCTCCGGTTTCCTTATCGGACAGATCACAGAGTACTACACATCATATGATAGAAAGCCGACCCGTATGGTTGCAGATTCCTGTGTAACCGGTTCAGCTACGAATATTATCACAGGTTTTGCAAAAGGAATGGAATCAACTCTCTGGCCTGTTATTATCATCAGTGCTACGATCTATATTTCGTACCAGCTTTCGGGCCTCTACGGTATAGCTATTGCAGCCGTGGGAATGCTTGCAACACTTGGGATCTCACTTTCGGTCGATGCATACGGTCCTGTAGCTGACAATGCAGGAGGTATTGCAGAGATGTCCCAGCAGAAGGAAGAAGTTCGCCAGATAACCGACACACTTGACGCGGTAGGAAACACGACTGCAGCTATGGGCAAAGGTTTTGCAATCGGCTCCGCAGCTCTAACTGCACTTGCTCTCTTTTCTTCATATGGTATTGCAGTAAATCTCACTGTTATTGATATTATGGACCCAAACGTGTTTATTGGGCTTACCATAGGTGCAATGCTTCCTTTCCTTTTCTCGTCAATGACAATTCTGGCTGTAGGAACTGCAGCAGGTGAAGTCGTAGTTGAGGTAAGGAGACAGTTTAAAGAGATTGCAGGTTTAATGGAGGGCAAAGCCGATCCTGATTACGACAAATGTATTGCAATCTCAACGCACTCCGCTCTGAAAGAGATGATCGCACCCGGTGTGCTTGCAATTATTTCACCTCTTATAGTCGGACTCGTACTCGGTCCCGGCGCACTTGGAGGGCTGCTTGCAGGTTCGGTAGTATCAGGTTTCATGCTTGCAATTACAATGTCTAACGCAGGCGGCTCGTGGGATAATGCGAAAAAATTTATCGAAACCGGGAATTTCGGCGGAAAGGGTTCAGATGCTCATAGAGCAGGTGTCACAGGCGATACTGTGGGAGATCCTTTCAAGGATACAGCAGGGCCGGCAATTAACATTCTCATTAAGCTAATGAGCATTGTGGCGGTCGTGTTTGCACCTTTGTTTATGGTCTGATATCCATCTTTCCATATTTCTTATTTTTTTCGCAGTAGTGCTCGGATTCCTAATTTTTTTCTCATAATTGTTTGATTTCTGCGGTAGCACTGCAGTCCTTAAAGTAAGCCTCATGTTCATCGATGCAATATTTTATTTATTATAGTTGTTTGCGTGCTATGGGTATTTAATTTACTTGATATCTAAAAGGAATACGCTTTCCTATTTGAAAATAGTATATTAAAAACTTTTCGCTTTTTAACAGTTTAAATCCAGGTGCTTAAATCCGATTCATGGGTAAAAACAGGAAAAATGGGATAATTAAATCGGCAAAAATCTACAGCTTCGGACGTAAATATCTACATTGATTTATTCAGGATTCTATTACCTGGAAGACGCTAAAAGCACAGAAAAGCTGTACTCGTTTTTGTAAATATTAATCGTCTCGAACACAGCGTGAAAGACTTCGTGCTGTTGTGATTACATCTCAACTCCCAGAATCTAGGATTTCCTGTGATCCTGAAGTGGAACTCGGGAAGGACAGCGCACTGCAGAGCTGCAACTCTGCCGAATCGTGTATTCCCGAAGTGGAATTTAGGTGGCTCAATTCGGAAGATTCATCTTTTCGTTTGAGATTGGTGAAGAAATTAGGTAGTTACCTATATTTAGCATGAAAATGCTGCCATCTGCAATCATTTTCATGTAGTTGTGCATGTTACTCAAGGAATATCATGTTCGTTTTCTGTGCTTTCCCGGTCAAAGCAGGAGAAAGCTAGTATAAAGCTGAAACAAGTCAGGAGAGGTCAGTTAACTCCCCTTACCTGCAATAACTGGAACTCGATTTCGTCCGGAACTGTGGCCAGGAAAACAAACGTATTATACCCGAGTTTCTGAACTTCTTTGATCGCATTTGCCTGAACTTCGCTCAAATCTTTTGAGTCACTTACAATACAAAATGATTTTCTGTTTCCTGTGTTTACAAGGAAATTAAAGACACTTCCATGGGTATTCAGGAATGCAACCAGATTTTTAAGTTCATCCCAGGTATTACACATGTGAATGTTTTTGGATCCCATATTTTCCACATACCAATCTCTGCTCACATAGGAATAGGATGCATACTGCTCACTCAGCTCATCGTAAGCTTTTTGGATTCTGTTAATATCCTTCCTAAGGTTTACCCATTTCCAGTTCTGTGTTGTGAAATAGCGGGCTGCTACTATCTCAAAAATTGCCTGTTTATCTTCATTTTCGAGTCTCATTTTTTCACTTCTCTATTTTGTCTGCGTTTCTTGTGCTCAGAACACATCGTCCTGGGCATAACTTCTGTTAAAGTGCAAGGCAAGTTCGGCTTTTTCCAGTTCCCTTCCCAGGTATGCGGCATGATCCAGGCGGGAGACTATTTTCAGTTCAAGTAATGTGTCCATAACTTCCCTGGCATTTTTTCCCACGACTGAAACTTTTTCGTGTTCGGCTACGATCAATCCGCCATTTCCGCTTATGCTGTCCGGTACTATCCTGATGCAGATTGGACCTGTAGGGTCTACACGCCAATTCTTCGAGGATCTGGCTTGAATTGCATTCTGCGGAAGAGGGGAATCAGGCCGCCTGCGTTTTTCCTTAATGCAAAGTAGGTCCAGCCCAAGGTCTTTTGGAGAGCTTTCTCTTATGCGGGAAAGCTGCATCATCTCAGAAGCCCTTTTCAGTTCCCGGATGGAACCATGTGCCTTGTCACTGAACTCGGGGGTAAAAAGGATGCTTGCTCCAGCTTCTGCTCCTATTCCGCAGAGTGTGGCATTTACACCTATTGTATCCACATCCATAAGTTCCGTAACATTTCCAGCTCCGAAAAATACCGGAACCTCAGGGTACATCCTATGAAATTCGTGATAGCGTACAATGGATTCGGTTATATTGTGTCCTACAGGATCAAGAACAGGATCGGCTATAATTTTCTTAATTCCAAGCCTATTAGCAGCTTCGATATTTCTGAGAAGGCTTTCCAGGCTTTTTCCTTCATCCGGTATTACAACGGCTGTAATCCCTGCCCTGGCAACAATCGGGCCTGCAGTCTCAATATTCGTATTGTTCAGACTCAGGACAATGTCTGCTCCTGCTTCTACTCCTTCATTTATCAGTTCAGGATCAAGGGTATCTATACTGATAGGGGCTTGTGTAATGGTTTTTGCGAGAGATACAGCTCTTCGAACCTGCCCTCGCCGGGTATTTAGGGTAGCTCCCAGGTCGATAATATCTGCTCCACGGGCGATAAAAGCTTCGATTCTTACTTGAAGCGTCCGGGCATCCATTTCCATAGCCCCTACTATTTCTCCCATTACCTTCATGCGAGCCTGTCCTCCGATTTTTACGCTGTTGATTGTAAGGAGTGAGGAGGCTTCCTCTTCGGTTTTCCTTAGAAGTTCAAAAGCCAGCTCTTTTCGAACATCAGCGAGTAGTTCACATGCCGGAACTTTTTCGGAAAAATCTATTTTTTCAGCAAACGGGAGTACAAAACCAAGGTCATAGGCGTGCTTTGGTCCAAGCCGGATTTTACATCTCAGTTCTTCAGAAGCTTTTGAAAAATCTCCTGTTACAAGCCCTGGAAGAAGAATAAGATCGTAATCTTTCGAAAAACCTGCTTCTTGAAATATTTTGATAAGCTTTTTAGGAGTGATAAAGGCGGCAATGTCAATATCTGCTACGAGGACGTCGGCTTTTTCGCCAACTGCTTTCCTGACAGTATTTTCTGCAAGCCGCCCTGTTGCAATCAAAATTTTCATGTTTTTTTAGATAGAAGCGCTAATAAAAAAGAGTATCTGTTTGAAACAAGCCGGTTAAAAAATTGCAAGGTGATAAAAAGCCCGGACTTTTCAACTTTGAGCGTCCGGGCTTTTGTCGAAGCCTGATTTAATTTATAAAGTCAATAATTGACTCTTCATGCTTCTTTCTAAGAGGCCCTGATGTATCTCTTAATCGACCTGCAGGTGTCATTTTTCCGAACCTTTTTTCCTGGAGGGGGTCAGCTTCGATTCTGGACTCCAGGATTCCAGATCCTGCCTGAGGGCCCAGAATCTGGGCAGACTGCACACCTGTCATGATTGCCATTACCCTGACCTTGCCTTCATAATCTTCCCTGATCCTTGCGCCCCAGATGACATTTGCATTTGAGGAAAGTTCGTAGGTGAGCATGGAGGCAATTTCTTCGGCTTCCTTCAGGCTCAGGTCAGGTCCGCCGGTTACATGGACAAGGCTTCCGGTTGCACCCTTGTAATCAACATCAAGCAGGGGATGGTTAAGGGCAGTCCGCACTACTTCAGTGCTCTTGTCCTGGCTTTTTGACTCGCCTACGAGCATGACTGCAACTCCGCCACAGCTCATAATGGTTCTGATGTCGGCATAGTCAAGATTTATCAGAGAAGGCACTGTAATTGTCTCTGTAATTCCTTTTACGGTTTCAGCAATCAGCTGGTCCATTACGGAAAAGGCCTGGTCAATAGGAAGATTTGGCACGTAGTTAAGCAGCCTGTTATTGTCCAGGACAATTACTGTATCGGCTGCCCGGCGCAGTTCTTCAAGTCCTTCTTCGGCTTTGAAGATGCGGGCTCTTTCGACCCTGAAGGGGCTGGAGACCATTCCTACAACAATCGCTCCCTGTTCCTTTGCCACTTCGGCAACTACAGGAGCAACGCCCGTCCCGGTACCTCCGCCGAGGCCGGCGGTGATAAAAACCAGGTCAACATCTTTTAAAACTTCTTCAAGGGTGCCCCTTGCAAGTTCCGCAGCTTTCTTTCCTGTTTCGGGATACCCGCCTGCTCCCAGTCCTCGCGTGAGAGTTTTCCCCACGAGGATCTTCTTGTCAGCTCTCACATTGTCAAGGTGCTGCTTATCGGTATTGATACAAACTGTTTCCGCACCTTCGATTCCTATATTATAGAGCCGGTTTACAGTATTATTTCCTGCACCCCCGCATCCTACAATCATGATTCTTGGCTGCCCGAATTCTTCAAAATCTTCTTCAGAAGAGGAATTCTTCCGATATTCCTTCTCTTTTTCGCTGAATTTCATTGCTTCCTGTACTATTGATTGCAATTCATCCCCTCGACTGGATTTGTGTCTAATAATTATGTTTGATTCCCCACCCTTAACATCGGGGGTCACCTGTCTGTCAATATTTTTGAGTGGATTTATGAGATAACCTTCAACATAATAAAGATTTTTTATCCGTTATCTTTAATAAGTTGACACCCTTCTGAACTTAAATATTTCGGACATATTTAAGCAACATTCTTACGTTGTATATTAAGTTTAAATACGTCACCCATAAATCTCATATATGAACTCTTTTACTTCATTTATTACTAATTCTCAAAGATGAAGGGTGATGGGCTCTCAAAATATTTATATATTATGACGTACTACTTCATTAAGTGTTTTATTTTCTCAGTAAAATTCTTCTGATTATGTAAGTCAGGGCAATTTTTTTGATCTCATTTTGTCTATTCTTTTGATGCTATTTTAGACTTCAGGTGTCAACAACGTCATTCCTTAATCTATTTTTGTTTATACTTTCGTGCAGGAATTCTTATAATTTAATTGGACTGTTTATATTCTTACTTTTAAGTAGAATTCTCCCTTAAAAACTGTTTCGGTATTATTCAAGAATTTCAAGTCTCTTGCTTAACTTTTTGAGTAGTTCTATTATAATTTGATATAAAGTTTACATATTTCCGATTCGCAGACAATATTTTCTCTGTTATCTCTTCGGTTTTATTTGGTAAGATATTCTAAAATTAATTCTTTCAGTTTTCGGAATTGGAGATCTGTGCATTTGTTACGAATAAATGTGTTAAAACCATAATTCCGTTCAGGACTTTCCGGGAAAGCTTTAAGGCTTTAAACCCGCTTTTATCTTATTTTAGCAACTTTTATTCAAATTATTCAGTTATTAATCTTGGAGTCATAATCGTGTTAAAAGCATTAATTTTCGATATGGATGGCGTTCTTGTTGACTCTATGCCCTTCCATGCAGCAGCCTGGAAAAAAGCTTTTCTTGATATGGGTATGGAAATCCAGGACAGGGACATTTATGCAATCGAAGGTTCAAATCCCAGGACCGGCCTTCCTCTGCTCATCCGAAAAGCCAGAAGAGAGCCAGAAGCATATGACTTTGAAACTATCACCTCAATCTACAGGCAGGAGTTCAAAAGAATTTTTGAGCTAAAGGCTTTCGATGGAATGAAGGAGTGCCTTGAAGTGCTTAAAACACGTTTCCTCCTTTCAGTAGTATCGGGTTCGGACCGTTTTATTGTTTACGGTATCGTGGACCGGCTTTTTCCCGGAATATTCGACATTGTGGTCACAGGAGACGATATTACGAACTCAAAACCTCATCCTGACCCCTTTTTGAAAGCCGTTAAACTTCTAAAGGTCCGGCGGGAAGAATGTGTTATCATTGAAAACGCCATTCTGGGTGTAGAAGCTGCAAAAAAGCCGAAATTTACTGCATAGGAGTCCCCACATATGTGGAACCCTGGCAGCTTGACAGGGCAGATCTTGTGGTAGGCGATCACAAAAAACTAATGGAACATCTTCTAAATCTTGAGCCTGCCCTCAGGTTCAGGATATGAAAAGTTTATTTTTTCTTCTAAAATGAAATTTGTGGCCCCTGAGGGTCACAATAACCTTATGGTTTCCAGGTTTGTGAGAGCGCGGGTTTCAATCTTCAGTTTTTTATAAATCGAACTTGCCAGGTCGATACAGGCTTTCTCATCTCCATGTTCCGTGAACACTCTTTCCGGACGGGGCTGCATTCTCTTGATATAGTCCATAAGCTGCCTCCTGTCTGAATGGCCTGAGAAACCGTCTACTACCTGAACTTCCATATTCATTTTCAGCATCTCAGTGTTCCCATTCTTTCCTGTCATAGGGATTTCCTTCCATCCTTTCTGAATTCTGCGCCCTACAGTCCCATCGGCCTGGTACCCTACGAAAACAAGGGTATTGCGTGCGTCTCCGGCAAAGGCCTTGAAGTAATCCATAACCGGTCCTCCGTTCATCATACCTGAGGTCGAAAGAATCACACAAGGTTGTGGGTTTTGAATTATTTTCTGGCGCATCTCGTGGGAATCAACGGGTTTGAAGAATTCGGATAGGAAGGGATTCTGGCCTTTCTGGAAGATTAACTTCCTCAGGTCATTGTTCAGGTACTCGGGGTGTGTCGCATGGATTGCTGTAGCTTCCCAGATCATCCCGTCCAGGTAGACAGGGACTTCAGGAATCAAACCTTTTCTTATGGATTCCTCAAGCACTATCATAACTTCCTGGCTTCTACCAACAGCAAATGTCGGTACAAGAGCAATTCCTCCGCGCTCCAGTGTGTTCTTAATAACCATCTGCAGGTGCCTTTCAGCATCCTTAAGTGCAGGCTGGAATGCATTGGAATTTCCATAAGTGGCTTCGCTGATTACGGTTTCAACCCTTGGGAATTTATTTACCGCAGGATCAAAAAGCCTGGTTTTCTCATACTTGTGGTCTCCCGTAAAGACCACATTATGAAGCCCGTCTCCGATGTGGAAGTGGGAAATTGCCGAACCCAGAATATGGCCCGCGTTGTGGAAGGTTAATTTGATGTCAGGGGCAATATCCGTGACTTCCTCATAGTCCAGAGGAATCGTGTGTTTAAGGGTCTTGGATATCATTCCTGCTTCATAGGGAATCTTCTTCCCTTCTTTTGCTGCCACATCGATATAGTCGAGCTGGAGCAGCACCATCAGGTCCCTTGTGGGAGGTGTGCAGTATACGGGTCCTTCATATCCATATTTGAAAAGCAAGGGAACAAGCCCCTGATGGTCCAGATGGGCATGAGTAACTATTACGGCATCAATCTGGTTTAAAGGAAAAACTTCAGGAACATACAGATAAGGAGTCATGTTCTCGTCTGAGCCAACGTTGACTCCGCAATCAATCAGGATTCTGGACTCGGGAGTCGAGAGCAGGAAACAGCTCCTTCCGACTTCTTTGCATCCCCCAAGCGATGTAACCCTTACCCACTGGTCTTTTGAAGTACACTCTTTGTGAATTTTCCTCCCCACGGATTTCAGGATTTCTTTTCTTTCCTTGAGATTGTTTCTCATAAATTCCCGGATATTTTTTACGGTGCGGGATTTGATAGGAGGAGTCCGAACAACCTTCGGAATCCAGCCGATTTGCTTTGTGATCTCTCGGAGAGTCGCTCCGTGCTTTCCTATCACAAGGCCCGGCTTTTCAGCTTCAATAATTACTTCTCCGGAATCTGGGTCAAAATAGTAGCTTGAGATTACGGATTCTTTTGGAACAACTTCTTCGATTATAGAAATAGAGTCTTCAGGAGTTGCAAGCACCCTCGGATCCGGGCGCATGGCAATCCGCGTCCTGAGTTCTTTTGCCAGGGTGCGAATTATATTCCCATCATCTGCGAATTTGCGGGGTTCTTCAGTGTATAGTACAAGTTGAGGCCCCTCAAATTCGACGTCAGTAATTGTAACTCCGTCGGGTAGATTTTTCTCAATTTTATGTTTGAGGTCTAATAGCACGTCTTCAATAGGCATTAAGAATCTTCCTGTTTGTCAAAAAATGAAAAAGTATGTGGATATTAAAAAAATAATAAGTTGAAAAAGATGTTAGTTTAATGTTAATTTAAAAAACCAACAATTTAAATTACTTAGTTTAATAAAGCCCTTCTGGATTTTACTTCTTCCGGGTCCAGCCTTGTGAATGCCTCCTTAGTAATTACCACTACATCGATATGTTCTCCCGATGCTGAATCCCTTTTAGTTGCATTGTGGATCGCCCGGATAGTAAGGTCAAGGCCTTCCTTTACAGTCATGTTTTCTTTATACTGGTCTTCAAGCACCCCATAAGCCATGGGAGACCCGGAACCTGTAGCTGAAATCCTTGTCTCTTCAATGCTTCCTCCGAGAGCGTCCAGTGAGTAAATAGCAGGCCCGTTTTTGTCAACTCCTCCTATAAGAAGCTGAACCATCATAGGGTAGTAACGGTTGGCATTTAAGAAATTTGACATTAAAGTTGCAATTCCTTTGATTGTCATGGATTCTTTCCTGCGCATCTTGTAAAGCTGTGATTCTACATTTACGAGCCGCACAAGTTGCTGGGCATCCCCCACCGAACCGGCAGTGGTCATTCCTACAAGGTCATCGACCTGGTAAACCTTCTTTGCAGTTTTACTTGCGATGAAATTCCCCATTGTGGCTCTCTGTTCGCTTGCGAGCACGATACCATCGGTACAAACTACTCCTACGGTAGTTGTGCCCTTTAGATATTTGTCATTATCCATAAACATACCCTCATAATAAGTTAAAAATGAGAAATGTCGCTAAAAAAAATGTTTTAGTGAGGTAAGTATTTTTAACTTAAATCGCAGGATTTAGCAATCCATTATCTCATTATTAATATCGATATATATAAGTTTTCCCCCTTTATTTTTTCCTAAACGCATCTGCATTTAAATTTAAAGGAGGATTTGGTAAAATAACCTTTTCTCTTTCTTTTACAGGATATCCAGATTTCCTGATACCCCGAGAAACCCGGAATTTAACAGAAAAGCCCTTCGACTTCTTCAGCGAGTTTATTTACTCTCTGAATTACCTTTTCTGATACTTCTTTCTTACGCATGATTGCAGTTCTCTCATCTATTGTGATTCTGTTCGTTCCCTTAACAAGGTTATCTGCATGAGCAACTATTTTTTCCTCAAGGCTCCGTGGGAAATAATCGTCTTCAGGAAGCCCTAACTCTCTGGCTTCTTCTTTTGAGACTCCTGCACCTATATGTCTTTTTATTATTTCGGAAATCCCTGGCTCTATTCCTCTGGCTTTAGCTAGCCTGTACCCTTCTACCGCATGAGTGATTTCATGAGTTCGACATCTCCCAAAATCATGTAGAAGAGCTCCGACTTCGACCAGTTCCGGATTTACGTTATGTCCTGCTGCCTTTGCTTTATTTGCAATCTCAACTGCGAGAGAGGCAACTTCTTTACAGTGCTCAATCACATTAGGAGCGCATCCTGTTTCTTCAAGCAGCTTTATTGCTTCGGCTCGAGTGGTCAAGGCAGGTTCCTTTATATTGATGAATTCAGAGCATCCACGCGTTTTTTCAGAACTTCCACAAAGCGAGAATTGTCATAGTAGACCAGGTCTTCTCCGCACATGGGGCAGAGAAACTCGGTCTCTGTTGCTTCGTTAAATAGGAGGCGAACACAGCCTTGCGGGCATACGTAGAAAACGTTATTTTCTTCAAACTCGAGGCGGGTCCTGAGATTTCTGATCAGTCTCTTCTTTTCCCTCATAAGCTGGTGCTCTATGTCTGAAAAGTTAAGATGCCAGAGATATGTCAACCATCCACTGTTTGAATCTCTTTCTCTGCGGCAGACTGCAAATTTATTCTCATAAAGTATAAAGAGATTTCTTCTTACAGTGTTCAGTAGAACCCCGCTCTTTGCTGCAACTTCCTCATCAGTAACCTCGCCTTCGGGCATTTCTTCTATCATTTTGAGCCCGTCTTCCCCTACAAGGCTCATGAGATATCCTCTAATTACCTTGTCATTTAAATCGACCAAACGCGTTCACCTCAAATCCCTATATGAATTGCACATATCAGTATTAAGTTTATATTCCGTTTTCCGGAAGCTTTCTATGACTGGAAAAATTATCTTTTCAGCAACCTGAATTTTATACTTCTTCAACAGAGCTCAGACATTCCCTCGGTTTCTTCGCTCTATTTTCAATAAAAGCCTTTATCCTATTTGCCCCTCTTTCAAGCGAAAGGACTGCCTCTTCCCTTGTAGAGGCATATGCGAACAGGGAAGTAAGAGGCCCGTCAGGCTCTGCAACAGTTCCCTGGAAAGGAATGTCAGCGCCCTTTTCCCTGAGAATGAAGTCCATGAGCTTTCTGTCTATAAATAGCTCTCTATCCGAGTACATTACTCCCCTTGCAGCAAAACACTTCGCGTCGGGTTTTTCCGGAAGTTCTCCTCTAAAGCAGTCAGCGTGGGCCTCAAAAAGGTTAATGCTCATCGCCTTCTCTACAGTATCAAGGCTTCCCTGAAACCTGGGGTTTATCTCAAGTACTACAGGCCCTTTTTCCGAAACCAGGAAATCCACTCCATTTGAGCCTATGAGCTTGAATTCGAGCACCAGCTCTTCAGCAAAAGCTTCCATTTGCTCTGCCTGCTCGGTCCTGAAAGGAGTTATATTTCCGCAATAGGCAAAGGGCAGCCGCGAAAGCCAGGGTATTCCTATCAACTGTTCGTTCACAGCAACCGAAAGAGCTTCATTCTTTGTAGAAAGCAAAGAGACGCTTGAAGGTGTTCCTTCCAGGAAGTCCTGTATGACGATTGTTTCTTCCGTAAATTCCGGATTCAGCCTGGATAGCCCATCGAGGATAGTTAAAAGCTCCTTTTTACTCCTTGCCACCCGGTTGAAAATTCCTCCTCCTCCTGAAGCTGGCTTAACCATAACCGGATATTCGATTGCATCTAATTCTTCTGGAGAATAACAGCGTGGGTGAGGAATTCCAAGGGTTTCAAGCCTTTTTGAAAGGTAGAGCTTGTTTGAAGCCTTCTGCATGGCGTCCGGACTGCTGGCAAGCACAGGACAGGAAAAACTCTTGTGGTCAAGCATTTCCAACCCTGAACCGGGAACAAGGGCATCAAACTCTATCCCGAATGCAGTCATTTGAGCTTTTATCCGGGAAACATCGAGCTGATGCAGTTCCTTTACAGTCCTGTACTCTAGAAGAGCCGATGAGTATGAGCATTTCTGCAGGTCAAGATCACGGAAAGCGTCTATAGAGCAGACCGTATAGCCAGCTCTGCTTGCGGAGCAGGCAATGTTTCTTGTATTAAACCCGATTACAAGGATATTCTGCATATTTTCCTCTTTATGGAGTTATCATCACTTTGCCTGCGGAATTTCTAAATGTGCCAGAGCAAAGATTCCATAAGGGGTTTTCAGGACAGGGATTTCGCTCCCTGCTTCAGCATTAAATGACATCGGTTTTTTTATGGCAACGGTTTCATAGGTTTCAGGGTCGAGTACCAGAATTGCGTTTTCTTCTATTGAAACCAGCACTGTCAGAACAGCATCCCTTATATTGGCCACTTTTTCTGCCCCTTTCAATTCCTCAGGAGTTGAGATGAATCTGGAGCCATCCTCAAGAGAAATCCCATTGACTTTTTTCCTGAACTCTTGATCTGAATAACCTTTTCTCTAAATCTTATCACATCTCCCGGCCTGAACTCTGGAAGGCGTATGGCAAAAGTAATCCTATACAGGTTTTTTCCGTCTTTCATCCCTACAAGGGTAGGAGATTCGGAAAAGCTGCCCCCCAGTTCGGAGGTGATTAACCTGCAGACCTGCCTGCTGGCGTTCATGGAACCCATGTAAAGGTCGATTCCTTCCTTCTGTTCCTGGGCATCGCTTATAAATGCGAGGCGGTCTCCTTTTTCCTCATGCTCTCCATGGCTTCCCTGGCAATGGTAGAGCAGCGCCTTTCTCTTCTTCAGTAGGGAACCTGCCTGCTGCCCTTATCTGGATAATAGCTTCAAAATACCCCCCTGACTCCCTGCTGCACATATCGCAGGCTGTCCGCTGAATCCTTACTTCGGTCTCAGCTTCTGCATGGACAGTTTCTTCTCTGACCACTGCATCGACCTCTGCTCTCACCATATATATGTAGGGAGTAATCTCCCTGGGCTCGAGATAGACCTCCACGTCCCCGGCTTCACTGTGGATGAAGAGGACATTTTCTACGGCTTTTAGCATCACATCTTCGACACTACCAACATCTTCCCACCGGCTTCTATGAAAGTGTGCTCCACAATTTGAACATATTCTTACATGGAGGACAAGGGGCAGTTCGATGAGTTTGAAGGTTTCAAAAAAGCAGTCCCTGCAAACGGAGTCTAAGAGTTTATCGCATTCTCTGCCGCATCTTGGACATGTGATAGAATTCATCTGTGATCCTTACTGATAGTCTTCTTGGAGTAGTGAATTTTTAAAATTATCAGGAAGTAAAACTCCTGCAGTATAAACTTGAGCATTTCACCTGTTAAGTACGCTCATGCTATTTAAAAATAGCTTGATTTACTAATTTTATCTGTGAGTATCCAAGCTCCCCTGATTTTCGGAATGTAAAATCAACAAAAAGATATATGCCAATTACAAATGGATTTTTAAAAATATATAGTTTAGGCGTCTTTTAAATGAGTATTTGCCTTATATAAATATTTCCCGCCTGAATGCGCCTCACCCTAATTCAGTTAAACTGAGAAACCGGCAGCATAAAACTTCAAAATGTTTAATTCAGATATTTATGTCAAAATGTGAGAAAACCAGTTGCTTGAAATGTCTAATTTTTCAGAAAAGTTATCAGTTATTTAAGAAAAAGAGACTGGGACCATAATTTGAAAAAGAAAAAAGTTCCGTGTCTTTTGACACGGATATGTTATTTCAAGTTACATCGGACTTATTTAGGAGGCCAATTCTTCTCGATCCAGCCTGGAATACGGCCGGAGTCCATTGGGCCGACCTTGACTTTTGCACCAAGCGTATCTTCGAGGTCACCCTGCAGACGGGCTGAGAGACCTGGAATGATAAGGGTGTTGTGGTTTGTGTCCGTCTTGAGGTCGAAACCGGCCTTTTCAAAGGCGTCCTTTACCTTGGCGGAAGTCAGCTGACCACCGGCAACAGAAGCTTCCACACCAATACCATCGGTGTCAACTGCAAGCAGCCAACATACGATGCCATTTGCTGAGATATCGCTTTCTACTGTGTAGTAGGTAAGAGCGAAGTTGGTGGTGAAGAACACCGGAGAATCTTTGTCCGGGTTTCCAACCTTGTACATACCTCCATCCACAGAGACAGGAGTCCTTGGGTCGGTGTAGATAGTCTCTGCCAAGTGCACTTCAGGTAGGGTGGCATATGGCTCCAGGCTGTGGAGGATCATAATGTCGCCGTATCTGATAGTGAAGACTGAGGCCATAACGGTTTCCCAGTAGGAAGCGCTGACAGGGTCTGCAATTCCTGCCATCCAGGCTGTGAGCGGGAGAGCCATGATCGGGTATGCGATCTCAGTATCGCCCATAATGCCTGCTCTCCTGATTTTCAGGAAGTTGGTGAAGGTGTTCTTCAGCCCTTTGCCGGTCGGGTAGGTTCCCGGGTCAAGCACAATATCCTTAATGCCTGCTTCTGCAAAGGTCTTTGCAAGGGTCTTAAGGGCATCAAGGTCATTAAAGGCTGAAACTACAACAGGCACTTTATACTCAAGTGCGAGTTCTCCGACTTCTTTCCAGTTGTCCTTGTTTGCAGCGTAGAGCAGTGGGTTTTTGTCCTTTGCGGCCTCAAGTCCTGCCTTCAGGACTGCTGGGTTGAAGGAACAGAAGATCATAGGCAGGCCTATTTCAGCTACCTTCTTGACAGCAGCAGCAAACTTTGCCGGGTCGTTGGAAGCGGCTTTGATAGCCACACCGTCGAGAAGCAGATTGCGTCCCACATAGAACTTTTTGAAGTCAGCGATCTTCTTGACCCTCTCAATAAGGGCAGCTTCTTCCATGTTGTCTGAAACATCGAAGAACATCTTTGTCTTGTTGAAGAAGGTGAGCTTGTGGCGGTACAGGACATCGTCTCCACCGATGTTTGCTGCCCTTTCTCCGACTCCTATGGTAACCTGACGAATCTCAGGGGCAAGGAGCCTATCGAGTTCTGCAAGCTTCTTTGCGTACTTCTTTTCCTTGATTAGCGGGGGACAATTTTCAGTCTTTCCAGACCTGTCGATCAGCTTGGAGGCAAATGCCATACATGTAGGTTCGCCACACTCTCCACAGTTGGTTTGAGGCAGGTATTTGTAGGCTTCTAATGGGCTGTTTATTTTCATGTTTTACACCTCCGCCCCGATCCAGCTGGCAATGTCAACAGGTTCTGCCTCGACCATGCCGAAAAGGGTCTGGGTTATATGCTTCAGAACAGCTACCGAGGTCGGGTGCATCATCATGAAGAGATCGTTTCCTGCAATGGCAAGAGACAGACCTGTGACGATTTCCCAGATAGGCCCTCTGTATTCTCTCGGACCCCAGTCAGAGTCCTGTCCCAATGGGGAGCTAACCATCCAGGATTCACGGGCACCCCATGCATTGGTGGTACCTGAGGACATCGGGAAGGTCAGTTCTTCATCACCCATAAGGGCTGCAAGGCGGATACGCTCCATGTTGGTGTAAGCATAGTCGAGACCATACCCGAGGGCTGCAGTGGTTGGGTCCATGATGATTCTATCTCTGGGTACATTGCACTGCTTCATGAGTTTCCTGTTAAGTTCCTTCTGGGCGTTCATGTCCAGCTGGGTCCAGGAAAGCACGTCGTGGTCGTATTTTAATGCGGCTTCTGCAATCTTGGAGTAATCCAGGTTCAGGCTGGCAGATGCAAGGAGGCAGCGCTCGCCTTCCGAAACTTCTGCTGCTTTTGCAAGAACTTCGGGGTCTTTCTGTGGGTTACCGGAACCGCCTATTGCGATTGGCACGTCTACAGCCTGCAGAACTTCTTCTACGGTCTTGGCTGCGTCCTTGGCCGATGTGTCCTTGACAAGCGGGTCGGTTGAAATCAGGTGAATGGTAATCATGTCAGCGTTGAACTTGTCAACGTTCTTCTTTGCCCATTCTCCAGGGCTGTCCATGACTTCATCGTAGTTCTCTTTGACAGATTTTGCAAGCCCGATACGCATGTCGAATACATCAATAGTAACCTGGTTCCTGTTTGGCATTGGAGCATCAAAGTAGAATGGAAGGGCTTTCTCGCCACCAAGCATAACCTGCTTGCCACGGGTTCCACCGTCTGCAGAGGTATTGCCTATTGGGACTTCCTGGATCTGAGTAGTCCATTCTGCGATGTTTGCAACATCGAACTTGGCAGGAATGAGATCTCTAAGTTTCGGGGCTGCAAGAGCAGGGGAAATTGCAGGAGCTGCAGGAGCACTAGCTGCTGGGGCACCCATGCCTACAGGGTAGCCAAACATGCCAGCAAGTCTTCCGAAGTGCTGTGCAAGTACTGCACTCTCCTGTCCGAGGATAGCAGCAAGCATCGGGTCAAAGCCACCTCCGAGTCCACTGAGATCAATCTCAATATCCCCTTCTATAGTTACACCTTCAAGGGACAATATGTCCATGCCCTTAAACATGTCTGTCATTTCTGATAACTTAACTTTCTTTGCCATGTAAACCTCACCTTTTCGTAAGTTTTCCGTTTTGATGAGTGACTGCATAAATAAAGATATAATGCAAATTTTACTTCCAGCTTCTTCCCTCATATGGGAAAAACGATTGGAGCAGAAGTAAATCCTGCTCCGTTACTTCGCATTATTTTGAATGTTGTTTCAAGCCCTGAAAATGGGCAACAGGGTCCTTTTCTCTTTTCCGACACGGTTTTCTGCAATATTACAGTTTCAAAAAAACCGGGATTAGAATCCCAGTTTTTGTATAATATTTTCGATTTCTACTGCAGCAACCGAGTCATCCTGGATTTCAAAGAGAGGTATGCCTTTTATATCCATTTCCTCGATTTTCGGGTCTAGCGGGATCATACCTATCATGTTCAGTTTCAGATCCCCGGCCAGTTTGACAAGCTTTTCGCTGTTAGCATCTGTAACCTTGTTTGCAATAACGTGAATTCTACCAACATTTGAGCCCAGTTCATCCACAAGTTCATGAATTCTTTCAGCCGTCCTAAATCCCCTTCGAGAGGCGTCTGTTACGACAATAAGGTCATCTATGTCCCGGATTATTTTCCGGCTGAAATGCTCAAGCCCGGCCTCTGCATCAATGATAACTACATCGTAATTAACGATCAGTTTATCCATTATACCCCGGAGGAGGTTGTTTACATAACAGTAACAGCCTGAACCTTCGGGTCGGCCCATGACCAGGAGATCGTAACCCGGCATTTCTTCAATGATCTCATAAACCTTGCTTTTAAGTACCGACTCTTTATTCATATCGGGATTATCAGGCCTGGGTTTTGTGATCTCAGCCTGTAAAAACTCCTTTGCATCCCCAATTGTTTTTACGTTCTCACAGCCAAGGGTTTCAGGTAGGTTAGTGTCTGCATCTGCATCAACTGCCAGTAAAAATTTACCTTTTTTGGAAAGGGAGCGGATCAGAAGAGCCGCTACCGCTGTTTTGCCAGTCCCACCTTTTCCCGTTATTGCAATTACTTTTGTCACAGAATACCTCATTGGATTGTTTTTCGTCTTAAGCGATTACCTGTCGTCACTTAATTAATTTTATTCCTTCTTCTCGCTGATGACCATTCTCTCAATGGATATCTTTGCCTTCTTGAAGGTGATCTTTATTCCACCAGCTTTACCAGTGGACATCATTGGCATTGAAGCCATTGCAGGCATCTGGAAGCCGGCTGCAGGCATCATCATTGGAGCTGCTGCAGCAGCTACTGCCTCTGCTTCTTCCTCTTCCTCTTCTTCCTCTTCTTCTTCCGCAGCTGCCCAGGTGGCAACAATCGGGTGGTTCTTGTCCTGGAGGAAGGCTTTCAGAGATTGGATGTCTGTAGCATCATTCTCGGTTGCGATCTTGTCTATGAGGTCTGCAGGGATGGTCTCTGCAATCTTTTCCTTGAGCATAGCGGGAAGCCAGACAACTCTGTTCCAGCCGCCATCAGCCTGGATAAACTTAGGGGAATAGAAGTAGGCGACACCGATACCGAGGAAACCTACGATCTGCTTTCCACCGCCTGTCTGACCGGCCATAGTGGAGAAACCAATGCCGTTCGGGGCCATTCCCTGGTATTCTCTGTTAACCCAGCCGATACCGTCAACTTCAGGGATGTAAAACCCGACTACTTCAAAGCAGCCACAGGATGTGTGTGGGGAGTCGAAGAAGGAGTGGAGTTTAATCTTGTCGAATTCGCCGGCGGAGAGTTTCTTGGCAATATCGTTGACACCGGTATATTCACCGGTCTTGGCGTCAAGAAGCTCACCTTTCTCAATTGAGAACTGCGGACCTTCCGGATCTACCTTTGCGGCTGCGCGGCCATCGAACCAGTTGATTGCACCACAGAGGGAAACTCTGTCAGGAGAAACTACACAAACATTGGTCGGAGCAAAGGACTGGCAGAGAGTACATCCGTAGAAGACATCAACATCCTCATCGCGGAGGTCTTTTGTCCTGGCGTCTCTTGCCTTGAAAATTTCCTTTGCAGCCTCGAGTTGCTTCTCAACTTCAGCCTTGTCGGTGTAGAAGGTCACCTGCATCTTCTCGATAAAGGGAAGTTCCGTCTTGAAGAGCATCATGACGGCTTTTCCGAAGGGCTCAAAGGAGTCCATCTTTGCAGCTGTGTCCTTAGAAACTCTCATCCAGACATCATACCTCTGGTTCAGGTGCATAATGCCCTGGCAGTAGTTGATGAAGTCGTGGACACGCCTCTCGACTACAGACTCTAGGTCAGGTTCTACAAGTTCTCCGCCGATATTGAAGACCATTGCCCATGGATAGGTCTTGCCCTCTTCCATTTCTTTGAGGTCAGGACCGACAATTGTAACCTTGTCATCTTCAATTGCATCCATATCTGCTGCTCTGACGAGCTCGAGACCGAGGGATTTCGGGCCACCGAGTTCTACGAACATTCCTTCCTTTCTTACTCTTTCTCCTTCAAACATTGGGGAAATCTCGAATGGGAATTCTACCATTGTGTTTTCGCCTCCTAAATCAAATTATAATGCATCAATAAGTTCATCCAGGGCAGCATAGTGGTCTGCCTTACTTAGGTTTCCGAAAGACATTGTTGCGTTCTGGATGTAGTTTCTGTCAATTGCGATTGCTTTTACCTTACTGAAGTTTTTGTTCCGGACAGTACCTGGTTAATGTAGTATTTTATGTGCCCAAGGACGATGAGTGTGTCATAGGTCCCCTTGCCGTCAAGCCCGGGCCAGTTTTCGTCTGTTACATAAAAGCCTAGCTGATGCAGGTTGATGTACTTGGCATCTACATCTTTGTCAACAAAACCAGGCATTGAACTTCCGGTAGCTGCAATAGGAATGTTTGTTTTCTGTGAAATCTTCACTGCCCTAGCCAGGAGTTCCGGATCAAGGATTTTTGTCCCTACTACAATAAGCGGCCTCTTTGCCTTTGAAATCAACTTGGCTGCTATCTCAGGGGTGGTCGCTTTGGAAGTTGTCACTCCGTAGCTGGTAAAAAGTTTGGTGTTCTTGGTAGTGTCTACCATCTTCAGGCCCCCTTGCAAAGTCTCTTGAGGTTCGTTGGCTGTGCTGAGACATCGAACT
>JAMXHR010000002.1 GCA_023955635.1 Methanosarcina sp. ERenArc_MAG2
CGTGTCGTTACAAACCTACACACCTGGTCTTTTGGAAATCTCCCTTTTTGTTTATGCTTTCACACTTTAAGGCTCTGAGTCCTGTATATGAAAGACAAAGTTTAAAAAGGACAATATTTGTGGTAACAGGTGAGCAGTCTAACCTACTTGCTTAATGTAAAATTTATTTCTAAATAGCAGTTTTTTATTATAAAACCTATGAACTCTTACAGTTTTGTCTTTTAATTTGAGGAAATTCTTACTCTATTCTTACTTATGTAGAATTTTATGTCTAATTTCTTAAGAAAAAATTGTAAACTAATGAGATGGTCATTCGGAACTATAGCAAATCGGAACTACTGGAATCTATCAATTCTGCTCTTTCCAGATCATATTTTTCAATTATTTTATCGTCACTTGTATTCAGTTTCATGGCAGTGAGATATTCCATCTCAGCTTTTTGTATAATCTTTAAATTATCTGTGGTATTAGCTCCTTTATCAAAAACAATAAGAGAGCCTTCTTTAAGTCTATTTTTCACCTGGTTATAAGTGTCAAAAAATGTTCAAGATCAAGAACGTTTACTTTATTCACTGTAACTCCAATAGGTATGTTAATGGGGTTAGCTAGTTCACTAATTCCAATGGTTATCTGCAGTTTATCAGGCCTGTGATCTCTGCTATATCCGTATTTACCAAGGTTGTATTTAGTCCCGTAAAGAACTATACTCGCCCAATCCAGGTTTACATCTGTTTCTTCAAAATCTTATACAAAAAATAGAGAATTCAGAATATCAGAGAGAATTTCCTCTCTGTTACGTCCTAAGAGTTCAAGAGTTCTGTAAAGAACTCTTTCATGAAACCTTTCAAGATTCAATATCTCTAAAATTTCTTCCTGATTTAACCATTTGCCAGCTTCTTTGATGCTAAAATTCTCAGTTGGCTTGTAACTTAACAAACCGATTACTAAACTGTTGAGATCAAAACCCTTTCTTTTATGTTTGCTAAAAATGTCACAGAAATTAAGCTTTTCATAAAAGATTTGGACGGCAAGAAGCGATCTGAAAGGAACACATATATTCTTGTTAGGAATTGTAAGGAAAGCTCTCTGTTTTGTGATGTTCATCTGACCAAATAACACAAAACAAAGAGCACTTATTTTTATGTCATTGTCAAAGTCAGGTAGAAAACCTGAAAATGCAGAAGAGATACTAAAAAAACTTAGAAAAAACAATAAAAGAAAAAAACTTCACCTGATAAACGTTATGTATAGGCTTCCTTGATGAATCTCCACCACAAACAGCGCCAGACACACAAGACTATGGTCATTCGTGAAAAAACTCAAATGCACAAAAACACAAAAAGAATGAAAGCAAATATAAATGCTTTCTATGCTATTAATGGGAATAACGTTATCGATTTTAAAGAAAGTTCAAAGGCAAAAGATGTATGTGAATTTTTAGAAAGAATAAAAGAAGAAAATGAGTATGATCCAATAGTTGTACTGGATAACTCAAAAACACATCATGCAGACATTACAGTTAAAAAGGCAGAACAATTGGATATAATATTAGTATTCCTGCCACAATATTTACCCGACCTAAACCCAATTGAGTTTATATTGAAGAGTGTGAGGAAGGAAATTCTAAAAGAATTTATTGAATCAGTTACGCAACTAAGAAAATTGATTAAAAATAGTATCTGAAGTTAGCTAAATCAAAATCTTTTGCTAATAATTGGATGAAATTATTTGGGGAACAAATTAAAAGTGTAATTATTCATGAGTTGACTATAATTTGAACTGAATAACCTGATACACTTTTATTGATCTAATTTCAGCCTCTTGTAGTTGAATTCGATATGTTTTCTACAGAGCCTTTTTCTAATTTTATAATAACTACTTCTCGTAAATTTTACTTAATTCAATTTCTCAAATTCCAAATCTCCGGTTTGCCAGATCGCCCATCAAAGCTGTATTAGGTTTGCAGGAGTTTCAGCTATTTGAAAAATAGTTATCTACTTAATACTGCTGTGCTAACTTAAGTGGAATATATAATAATTAATTCTCTTTTTTACGTTTCCTTATTGTTACATCCTTTTTTATGATCTTAGAATGGGTGTCATGGATAATGCTATTTTCATTAGATCGCAATTTTTATTTTTATCCGTTGAGTTTTCATATAGAACTCATAAGTTTCTTTAATTCCATTTCTCAATGAAATGTTAGCCTTCCATCCAAGGCTACTTAATTTGGTTACATCCATCAGTTTTCTTGGAGTTCCATCAGGTTTTGAAGTATCATACTTAATTTTTCCTTTGAATCCTACAATTTCTTTTATAATTTTCACAAGTTCACTAATTGGAACATCCTCTCCAACTCCGATATTTACAAATTCCCCTATTTCAGAAAAGTCATAATTCTCCATCAAAAAAACGCATGCATCTGCCATATCGTCAACATGCATAAACTCCCGTAATGGTTTTCCAGTGCCCCATACGATAACTTCAGGTTCGTTATTTACCTTAGCTTCATGAAATTTCCTTATCAATGCAGGCATGACATGTGAAGTTTCGAGATCAAAATTATCGTTTGGCCCGTAGAGATTGGTTGGCATTACGGAAATGAAGTTGGTTCCATACTGCTGGTTATAATGTTTGCAAAGCCTAATTCCTGCAATTTTTGCTACTGCATAGGCTTCGTTTGTTTCTTCAAGGAGACCTGTAAGAAGATATTTTTCTTTAAGAGGCTGTGGGGCAAATTTTGGATAAATGCAAGAGGAACCCAGAAAAAGGAGTTTTTTTACACCATATTTGTAAGAGGCATGGATAATATTTGCTTCAATCATCATATTTTCGTAGATGAATTGGGCAGGGTAAGTGCTGTTAGCAAGGATTCCACCAACTTTTGCTGCAGCTAGGAAAACATATTCAGGCTTTTCCTGCTCAAAAAAATCGTTTACCTCTTGCTGTTTGGTGAGGTCAAGTCCTTTATGGGTGCGGAGGAGGAGATTTGTGTAGTCTTTGGATTCAAGTTTTCTTTTAAGAGCTGAACCTACGAGGCCACGGTGTCCGGCGATGTATATTTTTGATTCTTTGTCCATATAATCATCCTCAGATGCAATCCATGATTTTTTGAATGTCTTACTTTACTCCCCAACATTATTTCTGGATATTTGATTTTTAAAATACATTATATTCAATTCAGTCAGTTACTTAGGGATATATTCAAGTCTTTTATTTCAAATGCTCCAATGTACATTAAAGAAAGATTACTATTTTTAAGGGAGCATGAGCCTTTAATCTCAGTTATATTATAATTTTTAATTAAACCACACGGCTAAATTTTTTAGAACGACATTCGATGTGTAACTATATAAATTTATTTAAACTCTTATAATTATATAATAATTATTGGGAAATAACATTATTGGAAGAATTTTGACAAAAAATGTAGTTATAGTATGAAACAACAAGCTTTGAAAAATAACTCCTAAGATAAAGGTAGAGTCATAATTTCTACAAATATAGTTGAGAAGACTCAGATCTAAAATCTAGTGATAAAGTAAGTGTAACATCACTACACAAATTTATAATCCTATAATTATGTAATGACGTTACGGCAAAAACAATGGTGACTATAACTCTTACTCTTAATAACTTTTTGGAGTTTCCTTTTCTCTTATATCTTTTTGATAGTTTTGATAATGATTTTGGGTCATGGGCACGAGTTATTGAAAACCGTAAGCACAAGAATCTCTCTAAATTATACTCAAACACGGAGATTGTACCTAGTGTCGCGTCGATCATCAAGGATTGAAAAATTCTAAATGATTGTAATCGAATTTATGCGACATTTTATCGCTGACGCGACACTAGATTTTTAGATATAATCAATAACTCGAGGACAAGACCTAATTTTGAAATATCACAAAAGGAGTTTTTCGTAGAAAAACTCCTCCAGTTTGTCCTATTTGTAGCATTTCTATGGTTTATAATGGATATGATCCATAAACCAAAAAGGGTCTTGGAAAAATCAGCATTGGTAGATATAAACACTCAAATTGTGGTAATACATAAAAAAATTGGCTCTTCGCTGTTTCGAGTGGGTAACTTATATTCATCTCAAAATGTCGAAGTAGCATATCTAAAATTTAGAAACATTTATGATCGGAAATCATATTCAAGCTTGATGTTTCTCTTCTTGACCTAGCCACTTTCTAACTGAATAATTATTTTCAACCCACACAAAACAGCGAAGAGCCAAAAAATTGTAGTTTTTGGGAGAATCTGAAAACTTTACTTTTTGGTCGTGAACTATTAGTTGGTCGATGTTATTTCCAAAACCACTCTCAATGTTGCATCATGTCCTTTTTACAATTCAGTAAGGTGATTCATGAGGCTATGGTAAACATGCTTTGATGCACAAAAGATAGGATTTCTAGCAATGGAAAATTAATCATGAAAACATCAACCATATAATGAGGGACGACCAACGAAATCAAAAAGAGACAAAAGTTCACTTCATCCCACCTGGGTGGGTATTCGTGACCCTCCACGCTCGCGATGTAATAAGGTAAATTTAGTATGTTTGATTTAATATTTCACAGGATTAGAACCATACCTTGAACCTGTTCTTTTTTCCTCTTCTTTTGTTTTATTAGATTCAGTTTCTTTAGGTTTTTCTTCCTCTACTTTTATTTTATGCCAATCAGAGCGATGTTCCTTTTTTTGCATGATCTGTTTTAGAACATAAGCAAGCCCTGCTGTTGCTACGGTATATCCCACTACTTTGATAAACTTATGCATAATTAGTCACTCCAATCTATTAATAATCTTAATTACTTATCAATCTATGCAAACGGATAAATAATTATTACATAGTAGATAAGTGATAGAAGTACTGCACCAACCTTCCCATATCCCAGAAGCCTGAATTTTAATGTTGATGGAAACGATAATTAGTGTATACGAAAGTCAAGCATTGGATCCACATATAAACAGAGAAAGATTTAGACATGAATGGTTTGAATAAGAAATGAAGGATTCGGGTCCAAAAAAGAATAAGAGAAGAAGGAAATCAATTCTTAACTGATGACCAATGAATTTGTTTCAAGTTAAAACTCAAAATTAGGCTCTCTAATAATAGAATTTAACAATTTCTTTGTAGATTCAATCTGTTCATCGTTTCCGTCTACTGCAAGCCAGATAGCGCCCTCAGCTCCACTTACTCCACCACCTGCAACCTGTTTTGCACTTGCACCAGTAAGAAGTGAAATTGCTTCGATTTCAGTGACAATTTCACCAGCTACAGGTAATAAACGGGGCCCATGCGAACCTGGAGCATTTAATTTCCGTGCTAAATCATTTAAATCATCGTAAACACGTTTTTCAAGTCCTGCAGGAAGTATCAGTCTGACACGTCGGCCTACAACTGCCTGAATCGATGCACCAATAGTTCCACTGTGTGGATCTCCAATGTAAATGTCTGCCTGTCCTTTTGGAAGGTTCAACGCATTAACACCCTTAAATCACGTCTCCTTCCTTCAAATCGTCCACAACGTTAAAGATGGTTTCTCCCTGCTTCCAGATACCATTTTTAATTACTACATCTCCTGGAAAATCAGTTTCATCTTTAATACGCCCTGAACTGGTTACAGGACCGCCAGAGGCAGTACAACATCCCTGAAGAATCTTTTTCTTGAAAAGTTTTCTGCTTGACCTATAAAGGACAATATTTCTTCAGCCACGTAACCATTTGTAGTTCCAGCAATTATAACAATGGTTCCAGATGCAAGAGATTCATTTACTGCTGGATGTTTTGCCAGAGCTTTCGCTATTAATCTTTTCCCTGCTGCTGGGGTTATTAAATACTGTTCCATTTATTTTCATCTCTAATCCTTGACTCAGTTCCAAAATAGAGTAATAAAAATAATGTAACGTCATTACGCAAAATTAATAATTTTCATTTTTGTAATGATATTACGGCACAACAATAGGACTATAAATCTAACTCTTAATAAAATATGCTGGCGCAATCCATTGTAGGCAACGAGGTATTCGGCGCCCTTTCTTACCTGCAATGACTTATACAGAGCCTCTACACACGATTAAAAATAGTTTCCTTACCTCTTTTATCCTGTGAATACAATGCAGGCATCATAGAGTGCTCGACAGCGTCAGCTTCAAGGGTACTTTTACAATTAATCTCACATTAAAACAACGTTTTAGGGGTCAACCGTCAACACCATCATCTTCTTTGACATAGTAGGCAAGTTCCTCTTTTATTCTAAAAATGCGCTAACGTTCAAAACTAATTAAGAAATATAACCTATGAATAATGAAGAGGTTATATCTATACCCTACAACAGCAGGAGAGAAATTACGTGCCTGGGATCCTGAACCACCCTTTCACAACTATCCCTGAAGTAGCCTGAATATTGGTCTCGATGTGCCAGGTCTGGCACATCGAGAGAACATACATGGACCAGAAACCAGAAAAGGCTAAATTCTCAGTTCATCTGCGTAAATCCTATTATTACAAGCTAATTTTTCATTTTCCAAGGGTCCGAGAAATTTAGAGTTGTTGTTTTTTCTACCCTTTAGATATAGAAAGAAAAAAATTTGTAAATGGCTTACTTCCTTGTTATAATCTTCTCAAAGAGCTGTTTTAAGGTGTCTTCGTTGCTCTTGAGTGAATTCAAAGGGTGAGTTTGTGAAGGGTTCAAAGTGCACAGGTACATCATCAAGCCTGTAAAACGTTCCTTCACACTCCATGGCATCAATAACACCTGGAAGCACAACATCCGATACAACTGTGGTCTGAGCAGGGAACAATATCCAGACATACCAGGGGAATTTCGGCAAGGTAAGCGGCACAGTCAGCAGGGATATGGCTTACAAGGTCAGCACACATCACAAAGGCCGCATCCACGTCTTTTCTCTGAGTACATCCACAGCTGTAAATTCTCCAGGGTTATAACGTGGAATTCCGCGCATGAAGTCAAGCCCGAAGGGGTAGCCGTACATATAAGAAGCTACCTGGTTAAAGCCTGCAACGTTACAGTGGCCGCGAAGAGCTCCAAAAGTGAACTTGGCATAATTGTTTTAGCTCCTTTACGAGGTTCATGGCAATTTCGGAATTCCTGTACTTCCCCATTGAAGATGCAAGCCCGAGGCCTACTGTAATAGCCCCAAAGTTGCAGTTTTTCATCATATCGAGCATTTCTTCCATGACAGAGATGGGCACTCCAGTGATCTCTTCTACTAAGGGATGAGGAGTTTTTCCATGAAGCAAAGCAAGAAGTGCACTTATCAGTTCATAATCAGAGTTTGGTTTAAGCTGCACGTGCAGATCTGAGGCTAGCGGCAGTTGGAGTCCTTCTCGGGTCTACAGTAATTACTATTCTGTCAAAACGTCCACGTTTGGTCCAGTAACCCCTGGGAAAACTCCGTATCTAGACATCTGTCTGGGCATGGATTCAAGAGGATTTGTACCCAGTAAATAATGAGATCTCCCTATTTTTCTTCTGGCCTTCGGTTGCACATCGACTTTTCCTGCTTCCTGGATTCCCATAGCTGTTGGTCCGTGACAGACAGTCGAATTGGAGTCGACAAGCGCACCAAGATATTCTCCGATTTTAAGCCCGACTTCGTGTGCTTCACAGGAGGTTTCACTACCCATGAAAAGCAGAGGGCGCTTTGCCGAAACAAGAATATCGGCAGTTTTTTCGAGAGCTTCATCCCAGGCAGCAGGAGTCAGTTTTCCGTCAACCTTTACAAGAGGCTGTTTGAGCCTGTGGGAACTAAAAATTTCCTGAAATTTTGCGTTTCCCATTTTACACGCGTTTCTAGCTTCAATTTTTCCGTCCCCGAACTCAACCTGGATGTCGTCACAGGTTGCCCCGCAAACAGGACAGATTATATTTTTGTAAATCATGTTTACTCCCTCCGACATGATATAATATGCTCTCAGGCAAGCCCCTAAAAGCCCCAAAGTATAAGTTAATTATTTATCCTCTATTGATAAAATTATCCTGTAAAATAATTTTGAAAAATCACCTCCTGGTGACTATCTAATCTAAACAGATATTCTCTTTATGAAGTGTCAAAAAAATTTAATCAGAGCTAGTTTGTTTCGAGAAAAAAGGTTTATTTGATCAAAGGAAAGAGCTGATAATCTTCAACTTACTTAGAGCCTCTGCTCTCAATTAAAAACAGCTTCTTTATCTATTTTAATACAAAGTGGGGCAAGGCTTATACCTCTCTTTATACTAAATGATAGCTCTGGCCTTTTAGATTAGCTTCTAAGCATATGCGCCTTCGGGATAGATATACTGCACCAGCCTTCATTATATCCCAGAAATTTCTCAAGGTCCCAGATCTGGGATGTCTAGAAAAACATGGTCGAATAGTTATAAAAGGAAATAAAAGTTACAGGTTTAAAGTATTCGTTTTCTCGCTTTGATTATGCTGTGGAGCTGTCAGGGATATATTGGTCCATCTGGCTACGAGCGATAGCTCTGGACATTGTACATAGCTTCTAATCAGCTACAATAAGGACAAAGCTTATCATGTAAATATATGCGTTTAAAAAAATTTATAAATTAGAATAAACTTTAATGAGTAAATATAAAAGCATTTTTAAGCTGACAAACTATCCATAAAAATAGAAATATCGAGGGTTATCATGAAAGACTTAGAAGTAAAAATGCTGGACGAAGAAGACCATGTTTTTATTGAAACATTAAGGAATCTTGGGATGTCAAGAAATGTCGCTACAACCATGGCATATCTTATGAATGTAGACGAATCTTCAGCCCGGGAAATTGAAGTAAGTACTGGATTAAGGCAGCCCGAAGTAAGTCTTGCAATAAAGTTAATGCACAACCAATCCTGGGTCAGTGTGCGCTCGGAAAAAAACCTGGTAAAGGGCGACCGATGAAGATTTATTCTCTTACAGCGCCAATTGGTGAGATCATAAGTTATTATGAAGACAAGATTTACAAAGAATCTCAGGCAACCATCTCTGCAATCAAGAAGCTTAAAGTAATGAGCAAAAGTATGCCCCTTATTCTCTCAAAGTGAAGGATTTCGAACAGGTTAACCCCACAATGGTTGACAATCCTTTTCAGGATCACCATTATGGGAAAAACATTTAATATGGATCGCTTGCTTATGCACATTCCCATTTAGCTTTTCTCTCTGCTCACCCTTAATGTGCAGCTGGTCCTTCGACAGGCAAGACCTTCATGCTTGGTGTTCTTAATTTCCTTATCTCAAGCGATAGCTCTAACCTTTTAGATTAGCTTCAGTTGTGTGCCTTCGGGATAGATATACTGCATCGCCTTCCACAATTATCCCAGAAGCCTGAATCTTAACGTCAATGTACCGGATTTGGGACATCTAAAAAACATGTTCGAAAAGCTCTAAAGGAAATAAAAGTTACAGGTTTAAAGTATTCGTTTTCTCGCTTTGATTATGCTGTGGAGCTGTCAGGGATATATTTGTCCATTTGGCTACGAGCGATAGTTTTGGACATTATACGTGGCTTAAAGAAAGAGCATGAACAAATAGTCGGAAGCTAAAGAAAATCAGCTTATTGAGCTTTTTCCATTAAATCTTATTAAAGAGGAATGCCTAAATCCATACTACAATAAAGCTAAATGAATATGTATTTTTGTCTCTTGTTGCTAAAACGCCTAAGTTATCCAAGCTGACAATATCGTATAATCTCAAGATCCTGAATTTTGTGCTGGATAATGTTCATACAAATTTAGACAGGCTGACCATTAAGGATGTTATGGACTTCAATTTGGCAATTAGCAACTGGAAAAGGAAAGGTGGATATCTTCAAGGAGAAGAGATCTCCCATGCAACTAAAAAGCAATACACGATTGGATTTAGAAGGTTCATTACCTGGTATGCTGATCGATATGAAAATGAAAAATATGAAAGGTTTATGGTGCTTTTTTCTTAACTCTCAGCCAAGCGTTGTAATCCCTTTTTATCATTAATAAAGAAAGCTGTAACTGCCCCTGTCAAAAATACAGCCAAAGAGCAGTATTTTTTACAGAACGCATCGTATATCGGTGTAAATTCTCCATATTGCATGTTTTTTTGGCTACTTTAAACACGTCCTCTATGAGAGATCTAACAGGTTTAAGTCCTCCCCAATTTTCCATCAAAGCTTTAAATTTTGCAACCAGTCTCTTGTAAAGCTTCTTTTCTTTTTTCGTATTTCTCTTTGAATCAAATATGTTCAGAGGATAGCTTAGCATATCGAAAAGTTTGTTAAAATTGCAATTAATCCTTGGGAAAATCACAGGAACAATTTTGTATTTAGCTATTCCTATCACATAATTTTCATATGAATAATAACCTCTATCGAAATAAAGTATGTCTCCTGCTTTTATTTTCTTTCTTCTACTCAGCTCTTCAAGAATCTGTGGATAAACCGTGTATTCACTAACATTTGCTTCATTAATGACGAATGCTAACGGTTTCAAGCTCGGATATTCCAGGGCAAGACTTAGTTTCATTCCTATGAAATAACCTCTATGTGTAGAATAACCCCATTTAAAGTCTCGATCTTTTAGCATTTCTTTGCTAATTTTTCTCTTAAACCAGTTAAGATCAAGATTTATGTCTGTGCTATCGATTATGATTTGGCTTAAACCTCTTTTACGACGAGAACAAACGTTGTTGAGCACTCCAATAATGAAGTTGATAAACTGATCTGGATCGAAGCTACTCATGATGCTGTAGACTTCATCTTCAGAAGGTGTTGACTTGATTCTCATAAATTTTCGTAATTTTTCTTTTCTTCCAATTCTCTGACTACGTAGGAAATTTCAAGGCAAAAATACATGCTCAAAGTGACGATTTTCAGAGCAGGTATTGATTTTTCAAGAGGTAAGATTTCATATTGTGAAAGAATTTGCCTGGTAGATCGCAAATCAAAAACGTTTAATATCTCTGAAAGCAATTTCCATTTGTAATCTTCGTTTATTGGGATAAGCGGAGGTTTCACAAACAAACACCAGAGGAGGATTGTACATCCTCCTCAATAAATTTTACGATTTTTTACGGGCGTAAATAGAATTTTAGACAAAAATGAAATGTATTTTTTGAAGGGAACATTAAATAAATGTTTTTTTAATGAATAAAACATTAATCTGCTTTTTGATCTCAAATAGTTTTTTTAGGTCCCTAAAAGGTTGGTAAAAAAGCTCAAGATGTCAGTTAAGAGAGAACCTCTACAATCAAATGATCTTATTACAAAAGAAGAAATAAATAAGATGATTGCAGCCGCTAGCACCCTTGAGATAAAGCAATTATTGTTACCCTTGCCGAGTCTGGTTGTCGTCTTGGAGAACTGGCTGCGTGTAAAATTAAGAGTTTCCAACCTCTTCCAGATGGGGGATACAAGTTCACGTTTCCTGATGAGAAAACAGGAATAAGAACAGTGGTATTGATTCGAGCATCAAGTTATATTGACCACTGGATTAGAACGCATCCACATAACGACAAACCAGATGAGCCATTATGGATAGCTCAAGATAGAAAAAATCGACAACTTGACCGTCAAACAATCTACGTCATAGCCAAAAGAGTAGCTAAGAAAGCTGGAATTAGCAAGAACTGCCACCCACATTTGTTTAGGCATACACGAGCGACACAATTAATTAGATTGGGCTGGTCAGAACCGAAGGTCAAAAGATACTGAGGTGGGCCGACGGGAGTAACGTACCGAGTTTATATATCCATTTGGGTGAAGGCGACCTCTTAAAGGACATGTATGAGATGCATGGACTTATAGAGAAAAGAAAGATGATGATGGTCTTGAGGTTGGAAAGTGTCCTAGATGCCATAAACTTATCCCAGCAGAGGAAGTATTGTGCTATAATTGTGGATATGTAATAACATCGGATGAAGGGAAAACCCAAAGCAATGCAATAGCGGAAAGGATTTTTTTCCTTCAGCAAAATCCACATGTTCTAGCTGAAGCATTGGCAAAAGCTCGAAATTAATTTTTTACCAGAGCCAGCCAATACATATATCCAGAAGCTACGTACATCCTCTGAGCCAGGAGTTTTTCTGTTCTTCATAAAATAATATATCCCTGTGTTTATTACAGGCCATGTAGATAGTTCTTCAAAGTTATTCAATCACAAAGACAAATTCATAAAATTATATACAAACTTCATACCACACGAGAACAATGCCAAACCAATCCCAACATAAAAGAATCCTATGAAAAAAGCTGGCAAAAGACTAAGTTTCCGAATAGTAGTTCCACCTAATATCATTACCACCATAATCAGGTATGACTTTTTATCAAAAAATTCCATAACAAACATTTTCTTTTTATCATCCTTACTTATTCGAATCGTGTGCTTTTCAACTAATTTAGAGAAAATGAAAAGATAAAATACTGAAAATACTGAAGCAGCTAAAAAAACACTAAAAATATATCTCCTTGATTTATAAAAAGTGGTAATCCAGTCTTTATTACCATTATTCCAGCAAACATCCAAACGATGCCTGCAATCAAAATTAAATATTTATTAGGAATCGATGATATCTGTTTGAAGTTGTTTTTCATATTTATTATTTAACCTTACATTCGACATAAAAACTTATAGTATTATGGCTCTTTAGTGTTGCACGTAATTTCTTCTTAATAAGTAATATATCGCTGAGTTTATTTCAACCCAGGAGGATAAAATAAGGTTCATTGAATATCTGGTTCTTGTTCTTGTTCTACCTTAATGTCGTTACCATGATCGGATTCAACTACGAGTTTAGGATCGTCAAGCTCTGGCACGAAGCAAATCAAAGTCTTTATCGAGTAATAAAGCTTAGACCTTATCAATCGATTTTCGAAGCTTCTTTCCTTATTCTCTTCATAAAGTGCCATTGGAACTATGTCTGCTTTGTTCTTTGCGTAAACACTCTTTTGAAGATGATATTCTTCGAGAAGTCTTGACCTGTTACAAGATATACTGGCATTATTTGTTCACCTACTTCTTTTGACTATTTTTAAACTAAATCGAACAAATAAAAAATAAACATGATTGTATAAATAACTTTGTATAAATATTTTCAATGATCGATGAAGGTAGCCATACAAGTTTACTATTCCAAAAAAAGCGAAAAAGCGATACAACGAACAAAGATTTACAAATATTTTCAACAAGAATGAATTTAATTGAAGTAGTGACCTGTCACCTGATGGGGATATTATAATCATGTTGCTCATGGAGTTGATGATATTAGCACACAAGCAGAAGCAATAGAGCTTATTGAGAAGCATAAGGAAAGCATAGAGTATCTTTCAAAGTTTGGAAACCCGCTTGAAAAGGCAATCGTTCAAGCCGTAATATCTTTAGCCTAAGGTGGAATAATGCCCCTTACCCAAGATCATAAGGCAAAGAAGGTACGAGCAGGCTACTGCAAGAAACGAGATTTTAAAGAAAATCAGGCAGGGAAGGAAAGCAAAAAAGAGCAAATATTAAGGAAAACTGTGCCATAATCACCTTCTCGAAGACCTAAATGGTCCATTAATACATCATTTTTACTTCTTTTATAGCTTTTATAAATTTAGAACCTATCCGAAAAATCCTATATTTCAAATTATTATGTGCTTTTTTAGGACTTATTCTGTATCCTCTTCAAATTGAGTGGAAAGCTCTCACTTTCAACTCAATGACTTTTTTCTCTGATTAGTTGATTTCTCTGATTATTTGAGCCAACGATGGCATCTCAAATTTGTTGCTAACTCTATCACATATGTACTGATATGCACTTACACCCAGTTTCTTTGCTGTCTGAACAATTGTCATAAATGTGTCATTCGCCTTTGTTCCTTCCTCTGTTACGGTTTGAAGGCTCACATCTCTTTTTCTGACCTTTGCTCTCGCCGCTAGTTCCGCTGCATTGTTATGCAGCGGAACCTCTGGCAAAACCAGTACCTTCAATAAATGTTCCTTGTTCTCTTTCGTCTTACCGATTCTTCCATCCAGCTGTTCATATCCTGTTTTTGTAGAAAACAATTGATCAAACTTAATGGATAATTGCTCCGCTACCTCTAAATCTGGATTTTCTCTAAACCCACAAAGTTCCCCATAAAAGTCCCAGTATCTGTCCAGAAAAGCTTCCAGCTTTTCTTTATAATAAGGTACTATTGGCCTCAATTTCTTGTAGTTTCTCCCATCATGAATCCAACAAAGAGCATGATGATATGCAATTTGCTTAAATTGACGTGCATCATCGCTCAAAAGTGTGGTAACCACAGGTATGTCTGTACTCTGATGATATGCCGCAATTGCACAGGCTTCAAGAACTTTCTTCTTAGTAGTTTTATATCCATTAGGAGATAAAAAAGAATCCAGTTTTCGACTCATTTCTTCGTCACTGAATATTTTGTTTTTAAAAAAAGAGAGGTTTTCCATCCAGATTTGGGAAACGTTAAACGTTTTCATCAGATCAAATGCTTCATCATTAAAGCAGTAAGTTTTTTCTTTTCCACATAGAAGTATATCTAAAATGTTTTCTCGACTCTTGTTTGGAACTGTAAAATAAGCAACATAATAAGGATTACAAAAAATTTGAGTATAGTAATTGTTACCATTAACTCTTGCACTTGTATCATCAACCTGCTGATAAGACGTAGCTTTTAGACCTTCTTGAAAAATCTCAGCTTTTTCCTGATGGAAGACATCAGTGTCCTTTGTCAAAATTCGAGAAATAGTGGCTCTGGATATATAAACACCAACATTTTCCAGAAATTCATGTATTTTGGGCTCTGAAACATTAGCAACATGGTTAAGAGTGATTATAAGAGATTTGATTCCAGGACCAAATTCACCTTTTATACCGTCTGGAAGTTTACCTGAATAGGTTTTATGCTCAGAAGGAGAATAAAAATCTCTATTCTGTAGTTGGTGTTTATGGACTTTATGGATATGTCTTGAATTACCACATCTCTATAACCTTTAGGATATGCATCACTGGGTAAAATGGATCTATCAACTTTGCATGTCTCGACTTGATGAACCTCTATTTTATCCAGTTTAGATTTAGGTTCTTTGTCCTATGGAAACTTTCTTTTTCTTCTCTCTTTTTCAGAAGAAATGTCATCATTCTTTTTAGAACCACGAATTTTGGGTTTGGTCTGTTCACATTTAAGCAAATTGATTTCATCTCGAAGCTTTTGGTTCTCTGCCTTGAGGAATTCAATCTCTTCATTCTGCTTTTCAATGATAGCAAACAGAATGCGAAAAGCTGTAGCATATCTTTCGTCTTCAATTTCATCAGGATTGATATCCAAAGAGGCCAGTAATTGCTTTAAAGCTTCGAGTTCCATTTTTTACTCCAAATATATGATGTGAGGAAATGGAGCAACTATTATATTTTTCCTGTGATTGAAAACCCATTAATTTGGAGAGGATACCTTATTCTACTTTTTGTCTCGGTAATATCGCGCATGATACCTTCGCTGAAGAGTGGCCTGCCATTTTGATCCTTGATGATCGTAAAATGATCGGCGAACAATCGGTATTTGCCATCCTTGTGTTTGAACCGATACTCTAGAGTTCCGAAGCCAATCTTGCATGCGTGGGCTAATCCATCAGTAACTAGGCGACGGTCATCGGGATGAACGAGATTAAAAGACTCACTCATGCTGCTCATCTCGGTCATCTCCTGGACAGAGAAACCAGTAATCTTCTCTACTACTGGGCTCATAAAATCGGCACTGTCGATCTGAAGGTTCCGCCGATAAGCTACATCGAGTGAGTTTTCCATGCCCGCTTATCTCCAATAATATGAGTGCCAGAATTCCTTGACTTTTCATTCATTAAGTATCACCAATATAAAAATGACTTTGAAATGCTGTATTTGATTACGTGTTAGTAACTTCATAAATAAATTAATTTTTGTACTATATTAACTCTTTTCAATTCCCTTTTTCCAATTCGAAAAAAAATCGCACTGATTGGTGATTCCTACTTCAAGATAGATTCTTCTCGATAGTTTGACCAGCTTCTTTATTAAATTAAAGAGCTTGAACCAAATACTTTATCAGGAAACCAATGTATGTGCATAATCAATAAAGTATATAGATTGGAGAAAAATACATGGATATCTATGCTATAAGAAAAAGCGATGGTAACTCCACTATTATCCGGAAGACCTGCTACAAGCTGTACGTATCGTGAGGATACTCTACAACCATACTACCTTTATGTGGGATAAGTAAAAATAACTATATACAAAAATCATCTATGGATAATGAGTTGGGGGCTTGAAAATATGGGGAAAAATAAAAATATAAGAATCGCCGACGAAAATCAAACAAATAAGATATTTATATATGCTATATGGATCATTTTGATTTTTAAGTCCATTATACGTGCTCTATTTTTTATACTCATTAGTTGAAGGACTTCCAATAATTTATGACAGAATACATCCAATAATCTTCTTCGTGGCTGGAGCGTTAACACTTTATGACATTCTTTCAGTCCACCAAATAATGACCTCAACAGATTGAAATATATCGATTTTTTTCATATTGGCTTGTATTGACGAAATCGTTGTAAAAAAGTTTGAAAAATTACTTGGCTATCGATTCGAGGTAATTGAATCTATTAGTAGATGTAGAGGGATGTAAGCCTGGAATATCCCGATCTCCTTTTCTTGTGTATACTTAGGTTTCTGCACTTTATTCTTCTTTTGATCTTTGTCTATGGGAAATTTGAGCCAGTGTAACATAAGTTCTGTAAAATCACTGAAATCTCAAGCAGTTATTGGGTAGAAAATCCCGTTGTCGGAGAGGTCAATTTTCCCATAATACACAAAAATTTGAATTTCGAATTTGGCAGCACCCTAAAACACTGCTTTCGAAATTTTTGTAATAAGGCTCTGCCTCTCATCTATTTCTCTTATTCTCGAGACCCAATGCCTACGAGCCATCTTACTATGGAAACAACACCAACTTTAGGCCAAATAAAAAATATAAATCCAGCCACAAAATTCCTGAATTTTTCTTGTGGTATTCTCTCAACTCCTCTTTTCCCAATCATTGCCCCTATTAAAGATGCTGGTATAAAGATCAAAAAACCTGATAGAATTGATAGCTCCAGTACAGTACCACCTTTGACATAGGTCACTATTCTCGTGGAGTCGATTACTAAAGATATGGCACCTGTAGTAGTAACATAAACAGCCTTTTCCAGGTTAAAGGCACTTAAAGCAACCGCACTTTATCTCCCCACCGATGCCGAAAATTCCAGAAAAAATCCAGTCAAGGCTCCACCGGATATTGCTACTGATAACCTTTGACTCAGCTTAAATACGTTGTTGTAAATGATAAAGATGACATAAGCTATAAGAAAAATCCCTAGTGCTCTTGAGAGAACCTCTCGAGGAATTCTCAAGGTTAAGGACGATCCTATAAAACTCGTAACTAGTCCAGGAAGACCGAAGGCAAGGAATAGCTTCCACCTAATACCCTCCCGAAATAAAAGCAGTTTCCAGACATCGTTAAACCAATGAACTATGCCCACAAGCAAGCAGGGTCTGAGGTATAGGAAGAATTAGCAGGAGAACAGGCACCATGATTGTTGATATTCCAAATCCGGCCAAGGTTCCGATTGCGCTTGCTAGCAGCGTGAGCAATGCTATATAGATTATTTCCCCATACACAAATGTATTTACTATTTAATGGCATAAATGTTCGCAGTCTACTGATTTTTTAATAATGTTTAAGCTAATTTTCTTTAATTTGTGAGAATAATAAGCTCATCCCAAAACTCAAAATTGCATCTCTGACTTCAGATGAATCAATCAATATAATTCTCGGTCGTGAAAATGGTTACATTGGAAGGAAAATAGATATCATTAGACACAATCTGGCTGAAAGATTGATTAAGACCGCAAAACTTATTGTCTTAGATTCTATAACAAGTAAATAAGTTCTAGCTCTATTGACGAACTGTTGAGAGGTGAACATATGGCTTGTAAACCAAAGGACGGCAGCGCAAAACCAAAACCAAAGAAATAACTTCATGATATATAGTAGGGGCCTTACGGCCCTAAAACTTCTACTTATTTCTTTTTTGACTGAAACTTAACTCTCAAGCTACTTATTTCCATAATATCCTGAACCTAAGGTTGATATAAATACTCAGAATAAAGATTCAAACCTTGTGACGAGGTTGCTAGAAGGCATTTCAGGCTTATAAAATGCTTTACAAAGAATCCTTTATGAAAACTCTTCTATTTCAATAAACTAGATAATTTTATTAATAATAGGCAATTATTGAGAACTGATTATCACTTATAGAGAATGCCACCTCTGAGATGATTATAAAATGGACTCAATGGAAAAATCTTTGGAAAAACCGCACAAATGACGGTGCTTAAGAACCTGATAGAAAACCAGAACGAACCAACCTACCTTTCAGGAATAGCTGAAGCAACTGGATTATCTCATTCCAGTGTATCAAGGGTTATCGCACCTCTGGTTTCGTCAGGCGTTGTTCAAGAAAAATGTTAGGAAAGCAAATCCGACTTTTCCAGCTAAACATGGAAAGCGAAGCAACAAGCATCATAGTTGATTTTTACAGCAAAATCAACCAGATGGTAAATTAAGTTTTGATAAGAAGATGAGGGAAGTTTTTGCTTCCCGATTTATATTTTAATTATTGTTTTGTCAGGAGATTATTTTTTATAATATCCTGAGATAAGAGCTCTATCCGAAAAGTTAGGTAATGCATGTTGAAGAGTCACAATCAGCATATAATATAAGCATTCGCTCCAATTTTGCATATTGTAGATTGTTAGCTTTAGCAGGTAACCACTTTTTGGATAGGCTCTAAATAGGTTTTTCTCATTTTCACGCTGTTTTACAGCAGATTTTCATTTGCCCATAAATCAAATACCTGCAGTTGCTCTTCTGTATGGAAATAATGCTCTCCATGCTCGAGAACTTTAACTGATGCTTGGTACCTAGATGCAAATGCTGAGATCTCTTCCCATTCAGATAGATTATCACCCGAACCATACAAAATGGCAGTAGGTGATTTTCCATTCAAAACAACTAAATAGGATTTTCTTTCACATAGCAATAATAGTTCCATTCCAGTTTCTGTCCAATCGGCAACCGGATTTCATGCTCTGTTTTTAGTTTTTCTTCACTTACTTGGAAGCCTACCATCATATTGCGTATGATACGTTCCATATTGACTATGGGAGAGAGAAATAAACTTTTCTTTATGTCAAAATTATGATAGGCAAGCAGACTAAAATAAGCACCCATGCTACACGCAAACAAATGAATTTCAGATGCAAGTGACTTTGTATATTCATAAACAGCGGTTAAATCACTTACACAATTTTCGGGAATACAAGCATATTCCTCATCTACGCGTTCACCGTGCATAGGCAGATCAAAGCTTAATACCTGGTAACCTTTTGTAACAGCCTTTTGTGCCATCAAAGAGATTACTGTGTCCTCTTTATTAGAAAGATTTCCGTGAACTTCAATCAACAGCTTTTCACTTTTCTTTCCCCACTGGATCGCAGGAATACGAATTTCGTTGTTTGAGATATAAAAGTGCTTTTTTTTCCATTTTCTCACTTTTTTCCATAGCAAAAATAAATTTAGTCGATTTTTGATATATACCAAATTGGATTTTGATTTCGAGCTCATCCCAAAACCAAAGTTCCTTCTTAAATCGTAGTAAAGTTTCAGAATTGTTTCCATAATAAGAAACCAGATTGATTGTTTAAAACTTGAAGTAGGTGTAGAGGGATGTAAACCTGAATATATCCCGATCTCCTTTTTCTTGCATATACTTAGCTTTCATAGCTGGTTCGAAAAACCTGAAAAGGTAACTAAAAGACAGGCTGTCTCATAACCATTTTGAATTCTACAATTGGGTAATACCCATTTCAATTTTTAATTCATTTCCCACAAGAATAGATTAATTTTTATCAACTCAACATAGCGTATTTGCTATTCTCTCTCGAGTTCCCCTTTATTCCATCCTTTACTTCCTCCCCCAACTATCATTTTCAGCATATCTTTCAGGTTTTTCCCTTCTCTTTTTATTATGTCTGCTATTTTTCTTATATTATGTACAGTACACATCATAACAAATTCAATTCCTGTTTTCCTTTTTCCTCTCAACAGAAATTCTCTAAATCCTCTATCCTGTTTCATCTGTCCAAACACAGGTTCTACGGTAGACATTCTTTTCTGATACTTTTCCGTACCTTCCTCTGTGTTCAGTTTAGCCCTCATATTCTCCATTAAATGTTCTCGAGGATCTCTTGTTATCGTCCTTTTTTCACTCTTAGTACATGCATTTTTCAACACACACTGAGAACAATAATTGCAGACATAATATCGTAAATCAGGTTCATCCTATCCTCTTTTGTATTCTTGAAAAGGGAATTTCAAATGCAGCAGGACAATAATAGCAGTCTTTTTCTTCATCATATTTAAAAAGAGATTTCCTGAATTTCCTGGTTTTTCCTTCTTTTTCAGCTTTATAGAAGTTGTCAGGAATATAGGCATCAATTTTTTCTTTCTGTAAAAATTCCAGATTATCATATGAGAAATAACCTGCATCTGCAAGCACTATTGTCGGCTTATACCCCAGTGTATTTTTTACATTTTTAATCATCGGTTTCATCTGATGCAAGTCATTTTCTTCGTTAACAACTTCTGCTGCAACGATTATTTGTTCTTTTTCATCAACAGCAACCTGACAATTGTAGGAAGGTTTCTTGCTCCCATCTTTATGCTTCATAATTCTAGCATCGTTGTCTGTGATGTTTACTTTTTTCAGTTTTCTTCATCAAGCTTCTTCTTAGCAGCTTTTATTTTTTCCAATCTTTTCTTCTTGTCAACAAGTTCTTCTGGAATCTGATATGGTGTTGAGTCACCATAAATTTCATCTTCATATTTATCTGTCTCAATACTCTCTTTGAGTATCTTCTCTATTTCTTTTTCGATAGCATCTGAACTCTTGCTTTGTCTTGAAGAAGCATTTGCCTTAACCTTTGTTCCGTCAATCGAGATACTGGAACCAATCATATCCATTTCTTTACAAAATATAACAACCTGGGAAAAGATTTCTTTAATAGGACCAAGATGAGTCGAACGGAATCGACAAATCGTATGAAAATCAGGTTTTTGCATGGCTGCCAGATACATAAAAGCAGTATCAGTTTGAGTCATTTGCTGTAGTTTGCGTGAACTTCTAATGCCTATAAGATAACCATAAAGTAATATTTTTAAAAGAGGTCGGGGATGATAGGCTGGGCAGCCTTCATTAGAGTAAGTGGATTCAATAGCATTGATATCAACGACATCTACGATGTCGTTTAGTATTCTAGCGATATGGTTTTCAGGAACAAAATCTTCCAGGTTTAATGGAAGTAAAAACTGCTGTTTTTGATCGTACTTTCTAAACATGGTGAACATTGGAATTAAGTTTTGTAAATAATATAAAAATTACGGATTTCTAACCCAAATGTACAACCGGACCTAGTTTTGAGACAGTCTGTAAAAGAGCTAAGTTTCGCCAGATTAATAAGTTAGGCTTCTATACATTCAATAAGGAATGGTTAAGCAAATTTCAAATGAAAGAAACTCATAAGATCTAGAATTAGGATTGAAATCGAATAAAGGATTGACCAAGCTCAAAACACATTTATCAAATACTAAATGCCTACTCATTCCCCTTTTGTCAAAAATCTATGTAGAAAAAGCTTTTAGAATCTTAGTGATCCATAGAACTCAGTCCCATTTTATATAATTTAGTTCTGTACTTAGTAAGTTACTACTCATTTAAGTTATTACTCAGTTAAATTACTTTAATTAAGTTACTACTCATTTAAGTTATTACTCAGTTAAATTACTTTAATCAAGTTACTACTCATTTAAGTCATTACTTAGTTAAATTACTTTAATTAAGTTACTACTCATTTAAGTCATTACTTAGTTAAATTACTTTAATCAAGTTACTACTCATTTAAGTCATTACTTAGTTAAATTACTTTAATCAAGTTACTACTTAGCTGAGTTACATCCCTCCTTTGTACGTCTTCTTCATACATTGGGGACTGAACCTATGGATCAACTATATAACTGTGACTAAAAAGGTATAAGTAGATGTCGATGGGGAAAAGTACATTGCTTCTTGCACAAGAAAAAATTGAGAGAGTAAACTATTGCCTTATATTCCATAGTTAACCAAAATTTCGGGCAGATTTTAAGCAGAACAAACAATGACTAATTTTTTCACAGTAAAATCAACCAGATGGCGATTAAATCTTAATATTAAAAGGTAAGAGAGGTTGCAATTTCACAACTTCATTTTTAAATACTATTTTTATTCGAGATGTTATTATCTCTAAGCTTCAACGGAAATACACTGCATCAAGCTTTGCAATATCCTGAGCCAAAGGTTGATCCAAGTACTCAAGAACAGGATTCAAACCTTGTGACGAGGTTGTTAGAAGGCATTTCAGGCTTATAAAATACTTTACAAATGAATCCTTTATGAAAACTCTTCTATTTCAATAAACTAGATAATTTTATTAATAATAGGCAATTATTGAGACCGATTATCACTAAAGAGAATAGCCACCTCTGAGATGATTAAAAAATGGACTCAATGGAAAAAATCTTTGGAAAAACCGCACAAATGACAGTGCTTAAGAACCTGATAGAAAACCAGAACGAACCAACCTACCTTTCAGGAATAGCTCAAGAAACAGGATTGTCTCACGCCAGTGTATCAAGGGTTATCGCACCTCTGGTTTCATCAGGTGTTGTTCAAGAAAAAATGTTAGGAAAGCAAGTAAGACTTTTCCAGCTCAATACGGAAAGCGAAGCAACAAGTGCCATAGTTAATTTTTACAGTAAAATCAACCAGATGGTAAATTAAGTCTAAGAACGTGTCTTAAAATTAAAACAATATCTGCAATTGGATAACATGTACCGTAACTTCAAATTCGGCTCGTAAATTTATTACATCGGACTTATTCGCTATCTGTACAAAATCAAATATCAGGCATTATGGTTGAAATTTACACTTCAGGCATTTAACGGCTTAATGTACAGATTTTCAGTTCAAATGTGTAATTCCTGTTCCAATTGTAGAATCGAATTTAATTTTAAGACACGCTCTCAACCTGTTCATCCTGTTATAACACCTTTTGCTTCATATGATTTATTTGATAATAGTATAAATGTGTACCCTCTGGGCATAATAATATCCTTTTCGCCAATCTCTCTACAACAAATCATTAAAATCGACAGGAACTAGAATAGAATGCTCAATCCCTGCTCAATATGCAGACATTTCAAGCAAATTACTTCATTTTTAAGCTTACTTCCTCGAGTTCTGAACAACTCTTCACTCCTGACCGAGGCTTAAAAAGCTTTTAATATCGTGAGAATATCAAGATGATAATATGATAATGGAGAAAACAGCAAGAGAAATGTACGCGAAGAACCGCGAAAAAATTATGCAAAAGGCAAGGGGTTCCAACAGCGGATTTTTTGGGGTGGGATTCTATAATAACTTCAACGTTTTACTTTCGGCAAGAGTACCACGCCTGGAATTCAATGGGATAATAATCCTGAGTTTCACTTCCAGGTACCCTGTAAGAGGTTGCTAAACTATCGTTATCTTGATGAGCTATTTACCGAAGCATTGGATAATTCTCTTCTTGCGGTAAAAATTTTTCGTGAAAGATTAATAATAAACTAAATTGTCATTTTAAAGGCTAATTTCTACTTTGCCTATTTCTTTTTCCGTCGCGTGATGAGCGAACCAATACATAAGGATTATTAGCTGACAGCTTACAAATTTAACCTTAATTTGATTTTTTAATATGTAAATCAGGCGACTGTAGCTTTGCCAAACCTCCACCTCGCGACGGGAATCATTACTCCTGAAATATCTAGAAGGATCGGAAAGAAACAATCTCAAGCGACACATTCAACTTTAAAACTGTATGATAAAATTGTTGCATATTTTTATAGTTGGTAAATTCTTCCTTGAATATGAAGAAGATAGTGAAAATGTAATTCCCACCATTCTACAAATTTTATGCACAATTTCGAATACCACTGGGCATTGAGAAAGCATAATATTTCTTTTGGGGTAATTTTGCATTCTTGTATGCTGGGCAGTTCTTAGTGGGCATATCCCGATGAACTGATGTACATGCTTGAGCCGCTTTTTTAATCACTCGGATACATCACGTTAGTGGCAGAATAAGTACTAGCCATATAGCTGGTATCCCCATTACATTGTCAAATACTTTGTCGGAAGTGGGAGAGTTAGTAGGATAAGTAGCCTGCTAACTCTCAAAGAACCAAAACCGAAACCGTAGGTAACAGTATTAAGAGCTTATCTGGTACCGGTATCATTCGCTTTATTATTCGCCCTTAATTGGTAAAAATGGTATGCGTACGGTTCCCAGGTATCTTTTATGGTTCTATTATCAACATTCACGGTTCTGTTCTCCCATAAGACATCATACGTTCCGTTTGGCACGCCGTTAATTGTTGCGTTATTTGCCGTACTGTTTGCTTCAGTAAAATCAAGCATACTCGATGACGCAACTAATTCTCTACCGTCTGCATCAGTAAATATATAGGAGGTAACCGCATCGATTGTGCCACCTGGATCTGAAGTTATATTTGTCCTGCCGCTAGTTACGTTTGTTGTCAGAAGTTTTCGGTCGCCGTTCATAATCCAGGGCCAAACCTGTTCATATCTCGGCTTAAAGTTATCCCATCCTGTATAGCTTGAAGTACCTGCTGCGTATTTATAAGCATATGAAAAAACACCCTGTGCTCCACCTAAAATTCCCATCACAATCTGACTTTCATGACGATCAGCCACTTTTTGCACAGTACTCAAATCCGGATCGGAAGAATTCACCTCAATAGCCTGACCAAATGCTTCTGTTGTTACATATACTGTTCTTCCTGCATTTTTCCAATCAGGTGCGTTGGCAATAAGATTACCGTATACCCAAGCATGTGGACGTTCAGGATGAAATTTTGTGTAAGTAGTGAAATAACAAACATCCAGCCCTGGAATAAATTTTTCATTATCAGGTCCAGTCTGCATATCGCCTAAATAATCGCCAGCAACAGCATTGGGGAAGTATTTCTTCATAGCCGTGCGCATGGTGATAAGCGTTGAAGGACTTCCTTCCTCGTCAGGGAAATATACACCATAGAAATCATTATCAGTAACACCCCTATCCTTTACTGATTTCCAGAAGCTTTCAGAAGCCATTTGTGGGCCGCTAGTAGCTACTAAATATTTTGAAATTCCCAACTGTTTGCCTTTATTAACGTTATCAACAAACTGTTGTGGAGTTATAGAAGTTCTCCATCCAAGGTGAACAAGCGTGGCAGCATCTATTAAAAATTGAGTACCAGTTTCCCATCCCATCATCCCATATGCCGGGGCGGTACCACGCGGATATGGGAATTCATTATTGGTCGAGGAGTTATTATGCGAAGCATTTTGTTCGCTGGATGCCAGTGCAGCAGATGAACCGAAAATCAAAAAACAAACCAGGAATACTGAAGTCAAAAATGTGAAGTATAAATTATCTTTATTTTTCATCTATTTCCATCCCCCATTTTCCATCTTCTATTTGGCCATGTATTTGAGTTATTCAGTGATCTTTATAATTATAAGATTATATTTATAATTACAGGTGCATGCTCTATTGATAAGAGCCTTTCAGAAAAGTTAACAACGGCATGTTGTAAAAGCTGGTAGTTCCTAATATTCGGTTGGTATTATTTCCAAAATGAGTTTATTACTTTTCAGTGTTGTTGTTTCTCAACTCGGTGAAGTTCACGGGAGCAGATTTGCTTCGTGCATGAAAATGCAAACATTCGTTACATTAGACGCTAAAGTTCCAGCAGAGATATTGTTTTATGTATGTAAGGATAATTCATATAGTAATATATTAGAGGTGTTTTGAATGTGTTGTTCTTATCTTATAACAGTGAGTCCCAATTCCAATAGCGAATCCTATATATGCGATGTTTCCCCAAAAAAGGGTAAGTTACCTGCCGAAGTGATCTCGAAGTACTGCAAAGACGACTACGAAAATTGTCAAAGATTTATATACCGTTTACGTTTGATGGAGTAATAAAAGGGTTTAGGCTCCTATAGCCCTTAACCTGACCTTTTTTCTGTTATAGGAAAAACTTAATGCACAAGGTAATGAGGGGATAAATCATCAAAAAAGGGTAAGGTGAAAAGTACTTTCATTTATTTGTGCCTGTTATTCGAAGAATTTCATGTTCGTTTGGGTAATATGTATAAAATGGAAAACGGAAAATCGTGTATGACTACGTGATCTCTGAAATCTCTAGATGAAAATTGAACCTTTGCTGCCATTAAAAATTGAGATTTAAATAATTAGTTTTTGAGTTTTGGGATCAGCTCATTACATAAAATTATTTTAAAGGGGATTTCGGGGAAATGTCTGAGAATATAAAGCAAGTACATCTTTTGGTTATTCTGGAGTGAAATTGGCATTTTTGAATTTTCTAGGGGATGTACCCGGTAAGGTGCACTCCTTAAAAAACAGGTAATTGGTTCAAATAGATTTTACTGCTGCAGAGCCATAACTCTGCCGAGAAAGACACCCTCCATGCTGTTGCGATGTAATCGCAACTCTCTGAAAAGATCCGATTACCTGTGATCCCAAAGCGGGACTCTGAGTGGAAAATGGTTAAGTTTCCGTTTCAAATTCTCTAACTGATTGTTTCAACTTGTTAAATGGAATATGTCTATTATACCTATCGAAGTCAGGTTTACTGCGAGAGCTGCAAGCAAAAGCCCCATGAGTCTTGTAAAGACCAGCATCCCGTTATACCCTATAAATTTATGAATCCTCCTTGAGAAGAGGAAAGTGTACAGACAAATAACAAATGTCAGTATAATCGATACAAGAATTATTATTTTTTGCTCAATGGATTCTGTGCTTCCCATCATAACAATTACTGTACTGATCACACCCGGACCTGTAAGAAGGGGAAGTCCTATAGGAAAGACCCAGATATCTGCACGTTCCTGGGATTGCGAAATCTCTTCCTCAGTGATACTCTCTCTTGAAATATTAGCGTGCATCATATCAAAGGCAATGCTGAAAAGCAGGATGCCTCCTGCAACCCGGAGTGAATCCACACTGATGCTGAACAGGTTAAGTATAATATTTCCTGCGATTGCAAAAAAAGGGCAATTACGCATGCCAGTGTGACTGATTTTTTTGCGATTTCATTTTTTCCTCATGTGTCATTTTGCTGGTCAGGGAAATGAAAGTTACTACTCCGCTGATGGGACTGACGACTACAAAGATAGCTGTGAATATATATATGAAAAACCCGAGATTTTCGGCTATCATTTTTTCTCCTGCCTTTTTACTACTTTCCCACTTATACATATAAATTTTTTATGTTATAATATTACCTATTCAAATTTCGTAACGTTCATTTTAAGCCCCCTTACATAATATCTATAAAACACATATTATAAATGCGTCCAACAGTTTTAATTTACCTATGTTGTGTGGTTCACAACACGTTCAGTAAGAAATAAGGAGATAACTCTTTCTAACAAGGAGATAACTCTTTCTAACAAGGAGATAACTCTTTCTAACTGCTTGCAAATAGACAAAGAGATAAAATTAATAAGGAAAAATACTAGATAATAGAGGCGGCCTAAAAATTACAATGAATAATGAGTAACACAGAATGTTAAATAAGCCCGGATATTAAGAAATCCAAATGCAAAACAAACATACGTCTAAATAACCATGTATGATCTGCAAGTGGATAATAATCAGGCAATAAAAACACTTGATAATAATAATTTCGTAAGTAAATCGAAATTCTGTACGTAAATCGAGGTAGTGGTTTTATTACTGGAGAGAAAGCCGATAAAAAGCTCTTTGAAGAACTTAACTTTATCAAAAAGCAACTTGGGGAAATAAAGGAGCATATGGTGGATATAGATAGCTTGCTCACTGCAGAAGAAAAGGAGTTAGTTTCTAGAAGTTTTGAAAACGAGGCAAGAGGAAAACTTGTAGCTTTAAAAAAGCTTGAAGAAATGAGGCTCTAAAATGTTTGAAGTTTTCCTTGATATTCATGCGCAGGCTTTCCTGAAAGAGGCAGGCGAGAGTATGCATTCCCGGGTCAGGGAAACTCTTGAGGAGCTTGCCCTTGACCCCGTTCCCCAGGGGACAAAAAGAATAATTGAGAGCCAGGAGAAGATTTTCAGGCTGCGTTCCAGGCATCTAAGGATACTTTATAGAGTTAATTATGAAAAACTAACCCTGATCGTTATAACAATAGAGCCTTTAACTCGTATGTACCATTGAATCGAGAACAGGGTTTATTCAAATTGGGTTCTCTGTTCGTGGATGGTCTTGATTATAGAGGATATAGCCTATGAAATTTGAATTTAGACTCTGATCACTATAAAAGTTCAATACTTAAATAATCAGTTAACTTTTTTTCAAGGAATTAAAGAATAATCTGTTGATCAAAAATCTCAAAACGGATGGAACATTCAAAGTTTAAAAAGGCGATCTGTTAGGTTTTCTTATTTTTTGTAGAGAAAAAGTCTGAAAAACCGGAAAACAGAGAAAAGATGCTGTTTTGAGAACTAAGACAAGACTTAAATCTGGACTACGAATTAATGAGTTAATTTACGGATTCTCCTTTTTTCTGTACTGATAAATGGAAAGGATTCTCTCCTTTAAAATCAGTTTCAAATAATTCATTTTCATGTTTTATTACTATGGGAGCGCAGAGGGTCACGAATACCCTGACCTTTACAGGCTGTCCGATAATTACTTCCAGTAATAAAAGGATTCCTTCTTTTTCAGTTTAAAGGCTTTATATGCCTTATTTTTCACCTGTTTTTGCCCTGAAATTGAATTGTCGGACAGCCTCTTTAGGTCGGGGATGAAGTGAACCCTCGCTGGCTGTTTTGTATTCGCTTAAACTGTATCAATCATCGTTTTTTTTGAGTCTTTTTAATTTTTTCTGGATCTTCTTCAATTTTGAAAAAATCAAGAAATTTCATTCTAATTTGAGTAAACTAATCTACTCATTTTGAGAAAGTTTATTTATTGATGCAAGAACTCATATAATTTTTTTGTTACACACCCTATTTTTATGGAGATTTTCATCAGCTACCGCTATAGGAATTCCATTTTAAATTGAAGAGTTATTTTTTTCTACCTTTATCCATATTGGAATCTTGCCCTCATTAAGAGCCTATCCGAAAAGTCATTAACGCATGTTGAAAAGTTACGATAGGTCTATAATATCGGCATCCTTTCCGGTTGTACATATTGTCAATTGTAAAAGTTACAGTAGGTAACAACACTTTTCGGATAGGCTCTAAAGGTGAGAATCCTCTCCATTTTCCAGTACTGAAACACCGTTTGTTGAAATAAGTAAACAAATTATAACAGAAATTAGTTAGCCCACTATCAGTTTTGAATGATCTTGCTTTGTCTACAATATCACCTATCAAAGAAAATATCTTTTCCATTGTGTTATCTGTCTCAGGTGTAAAACCCTTTTTCAAGAAACTTACATTTTTCGTGAAAATCTCTTTTGCATAAGAAATTGCTTTATGAGACGCTTTTGAAAGTTCCAGGTTAGAATCCAATTCTCGGATCTTTTGAAAACATACAACAGCACTGATAACCGTATCAGAGCGTATTAATTGACATATCTCATTGTACACAAGCTCATCATTACCTGGAATATTTGTGATGGAATTGAATTCGTCACTGTATCTCTTACTAACGTTTTTTAATTGATGGAACACACAAAAGGAGTGAGCCACTTCAGGGAAGACACTTTTTACAGCTCCAATGATTGCTTTATCTTCATCAGAGACGATCCTTTGTATTTTACCTTCAGGAAATCGGTTTTTTATTCGTATGAAAAGAGGCATCAGAGCTTCAATTGTTGGTAATCTGTCAGTTATCTCAAAATCCAAAACGACCTTTTCTTTTGTGGCAATAACGTAAACAGATTTATATCGCATCTTTTTCCATTCTTTTTCTGAAATTTCTCTTCCCAACAGAGCTTCAAACTTTGTTTTCCACCCTTTCTTGATCCAATCTCCATCAACATACAATGTTCTGTCAAAAGCAATATTTTGATCTAAAAGTTCTTGCTTTGAAAGCTCTGCTTGTTTTTGCTCATATAACCATAATGAAGTGGCACAAGGAGCTCTCCCACAGAAATCAGTTAGTCCTTCTGTATATGTTTCTCCAATTTTTCGAGAATTGTTTAGACTGCATCGCCCATCGTATCTAACAGACATTTGTTTTTCATAAAACTCATAACTGTAATTTGCAGAACCAGGAACACCAATAATCTGATCATGGAAATGTTTCTTACAAGAAAAACAAGTCCAGTATGTAACATCGCGAGCTATAGTACCGTGACTTGATAAAATAAAACGAGTGTAGTGAGAGTTTACATGTAATTTATTTCCACACTCATCACAATGAGTAGGAGAATATACAAAGAACATAGGGTAGTATCGATTTTCAACCAAAACCTTTGGTAAAGGAATTATTATTTTTCCGTCAACAACCGTTTTTGCCATTGATTTGTCTATTGCGAGGTTCCCTTTTCCCATTCACAACTATATTATATCAATATAATTAAAATATTATTGTTTTGTATAATATGAGAGAAAGTCTGAAGACCAGAAAATAATAAAAAGTCTCAAGATCGACTCAGTACCAAAATCCAGTGATGAACGTAAAATTAAAAATCACTAGATTTTGTAATTGGTTACAATCCTTGTGATTTTACTTTTAGGTTGAAGTCTTTAGATATCGAATGTTAATTTTGATTGGAGGCTGAATTCTTCTTACGAATTCAGATTTTCAATCAAGAAATGCAAAAATCACTAGATTTTGGACCAGAGTCCAAGATCTTTAATTTTTTATATTTATTAGTCTCAATAGGCTGGGCTTCCAAACATTAAAAATTAAATGAAAAACCTCAGTATTTTATTTATGGGACTCATCTCAAAACCAGTTCTATTTTTAAAGCCGTAATATCTCGTAAATATTTCCATAATCAGAGAATCGATTGATTATTCTAAATCCGTGATTAAGAGAAGTAATTTTGAGTTTTAGGATTAGCTCAATAACGTCATAGATGGATTTTATAACGGATTAAGGAGATACTGCTGGATATGGAAAAGAAGAAAAAAGAAGGATGGACTCATCCAGAAGCTGCTGAAAATTATGCCCAAACAGCTGATATAATCATACCTGAAAGGAAAGAAATATTGTCAATTATTTCAAAGATGGCAACCGAACTAGGACCAATGGATCCTAAGATAATTGACCTGGGCTGTGGCCTAGGCGATGTGACAGCTGAAATCGTGAAGTTAAAGCCTCACGCAAATGTTCTCATGCTCGATTTCTCTGATGAGATGATAAGGCGAAGCAGCGAAAGGTTCGGGAATAATAAAAACATGACTATAATTAAACGGGATTTGAATCAAGGAATCCTGGGCATAACTGAAAGTAGAGGATTTGATGCTGTTGTATCCTGTTTTTCTATTCATCATGTGGAGTTTGAAAACAGAATCAAACTGTATTCCGAGATCCGAGAACTTCTAAAAGAGCAGGGTTTATTTATAAACGGGGATCTTTTTAGGGAAGACTCTCCAATTATTGATCAATGGGAATTTAATAACCTCATATATTCTCTGGTCATACAGCTTAGGGAGAAGCTCGGGCAGGAATGGACCTTTGATGAACTAAAGCTTAATCGGCTGGAAAATGCCCAAAAAATGGGAGATAAACCTGGAACGCTTTGGGAAATGTTCCATGACATGAAGGCCGCAGGATTTAGACATGTTGATTGCTTATGGAAATCCCGCAACCTCGCCATAATGGCTGCAACTAAATCTTGAAATGAACCTCATTTTATTTCTTCCTCTTATTGGTCCATAATGTGGTACAAACCTTACACAGAAAAAGTACATATAGTCACCTCTCTATATAATGCAACATTTATATATTTGATATAATTATATTAATTTAGTTATGAGTTTAGAGATGTTTACTACTTCTGATATTGCCATAGCTATATGTCATTCCTGTGACAAAAATGAGAAGTTAAGACTTCAAGCTTTATTGTTGGTTAAAAATGGTTCGAGCCCAGCTAAAGTTGCAGAAGATCTTTCAGTTCACCGTTCAACAGTTCACCGTTGGATGAAACGAGCTGAAGAAGAAGGTCTGTACAACCTTAAATGTAAATCTGGTCGAGGGGTAAAGTCATTTTTAACTTCAGAACAAGTTTTTGAGTTGAGGAAAGCATTATCAGAGCCAATACCAACAGACGATGGCTTTTCTCGCGGTTGGCAAACAAAAGATGCAATTCAATTTGTCAGAGAGAAATTTGGAGTATCTTATTCTAAATCAAGAATGAGACAAATTATTAAAAATTTAGGATTTAGTAGAATTACATGTAGACCTCAATCAAAAAGGCGAAATCAGGCATTAACAAATGAATTTATTGCTGAAATAAAAAAAGACTCCTAAATCCTAACCATTTATTCGTCACCCAGGATGAGGGTAGTTTTTATGTAGATTCAAACAGATCAAAATGTTGGGCAATAAAAGGCTCTAAACCTATTAAATTTATTAGTGGTTCAAAAGCCAAAATCAACATTGGGGGATTCTACACTGAAAACGAAGAATTTTATTGGTATGATTTAGGAATTAAAAAGAATACAGACTCTTTCTTAAAATCATTAATCAAGTTTAAAAAAGACATAGGAAGAAAGATATTTCTTATAATGGACAGAGCGCCGTGGCATAAATCAAAAAAGGCAAGGGAATTCTTTCAAAAAAACAAATATTGGTTGCAAATATTGCTTTTCCCTCCAGCTACTCCAGATAGGAACCCAACAGAATATTGTTGGAAAACGACAAGAGAAGATTTAACGTCAATAAAATCATTCAAGAATGTTAAAGTATTGAAGGAAGAACTGGATGAGTTTTGGGGGAAACATACATTCACACACAAAATGTCGCATTATTTAAAATGGTGACTATAGCTTTTAATCACTTTTTAAGCAGGCACCTGCTCTGCTAATTCCATATTTTGATAACAAGATTGAATCTTTTTAACCTTATTGGAGAGCTTTGAGGATTTCATCCGTTTTCCGTACCCTGCCGATTCTTTTTCTTCAAAATTCTTGACTTCGAGCCCTGGCACAAGAAAAATATTAATTAAAACCAAAATGTTTTGATGGTCAATTTATATTCGATTGGTAATATATATTAGAAATTATATGGAATATCTTATGGGGAATCCTGTTTTTGTTACAGATGGGTTGAACTATACACGCTAAAATCCTATCGTATGAACTGAATTTGAAAATGAAATTTCTTTTCTTATGATCTTCTGAAATCTCGTAAATTGAAATAAATGTGCCAATTACTGTAAGTAAATATGTGAAATCCATAGTTATTCCTTATTGTAGAATAATGAGATTGTTCGAAAAGAAAAATTGCGACAAACAAAACAAATATTTTTAAAATATCCATATTAATTATTATATAGTTATCGTTTTGTTGATACAGCAAAACTTGTATGAAATTTGAGTAATGCTCCGCTAGTCGAAGTGAGAATCAATAGCATTAAACCGCTAAAATGTCTAATGTCAGTTACCCGAGTTTCAATCAAACTGGAAATTGCATCTTATCCCCTCGGGATCAAAACAGAGATTACAGGATACGCACCTTGCCTTTTTAACCGCCCCGGATTTAAATTTCAAAACAACATCCGGTTCACTGATAAATACCCTGCTCATTGAAATCAGGTCCGCAAACCCGTTCTCAAGCAGATAATTAATAACAGAAAGGGACCTGATCCCTCCTACAAGGATAACCGGGATGCTCACTGCACTTTTGATTGCTTTAGAATAGTCCTTGAAATATGCTTCTTTGGCAGGAGAATTTATTGCGGTTCTTATAGTTACTCCACCTGCCTCACCTATTCCTCCGCTGACTTCAATTGCGCACACTCCTGCCTGCTCCAGAAGCTTTGCAATTTCTACGGACTGCGAAATATCAAGCCCAAGTTCCGCCTTCAAAGACCCAGGGCGAAGACCATCCGTTGCATTTAACTTGACCAGGACAGGAAAATCATCTCCTGTTTCCTCTTTTATGCGCCTGACAATTTCCGTGACTATCCTTGCCCGGTTTTCCACTGAGCCCCCCAGCGGTCAGTCCTTCTGTTCGTATAGGAAGAAATGAAGTTACTTAAAAGGAAACCGTGAGCGCAGTGAAGCTGTACTCCGTCAAAACCTGCCTTTTTTGCCCTGACAGCTGCTTTTGTAAAAGCTTCGATCACTTCCAGAATTTCCGCGTCTGTCATTTCCCTTGGAATAGCTGCCGAATGCCCGTCTTTTATACTGGAGGGGGCTATGGGGACAGGAAATTCATCAGAAAAAGTAGCCTGCCTCCCCCCATGCACTATCTGGAGCACTATCTTGCTGCTGTACCTGTGCACCCTTTCAGTTATTTTCAGGTAAGGTTCGACAAAACGGTCATCATAGATACCCTGCTGATAAATATCACTCTGCCCGCCAGGAAGAACATATGAATATCCGGTTATGATCAGCCCGACTTCATTTTTTGCAAGCTCTTCGTAAAGATCTCCAAGCCGGGAAGTAGGCGTCCCATCCTTTTTGGCCATAAATTCGTGTGTAGCAGACCTTACAAATCGATTCTGGAGATTCAGGTTGCATATAGTAATAGGGTCAAAAATCATGAGAAAAAATAGGGGAAAGGAGGGTAAATAATTATCCCGGATTCCTATATAAAGGAGATCTTAAGTTCAGGTATAAAGCTTTCCTCAACTGTGAATATAAAATTGGAAAGAAATTTGCTCAGGCAACCTCACTTACGAACTCAATAGGATTATCTGGATCGCCACGGATATTGAGATGCAGTTTTTCTGAACCGCCTAAATTAGCTGCGTAACTTGCCACTACTCTTTGTTCAAAAGTAAATTTATTATCTAAAATAATTTCATACCTGTAATATCCCGGTTCGACATTTATTTCAGGTGAAAAGATTTCATCTCCAGGATTCATCTTGTATTTTTCTTTGTATACAGAATTATTATAGAAATCAAAAAGCTCGATATGGATTTCATGGCTCTTTTTATCACTATTTCTCAGAGAAAATTCTAATGGATCTAACGAATGATGTTTCTTAATTTCTTCTTCTCCTCCTTCACTATAGCACCTCCACAGAATATGGACAATTTTTCCATCATACTTCTCGTCAGTTGAAGCGATCCCATATGATTGATTGAAAAAATCTACATTAATACAAGCGTCAATTGAATCGTCTTTTACTGTGAAAAAAGCACTACTTTGAGGCTTTCCGACAATGTATCCCAAATAAGAATTTACATTTGGATTTTGAATCTCTCTTTCTTGAAGTTTAAGTTCATAATCTTCTCCCATGAGGCTCAGGTTTACAGTTCCGTTTGAGACCAATTCCCTGAACTTTCCAGGATTCACTATTACAGTTTCAAAGCGATCACATGATTCAGGAGCCTTGATGGAGCTGTTGTCAAGTGTTACTTCTTCAAATATATTATTTTCGCCAGCTTCCGACAAATTCTTCTTTGAATTTTCACTAACAGAGGCTCCCCTGATTTTGTTGATATCTACTGTTACCGTTTTAAAACTACCCCAATCTTTCGAAGCCCCAAGAAAACTGCCATTATTCTCTATTTTTTGAACTATTTCTTTTTCATCAGAAATTACCCCGCTGTTAGAACCAGAATGAACCGAAAAAATTACAATACCCAACAAAATTAGAGCTGCGGCGATTATAAGTATGATACGCATAACTTTTCCTCAAAAAGTAAATAGTCGGTGTTTGTACTATATATAACGAGATATATCAAACTTATGTGATAAAGTTTGAAAAGTAACTGAGATCTTGACTTTGAGATAAAGAAATAGAAAGCTTAGAAAATGGATTAATATTTTATATAATCAATATTGGTCTACCAGATTGTGAAGGACACTTGATGCAGGTCTTTAATTTCTCTACTGCATTTTAGTGAAAAGTAGATGAGAAAGGGCTGGAAATAACCTATCAGTTAAAGAAGTGGCAACTGAAAAATTAATCCTCTCAAGTCTCCATCAACTTCCGCTTATTTTATTACATCGGGAGCGCAGAGGGTCACGAATACCCCAACCTTTAGGTTGGGGATGAAGTGAACCCTCGCCTCTTCGTTTTTCTCTTTAAATATCTAAATCCTTACTTTTTTGTAAGATGATCTTTTTTGGCACCATGGCCACAGGTGGTGCCAGCCACCCTATGGCCTGGATGTGATATGCGTTGGAATTGAACAGTTTTAGCCATGGCTATGGTCAGATTACTTACCATCTCGTATTGGTGCCAAAGTATCGATACAATATCTTCTACAATAAGCGAATTAAAAAGGATTGCGAGTTGATCCTCACCAATATTTGTATGGAGCAAGGCTACAAACTTCATGCTATGGAAGTTGTAGATGATCACGTTCACTTGTTCGTGGAATTTCATCCAAGTAACTCTTTGTCAGAAGTAGTTCAATACTTGAAAGGAGGAAGTTCTTACAGACTATTCAAGCTACATCCTGAATTAAAGAAACGATATTGGGGTGGAAGTCTATGGTCAAGAGGTAAATTCTATCGATCAGTTGGAAATGTTACAGCTGACACAATCAAGCATTACATCAAGGAATCGCAGAAGAAACCTAAAGAAGAGGTCAAAGCTTTTAAATCAGCAAAACTTGGTCAAAGGATAATTGAAGATTTCTAATCCCACAAACCGGGCGTGCGGCCCGAAGCATACCCCATCCTTTAGAGGCTGTCCGACAATTCAATTTGAGGGCAAAAACATGTGAAAAATAAGGCATATAAAGCCTTTAAACTGAAAAAAAGGAATTTGTATATTACTGGGAGTAATTGTCGGACAGCCTGTTTAGGATGGGGTGGCCGCAAGCAATTTGATTTGAGCTTATGAATTAACGGGCGCCAGAGCTAGACTGAAGGAAATAAGAGGCACTGATATAAAAAATATCCCGGAAATTACTGAGAGTTAACTTCTTTTAGATTCCTGGATGAAGTGAGATACCCACATTTATTAATGACTTCTTTACTCCTCAGCAACTTATTTCTTTAAGCTTCTGAGCACGTTTTGTAGAAAACCCTTCTTTTCAAAATACTGCTGATGATAGTCTTCAGCCATATAGAAGTCAGAAACCGGTACAATCTCGGTTACTATCGGGTTTTTAAAAGCCTCTGATTTTTCAAGGCTTTCTTTTGAGGTTAATGCAGCAGCTTTTTGCTTTTCGTCATGGTAAAAAATGACTGAACGATATTGCTTTCCGACATCAGGGCCCTGCCGGTCCTTTGTGGTCGGGTCGTGGATTTTCCAGAAAACGCCAAGCAATGTCTCATAAGATACCACTTTCGGGTCGAAAATGACCCTAATGGCCTCTGCATGTCCGGTATTAAGGGTACAGACCTGTTCATAGGTCGGTTTTTCAAAGTGCCCGCCGCTGTAGCCAACAGCAGTTGCAACCACACCCTCGACCTGCCGGAAAGCCTCTTCAATTCCCCAGAAACAGCCTGCAGCAAAGGTTGCTTTTTCCAGGCCTCCCCGGGATTTTCGAAAAAATCGGGATTATTTTCAGCTGTTATATTTTCTTCCACCATTTCTCCCCTTTTAAAAATCAGGTTCTGCTGTATTTTCCTATCAATTCCCCTTCGGCAATGATATGTCCTATCATCTCGCTTTCAAGCTCTTTTCTCCCTGCTCCTGCTTTAAGTTCGAGCTTCCTGTCCAGAGCATAAACTCGGAAGAAATATTTGTGAGTGCCTGAAGAAGGACATGGTCCCCCATACCCGATTTTTCTGAAATCGTTTATTCCTTCAACTCCAGGTATGCTGTCTTCTTCGATTTTCGCTACAGGTTCTATATTCCAGACAATCCAGTGAGTAAATACCTTCATGGGAGCATCAGGGTCATCTATTATAAGCACCAAACTTTCAGCCTCTTCCGGAATGCCTTCGAGTTCCAGAGGCGGATTTAGATTCTTCCCGTCACAGGTGTACTTTCTCGGGATAGTACGGTTAGCTTCAAATGCGCTGCTAAAAACTTTTATATTTTGGATGTTCACATTCTCATCCCCTTTGCCAGTATCGGGAGATTCTTTAGTAGTGTTTCTCTCATTATTGTTTTGAATACATCCCGAAATCAAAAGCATTCCTGCAAGCAAGAATACCAAAACAATTGTACCGGCCTTTTTGTTCATGTACGGCATCAGCTCCTGACAGCAGGAAAAATGCTTAACAATGTAATATTAAAGCTAAAGAGATATAACCTTAAGGCTTAAAGCTCGTGCTGCGCTAAAAATTAATCTCAAAAGACTTATCTCTGCACTGCAGTTCGAGACCTGACTTGAAGTTTAACCTCCAGCCGTATTTAAATCTCAAGCAAGAGGTCCGGCACATACGAGGTCGGCTCCTCCGCTACTCTCGTAAAATTCGGGCTTAAAGGAAGTATATAAGAGGAAAAATGACCCTTATAACCGTCTCCGGAAGCCGCTGACTAAAATCCTGAGAGTACAGCAAGAATCAGTCTTCTACCTCAAGAGATTGAATTATGTCGTGAACCGTAAGATCTCCTTTTGCCACTCGCTGGACAAGTGGATAAATAAATGAACAATCATCGATTGCCGCCCAGCGTTTTTCTCCTACTCCTCTGACAACCTGATCCATTATGTCGCCACATGTCTTGCAGTACTTTCCTTCGCTTTCTGCTCCACAGCTTTCGCATTTCATGAAAATTCCCCCATTATCTATGGGAAAGTCGAAAATAAATATATTATGGTAATAGATGAGCATATTTGCACAGTCATGAAAAATAAGAGGTAAAAAAGGAAAATCAGAAAACGAGATGAGGTAAAATTACTGTAGAATTAATGCAAAATCAATGTAAAATTGTTAAAATCTGCCAACCCCATAAATTGAACCTGCCAACCTCATAAACTTAACTTTCAAATTCAAGAGGCAGGGAATCTGGCTTTCGGAGGTCTACTGGCTTACGTTTTCTACCCCGGGGTTATTGCCAAACCGGAATGTTTTCCAAACCGGAATGTTTTCCAAACCGTAATCACACAAGGTTGGCAATAATTTCTTCTACTTCCTCAACACCTGAGCTTTTTATAGTTATTTCTTCCCTGCCGTGCACCCCTAACTCCAGTTCCACAGCTCGTATAATCTGGGGTTGGGCCCAGACCGAGTGCTCCTGGATCCTGGAAATCGTGCCAAGGGTTTTCAGGAGGGCAAGGCCTACAGTGTCGTTTGCGATCACATCCGAACTTGCCAGTACGATGTCAGGCTCTCTCAGCGTTCCCAGGTTAGGGCCGTCAGTAACAAAGCATTTTGTAGCATCCGAGATATAAAAATCAGGCATGTAGACAAGGTTTGACTCGGCAATCATGTTCCCGAAAAGCATATCCCTGTACTGCCCATGAGGAAGCAGCCTCCTATCTCCGTCTGCGGTTATGCTGATCTGTGACTTAAGGCCCATGGTAAAGGTTGCAGTCCAGTGAGTCTTGACTACAGGAAGCGCAATTATATAGTCGACTGAAGCCAGAAGTTCGGGGACATACAACCCCTCAGGCCAGGAAGAAGCGCCGTCGGGCTTCAAATGCAAGCGTTTCATATGGTCAAAAGTAAGAATTTCGTCCACTCCTTCGGCCTCAGCAACCTGCCAGAGCCCAAGTTCCTTCAGCACACTCTCAGTATCCAGCGTGGTCATCGACTTTTCAGCAACAATAATCTTTTCCGGATTGCATTTTCTTGCTTCCCGTATAGCCCCTCTCAGCACCTCCGGGTTTGTCGAACCAGGGGGCAGATCTGCAGTATTTGCATTCGGCCGAATAAGTACAGTAGACCCTTCTTCAATTCCGAGCCCCCTGCCAGTTCCACTGCTGCTCTTACGGATTCCGGGGTATCCCTATTTCTTGCTAGCCCAACAATTGCCATACTCAAACTCCCGAATAGTAATTGTAATCCGAGATATAATAAGAATATATGGGCTTTTTAAAAAGTTTGCGAAGAATTTCCAGGCAGTCATCTGGAGTATACTTTCAATAAATGGCCCCGGAGCAACCCGTCGGAACGGGTTTGGGACTGCAAGTTGTTACCCTGCAGTATCCTGGCCATCCCAAAGGCAATTATTGATTTATCAGCTACAGGCGGATAGGAGAAATTGCGGTTAATTGTCAATGAGAGGTGTGAACTACTGGCGCAACTTGCACTCGCACATCTCTATAAGTGCTCCTTCTCCAATCCTTGAGCCGCGTGCAATAAGCATGTCTCCTGCCTGGACAGCTGTGTTGCCTTTTGGAGCATAGACCCAGCGGTCAGCCCTTTTGATTGCCATTACATGCAGTCCGGTTTCAGTCTCAAGCCTCAATTCGAAGAAAGTCTTTCCGACTATCGGAGAACATTTTTCAACCTGGAGCCTCGTGATAACCTCTTCGGAATTCCGGACTGCGAGGGTGATAATGGGGTGGAGTTCTATATCCCTGAGCACGGTATCTGCAATTCCGTAGGCGGCATCGGAAATGGCTTCAGAGGCGCTTGCAAGGTGAAGGATTCCCCTGAGCAGGTTAACATCTTCAACATGCTTCGCGGTCTCAAGCACCCAGTGCTGAAGTTCGTATTTCATTGAATCCATTTCGGATTCGAGAGCGCTGACCTCGTACGCAATATCTTCGTTGTCAAAAAGAATAGCAGAGTATGCAAGCCCTACCGAAAGTTCGGACATGTTCTTCATGTCCACGATAATATCCACGGCGTGTTCAAGGTCTTTTAAGAGTCTATTGTTTTCTATTTCCCTTGGAATAAATTTCCTTGTAGTAGCCATTTCGAAGAACAGAGGGACTCCTTCATCATGCCCTCTGGAAATCAGAACGTCTCCCTGGCGAAGGCGGGTTTCCTTGTCAGGGTCATAAATCCAGTCTTCGTTTCTCCGGATAGCAATAACCCACATGCCTGTCTCGAGGTCAAGTTCGAGGTCACCAAGCGTACGGCCTGCCATTAAAGATTCTGCGGCGACTGTTGCCCTGACTACGGTCTCTTCCGCTTCCCTGAGAGCCACTTTCAGTTCCATCGGAATGCCCATATTCATAAGAACTATTTTGGCAATATCGCCTGCAGCATTTGAGATATTTTCCGAAGACGCAGCAACCTGTAAAACTCCAAGGAGTTCTTCTGCCTCGTCGACCCTGCGTGTGCTTAACATCGCGGCCATCTTCATATGATAATCGAGGGTATCCATCTTATCTTCAAGATTGAGTACCTCTCCTGCAATATCCTCATCATCATAGATCACTGCAGAGTACGCAAGGTCTACCATGAGTTCGGAAGTATCCTTCATCTCAGTCAAAAGATCCTTAAGATTCCTTGGACTGTATCTGAATTCTTTAGGGAACATGGTCTCTATATCAACTCTACCTTATGTTGGTGTGTATGAGTATATACCTCATAGTAATTATTAATTTTTGAATTATTCAGGAGTTTGAGAACCTGATCGGAATATAATAAAATTGAATAATGAAACCGGTTTTCAATCAAACGGTATTATTTATAAAATCTTCAACAGATGGAGAGCTATGAGAATTCCTGTAACCCCTACCAGGTCTCCAAGACTTGCTATAAAAGGGATTACCGTATCGTCCGGGTCGACCCCGAAACGGTGAGAAGCAAACGAAATAGCAACTGTTGCAGAGTACACAACGGAAAGTTCTATTCCAACTGCTATAAGGGTTATTTCCAGAAGGGTGAGGAAAGGCATACCGAATCCCATGAAATTACTTGCCAGAAAAACCAGTATACTAACAGAAATTGAGGAAACAACCCCCACAATTGAAGCTGCAATAACGCTGTTGCGTACGACCGGGTTACTTCTGAGATTATCTCCAAGCCCCATGTGGAAAGCCGATGAAAGCCTGGCTCCAAGCATGCTGCCGGTATCTCCTCCGATCTTGATGAGAGAAGGAATAAGAATCAGTATCGCGGGCATGGAGATAAGGCTTTTCTCTCTTGAGTTCAGAATCTGCCCGACAATAATCCCCATTACACATGTGATCAAAAGTACCGGAAGCCCACGCTGAATGATGCCAGTGACTGTGTAGTAAGGGGTCTGACGCCCCATTTTTCTCAAAGCATCACCACCAGTTTTGCCGAGAGGAAAAGCAGAAACATAGAGACAATGTCCCCGATAGTTGCAATAGAAGGCGTGACAACGTTATCAGGATCAAAACCAAATCTGAACATCCCTATGGCCAGCAGGACTGCAACAAAAGAGAGAATTACCCCGGATGTAAGGGCTGAAATTACACAGATAAGGATAAGTTTAAAGGCCCCGGCACTTTCGAAGCCAAGAGCAAGTGTTACAAAGTGCCCAAGAAATCCGAGCATTATAGCGGCAATAACACCAAGGAGAAGGGAACCGGAGATGTTATTGGTAAGTTCGGGGTTATGTCTGTCGAATCCTGTAATGAGCCCCAGATGAATTGCACTGCCAAGCCTGGAGCCAAGGGTAGAGGAAATGTTCCCCCTAAGCCCGAGCACGCCGGGATAAATCACCATCAATCCCGGGATCATTTCAAGTTCATTTGTCATTCCCGAAAATATTATCCCTGCAAAGACCCCCCTACAGTCGCAATAAGTTCAAAGGGCAACGCTTCACGTACTATTGATGAAACACTCGCGTACTCGCTCAGGTATTTATCAATAAATTTGGATTCAAAAATATCTTCGTCCCTGTGCGACTCTAAGGGCATGCGCCTGTATTATACACTGATAATATTAAAATAATCGCTAACCCAAGAAAACGGAAGCTGTCTAAAAATTCTCAGCGCTGAGAACCTTTGAAATGTATGGAGAATAAATTAAGTAGAAACCCAAGCAGTCCGATCAACTTTCCCCGTAATACACAAAAACTTGACTTCAAATTTACAGCAAATTTGCAACATTTCCTTTATCAACAGTGGACTAAAATAAACATTTTCATTTATACACGAAGGATGAGCAAATGAATATAATTTTCCAGCTTACTGTAAACAAAGAATCACTATGTAACCTTATCACTGACTTTCTTGGTTAAAATCAAATTGCATGCGGCCACCCCACCCTAAACAGGCTGTCCGACAATTACTCCCAGTAATATACAAATTCCTTTTTTCAGTTTAAAGGCTTTATATGCCTTATTTTTCACATGTTTTTGCCCTTAAATTGAATTGTCGGACAGCCTCTAAAGGATGGGGTATGCTGATGGGCCGCACGCCGATTTATGGGAAATAGTTTAGTATCCTTTGACAAGATTTCCTTGATATAGAGTCGCATTCCCAACTCCTGTAACTATGGTACCAAGAAACTTTATTTTACAAAGAAGCGATGATATAGAGGTTTAAACAAAACCAAAAAGAGGCGAGGGTTCACTTCATCCCCAACCTAAAGGATAGGGTATTCGTGACCCTCCGCACTCCCAAAGTAATAAACAGCCTCATCCAACTTTTTCATTAAAAATGACACAAAACTCAATATATCTAGACATTCTTCTTTTGTAATTGGCCAAAGATGGGCTGGTTCATGAGCAGTTGGATTCCTTATAGCTCGCATTAGACCAGCAGACAAAAAAGCTATACCTTCCTGAACGTTTTTGTCAGTACTTGAAATGCATTTTGTCACTTTCAATGTTCCATTTTTCGGATTCCAGACCTGAAGCATAAGATCTTGTCCTTCTTTCATACTCTGGGACTTTGATTGAATATTCTGGTGATAGATTTTAGCCGCTTCAAAAACTGCATAATCTCCATAAACGCTGACACTTGTAGTGTCAGCGTGTAAACAATGGACAGGAATAGGTAGACGATTCATAATATTAGGACTTACGCACTTTAAGTACCAAATCAAGTATGAGCAGCATCATCGGAATTAGTAGGATTTCGACAGTTAAGTATTTATTGTTGCTGTTTTTCTGTTCAACTGCGTAAGTCCTAAATATGAAGAGTAATTTCCATAAACAGTTTTGTAGGGCCATATTTTACGATTCTATCAAGAGTCTCTCCGATAGCGTATTGATTCAGGTCTTCTCTTGTTACACCGTCTCCAAAGAGCCTTTCCGTAGAAACGTTTTTGAAAAAATTAGGAAACAGGTACAAACGTTGCCCTATAAAACCAAGACCATTGATTACCATGGCAAGGATGCAGACCGAGTGAGGGACATTATGATCCCTTTCCTTTGGGAGTTTCTCATCGATCAGTTTGTTAACTTCAAGTTCTCTGAAAACTCCAGCGACAAGCCCAAGGTAACCTAAGAACCTTGTGCGTTTTAAGGAGGATTCAATTCTTCGACTGCTATTTTTCTCTGCCATGGGAAGACCACGAAAGAGATATAATATTAATTATATTAATTTATATATTTACCTGCCGAATCTATAGTTACGCTTGTAATTATTGCAACAAAAACAATTTAGTAGCTCATTGAGTTGTTGCATTATTTAGCCTCGTGACTATAGGTTAGAAGACAATAGTCGAACTTTTGGGTAGTGTGTAAATTACTTTTACCAACACAATAAGATCTGTATGATTTTATTCACAGAATAAAAAAAACTCTTGCAAAACATTTTTTTTACCAACTTAAAAAAGTTCTATAAGACCTGCATTTATTACTGCCGAAAAAAGTTCTTACAAAAACGTGTTCTTATCAACTTAAAACAAATTCTTTAAGTTCCGAGAGTAGTAACTTTCTAAAAGGGGGTAGCATAGTGAAACAAAAATTATTGCTAATTTTAGTGCCGTTTTCTTAACTACCACAGCCTGCTCCATTTGTATGGGCCAGAACTGGACTATGGTTAACTCTGATTCCACATCCAGGCATAGTAATCAGACTGAAATAGGCAAGGATAATGTAAATCGCTCGAGGTCAAGTGGATTCTGAACACAGGATCTACAATTGAGGATTCGCCTTTAAGCGTAAGAAATACTGGGCATGTTCAGAATAACAATTACCAGGTCATTGCTTTTGATATGGATACTGGGCTTAATAAGTAGAGGTACGACCCTAAAACAGGATCTTCACCTGCACACGACATAGCATACGACAACTGAGTAATTTTACGCTTCAACTGATCCTAACGGGACTGTAATCGCCCTAAATGCCGAGAACGGTAAGAATATCTGGAAATTGTCTGCCTCACAGCCTCGAAGAGGATCATTCGTTCTTACTTCACCTCCATTTGTATGGGAAGATTACTTGATTCTTGGATCCTCCTTAATAGATGTAGTCCTTCAGGTTACTCCTGCTACGATGGGGAAAGTAACTGCTCTTGATAAAAAGGGATGTTCGATGAAGACGAAATTGACTGGTAGCAAAAGCAAGATTTGCTCTCCGCAGGGCGATGAACATAAAATCTCTCTTTCTGAGTTCCTTCAAAGATTAGAAGTTGACGAAAGCGGACTCAGCGAGCAGGAAGCTGCAAGGAGACTTCAGGAATGTGGACCCAACGTTCTCGAAGAAACAGGAAAGGAGAGCATATTAAAGAAGTATATCCGACAGTTTCGGAATTTTTTCTCCATCCTGCTGACTGTAGGAGCTATTCTATCTTTCCTTGGGGAATACCTTGATCCTGGGAAAGGGAATCTGTATATTGGAATTGCTCTGGGTGTGGTTGTAATCCTTAATGGAACCTTCACATTCATACAGGAATACCAGGCTGCAAAAACGATGGAAAGTTTTCGGCAGCTTCTCCCTCCCCGTGCAAAGGTTTTAAGGGAAGGTAAAGTCAGAGATGTTCTGGCATCAGAACTTGTTGCAGGAGATATTATCCTTCTTGAGGAAGGAGATAAAGTTCCGGCTGACGGGCGTTTAATTGAGACAAATTCTCTGAAAGTTGATCATTCGACCATCACAGGAGAAGCAGAACCTCAACTACGCTCTCTTGAATGCACTAACTCGGAAATACTTGAGTGCAGAAATATGGTCTTTTCCGGGACGCTAGTACAAAGCGGAAATGGAAAGGCTGTCGTCTTCGGAACAGGACAGAACACCCAGATTGGAAACCTTGCGATACTCACAGAACAGATTTTGAGTGTATATACTCCCATCCGGAGAGAACTCAACCGCTTTATAAAAATCATTTCTGCAATTGCGATTTTTATGGGGGTAACTTTCTTCATTCTCGCGTTTTTTCTTAAGGATACCTTTCTTGCAAGCCTCATCTTTGCGATCGGAATTATAGTTGCAAATGTGCCTGAAGGGCTTTTGCCCACGGTAACTCTTGCCCTTAGTCTGGCTTCCAGGCGAATGGCTTCGCGGAATGCCCTTATAAAGAACCTCGAATCCGTAGAAACTCTGGGCTCGACTACTGTCATCTGCACTGACAAAACCGGAACTCTTACCCAGAACAGGATGACAGTAAATTCTCTTATCGTTGGTTTTGAAAGTCTCGTACCTAAAACACCTTCAGGTCTCGAAAAAAGGGTTGAAGAGCAGGAGGCAGAAGAAAGTACAAAACAAGGCATTGCAGGAAAAGTTACGGGTTCGGGAGCAAAAAGGGTTTATGTTGTAGAAAGTCCCATATGGGACCCCAAAAAAGTATCTCCTGCTTTAATAAGGGTCGCAGGGCTCTGCAATAACGCAAAACTTCGCGAATTACCTACTGGATACACCGGCGATCCGACCGAAGGAGCACTTCTTGTTTTTGCAAATAGTTTTCAGGATATAAACACGCTTCAGGGTGAGTATCCAAGGCTGGAAGAGTTCCCTTTTGATTCCCTGACCCGAAGAATGGAAGTTGTCTGCCACACTCCTGAAGGTAAACTCGAAGTATACCTTAAGGGTGCTCCCGAAGTTGTTGTGGAGATGTGTGGGGCAGTTATGGATTCTGGAGAAGTTCGGAAACTGGATGAGACTGAGCAAAAAGAGCTTCTTGACCGGCATCTGAGACTGGCAGAAAAAGGAGAACGGGTAATTGCCCTTGCGTACAGGCAAGCAGAAGAGCAGAAAGAGTATACCGGAGATTTTATTTTCCTGGGGTTTATCGGGATTGTAGACCCTCCGCGCCCCGAAGCCAGAGAGGCTATTGCAAAGTGTCATGCAGCCGGAATAAAGGTTGTTATGATAACCGGTGATCACCCGGTCACTGCAGAAGCAATAGCGAAAAACGTGGGACTTGCGGATTCCGAAAGCCTTGAAATTATTACCGGAAACGAGCTGGAGTCGCTCTCAAGTACGGATCTTTCTTCAAGATTGAAAAACCCGAGCATCATATTTGCCCGTACTTCTCCTGTGCAAAAATTGAAAATAGTACAACTTTTTCAGGCTGAGGGAGAGATCGTGACCATGACAGGAGACGGAGTCAATGATGCTCCTGCAATTAAGAACGCAGATATGGGGGTTGCAATGGGCAGCGGCACGGACGTAGCTCGCGAAGCTGCGGATATGGTGCTCCTGGACGATAATTTCGCCACGATCGTGAATGCTATAGAGGAAGGCAGAACTGTTTTTGATAATATAAAAAAGTTCATTGTATACATCCTTGCCAGTAATATCCCTGAAGTTCTGCCGTTCATAGCCTTCGTTCTTTTTGCTCTTCCCCTTCCTATGCCAGTACAGCTCATCCTGGCAATTGATCTGGGTACGGATATGTTACCTGCCATTGCTCTGGGAATGGAAAAAGGAGAAGGAGATATTATGAGAAGGCCTCCAAGGACCAGAGAAGAAAAGCTGCTAACGCCTCAGGTGCTTTTAACCGCTTATGGAATAAAGGGACCGATAGAAGCTGCAGCAGGCTTTTTCTGCTATTTTGCCGTACTTCTTGAAGGGGGCTGGAAATTCGGCGAACAGCTCGCAAACAATAATCCCCTTTATATACAGGCGATTACCGCTTTCTTTTCAGCAGTGATCATCTGTCAGATAGCTAACGTTTTTGCTTCCAGAACCCGGTTTCAGTCAGTGTTCACAATGGGCTTATTCAGCAACCATGCGATTTTGGTAGGGATTGCAACTGAATTACTGATTCTAGCTTTTATTATCTGGAATCCATTTGTCAATCTTATTTTTAACACTTCGCCCCTTGACCTCAGGTATGTATTGCTTTCCATTCCTTTTGCAATCTTCCTGCTTGGAATCGACGAGTTAAGGAAATATTTACTTAGAAAAAATGTGAGCTGGGCGGCTAGATTCTTAAAGTGGTAATATAAATAATGGCTAAAAATTATGGCTAAGAATGAACTATAAGGCTTAGAATGTGATACAATTTTGGTTGTAGAAAACCTATCTTAATCAGCTGCAAGAAGCTGAAAATAAAACTCAATATTCGAGATCTGCGATATCAGGTCGTGTATACGAGTCATGGATCAATTCTGAAAAACGAGCATTATTACCATGGTTAAGAAAAGTATATAGAGTTTTTACCGATTATGTTTTTTAACAACTCACACCCACGATCCGATATTATCCCGAGGTAATGTTCAAAGGTTTTGACTCAGTTCCAATAGAAAGACATATATTTTTTTAGGACTTTTAGGATAACACTTTATTTTTTATTTTATAGTAATTGTACAAAATAAAACAAATGAATAGGTAATTATCTTATTGAAAAGCAATTTTGTATTAAATATCAAAATTAGATTCTAAAAATACAGAGAATATACTATGTATAACAACTATAATTTCAGGGGAATAATAAATTCTATGGGTCTTGTTTTTGGAGATATCGGAACAAGTCCCATCTATACCCTGACAGTTATATTTCTTCTTACAAAACCTACGGAAGCTAGTGTTGTAGGCGTTTTATCCCTAATTATCTGGACTCTTATTTTGCTTGTGACAGTAGAATATGCCTGGCTTGCTACGAGCCTGGGGAAAAGAGGAGAAGGAGGGACTATTGTTTTAAAAGAGATACTTACTCCTCTGCTAAAATCGGGTAGAATTGCGTCTTTAATTACGATATTAGCCTATATTGGAACTTCATTTCTCATTGGAGATGGAGTGATTACGCCTGCAATAAGCATATTGAGTGCTGTTGAGGGAATACGTATTATTTCCGGATTTGAAAATACAGGACAGGGTATTCTAGTTTTAATTGCCAGTATAATTGCAATATGCCTTTTTTCCCTGCAGAAGAAAGGATCTGAAAAAATCGCATGGGCATTTGGGCCGATAATGTTTTTATGGTTTGCAGCCATGGCATCTTCCGGTATTGCCTCAATATTCTATACTCCAACTGTGCTTAAAGCTGTAAACCCTTATTATGCTGTCAGGTTCCTTCTGGATAATGGAATTGCAGGATTTTTGTATTATCTGAAGTCATTCTGTGCGCAACAGGTGGTGAGGCATTGTATGCCGATATGGGTCATATGGGGAGAGAGCCGATTTTAAAAGCTTGGCGATTGGTATTTTTGCTTTAGTTTTAAATTATCTTGGACAGGGAGCATTCCTTATTAGAAACCCGGGTTCGAAGAATATATTGTTTGAGATGATAAATCAACAGGCCCAGATCTTATTTATTCCATTCCTTATCCTGAGTATTATGGCTACCATTATTGCTTCGCAGGCTATGATTAGCGGTGTATTCTCAATAGTATATCAGGGCATAACGACCCGAATAATGCCAATGTTAAAGATTGATTATACATCCGGGGAATTTAAATCACAGATATATATTAGTGCAGTAAACTGGATGCTCCTGATCTCCGTATTACTAATGATACTTGAGTTTCAAGAATCGAGCAAACTTGCTGCTGCATACGGATTGGCGGTTACAGGAACGATGTCGATTACGGGCATGATGATGACTTCGATATTTTATCACAAAAAACAGATATTGAAGGCTATAATTTCACTATTTATAACATTTATTGACATAACATTCCTCTTCTCAAATACCTATAAAATACCGCATGGAGGCTATTGGTCAGTTGTAATAGCAGCTGTTGTATTTTCTCTTCTGGTCATATACACTTCCGGACAAAAGAGACTTTATGAACTGATGGAGAGCATGAAAATTGATAATTTCCTTGAAAAATATAACCGGATATATGCTACTGAAAATAAAATAAGTGGAACCGCCCTTTTCTTTTCACGAGACCTGGATAAAATCCCTAAATACATTTCTCATGTAATGTTTAAGAATAATATCATTTATGAAAATAACATATTTGTTTCAATTGTCAAAAGTGAAAGCCCATTTGGAGTAGAAAGCTCTTTAACAAAAGGACTGACAAGAGGACTGAGCATCTTTGAAATAAATGTGGGATACATGGAAATTATCGATCTTGCACGGATCCTGAAGGACAAGAGCATCTATGAAAAAACAATCTTTTATGGAATAGACGATATATTTACCAGTAATATAGTATGGAAAGTCTTTTCCGTAATTAAAAAAATTTCTCCTTCCTTTGTCCAGTTCTACAAGCTTCCTCCTGAAGAGCTTCATGGAGTTATGACAAGATTAGAAATGTGAAGTTTATGAATTAATAAACAGAGAATATTTTTGCAACGAAGTCGAGTTGTCGCCCGCCCTGTGTAAGATTAGGTAAGATCTATCGCATTTATTCTGCACTGTTAAAATTCCACTAAAAAGATTATAAACAGCATATAGCGCCACACCTACCGAATTTTGAAATTCGAACCTGAAAGATCGCTTTTTTCTTCCCACTAAAGCCGGATAGGTGCACAACTTTTCAATTTTTTACGATGCGAGTCGTTTTTTTCGTTGACAATATCCGTTGAAACAATTATTTGTTCTTTTTCATTAACAGCAGCCTGACAATTGTAGAAAAGTTTTCCTATTTCCATTTTTATGCTTCATAGTTCGAGTATCGTTATCTGTGACGTTTACTTTTTCAGCTTTTCTTCATCAAACTTCTTCTTAGCAATTTTAATCTTTTCTAATCTTTTCCTTTTGTCAACCAGTTCTTCTGGATTTATTTTCTCAACTAGCTAAGTCTAAATATAATGAAATCTGGTCTACCAGGCGCCAAAAAATAAGTCATTTGAGGGCGATTTTGTGATTTTCAAAAATATACAACTGTCAACATATGCAGAGCCGAAAAAATATAATCCTGAAAAAGTCACTTTCCCATCACCAGGTTAAAGATCAGCGCCATCCCGGCCAGGGCCATGATGAGCACGATAACCCATCCCAGAACGTTATTTGCCTTCGAATTGACGAACTGGCCCATATGATATCCTTCCTGTTCGCTATAATGATGACCAGCGCCATCACCGGAGCTGTTGCCAGGCCGTTCAACGCGGCTGCGTAGTAGAGAGCCCTCATCGGGTTGACCCCAAGCCAGTTGAGGGACATGCCGATCACCGTAGATGCGGCAATCACCGCGTAGAATCCCGGGGCCCAGCCAAGCTTCTTGCCGAGCCCCTCTTTCAGCCCGGCTGTTTCGGCCACGGCATACGCCGACGCACCGGCCAGCACCGGAACCGCGAGAAGTCCGGTGCCGATAATCCCGGCCGCGAAAAACAGGTAGGCGAGATCACCGGCCAGCGGCCGCAGGGGCCTCAGCAGCCTGTGACGCCGTCTGGATTGTGGTGATCCCGCCGGTGTGCAGGGTGGCAGCCGTGGTGCCGATAATGAAGAACATGATGACCTGGGAGAAAAACATCCCGATTACCGTGTCCCCGTCCATCTCGGTCACGCGCCGCCGCGTCACTCGTGGTTTCCCGATTCCCATTTCAGGAATCTGGCCATTCACGATTTCCTCCTCAACCTCCTGTGACGCCTGCCAGAAGAACAGATAAGGGGAGATCGTCGTGCCCAGGATTGCGACGATGTTGAACAGGTAGTTCGCCGAGAACTCAAAGTGTGGGACCAGCGTGGCGTGAAAAACCACTTTCCAGTCAAGCCTGATGACGAGGGCCGTCAAGACGTATGAGAAGAGGGTCAGTGCCAAGTACTTAAGTATCCTCGAGTAGGTCTTGTATGGAACGAAGATCTCGAGGGCGATAACGGATCCAGTAATGAAGATCAGCCAGAAAAGGAACGGCAGCCCTAGCAGCATCTGCGCCGAGGATGCCATCGCCCCGAGATCCGCGCCAATGTTGATCGTATTCGCAATTACAAGCAGCGAGACTGTTACATAAAGCAGCCGCCTCGAGTAGTGCTCGAGAATAACGCCTGCAAGCCCTTTTCCGGTTACCATTCCTATCCGACCGCACATATGCTGGATAACGATTATGAACGGACCGGTGAACCAGACGAGCCAGAGCCGACCATACCCGAAGATTGCGCCCGTTTGCGCATAAGTTGCGATACCAGAAGGGTCGTCGTCAGCTGCGCCTGTAATGAATCCGGGGCCTACATTCCCGAGAAGCCCTTTCAGGGCCTTTAGGGGCCGTAGGGCCATGTTCCCCCGGTTTGTCTTGGTAGTGGCGATTTGGACTGCGGTAATGTGGTCATGCTTCCTGCGAGGATGAAAATCGGCCATCAGGGGCAAGATGAGTATTTAACAGTATTCTGTATTTAGTATTATTTCAGTCGAATACCCCGCTAGCTTGCTGCGGGGATGGAAAACTTCCCCGAAAACCTTTGTTAAACTAAACGATTTATATTTTTAGCTACATCTAATGTGAATGGAACTACGGCATGCAAATCGTCGTGTCTATAAAATCAGGTACAACATGGTTTTTTGTATGAAGTATTGTAAAAACCTTCTTTTAGACAAAGAAATCATCCATTTTTGAAAAACATATGCTTTGATCTCGCTTGAATCAGGCTGGCCACTTCGAAATTAGAGATTCTTGAAAAAGTTGTTTTTGGACTTTATAACATTCACGGATCGCTATATTTCAGTCAGCCGCTTATTAACTGTCACAGTTTTCAACTCTTCTCCTCTCTTTACCGCTTCGCTGACAGATAATCTTCTATGTCCGTCTTGCTGATGCTCTTTACTTTCTCGTGCAGTACGAATTGAAAAAAGGAAATAAGTTTATACAGTTTGTTATATATAGTGATTTCCTTTATATTATGTAACCGCAAATGCCTAATACAAGCCTCTACATCCTTTTCATTGCCAGGAAAATTCTTTTTGGCTAGATTCATTAGTTCATCATTATCTTTATTATCGATATACTTCGTGAATACACATTCATATTAATCGATTTAAGATCTAGTAAACTGCGACATAGAATGTCCATTTCTCTATGAAATGGGACACGCCAAAAATGCTTTTATATCCCAATCTTCGGATGCTTTAATTTCGGTTAATGGAGAGATGGGACTCTTTCGGAAATAGCGCCTGGTCTGAAGATGGAAGCACCTGTGATTGTACTCGAATCAAAATGGGTTGCAGGCTTTCACACGTAAAAAATTCTTGAAGAAGCTGCAAAGCTTGCTTTCAAGCTGATTTAAAATAACGTGAACAACTGAAACGAAAATGAATAAAGACTTTGATAAAGAGAGAAAAAAGGTCAGATGAAGATATCTGAACCTAATTTTAGTTACGGATGACAGTACATTTTGAGATTCGATCCAAAAATTTATATCGCAAAAAGAAACTTCAAGAAATAAGAGCCGCGCTTAACTTAAGCTGGCAGGAATGCGGGGTACGCTGGTATTCCTCCATAGAATTTAGAAAGAATTTATCGGAGTTTTAAATGCACCTTATCGTAACTGAAAAAAATATAGCAGCAAGGAGGATAGCTGCTATTCTGGCTCCAAAAAACCCGAAGAAGGACAGAGTCAGCGGAGTGGACGTATACCGGTATGAGATCGGATCTGATGACAATAGGCAGGAAACTGCGGTTGTAGGGCTTTCAGGCCATATTGTAGGGATTGATTTTCCCAAAGAGTACAACAACTGGCAGAAAGTGGATGCTAAAGCTCTTATCGACGCCGATATCATAACAACTCCCATAAACCGGAAAATAGTAACTGCCCTTAAAAGCCTGGGAAAAGAAGCAAGCAGGGTCACGATTGCAACTGACTATGACAGGGAAGGGGAACTAATTGGAGTCGAAGCTCTAAATATCATAAAAAAGGTGAATCCTGATGCTCCTTTTGACCGGGTTCGCTACAGTGCAATTATCCCGAAAGCGATAGAAGTTGCATTTTCAAACCCAACAGACGTTGATTTTAATCTCGCAGATGCCGGCCATTCCAGGCAGGTAATTGACCTTGTCTGGGGCGCAGCCCTTACCCGTTACATTTCCCTTGCAGCAGGCAGGCTTGGGAAAATGTTTCTTTCAGTAGGGAGAGTACAGTCGCCAACTCTCTCTCTTATTGTTGACAAGGAAAAAGAACGGAATATTTTTGTTCCAACCCCCTACTGGGAGATCCAGACTGAACTTAAAAACGCAGAAGGGGAAATTTTTCAGCCCAGCATTCGACCCGGCGCTTTCTGGACAAAGAAGAAGCAACAAAAGCGTTCGAAAAACTGGGAAAACAAGCAGAATTAAAGGAAATAGAAAAAGGAAACAAAACCGACCAACCTCCTATCCCATTTAGTACTACAGGTTTTATCAGCGCAGCAAATGCAATAGGGCTCAGTCCCTCAAACGCCATGCGCATAGCCGAATCTCTCTATACGAACGGTTATATCTCGTATCCCAGGACTGACAATACGGTTTATCCCGATACCCTGGACCTGAGGGCACAGATCGAGATTTTCAAGGAGGGTCCTTTTAAAGAGTACGCAAATGCCCTGCTTGAAAAAACAGAACTTGTTCCTACTCGCGGAAAAAAGGAAACCACTGACCACCCTCCTATCTATCCTGCCTCTCTTGCAAAAAATGCTGACTTAAAAGAGGAAGAATGGAAAGTTTACGAACTTGTGGTCAGGCGCTTTTTGCAACCTTTGCCGGGCCAAGCGAATGGGAAACCATGCGTTTGAGACTTGATATAGAGGGGAAGAATTCCGGGCAAGCGGAGCAAGGCTTGTAGAGCCTGGCTGGAGATGGTACTATCCTTACAACGCTCCTGAAGACAGGCTGTTTCCGGAACTCAGGGAAGGAGATTCTCTGGAAGTAATAAATAAAGAGATGCTGGATAAAGAAACCCAGCCTCCGGGCCGTTACGGACAGGGAAGGCTTATTAATATAATGGAAGAGCTCGGGCTTGGGACAAAAGCAACCAGGCACGAGATTATCAGCAAGCTCTATTCCCGGGCTTATATCCACGGAAATCCGATTCAGCCCACAAATACCTCTTTTGCAGTAATGGATACCCTTGAGAAATATTCCCCGACTATCACAAAACCGGACATGACAAAGCTGCTCGAAGAAAATATGGACCGAATTGCAGAGGGCAGGGTCAAAGAGGTTGCTGTTCTTGAAGAATCGAGGGAAATGCTTAAACAGGTATTCACCGAACTCGATAAAAACCGGGAAAGAATCATAGAATCCCTGCAAGCAGGCCTCAGGGAAGATAAAATCATAGGCACATGCTCCTTATGCGGAAACGAACTTATGATCCGGCGTTCGAAGAGGGAGGCCGTTTCATAGGCTGCAATAACTATCCGAACTGTACTTTCTCCCTGCCTCTTCCAAAAAGCGGGCAGATTATAGTTACTGACAAGTCCTGTGAAGCACATGGGATGCACCATATCCGCATAATCAATCAGGGAAAACGAGCCTGGGATCTTGGCTGCCCGCAGTGCAATTTCATTGAGTGGCAGAAGACTCAGCAGCAAGAGCAGGCTCTGCAGCCTAAAAAAGAAAGACCGAAATCCATCAAGGATCTCGAAGGTGTGGGAAAAGCCACTGCAGGAAAACTTGAGGAAGCCGGGATTACAAGTATAGAAGCCCTCGCAGAAGCCGATCCTATAGAACTTGCAAAAATCATAAAAATTAGTGTAAAGAAGGTTAAAAACTGGCAGGTCTCATGCAACGGCACAGTTGAGGATGTGTGAAAATAGTCTTCACTTATGTCGGCTTTTTTACTTTTGCCTGTTTTTAGAGCTCGCCTTAAAACCCTAAATTCTTCTCGGGCTTTGAAGAACTCCCTGAAGAGAACAAATCAGGGTCTGAAACCGGAGTATGAGACCGGAGTATGACAATATTGGCTGTCGACCATCACATAACTGGTACTTTTAGTTAAAATATAGCCGGTTAGAAATCTGAATCTAAATTCTGGCTCTTATTAACCTTATTCCCCATACCTAACTGTTCCTGTAACGTCCTTCTTCGTCGAACGGTCTTTACCAGAAGACAGAAAAAGAAAGTCTCTACAAAGCCCGGAAATTATTTCTAAATTCAAAGAATTTGCTTTACAACTCGCAGGGCTGTGCGCAAACCACCTTCGATAAAACCCTGGAAATCCGAGTAAGCTTCGCCACATATATGGATATTTTTGTTTGATAGTGGTGAATCCTGTAATGAGAATGCTGTTAACTCTTTTATTGCCTCTTCAGCACGGACGCCAGCTTTCCAAATATGACAACCTGCCTCAAAAGGCTCACGGCTCCAATCTCTTATGCCGAAACAACTTATTAATTCAGCCTCTTCTCGTATTTCTTTAATGTCTATATTGTCAGGATTTGATCGTAAATACTTAAGGTAACCCTCAACAAGACGTTTATCGAGATTTAATTCTGCCTTTAGGTGTTCCTGTTGTTGTACAAATGGCGTCCAGTAGTGCATACTGGGCGGGTCACCATAAACCATTACAATTCCACGTTTACTGCTTTCATCCTTCCTGAAGGCGTAATGAATTTCTCTTGCTGGAGTAGATGAAGCTCGTGTCTGTGGCGGTGTGAATTCATTCCACCAGGGACTCTCATTAACAAAGAAACATTTTACCAGCGGAATGGGAATTACAGAATCTACCAGTTCTCCAATATGTTCAGGTAATAGAGGACGAAGTTGGATCAGAGGACAACGAGGTAATGCCAGAACTACCCACTTTGCCAGTACCTTAACCGTTTTATTGTCAGTCTTGAACTCGAGTAAAACCCTCCCGTCAGGCTGGGGAAAAAGGGCCGTTAACCTGTGATTAAGATGCAACGAGACCGAAAGTTCGGATCTGGAGTCCAATCTACGGACTAACTCCTGAACAAGGGATCCAGTACCCTGTTTTATGCCAACCAGTCCATCATCCGGATTCAGCCCGCGCAGCCAGAAAATAATCCACTCTGCTGCATTCGGGTTAAAATGAATAAAATGGTAAAAGTCCCATAATGAATGATCTTATTCACTGCACGGTGACTAAGAACAAAACTGAGCGCATTCCAAAAGCCCATCTCGTAGAGATATTTTCCATTGTAGCTCGCCTTATTACGCACATAGCTGTAGTATTCCTCGTCAAGAGTAGCCCACCAGGCCCGATGCCTGGGGTCATTAGGGTTGTCCATATCTCCGTCGCTTGCATTTAACAGACGCAGAATGCCCAGTTTTAAAAGCTCAAGTGTTGTCAATTTACTTCCAGAGCGCTTACCTCCAGATTCATCATAAGTTAAATCAAAAAGAGAATCAGGGTCTTTTGCCGCTGTATAGGGAACGAAGAAGTTCGTCTCCAGACCAAGTTCGGCTATAAGCTCCATGAGTAGAGGCTGTGCAAGCTTCTCAAACCGCATAGGGCCATATTCGGCTAAAAACCCGCCCATTTCTACAGTCTCAATTCGGCCTCCAAAGCGACCTGCAGCTTCAAATAGAGAAATGATATGGTTAGTGCCTTTTAATTGTTTAAGTTTATAGCAGGTGTAAAGACCTGCGATGCCTCCCCGACTATGACTGTATCAGAATTAATGATATCAGGCACTCTATCTCTCCCCCTCTCCCAATATTCTTTTAAACAGCTCTTCCCTTTTTTTGCAGGCCAAATGTAATTTCCAGCTTGAAAGTGACCGTTCTATGGTGATAAATATAAAAAATGGCCTCTGTCTTTCTCGAGCTATCTTTCTCAATATGATGAATGCATCTTCTGCAGTAGAATAAGTGACACTTATTTCTTGTTTCTGGTTGATTGTTTTTAGTTTAGCTATGCATTATTTATAGTTCTTATGGACTCCTAACCTTACAGCTTTTTGGGCCCGAGTATTGGTATTTTAGTTAAAAATATAACCAGTTGTAAAGTTGAATCTTATTCTGACCCGTACAACCTTATTCACCATACCTAGTGTCCTGGCAACTTAATTGTGAGTCGCTTATATACCTGAAGTTCCTTTTATATCTTATGTTAAATATTAAACTAAAAAAAAGTGAATTAAAATTCCTTACAAACTTTATAAAAAAAGGAGAGAAAAATGCAAGGAGAAAAATGCAAGATCTCTTACCAGAGCACGTATTCTACTACTGGCATATCAGGGGAAAGGAGACACTGAGATCGCCAAAACATTGGGTGTTGGCAGGAGCACTGCTTTAAGAATAAGGAAACGATACCTTGAAGAAGGTCTCCAAAGTGCGTTGGTGGATAAACCAAGACCAGGTCAACCTGAAAAATACAGTGAAAAGCATATTGCAGAAATAATAGCTCAAGCATGTACTCAGCCTCCTGAAGGAAGAAAGAGATGGTCGCTTGCATTGCTTTGTGAGGAAATGAGAATAAAAGAAGGATTTGAAACGATAAACAGAGAAAGTATCAGGCTTATTTTGAGTAAAAACAAAACTAAACCCTGACTGAAAAAGATGTGGTGCATTCAGAGGATTGATTCCGAGTACAGAAAGAGAATGTATGACGTTCTTGACCTATACGAAGAAGATTACGACCCTAAAAGACCTATCATCTGTCTCGACGAGAAACCAAAACAACTTATAATAGACAAAATAATGCCCATTCCAATGAAGCCTGGAAGTCCAGAGAGGTATGATTGTGAATATATCAGGAACGGAACAGCAAACATATTTGTGGCGGTAGAATTCAAAGCCGGAAAAAGGGTGACTCAAGTTACTGAAAGAAAAACAATGATAGACTTTGCGCAATTCATGAAACTTCTTATCATCGAAGAGTATTCAGAAGCTGAAGTACTTCGAGTAGTTACAGATAATCTCAATATCCACAAAGAAAAAGCATTCTAAGAAGCGTTCAGCGAGGGTGAAGCAAAACAGATCTTGGAAAAGACAGAATTCCATTACACGCCGAAGCATGCGAGTTGGCTCAATGCTGCTGAAATAGAGATCAATGTCATGGAGATAGAATGTACAGGCAGAAGGATAGGTGATGAAGGAACACTTGCTAATGAAGTAGCTGCCTGGACGAAGAGAAGAAATAATTATAATAATAAAATGAAAATAAACTGGAAGTTTACGAAGAAGAATGCCGATGAGAAGCTGTCCAAACATTATGTATCATAATTAAATTGTCAAGATACTAGTGTTGTTTTTCGGTTTGCTTGTGGAGAGGTCTGGAGGATCAAGAACCTCTCCCCGGATTTTCCATAATAACTCTATTCACAGATATTGTTTTGCACATACATTTATAGTCAGGTTACATACAACCCTTACATTTGGAACAATCACCGCAGGTTGTTGCTTCCGTATAGTCACCGCCTGTAATTTTGAATGTACATTCAGATATCCTGTAGTCGGTTGTTTTAGTACCATCATCAATGATTACAGTATCATCACCAAAGAGCAATTTAATCGGCACTTTTTCATATTCCTCCATCAAACCCGGTTTTAGCTTTGGGAAGATGACTTTCTTTTCACCATTGCTTTTTTGGCCATAATTATATCAAAAGTAGCAAGAGAAGTTAATCTGCCGTTTATATCAAAGCCCAGGGAGTTTTTATCCGCATCAATACCCACCGCATTCGTATCATATGCATTTATCGAACCAATAGGAGTCTCAACATTGACTGGGGCTGCCGGTTCTACGGATTCTATGCTGCCATCTTCAAAAAGCTTAAATCCTGCTCTGATGAGGATTTTTCCTGCCGGGGTGTCAATTGTGATTCTTTCGGTAGGCCACAGAATCAGGCTCCTGACTTTTCCGTCGAGATAAAAGCGCAAACCGATTATCTTTACACTGAAGTTGCCAAACGGAAATGTAAAATCATATTTTTGCGCCAGAGCACCTTCTTCTTCTTCCGACCAAAAACCGCTGATTTGCCCGTTTAAAGGGAATAAACTATTGATCGAGCCATTTTCAAAAAAAGTAACCAGTTCTGCGGGAAATATTCCTATTGGGGTGCTTATTTCAGTTTGCTGCTCTAAATAAATACTTTTAATTTTCCCGTTTTTATGGAAAGACAAAATATTTAACTGCTTTGTTCTAACTCCGGGATTTCCATACTGCGGAACAAAATCGCCGTATTTTGTGCTAATCAAATTATAATCTTTAAGCTTACATTCCTTCAGTTCGCCACTATCATATGTGGTAAAGCTCGTTATCCCTTTGATTCCGCTTGTTTCAACAGTTAACATATGCACCATCCATTATTAAAGAATGAACCTGGCTTCTTTCCTTTGCCAGGATGTTGAAGCCTCAATTCTGTTGCGCGTCCAATCGGCTTTCATCGTAAGTACAGCTTCAAGACTCTTTTATTGCAGTATTTTTGTTGGACGCTTACTCATATATACTGCCTTAGCTAAAGGAGTACAGAATCCTTTTTCCTGTTTTATATTATATATAATTATCCCCCATCACAGTAGTTCTAAACAATCCAAATCCCGAATGCTATATTTAACAGTCATCGAATATTTAGGATTTACCGAAAAAAATATCTAATGAACCATGGAATTCGTTTGTGATGCTAACCAAAAACGACTCCATAGCCATAGATACAGCCAGCTTGCTGTATCCTCTGAATTGTTTCGTAAATATGATATAATAACTTTGCCAGAATCTGCAAATTATGAATGTCAGGACACTCTAAACGTGTTGTTACATGCCTTAACATCTTCTACAAACTCTCTTGAATCTGCAAGTAATGACCTCAAAAGCAAAAATCCTGACTCAAGAATCCCCTCAGCAGATACTATTTTCAATTACATCAAAGACAATAATATTGAAGATGCTCTTTCTGCTTTCAGAAAAATGATTTTTGAGATTTTCAAGATGATGAAACTTGAAAACACTGTTCATGACATAGCTATTGATTTTCATGACGTTCCATTTTATGGAGACAAAAATACTCCCGGAATTAGGGGAATAAAACCAAAGAATGGCAGTTCATGGGGTAAATCATTCTGTACCCTGGATATAATTGGAACTTCTCATTTGACACTTGACGTAATCGACATTAATGATTTGAACAAGAATTATTCCCTTTCCATCGAATCTTTCTTCGAAAGACTTAAGATAATAGGTGTAAAAATAGGGACAACATACCTTGACAAAGAATTTTTAACAGAGCTGTGATTTCAAAATTAGATGAACTTAAAGTCAATTCATTGGTCATCGGTTAAGGAATTTTCTTGCCTGAAAGCTATCGATTTTGCACCTTAATCCTGATTAAACTTTGACCTTTTTACATGAAATCGATATTCTGTTCCAGTCTACAATATGTTAAAATTTATAACAACTGTTGTGGAAATAAAGGCAATTTATCACGATTCCTCACTTAACCGAAGAAGCATGAAAGTCAATTCATTGGTCATCGGTTAAGGAATTTTCTTGCCTGAAGGCTATCGATTTTATGTCATAAATTTGCCTCAAATTTTAGCCTCTTTACCTAAAATCGATAGCCTGTTCCAGTTCAAAGTCTATATAAATTTTGAACATATGTCAAGGGAATGAATACAATTTATCATGATTCCTCACTTAACCGAAGACGCATGGATACAACTCAGACTTTTAATCAACTATTTATAAATTTTTCTGAATATTCATAAGTTTATTATTTCCATACTCTTTTTAAGTCTTCAGTTATTCTCTCATCTTCGATTGTTCGAGGTATTGGACAGGAGAGTTATATATGCCAATACCTGCTTCGAGTTTTTAAGGATATAATCAAAAGGTGTTTACGGATTTATTCAAGGTCCGAATCTTCAAAGATGAACAGTTCATCAATTGTTGTATCCAGATATCTAGCAATTTTGTATGCAAGTTTGAGAGAAGGATTATACTTTCCTTTCTCAAGAAAAACAATAGTTTCTCTTCTTACTCCTACCATATTTGCAAGGACTTCCTGGGTAAGGTTGTGCCTTGCTCGAAGCTCCTTGATCTTTGTTTTCACCCTCAGCCCTCCGGAATTCTTATTCAACATCACTTTTTCGCATGAAATACCACCTGAAGACATTTGCGGAAATGCTCATGAAAATAAGAAGTACACCAAGCGTACCTTCAGTAGTAAGCTCTATCAGTTTGAAATACTCTACCCAAAAGAGAACTGCAATGAGCATAAGTGTCAGGAGCCAGGAATAGGTAATTCCATATGCTGCAAGCTTCTTTGTCCTTTCGTCGCTGTCAGGGAGCTCTCCATTTTTGAAGAGTCTGAAGGCTGTGATAACAAATATGACCGATCCCATGGTTATCACAAAAATTGGAATCGATGTATTAACTTCAAAAAAAGCTGCCGATAATATCCCGGCAAGAATAAGGACTACACCCAAAGCAAGCCTGTACTTATATTCCTTTTTCATGTATCCCATTTTTATCCCTTTAATTATCCATTTATAATGGATCTGTTTGCTAAAGATTTTTTATTGAACATTTCTGAGAATCTGTTCATTATTTATAACATATTATTTGATATTTCTAACATTATATTAGATATAGATCACATGTACTACTATTTAAGGACTCCGTCTAAAAATAAATTTAGGTGTAAGTGAAAAAAGTAACAATGTCGAAATCAAAGCTGTGCTGGCGCACCCCGCTCCGAGCAACGGGGTATGTTCGCACATTCCAAGACTTCTACTAAATATAGCATAAACCTACGCTGAAGGCGTACAATCCTCATATACACCCTTCCAAGGCATTTAGATCTCCTAAATTCTGGGAAGCCATGTAATTAAAGGGATTTTGCGCCAGACCAGGTAAAGTTTTACTTAACAATATATTTATTATTTAGTTGTAAATATTTATGTCGTCCACTGATACAGGATTGGTGTTTTCAAAATAGAATGCCCAACGCGACTTTTGATTGCGTTTCGATGCTTTTGTAACACGATGGCTCTACAAATGCCAAACTCACGGAAAAAGAATGAGAGTAGACGTTATTACGATTACTGTGAGGTAATAACAACGGAATACAAATGGACGATCAAGCTATTAAATGTCTAATAAATAATTTTAAACAATGATGTCTAATGTGTCTGATATAATACATCGAGTGCGTAAGTCCCATGGAATAAAATACTATCTTTAAAGTTCAATGTGTACCTAAATTTAGGAAAAATTTACGGTCTGACTTTAAAGCCAACCTTGCCCATTGTCCAAGAAATAGTTTGAATTTTAAGACAGCCTCTTAGACAGTATCCTGGAATACTCGATAAGAACAGAATAACTAAAAAGAATAAGTAATCGAAAAAACTCAAGCGTGTAAACAAAACCGAATTGAATACTATCTGGAAAATCTTTATTTGCCAGTGTATTTTTTGTTTCGTTTGTGGGTTATGAAGCTAGCACTCCTGATTAACTTATAATTACAGAAACCGGCTTTATGGCTCCTTTTTTGATATATCTGATTTTATCGTTTTAATTCTGTATCTTTGCAGCTTTTTGCCGCTTTACGAACCTGGCTCCCATCTTAAAGGCTTTCTCACAGTCCTGCGGGAACACTTCTTTTCGCCTGTTTGCCTTTTCCACGGGGTCAAACCTATCGGCAACATACTTTGAATAATCCTCGAACTGGTATGTATCGGTACTGTACATCGATTCGGAATATCCGAAGATTCTCTTTGCAATAGTTTCATTTAATTCAATCGTTTTCTTGAGCCCAAACATATCGAAGTTTTCTTCTTTTATCCCCATTGTGTAGATGAATCCAACAGGGATATTTTTTGGATAGAGCGAGGGTAAGTCAGTAGAGTAAACGAGAAAAGGAAATACATAGCGTTCCATGAACGACCTCATCTCGCCCGTAGAATTCCCTAGATAAATTGGGGATCCGAGTATAACTGCATCAGCGCCTTTCAGCTTATCCAGTAAAGGTGTCAGCTCATCCTTTATCGAGCATTTTCCATAGCTGTTTCCCCCTTTAATTTGCAGGCAAAACAACTTGTGCAGCCTTTAAAGTTGAGGTCATAAAGGTGGATTATTTCTGTTTCTGCGCCCTCCGAAACTGCACCTTCAAGAGCTTTTTCCAGCAGGGTGGCTGTATTCCATTTCTTTCGAGGACTTCCGTTTATCGCTATCACTTTCATGATTTTTACCTCATACTTTCAACTTCTTTTATACTTATATTCTCAATGTGGGTACCTGAGTTTTCTCTATGTGGTCACTACGGTTATAGGTTTCACTACGGTTATAGATTATTATGACCTAGATTCGGCAGGTTAACGTAATTAGAGATATATACATTGGTCATCGGTCAAGGAATTTTCTTGCCTGAAGGCTATCGATTTTATGTCATAAATTGGCCTCAAATTTTAGCTTCTTTACATAAAATCGGTACTCTGTTCCAGTTCAAAGTCTATATAAATTTTGGACATATGTCAAGGGAATGAATCCAATTTATCATGATTCCTCACTTAACCGAAGACGCATGGAGATATATATTTTCATATTTCTCCCCAGAGACTCAATATCTTCCAGTGAATCTCTTCCATATTCAATATTTCTGACTCTATTTTCTCTTCTTTCTGAGTTATAAGTTCTGTAATTCCCTGAAAATTGAAAAATATCCATCTCATTGTAGGTCTTTTTGTTTGTTTCCCTTTTTGATCTGGAACCGTTTCATTTTGTTCCTCTAATTTTGTCCTCAACTTCCATTCTGCTATTGAATAAATCATTAAGCAGAGGTAATTAATCAGCTACCTTTGCTCCTAACTTATTTTTCTGCTACACTCAATGCTTATTATTTTCATACTGGTTAATATAAAAATCATTCATTTCGTGTTTTTTATGGAACGTGATGAAATTCTATTTCTCTGTCACTCTAATCCAGAGGCTATTCTTGATCATATAAATAGTCTTGAGACTGAATTGATTGCTTTTAAAGAAGAAGTTCGAAATCTAACCTAAGTTTGACAGTATCCACTAATTAATATTGAAAATCTATCTTATTTTTAGCTTAATTTATTTGACAAAAATTCATGAATGCATAAAATTTTGTTATATATTCTACGGAATAGTGCCCATTTTTGTTACAATTAAGCTATTGATCTTATCAAAATTAGCAAAAATATAATTTTTGACCCTATTTTTCACGAACTTTATTGTAAGTGTCAAATTCTTCAAGCTTTTTTTGATGAATTTTGTGGATCTATGCTTTATTTCCTCAAATTCATATCGCATCAGCGATATGAATAATTGAGCAATAAATCCCAGAAGAATAGTTCCATACATGCTATCTTCTGACCAAACCCTTAACGGCTTAATCTGTATTTCGTTTTTCAACGAGTCAAATATTTTCTCAATAGAATCCTTTTCTCGGTATATTTCCAATGCGTTCTCAAGTGTCAAATCCTTATTCGATTTTAGGCAAAAAAATCCTTCTCTTCCATTAATTATCGAACTTTTTAGGAGTTCTATTGCTTCTTCATCACTAAGCTTTTCAAGCTTAGGGCTCGTCACAAAATAATTTAATTAACTCACTCCATTCTTTGGTTTGAATGTGTAATTCCATTCTCCGTGAAACTCATCAAGTATAATGCCCAATTTTTCAACCTGTTTTTTTCGATTTTAATTCCTGTTGGATACTTATTCGTGTCTAACATGCATTTTACTTCAAGCCCTTTTGATGTAGTTGTTGCTGCAATAAGGTTTACAACTACTTCATAGCTTGTTAGTGGTTTTCCTCTCCAATTAAGAGTAATCTGGGAAAATAGTCTATGCTCTATTTTATTCCATTTACTTGTACCTGGAGGAAAGTGACAAACCGAAATCTCCAATCCGATTTCATCCGTTAATTTTTGTAATTCTGTTTTCCACAATTTTACTCTTGATCCATTGCTTCCCCCACAATCTGCAGTAATTAAAAGTTTTTTTGCATCAGGATATGATTTACACCCCATTAGATTCCACCATCTACGTATACTTTCAACTGCAAAAGACGCTGTATCATGATCTATGCCGACGTTTACCCATCCCTCATTATTAGCAATGTCGTATACCCCATATGGATTTACCTTTCCCAGTTCTTTATCCTTAAAATCATATACATTGACAAGTATTGGATCTTTTTTTGGACGCAATTCACGGCCAACATTCTTGAAATTTCCGATTAACTCTTTCTTTTTAGTATCTACTGAGATTACAGGCTGATGTTCACCTTGAAATATTTTACATTTTTCACTTATATGCTCAAATTGTTTGTCACGATCAGGATGCTCAGTTCCTTCTATGGTTTTCTTATTCGCTTGTAAACTGTAACCAAGCATGTGAAGCATATCCGCAACTCTTGTATGGCTTACTTTATGTCCGATATTCTGAAGTTCCCCTGCTATATTTCGAAGACTTTTACAAGTCCAGAGTAAAGGAGATTCCGGATCCCCACGACTTGTTGGTTCAATAAGTGCCTCAAGATCGGACAAAAGAGTAGGGTCTTTCTCAACAATCTTTTTACGACCTCCTCCAGGAGCACGTATTTTATTATCAGAAAGAGATTTGCCACTTTCCAGTTCAGTGCAACCTTTTTTAATTGTATTTTCAGAAATACCAGTTGCACGAGAAACTATGCTGATGTTGCCTTTGCCAATACTAAGCGCTTCTGCAGCTGCAAATAAACGTTTGCTTTTTTCATCAAGAAAAGGTTTTAGCAAGTTATATTTTTTGGAAATAATTTCCTCAAGCATATAGACCAAATAGGATTAACTTATATAAAAAAATACTCAATCTATTTTGTTACGAATACTAAGCATCGGTCCGATAGGAACGCATATATTCTTGTTAAGAATAGTAGGAAATGCTTTTCGTTTTGTGTTTATATTCATTTGACCGAATAATACAAAACAAAGAGCACTTATTTTTATCTAACTGTCAAAGCCAGGATCTAAAGGCTCTTTTGAATCAAAACAGTCAAAATAGTAATAGATCTCCTTCTACCGATACTTTTTTCCAGAAGAGAACTCAACATGACGAAAAAAGAGTGGTAGACGTCCTGGTGGTCAGAAAGGACATCCTGGATCTACACTAAAGACTTTTGATTCTCCTCATGAAATCGTAAACCTTCGCCTGTGTAACTGTAAATTTTGTGGTTACAGCCTTTAGGAGACTGAATCAAATGGTTACGAGAAACGGCAGGAAGTTGATCTTCCTGCCTTAAATTTCAGAGTTATTGAGTATCGCAGTGAGATCAAGAAATGTCCTTACTGTGGTTATAAAAACAAGGCTGATTTTCCAGAAAACGTAACAAAACCTGTTCAATATAGTCAGAAGATTCTGGCAATTGCAGTTTACCTGCGGGACTTTCAATTAATACCTTATGGGCGAATTTCAAGGATGCTTAAGGACCTTTTTGGATTGAGGATGAGTCCAGCTACGGTAAAGAGGGCAGAAAATAAGTGTTTCTACAATTTAAAAGAATTCACCAATTACATCAAGAAGCAATTGATCAAAGAAGATGTTATCCACGGTGATGAAACCGGAATGAGAGTCAATAGCCATAATGATTGGTGTCATGTAGTCTCTACGGCTAAATGGACCCTTTATTTCCATGATAGAAGTCGAGGGTCAAAAGCCATGGATAAAATGGGGATATTACCAGAATATCAGGGAACAATGACTCATGACTTCTGGAGTTCCTATTTCAAATATCCAATGTGCAAACATGCGATGTGCAATGCACATCTCAGGAGGGAACTTAAAGGAATTCATGATAATTTCAATCAAGATTGGGCTCAAGAGATGAGTAATCTGCTTACAGAATCTAAAAAATATGCAGATAAAATGAGGGAATTGGGAAAGAAAATTGAAGGAAAAGAGATTGAAGCATTAAAAGAAAAATACAGAAGAATCGTAATGAAAGGAATTGAGGAAAATCCTCCGCCTAAAAGATTGAAATGTCAAAAAGGAAAGAGAGGAAGACCTCGTCAAAGTAAAGCAAAGAATCTACTTGACAGATTCATAAAATACGAGGAGGAAATTCTGAGGTTTGCTACAGACTTGAGAGTACCTTTCGATAACAATCAAGCAGAAAGAGATCTTAGGATGATAAGGGTTCAGCAAAATATCTCGGGATCTTTTAGGACACCACAAGGAGCGGATGCTTTCTGTAGAAACAGAGGATACATTTCTACAATAATGAAAAATATGATGTCTATAATTGATTCACTTTATGCGGCACTTAAGGGAGCGCCGACAATACCTGAATAATTACACATATTTTTAATAATTTTCAAAATATGTATGTTAGCTAATTAATTGGTGGGTTCATTATGCTAAACCTTGAAGAACTAGGGAAAAAGCTTACAGAAGCCGGAAGGTTGAAACTACGTCCTCTATGTGTCTATGGCACGGATGAAATTCCTGAGGGAGCAGTACCATCATACAAGGTAGACCGCTGTATAGCAAAGGCAATTTACACTTCTGCTCTTTTTGAAGAGACACCTCCAATATATATTGAAGCAGCCCATGAGCAGTGCTGCGTAGGTGGACTTGTATGGATGGGGTTGAGTGAACCTCATCCGAAACTGAAATACTTCGTGACTGTGGGCACGCCTGACTTCCATGGTGGGGCTGCCGAACACTTAAAGGCGTCGCCAGAACTATTTGAAGAGAGCATGAAACGTGCAGGGAAAATAATTCCACCTGGTAAATACACCGTCATCGGTCCTTGCAATGATAACATAGCACCTGAAAAAATCAGATCGCTTATTCTTTTTGCAGAGAGCGAACAAATAAGGAACTTATGCGGTCTTGCACAATTCAACAGTTCTGACATATTCTTTAAGACGGTGATACCTGGTGGACCTACCTGTTCCATGATGCTTGCTTTCCCCGCTGGCATGGCAGAGAATGCACCCAAGGACTCAGCTTATGTCGGGCCTGTTGATCCGACAGGAAATCCCTGGCTACCCCAAGAATTAATGATTATGGGCATTCCGATTTTATTGGCTCAACAGATGGCTACTGATCTGGAAGAGTCTTTTATTGGCAAAAGAAGCAAGATAGCATACCCTGAAAAACGTATCATAGTAAAATCAAAGTGAAAGGCATATAAGACCAAAAAAGAAAAAACAACCGGGATATCCTTTTTGTGGGTTGGTTTGGTCCTATTGGAGTAGCAGCTTTCTATTATGCTCGATTCTCAATGAGACAAACAGGAATTGAAGAATTGTGGCCAGTTGTTAGCTTGGTGATATGCATGTCAATTGTTCTTCACGGAGTAAACGCAACTTATTTCACAAAACTTTGCGGAAAGTCTAATTTAGAAAAGTCAGGAAATGAGTAATTGCATTTCAAGAAGGAGTTTCAAGACTCCAACTCTTAATTTTTGGCTACAAACACATATTCCATCTAATTTCATTGATTTAGAATAATGGTTGCATGAGTTTAGACTGAGAGTAACAATCTTCGATCTTATAGAGACACCTATTAAGTATAATATACTAAATATAAGATAGGGGATGCAGTGGAGGCTCACATTAACAATATCGATGAAAAGGGTTTCGGCGAGATTCTCGGACTGCGGGAAGAAATAGGAGAAATCCAGGTAGCAATTGCTGACTTTGAGGTTGGAAAAAAACTTAACGTAGCCATTATAGCCGGACTGTTTGGTGGAAAAACCACTCTAATTAATGAGATTGAGAAACTAAACCTAAACAGGGCGACAAAATTTACTTTCTCTGAAATTGTCCGGGATAAAAAGGAAATTTTCCTCCCCGAAGACACAAAAAGGGTAGTACTTCTGGATAACTGTCACTTTCTTTACGTGAGAAAACCTGGTGGCTTCGAGATATTTTACGAGTTTCTGGATATGGTTAGTTCTCAGAACAGGATATTTGTCACTACATGGAACCTTTATTCCTGGAAATACCTTAATGAGGCCTTTGATCTTGGAAAATACTTTCCGATACAGATCATTATTCCTCCTTTTGAAAAAAAGATCTTAAACCCTTTATTCTCGGAAGATATGAAGAAGGGGAAATTATATTTGATAGTGGTGGGGAGTTAGAAAAAGAACCCTTTATGTATATAACGGAGTATCCGATTGAACTCTCCTCCATAGGCAGGAAAATTGCAATCCCTATTTTGAGAATAAACACTCATTATCTTAAGAAATATTTTCTGAATGAAAAAGAAGAAGAAAAAAGGAACAGGAAGAAAAAGAAAAAATCGCTGAGAACAGGATATTCGAAAAAATTCACCTGGAATCAAAAGGTAACCCTGGTGTTGCACTAAGAGTCTGGGAACTTGGGCTAGATTATCCTCACATAAAGCCGGATAACATAGGCAACTTTTCGTACAATATAGAGCTTGAACACGAAGAGGCGTTTGTCCTAAGCCTTATTCTCTCATACCAAAGCCTGAAAATGAGTGAAATAATCGAGATGATAGATTCTGCATTAAGAACCGACAAAGTTCTCTTCCGGCTTCTAAACCAGGAACTAGTTTCCCAAAGTGAAGATAATTCCTTCCGAATCAGACCTGAAGCCTTGAGGAGTGTGATTGCATATCTGGAAAAGTTAAGGCTGGTATGGTAAATGGTAGATAGAAACACTGTAGACACAAGCAGGGAGCAACTTCTGGAGACTCTCAGATCCATAGAGACACAAACAATCGTAAATATACTTCTGATTTTTTCCTCGCGTACATACTTGGTAGAATTATCACAACCATACTATCAAAAGCTTCGGAAAAAATGAGCCGTAGTGGTAGGGTAAAAGTAAAAATGGTTATTCCTGCAGTAAAGTTTGGAATTTATATTATTGCTTTTTATTACTTCCTTACGGAAATATTAAAAATATTTGGGCCAGAACTGTTTCTCTTGACAGGACTTATTGGTGCAGGCATTGGTTTTGGGCTAAAAGACCTTTTTGCAGACTTTGTCGGAGGAGTTGTAATTACATTTGAAAAACCTTACCATGTAGGAGACAAAATTACCATTGGGGACTATTATGGTGAGGTTACTGATATAGGGCTAAGGGCAACAAAACTCGTCACACCGGATGATAATACTATTACAGCTCCAAACAGCCTTATTTTTGATGAGGCCGTTGCCAGTGGAAACTATGGGGCTTCGGAAATGATGGTTGTAATAGACCTCTATATCGCGTCGGAGTCAGATGTAAAAACTTCAATGAGAGTTTTAAGAGAAGCCGTTGTGAGCTCAAAATATGTTTTTATCTCCAGGAAAAACCCTGTTATCCTGCTACACAAATCCCTGCCATTTTACACCAGGTTGCGGGCCAAAGCTTACGTTAATGATCTAAGAGATGAATTTGAGTTTGAATCCGATGTACACACAAGGGCCTGGATCGAACTCCAAAAGAATGGGATCAGGGCTCCGCAACTCCATGTTCTGAATATTCCCCCAATAGAAGAAGAATATGAATCAGATACTCGAGGAAACGTCAGGTCAGACAAAAGGGCCAGAAAAGATTCCGAATCTAGTATAAATTCCCAGAGAAATTCCAGATTTTAAACTTATCTAGTCTCATTTGAAATCTGTAACATAGGATATGCTTTCAAGTAAACCAGTTATTTAAACTCTCAGTCCGGAAATATCAAGTTTTTTACCTTCGTTCTCCGATTGACTTATGATTGAGAAACTGCCATCAGTCTCAAGGACAACAGCCTCTACACTTTCCAGATTAGCATATCCTTGATTCCTCACAGACTGCTGGATTTCACTTTCAATAACTCTAGAACACTTCATAGAATCTTTAAGATATTCTCCATTATAATATACAAGGGATGGCTCATTTTTTATTATTCTTTTAACAGTATCTGACCTTATTGTTATCCAGGCAACTGTATATTGCAGACCTATCAGGACTGCAAAAGCAGTTACTCCTTCTACGAGTGCAACGCTTTTATTCAGAAGAAGTGATCCGAACGTAGATCCGAGTGCAATTGTTATTACAAAATCAAATGCATTAAGTTTAGAAAGTGTGCGGTTTCCGGAAACTTTTAATAAGAGTACAAGTGAGATGTATCCCAAAATTCCGAGTACTAAGACCCTTACCAGATCATTCCAGCTATTGAAGAATAAGCCCATAGCTATAGTTCTCCCCTTTAAAACGAGTGAATTTATGGATATTAGTTTAAACTAATTGCACCTCTTCTTATGATCTCTAGTGCTTCGATTCCAAAATACACTCACAAACCTGCACCTTTAAATCTGTCCATTGATCAATGAATTTTTTCTTTCATTAATGGATTCGTTTTGGAATCGGTGCACTAGATATTGAGATAAAATGTTTTACGAGTATCTGCATCTATTTTATTATTCCGGATGTGATTTCGGGGGTGTCAGCGGTTAAAAAGAAGGATGCCTTATGGACCCTTCTCTGAAGTGTTAATTATATCGACACCTACTGCGGTCCCCACCATAATATCCTCTTCTTTCTCAAGAGCTTCAAGAATATTTGAGATTAAAAGATGGCTGATGGCTCTCCTTTTCCTGGGCTCTACTACATATCTTAACCGCATTTCGATCCAGTTTTCCTCCATTTTCATATAAAGGTTTGTTCGTACTTCGTAGGTCGTAAAGAAGTATCTTTTTCCCATAAGCAGGAGTTCTCTCCGTGCCAGGTCTTCGAACTCTCCTACAACTGGGCCTGCAGCTCTGAGAGCAATTTCTTTAGCTTTTTTCCAGTTGCTGCCATAAATCAGTAGGATGCGGATTTCATCCCAGATGAACGAATAATCCCTTGTATAATTTTTTATTGTCTGGTTGAGAGCAAAACTATTCGGAACACTGAGAATTCTGCCAGTGTACTGATCTGCATCCACCCATTCTCTGATTTCCATAATTGTAGTGTTGAAACTTCCTATATCCAGCACATCGCCTGTGGTATCTCCCACCTGAATTCTATCTCCTGCTTTAAAAGGACGAGCTACAACCAGGAGAATTCCTCCTGCTATATTCCTCAGAACATCCTGAAGTGCAATTGCAACTCCGGCGCTCAGAATTCCGTAGGCAATAAACAGGGTGCTAGTTCTCTCAATCCAGATCGCAAAAAGGAAGGCAAGAGCAAGTACTGTAATAAGTATAGATGCAGTTTTCCTCAGAGTGTACCTCTCTCTGGCAGTCGATATTCTTCTAAGAATAAAATTTCCGGTAATTGAATTTATTATATAGGCTAGAAAAACTACAATTAAAGAGATGAGAAATGCATCCAGTAGATACCGGTCCTCGGAGATATAAAAATCAGTTAGGTATCGAATATATGCGATAAAAAGTATCAAGATTAACAGAATAAAAGTGTTCAGTCTCCTCATTACCCTCATGCAGATAAATATAATGTCTTTTATATATCAATATAGCTCCAATAACTGAGGTGCTTTGATACTTAATTCTGTTAAGCTAGCTTTGGCCTAAAAGAATATTTAAATTGAAACTTTTTCGTTGATTTTTTAGAATCCTTTGTATTGTCTACTATACACTGAATTTTCCGCTGTTACTAAGCATATAGCGTGTGAGAAGGCAACATTATAACTTATGGCAGTAGTACGAAACCTTATTGTAAACAGAGAATAACTACTTATAAACCACATGATTATTATTAATTAATATATTAAAATTCATTGAATTAATTTGTGCTTTATGTAGTTCAGTCTGTATTAAGCTGTCTATTAAGCTGTCTACTCGAAAAGTCAAATTAATATTGGGGGTTAAGAATGAAAAGCAAATCGATAGCTTGTCTCCTAGTGCTATGCTTAACTTTTTCTGTTGGATTAGCACAAGCACAGTTTGGAGGAGGTTGCGAATCCGTAACATATTCTGGTGTTACACCTGATAGATTTGAATGCATGAAGCAAGGTCTTCAGGAGTACGGCATCTATGTCCCATCGGGAGAAAGTGGAGAACTTTCCGGCAATGGAATCGCTGCGGATTTTGAATGGAATGGAGAGTCCATTCTTACTATCACAGTTACGAAAAAACCTTTTTTTGTTGGCTGTGGAACCATACATGACAGAATAAGACAATTCGCACAAGAATGCTAATAAAAAGCGTCCACAACAGCGGTTCCAAAAAATATAAACTGTTTCAAATGAATGTAATTAATAGGCTTTTAGCCAGTGGTTGCTCTAATTTTCAACTCCAACCGTTTGACCATTTATACACATGGAAACCTGATACCATAAAATTAACAAGGCAACCACTTCTATCTCCTTTTCTTTTTTATCCCAGGTTCACTACTCCAAAATCAAGCCCGAAAAACGCTCTTGCACTACCCCATAGCCTTCTTCGTGCGTATATAGTAACTACGCTAAAGGCCTACAGCCATCGTACACACCCTTCCTAGGCAATTTATTTCCCTGCTTCCAGAAGCCCTGTAAGTAGATTTTTAATGCCGATAAAGTGCTCTGCAAGCTTCGGGGATATTTGGAAGGCTGGTGCGTTTATCCCTGCCTAGAGCCACGTACATATACCTGGAAGCCATGCACAAAGGCCAGGGCTATCGTTCGTAGCTAGATGGACCATATGTATCCCGGAGGGCTCGCAAGAAGTGAAAATGAGTACGTACAGACCAGCTTATTAAATTGTTGGACAACCTGTAAAGGACGGAGTATTCGTGACCCTTTGCGCTTCCTTGTAATAAATAAAAGGTACTGTTAAGTCTTCGGGGGATGGCTATAATTGCATGTTCGCCTGTAGCTGGAAAATTTCTTATCCCCCAAAGACATAACAGTACCAAAAAAGGAAAAGATAAAATGAAACCAACAAGAGTTCCTAAAAATCCTTGTTTTTCTTCAGGACCTTGTGCCAAACATCCAGGGTATTCTGTTGAAGAGCTGAAAGATACACCTTTTGGCCGGTCACACCGGAGCAAATTCGGCAAGGAAAAATTAGCTGAAGCAATTAAAAGAACAAGAGATATGCTTGGACTTCCTGATGATTATCTGGTAGGTATTGTACCGGCTTCCGATACAGGCGCTTTTGAAATGTGCATGTGGTCTATGCTGGGATGCCGCGGGGTTGATGTTCTGGTTTGGGAATCTTTCAGTAAAGAATGGGCAACCGACATCACTAAACAGTTAAAATTAAAAGATATTCGAGTTTTTGAGGCAGAATACGGGAAATTACCAGATTTAAAGAAGGTCGATTTCAAGAATGATGTCGTCTTTGTCTGGAATGGGACTACTAGCGGAGTCAAAGTACCCAACGGCGACTGGATTCCTGATAATCGGGAAGGGCTCACGCTTTGCGATGCCACCTCTGCTGTATTTGCTATGGATATACCCTACTGTAAATTGGATGTCATTACCTTCTCATGGCAGAAGGTTTTAGGTGGGGAAGGTGCACACGGGATGCTGATTTTATCTCCGCGGGCCGTTCAGCGGTTAGAAAGCTATACTCCTACCTGGCCATTGCCCAAAATTTTCCGACTGACCAAAGGTGGTAAACTGATTAAGGAGATTTTTGAAGGCTCTACTATTAACACCCCATCCATGCTGGCTAATGAAGATTGGCTGGCAGCATTAAAATGGGCAGAGTCTATCGGAGGGCTTAAAAAACTTATCCAACGGGCAAATGAAAATCTGGCGGTCTTTGAGGCATTTGTTGCTAAAAACAACTGGATCCATTTTTTAGCGGAAACAAAAGAGATAAGGTCCAACACCAGTGTCTGCTTTAAAGTTGATTTATCCGACGAAAAGCTTAAAGCACTGATTAACACGCTTCAGGAAGAAAAAGCTGCTTATGACATCGCTTCTTACCGGGATGCTCCTTTGGGTTTGCGCATCTGGTGCGGTGCTACCGCCGAGAAAGAGGATTTACAATGCCTCTGTGAATGGATCGAATGGGCTTACAATTCGGTTAAATAATATAATCTCTTTTGTTATCAGCAAAGAAGGGGTCATGAGAGATCGTTAATATCTTTTTTGCTGACAGCAAAAGGATGTTTTATTCCAAAATAATTTCGCTCTTTAAATATATAAAACACCATTTGTAATAATATTTAGGTTTTTTCAGATAGGCTCTTAATGGCACTACTAACGATTCCAAAAAATATAAAATGGTTACTCTAGAATGTAATTATAGGCTTTTAGCTCGTGGTTGCCCTTATTTCAACTCCAAACATTGTGACCATTCTTAACTCCAAAAGCTTGATGCCATAATATTAACAAGGCAACCACTCCAATCTCCTTTTTATCCTACCGGACCTTTATTCTACATACTTATTACTGGAAGCCACTCTAATCCACGCAGCCAATCTTACGGGATACTCAGGTATTTATCCTAAAATATGCGAGGCTTATGGAAGCCCTAATAAACTCATTTGAAATAACAGATATACATCGTTGTTTTAGGGTTCAGTTTTTAGGATTTACTTTACTGGCTCAAACTTTTTCTTTTCAATATATATTTATATTTCCGAGCTGCCCGAGCGAACCCGCAGATAAATATTAATAACAGGTGCAGAAACAGTTTTCTACATATCCGAGGGACAATTTCTTCTACAAGTGCCAAGATTGGCACCACATCACCTGCTCATTAAATTAGATATGGAAGATTTACAATTTATTACTTCGTTTTTCTCACATAACCGACTGCCCCAATAACTGTTGCAAGCGCCCATAGAGATCCTATAAATGGAGCAGTTTTTGATTCCGGAGTAGAATTGGAGTTTCCTTCCTGCTTACTTACCGTTTCTGTAGTATCTGACATTCCGGTATCATTTGTCTTATTAATGGTTTGATTAATTGTACTTAGCAACTCATCAAGAGTAGTATTTTCGACATGTCCTATAGCCTTTCCATCATCAGTTAATGTGAACTTACCCTCATAATAATCTGTAACTATGAAATGTTCAGGACCAATATCCTTGGTACTAGTGTCGAGTCAACCTCAAAATGTCGTAATATTTATCTTGTATCTTATTCATAAATAATCTTAGGGATTACTTATGAATAGATACACTGTTACACTCACTACAGATGAACGTGAAGCTCTTTGTGAACTTACCTCAACTGGTAATCATAGCTCTCAAAAAATTCTCAATGCTCTGATCTTACTTAATTGTGATAAAGGTGAATGGAATGTTAACCATTCAACCAATGAAGAAATCTCACGTATCCTGAACATCAGTATGAGAAAAATTGATCGCGTAAAGAAGCGATTTGTTGAGGAAGGTCTTGAAGTTGCCCTTTATGGAAAAAAAGAGATCGTATTTATGCTAAAAAAGTTGATGGTGATTTTGAAGCCCATTTAGTTGCCCTTAGTTGCAGCAAACCCCTGAAGGTTTTGCAAGATGGTCTTTGAGATTGTTAGCTGATCAGGTTATAGAGCTTGGCTATATCGAGAACATCTCCCATGAGACAGTACGTCTTATATTAAAAAAACGAAATCAAACCCTGGCAAAGGAAAGGATGGGTAATTCCCCCGGAACAGAACAGTAGCTTTGTTGCAAATATGGAAATGGTTCTTGATGTATATAAGCGCCCATTTGATCCACGAAATCCTGTTGTATGTATGGACGAATCCCCAAAACAACTGATCGCAGAAACCAGGATTCCTGTCCCCTGTTCACCTGGGAAACCAGCCAGGTATGATTATGAATACAAACGTTGTGGAATGTGTAATATATTCATCGCCTGTGAACCGTTGTCAGGAAAACGTGTGGTGAAAATTACTGAAAGGAAAACAAAGCGAGATTGGGCTTGTTTTCTGGAAGAAATTGCACTTCAACAGGAAAATGCAGATAAAATTACGCTGGTAATGGACAATCTAAACACACATATTCCAGGATCTCTCTATGAAATGTTTCCGCCGTGGCATAAATCAAAAAAGGCAAGGGAATTCTTTCAAAAAAACAAATATTGGTTGCAAATATTGCTTTTCCCTCCAGCTACTCCAGATAGGAACCCAACAGAATATTGTTGGAAAACGACAAGAGAAGATTTAACGTCAATAAAATCATTCAAGAATGTTAAAGTATTGAAGGAAGAACTGGATGAGTTTTGGGGGAAACATACATTCACACACAAAATGTCGCATTATTTAGCCTCTTGACTATAGGTAGTATTTTATCATTTTTCAGTTGATCTATAGCAGGTGGATAAGCTGGATTCTTATCAACGGTTATTACTCTCGGAATTTGATTATGATCAGAACTCAAAGTTTTCTTAAAGAATCTCTTCGCTGCTTTTCGGTTTCGTTTTGCACTTAACATGAAATCAATGTATCTCCATTTGAGTCAACTGCTCGATAGAAATATTTCCATTTACCTTTTACTTTGATATAGGTTTCATCAACTCTTCATGAGTTATTAGTTGTTCTTAAATGCCTTCTTATCTTCTTTTATATTCAGGGAAACTTTGATGCACCCATCTCATTATAATATTGTGATCAACTTGAATTCCTCTTTCTGCCATTATTTCCTCTAAATTTTTATAACTCAATGCATAATTCAAGTGCCATCTTACGTTTAATAAGATGATTTCTCCTGCAAAATGTTTCCATTTAAAGGAATTAGATAGCATATTACTATCTTTGGTTTTCTTTTTATTCTATTGTATCAGTAAAGAGGATTTTTTGCAATGGAAAACCCATTTGTCAATAAGAAACCGATTAATTACTACCCCTTACTTATATTAGTATTTATATAATTTCTATGCACTATTTTTGCAGAATAACTGCATCAGTGGTAGTGGAATAGGAGACTTTGAGAATGATAAGACGTTTTATTGCAATTTTATCTGCTCTGTTTATATTAATGGTGAGCTTTGGAACATGCCTTTGCGCAGCTGAAGATTCAGTTGATAACTCTACCGTCATATCAAATATAGATTACAAAGAGACTAATATAGAAAATGAAGATACTACAATTATAGCCGATGGTGAAGATGATATTATCTTCAGCGATGGGCCGGTTATATACAATGAAACCAACACCGATATCGATACCACAACCAATGATAACGATGTAACAATAATTGATAATACAATTAATGATTATGACACCGACATATCTGAAACTACAGACCTGGATAACAGCACACAGGTGAATGACAATTCGTATAACTATTCGGATAATTCTCAGACAATTATTCAGACTGTTGAAACGACTAATGTAAATGTAGATAATAGTCAGAACACTAATGTTGCTTTCACAGAAAGCTCAATCGTCAACAACATTAATTTTGTATCAAAAGATTCTGGCAAGACAAAGATTATTGTCCAAGACATAAAGGATGATGAATATTTAAAAACACCACCTGTAGGCAATGTATACAAATCGTTCAACATATGGATAGACAATGCAAAAGTAAATAATAATATTGAAGATGCGGCAGTTGACTTTAAAGTTGAAAAGACCTGGCTTATAAAAAATAACTTAAATGGGTCTTCCATTGTTCTGAACATGTATGAAGGTGGAAAATGGGTTGAAGTTCCAGTAACCATAACAAGCGAGGACTCACAGTTCGTCTATTTCACCGCTGAGGTATCTGAATATTCTACGTTTGCAATTACAAGCAAGCCAGTAGTTATAGATAAAGTTCTTAAACAGACAGGTACAACTTCGGAAGAAAAAATAGATGAACCTACCAGGAATGTTGTAATAAAACTTTTAGAATTTATTATTGAATTACTTAAGGGAGAATAATCTCCCTATTTAATTTCAGAAAAAGAAAATAGATTTGCATGTAAGGCATGTTAAATCATACCTTTGGTTCCGTTGCAAAAAATTCAAAAAATATGTAAATCTATAAGTAATGAATAAAAATCAAAAGATCCGAGTGAATATATCAACATTATAAAATTATACCAAACAATTGATTAATGTATTTGACTTCATTAAGAACAGAGTTAAGATCATTTACTTGTCCTTTTTTGATCATATTCATAGCTTCAATTCCTTTTAAAATCTTATTAGAAACGTATATAAATTAAGTGTTACGAATTGTTCAATACTTCATATCAATTGTATGTTAGATCCAAAATATTATTTTTGAATTAAGATCTTTGAATTTACTAAAATTTTGCACATATTAAATAGTGCACGACCATTTTAATTTTGGCTATATCCTGAAGTAGTTGACGTTTTCTGTTGAAATCCCTTCCCTCGGTTAAAAACCACAAGTGGGCACAGATGAATGTAGATGGATTATACACGTGCATATGTGTTATCTGCAGTTTCAGTTAAAATATAAGTTTTCTGCAGAGCCATAATACTATACGTTTTTATGTCATGAATGCAAGGTTAAATAGCAAATATGAACAACTTCAAACAGAAATCATCGATTCCTAATAAATATTTAATTTTGATTGCAGGCGTCGTTTGGATGTTTGCTGGAATAATGGTAATGAAGACTGGATTACCACTTTTTATAAATCAAGGGGAATATATTTTTAGTGTTTTTTTAGCTGCTTCAGTATTTTCAGTATTTTATTTTTTCGTTTTCTCTAAATTAGTTGAAAAGCACACGATTCGAATAAGTAAGGATAATAAAAAGAAAATGTTTGTTATGGAATTTTTTGATAAAAAGTCATACCTGATTATGGTGGTAATGGTATTAGGTGGAATTACTATTCGGAAATTTAGTCTTTTGCCAGCTTTTTTCATAGGATTCTTTTATGTTGGGATTGGTTCGGCATTGTTCTCTTGTGGTATGAAATTTGTATATAAATTTAAGAATTTGTCTTTGTGATCGAATAGCCTTGAAAAACTATCTACATAGCCTATCTTAGTCTGTTGATGTCAATTACAAGCATTCTTACAAAACCTAAGGTAATTTGAAATTAGAGCGTGTCTTGAAATTCGGTGCTCCCTATTTAGTCAGTTAACATTTTTGAGACTCCTTAATTTCCTTTCTTACAAGAAAATGACTGTATTTTCTGACCGTTTTTGTAGCTTCTTACATGTCCTTTGACAGGAATTAACTGAATGTAAAAGTAATAGTTATCATGCGGGATTTTCTGGCCTGTATGCCATAACCTTCCTCTTTCTAATGTTCTTATAGACCAGACACCCATATCTACTTTCCACATTGATTATTCCGACTTTCCGCAGATCTCTCCTCAAAAGTAGTATTTTTCACAATTTTTTCCCATCAACCTTATTATCTTGCCCTTAACTTCATCCATGTTGGCAATTTGAGTTACCACTTTTGAGTCCACTTCCATTTTTACTTCTGTAATCTCTCTCATCAGCATAAAAGCCCACTTCAATGTGGGCTTTTGAGTTTGTTTCTTTACCTGGTCAGGTATTGTTTCCCCTGTTTCTTTTAGCCTTTCTCTTAGCTTCCATTCCGCTACCGAATAAACCATCAGAGTTAAGACCATTACCATTGAGAGAGCTTCAATTCTTTGAGGTTTTTTCAAATAAACTTCGGAAACCCTGAAACTTTTATCCTTTATGAACCTGAACCCTTTTTCCACCTTACTCTGGTTCTTGTAATGTTCCAGCATCTTTTCAGCATCAAGAGTGAGGCCATTGCTCGCGATTATAAACCTTCCCTGATACTCTTTTTCATTCAGTGCAATTTCTTCGTTCCTGACTGCTTTTGCATTTACAACATAGTGGATGATAAGCTTTTCATCCTTCTTTGGCCTTCCTCTCCTGCCGTTTTCCCTTGTTGAAACCGTGGAAATCTCTACGGTTTCCAGCAAACAGTGCGGATTCTCTTTATTCCATCTTTCCAGGGCTGCTCTGGCATCCTCTTCACAGGCAAACTTTATCTTTTTTAGATCTTTGAGATCTTTCTGAGATTCCAGAACCTTCTTCTGGATTTTCATTTCAAAAGTAATGTCCTTTCTTTTCTGCATCTCAGTGGAGTGAACAACTACCCATTTTTGCTCGATACCACCATATTCAACAATAGTTTCATAAAATGAATAGCGTGAGTCCTCTCCCTGTTTGAACTCAAGATCAGAAATCAACAAATCTTTTGAAAGATTTAGGGTTGAAGGGACACGAGTAATCCACTTCATGCCTTTTCTCATTGATTTGATGTTATTGTCAGAGTATAGAGCACTGTCAGCTATGTAATAAACATCATCAGGGAAAGTTATGTTTTCCTGAAGCTTTTTCATTGCCTCAATTATGATTTCTTTGTCTGATGCATTACCAGAGTAAGCTTTTGCAAATAACGGGATTCCATACTGATTTGTAATTATTCCAAGTCCAAAACGTTTCAGGTCATCTCTACCGTCTTTTGCATGACCGTATGTAATTTCGATGTCAAAACTGCCATCGATATGTTTGTAGTCACCATAAACGCTAAAATTAGTAGTGTCACTTTGGAGAAGTTGAGTCTTGATGTTCACAATTTCCATCATTTTCAAGGCAAGTTTCATGAAAAGTTGAGTAGAATCTGCTCCATATATCTCGTCAAGAGTTCGTCCTAAAACATCATCAGTAAGGTCAGACGCACTGATTCCTGAACCAAGTAGCCTTTCAACAGGAAGAGTTTCAAAGTACTGAGAGTACATATAAAGGCGACTGTCAGTGAAACCAAGACAGTTGAGAATCATCGCCTTTACTACAATAGAATGAGCTAACTTGTGCTGCCCAAGTTTGGGCAGCACTTCATCAATCACTTTTCCAATTTCAAGTTCATCATAAATACCAGAAACGATTCCGTGATGATCAAGAGAACGTGTTGTAACAAACATAATGAATTCAGAGTCAAGATACGACATTTTAGATATTTATATATTAAGGAGGAAAATAGATAAATTAATCAGACATCTGCGGAAAGTCAGATAAAACAACATTTAAGCTAATAATGCTTCTATGCACTAAGAGAAAAATTAATGAAAAAAGGTTCCAAAAAGGTAATTATTCAGGTATTGTCGGCGCTCCCTTAAGTGCCGCATAAAGTGAATCAATTATAGACATCATATTTTTCATTATTGTAGAAATGTATCCTCTGTTTCTACAGAAAGCATCCGCTCCTTGTGATGTCCTAAAAGATCCCGAGATCTTTTGCTGAACCCTTATCATCCTAAGATCTCTTTCTGCTTGATTGTTATCGAAAGGTACTCTCAAGTCTGTAGCAAACCTCAGAATTTCCTCCTCGTATTTTATGAATCTGTCAAGTAGATTCTTTGCTTTACTTTGACGAGGTCTTCCTCTCTTTCCTTTTTGACATTTCAATCTTTTAGGCGGAGGATTTTCCTCAATTCCTTTCATTACGATTCTTCTGTATTTTTCTTTTAATGCTTCAATCTCTTTTCCTTCAATTTTCTTTCCCAATTCCCTCATTTTATCTGCATATTTTTTAGATTCTGCAAGCAGATTACTCATCTCTTGAGCCCAATCTTGATTGAAATTATCATGAATTCCTTTAAGTTCCCTCCTGAGATGTGCATTGCACATCGCATGTTTGCACATTGGATATTTGAAATAGGAACTCCAGAAGTCATGAGTCATTGTTCCCTGATATTCTGGTAATATCCCCATTTTATCCATGGCTTTTGACCCTCGACTTCTATCATGGAAATAAAGGGTCCATTTAGCCGTAGAGACTACATGACACCAATCATTATGGCTATTGACTCTCATTCCGGTTTCATCACCGTGGATAACATCTTCTTTGATCAATTGCTTCTTGATGTAATTGGTGAATTCTTTTAAATTGTAGAAACACTTATTTTCTGCCCTCTTTACCGTAGCTGGACTCATCCTCAATCCAAAAAGGTCCTTAAGCATCCTTGAAATTCGCCCATAAGGTATTAATTGAAAGTCCCGCAGGTAAACTGCAATTGCCAGAATCTTCTGACTATATTGAACAGGTTTTGTTACGTTTTCTGGAAAATCAGCCTTGTTTTTATAACCACAGTAAGGACATTTCTTGATCTCACTGCGATACTCAATAACTCTGAAATTTAAGGCAGGAAGATCAACTTCCTGCCGTTTCTCGTAACCATTTGATTCAGTCTCCTAAAGGCTGTAACCACAAAATTTACAGTTACACAGGCGAAGGTTTACGATTTCATGAGGAGAATCAAAAGTCTTTAGTGTAGATCCAGGATGTCCTTTCTGACCACCAGGACGTCTACCACTCTTTTTTCGTCATGTTGAGTTCTCTTCTGGAAAAAAGTATCGGTAGAAGGAGATCTATTACTATTTTGACTGTTTTGATTCAAAAGAGCCTTTAGATTTCGAACTTCTTCTTTAAAAGCAATCAATTCAGTCTCAAGACTATTTATATGATCAAGAATAGCCTCTGGATTAGAGTGACAGAGAAATAGAATTTCATCACGTTCCATAAAAAACACGAAATGAATGATTTTTATATTAACCAGTATGAAAATAATAAGCATTGAGTGTAGCAGAAAAATAAGTTAGGAGCAAAGGTAGCTGATTAATTACGTACTTTTTAACACAATTCTGACTAAAACTATATTTATAATATGCAACTGTTCGGTGTATCGACCATAACTTCAGTTACTCATATTTTGTACCCAATCCAAGCTTAAGCATGTGCTTTCCCTTCAAGCAGATGACGTGGAAATTAGTGGGCTTGAGATTACAAGAACAAAAGGCAGATATGCGTGAATCTATAAATGCAACCTATATTGATTAAGACAGTTGGTAAGATAACAGCCAGAGTCGAGGTGTTAAAAGAAAAATCATTAATTGTCTCTGAGCAGCCCTCAGGCGAGGTCTGCAGGTCGTTAAATATCTGGGTCGGACGGTGGGTATGCAATCTCTGAGAATCTCGAAAATTTTACCATATATTTCAAGGTTGAAAAATCCTGGATACAGGAAAAGAATATCAATAAATTTTCTATTACCCTCAACAGATACGACGACGGGAAATAGGAGCAATTACCAGTAAGCTTGTCAGAGGAAGATAACAGATTCCTGTATTTCACAGCGCAAACCCCCGGGTTCTTATTCTTTGCAACAACAGGTAAGAGTGAGGCGAAAGAAATGCAGTAACTGATTCATAGCCTGCATCGGAATCTAACGACCTTAACAGAGAAAATAATGACATTATAAATAGGTTAACTATTTAAAGAGCACTTGAAAAAGAGCAAGCGTACGCTTATCTGGATTTGAAACGGTTTACGGGGTTATTTCCCTTATTTATCTACAAAAAAAGTAAAACCGGGAAATTAAGGCCCCCTCTGTGAAATAACTTATGCAATTTTATATACTGTATAGGGTCCTCTTAAATTCACCATCAAACTGAAGATTCTTTCTCTTTTTTCCACTAATTAAGGCAATTAATGGTTTCCCCAGAAAAAGTACATCTTATTTTTTACTTAAATTCCAATTAAAGTCGCATAAAATGTAAATTTTATTGAGGAGGACTTAAAACCCTCCTCTGGTGATAAAATATGGAAGCTCCGCTTATTCCAGTAAACGAAGATTTCAAATGGAAATTATTATCTGAAATATTAAATGTTTTCGGTTTTAGATCTTGCAGACAAATACTTACGAAGAGGGACATCCTGCCCCTCTCAAAAATCAGTTCCTGCTCTTAAAATCGTATTTTTGAGCATGTTTTTTCCTGTGAGATCTTCTATGCTATTAGGGAATTGAAAGAAAGGGAAAGCTTGAGAACCTTTTTAAAAATCAGTTCAGTACTCACTGAAAAGGAAATTTATGGCCTTCTTAGTAAATATGAACCCCAATAGTTTACTGATTTTGTTTTCGAATTATTGAATGATTTATGCCCTAAAAGAAAAAGTGGGTCAAGAAGCATTGTAATTGACAGTACTGACATAAACCTCAATTTGAACTGATATACTAAAAATTTCTGATTAATAAAGCAAATGTACCAGAATCTAAAATTTATTAGAGAAAGAAATTACAAGCCTTCGCTGAATAAAGAAATAAAGAGGGGACTATCTTATTTAAGAGAGTATGATTTTTTTTTAATTATTATAGATAGGTTTATATATTTTAAGTGATATGTGTGTGTGTTGATAAATAAAGAGACGTATAATCATCTGTTATTAAAAACCAATTTTTGTTTTTAATCAAAGAGTTCTATACAATCTTATTTTTAAACAATTAACTAACAACTAAAACAAGGTGAAACAAATATGGCTTTTAATGACAGAAACTTCAGAGGAAATTCTAATTCTAATTTCGGTGCTCCAAGAGAAATGCACAAGACAACCTGTTCAGACTGTAAAGCTGAGACAGAAGTGCCTTTCAAACCTGACCCCGAAAGACCGGTTTACTGTAGAGAGTGTCTTCCTAATCACAGAACACCCAGAGAAAATAACAGATACTAAGTGTAATTTGTGTAATTAGATTTACATAAACACTTATTTCTTTTCCACTTTTTTAATACACTATAAGCCCGAATATACTTTTTTCTTAACTTATGAGCTTTTGCAGTTTGTGAAGGAGAACTTTCCAGGACTGATCAGTTTTGCTCTTATCGATAAGTCTTCGAGGGGACTATTTTCTAATTAACGTGAAAATTTGTTAATTGAATTCTAATTCTCTTAGAACTAGCTGAAACTGGACCGCCGAATAAGAAAAGAACGTTTTTTTCGGCCCTTTGTAACTCATTTGAAATATATTTTTTCCTGCAGGCGGTCTACTTAAATCTTCCCCAAATACTTTTGTTACGAATAAGAAGTAAAAGAGCTGTGATTTTTGAGATTTAAGGGAAAAAACACTTTATAGGTAAGTGCAGTTCTATTGTCAACAATAAATTTCCCTTGAAATCATTACATGCAAATATAATTTTTGAACAAGCTCTACATTAACTCTATTTTCAAAAGCATTCCACGATAAATATTACTAACCTATCCTATTGTTTTAACTCAGGAAAAGGAATGAAATCCATGGCAAATATTATTATAATGCGCGTTCCAGAAGACAAATTGCGGCAAGAAATAGAATACAAAGTTCTTGATGGTTGGAAGCTGAGAAAAAAGAATGAAAACATCGCTGTTTTAACTCAACAGAGTAAATGGGAGAACTTGCTTATTTATGTAGCTTTAGCACTGTTAACGCTAGAATCTTTGTATATTATTTACTATTGTATTAAGGGAAAAAGAATTAAGAAATTAAAAGGAGAATCATTAGACTTCCTATTGTGAAGAAAATCTATAATACTATAAGGTTCAAGGCAAACCGGCTTTTGGTTAGTTCGAAAAATTTTTCAAATAGGCATGAAGAATGAAAAGTTGAAAGAAAAGGATGAAAGGAATGAGTCATTTTAGTGAAAAATCCTCCCAAAATTGGAGTATATTAATGAAGTTCCAAATTTGGCGCTGAAAATTTTACAATGGCTAACTATTAGCTACTTTTACGACTCTATCCTATCTGATCAATCCTTCCGATCAATCCTTTATCCCATAAGGCGAGAATACCTCTTCCTCAAAACTCTGAGCTTTGTGAAGAGTTTACGGAGAGGTAGTTGACTCACTTATTCATCCAGAAGAACAACAGGTTTGATCAGATCTCTTGGTTTTTCTTTCATGAGCATGAGAGCTTCTTTCATTTTGTCGAATCCTTCGAATACGTGGGTGACCATTTTTTCTGGTTTTATTCTTCCATAGGTACATAGGTCTGCCATTCTTTCCATTCTCAGACGACCTCCGGTTGTCAGGCCACCACGTATGTCTTTATGAGACATACCCGACCCCCATTCAATACGTGGAATAGGAAGTATATCTCCGGTTCCGAAGTAGTTGACGTTTGATACCGTGCCCCCAGGTTTTACAATTTTGACTGCATCTGAAATTGTGTTTTCATTTCCTCCTGCTATGATTACAGAATCCACACCTTTTCCATTCATCTTTTCAAGAATCTGTTCAACAATTCCACCCTTTCTGTAATCAATAGTTTCAGATGCTCCATATTCCAGAGCAAGATCAACAGTGACTTTTCGACTTCCTACTGCAATGAGCCTACCTGCACCAAGAATAGATGCACCTGCCACTGCCATCAGACCAACAGGGCCAATTCCTATGACTGCAACTGTAGAGCCCGTTTTAATATTTGCCATTTCTGCACCCTGTATTCCAGTAGTTGCCATATCTGATAGCATGACAGCTTGTTCGAGGGGCATTCCTTTTGGAAGTAGAGCTAAATTCATATCTGCATCATTTACATGGAAACATTCTGCAAAGACTCCACTTTTGAAGTTTGAAAACTTCCATCCAGAAAGCATTCCATTTGAGTGCATAGGCATTCCATCCTGTGCCTCCATGGATCGCCAGTCAGGTGTAATTGCAGGAACAATTACTTTATCACCTGGTTTGAAGTCTTTGACCTCTGATCCGATTTCTTCTATAACACCTACAGCTTCGTGTCCTAAAATCATGTTTTTGCGGTCTCCAAGCGCACCTTCCCAGACTGTATGAATATCTGATGTACACGGCGCGACCGCAAGAGGCTTCACGATTGCATCATATGGGCCTGCAGAAGGCCTTTCAGTATCAATCCAGCCTACTTTTCCAATTTCAAGCATTGCAAATCCTTTCATATTATTACACCAACCTTTCCAAAATAATTATTTTTCAACGTATTATATAGTAACCCGCATATTAATCTGCTGTAGTGGTATTTATAATTACTAAGGATGGAAACTTGAGTTTTAGTTTCAATTCAATTCAGTTAAAATATATTTTTTCTGCCGACGGTCTGCTTAAATCTTCCCCGAATCCTTTTGAAAAAAATAAAGAACTAAAAACCCATGATTTTTGCAGATTTATATGGAGCACTTTTCAGAGCTGTATAGATTAAAGTGATTCTTTTCTTTTGGGGGCGGTTTTCAGATTTAAGTGAAAACCTGTCAACTGAATTCTGTTTTCGTGTAATATATCCAAATGTTAAATCCTTTCACCCATACAAATTTAAGCAAAAAGCCTTATAATCGGTTTTATGCGGTTCAAAATTATTCTTGAGGAAGATGAAGAAGTTGGGGGATTTGTTGCCAGCTGCCCAGGTTTGCCAGGCTGTTTTTCTCAGGGAGATACAGTAGAAGAAGCTATTGAAAATATTAAAGAAGCGATTCAGGCATCCCTGGAGTCCCTGGCAGAAGATGAACTGCAGGAATGCATTGGGAAGTCCTCCTGCAGAGTAGTTGATGTGGTTGCTTAAATGTCTGGACTTCCTGTAATTTCCGGGATGCAGGCAATTAAAGCCTTTTCCAAAGTTGGCTGGCTCCCTCACCGGCAGGTAGGAAGTCACGTTGTTCTGAGAACAGAAGGTTCAAAAGTTACGCTGACTGTCCCGAAGCACAAAGAACTGAAGTCGGGCCTTTTAAGGAATTTGATAAAAGCTTCAGGGCTGACTGTGGAAGAATTCGAAGCTCTTTTGGAGTAAGACTTCTCTGGGTTCAACCACTTGTTTTTCGTGTGTATCCTTATTTCAGAATATATATCCGAAAGCAGGCTCTTAAATACAAACCGATAGTATTTTCCCTTTTTCAATTCAGTTAAAATATATTTTTCCTGCCGGTGGTCTGCTAAATCTTCCCCGAATAGATTCGTTAAAGAAAAGGGTTAAGAAAGAAGAAATAAAAACCCGTGATTTTTGCAGATTTAGAAGGGGCACTTTGCAGGGCTTCTTTAGATTAAGCGATTCTTTTCTTTTGGAGTGCTGTTTTCAGATTATAGTGAAACTGTTAACTGATTCTGAATCTAATGAGTTTTAAGAAATTGGACCGCAGAATACAATATGAAAATCTTTTCTCATCACCAACTCAATTTACGAGCTAATCAAAACTCAAAATTATTTGTCAAATATCAAATTATAGACAATCAATCGAGCTTCAGATTATGAAGTGAGTCTGAAGACTCATACCTGTGTAGTAACAAAATTGGTTTTGGATAAACTCAATTACAAAACCGGGTATTTATATAATAGCTTCAATAATTCTATATAAATTACCAATTTATGTATGATCAGAGATTGGCAATTTATATGTGGAAATTGGGGGCATACAAATGATAGAAATAACAAACAGAGCTGCTACAGAGCTTAAATCTTTATTAGACATAGAAGGGATCGCGCAACCAGCGATACGGATCTATATAACTGGATCAAGTGCAGATGTTAAATATGGATTAGCAGTTGCTGATAACATAAATGAATATGATGTAATCACGGAGAATAATGGTATTAAAATCGTCATGTCACCAGATGTGGCGGCCGGCTTTTCTGATGGTAGTATTGATTTCATGGTTGACAGAACAGGTAAAAATTTCATAATACAAAATGCTGACTCTGGTACCTGTGACAATTGCGAAGAATGTAACATATGCGATGCAGAGTAACATTTTGAGCAAGTTTAATGAACGCAATGACCACATTCTTCTGACTCGTACAACGCCTGTCTGGAGGAATCACAGTGGTTATCTCAGTCAAATACCCTGCAGCTTGCTGCGGGGATAGACGACTACGCCGATAACCGTTGTTAACTAATCGCTTTACATTTTTAGCTCCAAATATATTTTTCCTGCCGGTTGTCTGTTAAATCTTCCACGAATAGATTTACTAAAGAAAGGGGTTAAGAAATAAGAACCAAAAACCCGTGATTTTTGCAGATTTAGAAGGAGCACTTTGCAGGGCTGTATTTTAGATTAAAGTAATCTTTTCCTTTTGAGAGTTTTTTTGATTGAAGTGAACTTTTCTTCGACAACAAAATCAATTAAAATATGAGCTCATCCCAAAACTAAGAATTACGTCCTTAAATCTCTAATATTAAATAGTCAATAGCCTTACGATCATGAAAGTAATTCTTAAAATCTTATTGATGTGCAAATAAGATTGGTTTTTGGATGAGCTTGTACAAATACTTAAAATTACTAACATCATTAATAATTTTCTGAGAGATCGTTTAATTTTTAATATGAAGACTATAAATAGAATAAAACAGGAAATCGGATGCTGAGTGATGATAAAAATGAAATATGTAATCGCAATGATAAGACCAGAAAAGCTAGAAAGTGTCAAAAAAGAGCTTCAAAAAATTGGAGCACACGGACTGACAGTGTCATCTGTTTCTGGATATGGTGCCCAAGGAGGACATCTGGATATTGATAGAATTAAAACTGATAAATACGACGTAAACCTGCTTGATAAAATCAAAATTGAAATTGCGGTGAAAGATGATTTTCTGCAAACGACAATTGAAGCAATAGAAAAAGGATCAAAAGATAAAGACGGCTATATCGGAAGCGGCAAGATATTCGTGCTACCACTGGAGAATGTAATAAGAATACGCACGACAGAATTCGGAAACGACGCTCTTTGATAAACAGATCGATATTACAACAGCAGATACCATGTGGGCATTATTAAACTCATGATTAATTAGATCTTTAAAACAAAGAATACTTCAAACATGAATATTTACGGAGCTTATACCAAACCCAGCCTATCCTCAAAATCAATAAGAGTTTCAGAATTATTTTACATAATTAGAAACTCATTGATTATTCCGAATTCGAGATTTGGAGAAGAAGTTTTGAGTTATGGGATAAGCTTATATTTTTCCTGCCGACGGTCTGCTTAAATCTGAAGAGAACTAAAAACCTGTGATTTTTGCAGCTTTATAAGGGCACTTTGCAGGGCCTTTTTGATAAAAGTGATATTTTCCTCTTTTATCCCGAAAAGTTCTTAGGATCTAGTACTGCGATTCCGAAGTAGGTTCACAAAACTTGGCTTTGGAATCTATTCATCGACTACGAATTTTTCCAATAAATAATGGATCTATTTTGGAATTGAAGCACTAGTTAAAAAGAGAATCAAATTTCTGTTTTACCATTTGCTTCATTATCAGTCATTTTCAATAAGGGATTTTTTTACTCCATTCCGCCATCGCCTTAAGAACAGGAAGGAGTGCTTTTCCGCGTTTTGTTAATGAATACTCTACCCTAGGTGGAACTTCCGCATAGATTTTCCGTTCAATGATTGCATATTCTTCAAGTTTTCTGAGATGCGTTGTTATCGTTTTAGCATTGATTCCGTGCATTCTGTTTTGCAGTTCTGTATATCGAAGAGTATTTTCTCGCAAGTTTGAGATTATAAGGAGATTCCACTTATTTCCAAACACTTCAACATACTCATCTACGTTGCATTTTGACTCCTTTTCATGTTTCATGTGAAATTCACCAATACATACTTTTTGGATATATAGTTACAAAAGTTATCCTGAATAATATATTAATGTTTAGGTCAAATAATACCTTATAGGTAAAATATTAACATTTGGATAAAATGAGTCTTAGAAGGTAATTTATGACGATAAACGTTAATTCTAATCTCTGTTCACAATGTGGGGTGTGCTCTAAGGTTTGCACATATAGTATTATCGAGCCAGTAGATGAAATGCAGCTTCCCCGAGTACATGAGGGGATGGATGCAATTTGCGTTTCCTGCGGACACTGTGAAGCATTTTGCCCATCCGGAGCGCTTATGCTTGCTGATGGGAGTAATAAAGCTCATGAAATTGTAATCCCAAAAGGAGCGATCTCTCCCGAAAATCTTGGCCATTTCCTCAAAAGCCGGCGTTCGATCCGGACATATAAACAGACACAAGTACCTCGTACAACTATTGAGTCGATCTTAGACATTGTCCGGTATGCCCCTTCTGGTGGAAATAGTCAATTGGTTGAATGGCTTGTTATTCATGATCCTCATGTGGTGCGAGAGATCGCTGAGCGCACTATTGATTGGCATAGGGAATTGGTTAATAACGGTGATTCCATGTTTTCTCCCTATGCCTCAATGATGGTTGATGCGTGGGACAAAGGAAATGATATAATCTGTCGAGGAGCCCCGCATATGATTATCGCCCATATTGCTGAGAACAAACCGATGACCATGATTGATGCGATTATTGCATTGACTTACTTCGAAATTGCAGCACAAGCCTTTGGTGTAGGAACATGTTGGGTTGGAGCTGCCTTATTAGCTTTTCAAGAGCAGCCGTCTATCCTTGAATATCTGAATCTGCCGAAGGGACGGACACCTGTATTTCCTATGCTCTTTGGATATCCTCAGAACACGCCTCAATTAATTCCCCGGAGGAATTTTCCTCACGTTACATGGAGATGATTTAAGATATGTTCAGAGAAATTGGAAGCGTTAGAAATGAAGTTGATGAGACTTCCCAAATCCTTGCACTTTTCAGAGATAGTATCAGCGAGATATTCCTTAATGAATCTGAGTCAATTTCTGCATACTTCAGACCCGAATATTCCCATTACCTTGTGGTACATACTCCTTTAAAATATAAAGGTCCTGAAAATAGAACAGAGTGGAACCTGCGGTTTTGTAGAGATGTCGGAGTTTCAATTGTTGAACTTTTTACAGTAAAAACTAGTATTGCTTACGTAAAAGGTTTGATGGCAGTTAATGGATCAAAAATCTATGCAATCCTTCCCTTTACATCAATAGATACAGAAAGAGCGGAAAATGCAAAATTTCCTGAAGATCAGATCTCCCGCGTGCGGGCAAGAGTACTTCCTGCTGTGCTTCGAGAAATAAAAGGGGAAATGATTCTGGATATAGGCAGTGGGTTTGGAACGCTAACTCTTAAAATTGCAAAAAATAACCCTGATTCAAAGATCTATGGTGTCGATATTCACGACTCTCATACTGGTCAGGCACAAATGAATGCAAGGATTCTTGGTGTACCGAATCTAGAGTTCAAGACAGGCAGTATATATTCACTTCCTTTTAAGAGCGACTTTATGGATGCTGTTACCTGTTTTTACATGCTTCATCACCTTGAAGATTTAAAACTAGCCCTGATGGAAATCAAGAGAGTATTAAAAAAAGGTGGGATATTAACAGCAGTAGAGCCTTTTGAACATCAATATCATCAGGGACCTCATCTCTCTCAAATTGAATGGAAAGAACTTTTTGAAAAAATAGGCTTTTATGTGGAGACTCAAAGCTATGAAGGAGCAATAGTCATGAAGGCTAAAAAGTAGGTATAATATTTTAGATCATAGTTCAAACAGTTAGTCTCCGATGATGTTTGGAAATAAGGATAGAAACATTGGGGATTGGATGTTCTATTGTTTGATTCTGAAAATCCTATTTACAAAACAAACAAAAATTTAGAACTAGTCCAAAAGCAAACTAAAAAGAGAAAAATAACCTGCTCTCCGAGAAAACTAAAGGGCAGGTAAAGAGCTAAAACTTCAAATTTACTTCTTATCCATTACCTTCCTATGCATCCTCGCTTGGAAACCGTGATACTTCGCAAACCCTTCTGCGTCCTTCTGGTCAATGGTCTGGCTGTCAAAGGAGACCAGGTCTTCGGAGGAATATAGGGCGTTTGAAGAGAAGCAGGCTAGGATCGTGAGGGCGCCTTTGTAGATCCTTACTTTAACTGTGCCTGTGACCTTTTCCTGGGACCTGTCGATAATTCAGTTAAAATATATTTTTCCTGCCATCTGTCTGCTTAAATCTCCTCTGAATACGTTTGTTAAGAAAAGAGATTTAAAAAACCCGCGATTTTTGCAGCTTTAGAAGGAGCACTTTGCAGGGCTTTTTTAGATCAAGCGATTCTTTTCCCTTTGGGGAGTGTTTTTTCGGATTCACATTTCATCCAGTATGCGTTTGATATCAGGTTTTGCTTCTGGAATACCTTCTTTGACGGATAACCAGACTACCTTCAGATTTACTCCAAAATAAGCGTGAACCAACTTGTCTCGTATGCCTGCAAGGTCTTTCCAGGGTACGGATGGATATTTTTCGCGCACTTCATAAGGGATATTCTTTGTAGCTTCTCCAATAATTTCCAGAGCCCTTATTACTGCAAACTGGGTTTTACGGTCGGCAGCAAAATCTTCGTATGTCCAGCCACTAACAAATTCTTCTGCTGCTTCCATTGCATCACAGATATCCTGGACATAGTCTTTTGCTTCGCGAATTTCAATCCCTCTTTAGACAGCTTCAACTTCGTTCAGGATATGTTTGCCTATATTCGGCTTCAACGCATCTTTCATAACCAGATCTACCTTAACGCCCAGAGCCTCCGAAAGGTAGTTTTCAAGGTTGACAAATTTAAATATAGTAGGAGTTTTGCTGAACTCAACAAGTATATCCAGATCGCTTCCCGGTTTCTGTTCTCCTCGAACGTAAGAACCAAAAATCCCCAGATAACTAACGTAGTATTTTTCTTTAAGCTCCGGGAACATTTCATGGAGTTTCCGGATATAGATTTCAGCTTCTTTTCGGTTTTCCGGCATTTTTTTCAGGCTCTGTTTGGTTCCTATGTGTTATAGTATTCTGCAGTTGTAGTATTTATAATTAATAAGGAAGGAGGGGAGATTATTCTGTTTCATTTGCAACTCATTTGAAATATATTTTTTTCCTGCAGGCGGTCTGCTTAAATCTCTCCCGAACATGTTTGTTAAGAAAAGTGAAATTAAAAAACCGTGATTTTTGCTGATTTAGGAGAGGAATTTGAAGAGCCGATCAATTTCACAATTTACCGATATTTTTAGAAAAATACCTTTTTGTTCTAATTAACTTCTTGTAGCCGATAAAAGGTAGGCTTTTCTGCTACTCGGATTGAGCAGCGAATCGAAAGCTACGTCTTTTATATAAATTATATTAAAAAGAGGCGAAAAAGTACTCTCTATTTCAGCCTTTGAGACTCTTCTGGGTAGTTCATATTCGCCCGGTTCCTTATCAGAGAAACACAGCATAAAATATTTGCCTCCGTTCTTGAGTATCCTGTGTACCTGCTGCGCAAAAACCGGTCTCTCTTCATCCATCATCACATGAAACAGGCCGGAATCAATAACGACATCGAATTCGCCTTCCGTAAAAAGCCGGTCCATCTGCAGTACATTTCCTACGACAAAATTTAGCTTAACATGACGCTCTATTGCTTTCGCTTTTGCGTCGGATATGGCTTTTTCAGCAAGGTCTATACCCGTGGCGTCACAGCCATTCATCGCCAGCATTATCGCATTCTCACCCCTACCGCACCCTATGTCCAGAGCTCGGCCGGGCTTGATCTCCCCACTTTGTATAAGAGCTTGAAAAGCTGGCTGGGGGTGATCGAGATCCCATGGCGGTGTGCCCTTGTATACATCATTCCAGAACAAATTTCTCCTACTCCAAGCTAAAAATATTAATCTTCAGTCAGCTTCTTCAACTTTACTCAGATATGCTTGCCTATATTTGGCTTTAACGCGCCTTCATGACCAGATCTACCTTAACGCCCGGGACATCAGAAGGTAGTTTTCAAGGTTGACAAATTTAAAAATTGTAGGGGTTCTGGAAAACTCAACAAGTAAGTCCAGATCACTTTTGGGTTTCTGTTCTCCCCTTACGTAGGACCCAAAAACTCCCAGGTAACTAACTTGGTATTTTTCTTTAAGCTCCGGGAACATTTCATGGAGTTTCCGGATATAGATTTCAGCTTTTTTTCGGTTTTCCAGCATTTTTTCAGGCTCTGTCTGGTCCTCTTGATATGTTATAGTATTCTGCGGTTGTAGTATTTATATTTACTAAAAAGTGAGGGCGAAATTTCCTGTCCTGTTGTTCAATTCGTTTTAAAGATATTTTTCCTGCCGGCGGTCTGCTTAAATCTCTCTCGAATTCTTTTGTAAAAATAAGAGATTTAAAAAACCCGCGATTTTTGCAGCTTTAGAAGGAGCACTTTGCAGGGCCTTTTTTAGATTAAGCGATTCTCTTCCTCTGGGGGAGGTATTTCTGATAAAAGCGAAGTTTTTAAAGTGAATTAAGGGTCAAGGAAAGCCTTTATTAAGAGCCTATCCGAAAAGTCGGTAATGCATGTTGAAAAGTCACAAAAGGTCTATAATATAAGAGCATCCATTCCGGTTTTGAATATTGAATATTGTAAAAGTTATAGTAGGTAACTACTTTTCGGATAAGCTCTAAACCTTGAAAAACCTTGAAAAATATCCCTGTTTATTGATATTATATCCTTCACATCTCTTCTTTCGCTTTTGTTGCAATTGCAAACAGCGTAATATTCCCAAAACCAGTGCCTTCCAGAGTCTGGACTTTCCTGAATTCTTCGGTAATTTCCTTTCTGATCTTTTCTCTGATCTCGCCAGGAATGTCCTTCAACACTCCCTCGGGGCTGTCCTTCTCTTCTAGGTGCTGCAAAAACTCTTCTGGAGAATTATACTTCCGTGGGACGGCCCTTGGCTTTATTGAGATGCTGGTAAAGCCGGCTCCTGAAAGCAGCTCGTGGAGTTCCGGTGAAGTTACTTTTTTCATACCCCTGTGCCATTCATGACGCCTTTCGATGTCATATTTTGCGAGAATGGGGTCTACAAGTGCCCCCATCGTGTTGGGGCTGTCTCTGTCAAGTGTTGTCATGCCAACCATGCCCCCTGGCCGAAGCACCCGATATATTTCATTAAGGGCGGTTTTCTTATCATCAACCCAGTGGAATGAGGAGCAGAAATATGCATGGTTTATCGAGTTATCCGGTACGTCTCTGAGATCTTCAGCCTGTCCTACCAGAAAATGGGCATTGCCGGAGAAATCTCCGTCAAACTTTTTCGTGCAAGCTCAATGCGATATGAAGAAGGATCGATCCCCGTGAGCTGGCCAGCCGGTCCAATAATTTCAGCGACGTTCAGGGCCTGCCGCCCGGTTCCGCAGCCAACATCAAGCACGAAATCCCCTTTTTTATTCCCATCATTTCTATCAGTACATGTCCTTTCTGGAACTGATGATCACAGTTCCGGTCATACCTTTCGGCACCTTCGAGAGAATCCCAGTCAATTTCACTCATTTTCGTTCACCTTCTGGAATCTTAACAGACATTTTGGTGGAGATAAATCATGTTCAGTATAACTTGAGGTTCCTCTAACTCTTAAAGATAAGGGGGTTAATCCCCACTTTACAGGAAAAAACAAGGAACCTGATTTTTCAAGCAGAAGTATGAAATTAATATTTTTGATTCTTACTAACTGAAGCAAAACATATATACATTTCTTATTTTTTCAGAAAAATCAGAGTTTTTCCGAGAAAACTCTGTTTTGCAAGCGATAGAATGTTAAGGCAGGTTTACCTTTTGATTTCTGGGAAAAAAGTAACTGGGAAAGTACCCGGAAATATTACTCAGCACTATAATAATTTAATTTTTATAAAATTTTTCTCTTAGTCGTGGAAAGACCCATGCTACGCACGGTGATAATAACGGATTAAGCACCTATTACTGCAATCCAGAAACGATCCATGAACGCTGGAATCCGTGATACTTCGCAAATCCTTCTGCATCTTTCTGGTCAATGGTCTGGCTGTCAAAGGAAACCAGGTCTTCGGAATACAGGGCGTTTGAAGAGAAGCGGGCTAGGATTTTGAGGGCACCTTTGTAGATCCTGACTTTAACTGTGCCTGTGACCCTTTCCTGTGACTTGTCAAGAATTAAGATTAAATATATTATTCCTGTCGGCGGTCTGCTTTGCTCGAAGTGATCTTTTCCTTTGGAGGGCTGTTTCTGATTGAAGTGACTTTTTCAAGTGAATTCTGATCAAGGAAAGCCGTCATGCTTTCCTTGCTAAAAAGGTAGAACTGTCTCCGAGATGAAATCTAAACTCGCCTTCCAGTACGTCTTTTTCTTTTATCCTGACCCAACCACTACCAAAGACATGATCGCACTCATCATTCCCTTCCCAGGTGAATTCAAATCTTTTGCCATCAGCATAATCAACGATCCTTCCGTCTATATCACCAGAAACTAAACCAAATTGAAAATACCCTAGATTGTCTGGCTCTATCATAATATAAGCCTGAACTTCCATATTGAAATAGTCCTCATCCCATAGTTCCATCTCATAAATGTGCCATGTTCCTGTAAAGTCCATAATTTAGATTTTCCTTTTTTGCATAAAAACATCGCTATACAATATCATGAACTTAAAACCTTGGTCGTCTATTTTCATTGGGTTGATATTATATAATACAAATATTATAATACTATTTATGGGAAAACGAGGTCCAAAACCACAATTTACTGACGTCGCTTGTCCAAATGATTCATGTGAATTTTATGGCCTTAAAGGTAAGGACAACGTTGTCGGAAATGGAACATCTGTGAGTCGTGGAGAAAAAGTTAGAAAATACATCTGTCGGAACTGTGGCAAAGTATTCAATGACCATACAGGCACTTTCTATTATGATCTCCGTAAAGAAGAACGTGTTATTGAATTAGCTTTAAAAATGTCCATGAAAGGGATGAGTGAAGAGGGTATTGCAGATGTATTGGATATAAAGCCAGCAACTGTACGTAGATGGTTAGATCGTGCAGCAGAATCCTGCAATAAGGTTAATGAGGTCTTTATGAAAGGCCTGAAAGTACCCAAGATAGAAATGGATGAGATATGGGTAATAGTCCAAAAAAATCGTCCCTAGAATGGAAAATTATGAAGATGATGGACCGTGGATGTGGGTAGCTTTTGCACCAAGTTATAGGTTAATAGTTGCTTTTGTCATTGGTCCGAGAAAACAGTATGTTGCGGATGAATTAGTTAAATTAACGGCTAGACGTCTTTCAGAACCATTGCCTCTTTTTGTCTCTGATGGTTTGGAATTTTATGGGAAAGCTCTTCTGAAACAATTTGGAGAAATAATAGAGTTTCCTAGAACAGGTAAGAGAGGAAGGCCAAAGAATCCAAAACGTGTTCCATCTGATTACCTGAACTTTGCTCAGGTAATCAAAAACAGGAAGGGAGGAAAATTAAAGAAGATTGTTAAGAAGATTATATTTGGAAAAGACATTGAAGAAACTGAGATATCTACAAGTTTACTCGAAAGGCAAAATCTGACATTCAGACAGGACAACAACAGGATCTCAAGAAAGACAATAGGATTCTCGAAGAAAATAGAGTACTTAATAAATCGAATGATTCTGTACTGCACGTATTTTAATTTCTGTCGAGAACATGGTGGGTTAACATATCAGGATGAAAACTGTTTTAAACGTAAAAATACACCTACAAGAGAAGCGGGAATCACTCAATCAAAATGGACTTTAAAAGAGTTGCTCAGATTCAGATGTTTCAAAACATCAACCGTATAAAACCAGACGACCAAAACCTTAGGAGACTATTTATTCAGTTAAATTGCAGATTTAGAAGGATCACTTTGCAAGGCCGTCTTTTAGATGAAAGTGATCTTTTCCTTTGGAGGGCTGTTTTCTGATTGAAGTGACGCTTTTCAGGTGAATTTGGATCAAGGAAAGCCGTCAGAAACTGGACCGCCGAATACGAAATGAAAATCTTCCACCATCGCTAATTCAGTTTAAATATATTTTCCTGTCGGCGGTCTGCTTAAATCTCTCTCGAATTCTTTTGTAAAAATAAGATAATTTGAAAACCCGTGATTTTTGCAGATTTAGAAGGAGCACTTTGCAGGGCCTTTTTTAGATTAAACGATTTTTTTCTCTGGGGAGATTTTTCTGATTAAAGTTAAGACTTCCAACTAAATTCTAGGCATAAAGTTCATTAGCTGAGTTCAGTGAAGATTATTTATAGCATTTTTAAGCAAAGAAATAGGGGGTTATTTTCTGGATATACCTAAATTTAAAAGACTACCAGGACACATAGCTATAATACCGGATGGAAACAGGAGATGGGCTTTAGACAGAGGCTTAGAAAAGCATGAAGGATATAAACATGGAATAGTTCCAGGCCTGGAGCTATATGATATATGCGTAAAAATAGGAATAGGCGAAGTTACTTTTTTGGATTCACTCACGATAACACAAAAAGGCCTCAAATTCAAAGAAAAGCGTTTGTAGATGCCTGTATAAAGTCAGTTACAGAACTTTCCAAACATGATGCTGAACTTCTTGTAGTAGGGGATATCAATTCGGACATGTTTCCAAAAGAGTTACTCGCATATACAAAAAGGACTAAATTTGGAAGAGGTAAAGTAAGGATAAATTTTTTGGTAAATTATGGTTGGTACTGGGATTTAACATATGCATTTGAGAACTCTTCAGATGGTAAAAAAATGATAGAAAATATTGCATCAGCAGAGATTCCAAGAATAGATTTACTTATCCGTTGGGGAGGAAGAAATAGACTCAGTGGAATGCTTCCGGTTCAAACGGTATATTCGGATATATATGTGGTTGACGAAATGTGGCCAGATTTTAAGCCAGAACATTTATTCAATGCACTAGAGTTTTATCAAGATCAAGATATCACACTGGGTGGATAATTGATTTTCTTGCCTTTTACCAATTCATTAAAATTGATTTTTTTCTTTCTTGGGCTGTTTTCAGATTAAGTTGAAAATCTGTTAACCGAATCTTGTTTTCATAGGAGCCATCTGAAACTGGATCCTATAGGGAATGAAATCCTCTCAGTTATTCCAATTCATTTTAAGGAATTGGTAAATAAAAATAGATATATAATACTTATAACCTATATTTCTGCATGAATTGCCCAAAATGTAACAGTTCCAGTCACAAAAAGAATGGCATAGTTGGCGGGCGTCAATGGTACAAATGCTCTGCTTGTGGCTATAACTATACAGTAGAGCTGAAATCAACTGCTTTTTCCGCTTCTGTAAAAAGACAGGCTTTACAACTCTACCTCGAAGGATTGGGCTTTCGCTCAATAGGACGATTTTTAGGGGTAAGTCATGTTTCTGTCCAAAAATGGATAAAGAAATTTGGTCAGGGGTTAGAGGATCTAAAAAGTGAAAATGAGATATCTGTTGTTGAAATGGATGAAATGCATACTTACATCAGTAACAAAAAAAATATTGCTGGATCTGGATTGCTGTTGATAGAGGTGGGAAAAAGTTCATCAACTGCTCTTTTGGTAGCAGAGGAACGGAAACTGGACAACTACTCTGGGAAAAATTAGAGAAGAAAGAGATTGGAGAAGTGATGACAGATCACTGGAGGGTATATGCAGAGTTCCTTCCTGAAACGATTCATACTCAATCCAAAGCAGAAACGTATACATTTGAAGGATATAACAGCATATTGAGGCACTTTCTAGCAAGATTAAGAAGAAAAACAAAGTGTTATACGAAGAGTCTTGAAATGCTAAAGTACTCGGTTCTTCTATTGATGAAATACAGAAATAAAGAGTTAACTATTTTTAGTTAACAATGCCCAAGAAAGTATTTCCAAGATATGAAATAAAAGAGGAATCATATCCATTGGTCATCGGTTAAGGAATTTTCTTGCCTGAAAGCTATCGATTTTGCATCTTAATCCTGATTAAACTTTGGCCTTTTTACATGAAATCGATACTCTGTTCCAGTCTACAATATGTTAAAATTTATAACAACTGTTGTGGAAATGGGGCAATTTATCATGATTCATCACTTAACCGAAGACGCATGGAATCATATCTAGGAGTTGTAATGGTAGCAGCAATAATTAGATTACATGAAGTTTTGGGATAGGCTCGCTCTCAAAAATATGTTACTACAATGTTTTAAGGCAAAAGGTTGTAGTAAAATCCTAACGTTTTATGTCAAAATGATCGGATATCATACTAACCTGAAAAATTAATTTTTTGCAAATCAAAGTTGCGATGGCGCACCCCGCTGCAAGCAACGGGGTATGTCCGCGCCATCGCTCGAAATTCCGTAAAAGAAGACAATAAACCTAATAGGTTTAGTTCTAGCAGAAGTTAACAATCGAAAAATGGGATTGATAAATAATATTATCATCAACGGTTACCGGGGAAGTTTTCCATCCCCGCAGCAAGCTAGCGGGGTATTCGACTGAAATGAACCAAAAAGGTTTAACTCCTGTAAAAGGAGCTTATAATCACTTCTACTGGTTTACTATCACTTGGTGGTACACCATGCTGCAACCGGTTCTGTGTAGTTGACGGGGTTTATCCTCTAGATAAATGTCGCTTGATGCTGAAAATTTTCCCCATACCCCATAGACTACACAGTACCTATTGAATGAAATATTTTAATATTATTTACATAAATGATTCAACCGAGTAAGTCCTAAATTGTTAGGAAGGATAAAAGAGATGAATAAACAGTTAGAAGATAAAGTCGAACTTGTACTTGCAAATGAAGAGGATTTAGCATTATTTCAAAAGGAACTGCAGGAAGCTTTCATAAATGCGCTAATAGAAAATTTAGGTGATGCAGAAGCTGGTCCTATTCCATCAGATGAAGATATTCAGCAGTCTTTTCATGCGCCTGAAGCAGTCATTTACCACATTTCACTGAACGATGAAAAGGTGGGAGGCGTAGTATTAAAAATTGACAACAAAACACATCGCAATTGGGTCGATTTACTCTATATTTCGTCAAAAACGCAAAATCGTGGAATTGGTTCGGCAGCGTGGCAGGCAATTGAGGCGCAGTATCCAGAAACAAAAGTATGGGAGCTCTTTACACCTTATTTTGAAAAACGTAACATTCATTTTTATGTGAATAAATGCGGATTTCACATTGTTGAGTTTTATACTAAAACCATGCTGCAACCGGTTCTGTGTAGTTGACGGGGTTTATCCTCTAGATAAATGTCGCTTGATGCTGAAAATTTTCCCCATACCCCATAGACTACACAGTACCTATTGAATGAAATATTTTAATATTATTTACATAAATGATTCAACCGAGTAAGTCCTAAATTGTTAGGAAGGATAAAAGAGATGAATAAACAGTTAGAAGATAAAGTCGAACTTGTACTTGCAAATGAAGAGGATTTAGCATTATTTCAAAAGGAACTGCAGGAAGCTTTCATAAATGCGCTAATAGAAAATTTAGGTGATGCAGAAGCTGGTCCTATTCCATCAGATGAAGATATTCAGCAGTCTTTTCATGCGCCTGAAGCAGTCATTTACCACATTTCACTGAACGATGAAAAGGTGGGAGGCGTAGTATTAAAAATTGACAACAAAACACATCGCAATTGGGTCGATTTACTCTATATTTCGTCAAAAACGCAAAATCGTGGAATTGGTTCGGCAGCGTGGCAGGCAATTGAGGCGCAGTATCCAGAAACAAAAGTATGGGAGCTCTTTACACCTTATTTTGAAAAACGTAACATTCATTTTTATGTGAATAAATGCGGATTTCACATTGTTGAGTTTTATACTAAATTTAACCCTGATCCACAACAGCCTCGTGTAAACGAGCATCAAAACAATTCGAGACCATTAGAAGAATACGAATTTTTTAGATTTGAAAAAGTGATGAAAATGGAAATTCGAAAGAAAATTGAAAACTAAAAGAAATATGCAGATTCTTTTAATGAGCCTATCCCAAAAGTAATATTAAGTTGAAATTATAAATTTACTTTTATGTTATTCAGTGAAATCGATGATGTTCTATGGGAATCAATAGAGCCTTATCTTCCTCCCCAGAAATCACATACAGGAAGGCCACGTGCAAGTATGAGGAAGTTAATGAACGGTATTTTGTACGTTGTTACCCTACTTTGACAGATCATAATAATTAATATAGTGTTTTTATACAAAAAACACATTGCTTCGACACATGACATATTGGTAAAACAGTAAATGCCATAAATCGATAAACATACTATATAAATTTAAATTATATGAAGAAAACAGAAGCATGAAGCCCATTTATACATTACAAAATGTACGCTTCTGTCAAAGTAAGGTTGTTATGACAGGTTGTACTTGGAAAGATGTTCCCCGTCAATATGGTTCTAAATCAACCGTTCACAGATTCCATCTCTATCTCTGTGAACATGAAATATATCAGGAAATCTTTAATCCTGAGTCTTTTTAATTTTTCTGGATCTTCTTCAATTTTGAAAAAATCAAGAAATTTCAGTATCCTCTTCAAATTTTATGGGTTTTCAATCGCAGGAAACATATAATTGTTTCTCCATTTCCTCTTATCATATTTTGGAGCAAAAAAATGGATCTTGAAACCCTCAAGGAATTGCTGTCATCATTGGATATTAATCCTGATGAAATTCAGGATGAAAGATATGCCACATCTTTTCGTATTCTGTTTTCTGTCACTGAAAAGCAGAACGAAGAGATCGAATTCCTTAAGGCCGATAATCAAAATCTTCGAGACGAAATCAACCTACTCAAAGGTGAACAAATCAAACCCAATATTCGTGGCTCTAAAAAGAATGATGACATTTCTTCTGAAAAAGAGAGACAAAAAAGATGTTTTCCCTAGAGCAAGAAATCTAACTCAAAACTGGATAAAATAGAGATTCATCGAATTGAGACGTGTAAAGTTGATAGGTCCGTCTTACCCACCGATGCATATTCTAAAGGTTACAGGGACGTAATAATTCAGGACATTTCCATAAAACCTATGAACACCAACTTCAGGATAGAGGTCTTTTATTCTCCTTCTTCTCACAAAACATACTCAGGTGAACTTCCAGGTAGTATCCAAGGTGAATTTGGCCCTGGAATCAGATCTCTTGTAATAACTCTTAACCATGTTGCTAATGTTTCAGAGCCCAAAATACATGAGTTTCTGAAAAATATTGGCATTCATATCTCCAAAGCCACTATTTCTCGAATTTTGACAAAAAATGCTGATGTATTCCATCAGGAGAAAGCTGAGATTTTTCTGGAAGGTCTAAAAGCTACGCCTTATCAGCAGATAGATGATACAGGTGCAAGAGTCAATGGTAGCAATCACTACACTCAGATCCTTTGTAGTCCTTATTATGCTGCTTATTTTACAGTTCCCAACAAGAGTCGAGAAAATATTTTAGATGTACTTCTATGTGGAAAAGAAAAAACGTACTGCTTTAATAATGAAGCATTTGATCTGATGGAAACGTTTAATGTTTCCCAAATATGAACGGAAAAGCTCTCTTCTGTTAAAAACAAAATATTCAGTGACGCAGAAATGCGTCGAAAACTGGATTGTTTGTTCTCGGTTAATGGATCTAAAACTGCTAAGAAGAAAGTTCTTGAAGCCTGTGCAATTGCGGCATATCACCAAAGTACAGACATACCTGTGGTTACCTTCCTTCTGAGTGATGACGCACGTCAATTCAAGCAAATTGCATATCATCATGCTCTTTGTTGGATTCATGATGGAAGAAACTACAAGAAATTGAGGCCAATAGTACCTTACCATAAAGAAAAGCTGGAAGCTTTTCTGGACAGATACTGGGACTTTTATGGGGAACTCTGTGAATTTAGAGAAAATCCCGATTCAGAGATCGCGAAACAATTATCCACGAAGTTTGATCAAGTGTTTTCGACTATAACAGGGTATGAAAAGCTGGATGAAAGAATCTGTAAAACAAAAGAGAACAAGGAACATTTGTTAAAGGTACTGATTTTACCAGAGATTCCATTGCATAATAATGCAGCAGAGTTAGCGGCGAGAGCCAAGGTCAGAAAAAGAGATGTGAGCCTTCAAACAAAAACAGATGAAGGAACAAGGGCAAACGACACATTTATGACGATTGTTCAAACAGCAAAGAAACTGAGTGTAAGTGCATATGATTACATATTTGATAGAGTGAGCAACACATTTGAAATGCCGTCTCTAGCAAAACTGATCAGAGAAAAAGCGAATTGAGTTGAAAGTCAGAGCTTTCCACTCAATTTGAAGAGGATACACTTATTTCAACAAACGGTGTTTCAGTACTGGAAAATGGAGAGGATTCTCACCTTTAATGAGGGCAAGATTCCAATATTGATAAAGGTAGAAGAAAAAAATAACTCTTCAATTTAAAATGGAATTCCTATAGCGGTAGCTGATGAAAATCTCCATAAAAATAGGGTATGTAACAAAAAAATTATATGAGTTCTTGCATCAATAAATCAAATTGCGGGCGGCCACCCCACCCTAAACAGGCTGTCCGACAATTACTCCCAGTAATATACAAATTCCTTTTTTTCAGTTTAAAGGCTTTATATGCCTTATTTTTCACATGTTTTTGCCCTTAAATTGAATTGTCGGACAGCCTGTAAAGGATAGGGTATTCGTGACCCTCCGCACTCCCAAAGTAATAAACTTTCTCAAAATGAGTAGATTAGTTTACTCAAATTAGAATGAAATTTCTTGATTTTTTCAAAATTGAAGAAGATCCAGAAAAAATTAAAAAGACTCTATTTGCACCTGATTTGCCCAATGTTCGGTAACAAAGAAAAACATTGAAGAGCGCGGAAAAAATCACTCAAGACTCTACAACCAGCTACAACATATCTAGTCCTGAAAAACTGTAATTTTGTAAATGAGTCCTTCAACCCAGATTACTTAAAAATCAGATTGATTTCAATGCGGAGTTTATAAGAGCTTCATAAAGTTATTTTTAAAATGAGATTGCGTTCTCATCCATAAAACCTGGGAGTTCCAAATGGTATTTAAGAGACTCACTTTGTTTTAGTTGAGAAAGAGGTATTGAGGTATTTTGATTTATTGGTTGCGAGTTTCTCTTTCTATCCCTTTACTGTGGAGTTATTTTCTTGAGTAGGTGTTGTTGCTATTGGGGTGTTAAAGAGATGAGAACGCAATTTATACTATGCCGTTATCATATATAATATTTTTAATAATTAATATTAGTGTATTCGTTTATTCTTGCTTTACCTTTCTAACTTTAATTCATTGATCGAATGTTTATATCATTATACCAACCACATATCTACAACTCTAACCAAACAAAAAAAGAAAATCGATTTCGAGATAAAAGCAACTTCGTAATAAAACCGACTTTAAAGAGAAACAAATTATAAAATAAAAATAATTCCAGATGAAATAAACCTGCAAGTGCGGTTCCATTCTTTTCTGGACGGGTTAAAGAATCAATTGTTATTTGGAATAGATATTACCTGGATTGTAGATTTTTCCGCCGTTTTCGAGAAGGACTGTTCCGAAAAAGGAAGTTTTCGCCGACACAGATATACTTGTCAGGGCGGTTGAAAGTGTTTGGGGTGACAAGGGGCTGGAAAGAAGGTAAAATGAGCTCAATTTACCGTTCCTGTCTGTCTAATCTCGTAATCTGATTTTTGAGGATTTGGGCGTAAGTCCTATCAAGGTATAAAAATAAAAATCGGCGGAAGAATAACCTGCTGCAGAGGCCTGAAGGCAGAAAATTCCCGTTAAGAATGTAGGCTGTAAAGAGCTGGCAAGCCACAAATTTTTCATGGGATAGATTCAGAACTTGCCTCTCAAATACTATATTTAGAAAAATTATATTTATTGCATAAAAATAGTGAAGTTACATAATTTATAATTAAAAAGAGTCATGCATTATTTTCACTGAAATAATTCTCTATTGAGGCTTCTAATTAGATTAAAATGAATAATTAAACTCATTTATCTTTTATGAGCCTTATATTTCTCTTGTTATCAAATATAAGGCTAAAAATAGGATTTTGTCCCGAATGTTGAAAAAAATGAAACCGGTAAATTAAATTTAAAGGTAGATCATTTTATTACTGTGAGATTTCTTCAGATTTTAAAGAACTATTCACTATAAATCTCGTCTTTATAACAAATTATTTATTATAATGAAAAAAGTAAAAGTCAAAGCATAAATAAATAAAAAAAGCTATACATCCAGTTACAGATTAGTCCATATCCAATTAGATTTTCTTTTCTTGGAAACAAGAATTTATTATGGTCTTTAACTACATTCAACCGGAATATTCAGTTTATTTTCCATTATAAACCTTATTTTAGCTCAGTTAATGGATATAAGGTTTAAAAATTCATCTAGGTTCAAGATATATAAAATTATATCCTGTATATTAAATGAGAAAGTAGAACCCTTTATTACCTTAAGATTCATCCAGATCTTCAGAGACTATTCAATATTAAGGAAAATCTATTCTATTGACTTTATATAATTTTCAGTTATATATTTGTTTGTACCCTCTGGCAATTAAAGTTTAGAAAATTAAATTTCAAGGAGAAAATCAATGAGATAAAAATTTTCTAACTGTAACTGCTTGGAGTATAACACAGACTTTGAGGTTGATAAAAGGGTTTGTGGTAAAGAATTGCATGCGTGAATTCGAAAACACGTTTGCTCTCTCAAAAGGTAAGCAAAGACGACCGATAAATAAAGAAAGATAACAGATCTACACAAAAGAATGGAGGGAATGATCGAGCTTAAGTATTTATTATTCGAAAGTCTGCTTCTACTATGAAAATGTAAGCTACAGCATTCTGTAGTCGGACTGATTAAGCGCGGAATGTAGCTTAAAATAACTATATGGTATAACAAAGGACGAACGAATATATGGGAAAAGAGTGGAGGGAATGATATGATCTTAAGGATTTTTTATTCGAAAGTTTGTGTTTCTTATGAAAGTACAAGATTTTTTATATTTTATTCCGATTGATTCAGCGCGAAAGTAGCCTAAAAATAATTGGTTAGCCTGAAAGGAAATAGCAAAAATAGCAAAAATGGCATCTTTTCAAGACATCACGGACAAATTTCCGTAAATTTTTTTCTTGAATTGATGACTATGTATTTTTTTCTGTGAATTAGTACCTACTTATTCTTTTGAGATCTATTTTTTTAATAATGCAATTCTTTATGCAGGTATGTCTGCTTTTTAAATACTCATTCTCTTTTATTTCTTTTATTTTATATTTGATTGCCTGTAAACTCGTTGATGGCCCATCTTTATCCGATTGATGTTTTAACACACCTAAATTTCAATAGTTCCCTTAAAGTCCACTTTGATTCAATAATCCCTGCCTCTCTTGCCGGTGTATTTTTACATTCAACCCCTCTTTCATCTTTGTACCTTAATCCTCCATGACCTCTACAGAAGTTAAAATGTGTACAATATAACTTCATTTGATACTCTAACCATTCTTTCATTTTTGAAAACCCTATTGTTTTCCTTGAAACTCTGTTGTTATCCTGTCTAAAAGTCAGGTTTTGTCTTTCAAGTAAAGTTGTTGAGATTTCGCTTTGATCAATATCTTCTCCAAAGATGATCTTCTTCTCTACTTTCTCAAGTACCCCATTTTTTCTTGTTTTGACTACCTGTGCATACCTTAAATCATCAGAGGGAACGATTTTTGTTTTCTTTGGTCTTCCTTTTTTCCCAGTTCTTGGAAACTCGCTCAAAACTCCAAATTGTTTCAAAAGAGCTTCTCTATAAAAGTTCAACCCATCTGTGACAAAAACAGGAATTTTATCCGAAAGACGTTTATTAACTAATTCAACCAACTTGTCTGCAACATACTGTTTTCTTGGACCTATTAAAAAGTAAAGTATTAGCCTGCAACCTGGTACAAAAGCTACCCACATCCATGGCCCATCATCTTCGTAATCTTTCATCCGTGGAACTCTTTTTTTGGATTATTACCCACAGTTCGTCCATTTCTATCTTTGGAACATCCAGGTTCTTCATCATAACATCATTTACTTTATCGCATTGTTCAGATGCGCGAACTAACCATCGCTTTATACTGGCAGGTTGTACCTCTAAAACATCGGAAATGGCTTCAATGCTCATTCCTTTCATAGACATTTTTAGAGCTAAATCGATAGTTTTCTCATCTTTGCGAAGATCATGATAAAAAGTGTCTGTATGGTCACAAAAAGCTTTGCCGCAATGACGGCAAAGATATCTTCTTGTTTTTTCTCCACGGCTTATGTAAGTTCCATTTCCAATAACATTGCCTTGATCGCTAAGACCATAGAGCTCACAGTCTTTGTTCGGACAGGAAACGTTAGTAAATTGTGGTGTTGGACCTCTTTTCCCCATAAGATATACATATAATTTATAATATATAATACCAATCGAATACAAAGTGACCATCAACTCGTTATCTTTGATTAATATAAAATAGGCATATAAATGAGGCTCGAAAAAGTTGTTAAAACTATTTTTCAGAACTGAATACTTCAGATGAGCTGGAAATCAACAGCTCTGGGTGTGTAAAGATTGCAAAATATTAAGCAATTGCTGCTGAAGCCGGTATAAACCATGTAAAAAACACTTGATTCGGAAAGCCTCACCTGACGTTCTCTTTATTCATTTTTGTGAAATTATTGGGCTTACACCCGGAAAAAGCAATCTGATAAAATGGATAGTTGATAAAGTGAGTCACGGTCGGTTCTAAAAGAATCTAAATTCAGGAAACATGTACCTTATAAATTGTTATATCTTTTATTATATTATATCTTTCATTATACTATTGGTTGGATCATATTTACGCAATCTGTACTAAAATTTATATTAAAATCCGATGGTTAAACGGTTTATATTTATTGGGGGAGTAAATGAACATCAAAGACAGGCTGTATTCAGTAGTTTCAGGCTTCGTTTTTTCACTTTCATTCTTCTTATTTCGTTATGATACCTGCAGGTCTGCTACACAGCGCGGGAGAATTCAGGAAATTATGGAGGAGCCGGTTCATTAACTTACTTCTATTCATGGTAATATGATAAGGTTAGTAAAAAGTAACAGGTTGAGACTGAAAAGAGGATTAAATATGGCAGGTTCAGGATTTAAAGAATTAAATTTATCAAAAGAAATAGAAAGAGCAATAGAGGATATGGGTTTTGAAGAAACCACGACGATTCAGGCCCAATCCATTCCCTATATGCTGGAAGGTAGAGATGTTATCGGACAGGCTCCGACTGGAACGGGGAAGACTGCTGCTTTTGGGATTACGGTTTTAGAGAAGATAGACCCGAAAAGTAAGGTTTTGCAAGCTGTGATTTTATGTCCCACAAGAGAGCTGGCTATTCAGGTGGCAGGAGAACTCAAAAAGATTTCAAAATATAAAACGGGTATTGAGATCTTACCCATTTACGGTGGGCAACCTATAGATCGCCAGATTAAAGCGTTAAAGAAAGGCGTACAGATTATTACAGGCACACCTGGGCGCGTTATGGATCATCTGGACCGCCGCACTTTGAAAATGGAGGGCGTGAAAATAATCATACTGGATGAAGCGGATGAAATGCTGGATATGGGATTTAGAGAAAACATAGAGACTATTATGAAGAAGATTCCGCAGCAAAGACAGACTATTTTCTTCTCTGCAACGATGCCTAAAGCAATCCTGGATTTGACTAAAAGATATCAAAACAACCCTCAATTCATAAAACTGGTACATAAAGAAGTAACCGTCCCAAATGTCGAGCAGTTTTATTTTGAGGTCAAGCAGCAGGCAAAAACCGAGGCTCTTGCTCGTTTAATTGACTATTATGATTTGAAACTCTCGCTGGTGTTTTGCAATACGAAAAAACGTGTGGACGAGCTGGTCGAGGATCTCAAGATAAGAGGATACCTGGCTGATGGCCTGCATGGAGACATGCAGCAAAAGCAAAGAGACATTGTGATGTCCAAGTTCCGGAGAAAAGATATCGAGGTCCTGGTAGCAACTGACGTGGCAGCCAGGGGAATTGATGTAGGGGATCTGGAAGCTGTTTTTAATTACGACATACCTACGGATGATGAGTATTACGTGCATAGAATCGGAAGAACGGCCAGGGCAGGAAAAGCAGGGCGTGCGTTCAGCTTTGTGATAGGCAAAGAAGTATATCGAATAAGGCAGATCCAGCAGTTCACAAAGACTAAAATTATAGCTCAAAAAATCCCTTCAATCAGTGATGTTGAAGAAATCAGAACAAACATAATTTTAGAGAATGTAATAGATGTTGTTAATGCAGGGCATCTGGGAGAATATAGTAATTTAGTTGAAAAACTTACTCAGGAGGAATATACCTCTTTAGATATAGCGGCTGCTTTATTAAAGATAATTATTGATAAAGAGGGCAAAGAAGCTTCAGGAAAAAGTTAATTTTTCCAGGTTGAGAGAGTAGACTTCTCCTTCCTGTTCTTTTCTCGAACAAGCCTCATAGCTGTTTTTGCAGTATGGGAGTAAACTTTGCTCTTTTTTCCGATACACAAAACTCTCCTACAAATGCTGAAAGCATCCAGACAGAGCTTATGAAAGATATGAAAGGAACACTGTTTTAATTCGGGACAGATGACAGATTCCCATTATTTTTCGCCTTTTCCAATCCCCAATATACCCGTCCCAAATTGCCCTGATCAGTATGAAATTTTGATAATGCGCCCGGAAGAATAATCAATCCTTATTTACACTCAAATCTTCAGGATCCGTTATGAAATAACCTGGGCAACATAGAATCATTTTGGAATTAGATCAATGAGCCTGATGATGAAAATTGTTGAATACAGTATAAAAAAGGCCGAAGTTATCTCTCAGAGGGTCTTACTTATGTCCAGAGTTCATATTAACTCCTTTATTTATAGGTTTCTGTGGATTTATTTCAGCCAAATTTCCTTGGCACTTGATTTATGCAAAAGCTTATAAAAAACTCCTTTCCACCGTCGAAAAATATAAACTTAGAATCTTCTAAAACTTTTTTCGGTATTTGTTAATTATCCTGCTTTATGCACTATAGTTATAATCGCTTAAGAGTAATTATTCGTGCCAGAATAACTATATAGTTTCACTTCACAAATTATTCTGATCATATGCAAAAACTGGAACTTCCCCCTGATACTCAGTAACCAAAGTTTTTTTCAAAATTCCTCAGATTTAATCCCACGTAACATTTCCTTCTCTCACTTTTTGGAAGGCAGTGAAATTAAATTTATCTGTGGCCCCCGCCATACAGGAAAAACTTCTCTCCTGAGGCAGGTTGCCAGTAATCTCCAGGGGTTAAAAATGTATATTGATTTTGAAGACAGCCGGATACAGGATCTTGGGTCCGAAAGTTTTCAGATCATTGAGGAAATTGCAGCCGAAATTTGTAGAAAAGAACCTGAAAGAAACGAAGCAGGGCAAGTTTACTATTTTCTTGATGAGATCCATAGTATCCGGGGCTGGGAGAACTGGGTTGACAGGCTTCACAGGCAAGGGGCAGGAATTTTTGTAACCTCATCTAAATCAAACTTGAGGCATGAATTTTCATCCGGGTTTGCAGGCAGAAGTCAAATTTTAAATCTTTTCCCATTCTCTTTCAAAGAATACCTGCTTATGAAAGGTGCCAGAATACCAGAGCCGAACTTTATTCCCCCTTCCCTGAGCGATGAAATGTTATGCATGTTTCTGCAGTATTTTGAAAACGGCGGCTTTCCGGATGTAATCAAAAACGGCGACATCAGGCTTTTTAATAAATATTTTGAAGAAAGCCTGCAAAAAGGAGGTGAAGCCTGTTATGATATCCGGAATAGCGGAGGGCTAAAAGAGCTTGCCATATTCCTGATTTCGAACATGGCTTCGGAATACTCTTTCGATACTTTGAAAAGAATTAGCGGAATCCAGGATGAAGAGATTCTAAGTAGCTATCTGGACTATCTGGAAGATATTTTTTTGCTGTATAGAGTCCCGAAACTCGATAATCTCAAGGAAAGCGGGAGGGATAAAGAGATTTCCTGTAAAGTTTACGCAGGTGATACGGGTTTCTTTAAAGCGGTATATCCCAATTACCCCGACAGCCTTGGGCTAAGGTTTGAGAACCTCGTATTTTTGGAGTTGCTCAGGCGTGAAAAACAGGTATTCTATTTTCGGAATAGAAAAGAATGCGATTTCCTTATTAAGGAAAAAGAAAGCCAGAAAATCTCCACTGCAATTCAGGTATCAGTTTACTTCGGAAGCCCTGCAGCCAGGAAAAGGGAAATTCTCGGGCTTATGGAAGCTCTGGATGAATACGGGCTTGAAGAGGGGCTTATTCTAACTATGGATGACGAAGAAGTCCTGAGGATTGAAGGCAAAGATGGGAAGAAAACGATTACAGTTAAATCGGTGTGGAAGTGGATGCTGGAATAACTTAAAAATGTGATAAAAGAAAAACCGGAGCAGGAATGCTCCTGGCTGATTTGAGACTGATGTTGGACTGATTTTCGGGACTGAATAATTCCGGAAACTGGTGGAATATTCCGGAAACTATTCCGGGAACTATTCCGGGCATTATCATGCTGAAATTTCAATTTTTCATGCTGAAACTTCAGCTAAAACCGCTTCTTTTTCTGCAATTTTTCTTTCTTTTGCTTCTGTTGCTTTTCTTGCCTCTCTCTGAGAATAGAACCAGAGCGGGATGTAAAGACAGAGTGCAAAAAAGCCAACTCCGGTCGTAGCCCAGCCAAGTTCAAGGCTGTTAAGATAAATGATACCCGCCAGGAAGAAAGGAATATTCAAAATTGCAGTTACCATTGCTATATTTTTCCAGCCGCGTGGAGCTTTGAAAGGTCTTTCCAATTTTGAGAATTCAGGGTCTTTTCTCACCTTAACATAGGTATAAAGGCTGATTCCGTTTGCACAAATGTATCCGATTGCAGAAGCTGCAAGAATTGCAGTCGGGGTCCCTAGAAGGATCAGGCACATGTTGAACATGGCATCTGCAATCATTGCGTTCATCGGATGCCCGTGAGAGTTAAGTTTGCTCAAGAATGCAGGCAGGTTGCCTTCAACTGACATCGAATATATCGACCTTGCAGATGAAAGAAAGGCAGTCTGGATAATCAGGAGCATTGCCCCGACAAGCATAATGATTGCAATTGAAGCCCCAAGCGTGCCCAGCGTAAGATTGGCAATTGGGAGCATAGGGGATATGGGTTCGGAAAGCACGCCTTCAACCCCAAGGGTGCCGATTACAGACGTCTGGACAAGTACATAGAGTACAAGGCAGATTCCTCCGCAAACCAGCAGAGCTTTTGGAGTATCTGTATTTGGGTTCTTATATTCGGGCCCGTAAATTGCTGCAGTCTCCCACGCACATGCACTCCATTCCGCCATTGCGAAAATCCCTAAGAGGATTAAGATATGTTTCAGGTCCCAAACCCAGTCCGCAGGGAACCAGGAGCCTGTAATATTGGCCAGGTGGAAATCCCCCGTGAGGAAAGGTACAATGGTAATAACTATGAGTGGGATAAGCGACATCACAGCCAGGATATATCCGGCTCTTGCTCCGTTCTTTAGTCCTTTTGAGTTTATAACTGCAAGAGACCCGAAAATCACGGCTCCGACAAGCAAGGAAAGCAGGGTATCGGGAAAAGCAGCAAAAGAAGGGACAAGGCCTTTGATGTAACTTCCGATGAGGATCGCATAGATTGCAAGCACAGGGCTCCAGCCGAACCAGTAACTCCAGGCACTGAAACCGCCGATGAATTTTCCAAATTTAAACTTTCCTTTATTATATTTATTGGAGTTCGAGCCAAAGACCGTTTGGGTATAGCCTGGCAGACCCGAAGCCTTTGGAAAAACAGTTGAAAGCTCTCCGAATGCAATATTCTGGAAAAAGCCAAGGAAGATGGTCAGGCCCCATACAATTATTGAAAAAGCCCAGACATAGCCTGTGAAGTAACCTATTGAGGGTAGGATCAGTAAAGGAACACCCAGGGCAATTGCCAGCCCCTGTTTCCAGTCAATGCTCCTTTCAAGTTCTTTTAAGTCGCAGCTTCCCCTGCTGCACTCTTCTGCATATTGCCAATCGATTTGAGAATCAGAAACATGGTTATTTTTGTCCATAAAATCACCTTTTTTATCCAGACTCTTTTTTCAGGCAAACTGCTCTCTGAAGAGTTTGCAGGAGTTGATCCTGACACCGAGCAGCTTTTCAATATTCATTTTCGCAGCAATACCCTTGGCAGCCCCCGGGACTGAAGTGATAACTCCTATATCGAGTTCCTCACGCAATTCGCGCATGACATGTTCGTCTGACAGGTCCATGATGTCTACTCCGAGTTTCTTTGCCACGTATTCTTTTGCCTCTCCGATCCTCATATTCTTTGAGAATTCCATCCGCGCTACAAGGTCACCTGCAGCCCTTATTCCTGTCATTCCGGAAGCCATTATGTGGGAAATCGGCATACCCAGAGGGTCGCCGACCCCGATCTATATGCCATCTACGCCTGCAATTTCAACCATTGCCTTGCTTGCCCTGGTAACAGCATCAATCGGAGGAGTCTCAAGCATAGGGATTCCGCCAACCCCCATACCCATGTTTACGTGGCAGGGAATTGGAGAAGCTTCAACTGCCGCCCTGATGAAAGTCACAGCTCTTGCAAGGTTCCAGGCTGAAGTCTTGCTGGTATTGGTGTTGCACACAGGCCCAAAGACGTTTGCTCCAGCTTTTGCAACCAGAAGGGCCTGTTCATGCGGCCATAGACCCGCAAGCCGTACTTCATCGTACTCCAGTTCTCCGTGCATTCCGAGCACCATTTCTCCTGCCATGCCCACTTCAATGTACATGTCCGGAAACTGAGTCCTGAGAATTTCCACAGCCCTGAGAGTTCCGTACATATCGGCATCTCCGGCTGCAGCAGTTGTGTCAAAGTTAACCCCGTCAGCTCCTGAGGCAAAGAGTTTCTGCATAACCCATACCATATCCCTTGTAAGGTGTTCTGCTGCATGTTCCATGGATCCCCTTGCCTTATCGATCTTGAACAGCTTCATAAGATCCCCTGGATTTTCGAAAGGCCCGTCAGGGGTGTAATAAAGTCCCATATTTGGCATTGCGCCGTAGAAAAGAGGAATTATCATGTTCTGCTGGCAGACTTCCATTGCCTGACACTCGTTTGAAACCACAGGTTTTACGGGTTTGAAACTGTAGTCGATGTGCCCGAGCTCCATAGTATCGGCACCAAAAGCTCTCTCATGCGTCATGCAGCCCACTAAACGGCTGGAAGGAATCCCCACTCCACTGTTGCCCTGATCTCCGTCAAGCCGGATTGTGCCAATGTCGTGCGTTACAGGCACTTCCATGCCCTGCTCGACACTGACAGACTTTCCGGGCATCATAAGAATTTCTGCAAGCTTGTCGATCTCATCAGCACTAAGATCAGGGATCTCGCCAAGGTCGGCAGCATTTGCAGAGCCGTCTTCGATTTCACTGAGGATTTTTTCTTTCGTGAGGTAGATTCTTTTGCCATCGCCCATCCTCAGAACGTATTCAGTTGTCATTTTTTAGCCTCTCTATTTAATTCACTGATTGTTGGGGTTGATTCATCGAGTGATCGTTAGATTCATCAAGTGATTATTGGAATTCAGAATAGCTATTTAGGATTTTAGACCGATTATTGGAGTTCAGAGCAGCAGTTCTTTTGCCTTTGCAACAGCCTCGCTTGCGTTTTCGGCATAGCAGTCTGCGCCTATTTTCTCGGCCCAGGCCTGAGTTGCAGGAGCGCCTCCTACCATGACCTTTATTTTGCCCCTCATGCCCTCTTCCTTGAGCAGGTCAATGACTTCTCTCTGCCCCTGAAGAGTTGTGGTCATAAGAGCAGAAATTCCAATCATGCCGGCATTGACTTCTTTTGCCTTCTCTATAAAATTCCGGATAGGGACATCCCTGCCAAGGTCGTAAACTTCAAAACCTGCAGACTGGAGCAGGGTTGAAACGATTGACTTGCCTATGTCGTGCACGTCTCCTTCTACAGTACCGTTTACAACTACTCCAAGTTTCTTACTTTTCTCTCCTGCCGGAAGGTCGGCTTCAAGAAGCTTAACCCCTGCTGTCATTGCATCAGCAGCCATCATAACATGAGGCAGGAAGAGTTTCCCTCTTTCAAACAAAACCCCTACCTGGTTCATGCCAGCAGATAGCCCTTTCTCTATGATCTCTTCCGGCGGAAGCTCTGTTTTCGCTTTTTCTACCGCCTCGAGCACTTTATCCTTTTTACAGGAGATTACCGCATTGGCAACCTCGTTAAGTAACGCTTCAGTATCTGCCATTTTTTTCTGTCCTTCTCTGTATCTCAAGATAACTGCGAATTGCCCGCCGCCTTATCGGAAGACGGTAAGTCGTTTCCTATTAATAATATTTATATTTTTCTAAATGTTTATAATAAATTATAAAAAATATAAATATGTTGGGAAAAAATTACTCGTTAAATTCGAAAAACCAAGAAATTTTTATTTTTAAAAGAGAAAAAGAGTAGGGATTCTAAGAAGGTTTCAGGAAGGGTCTTTTTCTTCTATTTAACCAGTTTTACAAAAATCAACCTTTGCCATAAAAACACATACTATTCACAAAATGAAATTTTAGACTATTAAATAGATAACCGGACTCTCAAGATGACGTTTCCTGTTTATTCTCATATATCTTTCTTATTTCTGTCGAAGAAGTCCCATCATCTTCATATTCATCTACAGGGATAACCTCACAAAACTCAAGGACATCAGGCTTTATGTAAAGTTCACAGGATTTCCTGTGAAACACCATGAAGCGCACATTCTTTTCCTTAAAATGCTTTAAAATGGCGGGTGTGTCTTCTGTGCCACTATAATATTTTGCGTCAAAAATCCTGTTGATGGTATCGGCACCAACGATGAAAGTGCTGTTCGGGAAAAGGGCAGCTTTCTGCAGGAAAAGCGGCGCACTGGTCAGACAAACCCCGCCCATGAAAGCTTCATCTTTGTATTCCTTTAACGAGTCAAGCCTCTGGCTCAGCGAGATGAAATCTATGGGCGGCTTGTCGACGTTTGTCAAAGAAATTTCAAAGTAGACAGGCTCGTCAAGTTTCTTCGATGCCTGCTTTGCCATAAACATATGATTCCTGTGGCAGGGGTCAAAAGAGCCAGGGAACACAAGCTTGATCTTTCCGGATTCTGTGGGAGCTTTGAGCTCATTTAAACCGATTCTCACTACATCCTGGGTTTCATAAGGACTGTCCCGGCTGCACCTCTGCTGGCTCAGAAGATTCCCGATAGGCTCCGAAACTGATTCATATTTTTCAATAATTTCTTCCTTTTTCCTTCCATCATCCCTATTCCCTAAATCGATTTCAGGAACGCCGCAATGGCGGGCCAGTACATTGAAAATAAGGAGTGCAACAACCTTTTCTTCCTCTTCCCTTGTCCTGTCCGCAGTAAGTTCAAGCGTGCTCACTCCGGTTTGACAGGCTGTCTGTATGGAGACATGAATCTCGTGTCCTCTGCCTTCCCGCTCGTTTGCAGCCTTAAGCTTGCAGGTCGCTCCAATCCCGATAACTTCCTGGTCTGCTGGCCCGTCGCCTTTCGATAAAGACAGAGCTCGCTGATAAGCTACCATCGCCATAAGTCTCGCAGTTTTCTCCGAGCAGTACTTCTCTGATTTTCTTCCCAGGAAACGGTCCATTGCATTTGTACTGTATGGAACAACAGCATCCAGCACAGTTGCGGAGCCGCTGCCATGGCGGAGCAGTTCCCCAATAATTTCTGCCCCTCCTCCGGTTATTGCAAAAACGACCTTGCAGGGCGATTTGTGGACCATGTGAATGCGCTCAATAAGGACACTGTTTTCATTTGCAGCCAATTGTCGAACCTCAATCAGGTGGATACACCTAATGAGATTATAAATATTCTTATTCAACGGTCATCCTTTTTCAGCTCACAGACCAGTTACAAAGGCTCTCAATTTTTTGGCCTACAGTTTCTACTACATTTCAAGCAGAAAGAAGATAGATTGTGCGGTAAGCTGCTGCACAATATCGTGATTTTCGTATCCTCTTCAAATTTTATGGGCTTTCAATCGCAGAAAAAATATAATAGTTGCTCCATTTCTCCTTAATCAAGTTTTGGAGCAAAAAAATGGATCTTGAAACCCTCAAGGAATTGCTGTCATCATTGGATATTAATCCTGATGAAATTCAGGATGAAAGATATGCCACATCTTTTCGTATTCTGTTTTCTGTCACTGAAAAGCAGAACGAAGAGATCGAATTCCTTAAGGCCGATAATCAAAATCTTCGAGACGAAATCAACCTACTCAAAGGTGAACAAACCAAACCCAATATTCGTGGCTCTAAAAAGAATGATGACATTTCTTCTGAAAAAGAGAGACAAAAAAGATGTTTTCCCTAGAGCAAGAAATCTAACTCAAAACTGGATAAAATAGAGATTCATCGAATTGAGACGTGTAAAGTTGATAGGTCCGTTTTACCCACCGATGCATATTCTAAAGGTTATAGGGACGTAATAATTCAGGACATTTCCATAAAACCTATGAACACCAAATTCAGGATAGAGATTTTTTATTCTCCTTCTTCTCACAAAACATATTCAGGTGAACTTCCAGATAGTATCCAAGGTGAATTTGGCCCTGGAATCAGATCTCTTTAGGACTTACGCACTTGAAGTACCAAATCAACTGCAGTAGGCTTACAACTTTCTGGAATTCAAATTCTACATCTGATGGTTATTGTGCTTGATTTTGAATCTGAAGTGCGTAAGTCCTACTCTTATAATAACTCTTAACCATGTTGCTAATGTTTCAGAGCCCAAAATACATGAGTTTCTGAAAAATATTGGCATTCATATCTCCAAAGCCACTATTTCTCGAATTTTGACAAAAAATGCTGATGTATTCCATCAGGAGAAAGCTGAGATTTTTCTGGAAGGTCTAAAAGCTACTCCTTATCAGCAGATTGATTATACAGGTGCAAGAGTCAATGGTAGCAATCACTACACTCAGATCCTTTGTAATCCTTATTATGCTGCTTATTTTACAGTTCCCAACAAGAGTCGAGAAAATATTTTAGATGTACTTTTATGTGGAAAAGAAAAAACGTACTGCTTTAATAATGAAGCATTTGATCTGATGGAAACGTTTAATGTTTCCCAAATATGGACGGAAAAGCTCTCTTTTGTTAAAAACAAAATATTCAGTGACGCAGAAATGCGTCGAAAACTGGATTGTTTGTTCTCGGTTAATGGATCTAAAACTACTAAGAAGAAAGTTCTTGAAAAGGTTATCAAATTAGCTCTAAAAAATCCAGATCTAATTTGACAATCGTTCTTTATGAAGATCTCCGATGTGTATCCTTATCTCCAACCAGTTCTATACTATCTTATTAGCAATCCAATCTCAAAAAATAGATACGTCCACGGATAATGAAAAAGAAGATAAGTTTTTAAATCAAAATTATAATTTGAGAGCCTCTTGAAGCCTGTGCAATTGCGGCATATCATCAAAGTACAGACATACCTGTGGTTACCTTCCTTCTGAGTGATGACGCACGTCAATTCAAGCAAATTGCATATCATCATGCTCTTTGTTGGATTCATGATGGAAGAAACTACAAGAAATTGAGGCCAATAGTACCTTACCATAAAGAAAAGCTGGAAGCTTTTCTGGACAGATACTGGGACTTTTATGGGGAACTCTGTGAATTTAGAGAAAATCCCGATTCAGAGATCGCGAAACAATTATCCACGAAGTTTGATCAAGTGTTTTCGACTATAACAGGGTATGAAAAGATGGATGAAAGAATCTGTAAAACAAAAGAGAACAAGGAACATTTGTTAAAGGTACTGATTTTACCAGAGATTCCACTGCATAATAATGCAGCGAAACTGACAGCAAGAGCAAAGGTCAGAAAAAGAGATGTGAGCCTTCAAACAAAAACAGATGAAGTAACAAGGGCAAACGACACATTTATGACGATTGTTCAGACAGCAAAGAAACTGAGTGTAAGTGCATATGATTACATATTTGATAGAGTGAGCAGTACATTTGAGATGATATCTCTAGCGAAACTGATCAGAGAAAAAGCGAATTGAGTTGAAAGTCAGAGCTTTCCACTCAATTTGAAGAGGATACGAACTTTCCACTCAATTTGAAGAGGATACCAATATATTAAGGAATCATAAAGGACACTGAAAACAGAATTTAAATCATGTGGATTAAGGAAATCCAGGCAAATTTTTGATTTAGAAACAATGATACAGCCGATCCCAAAACTCAAAATTTGCTTCTTTCAATCTCTTATTTTTAGTGCTCAACAGAGTTTCTGATCCTGAAAACAATTCTGAATAACTCAAATGATTCTGAATAAAAAAGGTTTGGGATCAGCTCATAAAGTAATGATAAAATGAAAACTTTAAGTCGCGTGAGTTTTAGCGCTCCTCATCTATTAGAATCAAAATATTCTCACGCCCATTCTTGAACTTCTTAATCAGTCCTCTCTTTTCCAGTTCTGAAAGCAGGAGGCTAACTTTTACTTCGGAATATTCTGACCTGCGACGCAGATCTTTTTGGGTAATCCGACCTTTATGGCTCCGAATTAAGTTAACTATTTCTTGTAAATCTGTAGAAAGAGGAAGCTTTTTTAGAGCAGCAGTTTCAATTTCGGAATTAGTGGAAGGTTCTATTATTGGCTCTGTTATTATTGGCTCTGTTACGGAGATAGCTTTTTCAATGTTTACGAATCCCGGTTTCACTCCCGAACCAGTGCTATTAGCGAGAATTTTTACAAAAAGCCCGGATATATCGAATTTTCGTTTCTGAAACATGCTTTTTTCAATCAGCTTGTGCTTTCTGGAAAGTTTATAGCCTCCGCCGAGCAGAAGAAAAAGTGTAAGGGCTATTAGCAAGTAACTTATAGCTGATGAATCATTCGTGGTTTGTTCTATGGGATTTACGCTATTGGGATTATTTATATTAGCTGCAATTGTTCCTGTTACCGGATTTTCGGATATGGGATAAAGCAGGAGATCGAATACGTAATTTCCTTCACCTTCAATCTTGAAAGTTGCTTCTTTTGAATAGGTGAGGGTGTTGTTCTGGTAATACTTGGCTGTAATAGCATAGTCTCCGGGCATCAATTCAAAAGAATAACTGCCGTTTTTTGCTACTATGGATTGAGGGGAGTGGAATTTACATCAATAACAGTATCGTTTAGGGGTTCAAGGGTATCCCATAAATATGTTGCCCCGTGAACCGTTGCACTGATGTTGCTGTCTGCTAAGAAAGGTACCCCTAAAGTAAGTAAGGCAGGTGCCCCTAAAGTGAGTAAAGTAGCAGTGCAAATAATGTAGAACCTCAGATTCATTTCTATCAGTAAATCCAATATTGTAAGTTGAGGTTATGGATTGCAAGTTGAGGTTATGGGGATCAGCTGCTAAAAATTGGCTAAAAATTGCGAGTACAAAATCTCTATATTTTCTCAACTATAGGAGATATGTTCGTTTTTTCAGATTTGATCAATGAATCACCCCCATGATGCATTGGATTTTGTTATTAACTAGTGTCCAGGCAACTTAATTATAGGACATTAATATTTAAACCAATCCTCATTCGTAGTCCCTTTCTTAATTAAGGTGACCCATAACTAAATTTCCTAGACACTAGCCTATTTTAAAATTGCTCCTGATAATACCAAACAATATATAATTTTGAAGCAAGTACATTGAAATCTTTTTTCATGCCTGTAGACTCTTTCATTTTATAGCCTTCCCCAATCCCCATTTGATATGTACTGTTCATTATTGAGTCTATCAAGATCCATTATTCCAATCTTGATTATTAATAATTGTAAGATATTTTTATATAACCTACTTCACATCTGATTGCTCAAACTATAAGATTCAAATAATTACATATAAATTAATAATCCGATATTTTTAATCATGCACACTAATTACGATTTTTACTTTAACGAATAAAACCAAATTGACCATGGCTACTGGTCATAATTAATAAGTATATATAATAGATAAATATTTCGTTTATTATTTATTACTAGTGAAATAAAATGATGGTAGCAAATTACAATATATAATCTATTAATAAATATAACTTCTCAATATATAAATATAGATAAAAACTTACGAAACCTTGATTGCGAAAAAGATGTGATAAAGGAAATGTAATGCAGTGCGGAGAGATTTAACCTCCAAACATAGGTCCATAGTAGCATCCAATCCATATAATCGTCTCCTCGAAAATGACATTATTCTTCTGACATTCTTCTGACATTCTTCTTTCTTGACATCTACAGATCACATTTGTTTCTGATAACTTCCTCATTTTCTAATGTAATCAAGAGCTACTAAAAAAGATTAAAAAATCGAAAACATATTCCCGATTATGAAGATCCTGAAAAGAATTAGTAAACAAGATCACTAAAATAGGGATCTCTGCGGAAAATTCTCTACTTTAGTGATCTTGGTGTTATCTTTGAAATTAAAATTCTAGTTTTGATTTTCAAGGTTTCTTATTCCTTTCTTTTTATTCTTTCTTTAAGCATGTGTATCTATTTGGACTGTAGCCGTCGAGATATCCGTTTTTGTAGCCTTTGTTGTAGTTTTCTTCGTAGTATTTTGTCCAACTGTCTATGGTCAAAGGAGAAGGAATTTTCTGGAGAATCTCTTTGATACCATATTGCTTGCAGTCTGCTTTTCCTTGTTTTTCGCCTTCGTTATAGCCTTTATCGTAGCCAGCGTTGTAACCGTCTTTATTCTTATACTCACTATTGTCATCTGCGCTTACCGACGCAGCTGTCACTGACAGTATAAAACAAACTACCAGTAAAATAACAAGGATCTTTTTTGTTCTATCAACTTTTTTATTTCCCATAAATTATACTCCTGATTTTGTTCAATTGAAAGAAAATGATTTATACACCGATGAAAAGACGCTGTTCTGAAACCCAGTGATTTTTGGATTTATAGTCAAGAATTCAACCTTTGGAACTAACTCACTTAATGCCCCCATGTACCTGCAATATTTGGGAATACCAATCCCAAAATATTCTTTACTGTGTAGAAAATTTGTTGATTAATAGATATATTCTAAATTCCACGTATGTATATCTAATATTAACTGAAACAAAGTTCGATCATACTGGTGATTGTAGATCCATTTCTATTCGACCCTTTATCTCTGGAAAAATCCGTTCTAATTGTCTTGCCAACTATCCAGCAGTTGATATATCTAATATTATCTGGAATAAATATAAACATACTTATAATAAAAACTAGCTTAAAATGGTTTAATTAATAAAATAAGTATTTTTAAACTTTTAATTTAAAATATAACCATAAATAACGTATTTTAATGATTATCAGCTCTTCAAAAGTCGTGTCTCATAGTACTTGCACACAAGACTGGCTCGCTGTTTTGTGTGGGCCGAAAATAATTTTCCAGTTGAAAAGTGACCAGGGCACCCACCAGTAAATTGTTGGGCTTTTGATACTTAACTTTTATATGGAGTCTGCAGTTTCCGTTTTTATTTGCTCAACGTCGACAGACTTCAGCCTCATTGAGGCGTGGGACATAAAAGGAAAGCAAAGGAAAAGCCTCAAGGGAAAAATAGGGAATAAAGCCTGGAAACCCTATAATTTTGAGCTCAGGCATCAGGTCGTTCCAGCTTTTCCAGTATGTCCGGTTGATTTTCAGACTTTTTAATTTGCTCTTTGGGCTGCTCTTTAAATGAAGTGAGCCTGAAAGCCTCAATATCCCAGTTCGCCTTTTTTGCCCCTGCCTGATACACGCTTTCAAGAAAATCAAGTACTGCTTTCTCCGGCGAGTCTGCATTTCGGACATCATTATACATGAGAAGCGCAAGCCCGGCCTGATGGTCCCAGAAAGCTTCTTTCGGGCTTAGCGGTTCATTCATGAGACCTGCAGGCTGCGGGTGCATGTACGCATAAAAAGCCGGCTCCCTTACATTCTGGTCCCCTGCCCAGAAACCAAAGCTGATTATTTCATGCGAGGAAGATTCAAGTTCAACAGGGTTTGCTCCTTCCCTTAACGGAGCAGGCCTGCCTGAAAACCGCGTCAGAGCAAGGTCAGCGTGGTGCCAGAAAAAGTGCACAGGCGAGCTTTTCCCTGTAAACCAGCCCCTGAAGACCTGAAAGATCGAATATGCCTGTACAAGGATTCTCCAGAACCTGTTCACATATTCTTCATCATACGATGCGAACTGATAATCCGATGTAAACGGTTCTGTCACTCCAGGTATATCATAAGGCACAGGCTTGATGCCCGCCACAATCCCGAATTCTCCCAGACTTGAAAACACGCGCTCGTAAAACCCTGCAGTAGACAGTCCCTTTAAAGGCACGGTTTTAGAGTCCCCCTCGCTTGTCTCGATCCTTAAAACATGTTTTTTGTCTCTGAAATCAAACTCCATCTCGAAAATCATGTCCTCATAAGGAATAGGCCCTGTAGTAAGCCCGCGCACCGAAACATAAAAAGGCACATGCCACCAGTGGTTCATTTTCGGAAACAATGCAAGCCGGACCTTTCCCACTATCTGCAGAAACAGGTGCAGAGTATTCTTCGTGTCTTCCCATTCTTCAATCGGCAAAGGCGGGAACTGTACATCCCGCATAAAACTGGTGTTTACCATAATATTCCCCTCTATAAATTCCCAAATCAATGATAGTAAAGTTTATGATAATCCCCATTCGAGTTACATGATTTATACATATAAGCCGTTAGTCTCCGTTAATTTATAAGTTTAAAACATTTCCTGCCCGGACAAAAATTAAAAAATTGACTTTAAAACAGGATCTTTGAAGAGCCCATCTCAAACTCTTCGGCATGAATCAGGACAAACTCCATCCCAATAGAGTTACTCATTGACCTGCTCGAAGAAGCCTTGATTGAGTTATTCATTGAATTATCCATCGAGTCTCACCATATTAATTGAAATAATCAAAAATACTCTAAGGTTTTATTTCCTTTTCCTTTCCTATTATTTATTTTTTAAATTAATCAAAACGTTATATAAATACACATATAACTATAAATATAAATAAAATTATTAATATTTATTAGAACTTATGAAGTATGGTCAAAATATAGAGTACAGTTAAAAAGTTGAATACATTCAAAATGATAAAGTTTTTAAGACATTAATATAGAAGCGCGGGAACAGACCACAAGTGAGCAACAATGAAACCGTGCCTTTTTAACCTGATTCTGTCTTCTGGCAGACGAAAAGCCCTTCTACTGCTCCTGAAGGAAAAACCAAGAGACATTATTCAATCAAAGAACTGCTTAAAATAGATGCCAGTTCGGCCCAGTCTTATATTAAAAGAATTTAAGCCTATAGGAATGTCGATCAGGATAAGAAGTTCTGCTTCTACTCCTTTTTTAAGAAATTAATAAGGGATTAAAACTCAGGAAAAAACAGGGTTTCCCACTCACAGCTTTTTTCATTTTCCGTATCCAGGAACACTGCAAATCAGCCTGCTCTGCGTCTGTCAACCTCTACAAAGATCTTTTTATTCATATAAGTAGTTGGAGGAGAGCATTTAAATGAGTTCTTCTTGTGGATCTTGTGGACATTAAGACTGTAGGAAATAATTAACTAATACAAAGACATACAAATTAACAAAAAGTAAAGGTTGGAAAAGTCCCAGGAACACGCCTGAAGACGAATAAAATAACGATAAATAAAGATTAATAGAGTAAACTTAAATTTTGATCCAGGTAACTCAAAATTAATTAAATAAATTTTTAACTGAAGAAACTGGTCAGATGGACATAAAAATTGCCTGAATTGCCAGATAATTAATGATAAGGAGACAGATTATGAAACTCTGGTTGCTCAAAGCCGCAGGTATCTTAGAAGACGAAGAAATTATTCTGAAAGACAACGTGATCACGATAGGATGGGCTGAGTTCCCAAATTTATCACATATTAAAAACGAAGAGCAGGTAAAGAAAATCATGCTTGAAAAATACCCGGGAATGCAGGAAGTACGTGGCTGTGCCTGGGCAGGGGAAATCTGCGCCTTTATTACAAAAATAAAGAAAGGAGATCTTGTGGCAGTTCCGCTCAAAACCAGAAATGAAATAATTATCGGAAAGATTACCGGAAACTACGAATACAGACAGCTCAGTAACTTCATTACCCATATCAGAAAAGTAAGGTGGCTTAAAACACTCTCTAAAGGAGACTTCGAGGAAGAATATGATGCGGACCTTAGCTCCCCTGAGATACTCTCTCTCATAAAAACTGAACCTGAAAAGCTTTCAGGTTTTATCGATACAAAAAACCTGGGAGCGCTGGTTGAAGAACTGAGCTTTGCCCTTGAAGACCTTAATTTCCTTAGAGAAAGGATGCTTGAACTTACGTACAGGCTGGCTGAAACCGATGAGATGCCTGAAGTCCGGAAAATTGCAGCTGAAATGGAAAAAATGTTGAGAGAAAAATAAGAGAAAAGTGAGAGAAAAGTGAAAGAAAAGTGAGAGAAAAAGAGGGGTAGTTCACCCTCTTACCCAAAACCTGATCCTTAATATTATTTTTTATCTATAAGGTCGTTCAGGTCAAGCTCAAAACCAACAACTGCATATCCGAGAGCAAAGTTGCTTATGACCTCAGGGTGGAGTTCTCCAAAGACTCCGAGTTTTTTGCCTGCAACATAGACATCTGCCCGCCTGCCTTCAAGAAAAGCAGGGTCATCGGATTCTTTAACCTCATAGGAGAGCATCATTTCTCTCATAAGGGCATCTACAACCTCATAAATCTCGGTGAAGTTCACCTGCGGGTGAATTGATACCGCAGCTACGTGCTGAACGGTTGTTTCGTTGCTTATGGCTTCCCCAAACTCGAAGATCTTCTGCGGAAGTTCCCTGTGCTGGTTTAAGGCAAGGATTTCAAGAAGGTTCGGAAGCACGGTTGTCCTTAGCATTGTCTGGTCTTCACTTATCGGGTGAAGGACATAAGTAACATCGTCTGTTTTTTGCCTGCGCATATTCTCGAAGTTGATCTTTTCGCTGGTAAGTGTAAAGGGCATGACCTCATAGTAGCCCAGCCCTACCATTATCTCGTTCACAGGAGAACGCAGCAGGGAAATTGGGTGAGACTTTCCTGCGGTATAAGTCTCAGGAATCTTTACTTTGATGTTTTCATAACCGTAACCTTTGGCTATATCCTCTACCAGGTCATAGTTATGAAGGATATCTGCTCTGTAAGCCGGCACTTTTACCTCGACGGTCTCTTCATCAAGGGCCTCTGCCCCAAAGCGCATCCTTTCAAGCTGCTTAACGATTTCTTCTGCAGAAAGTTCCATGCCGAGCAGGGATTTTACTTCAGCTTTCGTAAGAAGCCTGGTTTCCGGTTCCAGGTCAGGCAATACAAGTTCTTCGCCGTCGGGCCTGATAACCCTTACAAATTCGATCTGTCCGCCGCGTTCGGCAAGGGCTGTGACAACAATATTTAAGGCGGCATATACGGCTTCCCCAAGCCCTGTGACATCGATAAAGAGATCGGTTGTGCTTTCGGTCACACTTGTAAGTGTCCCGTTGATGATAGGCGGGAAGGACAGCACGTTGTCATTTGCGTCCAGAATGATCGGATATTTTTCAAAGCCTTTAACGAGATGGGCAAACCTTGTGCCTTTAGGGTGCTTTTCCAGGATTTCGGTCATGCTCATCTTTTCAGTGTAATCCAGCGGCACGAATTCGAAACTTGGGTCAACTGCCATATAGCGGAAAGGTGGCTTTACGTTTGAGAGGTCATGAACTCCTATGGATATTTTTTCCGGTTTCTTCCCAGGCCCCAGTGCAGGTCTTCCTGAAGGTCCATAAGGGATTTTATAGAGGAGGATGTGAACTTTACGCCTCTTACAACCGCACACCCGAGGAAAGGCCTGATTTTCAGGATATCCTCGCTGACAGAAATCGAAACCTTATATGGTTTTACCTCATATTCGGAAAGCCCGGTCTCAAGGTCCAGGAAACCTCTTATTGCCCTGGCCGCTCCTTCAACACTATAAAGATCAGGCCTGTCCGGGAAGAACTCGATATCGATAGATTCGTCTTCAATTCTTTCGATATCGGCCCCTATCATAGGCACCCTTTTTATGATGGTTTCCTTATCTATCCCTGTGAGTTTTTCGAGGTCATCGTACTGCAAGGTAATTACTGGCATTGGGAATTCATCTCGTCTTTTGCTGGCTAACTTAATCCCAAACATACTCAACTTTAGATTTAATGCTTTTGTTTAAAGCCTTTTGTTGAGTTGATTCTCTCAAATATTCACTAGAACATTTAACATCAAGAAAATAAAATCAAAAAGTTTAAACGTCATTTGATTTACACTTAATTAGACTACTTTTACTGATAGATTAATTGCGGTTGGTGCTATGGCTGAAACAGTTACTTGGTTACATATTTCTGATACTCATCTATGCAAAGAGAAACATCGTTGGAATTGCGAAGAAATTTTTGAAAGCTTGTAACTATTCAGCCATAGCCCTATCAAAAGCAATTTTTCCTCGGAAAGAGGAAAAATTGCTTATAAAATAACCTTCAATTTTCAATATCATGCTTACACATGAAGAGATCCTTGAAATTTATGAAACTGGTCCTGAAGCAGTTATTGCTGTAATCCAGAGACTTGAGTATATCATAGAGAAACAAGATTTTCAGATTGCTGAACTTGAAGAACGTGTAAGAGTTTTAGAGTCTCTTTTGAATCAAAACAGCCAAAATAGCAGTAAACCTCCTTCTACTGATGTTTTTTGTAATGAAAAACCTACACCTAAGGGTCTCCGTAAGATTAGTGGCAAAAGTTGGTGGCCAAAAAGGCCATCTTGGTAAGACTCTTGAAATGGTTGAAAACCCTGATTAGATCATATGCCATTCTCCGGACTGCTGCGAAAATTGTGGTCATCATCTTGAAGATACTGAAGTTGATGACTATGAACGCAGACAAGAAGTTGAAATTCCTCCTGTTCAAATCATATTTACTGAACATCGTTGTGAAATCAAGAAGTGTCCTGATTGCGGGAAAGTTAACAAAGGCTCTTTTCCAGAATCTATAAAATTCCCAATTCAATATGGTCCTCGTCTTTTAGCCTCAATTATGTATTTGAGGAACTATCAATTGCTTCCTTATGAAAGGACTTGTGATTTAGAGCCTATCCGAAAAGTAGAATAACTAGATTTTAGGTTAATATTGATTAGTGGTAAGACGAACAAACGTACAAGACTACGAGATTTCTGACGGATTTTGGAATCAAATAAAAGCATTATTCCCTCTCCCTATACCGAAAAAGAAGCCTGGAAGACCTCGAAAAGATGATAAGAGAATACTGAGTGGTATTTTTTATCTCCTTCGGACTGGTTGCCAATGGAAATCTCTGCCACGATTTTATGGAGCTCCAAGCACTGTCCATGATCGATTTCAGGAATGGAGAAGCTCAGGATTCTTTGAGAATATGTGGATAGCTGGTCTACTGGAGTATGATCATAAAAAAGGATTAGAGTGGGAATGGCAAGCAATTGACGGTTCTATGACAAAAGCACCATTAGGTGGACCTGGTACCGGAGCGAATCCAACTGATCGTGGCAAAAAAGGTACAAAAAGGAGTATTTTAACAGATGGGAAAGGTATACCACTTTCGGTAACTGTTGATGGAGCAAATCGTCACGATAAAAAGCTTGTAAAAGAAACTTTAGATGCCATTCTTTTTGAAAGACCTTCTCCGGATGAGGGAATTCAGAATATCTGTATGGATAAAGGATATGATTTTCCTGACATCAGACAACTGGTTAAAGAATATGGTTATACCGCCCATATCAAAAGCCGCGGAGAGGAAAATATAAGAATACAGATACCAGGTTTTAGGGCAAGAAGATGGGTTGTAGAAAGGACACATTCCTGGATAAACAGATTCAGAAGGCTGCTTATAAGATGGGAAAAAAGGTTGAGAATTACCTTGCTATGCTTCAGTTAGCATGTGCATGGATAATATTTAGAGCAGCGGGACTTTTCGGATAGGCTCTTAGTAGAGGACTTCTACGGTATCCGTATCAGCCCAGCTACCATAAAAAGAGCAGAAAAGGAATGTTTCCAGAACCTGGAACTTTTTGAAAAAGCTGCTATGGAACATCTATTAACTTCCCATTCTGCACATTGTGATGAGACAGGAATGAGAGTTTTAGGGACTAAATGGTGGCTTCATGTTGTCTCAAACAATTTGTGGACATATTATTTTCCTCATCCTAAAAGAGGGACAGAAGCAATGGACGCTCTGGGATTCCTTCCGCAATACAATGGAGTAGCAGTTCATGATGGATATTCTTCATACAACAAGTATGGATGTGAACATGCTCTGTGCAATGCTCATCTTAAGCGGGAACTTAATGGGATTGAAGAGAGTTTTGAGCAGCAATGGGCTAAAAAGATAAATGAACTTCTCAGTGAGATGAAGAAGTACACTGATGAATGCAGAGAGATGGAAATTTCAATAGATCAAGAAAAAGTAAGGGAATTCGAGAAAATATACGATGCAATAATGCAAGAAGGAATTGAGGAAAATCCACCACCTAAAACCTCTAAAGCTCAGGTGAAAAAGAAAGGAAGAACGGCACAAACAAAAGCAAAGAATCTCCTTGATAGGTTCATACTACACAAGGAAAACATTCTGCGATTCCTCAATAACCTGAGAGTTTCGTTTGACAACAATCAAGCAGAGCGAGACATCAGGATGATGAAGCTACAACAGAAAATTTCGGGGACTTTCCGAAGCATAGAAGGAGCGGTAGCTTTCTGCAGAATTAGGGCATACATATCCTCAATTAAAAAGAATGGAATGAATGTTATGGATGCTATTCTAGCGGCGCTCAATGGAGCGCCGCTATTATCCTGAGAATTGCAGCATTTTGCTGAAAAAACATAATTTTTAGTCAGTGGCTGAATAGTTACAAATTTTTTTGAACAAACACCAGATGGTTTCTTTATCACAAATAAGCAGTTTTTTCAAATTAAAATTGTAATTAGTTGAGGAAATAACTATAGTTATGTTAAAAAATATTTCCTCCAACTGATAAGAAATTTTTAAATAGTGGGGCTTTGCATAAATAGGTTAACTTGTCAAACTGTGGGCGAGTTAAAAATTGAGACTTGAAATGTCTTCTTATCCCTTAAAAAAGCATGGATGAGAGAGGATACTAAATACAAATTGTAAAAATCAGGAGATGAAAGAGATGAGTATATTACCGAAACAAATCACAGACAAAATATTGGCGAAACAAACCATGGATCTTTCCGTACCAAAACCGAAAGCAACTCCGCAGCTCTCAATGCCGATTAATCAGGGAACAGAGTACCGTGATGACTTCCATACATGGTCTTTGTTGGTAAGCGGCGAAGGGTTAATGCAGTTTAATTTGAGTATTGCAAAGCCGATTTTTGTTACTTTAACCTTGAGGCTGTGTGCTGCTCTTGTGGATGGCTGTGCAAATTGCCCAATCACAATTACAGCCAATGGTAATTCTGTTGAAAGCCACTACAGGGACACGAACGAACATTGGCACGATAAAGTATTCCAGCTCGATAAAAAATGGATGAAGGCAGGAAATAACGAAATTAGTATCTCACTCGATGAAGATGCTAAAACTCAATTATTTATCAAGGCAGTAACTGTGTTGGGAGAAGAATAATTCAGCGATTGTTTCAGAGAGATTGTTCACATGTGCCATTTTTAAACAAATGGCGCATGTGGGCTGTCAGAGGTTCTGTTGCATAAATAATTTTCTACCCTTCCAGGATATAATAATTGCTTTTTGTACCATAATCAAATTGTTTTATGGCTCCTATATATCATAATTGTGATAATTGCTTTATTAAAAAGTTGGCGGAAATTATATGGTCACTGGGGAAAGCATTATCGCTTCTTCTTATCTCGTTGCCACATAAAACGAAATCCCCGTAGAGTCAGAGGAGCAGGTTAAGGGTTCCACCCCGATTTCTACATACATGTACGCTAAGGCCAATCAGATATGATATCCTTTCTGGTGACTTTGTCTGTATCAGCGTTAAGAGAAGGAGAATAACTCCTCGAATATGGCTTTTCTCATTGATTTCGTTTACCCAAAATTAGTAATTATCTCTTAGCGTACACCTACGTTAAAATCGGGACAATACCCTGACTATGAGAAAATGCAAGAATCTTGCCAAACAGTCTATGAAACTTCTTAAGAAATGACTCCTCTTTTTTTGGCATGCTACAAAAAATAATATAGAATAGAAAAATAGTTAATTATCTAATGACAACGCATTCAGCAGAAGAAGTAAATGAAAATAAAATAGAGTCATTCTATATATTTCTCGACACGAATTTATTTTATAGTCCAAAGATAACTTATAATATTTTTAAAATAAAGTTAATGGAAGACATATTAAGTTTAAGGAATAGCTTTAACAAAATGTTTAGTGGTTTTAGAAATATCAAAGTTCTTATCCCGCAATTAGTCGTTGAAGAGATATACTCTATTAAGGCTAATATAATTAAGTCAGAGTTTATTAAATTTCAAGAAAAAATTAAACATCTTGAAGAAAGAGATCTAAAAAATTCATTGATAAGAATTAGTGAAGAAATGCTTGAATTTAGACTTGACTCGTATGGAGAACGTTTCTTGTCAGATAATAAAATTGAAATTGTTCCATATTGCCATCATAAATATTTCCATGCAATTATCCAAAAATCAATCAAAAAACAGTTACCTTTTAAACCAAAATATGACGAGAACAAAAATCGCTATGTAGGTGATGATGGTTTTAAGGACACAGTAATATGGTTTTCAATAATCGACTATGTTAAGGAAGACTGCAGCCCTAATACCGATCACGTCTTTTTCTTTACTAATAATAAAAAAGACTTTATGTCCGAGCTGACACTATTTGAATTCAAAATGCTTACAGGAATGGATATAGAAATAATTGATTTCAAAAGTAATAACCCTAATATAAACGACAGTGAATTCACGCCATTTTTGAACTACATTCTTGACAAATCACACTTTCCGATTCCAGTAAAAATCAACAAAATTAATATATCATACTTAAAACTAAAAAATAAAGCTGAAATAAACTCTATTTTTGTTGAATCACTTTCTATTAACATTATTTCTTTAGTTGATTGCGAAAAAAAATTCCCAAATTTTGGAGAAAAGGAGAAATTATTTTTAAATGGAAAAATAAAGGATACGTTATTAAAGTTCAGGTTTGATGTTTTAGATTTAGAGTTTAATTATTATATCCCTGAAATTGAAAGTGTATATTTCACTATATTTAATCATGCTGATGAATCATTAGCAGTTGATGATATAATTATTGCTTATAAAGATGGTTTTGAGAAACACGGAATAGATTTAGAGTCGTTGGAATTTTATAAAAACCCTGAGACTGAATATCCTCTAGAATTTCCTATAGACTATGAAGGAAATTATGGAAAGTTTAATTCTCTTGCTCTAAACGCACTTATTGATTATTTAGAAGGAAAAGGATTTGGTAACATTTCTCCCGAAGCAATTGAATTTGATTATCTCTATGTGGACCCGTGGTAATTTTGGGTCTATACAGACTCGAGGCTTAAAAAGAATAAAAAAGTTTTAACTGTGATTCCTGACACTATTAAATACTAATGTTTTTATCGGTGATGTATAAGGAAATTATATTGTTGAAATTATCTCTATAAAAGATGCACAGGTTTTATGGTAAAACCTGTGTATTTTGGTCAATTCAGAGATAAAACGTCTGAGCTTTTGGATTTCGAAATTATTTCAGGATAAAACAAAATTAACCCTATTTTACAACCAGCTTAAAACATTATAACATTTGATAGTTAAAAATAATTATAATTAAAATTATAGTACTTATTTCATATATAAATAAACTTAAGTTTAACTTCATAGTTTAATAAAAACTTAAACTAAGTTTTTGGGGTGAATTAATTGAGTAAGTTTCCAAACAATGTGGAAGAAATGAGAAAAAAATACATTCAGGAAATGGTGCACAGTTTTGGGCATATATTTCACCACAGCACGAAACATCACATCATGTTACCAAATGGCTGGTAGTAATTGAGCAAGGGGATTGGGCAGGGTTCATAGATTCAGACAATCCCGAAAAAATATTGCATACTCCTAACTTATCCGGCATTTTTAAATTAACAATCATAGCTTCAGGTCCTCACTTTTCTGAAAAAAACTTGCTCCAATGTCAGGTTCCAAACCAGATATAGGATGCAATACAAACTGTGCTTCCATGGTAGGCATTGTGGCAACGGAAAACGGTAGTGATGCTAACTACTGGACTACATGGGACGCATTTTGCAAGGAAGAACACAAACACAAATAATCTTCAAATTTTGTTGTTTAATAGCGGACAGAGGCAGCGTATCCAAAGTTCTGACTTCCAGTTAATAATTTGTTTCTCTAAATTTAGTATAAACTGGAGAGAAAATTATATTTTACAGAACTATCGGTACACTGCCTTATGAAATGAAAAGGGCGATAGGATGAGCGACAAAGCGAAAATACTTATTATTCACACCGGCGGCACCATTGGCATGAAGAAGTCCTCCGAAGGTTATGTCCCGGATCCCGACTTTCCCCGGAAGATCGAAGCCGACATTCAGGCAATCAAAGATGATCAAATCCCCGAAGTAAAAGTTATCGCGCTCAAGGAGTTATTGGACTCGTCAAATATGACCCCATCCGACTGGAATACCATCGCCGGAGCTGTTTATGAAAACAAAGACGGATTTGATGGTTTTATCATCCTGCACGGTACCGATACCATGGCCTTCACCGCCTCGGCTCTGGCCTTCATGCTGAATATCAATAAACCCGTCATCATCACCGGTTCCCAGATTCCATATCAAATACTTCGCAACGACGCCAGGGAGAACCTGATTACCGCTTTAATGATTTCCAACATGATTTGCCGGGATCCATTCATTCCGGAGGTCTTGATATATTTTGATAACAAACTGCTGCGGGGCTGCCGGTGCACCAAGGTGGACGCCACCCATTTTGCCGCCTTCGACAGCCCAAACTACCCGCATCTTGCTGAAATCGGAGTGGACTTCAATTTTTTGAAACAAACGGAGTTGAATATTAAGTTTAACCGGGAAGCCATCAATACCCCCGGCCTTGCCGCCGCAAACGCCGGTCAAGCTTCCGTGGTGAATTTTCTCACGGAGCCGCCCCGGGGCGAGGAATATAATGTGGGTGTAATCCGGCTGTTCCCCGGAATCTCCGCCCGGTACGCCAAAGAGATTCTGAAGCCGCCTTTAAAAGGCCTGATCCTGCAGGCTTACGGAGTCGGAAACGGCCCCACCCGCGATAAAAATCCCAAACTGTATGATGTGATTAAGCGGGCTATCGATGAACAAAACATGGTCATTGTTTCAGTGACCCAATGTTTGAAAGGTACGGTAATACCGGGTGATTATGCGACTTCGCTGCCGGTGATTCCGGGCTATGATATGACCCTGGAAGCCGCCCTGGCCAAGCTGTATTACCTCTTGTATACCGAGCCGGACTTGGAGAAAGTGAAAAAAATGATGCTGGTCAATCTGAAAGGCGAATTAACCCGCAATTAAAAGCGGTCTGAAAAAACCAATTATTGAAAAATCGTTTTGTCACAATTCAATTCATGGGCCGTAAATGCAATCTAGATATTCGGCTGGAATTTTCAATCCATGCCAAACAAAGCAACCAACGTCGAATTTCAGGATAAAATCACCAAACCGGAGGGTAACAAATGAAATTTAAATTCTGCAATGAAAAACCAAAATCGGATCTACCTGAGGGCTTTTATTATGTGAGCCAGGACAATTTCTACATCGCCAATCTCAACCAGCCCAATCAAAGTATGCTCGAAAAGTATTTGTATTCCGACAGCGCCACTTCCTGTATTATCATCATTGTGGAGGGCAAGGACCAGCAAAACAATCCGATTGTGGCCGTGACTCATCTCAGCCGCGAACAGCGTTTCCAGGAATTTTTCAAGATGGTGGGCCGGATCTTTTACGGGGAAACCTCAGTCTTTGCCCAGGGCGCCAATCCGCCATCCGAAAGCGCATCCATCCAAAATACCACCACGGTGTTAAATTGGATCACCGCCAACAATAAAGTCCAATATGATCAATGCCCTCCCGATCAAAAGCCCCAATGGTACATCAGTCAAACAACCTTGTCGCTGGGCTTGGGCGATCCGTTGATCGATGAGCGGAGTTGCTATGGCATTGACTTGAACGCCATGACGGTAAGCAACCAATGCTTCACTCTGACGGACGTCCAACGGGACCCCTCCGGAGGTGCCCAGACTTTGTTCTGTGTCTTCGGTTTGAAGATTACCCCACAGGCGGTGCTCCACAAGGCAGACGAAGACTTCCCCAAAGCCCAGGTGGATCTGCTGGTGCAAGCCGCCAAGGCAAACCAATGGGAAGATATTTTGTATATGACCAAGGATGAAGTCTTAAACAAATATTCATCCACACCCCAGTACGAAGTGCCCTGGTTCTTCTCAACCCTCAGGGAATCGGCCATGTTCGTCAAAAATTATAAACCATAAAAGGAGGACTCATATGTGTACCATTGGCAATGTCTTTATCAATAATCCTCAAGGGACAATCGCCTTTAAACAGTGTGATTTAACCCAAAAAACCATGTTTCTTGACCCAGTTATCACCGAAGGGATAGGAGATATTCGTTACCTACCATTCCGGCGGGAGGGCCATAAAGGCTGTTGGTCGGGGGTCAACAACTATGGCGTATCCTTCGTGGCCGCGGACTCTTATCTGCAGCCCCAAACCAACACCATGGTCCAGAACGCCGGGGATATTTTTGATGAGTATGAAAAGATTATATCCTCATATAAAACCGCTTGGGATGCGGCGTCCCATATGTGTGATTTTTATAAATCCTTTCCGGATCCTGATATCTTGCTGATCAATGATTCGCGGGAGGCTTATTACATCGAGGCCAATGGCGACAAGGTGGTCTGCATTAAACGGACCGATCGTTTCTTCGCCTGCACCAACCATTTTCGGGCACTGACCGGCGCTGTGGACTATAAAAACAATCATAGCACCTACCTGCGGCTGGAACAGGCTGAGGTCAATCTGCAGCAGGAACCCAATATTACTGGAGTTTGTAATGTAGTCACGGACCAATATTACGGCGAAACCGTGTTGTCCGTATGCCGGGTGAACCAGACCCAACCGCCGTTTCAGATTCCCACCGAAGAACCCTACTTCACCCAGGCCACATCCATTTTCATCGCCAATGGAAAAACTGTCGACTGTGCCTTCCAGTTAAACGGCAATCCCCGGAATAATCGTTTCACCTGTATTGAGGATATATTTGGGATGGCTACCACAGTCAACGATGTGCCGGTTCAAGAGTTAGCGCTGAAAATTCAAAAATCCTGAACAATCTTTGAATTGGACTCCTTCAATGTTTATCACTTCATTTAATTTTAAAAGCCAACTATAAGCCCTTTTTTGGCCTTAGAAAAAATGGGGTTCTGTTGCAAAAAATCCTAATATTGAAGCAAAATTTTAGTTTCACACCAAAGAATGTAAAAAAGCAGAATGTTTCTCAGATAACATCCGGACTTAGGCAGGTATTCCAAATAACTTATTTATAAAGTTAACTTCATCAAGAACCGAGTAATTATAGGCTCTCAAATTAGCTCGTAAAATCCCTAATCTAATTTGATACCCATTTCTTTAAAAATATCTCCCAAATGAATTCTTATTCCCAACTTTATTTTGTATTTCTGTCAGCACCAGCAGTTGATACGCTATGAAACTCAATAAGGAGTAGAGTTTTTTACTCTCATTTCTCAATCTTCTGATATCGAATTTTACTGTACCCTTGATATGTCCATGTATCTTTTCACATTCAGCTCTCTTTTTATACTGGTCATCAAAAGACTCGTCTCTGATGTTCTGGTTTCTCAGGTACATTCCTACCTGTTCTTTCCTCTCATTCTCATATAGAAATTTGAGTTTGTTTTCCATTGGTGCATGAACATCTCCACCGATTCTCCACTTTTTATTTACCCAGTGATTGATTCTTTCCTCTTCACCTTCTTGTTTGATTACGGCATTTGAGGCGTAGGAGATAATCGGTTTTGCATCCAGGTGATACCAAATATCAGAATGATTACAGAATGAATCATAACCTCCATCTGCAGAATACAATTCGAGATCAGCATCCATCTTATTAAGAGCTTTAATATGGTTGATAAGTTCTGGAGAATCGCCAGCAAGTCCTTTTGTATGGTTCATATAAACAGGGTAAGTTCCAACCATTGTAATATGCGCCTTATCCATTTTACATTCATAATGAGGATTGTAATCAGCATATGTATCATATCTTGAAGCTTCGAGTGGAGTGGAATCGATCTTAGCCTCTTTTTCCGGAGAAAGTTTGAGTATTTTTTCACCTAAAAGCATCATTATCTCATTGATCCCCTCCTCACCAAGCCTATACTTCACAAAATGATGAAGGGTTCCACCTGAAGGAAGTTTAATCTGACTGTTTTCATCAAAAAAAGAGAGCAGGATAGCTTCTTCCTCGGTTAAGGAAGAAATGGTTTTATCATAAGAAAGTTTCCGAAAACATTTCACAACAAAGAGTTTTATCATAGAAGAAACACTGTATTTGAAGTGCCAACTTTTTTTGGTATAAAAAGTACGCTCGACGTGCTTTGCAATATCGTCAATGCAGAGGAAGTACAGGAATTGGCAAATTGAAGTGCTTTCTCTGCCAAGATAGTTTTCGAAAGAGTCCTCGAAGAGGACTCCTTTATATAACATACTGTTTTTCGACATGAGAATGGCATATCTGGTATTGTTTAAAGTTGCCGCTATTGAATAAAGACAAGTGTATCAGAGTTAGTGAAAAAAAGAATAAGTTTTTAAGTCAAAATTCTAATTTGAGAGCCTCAATTAAAAGTATCAACCTGTCCTTTTTTGATCATATTCATAGCTTCAATTCCTTTTAAAGTTTTATTAGCAGATTGAAAAGACTGAAATCCTAACATTGGATTAACAATTCGCTTTATAGATCTATGATCTTGTTCTATAATATTATTCAAATACTTGATTTGTCTAATGCCTACGTTTTTAGGTAGTATTTTATCATTTTTCAGTTTATCTATAGCAGGTGGATAAGCTGGATTCTTATCAACAGTTATTACTCTTGGAATTTGATTATGATTAGAACTCAAAGCTTTCTTAAAAAAACGTTTCGCAGCTTTTTGATCTCGTTTTGCACTTAACATGAAATCGATTGTATCTCCATTTGAGTCAACTGCTCTGTAAAGATATTTCCATTTACCTTTTATATAAGTCTCATCAACTCTCCACGAATCATTTGTTGGTCTTAAATGTCTTCTTATCTTCTTTTCGATTTCAGGAGAATATTGATGCACCCATCTCATTATGGTACTGTGATCAACTTGAATTCCTCTTTCTATCATCATTTTCTTTAAATTTCGATAGCTCAATGGGTATTTTAAGTACCATCTTACATTTAATAAGATAATTTCACCTACAAAGTGTTTCCATTTAAAGGAATTAGATGACATATTACTACTTTTTATTTCCTTTTTATTTTATTATGTCCCTAGCAGATATTTTTTGCAACGGAACCTGTCTTTTTATGTTCTTTGCCTTGAAACTAAATTTTTACTTCTATATTCTGATTTTTTGCAACAGAACCCTAAGTTTTATGAAAAAGTATTTGTACATTTAAAACATTTTAAACAAGAATATAACTTAAACTTATTAGGACATTAAAAAAGTTATAAAAAATGATATCTAGAGCCGACTAATGCATAAGTCCTAAGGAGAAAACTATGGCTGATCAGAAATTTTATTTTGACTTGGAGAAAAAGCTCAAGGCCGCAGGTTATCCCTGGCAGGCGGATAAGAATCAACTGCTCACTTCTGATGATTTCCATCTCGGTTATGAACCAGGGCCTGGAGAAGCAACTCTGGAGGAACGTGAAAACGAAGCCAGAGTGAAATATCTTGCCTGGCTTGCGCAACCGCCGTCAACAGAAGGCATGCGTCCGGCTGCTTTTGACTGGCGCAATGTAAACGAACGCGATTTCATTGGCTCTGTGAAGGATCAGGGTAGTTGCGGTTCCTGTGTTGCCTTTGGGACTGTGGCGGCGATTGAAGGCACTGAAAGGATTGTGCTCGATATTGCCGCCAACGACACTGGCGGCAATCAAATTGCGAATCTTTCCGAAGCTCAGCTTTTTTATTGCGGCGGCGCTGCCGCGGGCCGCAACTGCCAGAACGGCTGGTGGCCCAGTGGCGCTTTGGACTACAGTGAAACCACCGGCCTAAGTCCAGAGGCCTGTTTTCCCTACACTCCAGGTAATCAGCCATGCAAACTGTGTGGTGATTGGCAGAGCAAAGTGACCGTGTTGCAAACCTATCATACCGCCGATTCGGCTGAAGACATGAAAACCTGGATTTCCACTCGGGGGCCAATGATAGCGTGCTTTACTGTTTATTCCGATTTTTTCGGCTACAAAAGCGGTGTCTACCGCCATACTTCAGGGGATAAAAGTGGCGGGCATTGTGTTTGCTGTGTCGGCTATGACGATAATAAACAAGCCTGGCTGTGTAAAAACAGTTGGGGGCCTAAATGGGGCATTTCCGGCTATTTCTGGATAGCTTACGGAGAATGTGGCATTGATTCTGACATGCAGGGGATTGATGCTTTCTCCACGATCTACCCCATGTATGATGATGTATTTATGCGTGACAACCTGAATGAAATCGGCACTGCCGAGCCAAAAGATGGCGCATGGACTAATTCTCCGGATATCATCCCCACCGGGGTCAACCTTCTTGAAAACCCGGTTTATTATCTAACTGAGAATTGGCGAAGTGATGTTGGCCGCGAAACTGTTTACAAGCAGCAAAACTATTTTTACATGCGCGCTAAAAATCTGCACCAGGGCGCTAGAGAAGCAACTTTTGAGCTTTATTACTGTCCGCAGAACCTGTTTCTCTTTCCCGATTTATGGATTAACAACCAATTATCCACCAGCGACGGGAAAAAAGAGGTTTCCGTGAGTACGGAAAAGTATGCTGGGATTCTTGTTCCGGATAATCCGTTCGTCCATATCCCCGAATCTGATACCCACCATTGCATGATAGGCAGAGTGATCACGGCGGATCATCCTAATCCTTTACCGACCCAGGGACAGGTCGCCAATTTTGATCAACTCGCCAAGTATATACTGGATCACCCCGGCATGGCTTGGCGTAATGTCGCTCTTGTAAAGAAGGATGTTCCAACGGTTATCTCCGGTTTCGGTTTTGATTCGGGAAGCGCGGGTGGAAGGATATTGATCGGTCTGAATTGTTCGAATGCGCCAGTGGGAAGCTCAGTTGCCTTTTCCTGTGGCACTCCTATCCCGTCAGGTCCAGATCAAGGAAAAACCATAGAACTACAAAAAACCGTACTAACACAGCCAAACATGTTCCTAGGACAAGAAGAAATGAATTTACCTGCGAATTTCAAGTCAGAAATCATTTTTTCATACTGGGCAAAACCTCCTGTATTGAAGGCGTGGAAAATTACTTTCGAGGCAATCTTGGTTATCGAGCAGGATCATAAACTTTTCCCTCGCACGAAACCGCTTGAGGAGCATGGCTATAATGTTTCATCAATAGAAAATGGCAATCTACTCAAGGGCATTATTATCGGATCGGTTACATTCCAGGGACAATAATTTCAAGCAATAAAGGATAATAAGGAGACAAAATAATGAAAATAGAGTCAAACAAGGCTGCAAGCGCAACAACTATCTACAACGATGTGTACATGCGAAAATATTTGGGCGATACGGGTAAGATACCTGAATCTGGCAGTTGGACATGGTCGCCGGACATCGTTCCGACCGGAAAAGCATTAATCCAGAATCCGGTGAAAACGTTGACCGAAACATACGATTCCGATATTGGAAAGCCAACATCATTGGCAAACCAGAATTACTTTTATGTGCGTGGGAAAAACCTCTCCCCTGACCCGCAAACTGCCACGTTCGAATTGTATTACTGCCCTGCACATCTTTTTCTGTTCCCGTCACTTTGGATGGAGAACCAGTTATTGACCAGTGATGGCAAGAAACAGGTAAGCGCTTCGGCACTGGCGGCGAATGACATTATTGTTCCAGATCAGCCGTTTACCTATGTCCCTGTTTCTGAGGAGCATCACTGTTTAATCGGGCGGGTGATTACCGATAAACACCCAAATCCATTGCCAGACAATATCACCGACATGAATGCTCTTTCTGAGTATATTCTCAATAATCCGAATATGAGTTGGCGAAATGTAGTATTAATAAAAGAGGACATTCCAACTTTTACGCATTATTTTGATCTTGATGTCGGTGATGCCGATTGCCGTGTTTTGCTCGGCTTACGTTGTAACAATCTTACCGTTGGCAGCAGTGTGGCCTTCTCCTGCGGAACCCCAATTCCTTCGGGGCCTGATAAGGGGAAAACTATTGAACTGGTTAAAACGGAGGTCACGCAACCTGACATATTCCTTGGGCAGGAAGAGTTTAACTTCCCAGCTGGCTACAAATCAAATGTATCCTATTCATATTGGGCAAAAGCGCCTATCCAGGGAGGCTGGAAAGTTATTTTCGAGGCGATACAGATTTTTGAACCGGACCATCCGCTCTATTCACGCGCCAAGTGTTTCACGGAACTCGGATACCCTGAAAGGCGGCTTGGTGCTGATGGCGGATTGCATAAAGGAATTATAGTCGGTCAATGCTCAACCAACGGTAAATAAATACCGAATAGAAAGTGAATCCAAAATAGATGTATCAGAACAATACGTTCTAATTGGCCTAGTGTCATGGCAATTTAATTATGGAATATATTAATGGAAAGCTTTTCATGAGTATAAGGTTTTCAGAGCCTATTAAGTGACCCATATTTAAATTGTCGAGACATTAGTTACAGCTAAGCTGTCAGGTTCCGGTGCAAAAAAATTATGAAATTTGGAATATATCTTATGCCAGTAAATCCCTTTATAGTTTTTTGCAACGGAACCCTTAAGACCAACAAACGATTCACGGAGAGTGGATGAAACCTACATAAAAGTAAAAGGTGGATGGAAATATCTTTACAGAGCAGTTGACTCAAATGGAAACACAATCGATTTCATGCTAAGTGCAAAACGAAATAGAAAAGCTGCAAAGAGATTCCTTAAGAAAGCTTTGGGTTCAAAGCACAACCAAGTGCCAAGAGCAATAACAGTTGATAAGAATCCAGCTTATCCTATTGCCATACATGAACTGAAAAATGATCGAATATTACCTAAAAATATAAGCCTTCGGCAAATTAAGTATTTGAATAACATAGTTGAACAGAATCATAGAGGTTTTGTTGCAAAATAAGTGTAAACCTTTACAATAGGGAAATCAATAATTTTCATCGCCAGGAAACCAGTACACAAAAGCGAGATTATGTATCAAACTGTGTAAATATTATTTTTATATCATAACTTGGACTTAGTGGTTAAGCATGGTAAATTTCAAAAGAGATGAACAAGAGAGGCGTATTGGAGAATATATAAATAAATTAGAAGAAAATGTAAAAGATAATCTTGTAAATAACCAAAATCTGATAAAACATGTAGGCAATATGGACGAAAACAAGAAAGCTGACATAAAAACTGCTGTATCTCAAGCAGTTGAAAATGCTGCTAATAATGTTATAATGTCAGTACCTGCATATACAGAAAGTAAAAACTTTTATTTTACTGCAGAAATAATTTTAGGAGTTACTATTTTTGTAGTTATTCTCGGTAATTTTTATCTTTTATCCAGCGGTAAAACCACATCTGATGGCATAATCGCAATTGGTTCAGCTGCTGTGGGTGCACTTGCGGGATTATTTTCTGCTTCAAAGTAAGATATTTTCTGCTTATGAAGGGTTCCACCCCGATTCCTACGTACATGTACGCTAAGGCCAGCCAGATATGATATCCTTTCTAGCGTCTTTGTCTGTATTAGCATTAAGAGAAGGAGAAAAACTTCTCGAATCTTGCTCTTCTTATTGATTTCGTTTCTAAAAAATCTTTAATTATTTCTTAGCGTACATCTACGTTAAAATCGGGACGATACCCTTTATAGGTCAATTGGGAGTTTAGTAAATCACTTAGCTTGAGAGGATACCTAATTGTGAAGGTTTACACTTATTTTGCAACGAAGCCAGATTTTTTGCACCTCAACCCCTGTATTCACTTCACTACAATAATAACGCAAAAACGATCTACTTTAGAACTTTCTCCTTCCCAATTGCGCCAGTTTTTAATGCTAAGCTTATGAGATCCTTTATCAGATGCACAAAACTGGAATACTCTAACACCCCTGCACCAATTGCATCGCCTGACATTTCGAAACTGTCACTTATCATTTTCAGACCCTCAGCAGTCTCTATCTCCCATAGGTAGCCGGTTGTAGGCATTTCCTCTAAGCGTACAGTCACAATGCTTTGAAGCCCCACCTCTACAGTATGACCATTATCAGTATCATTTAGTATCAACTCAAACTCCTCCGACATGATTCCGCAACTACTGTGACAGCGTTTTGAAGAAAAATATGATTGTTGCCAGTTGTGATATTCTTCAAGTCTTCGGTTCAACCGAAGTGTGTCAAGCACTACTACTTGATCTATCGCTACAGCTGAGCAAAAGACTAGTATCATAAAAACCCAATTATGGAACATATTATTTGGTAGCTTCCATCAGCTGATATGGTTTTGACCTTAAATTGATGATCCACAATTAAGTTTTCATGGCACTAGTATCGTGAAAATTTAATTGTGGATCGCTAGAATAATATGAATCACCAGAATAACTACGAATCCATTTCTCCTGATGGAAATTATCCAAATAATGTTCCATAATTAATTTTTCGCGACACTAGTGCTTCGATTCCTAATTAACTCCATTTTAGATTGTGATTCCCCCAGGCATTTCATCCCTTTCTTCCATATTATATCTCCACGTAAATATAACTGGTTTTTCGTTAATGTGGTTTATATATTGACTAATTCGGTTCCGTTGCAAAAAATCTCAGAATAAGCATGTAAATCTACAGACAAAAGTTAAAATATTCATGAAGATTTATCAATATTATAGAACTATTCCAAATAATTGATTAATGTATTTAGCTTCATTAAGACCAGAGTAATTTAGATTCTTGACTTGTCCTTTTTTAATCATATTCATAGCTTCAATTCCTTTTAAAGTTTTATTAGCAGATTGAAAAGACTGAAATCCTAACATTGGATTAACGATTCGCTTTATAGATCTATGATCTTGTTCTATAATGTTATTCAAATACTTAATCTGTCTAATGCCTACGTTTTTAGGTAGTATTTTATCATTTTTCAGTTCATTTATAGCAGGTGGATAAGCCGGATTCTTATCAACGGTTATTACTCTTGGAATTTGATTATGATTAGAACTCAAAGCTTTCTTAAAAAAACGTTTCGCAGCTTTTTGATCTCGTTTTGCACTTAACATGAAATCGATTGTATCTCCATTTGAGAAAACGTTTCGCAGCTTTTTGATCTCGTTTTGCACTTAACATGAAATCGATTGTATCTCCATTTGAGTCAACTGCTCGGTAAAGATATTTCCATTCACCTTTTACTTTTATGTAAGTCTCATCAACTCTCCACGAATCATTTGTTAGTCTTAAATGTCTTCTTATCTTCTTTTCGATTTCAGGAGAATATTGATGTACCCATCTCATTATGGTACTGTGATCAACTTGAATTCCTCTTTCTATCATCATTTCCTTTAAATTTCGATAGCTCAATGGGTATTTTAAGTACCATCTTACATTCAATAAGATAATTTCACCTACAAAGTGTTTCCATTTAAAGGAATTAGATGACATATTACTACTTTTTATTTCCTTTTTATTTTATTATGTCCCTAGCAGATATTTTTTGCAACGGAACCCCCGCGAAAGGTGCGACGAGGATCCCGTGTAAGAGCATATGCAGCCATAGAAATTTCAATCCACACACCCGCGAAGGGTGCGACCTTTCGTAGTTGTTAAATTGCTTTACATTATGGATATTTCAATCCACACACCCGCGAAGGGTGCGACAGTAGCGGAATTGTTCTTTTTTTACTAGGTTTCCGATTTCAATCCACACACCCGCGAAGGGTGCGACTATTTAGAACGTAACTGGAAGTTTCATCCACACATATTTCAATCCACACACCCGCGAAGGGTGCGACTTAAGACCAATATCAGCTATACAGCCCTTATTACCATTTCAATCCACACACCCGCGAAGGGTGCGACCATATCAATTCATTTTTCATAGTCACACAATTTTATTTCAATCCACACACCCGCGAAGGGTGCGACGATATACACACTCTAATATATCCCCCTCAATTCTTAATTTCAATCCACACACCCGCGAAGGGTGCGACCTTCTAAGGCGTTCATATAAAGACATTTACGTATTTCAATCCACACACCCGCGAAGGGTGCGACTCTTCAGGTTCTGTTTTTTCCTGCATTTTTTGGATTTCAATCCACACACCCGCGAAGGGTGCGACAGTAGCGGAATTGTTCTTTTTTTACTAGGTTTCCGATTTCAATCCACACACCCGCGAAGGGTGCGACGCCATCGATTGTGTTATTTCTTATTGTAGTCGGATTTCAATCCACACACCCGCGAAGGGTGCGACTCTACATGCGCAGGTGATTGAGTAATATTCGCTTCTATTTCAATCTACACACCCGCGAAGGGTGCGACTGCCACAACTCGGTTTGTATTATCTGCATTGGATAAGATTTCAATCCACACACCCGCGAAGGGTGCGACGGAGGCGGTACAGCCGCCATATCAACAGAGGCGTAATTTCAATCCACACACCCGCGAAGGGTGCGACCTCTATGAAATGGGTAACGATCAAACACTTCCCCAAATTTCAATCCACACACCCGCGAAGGGTGCGACTCCTCAACCATCTTTTCCGCTCTCCGTTCATCTCATTTCAATCCACACACCCGCGAAGGGTGCGACTTTTCAGCTACTATTAATTCGTTAGAATCCACCGCGTAATTTCAATCCACACACCCGCGAAGGGTGCGACATTTATGTGCGGCTCCTGGGAGAATTGACATAAATTTCAATCCACACACCCGCGAAGGGTGCGACCATATAAGGGGTACAAAATTACCGGAGCGGGGATTTCAATCCACACACCCGCGAAGGGTGCGACCTGCTGAAACTGTAACCATTGGGTTTTATCTATTTCAATCCACACACCCGCGAAGGGTGCGACGGTTAGCGGAGGTGCTACCCCTCGGTGCTGTCTATTTCAATCCACACACCCGCGAAGGGTGCGACTGGAGGGATTGCTGAAACGTCATGGTCCCTCCAATTTCAATCCACACACCCGCGAAGGGTGCGACAAGTGGAATTCGCAGAAATTGAACTGAGTACCTATTTCAATCCACACACCCGCGAAGGGTGCGACCTCCGAGATAAAGATCATCGAAAGAACCTGTATATTTCAATCCACACACCCGCGAAGGGTGCGACTTTCAGTGGCTTTGATGTCGTTATACTGAGATTTCAATCCACACACCCGCGAAGGGTGCGACCGCAAATTAATTTAGATTATACGTCAGTCCATTAGTATTGTAACTTTTTAAAAAAACTCACATTTATTTATCTAACGGGAAATCGCCGCAAACAATAAATACAATGAATAGATTTTTCCTGCGAACTCCCCGGTAAATCGATGTTCACTATAGGTTCGCAGAGATCATGTAATTAATAAACCTTCCGGATCGTATCCTTTTTTTGCACCAAAGTGCTCCACCCGATTTTTCCAATTTTTACCTAGATAATAAAATCTAATGCTGTCTCTCTCCTCATCCGCAATATCATATAAAGAATGTTGAAGCTGTGCAAATTGAGCAGGATCTACAAGGCACTCAAATACAGAGTTCTGAACCCTCTGTCCGTAGTTTTCACACTCTTTTGCCACTTTTCGTAGCCTGCTTTTTCCACCTTCCGATTCTGTATTCACATCATATGTTACCAGTACCATCATTTAAAACACCCTCAATTCATAAAAAATGGTGGATAACCATCAATATCCCCTCTTAAATAGCGAGCCAGTAGCATTGCTTGCACATATGGAATTAATCCGACAGAGATCTTTTCATTTAGATATGGATGGGTAATTTGATCCTGTTTTCTTTTTTGCCAGGCCGCAATTATCCCTTTCCTTCCGTCTTCAGTCATGAGGACAGCTCCATTTTCCTTTTTGAGAAAATCTTTTCCATCAACCTGCTTGAGGTTAACCATATTCAATGCAAGGCGATCAGCCATGAAAGGCCGGAGTTCCTCCATCAAATCGAGCGCAAGACTGGCCCTTCCAGGACGGTCAGTGTGGAAAAAGCCAACATACGGGTCAAGTCCAACCGTTTCTAAAGCTGATTCAACGTCATGAGCAAGCAATGTATACAAAAAAGACAGTAGCGAATTCATATTATCAAGAGGTGGCCTCCGATTCCTGTTAAATATAAAAAAGCTGTCCTTTTGCTTAAGAATGAGTTCATCTAATGCGCCAAAATAAAATTTGGCACAATTTCCTTCAATGCCGCGCAGAGAATCCGGGTTTAAGCAGGAATCAATGCTCTTGAGGTTATCTATCAGCAAAGCATCAACTGAACGAATTTTATTGACATCAATCACCTCTCCATGGTCACGGATACCTCTTCCAAGAACAGTCCTGCAGTTGACGATTTTCCCTATGATAAAGCACTTAGCAAGATCCAGAGAATCTTCTTCACTATCCGCTTTTCGATACTGTGTACGCCGTAGCAGAACATTCCCTCTAACTTTTCCATGAACACGCGCCAGAAATTTTCCATTAGGGGTCAAAAAAGATAGTCCAACTTTGTTGTCAGTACAGAGTTGCATCAGCTGGGGGCTGGCGCCCATATATGCAAGGCAAACTATACCCTCAAGATTATGTATAGGAATACGAAATGTTTCAACATCCTTTACCTTAACAACGACATTCTCCCCGTCTCTGAGAAGATAGGATTCTGGGGTTGTAACATATAATGTATTCAGCAATTTTCTCATGGATATAGAACCCCTCTACTAACCTGAAGTTTGGATAGATTATTACTTCTGGAAATTTTGATTATTTCATATATCACCATTACATGCCTCATCCACATGATTTCTAACATATTTACGGGCAGAAACAAACTTTTTCGTTAATTTCGGAATACAGACATCTACAAGAGAACAGTATTTGCAGTTTCTGGATTTTTCAGCAGATGGAGTCAGCTCTTTCTTAAAGAGGTAATGCATTTCATCGGACAAAGAAATCACAAGATTTCTCAATTCTTCGGTTATTTCAAGCTGAATTCGTCTCCGAATTTCATTATAATAAAAATCAGCAGAGTTTATGGTTACATTAAACATCTCTTCAAGGCACATTGCCTGTGCACAGAGTTGTACTTCATCCCGCTCGTCAATCTTCGGTTTGCCCCTTTTATACTCTACCGGATGCATTTTCCACAAACCTTCATAATCCGGAAGAGAAATACCATTTTCAGAACGGATATATTCAATGACATCTGCCACCCCATACAGTCCAAGGTGATGCGAAACCAGCGGAAATGCTCTTGATAAAACAACGTCGTGTCTGCTTTCTTTAAGGAAGGGATTATCCACACGCTCATGGAGAAAGCGACCTTCAGTTGTCTGAAGATTTTCTTCCCACTGCCGCTCAATATGAATCAAAGCCCATTGACGCTTACAAAAATGGAAATGTTGTATGCCGGACAACGAGAGCAGCTCGTCTTCGGCATATTTCTTTTCGATCATAATTTCTCGATCAACTCAACGCCGTTCGGGATATCATCTGAAATTATTACTTTATAATCACTAAAGGATCTTGACGGCAGATCATGGGAGAGCCCCTCCACCTTCACTTTGTCAAATAGGATATGAGACTGACAGCAGCCAAGTTCAGTTTTATGCTTGAAAACGATAAGTTTTCTTGCGGACATTTTACCCCTTGCCGCCGAATGATCATGCTCAAACATATTGATCAGGCTGTCCCAGAGTAGTTCCAGATCATCTTCCCTAAATTCGGTCTTTTTAGCCAGATGAGCGGAGATATATCCTTCTGCACGGTACAGGCCATAAGGCACAATCTGTTTTTTGCCCATCGTCTGGCCTTTTTCAGCATCTTTCTCATTGGTGACCGCACAACGGGTGACCGTTATTTCTTGCTGGAAGATTCGATCAATGCTGCGGGCAAAACTAAACTGTACAGGTCCTCTGACCTGGCCACAGTTGACTTCCGTTGTCATTACAGCACCGAATGCCCTAATGTCAAAAAAATTCTGACACATGAATTTTGTCAGTTCCTCGTCTTTTGGTTTCTTAGAGTCCGGTTTTATCTCCATGTAATCATAGGCTTTCTTGTGTTGATCATTGAGGACAGCCCCGGATTTAACATATATTTCATAACCTGCGTTTCCACTTTTCACAAGGTCAACATAATCCCTGATCTTTCTCTTGAGACATACATCAGTGACGATACCGTTGCCGGTCTGTGGATCAACCCTGGGCATATTGCCCATATCAGGATCTCCATTAGGATTTCCGTTCTCTACATCAAACAACAGCACAAATTCATAACGATTCTTGATGATTTCGCTCATAACGACTCCTCCTCACTTGAAATAACCTCTTTCGAAATGATCTCTTTTTTCGTGAAAAATGCCTTACGCTGATGATAGTAACCAAGCATGAACATACCCTGATCTTCGAGATTCAGGTATGCAGGAAACTCATCCACTCCCGCCAGAATCTGTTCAATCAGCTGACTGGACCTGAAACCCCATTCAGACTTGGCAATGTGGTGTTGTGCAAGTTTTAACAGCACCGGAAACACAACAGCGGGCGTTGATGAGGCGCTGCTGAAATACTTGCTGTTAATGGTGCTCTTCATCTCTCTGTTCGTATCATTCTGTGCCTTTTCAAGAGCGCCAAACAACCTTCCAAGACGATATGGCACATTTGAACTCTCTTCGTTTAAACTCATGGTAATCAAATCCTGCTTTACGTTCGATAATCCTGCCCTGCTCAATCTGAGCAGATATGCCTTGATAAAACCAGCCCTAACAAAATTTATTGAGCCTTCAACCTTCACACGGCTCATGATCGCGCTGTATAATGGGACAGGATAAACTGTATTTGTCAAAATCGAGCGCAGAATCAGCCCACCAAGGAGTGGGGAAACTGCTTTTTTGTCAGAACTCTGTGGGACGGTCTCATTCAACAGGCGATATATTGAGATATATCGTGGACCATAATCATCCCTGACGATTTCCATGTCCAGATGATGGCGAGCCATCCTTTCAATAAAAGTCCCAATACTGTCGACATACCAGAAACGGACAGCAAGCCGTGCATTATTAGGAGACAAACCAAGGATATCGAAATTCGTCTCTGGATCTGCCCCAATGTCCTCTTGATTTACTTTTTTGCCGATTCGGATCTTATTTAAAATGTCCTCTATCTGTTTGGTCTTGCCGATGTCCTGTACTCCAGAAACCTCGATATTCTTTACTTCATTTTTCTCTATTTCCGGAACATTTTCATTCTTTTTTGTTTCCGGAGGGTCAAAAAAGAATTTAACAAGATCTTCACAAGATTTTTTACAAAAGTTATCAATTGTCTCAGCCCAGAAAACGATTGTTGTATCAGCAATCCGCATTTTATTACTTTGGCTTGAAAGAAGGTGATTAAGGGCAGTTGTGTACTTGAACATCGATGATTCACTGACAGGGGAATTAAAACTTTGTTTTTTTCCATAAGAACAGAATGAATCATCATTGAAACTAACAATGGAAGCCCCTGCTGATTGAGCCCCAACAACACCCTTTATCTTTTGATGTATCTGGGATACTGGCTCAACTTTCCCACTCACTAAGCACTGAGCAACAATTGTGTCACCTGTCTTGTCCTGTAAGTAGTTTTCCCAGGCTTTTTTTACAATATTTTCCTGATGTAAAGGTCTTCCTTCACACTCAAAAATACAGTTTCCACCAGCGAGAAGATCATCTTTATACTGACGGGTCTTTGGATTTTCAAGGAATTCCTCTGGATTCCAGCTATCCAGAAAAGAAAGGAATCCACGGACTCCAGGATCATTCAGGTCATCCAATATGTTGTGGTGAATGGTTTTAAAGGCCTCAAAGCACTCCCTAGAGCGTTGATGGACCAAAGTGACTTCTTTATCGTTCTCCTCAATTATTGTATACTCATCAGGCTTGCTCTTTGAATTAGAACTAAATTTCTTCTCAAAATCATTTCTTTTTAGTTTTTCAACACCAAAAACATACTTTGCATTGTCACAGGAAAAATATGGAAATATTCCACTAGAACGAGATTCTTGAATAGGGACGTCCATAATCTTAGGTTTCGGCTTCTTATCACCGCTCCTGAGATCTATTATATGCGAAAGAACGCCATCAGAGGATATGACGAGAGCAAATGAGACATTGGCGCTGCTATACCCCAGCTTTGGAATATTGACATTTTCGTCTCCTTCAAGGATATCATAATGACGGCAGAGGGACTGGATTATCATGACACGCCCCCACAACACAAGCATTTATGAATATCAATAATCCCACCCACCATATTGGCACGGAAAAAGACGGCTTTCATCTCATCAGAAAAATCAATATCATAAAGCATGAATCCAAGATCTCTTTCTCCTTCTTTTTTCCACAATAATATGATGTTGGAACTTCCCCTCAATTAATTCAAATTGAACTGGGAATTCCCGACAGCCAAAATACGGGTGATGGAAACACTGTCCTTTTCTCATCCGCCGAAGTGCAATATTATAATGTTTTTCGACAGTGTCGTCAGACCCAGCGCAGTCAGTCATCTCAAAGTGTGCCTCAATAATATAACTGACATCACGCAGAACAAGGGAAGTTCTTTGAACCGTATCCTCTGTGGAATCCTGGTAAAGAGCAACATCCCCTCCCTTAAACGCAGTTTTCACTTTACCTGCAGATATTTTACCAGGCCTCTCATTCCTGCGGATGTTGTCCCACTTGATCTGGTTCAGAACGTGAATTCTGTCAATTTTCCAGAAAATAGCAGGCTTCCAGTAAATCGCTTCAAGAATTCCTCGCGCTGCTGAAGGAGTTATGACATCATAACTGACACGTTCAACTTTCATCTCCGGTCGCGTGAAGCAGGCATAATCTCCCCATACTTTCAGCTTGATTCCAAATCCTATTTCAACCACCTCCTTAAATAATAATCAATGAATTTTCATCAATATTTTTTAGGTTCAAAAGTCCAATATTTTCTGAATAATTCCTTCCATTTTCCAAAACAAAAAATCTATCAGCTATGGAGGAAATTGGGCATTGTTAACTAAATATAGTTAACTCGTTATTTCTATATTTCATTAAGAGAATAACTGAGTACTTTAGCATTTCAAGACTCTTAGTATAACACTTTGTCTTTCTTCTCAATCTTGCCAGAAAGTGCCTAAATATGCTGTTATACCCTTCAACAGTGTACGTTTCTGCTTTTGATTGAGTATGAATTTTATCTGGAACGAACTCTGCATATGCCCTCCAGTGATCTGTCATCACTTCTCCAATCTCTTTCTTCTCTAATTTTTCCCAGAGTAGTTGTCCAGTTTCCGTTCCTCTGCTGCCAAAAGAGCAGTTGATGAACTTTTTCCCAACTCTATCAACAGCAATCCAGATCCAGCAATATTTTTTTTGTTACCGATGTAAGTGTGCATCTCATCCATTTCAACAATAGATTAGGAGTTACGCAGTTGGCTCTTGACATATCGTTTTTAACAACTTCCCATCCATACGAATTAATTTAATGTGTATATTGGGTTATTTAAATATGCTGTCACTGCCCCTCTCCGAATTTTCATCGTACTTTCGAACCAGGATATCCCCGTTTTGATTCTTTGTAACTCCAGTCTAAGGAACGCTCTTAATGAGAACATTATATGTGCTCTTTGTGACTCTTCCTTTCTTGCCTGACATTTTTCGACCCCACAGAACTGCTTTATTCCTCTGTGGTATTCCTCAATTTTCCATGACTTCTTTGCCAACTCTTCACGTTTTGATTCATCCATATCCTGTACATCTGTAACCCAGTGTTGCGTGTCTCCATCTTTTGAAACTATCCTAAACACCTTTACAAATCCATATGCTTTGAGATGAACCACAAGTCCTTTTGGAGGAATCTCTACTGTTTCAAGTGGCACATTTCCCTTCTTATCAGGATTTACCAAACGATTTTTCTTTAACCTTGTAAGGAAATGCCATTCTTTCTTCTTTATTGCTTTAAGGTTTTTCACACTTGCGTACCATGTATCAAACAAAACAAATTCGGGATTAAAACCACGTTCTTCGGCTTTGTCAAGCATATCGCGGAAATGGTCATTCTTTGTTTTGTCGTCTTCATCAATGTTATAAATTCGAAAATCGATAGGTATAACAGTTGTACCGTCTGTCCAAACTAAGGTGACCAAACCTATCCCCTTTACAGCACGATGATGTTTTCCACTCCACATACGACGAACAAAAGCCATTTCTTTTGCGTATGGTTTATCTAATGTTGAATCGTCAATAATTAGAAAGCCTTCTTCAGGCTTAACATGACTTTTTACTTCTTCCCATAATGCTTCTGTGTCTGGAGGTTGCCTTTGAAGGCAACGAGTGAAAGCATCGTGAGAAGGAGCATTAGCTACGATTGGATAACATCTAGTGCTTCGATTCCTAATTAACTCCATTTTAGATTGTGATTCCCCCAGGCATTTCATCCCTTTCTTCCATTTTATATCTCCACGTAAATATAACTGGTTTTTCGTTAACGTGGTTTATATATTGACTAATTCTGTCTTTTAATTCATTTATTGAGTCTACTCTTATTCCTCTCAACATGCTCCTCCCCATTTTACTGAAAAAACTTTCGATGATATTCAGCCACGAAGCATGTTTTGGTGTGAAAACAAATTCAAATTTATCAGGAACTGTTTCCAGGTATTCCCGAGTTTCTTCTGATGTATGTATTTTAAGATTATCCAGTATAATTATGATTTTTTCTTCTGGATATATTGACTCAAGTTCTTTGAGATATTCAATGAATTCGCAGCTTCTATGCTGCTCAAATACTTTATAATAAATTCTCCCAAATATCAAGTCAATTCCAGCTAATAGTGAAAGAGTCCCATATCTTTTATACTCATAATCTCTTGCTATTGTAGAATAATGCCCTTCTACTGGCATAAGATCTGGATAAACATTTCCAATTGCCTGAATACCTGGTTTTTCATCGTAGGAAAGAATCACTGTACTAATTTGTTCATTTTTCCTTTTTTTCATTTAGTCTTTTAGCTTCTCTATATGTATCCAGAACATTGGCTGCTTTTTGATCAAAATCGGGATCAACTTTAGCAATGTAACAGCTAATCTTATGTGGTTTTATTTTGCTTGCATTGAGAATCTTTGAAATTGTCCCCTGATTTATCTTCGATAAATCAGGATGTTCCTCTTTGATACAATTCTCCCTGATATGTTCAGCAAGGAGTCTCTGAGTCCAGATTTCATGAGGATAACCAAGATCTTTTGGTTTCATACATGCAAGTGAGACTACGTGAGCTCGTGATTCAGCACTAATATCTTGAGGTCTCCCACTTTTTGATTTATCTACCAAGCCTTCTTTAACCCCAAAATCTAAAACTCTTTGTATCCAGAGTCTTACAGTTTTGTAATCTACTTTTAACTCTCTGGAGATCTCGGTATCGTTTTTTTCCTGATAGCTCAAAAGAACTATCTTGGATCTTTTAACAATACTTGCAGCTTGATTTCTGGAACGACTTAACTTGGTCAAATAATCTAACTCTTTTTGAGTAAATGGTAATTTAGGGCGAAGGCTTATACGAGGCATAAGAGTATTTATTGAACAATTAATATAATTACTTTATGGATATATATCAGAATCAATGCACTAGCAGCTTCAGTACAGCTGAAAACGTTAGATGCCGCAATGAGAAAATTAATGAAATCAATGTCAATACACTTAGGTGGGTTTATATCCATAACTCCGTACGTTTTTGGGGAACTATGGAGATATTAGTATATTTTAAATGATATTACTTTTTCGGCATTTCAAATGCGTAAGTCCTATAGATATCTCATTTTCGCTTTTTAGTTCTTCTAACTCCTGACCAAATTTCTTTATCCATTTTTGGATAGAAACATGACTTACTCCCAAAAAACGCCCTATTGACCGAAATCCTAATCCTTCAAGATAGAGTTGTAAAGCCTGTCTCTTAACAGATGCGGAACTAGCAGTTGATTTTAGCTCTACTGAATAATTATATCCACAATCAGAGCATTTGTAGCGTTGACGGCCATTAACTTTACCATTCTTATTATGATCGAGACTCTTACATCTTGGGCAGTTCATCAAGAGATATAAGTTCTCATAATATATATCAGTATTTAGATACCAATGCCGGAAATTGCATTGATTCTTTCCAGCGCCTTGAACTCTTCGAGATAAATGCTTACTGTATATCCCTGTAAACTTCGCACATAATTCCCAGGAAATCCAGTCTGCTGGATCTGTTTGATAATGGATCTGGCCTTATCATCGTAAGGAATAATGATGTCCCGTGTATTATTCTCAATAAGGTTGAATTTTTCAGCAACGTCCTCAAAAGGAAATGCAATCTCTCTTAATCTTTCTTCAAAAGAGGGCAAAATTCTCTTTTTATCAAGTCCGTCACCCTCATAAGAATAAAGTATCTCAAAATATCTGCCCACAGCAGGAAGTGACAGAGGATCATCCCATTCATCAAAAATCATACTGCCAATCTCAGCAACACGGCTCTGCCAGGATGTCACCTTGCCATAGTCTTCAGTGGATCGAAAAACATATACCTCTCCAGAATCCAGTTTTCCTTCACGGTTACATCTTCCTGAAGCCTGACAGACAGAATCAATGCCAGCCTTAGCCCGGTACACGGCAGGAAAATCAATATCAACGCCAGCCTCTATCAGCTGGGTGGAAACTACTCGGCATTCATCCCCAGTTCTCAACAGATCTTTTATCTCTTTCAGTTTCGCTCTCCTGTGAACCGGACACATTCTTGCACTCAGATGATAGCTATTCTTGGGTTCATAGAGTTTTTCATACAGGTTTTGTGCGTGTTTTCGAGTGTTAACAATACACAAAACCTGTTTATGCGCGTTAAGCTTAGCTGAAAGATCGGCATCTGCCATATCCCCAAGATCTGTCACATGGACTCGCCTGAATACTTCATACAGTTCCTGAGGCGAACGCATAATTTCAACAGGCCTGACACTTTCATCCAGAAGCCCATTAAGATTCGGTTGAGTTGCAGTACAGATTACGATTGTTGATCCGTAATTGACTACCAATTCAGAAAGAGCTGCAAGGCACGGTTTTAAAAAGCCTGTAGGCAGCATCTGAGCTTCATCAAGAATTATTACACTTTTTGCAAGATTATGCAGCTTGCGACATCGAGAAACTCGATTGGAAAAAGAGATTCAAAAAACTGGACATTGGTTGTAACGATGATAGGAATATCCCAGTTTTCAGATGAGAGTTTCAATTTCTCCTGTGCAGTATCAGTATTTTCAGATTTTTCATTTTTCGGATCATAGTTGGTATGGTGTTCAAGCACATTTTGATTTCCAAAAATCTTGCGGAATACATCTGCGTTCTGTTCTATAATGCTTGTATAAGGTATGACATAGAAAATTCTGTTCAAATTATATTTTTTTAAATGATTCAGAGCAAATGCCATTGATGAGAGAGTTTTTCCTCCACCTGTAGGGACAGTCAGAGAAAACATCTGTGACGGTAATTCTGCTTTCTCTATGCATTGTTCATAGATTTCTCTTCGATATCTGTTTATTGGGTTATCTTCAGCTGTTGAAAGTTTGGTTTTCATATATTTATCAAATTTTAGGAACAGTTTATCGGACGACTCATATTGCCCCCTGAGGAAGGATTTATCAGGTGAAAGAAATTGTTCAGTGTCAAGAAAATCAGCATCAACCAGGCATGAAAAGAGCATACGTGTATAAAACGAAATTGCAAAACCCATCTGATTGTGGATGGGAGTAAGATTGGGACGAACTTTGTTCAGATCTGGAGCTAAAATTTCACTTTTGTATGCAGAATAATCCGGTAAAAACGACCTTGATAAGCGTTCTTCGAGTCCACCTTCTTTACTTCCATAATTAAGAAGGCCTCCATGATGCCCGGTTATAATATATTCCAGTATACAACTTTGAAATGTACCATAGAGTTTCCCAGCTTCTTTTGCACCTGCAGTAGAATGATCTACTCTGATATTGGCACCAGCTAAACGTTTCTGAAATTCAGGTGAGTATTTCCCAATATCATGTAGTAAACCTGCAGTATACCCAAGTTTATCGGCATTGAATTCCTTCGCAAATTCAGAAGCTAGATTTGCCACATTTTCTAAATGATCTTCTAGAAGTTGCCAGGTCTTCTTATCCTGTGCGTTGGTAGAATGCGCATAATACATAGCATTTCACACTGTGATAATCCTTATAACCCGATAATGTCCTTCTTTTAATACAGGGCAGTCCGTAAGCTCACAATAAATATTCAGGAATGAAAAATTAAAGTTGGGGAGCAGAGAATAATTTTAAAGGACTTAAATAGGAAGAGATTAAGGCTTCCAACCAAGAAAGAAATGGCGCTAAGGAATGATTCAAATATAATGTCAAGGATTTTTGTCACCATAAATGATTATTTGGGGAAATGAAACTATAGAGCAATTCCCGAACTGAAAATTTGAAGTTATATGTTTATCATTCCTAAATTGGAAAAACTTCCAAATTCTTTAAAGACTAGGACTTACGCACTTGAAGTACTAAATCAACTGCAGTAGGCTTACAACTTTCTGAAATTCAAATTCTAAACCTGATGGTTACTGTGCTTGATTTTGAATCTGAAGTGCGTAAGTCCTAAAGACCTTTAAATCTACCTCGTTCGCTTAACTTACATGATCTTATCTTAATATATTAAAGTAGATTTCTTTTAAGATATTTAACAGTTGAGTTTTTCTTTTTCATTTTATAATTATTTAAGAGTGGAGGCATAAATGTAGTATTTTAGATAGTTGAATCATTATATCTGACTTTCCGCAGATGTCCTTTCAATTTTCATAATTTTTCCTGCTATCGTTTTTTCTGAAAACCGACTTGGTTACTCAAAATGTGTTTTTGAATTTTTTCCAAAACTTTCGACCTTTTGCCTTCATTTAGAACTTATAGCAGCCATTTTCTTAAGCTTCAGTAAAGATAATAACTGCAAATTTTCGAATATTTCTCCAAAAACGATAACAGGAAAAATGTTATTTTTTTGAAGACATCTGCGGAAAGTCAGTTATATTATTGAGTTTATGAAAACCTATCAAAATTATCTGTAAGAAACTGAAAATGAATAACAAAAATGTATCAAGCCATTAAATTCAAATCAATGGAGGTTTGTTTTTCAGAGGATTCTTATAGAGCTCTGCTTAATACTTTGTAAAAACATACCATCCTCTACTTTTATAAATGAAAACTGCCCTCTTCCTTCAAATCAGGAGGCAGCCACAGAATGATGATCGCAGGAATAGACGAAGCCGGAAAAGGCCCTGTAATCGGGCCCATGTGCATAGGAGGCGTAGAAATAGAGGAGTCGAAAGCCCACATTTTCAAGGTACTCGGAGTTGCGGACTCAAAGAAACTGACGCCGAAAAAAGGGAGCAGCTTGCAGCTCAGATCAAAAAACATGCACACGGCTTTTTTGTCCTTGAGGTCGGCCCTTCTCAGATTGACGAACTCAGGAAGATTATGACAATGAACGAGATTATGGTGGTCTGTTTTGCAAAAGTGCTGGAACAGCTAAAACCAGATCTGGTATATGTTGATGCTGCTGACGTGAAAGCCGAGCGTTTTGCAGCCAATCTCCGCAGGCAGTATGCGAAAACAAGTCCTGATCACGCAAAGAAAATAGAGATAATTTCCATGCACCAGGCAGATGCAATTTATCCCACGGTCTCAGCAGCTTCTATTATTGCAAAGGTGCGCAGGGATGAGCTGATCGAAGAACTTAAGAAAGAATGGGGCCTGGACTTTGGCAGCGGCTATCCCTCAGATCCCAAGACAAAAAAATTCCTGCTGAAGTGGGGAAAAGAGCACTCAGGAGAGTTTCCCAACATTGTAAGGCAGTCCTGGCAGACTGTAGAAAATATAAGAGAAGAGCTGAAAAAAGCAGAACAGAAATAAAAAAGAAAAATAATAAAGGAAAAATAAACGTTTTTCACTCATCTACCACATAGCTTCAGATTAGTTCCGTAGAAATTAAGATATCAAGGAGTGCAAATACATGCTCCCCGTGATATTTTCTTCACTGTTATTCCTGCTTATTCTTCAGACTCGTCGAGAACAGTCATGTTTATCAACGGCATATAATCCATACTTCCTGTTGTCTCGTTGACAATATACGGAGTATCTCCTATACCATTCCCATCAGTGTCGTTTCCTGCATAGTTATCCCAGTAATTACCTGCTGCACTGCTGTTCCATATGTTATTTCCGTTGTCTACGGCATTTAGAAAGTTAATAAATTCATTCTCATAGATTGCGTTATTAGATGACTCGTTAAGATCCACTCCGATGTCATTCAGGTACAGGCTATTATTAAATAAAGAATTCAACTGTGCATTCTGGCCACTAATTCCGTAACTGTTTTTCGAAATGATGTTATAAGCAAGCTTATTTTCCTGAGACGTTCCCATGAAAATTCCTATTGCATTTGAACCTGCAGTATTATTAACAAGGGTATTGTTAACGGAATTGTTCAGCAAAATTCCCTGGCTATTTGCCACTATCAGATTGTTTGATAGTATATTTGCTTTAGAGTTAACAAGAGAGATCCCCTTGCTTCCAAAGCTTACAAGATTTCTGCCAACATAATTTTTCTGAGCGCCCGAGAGAAGAATACCCACGTCATTCAGTATCAGGGTATTGTTGCTTAATGAACAGCTCTGCACTTCGTCAAGGTAAATTCCTGCCTCCTGTCGTTCCACTGCGGAAGGGCCCCCTTCAATATAGAAGCCTTCTACTGTAACATTGCTTGAGCTGATACTAAAAACATCACTGTCCGGAACTGCGCCTATAACATAAGTACGATTAGTCTCTGTGCCTGTGAGAGCGGAACTTGAGGTAAGTCCGACTTCTTTATTTATTTCTATATTTTCCTGATATACTCCCGGACTCACAACGATCATATCCCCATCCTGTGCATTGTTGACAGCTTCCTGGATAGAAGTATAGTTCCCTCCACCATTTTTATCCACGGTAATAACTGCAGCACCTGCCTGGGTAACTGCTGTCCCAAGCACAAGGAAAAAATTATACAAATAGTTTGAACAGATTTCCATTTCATAAACCAATGCTCCCCTCAATTAACTAAGTTGTGTAGACAGAACGAATACCGTCTTTATAATGACTCGTAAGAATAATAGTTCGAGGTAATAAAAAGATTTTGAAATATAAATTCTGAAAAATAAACCTGAACTTCTTTTTATCGGTTTTGTCTATTCATCTGTATGCACCCGGAAAGTCGATTAAATGAGAGACACCGGAAACCTGAAAACCTGTAAATTTGTCTCAGGAAAAGGAAACGTCAGGGAAAAGGGGTAGAAAAAGAAATCAATATAAGAATATACCAATTAATATAACCGACAAAAATAAATGCAGTTGGAAAAGATGTAGTTATAAAAATAAAAACGGCTTGAAAAGCAAAAAAAATGTAAAAAAGATATAAAAGATTGATAAAAAGTAGAAAATGAATTAAATAAATTAAAGAAAATTATAAATTCTCGGTAATATAATCCGCCATGGACTCGAAAACCCGCAGACCATCGTCTGAGCCGAGGATCGATTCGGAAGCTCTTTCCGGATGGGGCATGAGGCCGAAGATATTTCTGGAAGTGTTTATTATTCCTGCAATATTTTCGAGAGAGCCGTTAGGGTTAGCTGCATCCGTTACTTTTCCATTTTCATCCACATACCGGAAAACAACCTGATCGTTTTCATCAAGCTCTGCCAGGGTTTTCTCTTCGGCATAGAACTTCCCTTCCATATGGGCGATAGGCATCCTGATAAGTTCACCTTTTCTGAACTTCGAGGTAAAAGGCGTATCAGTTGTCTCTACCCTGAGGTTAGTCCACTGGCATTTGAATTTAGGATACTCGTTGGTTGTCAGGGCCCCTTCAAGGACCCGGGCTTCGGTAAGGACTTGGAAGCCGTTGCAAATCCCGAGGATAGGCTTTCCTTCGGCTGCAAGTTTTTTCACTGAATCCATGATTGGAGTGCGGGCTGCAATTGCCCCTGCTCTAAGATAGTCTCCGTAGGAAAAGCCGCCAGGGACGACAACTCCGTCAAAACCCGTCAGATCTTCCTGTTTGTACCAGACAGTCTCTGCGTCCACACCCACGACATCTTTAAGGACGTGGAGAACGTCCAGGTCGCAGTTTGTGCCCCCGAACTGAATAATGGCAATTTTCATATTTTTCCCTCAGTCTTCGCATTTTCAAAAGCCTTTAGCTTTTTTAACGTTTGAATCCCTTATCCGCCGGATAGCTCAATTAAGTTCTCTGAGCTCGATTGTGTAGTTATGGACGATTGGGTTAGCGATAAGTTTCTGGCACATCTCGTCAACTTTCTGCTCTGCAACCTCTTCAGATTCGGCTTCGAGTACGATTTCATAAAGCTTTGCGGTCTTTACACTGCTGACCTGATAGCCAAGGTGTCCGAGAGCCCTTTTTGCGGTAGTGCCTTCAGGGTCAAGCATACCTGCTTTCTGTTCGATTCTAACTGTTGCCTGGTACTGCATCTTTATATGCCTCAATTTTAAATTTTCAAATTAACCGGATATTCCCGCTTTTCGGTTGCCCGGATACGGGGTTAAATAAGATATAAAGATAAATAATAATCAGTCAGCACCATAATAATTATAAGATGCTTAAAAACGTTGCGTATATTGGAGAGCATGGATAAAAAGTTTCCTTAATAACAGCCATCGCTGTCTCCAAAATTAGCTGCATGTTGTGTCTCTGTTATCTCTATTATGCTACCTGAACCCGTGATTTATAAAACCTTACTATTATAAGAAAAATAAGAAAACATATAGATATGTATAGATATGGAAAGTTTAAAAAGATATAATATGTAACCATTACAGGCCCCCAAACAACCTTTATCTAACTCGCTGCTGCTGCATCTACTACATGAACTTTGCGGATAGGGGAGAGAAAAAAGCGATGAACCCTTTTATTGCCCTGAAGAGAGGACCCTGTATACGCCATAGAAGGACTGCGAGAAGAAGCCCCGGATAAGGTTGGGACAAAGGTAAGGGCCTGAAAGTTGAAAAAGCGGACTTTTCTTTTTTAAATTAACTATTTTTACCTTCCGAACTTTGGATACTTTCTCTTAATTGGCAAAATAATAAATAGAGATATGGTGCGTGTATACACCTACCAGAAAGAAAAAAGGAGTAAAAATGTGCGGAATAGCAGGAGTTTCCGGAGTTCTTGACACAAATATAGAAATAATACAAATGCTTGCGGCCCTGGGGCACAGGGGGCCTGATGCTTGCGGAACCTATCAGGCCGGAGGACTGAGTATAGGAAACACCTTGCTTAAAATAACTGGCGATATGCCCCAGCCGCTTGTAGGAAAAGGGGCGCTCGTACTCAATGGTGAAGTATTCAATTTCGGAGAACTTGCGGCCGAATCAGGGATAATAACCGATTCTGATACTGAAGTACTTTTTCCCTGATAGAAACCCTAATTAGGGAAGGAGATACGCCGATAAATGCGGTTTTTTCCGTGCTTTCCAGAGTAAACGGAGATTACGCCCTGGCATATGCCCGGGATAGCGAGCTTGTACTGGCAAGAGACCCTGTGGGAGTCAAGCCTCTTTTTTATTCTATAAAAAAGGGCATAGAAAAGCCGGAAATTGCCTTTGCCTCCGAAAAAAAGCTTTCGTTGCTTTTGGAAGAAAAATAAAACCTTTCCCTTCTGGCAGCATCACGAGTTTCAATATTCGGAGTGGAAGGCTTGAAGAAAAATTCCTTAGAATAAAGCCGCCGCAAGAAAGGATCTCAGAAGAACATGAAGCTGCTTCCCTCTTGAAGGCAGCCCTTGAAAAGGCTGTGGAAATACGACTTACGCAGGCTTCAGGAATTGCGTTTTCCGGAGGCATTGACAGCACCTTTTTAGCAGCCCTTGCAAAAAAGTTAATCCGGATATTCCCCTTTATGCAGTCGGGCTTCCGGATTCCCATGATATTACTCAGGCTGAGAGTGCGGCTAGAGCTACTGGCATGACGGATTCTCTCAGATTGCACCTCCTTTCTCCTGAAGAAATCGAGGCAGCAGTTCCTCACGTAATTTATGCGACCGAATCAACGGATCCTATGAAAATTGCAATAGGGCTTCCTCTCTACATTGTTGCAAAAACTGCAAGGGAAGAAGGGAAAAGGGTCCTTCTTACAGGGCAGGGCGCAGACGAACTCTTTGGCGGTTACAGCAGGCACGAGGGTTTTCTTGAGCAGGGGCCTGCAGTGCTTGACAGAGAGATATATTCAGACATTCAAAATATTTCAACGATTAACCTTGAAAGGGACGATATGGTTACTATGGCTAATTCGGTGGAACTCAGGGTGCCTTTTCTGGATAAAGAAGTAATAAAAACAGGGCTTTCAATCAGCCCTGAACTTAAAGTCTTTAAAAAAGCGGTTCCTATACAAGAAAGTATATTCTGAGAAAGGCAGCAGAAGAAGTGCTTCCTTCGGAACTTCTCTGGAAGGAAAAGAAAGCAATGCAATATGGGACAGGGGTCCAAAAGGTGCTTGATAAGCTTGCCCGAGAAGCAGGGTTTTCAAAAAGAGAAGGAAACCATATCGAAAAGTACCTCAAACAGGTTGCTTCAGAACAGGAGTTTGACTTCATATTAACTGATAAAACTTAACTGATAAAACTTAACTGATAAAACTTAGGAACAAAACATATATAATTTCAATTATTTCTCTTACCATCTATAATGTTTGTTAGAAGCCATTACAAATGATTAAAAGGAATCTAATTTGACGCTACGCATAAAATATCCGGAAGAAATTGAAACTCGAATGAAAGCATTTTATGATAGTTTGAACGAGAAAGATCGGAGAAGATACGCAGCTATCGAAGCAATTAAATTAGGTCACGGAGGACAAATCTATATTAGTAGTGTCCTGGGCTGCCACTTTCAGACTGTCATGGCTGGAATTAATGAAATCACCAATGGTACAGAAACCCCAGAGGACAGAATTCGAAAGCCTGGTGGGGGTAAAAAGAAAATCATCGACACGGTGGAAAATATCGATGAAATATTTTTTGATATTCTAAAAAACCATACGGCTGGAAGCCCTATGGATGAAGAACTAAAATGGACAAACCTGAACCTTAAAGAAATTTCAAAGGTTTTTAAATCAAAGGGTATGAATATAACTCCCTATGTAGTAAAGCAGCTCTTAAAGAAACATGGTTTTGTAAAAAGGAAAATGCAAAAAGCTGTCACAATGAAAGACTCTAAAGATAGAAATGAGCAATTTGAGAGAATTCACGAGTTAAAGGAAGAGTACTCAAAAAGCGCTAATCCTATTATCAGTATAGATGTAAAAAAGAAGTCATAGGTAATTTCTACCGTGATGGTAAAGTTTATTGTACCCACACAGTAAAGGTATATGACCACGACTTCAATACATTTTCAGATGGGGTTGTAATTCCACATGGCATATACGATCTAAAAAGTAACGAAGGATACATCACTTTAGGAACCAGTAAGGACACAAGCGAGTTTTGTTGTGACTGCATTAAAGACTGGTGGGAAAAATACGGTAAAAACAAATATCCAAAAGCAAATAGCATTTTAACCTTAGCTGATGGTGGTGGAAGCAACTCAAGCAGGCATTATATTTTCAAGGAAGATATGCAAAAGATGGTAAATGAAATTGGAATTGAAATCAGAATGGCTCATTATCCACCATATACGTCGAAATACAATCCAATAGAACACAGGTTATTCTGTCATGTTACGAATGCATGCAAAGGTACTGTTTTCAGCAATATTGAGATGGTCAAAAGCCTTGTTGAGAAGACTTACACATCTACAGGACTCAAAGTGTTTTCGACTATAAAGGATAAAGTTTATGCCACGGGAAAAAAAGCAACTGAAAACTTCAAGGAAAAAATGAAAATTGTATTTGATGATTATTTAGGAAAATGGAATTACAGAGCAATTCCACAAGTGAAAAATTGAAGTTATATTTGCAGCATTCCTTAACTGATAAAACTTAACTGATAAAATCTGAAGGTCACAGATATTTTTCAGAAAATAGGCGAATTTCTATTATCCTCGCCGTAACTTCTACGGCATTCACTGGACACGGGCAATAACAGCAATTTTCAGGCGCATGAGATTTGTTGGTCAGATATCAAAATTAACCCTTAATACCTCACACTGTGGCATATTTTTAATTTGTACGCCCTCCGGTGTTCCTGTTACCTCCACACTATCAAACTCATTTGAACCGCATAGCACGTCTTGATTCGGGTGCGTACCAGGTGTGATATTGCAGCTTAGAACAGTCTTTTTACCAGCCGACACTACGATTGGAAGCCTTGGTGATGCAGGATGGTTCTTTGGAAGAACTATTAATGGTGACCTGATTTCCCGAATCATGAAGAGAACGCATTTAAGCCCTTTCTCAGTTTTCTCATCTACCGAAAGTGCAGAAGCAACAATCAGGTCATGGGGTTCCAGTCCGAGTACAATCTCTTCGTTTTCAGTTTCCAGAAAAAATTGTCCATACGGACCTACCTTCACAATAGCCACCGTTCCTGCCGTGCCACGCAGGAGAAGCATTTCACTCTCCTTCAGTGAAATGTCTTTAGAAGAGGTCAATTTTTTCATGTTAAAAATAAGTATCTATAAAATCAAGTAAATCAAGTTGATTATTTTGATTCTGCTACATTTTTAGACTGGCAGGAAGGACACTTCACATTCTTGCCAATACCTTTGAATTTAGTTCCACAATCCTTGCATGCATAATCTTTAACTGGCAGTTTTCCTTCCATATCGAGATCAAACGCGTCTCCAACACTACACATAATTATTACCTCATAGTTTTATCAAGGGGCTTACTATAATTATATAACCCACATATTATTACTAATACTTCTCCAATTAATACCTTTCTATATCCCTTCCCGGCCAATTGTAGTCTTGGTGACATTATGCATAAAACCTATAGAGAGTTTAACGGTAAAATTACATCCTCGACGAGTAAAGTTATTTCGGGCTTGAAAAATCCGATGCCGAGAAAAAAGGAAGTGTGGAAAAAGAGTGGACTTGGAAAAGAGTGGACTTGGATTACTTACACTCATTTTGTATTATGTACTTTTCTATTAGCATTATTCAGAAAAAGGTAGGCATCGAGAATTGAGTTGAACTTATTTCTGTTAGATATTTGATATTATTAGGATGCTTAACTTTTCGAGTTGTTTCTTCTGATAAGTTTCGTGCATTTTTCAATTATACTTTCATTATCTGATACTGATTCTTGATTATTCATTTTATCGCGTTTCATTTTATCGTGTTCTTTACGGGATTTCGGTATACAATTTTTTTAGACATTATTAAACACCATAAAAAATGATTAAATCAATCCTTCTTTTCTGTATCCGTTTTTATTCATAAACATTACCATTTACTTTTTATGGAATCCAACAGTTTGGAGGAAAACATAGGATACAGGACTTACGTGGTTGAATTTAGAAATCAATAAGATTAAACTTTTAACTGTCCAATATGTAGATTTAAACTACGTGTTTATTTAGTTATTTATAACGCAGATGCTTAAGTCATATGAGAACATGCATAAGCAAGCGGTCCATATTCAAACCCTGATCCGAGAACGAAGTAGTTAAATATTAAGCTTCTACCAGAAAACCCGGGAAATAATAAAACACGAAAACCATGGTGGAAGTTTCCACCTTACACTACTGTAAATCTTATAGTAAATTCAGTCCCATTGTCTCTTTTTAGTTCAATTTCGCCTTCTAACTGGTCTACAAGGGTGGTTATCAGTTGTATGCCAAGACCGTCAGGATTTTCCAGATCAAAACTTTCAGGCATCCCTATTCCATTATCAGATACTGTCAAAATAAAACTGGTGCCCTTTAAACCCTCATCATTGTTTCCTGCTTTATTATCTTTGCATTCTCGGGATTCTTCTACACAAAGTGTAATTCGAATCTCCCCTTTATCTCTGTCGACAAATGCGTATTTGAGAGCGTTCGAAACAAGTTCGTTAATGATTATACCTAATGGGATTGCAGTATCCATGTCAAGGGAAATGTTTTCTTCCAGATTCATATTTAAGCTGGTGCTGGCATTTCCAAGTCTGTATGTCTGGAAAAGGTTCTTAGTGAGTTTCTTAACATACGACGAAAAGTTTAGTGTATCGAGTACTCCACCTTTGTACAGTTCCTCATGGATAAGAGCCATGGATATTACCCTGTCCTGGCTTTCTTTGAAGGCTTCAAGGATTTCTGAATCTTCAATACATCCTCGATTGTTGAACTTTTCAACCTGAAGATCGAGCAGGGAAGAAATTACCTGAAGGTTATTCTTGATCCTGTGATGGATTTCCTGTTTGCGGGCAGTTTCTATATTTTCAAGGAACTTTTCTGTCTCTTTTCTTTCGGTCACATCATAAATCGTACCTTGGTAGAATTCCGGCTTTACATCCTCTCTCTGAATTTTCTGGTAGATTTCATTAACCCATTTGATTCTTCCGTCCCTGTGTTTTATGCGAAATTCAATTTCTTCATAATCGGAGGATGAAGAATTTCGAATCTTTTCCTCTCCTTTGAGAACGAGAGACAGGTCATCTGGGTGGATTATATCTTTCCATTTAATCCCGGACATAAACTCCTCTTCGCTATATCCTGTGATCTCTTCAACAGCCCCATTCAGAAATACAGGAACAAAGTTTTCATCCAGCTGGAGAGCAATCCCATGGAGATTCTGTATGAAAGAGCGGTATTTCCTCTCACTTTCTGCAATGTTTTCTATTGCAAGTTTTGATTCCGTAATATTTTTAATTACTCCAATGGCTCTGTATACCTTCCCTTTGTCATCTTTTAGCCAGATTCCATAGTTTTCGGCATAGATGTAGTTACCATCTTTTTTCTGAACCTGAATTCTACTTGATATTTTTCTCTTCCTCAAGAGACTTTTTGAGGGCATCAAGCAATCCCATCCTGTCTTTAGGATGCACATGTTCTATCCAGACCGATTTATCTAAATTCTCGAACTCTTCTGGATCGTACCCTGTTACTTCCCGTATGGCTCCTGCCCACCTAACTTCACATATTTTGAAATTGAAATCGAATATAATCTGCCCTGTCTGTTCGGTTGCTATACTATATCTTTCCTCATTTTCTTGAAGCTGATTTTCTGCAATCTTGGCACTTGTAATATCTTTCAGTACTCCTATAGCCCCGTAAGGCAGACCCTCATGATCCGTAAGGCAGATCCCGGAATTTTCTATATAAATACAAGTTCCGTCTTTTTTTCTCAACCTTAATTCTTCCTTAAATCTGCCTCCGGTCTCTCTCACATTCTGGAATTTTTCGTCCATATGATTCGTATCTGCACGATGGATATTCTTGATCCAGAAATCTTTGCCAAACTTTTGTAATTCTTCAAAACTATATCCCGTAACTTCTTCTATGGCACCTGCCCAGCTGCTCTTATCCGTTCTTGAATCATAGTCATATACCACTTGTCCTGTCTGCTCTGTGACAATCCTGTATCTTTCCTCGTTTTTCCGAAGTTCTTCTTCTGCTTTTTTACTTTTTGTTATATCTCTGGCAATAACTGAGATAGCGGTCAGCTTTCCATTGGTATCAAAAACCGGAGAAAGAGTTAGTGAGACATTTATTATCGTACCATCCTTTCTTAACCGTAAAGTCTCATAATTGCGGATATTATCTCCCTGTTTAATCAATTCAGCCAATTCTTCGGTTTCTTCAACTAATATGGATGGCTCCAGAATGGATATGGGCTTTCCCATAACTTCTCTAGCCGAATAGCCATAAGTTTGCTCTGCGCCTTTATTCCAGCTGATAATGATTCCATCAAGAGATTTGGTTATAATGGCATCATTTGAATATTCCACGATACCTGCTAAGTTCAGTCTCTCTTCCTCTGCTATTTTACGCTTGGAACTTTCTATCTGCTCCCAGTTTCCTTTCCTTTTGATCAAAGCAAATCGATGATTTGCGATCACGTCAATGATTCCGATTGCGTTGAAGCTGTTGAGAGAATAGGTGCAAAGATCTATTATCCGGTAGTTTTCAATGATTCCGTCTATTTCTTTCTCATAATTAACGAAACCATCCCAATCTTCTTCTTTCAGCCAGAAAGTGTACTCAGTTAACCTCAAACCGTCATAGCCATTTTCCAGAGCATGGTTAAGTTTTTCAACCAAGCCATTTAAAACTCCCTCAGGATCGAAACGACCCTCTTTTAAGTACCAATGCGTGTAAGGGATGAATTCTATTTGCCCATTCTCCAGATAAGTATTAAAATTAGGAACAGCCCTTCTCAGAGCTTCTTTTGCCTCTTCTATTTCCAGGGGTTGTGATGTGACCCATATGCAAAATTCGTTATTTTCCAGCCCGGTTTTAAAATAGGGAACCATTATGTCCATCAAATCTTCTTTTGTCTGGTAGAATTGGCAAAAGTGTGTTCCCCAGGGCACATCCTCAATAATATCAATACCAGAATTTCTCAGTTTTTCTCTCATTCCACATCTTCTCCGACTGAGGATGCAAAGGCAAAAACTTCGTTGTCTCCATGGTATGCGGGCCGTGCCTCTCTCCATGTTTCATAATTTCGGATCTTCGTTATTTTGGGTTCTGGGAGTCAGTTACTGAAAACCGTAAGCATAAGGATCTTTGTTCATTTTCCGCAAATACGGAGAGATATACTCGTTTATTCAGATTTGATCAACGCACATTCCGCGATCCTTTTTGTATGGTAACAATATATACAACAATTAAAATATTAACTAGGACTTTTTATTTTATAGTCGAGTCTGTGTATAATACCACATTCTTCTAAAAGGTTTCTTTTTTAGTCATGACCTTCCTTCTTCGTGTTTTCTGATTTAATCTTCCGCTCCGTAGTCGCAATGGCATATATCTCATCGGCTTCGTTCACCAATGAGGTGGCGGTCAGCCACACTTCCACGATCCGGCCGTCCCTGGTGAATCGCTGGGTGTGGTAAGGTTCCAGAACCTCATCCTGGCTAAGCTTCTTCAGTCTGGCCAATTCTTCTTCTTTCCGGCCCTCCGGGATCAGGCTACTAATGTTCATCGTTAGTGCCTCGGCTTCACTCCAGCCGTACATATTCTCAGCCCTCGGATTCCATGCCATGATATTTCCCTCTATATCCTGCAACGTTATAGCATCGCTCGCATCGTGCACTACCACGGCCAGGCGGCGCATGGTCTCGGTTCCCTTCAGAATACCCTGTGCTCGCTTTATCTCGGTGATATCAGTAAAGGTAATCACCGCTCCCTTTATAACGTTTTCAAGGGTACGATATGGCCGGATGCGCAGCAGGTACCACGCGTCCTTATGGGTCTGGACTTCAATATCTTTGGGTGCCAGAGTGTCCAGAACCTCCTTTATGTCCTCTACCAGGCGGTCATAACCCAATAGGTTCGAGACGATGTGTCCAACAGGCCGTCCCACATCAGTCGGGATCAGATTGATTACCTGTGTGACTTGAGGAGTGAAGCGCAGGATGCGCAGTTGATGGTCCACAAAGATAGTGCCTATACCCGTGCCTGACAGCAGGTTGTTCATATCGTTATTGGCCTGAGACAGATCAGCTACCTTGTTTTGCAGTTCAGTATTGACCGTAGTCAATTCTTCATTGACTGACTGAAGTTCCTCCTTGGAGGTTTCCAGTTCCTCATTGGTGGATTGCAGTTCCTCGTTGATTGACTGCATCTCTTCGTTGGAGGATTTGAGTTCTTCATTGGAAGTCTCCAGTTCTTCACTGGAAGCTTTGAGACTTTCTTCCTTAATACGCAGTTCTCGTTTCAGCTCTGAGATGCGCGCGTCAACTTCCATTGCGCTCTCACAGGAGCCTTCACCGGCACCTATGGCAATGGCCTTCTCGGCTTGGCTCTGCTCCACCTTTGACGATTCCTCAAAGGTGACCAGGACCAGGTTTGGCCCGGCGGCTGCGTCAGGGTCTATCATCACAGGTCGTAACGCCAGATTGACTGTAGTGAAGTCACCGTTGGTTTTGACCCGCAGCTCGGGGCAGAATACCGGTTCTCTATTGGCCGCGGCTTTGTACAGGGACGTGGTCAACTCCTGCCGCAATCCCTCGCGGGCCATCTTCAGGATATTCATGCCAGCTTCACCTGGAGCCGGTTCCAGGTACATGCCGGTACGGCCATGAAAATAGAGGATGTCGCCGTGTTGATTGACGAGCACACCGACCGGGGAGTAATATTGAAGCATAGTCTGTTCGGTCAGCTCGCGCAGTTGAAGTTTGCTTTCGATAAGGGACTTGCCTGACAGTCTTTTTGTCTCTCTGCTTTCCAGTCGCGGGGGAGAAATATCCCTATGGGGGGTACTCCATTGCTAACATCCTTTTTGTGATACAGCTTCGACTTGCGGTCAAGCGTGTCAAAAAGGTTATCGAACTCGCCCAAGGTCTCAGAGGGACCGAGGAAGAGAAATCCGTCCGAGTTCAACGCGTAGTGGAAGAGGGGAATAAGCTTCTTCTGCAGTTCCCTGTCCATATAAATAAGCACATTGCGACAACTGAGCAGGTCAAGTTTGGAGAACGGAGGGTCTTTGATAATGTCCTGCTCGGAAAAGACTATCATGTCACGGATACTTTTCTGGATGCAGTAGTTGTCGCTTGAATTCTGGGTAAAGAAGCGCTCCAGCCTTTCCGGTGAAATATCGGTGGAGATGCTGGGGGATAGACGCCGCTGCGGGCCTGTACGATGGCTCGGCTGTCAATATCGGTTGCGAAGATTTGTACCTTGAAAATTTGCTTTAACATTTCCATCTGCTCCTGGAGCAGGATACCGATGGAATAGGCTTCCTCACCTGTGGAGCAGCCGGGCACCCAGATCCTTATCACTGAGTCTGAGTGCTTTCCGGCAAAAAGATGCGGGATGACTTTTTCCTGGAGTGCTTCGAAAGCCGCAGGATTACGGAAGAAACTGGTGACTCCGATTAAGAGGTCGCGAAAGAGTGCCTCCACCTCGACGGGTTTTTGCTCTAAGTAACGTACATATTCGTCCACACTCTTGAGACTGTGGATTGCCATGCGTCTTTCGATGCGGCGGATGATAGTGTTCTGCTTGTAATGGGAAAAGTCGTGACCGGTCTGGGTGCGCAGCAGGTTGAATATATTTTTCATCGCGCCTTCGGTCTTGGGGACAATGTGGGGTCTTTTTCCAAAGGTTTGGTTGACATAGGCAATGAGCTGGGTAGGCATCTCGGCCGGCGTCTGGATGTAATCTACCAGACCTGTGGCAATGACGCTGCGCGGCATGCCGTCGTACTCGCTGGATTCGGGGGCCTGCGCCATCACCATGCCGCCCTCGGCCTTGATCGCCCGCACCCCCAGTGTGCCGTCGCTGCCGGTACCCGAGAGTACGATGCCGATTGCCAGCTCTTGCTTGCTCTGAGCCAGGGATCTGAAGAATAAATCAATTGGCAGGCGATGGCCGCGAGGCTCGGCCGGTTTCAGCAACTGCAGCGTGCCATACTCAAGAACCATGTCGTGGTTAGGTGGGATGACGTAGACGCAGTCAGGCTGGACAACCATCCCGTCCTTTACCTCATAAACCGGCATCCGTGTATAGCGCCCAATCAGGTCGGTGAGGATGCTCTTGTGGTTCGGGTCCAGGTGCTGCACCAGGATAAAGGCCATGCCAAGCCCGGTTCTGTTGGGCATAGCTGAAAAGAAATATTCGAATGCAGCCAGCCCACCAGCCGATGCGCCTATGCCCACGATGGGAAAATCTTCTTTTGGGGATTTATTTGAGTCTGCATCCGGAGCAGGAGGTTTACTTGTGGGGTTTTCGTCTGTAGTATCCAGCTGCTCCTTTTTTGATTTCTTTATTTCCTCTTTGCCTGTAGCTTTTTTTCGACCATATTATCGCATCCTCTCATGCCTAGACTTCAACCACTGTAAGACCTTTCAGGTGTATACTCGATGATGGAATGCCGACAAGTTAAAATTTCGGACTTCTTCCACTTCACTTTAGGTGAGTTTTATACCAATGTTTTTACATTTGCATTGTATGCTACCCCACAAATCACCGTTATGTAATCTCCCATATATTTATACCCTATTTTGTGGTTGGTCTTGCCTTCCGTTCCTTTTTAGTGTCTGGATCCTTCCAAATTTCCCCCTAAATTACAGCATAGAGATTCAAAATCTTGCCAATTAGATGGTAGGGGAATTTTGTAAATTGGAAAAATATGACACGAGAGTTCCTTGTTTACTGTCCTGATAGTAACCAGGATTAAATGTTTGGACGCCTGCATTGAGATTAATTGAAGGTGATCTAAGCTTCTTTTTTAGGCAAAATGCCAGGAGCTTGTCATATTCTTCGTCGGAGAATGTCCGCCAATCGATATATGAGAAATGGGCAATGATGTCAGGTAGGATGCAGTCTGAAATAAGAAACGTAATCAATCGACGATGTAAATTTGTGGGATCACTAAAGAGTAGTATAATATTCTAGCTTTCCCCAATCTGACTCAATAAGCTGGGGGCACGCAAATCACAAGTTTGTGGGACTTTCCAAGCCCTGCTGAATTTTCAAAGGGATCCAGTCTCAGGGTTGAATCTCCCATGTATCCAGCCAAACCCGCAGATCATCTTGTTTTAGGTGATTGGTTGGAGCATAGACAGTATTTTCGTCCTTTGAGCTGTAGCTTAGAAAAACGTCCTAATCGAACATTTCACCTTTTGCTTCTGTGATTGGGACTTTTGGCCAATTAGTCTCCTAGTGCACCGATTCCAAAACGAATCCATTAATGAAAGAAAAAATTCATTGATCAATGGACAGATTTAAAGGTGCAGGTTTGTGAGTGTATTTTGGAATCGAAGCACTAGTTGCTGTCTTAATTTCAGATGTAGTCCTCTATTATTATGAAAAAATGGTCCTTATAAGATTATCTATTTTCTTCCCAGAAAAACAACATTAATCACAGTAAAAATAAACGCTTAATTATTTTCTCCAGAGAGCCTGGTATAAAGTATCCATACGATACGTACAGTAGTTGTAGCAGGTTTTCGGGTATTAGTAAGTATTTGTATTAGGGGCTGGCACAAGAGATGTGGGCGGTTTATTGTGTCATTTATCCCAAAAATTGGTAGCCGCTGCGTCGGATCTTAGCTGGAGGCAGATAGAAAAAAGCAACTATTGAAGCCTGCTAAGGGCTTCACAGTAAATACAGAGTTGTGTAACTCACGTGTTGCTTTGTTTATAGTAGATGGATTAAACTTATTATGGTCGAGAAGTCTACTGCTCCCTCTTGGTCAGGCTTTAACTTCTATCCCGAATACAAGCAAATCTTTAAAAAATAAGTTGGGAAATTTCAATTTCCCATGCTTCTTAGCTTCTTATAGACTTAATCTATTTTTATAGACTTAATCTATTATTTGATTGATTTTGTTGTAAAAATCTATTATCACATTTGTCGCTTCAATTTCCGTGTTGAGCTGGAAAGTTCGGATTTGCTTTCCTAATGGTTTTTCTCGGACAACTCCTGATAAAATAAGAGGGGTGATAACCCTCGATACGCTGGAGTGAGACAATCCAGTTTCTTCAGCTATTCCTGATAGGTAGGTTGGTTCGTCCTGGTTTTCTATCAGGTTCTTAAGGACTGTCATCTGTGCGGTTTTTCCAAATATTTTTTCCATTGAATCCATTGATATCATCTCAGAGGTGGCTATTCTTTATAAGTGATTTTTCAGTTCCAATAACTATCTGTGGTTAATAAACCTATCTTCGAATTTAATAAATGAGAGATCTGTACAAAATGCTCTGAAGATTTGGATGCTCTACTCTATCGAGAACGTATCTAATCTCTATAACTTAGTCTCAAGTGCATAAATCATATATACATTATAACTTTTAATTCTCATTGCGAAATTTTATGGAGATTTAACATGAGAAGCGATATCATCAAAGAGGGACCGGAACGAGCTCCCAACCGCTCACTCTTGAAAGCGACCGGGGTCACAGATTCGGAAATGAAGAAACCGTTCATCGCAGTCGTCAATTCCTGGAATGATATCATTCCTGGTCATATCCATCTGAATAAACTTGCGGAGGCCGTAAAAGCCGGGATCAGGAATGCCGGGGAGTTCCTTTTGAATTCCATACTATAGGGGTTTGCGATGGAATCGCAATGGGGCACGAAGGTATGAAATATTCCCTCCCCAGCAGAGAAGTTATCGAAGATACAATTGAACTGATGGTTAAAGCCCATCAGTTTGATGGCATGGTCCTTATTCCCACATGTGACAAAATCGTGCCAGGGCACCTTATGGCAGCAGGCAGGCTTGATATTCCTTCAATTGTTGTAACCGGAGGGCCGATGCTTCCTGGATATGTGGATGACAGATATACGGACCTCATCTCAGTCTCTGAAGGGGTGGGTGCTCACAGGGCAGGCAAAATCTCAGACAACGATCTTAAAAGACTCGAAAATCTCTCCTGTGCAGGAGCCGGGTCCTGTGCAGGAATGTTTACCGCAAACACAATGGCCTGTATGACCGAAGCTCTCGGGCTGAGCCTTCCGGGCTGTGCAACTGCCCATGCAGTGGATGCTAAAAAGACTCGTATTGCCAAGGAATCCGGAGAACGTATTGTGGAGATGGTCAGAGAGAACCTTACTCCCGGAAAAATTGTCACTTTCAAGTCTTTTGAGAATGCTATAATGGTGGACATGGCAATCGGGGGGAGCACGAACACTACTCTCCACCTTCCTGCCCTTGCCCATGAATTTGGGCTAAAACTTCCTCTTGAGGTTTTTGACGAACTGAGCAGGACGACCCCTCATCTGATCTCCCTGCGTCCAGGTGGCCCGAATTTCATGCTGCATTTTGACAGGGCAGGTGGAGTTCAGGCAGTCATGCAGAGGCTTGCTTCAAAGCTCTATCTGGAACAACTTACTGTTAATGGCAAGACTATCGGGGAAAACCTGAACGAATTCGATATTGTTAATCCGAAGCTCAATAAAGAGATTATTGCAACTCTTGAAAATCCGATTCACGCCCAGGGAGGAATTGCAGTTCTGAAAGGCAACCTTGCTCCTGACGGCTCGGTTGTAAAACAGGCTGCAGTTGATCCAAGGATGCATGTTCATACAGGCCCTGCCAGGGTTTATGACTGTGAAGAAGACGCTATGAAGAGCATTCTTGCAGGCGATGTGAAGCCCGGAGACATCCTTGTTATCCGTTACGAAGGTCCTAAAGGCGGCCCAGGTATGCGGGAAATGCTTGCAGCTACAGCTGCACTTGGAGGCATGGGTCTGCTGGAGTCCGTGGCTCTGATAACCGATGGGCGCTTTTCCGGAGGTACTCGTGGACCTTGCATCGGGCACGTTTCCCCTGAAGCCATTGAAGGAGGATCGATCGCTCTCTTAAAAGCTGGGGATATGATAGAAATCAATATTCCTGAAAGGGTTCTGAATCTGAAGGTTTCAGAAGAAGAGCTTAAGCACAGGAAAGCTGTCTTCGCACCTCCGAAAAAGGAAGTTACAGGTTATCTTGCCAGGTACCAGCGTTCCGTCCATTCGGCAAATACAGGCGGGATAGTGGACTGAGCTCCCTGATAGTTCTATTTTAAAAGATTTTTATTTATGGAGGGATAAAACCCTCCATGCCTTTTCTAATTTTGTTCTTACTTCATCATTTTTTAGCATTTCTATTTAGAATCGTTCTCCAGAATATATTCGAATCATAACTAAAGGCTAGAAAGGGTAAACATGTAAAACCCCAGCAAACTTTTTAGCAGCCTTGTCTCAAAATTTGAAGCTGAGTATTGAATATTTGGACCATCCTTCAGCTCAGAATATCACGAAGAATTGGTAGTACGGAAGTAAAATTTCTATGGAAAGCAAGTGGAAGAAAAAATAACCGTTTTTAATCCGTAACGAACTTTACAGCCGATACTACCGGCTCAAACTACAAAACTTCATTTGGAAAAGAATTCCAACTGGCTTTTATTTATCGATTTCTGGATTCTTATGTTGAAACTTATTCTGTTAAAGTTGCAAATGGTAGTTGTTTTGCCGCCTGGAAATGTGAGTCTAACAAAATCATCTATTCGCTCTAACAAAATCATCTATTCGCTCTTTGACTCTCTATTTTTGCAGCTCACCAATTCGACACCCGTTCTCGGCTAATACCGCAATAATTGTTTTATCCTGATCGCCTTCTGCCATTTCTATCATTTTTAGTATTTATTCTTGCTTTAGCAGATCGCTCAAGGAAGCCAGAGACAAATGAATAAGTATAAACAGTTTGATGGTTATATCCGTGCTTAGGAAATCACTGTATTTAATCTGAATCAATGTTCAGGGGGAATCCTCATAAAAATAGCAATTACCGGAAAAGGCGGCGTTGGAAAGACAACTCTCTCAGGCACTCTGGCCAGACTGCTTGCAAGGGACGGATACGAGGTTCTGGCAATAGATGCAGACCCGGATATGAACCTGGCATCTTCACTTGGGGTGGAAACCCCCCAAAGCCCCTGACAGATTTCAAAGACCTGATTCAGGAAAGGGCGGGTACAGAAGGCGGGGCTTTTATCTACAACCCGAAGGTTGATGATATTGCTAGCAAATACGGAGTCATCGGGCCTGATGGAGTAAGAATGCTCGTCATGGGCACTGTGGACCGCGGAGGAAGCGGGTGCATGTGTCCTGCCTCGGCTTTCCTCAGGGCTCTTCTCAGGCACCTCATGCTTAAGGAAAAAAGTGCGGTGATCCTGGATATGGAAGCAGGAATCGAGCACCTCGGAAGAGGAACTACCAGAGGAATGGATCTTATGATTGTTGTAGTAGAGCCAGGGGCAAGATCGCTTGAAACGGCTGAGAGAATAAAAAGCTCTCTTCCGAAATAGGGATAAAACACCTTGCTGCCGTAATTAATAAAGGTGGTTCCGGAAAAGTTAATGGAAGGCTTGAAGAACTGGGCATTCAGGTTCTTGGAGAAATTCCTTTTGACCCGCAGCTGATGAAGGCAGATCTGGAAAAAAGGGCTCCGATTGAGGTAGGCGGCGAAGCTGTGGATGCTATTGTGAAAATCAAAGAAAAACTTATGGAACTCGTTGAAGATATTCGGAAAGAGGGTGAAAAGAGTAAAAAGTAAAGGCCGAAATCGGTCCTATAATTATTTTTTTCACTTTATCTACAATTGTTTTTAGATGTTATATGCAATTGTTTTTTAAGAATACCCTGAAGTTCTTTCCTGACGATATCTGCAGTTACTTTTGACAATATCCTGTAATTCTCTTTTGATATTACCCGGTATCTCGTTCCTGATCAAATATTTTTTTCAGACCTTTGAAGCTCAGTTAAAGCCGCTGTCAGGAGAGTTTTCTAAAGTTCCTTTTTTATAAATAAGTTCCAGGAGCTTCATTTTTTCTCCCTTATAAGAACATCTGCCGGATCGATATCAAGAGCTTTATCATAACACTCCATGGCTTTCCCGTAATTTCCCAGGTTTTCCAGGGCTGAACCTTTCCGATACCATGAAAATACATCATCTGGATTAAACTTCAGGATTTCGTCATAACACTCTATCGACTTTTCAAATTCCTTTAAGTTATTGAAAGCAAAACCCTTGAGCGATCTGACTCCCAGATTTTCAGGATCGATATCAAGAGCCCTGTCATAGCAGGCAAGAGCCTCTTTTGATCTTCCCATCCGGTCCAGTGCAAAACCTTTCTTAATCCATGCATCGACATACAGTGGATCCAGAGCTAAAGCTTCATTATAAAACCCGAGCTTGTCTTCGTAATTATCAGTCTCGCTAGCCTTTATAAGGAGTTTCCCTGGATTCTCTGGTTCTCCGGTTTTTCCTGCCAGTTCAAGCTCTTTTCGCTTTTTCCGGCCCATTTTTGCAGTTTTATCTTCTTCTATCATTTCTGAATCCTCGCTTTTCCGGTGAAAGTTTATTCCGGACCCTTCCGGATTTTGCCACACGACCTTTTTTCCATCGGATCTTTTTCCCATTTTATGCATGTAACCAGAGATAAAAACTGGTATTCTGAATTTTTGTTTTCAATGAGATATACTTTTTATGATTCGAATTTCACCGACTATAAAAAAGGTTACTAGAGCCTTGAAATAAAGGGCAGAGGATGTACAGGAAAAGAAAGATTACTGAGAAACCCTTGCCTTTTGCCGACTGATCTCCGAAAGGATTCTTACCTTTAATTCGAGCGCAGGATCAAAACCCGGTTTCAATTCGAGGGCTCTGTTGCAGCTTTTCAGTGCTTCTTCGTATTCATTCAGTTCTAACAGGACAAATCCCCTGCCCGCCCAGAGCCCTTGCTCTGTTTGCACAAGCTTAAGAGCTCTATCATATACAGTCAGAGCTTCCTCAAGCCTGCCGAGCCTGTAAAGGAGGCTCCCGGCACACGTCAGGGCTTCAAGGTAATCAGGCCTGATTTTAAGGGCCGAACTGTAAGCCTCAAGGGCTTCCTCTTTCCTACCAAGGGCTGAAAGGACCGAGCCTTTTCCTGCCCAGGCCTCAGCATATTCGGGAGATTTCATAAGGACGTTTTCGTAAGTTTCAAGCGCCTCTTCAAACCTGCCGAGCCTGTAAAGGGCAACTCCTTTGTTGTCCCAGGTAATTTTAAAAGCCGGTTCAAGCTCAATTGCTCTGTCATAAGCCGCAATCGCTTCCTCAAGTCGTCCCATTTCCGAGAAGATCGCACCCCTGTTGTACCAGACCCTGTAATCGTCAGGAATAATTTCCAGCACCTGCGCAGTAAGCTGCAGGGCAGTTTCAAACCGCCTGACCTTATACATGAGCACAGCTTTCTGGAAAAGGGCGGTAGCGTCCTCAGAATCCCTTTCAAGCATTTCAGTGCAGCCCTGAAGTTCTTTGAAGAGCGAGAGGGAAGCATATAGTTCCCTTGCAGCCAGGAAAATGGGCAGAATTTCGTAGTTTTTCTCATTAAACGTAAGTAATTTTGTCCCCGTATCATAGAAGAAGGCTGCCGGTTCCCTGTGGCCGGGATTTTCTTCCGATTTATTTTCTTTTCCTTTATCTTTCAGGGTTTTCTCTATTCCCCCAGTTTTTTCTATTACTCTAACTACTGCTCCCAATCCGGAAAAAGCCGCCGGAGAAAAGGGGGAATCGCCTGGGATTGAAAGCACGGATTTAAGGTGCTTCCTGAGTTTTTTGTCATTGCTGTTCCATAGAACCTTTGAAACGCCCTCACATTCATTAAGAAATTTTAGCAGGCAGAGCCTCAAGGATACCGGGCTCTCCGAACACTCAAGTGCGGTAAAGGCTGAAATCGCTGCCCTGCAGTGTTCCCTGAGTTCGCTCAGGAAACCGTTTATTCTGGAATAACCCTCCGTTTTAAGCCCTCCTTTGCCCTCTGTTCAGTTACGATCGGAAAGAGAGCCGCACACTGAATTTCTATCAACTGGAGGCAAAAACTTACCTTTTGCCGCAACTACAAGCTTTACGGCCGATCCGGCTAGTGATTTTGTCCCTGACTTCGGCTCCTGCCTGAGCACTTCTCCAATCATAACCCCTATAGGAAGAACACTTCTTTGCTCAACGACTTCCCCTGCCGTAAGCCCTGCTTCTTCCAGAATTTTCATAGCTTTCTTAAGGGGCTGCCTTATGACATTCGGAACTTCTACATTTCCTGTGGCATTTCCGGGACCTGTTCTAGTTTCCAACTTCTGCACGCCCTCGTTTACTTCCAATACTTCTTCAAGTAAATCGATTGCCCCGCTAATCCGGAGGAGGGTTTCGTTCAGGGTTTTTTTCGGTCTTCAAGTTCTGTAAGCTTTAATTCGATATCTTTCGCGATTTTCTGTCCGGACTCGTATTCTGCCCTGAGCTCAGTTAAACGCTGTTCAAGTTGTGCTTTCATACTCCTGCAACCCCTTTTGTTTAAACATATTCACTCAATTCGGACTCGGTCTTTAGTTTTGATTCAAACCTGTCTTTATCCTGCATTTTTATTCAATTTCTTTGCCTTTATCTACTGTTTTACTTTACTCTTTTGTCTTCATCGGCTGGCTTTACTTTTACTTTTTATATTTTACTTTTGTTTCCGGTTCTTTTCCATCTCTGTACAATTCCAACCCAATACATTTTAAGTTTTATATTTTTACACGCAATTGGATTGAAGAACCGAAAATGGATTGAAGAACCGAAAATGGATTGAAGAACCGAAAATGGATTGAAGAACCGAAAATTATGCAGTAAAGTAAGAAATAAAAGTAAGAAATAAAAGTAAGAAATAAAAGTAAGAAATAAAAGTAAGAAATAAAAGTAAGAAATAAAAATAAGAAATAAAAGTAAAAAGATTGTTTGAATTCAAAATGGAAATTAATTATTGCTTCAAAGTCTTATTTAAGCCATCAGAGGCATACTATGTATAAATTAAGCTATACAAAGAGTTATTTGAATGGAAGCAGTCAATCCCGAGCAAATATAAAAATCAACGAACACAGCAAGGAAATAATCGAGCTACTTACTGGAGACCTCCCCTGTAGCAGAGCAGTAGTCCTGATTCCAAAAGTGCTCATGGGCCTCGACGCAGGCCTCCGAAACTTGCAAGTGGGGAGTATTATTACGAAACTCTCAAGCAATTTGAAACCCTTGAAATCTCCAGAAAAGCCCTGTAAAAAGTTTCTGTGCTTGAAGCCGAATTTGCGGCAAGCATAATCTTTGTTACAAAAAATACAGTATCACAGGCAGCAAGATAACCCCCATTGCATGGGATTTCCTGACATTCATGAAAGATGCTAGCATGCCTATGGGAGTCGAAATTACAAAAATGAAAAACCCGAACAGCCCTGTGAAGAGGAAAACCATTACTGTAAGCCCGATAAGGACACCCGCACAGAGTTTGCTGTAATCAACTTTTTTAGAAGGAGATGGGCATTGTTTCCTATCCAAACTGTGGAAAAGTAGGAAAACAGGGCAGTTAATACCATAGTGGCAAAAAAGAGCAGCAGTATGGGTAAATCAAGCGCATTCGTTCCCAGAATATCTTCTACGGCAACCATTGCCCCGCTTCGGGTCCTTCCGATCACCACAAAGGCTACCAGCCCGAAAATCGCGTTAGAGGTATTTACCCCGGAATTCGAAATTAAGAATTCCTTCGAGCTCTCAAGCGTTGAAGGGTTACTGGCATACGGGTCAGAATAGAGAGAGGTTCTTAACCTTCCTAGCTCAGGTTCGGAGTTTTTTTCTTAAGGTAAATCCTGTCAAAATCGACTTTTGCAACAAGCCCTGTAAGGAGTGCCGCAATTGCTGAGGAGAGGCCTGGCAACCATGCCACAAGCGAGCCTGCTGCGCTGCCTGTAAGGATTCCCCTGAGAATTCTTTTTCGAGAAAGCTTGAGTGCGGAAACGGATTCCTCGGGGATCTTCGAGCTTGTGAGGAGGCTTGTAATTAGTTGGGATGCTCCGAAAAGCCCGCTCAGCAGAGGCAGGAGCACGGACGGCTCCCCAAAATTAACAACCGGAACCATAAGAGATTCCCTTGCAAAAGCGAAAAGCCCAAGCACGCCTGTGATCAAAAACAAAACTAGGGCAAAAGCTTTGTACTTATACTTTGCAAGTGGGCTTTTCTCTTTTGAATCTTCATCTTTTTCACCTTTTTCACTTGCAAGCATCAGAAAAACGATTAAAATAAGAATCCATGCCATATGCTCCTCAAGATAAGGATAAACAGTCTTGAAGAATAGAGAAAACGGCAGCACAAATACCAGCGAAGCAACTACCGAGCCTGCGCTTCCTAATGCTGAAAGGCGGACTGCCTCAGCTCCGGCTCCGTCAAGCAGAAGCCTGTGCCCTGGCAAGACCGTAAGCGCGGTATCCCCATCCGGCGCCCCTAAAAACACTGAGGGAATAATGTCGTGGATGGATTTATGGTTTTTGGTAAAACATACATTTATTTTAGGTGCTAGAAAGTCACACAGAAATAAAGCATATAAATAAAATGTGGATAGGAGAAAGAAAAAAACTAAATGTTATTTTGGGGGACGAGCAGGCCCCCTGCCCACTCGTCGATTTGGGAAAAATCAGACGCTGATGAGAAAGCGCCCATGTATGATTAGCAGGAAACTATTTAAATTTTTTAGAATATGTTAGGGGTTTTCCATTATAAGTTGGAAACCTCATTAATTGCAGCTTTTTAATACCTTCTAAACGTTGATATCATTATGAAACCCTCCAAAATCCTTGGTGTCATTATATTCCTGATACTCATTGCATCTGGATGCATAGATTCTGGAGACAATCCTTCAGAAGTAACTCCTGCAAAAGAAACACCAATTGCTGAACAGTCTGCTCCTACAACAGCAAATCAAAATGAAAAAACCCCGCAGACCAGAACTTAACCATAAATTTCTTGGATGTAGGCCAGGGAGACTCGATCGTGATCGAGTATAAAAATAAATCCATGCTTATAGATGCGGGAGAACAAGACCAGGGAGAAGTCGTATCAAATTATCTAAGGGACCAGGGAATCTCCACGCTGGATTATGTAGTTGCAACCCATCCGCATAGTGATCACATAGGCGGGATGACTGATATTCTCAACAGCTTCCAGGTTGAGCATTTCGTTGACAGCGGATACCCCCATACATCCAAAACCTACGAAAATATGCTGACCACAATTGACCAGAAAAAGATTCCATTTGAAATAGCTCAGGTTGGTCAAACAATCGACTTTGACCCTGCTGTTGATATTGAGGTCTTGAATCCTTCAAAGACATATTCTGATGACCTGAACGAAAACTCGGTAGTTCTCAAAGTAAATTACGGAAGAACGTCATTTTTGCTCATGGGTGATGCAGGTCTTGAAACAGAAGAACGCATCATGAAAGCTGGGTATAACATAGACTCGGATATCCTGAAAGTCGGACATCACGCAAGCCGCTCTGGCAGTGGAGAGACCTTTATTTCAGCTGTAAGTCCTGAAGTGAGTGTTATCGAAGTTGGAGCGGGAAATGATTATGGACATCCGCATACTGAGGTTCTTGAAAGGCTGCAGAAGGTTTCAAAGGTCTACAGAACTGATCTGGACGGCACTATCACAATAACAACGGATGGATCTACTTATTCAGTCACAACTCAGAAAAACGAACCTAGAGAAGAAGACAGGTCTGTATCTACTGGAACTTCCAGTTCTACAGCTTCATCAGTTACTGAAGAATCCAAGTCAAAAGAAAATATGGTGCCCAGTTCTGAAGAATCAACTGTCTATGTGAGCGACCTGAACCTGCAAGATGAATGGGTCAAAATTTCAAACAAAGGCTCTTCTCCTGTATCCCTGAATGGCTGGAAAATTGAGGATGAGGGTAGTAAACACATCTATACATTTCCTTCTTACACACTGGATTCTGGATCTACAGTGACTGTGTATACTGAAGAGGGTACTGACTTAGCTACTGGACTTTACTGGCAGTTGGGAAGTCCTATCTGGAACAATGATGGAGATACAGCTTCTCTCTATGATAATGGCGGAAAGCTTGTTTCTACGCTGGAGAGATAAACTATGGCAAATTTCAAAGTTACGTTGGATAGGATTGAAGAGGGTACTGCAGTGCTGCTTGTAAGAGATGAAGAACTAGTAAAAATTAAAATTCCCTCTTTTTATTGCCTTCTGGAAGCAAAGAGGGTGATATAATGAATATTACCGTTGCCAGAGATGTTCAAGAGACGGTGGATGCAAAAGAGAAAGTGTCAAGTTTACTTGAGAAGCTTAAAAAGAAGAATCAAGAGAATGAATGAAAGGCTTGGGCGGGGAGAAACTGATAAGCTTTGGCTTGAGATAGGGGCAGGAATCATCAGACCTGCCCCAAACTGCAGTGCAGACCCAGACCGAAGGATCCACATAAACAATAATAATAGTTATAACTATTTAAATTTAATTGTATTGTGTATAATCGAGTTTTCAGAGATTTAATTTCAAAAAATTTTATGATTCAAGCGACCATTGAGTCTGCGCCTCGCTCTGCCATTGATAATTCGTAATATTTGCGAGTTCATTTACTGCGGCTGCTCCTGATTCCTCTAATGTTCCTGTAAATTCAATTTTAAAGTAATTAGCTTATTGAATAATGGCATTGCCTTTGATAAACTCTATAAAAGGCTCACAGTTAGAAAAGTAATATATAGTACGGCCCGTAAACTATACTTATATTTTCATTCTGTAAATAAATTCAATTTGGTGGGGACTATTAAGTAATGGGCTTGAAAATAATTCCAAATGACTTTTCAAATTTTGAACCCGGAGAAAAAAGAGTTGCAAACGAGTTAAATTCCTTATATTTAAATGTTGATTACGACTGCTACCTATATGTCCAACCAAGATTAAAAAAATTAAATCCTGATTTTCTTTTAATTGATGCCTATAAAGGAATTTGTATTATAGAAGTAAAAGATTGGGATATAGGCTATATAAAGAGAATTCATAACATTTATGTCATTGACTTAAAAGGTAGGCGACATCATAATCCGGTCTTTAGAACCAATCAATATTTTAACTTTGCAAAGAGAATTCTACAATCTGAACCGTATTTTATAGATAAGAATGGATGCTTTAAATTAAAGCTTTATTCTAAAGTTATATTTACAAATCTAAATGCTAAAGAGCTTGAGAGTTTAAACCCTTGTTTATATCAGCCACCCACTGAATGCATCTCTTCTGAACAAATCCGAGCTCTTACATTTGATACTTTATTCTCTAGTGATACTCGTTTCCTCGATAAGAACACAATCTCTGCAATTAGGGGAACACTCTTTCCGGAAATCAGAGTTAAGCCTGTACAAACCGAGCTATGGGAATTTAACAGGAGAAACCCACTGGAAAATCGCATTATGAGTACTCTTGATGTAGAACAAGAGAAATTTGCCAGGCGGATACCTTATGGGCATTATATGATAACAGGAGTTCCTGGGAGCGGCAAAACAGTAATTCTCCTGTCTAGAGCTATTCACCTGCTTAAAGAGAACCCAGCATGGAAGATCAGGATTGTAACCTATAACCGATCTCTAGCAAGAAAATTACAGAATAGGTTTGAAAGTCTATATGAAAAGTTGGAGTTGATGGAGATCAACTATCAGAATATAACGATTTCAACACTCCATAGCCTTGCAGGTGAAGTTTCGACCATAGTACCTCCACCAATAAAAACTCAAGATTACTGGGATACCATTTTCCCCTTCAATGCAATTGAAAATGCAAACCCCACCTACGATGCGATCTTGATAGATGAGTATCAGGATTTCCCAGAAGCCTGGATAAAGTTTTGCCTCTTAATGTGTAAAAAGCACTACTATAATGGGCAGCAAACTGAGAACTTATTTCTCGCAGGAGATAGACTGCAAAGCATCTATAACGACAAGGACAGCAGCTGGAAAAGCTTAGGTGTCAACATTGTCGGAAGATCTAAACTATTAAAAACCTCCTACAGATCTGGGAGTACTCACATTAATCTTGCTCTGGACTACCTTATGAAGGACGATAAACTGAAAAAAGAGGTAGAAAAGTTCTATGAAGGGAGAAACGGGATTTGCTGCAATTATAAAACTGAAAATAGTGTCGATTTTATCAGTGGAGGTATGGATCCTATAAACAGATACCTCAGCGATATTTTTTTAAATCAGAGATACAATCCTGAAGATGTACTTGTGTTAGTACCTAACAGTAAAGGACCGAATAATAAGGATGAAATCTATCAAAAATTGGATGATCAGCTAAAATTGATAAGTATTGCTTCTAAAGAAATTGAGCCCAATAAGATGACTATTACAACTTATCACTCATCCAAGGGGCTGGAATGCAAGGTTTGTCTTCTTTTGAACATTGACAATTTAAGTGATAAGAAACTGGTATATGTAGGAATGACAAGGGCATCTGAAAAGCTATGTATTCATTCGTGTTCATACGGGGGAGGAGAAATATTCAAAGAGCTATTGTCCTGCTACGAGGAAACCACTGCTCCAATTAAAAGTGATATACTGACCTGTGCAGGTTTTGATTCAGTTATGGAAGGGTAGAAGCTTTCTGTAAAAAAGTGCTTCAGTTCAACTTTGATTCCCTAAATCAACCTGAATAAAGAAACTCACATTTGTCCCCGCGCCTATCCCAAAAAGTATGCTCCTTATATAAAACCTGAATATGCTTTGAAGCCCGCTACGAGCGTGTAACTAGCTTCTAGGATGTGAAAAATGACTATGCTGTTGGCTTTAATTTACGGAGATGGGTTCGAATCATACCCCTCGCATTGTTGAAAGGGGATATAGGTATCTCGAATTTTTTGTGCGCAACTGATATATTTTGACAGTACTATTTTTATAAATTGACCTTGACAAAAATAACTTTTTATAAAGAATATTCAATAAAAAATCACATTTTTTGTACGTAACTGCAAAATATCGCAAAATTTATTATTGGAATTTTCTTAGAAGTTAAATTCATTTTATAATTTTACCTTAAGTAAATCAAAAAAACAAACTCTTTTGGAGATAACTCACAATTTTCAGAAATTATGTTAACTAAAATATTTTTGTAACTTATTTTAAACAAAAATCAAAGTTTATATGTTTTGGTAGAATTAATATACAATTGATTCTTTTCAAAGTCAGTCTAGACAAAAAATCTTCATTTAAAAGGTTTAACAATATTAAGATAAGTCAATTTAAAAGTAAGATTGAAAAGTCATTTTATAAATGAAGTCAATTTTTTATTTTAAGTTAAAATCTTTTACACTTACTTAAAACGTAAAATCAAACTCTTCAACTTATGTATGCTATTGGCCACAAGTTTTGGAACGTCTGTTTCTTGTTCATAAGAAACAAGCAATGGAATTATTGGAATAGAGATTTTCAGCTTCTGAGTAGTGTTCAAAGGAGAATCTAATTCATCGAGTATCCTATAAATCTGTTCTTTCATTTCAGGGATATCATCTTTAATCTCCTTTAAGTTTTGTTGGATAATATCAATGTATTCCTGTGGATTTTGTAGTTTATCTATTGATTCTATTAACCTATCAACTGAATCGCTCAAGTACTTGATTTCCTCCAATTTTTCAATCATAGTAGTCGTCTTTTCATCAAGTTCTTTTATTCCTTCTTTTAAAGGGTTTAGCTGATTTTTAATTGTCTGCTCAGATATCATATTTATTGTTGGTATTAATGATATAATAAAAGGCAATTCATCGTATTTCCCATTTGAATACTTTTTATTTTTTATAGACTCAAGCTTATTGAGAATTAATTTATTTTCTGGAATCGAAGGTATTTTTAGATCCAAAACTGAAATAATCTCGTCAAGAACCCTGATATATTTTCCTTGATCAACACTTTCAATTTGGATTTGAATTTCTTGAACTTTGTCTTTTATAAGACAAGCAATTTCTTGTGCATCAGTTCCTTGAGACTCCCGACAAGCAGTTTTTGCTTTTTTCTGGATTTCTTCGATAAGGAACTTTAATTTTTTATCGAAAAAAGGAAATCCTTTTCGCATTGTTTCTATTGCGAAAGGCGCTATTTCTTCTGCGTCGTTCATTAGTTCTGCTGCACGATCACAGTATTGTCTAAAAAAATTAAGTTCACCTTTTTTTGCCTCTAAATCTAGATTTTCCAAATATTGGACTTCTTTTAAAGCATTTGCAAGGTTATTGACAGCCTCAAAAAGTAGTTCTTTGCTCTTTGAGCCTCTAACGGAATCTCTTGCTTCTGTTAAGTATTTGTCTACTTCTTCTTTTGCTTCACGTTTTTTGAAAACAATTATATGGAAAGATCGATAAAAAGGTAGGCAAAATTGAGCTGGATTGCTCTTCTCTGAAGGTGATTCCTGCGTTGCTTTCTCAAAAAACATAATTGCTTTTTCTAGTTCGTTTCTATAAATTTCTTCATGTTCTGCTTGAGAAGCTTTAAATATGGAAGCTTTTCCTAGAGAACAGTTTGCGTAAACTCTTACATAAACATTTTTATCATTTGTCAGTTGAATTAAGTAGTTCCAGACACGTTGCTTATTAGATACGTGAGAAAACACAAATCCCAAATAACTTGTTGCCTCCTGTCTCACATTCACATCTTCATCATTTGTGAGTATATTTAAATCGTTCAATGCTTGTTCCTTATCTGGAGCTTGAGCAAAGACAGAAGCAATTGCTGAAGCTGATGCGTGTCTTACATTACTGTCCCCATCTTTTGTCAGTCTATGTAAGTCGTCCCATGCTTGTTGCTTATCCAGAACTTGAACAAATACAGAAGCAATTGCAAAAGCCGATCCGCGTCTTACATTACTGTCTTCGTCTTTTGTCAGTCTATGTAAATCTTCCCATATTTGCTGTTTATTTGATATTTGAGTAAAAGCAGGAACAAGTGCATTAGCAGCCCTATACCTAACATCCCAATAGATACTGTTTGTGAGTCTGTGCAAGTCATCCCATGCTTGTTGTTTATCTGGTACTTGGGTAAAAGCAGAGGAAAGAGCAGATTCTGCTATACTTCTTACATTACCGTCTTTATCACTTACTAGTTTAATTAAGTCGTTCCATGCCTGTTGTTTATCTGATACATATGAAAATACAAAAGCAAGGGTAGAAGCTGCCCGATACCTTACTTTACTATTTTTATCATTGATCAGTCTATGTAAATCGTTCCAAGCCTTTTGCTTATCTAGCACTTGAGGGAAAGCAGAGGCGATGGCATCTGCGACTTTAGATCTTACTTTACTATCTTCATCATTGATCAGTCTATGTAAATCGTTCCATGCCTGTAATTTATCTGGAGCGTAAAGAAAAACAGAACTGAGGATAGAGATAGCACCAGATCTAACAATACTATTCTCATCATTTGCCAGTTTTATTAAATCATTCCATGCCTTTTCTTTATCTGGCACATATGAGAATGAGGAGATAAGTGTATTGATAATCTCGTACCTTAAAGAAGTTTTTGGTAACTAGTAGGTTCAATAAAGTCTATGATTGTCATCGCTTTAGGTTCAATGAAGTCTGTTATTGAAGAAACTTTATTCATAACCTCATAATCGGTAAATAATTTTCTATTGTAAGTCAGTTTAATTAAGTCGTCCCATGCATTTTGTTTATCCGGCATTTCCAAAAATATGGTGCCAAGGAAAGAGATAGCGTATGACTTTACCTCATATTTTTCGTCATTAGCCAGTTTGATCAACTTGTTCCAAGCCTGCTGTTTATCTGGCACGTGAGGGAAAGCAGAAGCAAGGACCCAAGCAGCTTTGGATCTCACCCTCCAATCTTTATTATTTGTCAGCTCAAGAAGGTGGTTACAAGTTTGTTGTTTATTTGGTATGTGAGGGAAAGCAGAAGCAAGGATATTGATGGCTCTGGAACTTAACATCCAGTTCTCATCATTAGTCAGCTTAATCAAGTAATTCAATGCCTGCTGTTTATCTGGCACGTGAGGGAAAGCAAAAGCAAGGATATTAATATCTCTAGAACTTAGCATCCAATCGATATTATTGGTCAACTTAATTAAGTCGTTCCAAGCCTTTTCTTTATCAGGCACATGAGGAAAAGCAAAAGCAAGGGTATCAACGGCTCTGGAACTCAACATCCAAGTTCTATCATTGGTCAACGTAATTAAGTCGTTCCAAGCCTGCTGCATATCTGGTACTTGAGTAAAAGCAGAGGAAAGGGCAAATTTTGCTATACTTCTTACATCACCGTCTTTATCACTTACTAGTTTAATTAATACATTCCAAGCCTTTTCTTTATCTGGCACATAGGGAAAAATAGAACAAAGTGTAGAGGCAGTCCTAAACCTTATATCGTTGTTTTCATCGTGAACCAGTTTAACTATATCTCCCCATGCCTGACTTTTATCAGTTATTTGAGAAAATGAGGAAGCAATTGCAGAAATAGCTTCTACCCTAACATTTTTGTTCTCATCATTAGCTAGCTTAATTAACTCGTTCCATACTTGCTGTTTATCTGGAGCTTGAGAAAAAGAAACAATAAGCGAAGAGGTGGCTGCTGACTTCACCTTGTAGTTTTCATCATTAGTCAATTTAATTAAATCATTCCAAGTCTTTTCTTTATCTGGCACGTAAGAAAAAACAGAGCCTAGGGAAGAGGCAACCATAAATCTCACATTCCAGTTCTCACTAGTTGTCAGTCTATGTAAATCGTTCCAAGCCTTTTGCTTATCCGGCATTTGGAAGAAGGCGAAAACAAGCGCAGAGACTATTTCAGGTCCTTTATAACTGTCTATATCGTTTGTTAACTTGATTAAATCGCTCCATGCATATTCTTTATCTGGCACACTAGTGAAAGCAAAAACAAGGAAAGAAACAGCTTCTAATCTCACGTTTTCATTTTCATCATAGGTCAATTTAATTAAGTCGCTCCATGCTTTGTGTCTATCTGGTACTTGAGAAAAGATAGACCCAAGAACAAAAGCCACTCCATACCTCACATTACTATCTTCATAATTGATGAGTCTATGTAAGTCTTCCCATGCCACTTGCTTATCAGGCACATGAGAAAATGCGGAAATAAGAGCATCTGTGGCTCTAAATCTTACATTCCAATCTTTATTGATGGCCAGTTTAATTAAGTCACTCCATGCCAGTTGTTTATCTGGGACATAAGGAAAAACAGAACTAAGGGAAGAAGCTGCTATGCGCTTTACATCAATAGACGTATCACTGTTTAGTTTAATTAAGTCATCCCATGCTTGTTGTTTATCTGGCACTTGAGAGAACACAGAAACAAATGCCGAAATTATTTTATATCTTACGCAATTGTTTTTATTATAAGTTAACTTATGTAAATCGCTCCATGCCTGTCTTTTATCAGGCATTTGAGAAAAGACATAAACAATGGTAGAGGCAGCTTCTGATCTTATATATTTATTTTTATCATTTGTTAGTCTTAAATAATCCCATGCCTTCCGTTTATCTAACAATAATGAAAAAAATTAAGGGTATGTGTAGACCAATAGTTAATGGAATAACCTTTACCAGTAGCCAGTTTAATTAAGTCATTCCACGCTTGTTGTTTATCGGGTAGTAGTAGAGAGCAAATTTTTAGTTTTTCTAGGGCTCTAATCCGTTCTTCCAGATCATCGCTAGAACATAGACTGTGAAGCTCCTCTTGATTTATCAACTGCTCTACACCAGAAGCCTCTATAAAGAATAATATTTAAAAATATTTCGTTTTCTCATTCTGCTTTCGCAATCAAGATTTACTGAAAAGGGTAAAATGTAAAGAGAATTACCTTAGAAAACCCTAACTTTATGTTGTTTCCCTACTTTGACAGATTATGATAATCAACATAGTGTTTTTATACAAAAAACACATTGCATCGACACACCACATATTGGTAAAATAGTAAATGTCATAAATCAATAAACGTACTACATTGGTCATCGGTTAAGGAATTTTCTTGCCTGTATGCTATTGATTTAGGAGCAAAAGTCAGTCCCAAATTTCGAAACCAATAACTAAAATCGATGCCCTGTTCCAACTTCATATCAATGAATATTTTGGAGAACTGTTCTGGAAATAAGGCAATTTATCATGATTCCTCACTTAACCGAAGACGCATGAAACGTACTATAGTTATTTACTTTCTGGTTTTCAAGCGTTTATTCCAAAATATACACATAAGCGGCGACAACTCAAACTTGCTCGTCCCTCAATAACTAACTTAGAAGACATAAGGCAAAACGACAAAAAGATTATTATATTAATCATTTTTTTGTCGATGTAATTTATATTATTGAAATCTTGTCGTCTGTCGCACGCGCACACATTGCGCTACTAATTAATCTTATTGGTAAACGGAATTTTTCCCTTTTGAGCCATATGGCAGGTTACTAGCTACTGTTTTTGTGGTGTCGTCGTCTGGGTACAATGTGGAATTATGTGCGACACTAAAATTTATCCCTGACCGTTTCATTAAGGCCCTTTGGATTATAGGCATAGAACGTCGTCCCGTCTTTTTTCTTTACTTCCTTATAGCCGTAATGAGGGAGAGCCTCTAAAAACGCTCCTGCTGTGTCTTCGGTGAGAGAGTATGGGTCATACCCTGCAAGCTTCATTCTTTTGATAAGTATATGAAGGTCCTCAGCTAACCATCCGAATTTTATGGCTTGGTCTAGGCAATGGTCCAGACACCAGAGGAATCTATACACGCCCCTTGCAAGGGCTATGCTCTTTATATCTCCTTCTACTTTGCTTCTCTTAAGCTCTGCAAGCTCTTCTCTGATAAAAGCCTGGACCTTTGGCTTATTCTCTATGCCTTCATAGCACCAGACAGGATATATGGCTTTAACTTCCTCGATTGAATTAACTGTCTTAAATGGAATCATACTACTCCCCTGCTTTTTACTCCCTTTCTATTGTGACTATAATTTCATTCTCTTTTTTACCTTTCCGGATTATGCAGTTTTCTCCTTTTAAAATCTTCATACTCTTTGCAAGTCTGGAGGGCATATTATCGCTATACACACCGTTTTTACCTAACTGAACAGAGGTCATGTATATTCAACTCCTACATATTAATATGTAATTACAGGTATATAAAGTATTACTTTTTTGTATATAATGTATATAATGTATACATTTTTAGACATCTTCTTATGCTCAGAGAGCGTATATACATATGTCAAACACGTGTCAAAAGCGTGTCGGGGGCATATGTATGGTCAAGTTACAAAAACAGACTAGGGGCAACTACGTAGTTGCAATACCCAAACAATTTTTAAAAGCTCAGGGCTGGAGCGAAGACGAAGAGTTTGCGCTTTGTCCCTGCAAAAACGGATCGCTCAGACTGACACCTTTGTTTAAAAACAGAGCGTGATTGAAGTGAAAAACGCATTAAAATTAATCTGCCTTATGCTAATCGCTCTTGCATCGGTGGGCGTTGTGTCTGCGTCTGACTTTATGACATTCAAAGATGAGTATCATGCAAGTGTTATATCAACAAATCTGGTTGGGGAACCTAGCACAATACTAAACCCTGCAAATAATAGTGAACTGCTGATGTGGTACACGAAATCAGATACTACAACGTGGTTTGCTCGCTCAGCAAATGGAATAAACTTTACAAACAATCAGGCAACAGATATTCCAGGCGGGCTTAGGACTTTCGTTTGCTATATGGATAATCACTATTATGCATATGTCACCAACCATACAGCAATGGACACGGTGATTAATTGTTATGTTTCTGACAACATGGTAAACTTCATGTACGTAGGCCCAGCAATCACAAAAGGATCTTCTGCTAGTGATTGGGATTATTCCCATGTCGCCAATTCATGCGTCTGGAAAGAAAACGGCACATATTACATACTGTATGAGGGTAACAACGTTGATAACATCTGGAAAATGGGGTTAGCTACTGGTACGGGACCGGCGAACTTCACCAAGAATGCAAATAACCCGTTCTTCGATTTCGACAGCGGAAATCCAGAAATTCTGCAACATAATGGAGTCCCTGTTAAAGTTGACGGCTTCTACCGCATGTATTATCATACTCAGCCCTGGGAGTATCGAGCAAAATCAACAGACTTGGTAAACTGGACTGTGGAAGGAAAAGTACAGCATACTTACACCCCACTCGGAGCAGCCTGGAACGGGGCTTCTGGTTGGTGTTATGGTGATGTTAGTATTATTGCGTTCAAAAATAGAACGTTTATGTACTTTACTCCGTCCAATCAGGTGGATACCAGTCATATAGATGTGGCAATCTCAAATAGAGATTATACCAAACTTAATTTGACTGATACGAACTCTCAGACATTTGCGGTAAACAGTACCACAGACCTTAATGGGTACGCGATGCCTGTTACCTTGTCAAACCTAAGCGGTACCTCTGGCAACACAGTTTATACAAATGGCATAACAGCTACAGATTGGGGAGATGTTAAATTCAATTGGTCAGTAAGTGGTGTGGACCAGAACATAAGCTGTCCATTCTGGATAAATTTGGCACCTCAGACTGCAAACAGTGTGACCGCCTATGTAAAAGTGCCTTATATCTATGCGAATAACACAAGCGGCCTTAAAATATCATATGGTAGCGACTTTGCAACGTCAAGCGGCAATGGTGAACAGGTCTTTAGCTTCTTTGACAGTTTCGATGGGACTACTATAAACAGCACGAAATGGACTACAGCGGGCAGCGTCACAGTAGCAAACGGTGTGGCAACAGTTGCAGGAGCTTCAGGTTCTCTGACAGGGAAAACAAGCTTTGCTGGCAACTTCACGGTTTCACAGGTCGTTCGGATGCCAGTGTCAACAACAGGAAACTATGCAACAATTGGAATGGAGAATGGATCTCAGTACATGCACTTTGTAACAGGGGCTTCTGAGTATGGTAGTCCTGCCATAGCTTTTGAGGTCCTGGGCGTTACACCTAAAAATACCTCTGCTCTGTCCTCTGCAGCGAGTACGGGATTCCAGACGGTTGGAATGTACCGGCAGGGGTCAACAGTAGGGTATACTTACAACGGAGTGCCTGGCTACAGCACCACAGCGGCCACGTTGACAGCTCCATTGTCTCCCAAAGGGCTTACAGCTAACGCCGCCTCAAGGCTTTACTATGACGCAGTATTCGTAAGAGGTGCAGCGGTAGCAGTAGAACCAACAATAACACCACGGTCTGAAGTTGTCCCAAGCCCAGAAACCCCAGAAGAGCCCGAGACACCTGACGAACTGGAGACACAACCAAGTACTCAGGGCGGGTTTACTGCCTCTTATGTGAGCCAGTGGCAAAATGTCATAAGCATGGTTGGAGCTATCATACCAATTGCATTGGTGACACAGATAATAGCTTTGTTACGAGGCAGAGGAAAGATAGAAGACACCGTACACAATATACAAGGAATTGTAATCGTCCTTGCCTTACTCTTGATAGGGTCAGGGATATTTGATCGGCTCATTTAAAGCCGATAATCTTTCTTTTTTAGTTCAATAACTGTACAGCATGTACACAATGTATATATTTCGTACACACGGCATATGTGTATTCAAACGTTGCCATAAAAGGTAGGTCTTAACTTCATGTGGACAATTTATACCTAATTCTTCTTTCTAACCTATGACTTCGTTAGGTTGGCTCCTGAGAGGCCCAAGGCTGTGCTTCGTCTGTTAGGGTGGCACGTCTACATGTCGGCTTTAACACAGGGCTTTTAAAAAATAAAAAGAGAAGTTAGTATATTAAGTAAGCATATAGAAATACACATAAAAGAGTGAGGAAAATTCCTCTGAGGATAATTGAGTCAGTGGAGAAGGTCACTTTAACAGCCCCCAATCAGTTAACTGTTTCCTGATATCTCTCTGTTCTTCTTCAGAGAAAGCCAGACTCTGATAATGTCTCATGCTGGTTAATGAGTCATGTCCCTGGCGTAAACATGTTGTAGACTCAAGGATTCCTGCAGATATCATCCAGCTCTCTATCGTTTTCCGAGTAGTCTTCGCTGAGATCCCATAAGGATTCATGCCGGCTTTTACAGCCCATCTCTGAACGTTCCGGTTCCATGAGCTTTCTACAGGTGGCTTCTTTCCGTTAAAGAAGGCATTCATTGTATAACCCCACATGGAAGGAAGGGGCTGTATTGTCCTCTCCAGTTGGGTTCTTTTGTGCTTCTTTTGTGCTTCAGGTGGTAGGTGAATAATATTCCTACGTTCATTGTACCACTCACGATTCTCATAAAGCCTACATACTTCAATGTACCTCATTCCAGTAACAATCAACACATCTAAGATGGTTTTATACTCGTCTTTTGGGATTGCGGATCTCAGCTGCAGGTAATCTGCAGGGGTTAATATTTTAATTTCCCCTTTGGTGTAAAGGTGCAAAGAGTCCCTGTCCCGCTTAAGCGCTTGGGTTGGGTACTTTGTCAATTCAGAAATATGCTCATGCTCAGTCTGTTTTTTACCCTTCGTTTTATTGGTGTAGCCACTATACATGATGACTCTCCATACTATATAAGGACGTGCTTTTATTTAAAGCTTGCTGTTTGTCTGATAATACAGCTAAAATGAGCAGTTTTATGTTAAGCTTCTAGGAAAATAGCGAGGTTTTCTAATAAAACCTGTGCATAAAATTGGGAATTAGTTTTTAAGAACTTTCACGACACTACCGAGTTTTTCAACTCTTCAAGATTTCTCTCACAAAAACTAATTAATTTTCGATTTTCAGTTTCTTGAGCAATTTTGAGTGCATATTCATAGTACTCAATTGCTTTTTCTGTTTCTCCCAAATGACTATATGCTAATCCAAGATTTCCAAGTTCTATGCCTTCTCCTCGCCTGTTCTCTATTTTTTGATCAATGTTAAGTGCCTGTTCATAATACTCAATTGCTTTTTTTATTTCTCCTAGCTCAATGTATGCGTTCCCTAGATTTCCAAGCCAAATTCCTTCATTTCGCCTATCTCTTATTTCTTGAGCAATTTTAAGTGCCTGTTTATAATATTCAATTGCCTTCTTTACTTTTCCTAACTCACTATATTCTATCCCCAAATTCCCAAGGTCTATACCTTCTCCTCGCTTATCCTTTATTTGTTTATGAATTTTCAGTGCTTGTTTATAATATCCAATTGCCTTTCTTAGCTCTCCCAAATAATAGTATGCGTTCCCCAAATTCCCAAGGCAACTCCCTTCTACTTGTTTGTCCCCTATTTCTTGAGCAATTTTAAGTGCCTGTTCATAACACGCAATAGCTTTTCTCAGCTCTCCCAGATTCTTATACTCTATCCCCAAATTTGCAAGGCAACTTCCTTCTACTTGCTTGTCCCCTATTTCTTGAGCAATTTTAAGTGCCTGTTCATAATACTCAATTGCTTTTCTCAGCTCTCCTAGACCACTATATGCTAACCCCAGATTTCCAAGGAAACCTCTTTCTACTTGTCTATCTTCTAGTCCTTGAAATATTTTGAGTGCTTGTTCATAATACTCAATTGCTTTTTCTGTCTCACCCAAATAATTGTATGCTACCCCAAGATTTCCAAGTTGATTTCCTTCTCCTTGCCTATCTTCAATCTCTTTATAAATTTTCAGTGCCCGTTCATAACACTCAATTGCTTTTTCTGTCTCTCCTAAGTTGTTATATACTACCCCAAGGTTTGCAAGTTGATTTCCTTCTCCTTGCCTATCCTTTATTTGTTTATAAATTTTCAGTGCCCCTTCATAATACTCAATTGCTTTTTTTGTCTCACCCAAATAATTGTATGCTACCCCAAGGTTTCCAAGTTGATTTCCTTCTCCTCTCCTGTACCCTATTTCTTGATCAATTTTAAGTGCCTGTTCGTAAAACTCGATTGCTTTTCTTGGTTCACCCAAATTCCTATATTCTATCCCCAGATTTCCAAGTTGATTTCCTTCTCCTCGTCTGTCCCCTATTTCTTGAGCAATTTTGAGTGCTTGTTCATAATACTCAATTGCTTTTCTCGGTTCACCCAAATCACTGTATGCTGACCCCAGATTTGCAAAGACAATACTTTCTACTCGCCTACTCCCTACTTCTCCATTAATTTTTACTGCATGCTCATAATATTTGATTGCTTCTTTTGTCTTTCCAAGATAACTGTATGCTACCCCGAGATTTCCTAGGTGAAGTTCTTCTCCTTGCTTGTATCCCATTTCTTGATCAATTTTAATTGCCTGTTCGTAAAACTCAATAGCTTTTCTCGGCTCTCCCAGATTCTTATACGCTATCCCCAAATTTCCAAGGCAACTTCCTTCTACTTGCCTGTCCCCTATTTCTTGAGCAATTTTCAAGGCCTGCTCGTAATAATCAATTGCTTTTTCTGTCTTTTCCAAATAACTGTATGCCACCCCGAGGTTTACAAGTTGAATTCCTTCTCCTTGCCTATCCTTTATATCTTTATAAATTTTAATTGCCTGTTCATGATGCTCGATTGCTTTGTGTGTTTTTCCTGAATAAAAGTATGATGACCCCAAATTTCCAATAATAGCACCACGACGTCCTTTGTTTTTCAGAAGAATTTCAGTCCCAAAATGATTTTCAGGCAGTAATTTTGAGTAGAGATCAATAAGTACTGTGTAATTACCCCAGAGATCAAGATATTCATGCAGATCATTGTCAAATACTATGTTGAAAGCCTGGTCATATTCTTTGGCCATGCAAGCATGGTGATGGGCTTCAATTAGAGCCTGAATATCTTCTTTTTTTGCAGGTTTTTCAGGAATAGGTAGAAAAAGGTAATAATTCATTGCAAGCTTATGAACTTCTTTTTTGTTTTCAAGGTCATCGTACGAGAACTCCTGTACCAGAGGATGAAGCCAATAATTTCCATAATGGTCCGTTTCGAGTAGAGACTTATCTCTCAGCCTTTTGTCAGCATTCCTTGGAGTATTTCCGGTAAACATTTCCCTGAGACCTTTCAATTTTACAGGCTCACGATAAACAGAGATACGCTCAAGGAATTCTTTTTCGTCTCCTGCCAATTTGTCGAATAGCTTTTTCGCCTTTTTGATTGTATTCTCTTTTTCTTCCTTATATATGCTCAAATCGCTAAGAATGTCAGCTACTCCATAATCCTTTACAAGCTTTACAAGTAGCTTCAGAGCGAAGGGATGACCATCCACACTTGTAGCCAATTCCTCCATCTTTTGATATCCAATTTTATCTAACCCGTTACTGGCAAGATACTCAACTGCAAAATTAATCTTTAAGCCCTTAACATCTTGTTTTTCATCCTTTGTTATGTCAATTAAATCTTCGCCATTTCTTAACTTGGGGAGAACTCTAGTCGTTATAATTATCTTTGCTTGGTGAGTATTGTCATGTAAACAATTGAAAAATAGGTCTATATACTCGTCTTGAAAATAAATATCATCTAGTATAGTCTCGAGATTGTCAAAAATAAGCCATATAGGATCTCTTGCTTGCAATTCGTCAGTGAGTTTATCAATATCTTTTTTTCGACTTCTCGTTTTTCCTCCCTGAATTTTATAAGATTAGGACAATTCAAGTATGAAGTTAGTTTTTCTAGGATATCTCCTACTTTAGCATCTTTATTTTGCCTAAAATCAAACCAGAATGGAAGAGGAACATTTGCCGTTCTTATATCGACTATCGCTCTTGCTAAAGTTGTTTTCCCAACACCACCTATTCCCTTAAATAGTAAAATCCGATGATCTTGGAGATACATAAGAGCCTTATTTAAATCTTCAACTCGATTTTGAGTGACAAACTTTTTTACTGTAAGATCATAATAAGGAAGAACAGAAGGGTTATAACTTTCTAATATTTTGAGATTCTCATTTTCCTTCCTTTTTTGTTCCAGAAAGTCCATTAGAATTACTAATGCTTCACCCGAAGGTTCCTTTATTGTAATTTGGTTGATGTATTCTCCAATGGCCTGCTGGCCTGTGTTATCACCTATGGAGACATTACCGTCTGCAACTATTCCAGAGTTGAACATTATGTTTCTATTATTTGGAAGCTGTTCGTCCATAATCTCAGACCTAGCTTACATTAATGTAATAAGAAAGCCCCAATTCCCAATATTGTAGCTATTTTTTTAGCAGGTTCGTAAAGCTCTGAAATATTTTCTAGTGTTTTCCCCGCCCCTTTTACCATTTTAATGGCTTTTTCAAAACATTGTTTAATTTCTGATAGTTGGGGGTCTTCTTTTTTAACTTCTATAACAGCGGTGCTTATGTTGCCATTTACAGAATTTTGGTAATCAGGGTCAAGTCCAAGTTTATTAATTTCTCTTTGGAATTCAAGGAGATTTTCTCTAAGTTCTTTAAGATCAGGTTGGCTAATCGATTGAATTTGGTATTGAGTTATGTTTTCTCCCACTGCAAATTGGCCACTGTTGTCACCAAAAGTCACATTTCCTCCGGCAACTATTCCCGAACCACCAGTAACCTTCCCTTCAGATTTGTTGTCTTCAATCATTATTTTCTCCTCTTGCGAAAATGCAATATTTTCCATACATAATAAATTGTTATTGTTCCAAAAAATGAGTGCAGTGTAAGCCATCAAACACTTGATAAGATTTCATAGTATTCTAGAAATATATAAAGATGTTCAAATCTAATATAATTAAAGATTTGATTTAAAAGAGGCTAACAAAAAGAAATAATCAAAAAACAGTGCATTGATCATCGGTTAAGGAATTTTCTTGCCTGTATGCTATTGATTTAGGAGCAAAAGTCAGTCCCAAATTTCGAAACCAATAACTAAAATCGATGCTCTGTTCCAACTTCATATCAATGACTATTTTGGAGAACTGTTCTGGAAATAAGGCAATTTATCATGATTCCTCACTTAACCGAAGACGCATGAAAAGTAGGATCCTAAGTAAAACGATTGACTAAGAAATATTTTTTTTAATTGAACTTATTTAAAATTTTAACCAAAAATCTAAAAACAAAACACCTATATAGAGAATTATGAAATTACTCTAATTTATAATGTGTTTTACCTACATTTAGAGATTAAAGCCAACTTCATTGGTCATCGGTTAAGGAATTTTCTTGCCTGTATGCTATCGATTTAGGAGCAAAAGTCAGTCCCAAATTTCAAAACTAATAAATAAAATCGATGCCCTGTTCCAACTTCATATCAATGAATATTTTGGAGAACTGTTCTGGAAATAAGGCAAATTATCATGATTCCTCACTTAACCGAAGACGCATGAAGCCAACTTCATATTGAAAAATATGTAAGGCATTAGTAAATTCTTTCTGGTAAACTTCAAACCAGTATGTGTAACTCAAAATAGAAAATTATTAACTTGAACTAATAGTTTATGCTTCTGAATTTAGCGCAGATAATTTAGAGCATCGCATTAGTCAAAATATTTCTACGTAAGTAATAGGCACACTGATTTAAGATAAAATTAAAATTGTTTACACGAAATTCAATAAAAATACCTAAATTACAATAAATGTCTAAATTGTAGAAGTTTGATTCTTCATCAACGATCGATATATTGAAAAATCCTTATTTGTTGTGTTGAGAATTTACAAACTTTTATTTTGTGGTTAGGTGAAAGTCTAAACTGTTTAAACTAAATATCAGTAAAAGATGGGATCTTTATAGGGCAAGATTGGTTAACTTCCAGCGTCATTGCAACTTTACTAGCTAGTATACTATCTTTATCAGTCAACAATTTGTATAGAAATAGAGATGAAAACAATAGGAAAAGAGGAACTCTCTATTACCCGCTTTTATTTGCTTGTAAAGGATTTATCCAAGTTACTAAAATTGATAATGAATTTGACGAAGTACATCTAAGTCATCTTTTTAAGGATTCAGCCGCAATTCTGGATGAGATCACCTACAAGAATGGAAGTACAATATATTTAGAAGATGAGGATTTGGGTAAATTTGAGGTATTAGTACATAGTGTTAATGAAAACATTGAATTTTTTGATGAAAATAAATTAAAAATTTTAAAAAATGTATATCTCCATAACTCTAACGGGTTTAAAGAATATTGGGATGACTTCTGCACTACTAAGTACAATGAAATATTTATTAACGCTTCTTATTTTGAGAATGTTTGTGGAAATCAAATAAAAAATTCAAATTTTGGAATTAAAAAGGTCATAAATAAGTTATCTAGTTTTAATTTAATTCACAAAAGGGTGGAGAATAAAGATGAATAGGTTTTATATTTATTTATCATGTTCTGAAAAAATTAAAATTGATCCTGAAGATATTGGAGACTATCTCAATTCTCTAAAAGCCAATGTACCAAACTCGATGCATAAGGTCGTTGATGATATCCGCAAAAGAAGTGAGATAGAACTGGATGAATTACTTAATTTTCTCTTTTACATGTCAGAAGAAAAAAGGTAGAAATAGAATGCATAAAAAAAGCTGTTGACATTAACTCTGCTAAAGATGATCTTTTATTGGCAAATGCAGACAATTGTATTTTTGTTGTTAATTTGAATGAAAAGGACACAGACAAAATAGGTTATTGGGAAATTGGGAACGCTTATGCTAAAAAACTAAAAATAATTGGTTATCACACTTCTAAATATAATATGTTTAGCGTTGAGCTAGAAAGATTAGTTGAACTAAAAAGTAGAGATACCTTACATTTTATAAAAATAATTTCTTCTATATTAGAGAAGAGAGGTTATTATATTCCCAATATCCATTATTTTTTAAATAATTCTGCAAGTTGAAAATTTAACGATTATTAATTAGTTTGAGGAGTTTCTAAAAATAAATAAAATTTAAAAGTTTAGTCAAAGATAATTTGGATGATTTAATTTTTATTAAAAAAGATGGAGAATAAAGATGGATAAGTGTTATATTTATTTATCATGTTCCGAAAAAATTAAAATTGATCCTGAAGATATTGGAGACTATCTTGATTCTCTAAAAGCCAATGTACCAAACTCGCTGCATAAGGTCATTGATGATATCCGCAAAAGAAGTGAGATAGAACTGGATGAATTACTTAATATTCTCCATAACATGTCAGGAGAAAAAAGGGTAGAAATCGAATGCATAGAGAGAGCTGAAGATTTAGATTCTGCTAAAGAAAACCTCTCATTGGCAACTGTAGACAATTGTATTTATGTTGCTAATTTAGATGAAAAGGACACAGATAAAATAGGTTATTGGGAACTTGGGAATGCTTATGCTAAAGAAATAAAAATAATTGGTTATCACACCGGTAAATCCAATAAGTGTGACGATGAGCTAGAAAGGACAGTTTTGCAAAAAAGTAGAGATGTGTTTCATTTTATGAAACTTCTTTCATTATATTGGAAAAAAGAGGTTATTCAATTCCTAATAATCATTTTTTAGCAAAGAGAAGAAAATCTTGGAATAATGTTAGAAACGTAATTAATAACTGTACAGATAATCAAAAATGAATACAATATAAAATTGTTGTCTTATATAAGATGTATGACTTATTTCAAAAAAGATCTAATCTTCATCATCCGATTTATTTACTTATAATGAAACAGTCTGTGCTAATAAATATAAATAGTTTAGCAGTAAGAACTGTAATAAAACGAAGATATTAATTTGGAAAAAATGAAGCATTTTCCATGTACATATGATATATTTAGAACTAACGAGGGCTATGATGTCTGATAATCGCATTAGATACAATGCAAAAAAGTTAAAGCAGGAAGGTATAGAATTCTATAGAGAAGGGAAGTGGGGCGAGGCTTTAGCTACACTTAATAAATCTATGGATGATTATCAAGAAATCGGTAATTATAAAGGAATGATCATCTCTTCAAATATAATTGGGAACATATATCGAGATAAAGGAGAATTGGAAAAAGCACTTAAACATTATCAGGAAAGTTTAGATATTGCTTCAGAATTTAATGATAGGGAAGAAATCTCAATTGCACTCAACATAATTGGAAATTTGTATCGAGAAAAAGAAGAGTGGGAGGAAGCCTATAGTTATTACGAAAGAGGCATTAATGTAGCAAAAGAGATTGAAGATGAAAATGAAAATAAAGAGCAGATACTCGTTTCTCTAAACAGCATGGGTGATTTATGCAGGAAAATGGGGAACTTGAGTGAGGCAAAAATAGAGTACAAAAAGAGCCTTCAACTCGCTGAGGAATCAAAAAATGATAAGGGGATATTTATTTCTTATTGTAAAATTGGGTATTTAAGTAGAATTTGTGAAAAATGGAAAGAGGCTGTTTTTTATTATGATAAAGCTCTTCAAATCGCTCAAAAAATTGGAGACGAAACTGAAATATTAAGTTCTTCACTTATCATTTATTATTTATCTCAAAATCACGAAATAGAAAACCAAGAACACTACTCCCATATTAAAAATGAAATTAAGAAAATTATTCAAACTTTTGAATCTAGTGAAGCTCGTTTAATTAAAATAAGCTTAGAATATGATTATGAGCGAAACGAAGAAAGATGGCAAGAAGCATACAATAAATATAGAAAAAATTTGAAAGATATCAGAAGTTCTATTAAGAGAAAGATAGACATTAATGATGTAACACTTGCAAATGAAAAAAGCAATGAGGCCGATAATTGGGAAGAGAAACTTAAGTTAAATCTTGAAATTCTAAAATATGCTAAAGTAGAACAAAATCAAGAGGATATATTAAATTCTTTTAAAAAAATAGGAAATTTGTACAAAAATAAAGGATATTTTGAGCAATCTCTCATCTACTACAAAGAAGGCTTAGTGCTTGCACGGGAACTTGGAACTAATAAAGAAGCTATGACTATATTAAATACCATCAGTGAAATATATAGGGAGGAACAAGACTTAGATAAGTCAATAACAACATATAATGAGAGTCTGCAGATCTCTAGATTCCTAGTTGACCAGAGAGAGACTTATAACTTATTGAAAATCATTGGCGATTTACATAGTAGCAAAAAAGAATGGAAAGAAGCATTTCATTATTATAAAGAAAGTTTAAATCTCGCTCAAAGTTTAACTGCAGAAAACGTTTTTAATGGTCACGATATTCTTGACTCCTTGAAGAGAATATGTAATTTATATCAAAATTGTACTGATATTGAAAATGAACTTCTTTATAGAGAAAGAGTTCAGAAGATTGCTAAAAATTTTAATTATGACACAGAAACATCTAACTTAAATAGAATAATATTTCTGAATCAGAAAGTTGCATCTTTCCATAGAGGTAATAATAATTCTGCTGAAGCTCTCAAATATTATAGAAAAAATTTAGAAATATTTGAGAGGTTAAATGACCTTAAAAGAGAATTAATAACATTTTCTGAGATTGGAGACTTGTATAGAGATCAAGAAAGGTGGGAAGAAGCTAACGAATACTATGTAAAAAGCTTAAATTTATCCAAAGCGATTGATTACCAAGAAGGTATTTCTCTTAATTTTAAGAATATTGGAGATATATATAGGGTAACTGAACAATGGGAAAAGTCTTATTTTTATTATCATGAAGGATTAAAAATTTCTGAAACATTTAGTTACAAAAACAAAATTGTATTTTTTTAAATTTAATGGGAGATTTATACAAAGATCAAGGATTTTTGGATAAGGCAGTTGATTATTACGAAGCGTCGTTAAATGTTATTGATAACATATATAAGTGTCAAAGCTACGAAGTGTCAATTAATTTTGATGATAATATACATGAAAATCGTGGGGAATTTGACGATGCTTTGGAATTTTATAAAAACTGTGATAAAAGTATTCAAACCTACGTGTCTCTCAGCAGAATTGGTGATGTTTATAAAGATAAAATGGATTGGGATAATGCTATTAAATATTATATCATAGCTAAGGAAATTGTACAAAAGCTTGATAAGAGTGACGAAATACACCTCATATCGGATAAAATCAATAATTTATATAAGCATGAAGTTAAAAAAGGAACAGAAAATTATGAGGACCTAATAAATAATAAAACGAATAAAGAGAATAAAGCTAAAAACTCATCTGTACAAATTTCTCAAAACAGTACAAAATTGTCAAAAGAGATTAATAACTTTAATATACAATCGAATGAAGTTTTTGACCAAGCTGAACTTGATCTCACTCAAGTTATAAGTGAGTCTTTGTATATATTTGATAAAGTATATGCAAATAATAATAAAGCATGGTATGAGTTGAAGCAATATTGTAAAAGATGCTTAGAGACATTCAACCAAACTAAGTCTAGAAAAGAGCTCTATATACCTATGATTGTTCTTGGTAATCTTTATAGTAAGCAAAAAAACTTTGAAACATCTATTTTCTGTTATGAAGAATCTTTAAAAATTTCAATTGAATTAAATGACACTAAATTAAAAATTAACTCAATGATGACTCTTGCAAATATTTATGAGATAATTGGTAAATGGAAAAATTCTTTAAAATATTTAGGAAAGTGCATTTATTTATCTAGAACGATAAACGATTACAAAATAAGATTGAATATTATTAGGAAAATCGGAAATTTGTATCTAAACCAACGTGTATGGGACAAATCTTTAAAAAATTATAAGCTAAGTTTAAAGATATCAAAAATCAATGAGGACAAAAATGAGGAACTGCAGTCTTTAAAAAAATTGGAGACTTATATCGTAATCTTGGTAATTTGGATGAAGCGCTCAAGAGTTATAAAGAAGGTCAGGATATAGCTGAAACTATAGATAATAACTTAAAAATTTCATATCTTTCTTTTATCATCGGAACTTTGTTAAGAGATCAAGGCGAAATAAAAAGTGCAATAGAGTCTTATGAATATAGTTTGAAATTTGCTCAAAAAACAAATATGATCAGTTATTAGCAGAAATCTATAATGAATTTGGATATCTTTTCCAGGATATTGGAGATTGGAAAAAAGCAAAATACTATTATACAAAGAGCTTAAAAATATCGAAGAAACTAAATTATAAAAAAGAAATTTCCGTTTCCTTAAATTATCTTGGAAATTTACATCAAAATATAGGAGAATGGGAAGTAGCAGAAAAGTTTTTTGCTGAGAGTTTAAGAATCTCTACAAATTTAAATTATAAAAATGGGATTTCAGTTACTTATAAAAATACAGGAAATCTTTGTAGAAATACCGGGAAATTAGATAAATCATTTTCAGATTACAAAGACGGATTAACCTTTGCTCAAGAACTTGGTAATCAAAAAATGATTTCCAATTGCTTGAATGGAATTGGAAATCTATTTCAAAATAAGGGAGAATGGGAATTTGCACTAAAATGCTACAAGTTAAGTTTGGAGTTTGCCCAAAAGATTAATCATAAAAAATCAGTTTATGAATCACTAAATAGTACAGGGGATTTATTTAGAGATAAAGGTGAGTGGGAAGCAGCTGAGGAACATTATAATACTTGTCTAGAGATTTGCTTCGAGATAGGGTATAGAAAGGGAACTTCAATAATTTATAATAATTTAGGACATCTACATCAAAATAGAGGTTTATGGGGAGAAGCTATAAAATTTTATCAGAATTCTGAAGATATATCCACAAGACTAGGCTATAAAGAAAGACTCTCGATAGTATATAATAGCCTTGGATATTTATATAAGCAAAAAGGAGAATTGAAAAACTCAGAAAAGTACTTTATGAAAAGTATAGCTATTTCTAGAAATCTCGGATTTAGGAAAGAAATTTTAAAAAGTTACAACCAATTAGGGGATTTATACAGAAACAGGGGAAAATGGAGAAAAGCATATAGACTTTTAAATCTTAGCTCAGATTTGGCTAAGGAACTTAAAGATAGAAAAGGTATGGCTTGCTCTGATCATTATAAGGGTTTATATTCTCGAAACATGGGGGATTGGGAAGATTCTTTAATTTATTATAATAAGAGTTTGGAGATTTTTGAAAATCTTGGGTATAAAAAAGGAATCTCGGAGTCGTATCGGAAAATTGCAAATTTGTATAGGGACTGTGGGATGTGGGCACAGTCTCTTAAAAATTACAAAATCAGTTTAAATATAACGCTACAAATTGGATATAAATTAGGAACCTCACGATGTCTGAGAAATATTGCTAATATGTATAGAGATAGAGGAAGATGGGACGATGCACTTAAATTCTATAAATTTAGCTACCGTCTTTCGGAAGAAATTGGTTATCAGTTGGGGCTTTCTAGATGTCTTAGAGATATGGCTATATTGTATGAGGGAAGAGGCGAATTAGAAAAAGCATCTAGTAAATATGATGAAAGCATAGAAATATCAAAAGCTATACAGGATGATAAAGGTACAAGTGTTTCTTTTAACTTGTTATCAGGGGTTAATATAAAAAAAGGAGACTTAGAAGAAGCAAAACAAAATATTAAAGAGTCATTTAAATCAGCTAAGGGAGCAACTCCTATTTTAATTCTTTCGATTCAACTAAATAATGCGAAATTATTAAGCCTTAATAATAATCATGAATCTGCAATAAAAATACTCAATTTGGCTAATAAATTAGTTGGAAAAATAAAGGCTGAACCTCAGCAAATGGACATATTAGAAAAACTTGGAATGGTTTACACAAATAGATATGCAATTGATAACAAAAAAAGTGATTATGAATGTGCGACGAAATATCTAGAAAAGGCATTGAAAATGTCCAATAGATTGAAGATACCTTTAATTGAAGGAATTATTACTAGAGGACTTGGAATTTTAGAGGCAAACAGGTGCTATATTTATCAAAAAGAAGAAAATTCTGATAAAATAAACGAATCTATAAATGCAGCTAAAAATTTATTTTTGAATTCAGTTGAAATCCTGTTGAAACAAGATTCTTCCTTCGAATTACAAAAAACATTATTTGAATATTCAAGATTTTTGTATAAAACAAAGAATTATATTGATGCAGAAATTATTATAAAATCTGTTATCTTTGATGCAATAAATAGTAAAAATTATGAATTATTAGTTAAAGGATATCTGCTACTTGGTGATCTAGAATTAAAGAAGGAAGATATTACAAGAAATGCGATATCAAAGATTGATATAAATACAGTAGAATATATGATAGAAAGTATAATTTCAGGTCAAAAGATTCATTTTGATCAAAATGAAATCTACTTTAATAGTAAACTTATGCAGTACGATACTTATGAATGTTATTTAAAAGCATTGGAAAATGCAGACTTTGACTCAGCTATTTATATGAGAACTTGTTATCAGTTGATATTCCGAATGCAAAAGATGAACAAAAACGAATTAGAATCATTTATAGAACTGTTGAGAGACCAAAATAAAGACCAATATTTTGATACATTTCTTGAATCATTGAAGGCTAAAATCAACGGTGAAGATTATACCCCTACAGACCTCCCCATCAGTTTAATGGAAGAACTTAAAAATTTCAATTAGGGTATTTTTGGTGCTCCCTCATTAATTAGTTGGTATTTTGACATGCTTGTAACTTAGGAATCGTCACAGAACAAACTATGCACAGTTTTCGATTGGATGCCTTGATTTTCAAGATCAACATCACCAATTGAAAATGAACTTTCTGAAAAATATGCCTAATTTATTTTGTGACAGTTACTTAGCAATTCTGTTAATGTCCATTTACTTTTTGTAATTCCAGATTTTTCTGCAGGTGTCTTCTTTTCCACGATTCTGTTTTCTATTTCTTCTGCTAATCCCATGTGATCTCTGCAAAAGTTAAAATGAGTGCAATAAACCTACATTCGGCAGGTCGACAATTAATTTTCAATATTTTTGCTGATGGCGATTTTGAAATGATGCTCCATAATTGTGTGCAGTTGTTAGGTTTACATATGACCAATTATTAATTTCTCATACAAAACTTTAATGAAAAAATGATTCAGTACTTATATATGTCGTGGGAGTTGAGCCACACGTTAACCAACTTTAGACCCAATATATAGTTAGCTAATATTCAAAAACGGTATCGGAAAAATAGTCTGATTTTTAATGTCGACCTGCCGAAAGCAGGATAAAAGAAAAAATTTAGGTTTTTAGGACACTAAAGGCAGGTCAAGCAAACTAAAGAAAAAAGGTAGTAAAAAAGCAGTTTGTAGTCTTTATCTCCTCGTCTACCTGCTGCCTCTCCCACTCAGAATTTATAAGGCCATTGATAAAATCCTGGACTGACCCATGGCCGGATAATTTTTTTAATCTTTGGTTTGTCTCTTTGTCGAGCTTTAAATAAACAGGGAAAACACCTTCACATTTATTTACAACAACCCCACTTTTGATTTTTTCTATCGCAGCCATGCACTCAACATCGTTCATTTTTGCAATGGCTATTATGTCCTTTATAGTTGCTTTTTTCATCAACTCTTGTCTACTCATTGCGCTTAATGTACAGATTTTTTCGACTGCATTGAAAAAAGCTGCATCATTCTTTACTGTTCGAGGACTTATTCCAAACTCTTCCGCAATTTTTGCATCTGTTGTCAAAGTGCAACTATTGCACTTTGCTCTAACGCCGCCTCGACTGCTCTTTTCGAGGTTGTACTTCTTACCGATCAAGTAGGCTCTTGTGTCATTATTGATACTTCTTCGAGACAGTTGGTTATCAACCATCCAATCTATGACTGCTTCGCGGGAGTCGAATTCCTGTTCAATGAATGTGAATTCAATTCCATATTTGACACAAAGGCCGTACCGGTTATGTCCATCCACGAGTATACCATGATCCTTCCATAAAATCAATGGGTAGGCTTTATTAAAGCCATTTTCAAGGAGGTTCTTTTCGAGACTTGAGTATTCTTCTACATTCAGCGGTGCAATCAAATCTTTAAACTCTTGATCAACTATTATTTCCATACCCTCTCACACCCTCATACGGCGTTCGTTTTCTTCCACTACTCTATAATCTCACTTAAACGCGCCCTGTCAGCTTCCTCTTGGTCCAATATATCCCAGAACTTCCACAAATCTATACTCGTTCGGATTTCATTCTCAAGCGTTTCCTGCAAAACTTTTGTGGGCAATGCGTCGCATTCCCATGAGTATTTACCGTATTTTCGAATGTATTCTGGAGAATTTGTGTCTTTAATTTTTACGTCATTAGGAGGTAAATTATACTCTATGGCTTGAGCTTTTGTTAGAGCAACAGGTCTGAACTCGAAGTCTGAAACACCCATTAGGCTTAGGAACAAAACATATATAATTTCAATTATTTCTCTTACCATCTATAATGTTTGTTAGAAGCCATTACAAATGATTAAAAGGAATCTAATTTGACGCTACGCATAAAATATCCGGAAGAAATTGAAACTCGAATGAAAGCATTTTATGATAGTTTGAACGAGAAAGATCGGAGAAGATACGCAGCTATCGAAGCAATTAAATTAGGTCACGGAGGACAAATCTATATTAGTAGTGTCCTGGGCTGCCACTTTCAGACTGTCATGGCTGGAATTAATGAAATCACCAATGGTACAGAAACCCCAGAGGACAGAATTCGAAAGCCTGGTGGGGGTAAAAAGAAAATCATCGACACGGTGGAAAATATCGATGAAATATTTTTTGATATTCTAAAAAACCATACGGCTGGAAGCCCTATGGATGAAGAACTAAAATGGACAAACCTGAACCTTAAAGAAATTTCAAAGGTTTTTAAATCAAAGGGTATGAATATAACTCCCTATGTAGTAAAGCAGCTCTTAAAGAAACATGGTTTTGTAAAAAGGAAAATGCAAAAAGCTGTCACAATGAAAGACTCTAAAGATAGAAATGAGCAATTTGAGAGAATTCACGAGTTAAAGGAAGAGTACTCAAAAAGCGCTAATCCTATTATCAGTATAGATGTAAAAAAGAAGTCATAGGTAATTTCTACCGTGATGGTAAAGTTTATTGTACCCACACAGTAAAGGTATATGACCACGACTTCAATACATTTTCAGATGGGGTTGTAATTCCACATGGCATATACGATCTAAAAAGTAACGAAGGATACATCACTTTAGGAACCAGTAAGGACACAAGCGAGTTTTGTTGTGACTGCATTAAAGACTGGTGGGAAAAATACGGTAAAAACAAATATCCAAAAGCAAATAGCATTTTAACCTTAGCTGATGGTGGTGGAAGCAACTCAAGCAGGAATTATATTTTCAAGGAAGATATGCAAAAGATGGTAAATGAAATTGGAATTGAAATCAGAATGGCTCATTATCCACCATATACGTCGAAATACAATCCAATAGAACACAGGTTATTCTGTCATGTTACGAATGCATGCAAAGGTACTGTTTTCAGCAATATTGAGGTGGTCAAAAGCCTTGTTGAGAAGACTTACACATCTACAGGACTCAAAGTGTTTTCGACTATAAAGGATAAAGTTTATGCCACGGGAAGAAAAGCAACTGAAAACTTCAAGGAAAAAATGAAAATTGTATTTGATGATTATTTAGGAAAATGGAATTACAGAGCAATTCCACAAGTGAAAAATTGAAGTTATATTTGCAGCATTCCTTAGTGTCTCACAAATGCTATCTATCATCATAAGGCCACTAGGGTCATGGTCTCCAACATACAGTACTATGCAGTGTTTCCCTGTTGCCTGAGCTGCTAGGAGCCTCTTAGAGATATCATATAGAATTGTTTTTGAACAATTGCCTTTGTCTCCCGTTAGTGGAATAGTGTAAAATCGCGTAACTGACGCGACAATTTCATAAATTGCCATTTTTTCAATCATTACTTCGATATAAACGTCTTGAGTGCTCATACGATTCAATTTATACATACTGAGGGTTTTTTCAATAGCAGAGGGTATACTATCCTCATAATACGGAATATAGGATTCTCGGTTCCTGTCAACTATTGCTTTCCAGTCAATGACGCCTGACATTCTCGCATTGGCAATCAGTTTTATCAGAGCTTTGTAGTCTTCTTCCGTGTTCGTGGTTATATTTTTTGAGACGAGTTGGTAATGTACCTGCCTGCAGGTAAGCACTAAATTATTATCTGCATACTCCTTTATGATTTCCTGAATCGCACTCAACAGCCTCCTTGCGGGCTCCTTTGGCGTATAGTTCTTAAATTTTTCACATACCATTTTGCAAACCCCCTACTAGATTACTTCTCCCAACAATCTGCAATTGTAACTTCAGCTACACATGGCATGTCTTTGATATACACCCGTCCTGCAGCTTCCATTTCCTCCTTGACGACATCGGCTGTTTCCTGGGCCAGGGCTTCAGGAGCCTCCAGAACAATTTCGTCGTGGACTGTATTAATGAATTTTACACCCCTTGGCTCAAGCTTCAGGAAGATATTTGCCATAGCAACCTTTACCATGTCAGCACACAGGCTCTGTATTGGGAGGTTTTTTGATTCCCGCTTTATGCTACCTTTCTCCCTGTCGTCTTTGGGATGATTGAATTTTATCACCCTCCCAGCTTTGTTTCTAATAATGCAGTTCCTCGCGCCTTCTTCACTGATTTCATAAAGATATTTGGAAACTGCAGGATAGGCTTTGTAAAAACCTTTTATAATCTGCTCAGCCTCTTCGGTTCCGATAGTGATACCCGCTTTTGTAAGGTTTCCAATTAACCCTCCTGTCCACATTCCATAAGCGATTCCGAAATTCACAGTTTTTGACATTGACCTTTGCTGCTTGGTAACCTCTGCTAGAGGCACTTTAAAGATCTTCGAGGCTGTTAATTTATGCAGGTCAATACCCTGATTATAGGCCTTGATATACTCTGCATCCTGTGCTACCTGCCCAAGGATTCGGAGTTCTATTTGTGAATAGTCGGCGGTGACTATCTTATTCCCTGGCATTGCTTGGTAAATCGATCTCCATTCAGTGAATTTGCTCGGTTGCTGTTGAAGATTCGGGCTTGAGCTTGTGAATCTGCCAGACTTAGCACCGTATTGATTGAAGTTTGAGTGGACCCGACCAGTTACCGGATTTATATACTCTGTCATTTTATCTGCATAAGTGCTAAGGAGTTTTTGAGCCTCCTTATAGTCCTTCAGGGCCTCGATTATTGGACCGTTGAACTTTGATATTTCTTCAATACTTGTGCCATTTGCAGGGATTTCAGCGCGGTTTAGAGCTTCTTTGAGCTGCTTGGGACTATTCAGGTTGACTGTATAAGGGCTAAATTCTTTTGCAAGAAATTGGGCCGCTTTATCCCTCTGTTCTTCAAGTTTTACTTTAATCTCAGTGACTTTAGCACAATCAATGTGCATACCTGACAACTCGAGCCAGACTACTGCAGGCAGAGCTTTCATTTCGGTATCAATGACCTTCTCCAGACCCAGTAAACTAATTTCTGCCTTCTGTTGCTTCATTATCTCAGGGAGATATTTTAAATCATCAACGGCGTATTTCTTCTGTTCTTCTGTGAGAGGGACACCTCTTTTAAACCCACACTGCTCCGTTTTATCCAGAGTGACTTTGCAATATTTTAAGACCACATCTTTGAGGGACGTACCTTTTCTACCTGCAAGAGTACCACCGGATATGGCAATTTCTGCAATATAAGTGTCATACACATTATAAAGAGTGATACCATATCTGTATTTCAGGAATTTGGAATCAAACTTAAGGTTATGCCCTATAATAGTGTTATTTTCAAGCTTTGGTTTGAGGGAGTCCAGATTTTCAGGGTCCTTTATGATCAATGACTTTCCAGAGGTTGTCATAAGTTGCAAGGTGACAAGCTCGCATGTGAACGGATCAAGACCCGTAGTTTCGATATCCAAGAAGAGGAAAGCCATTTACATCTCCCCTTCAAGAATGCTGCTTGCTTCTTCTGGAGAAACTACTCCAAAATTAGCAAAGTTAGCATCTTTAGCAAAGTTAGCAATTACACAAGGAACCTTCAACATCGACCCGCACATATAGTCATTATCAGTTGTATCTGTAGTAATTTTTTTATCTGATTTAGCATTTTTAGCAGAGGTTATTGTGTTGTTAGCTAAACTGCTAACTTTGCTAACTTTGCGAAGATTGCTAAACATATCTGCTAATTCAGTGGAATGCATTTCCAGAGTCTTTGATTCTGTTGTCAGAATATATGTCAGTGTTTTCGTTTCCTTGACTCTTCTTTCGAGAAGTATATTCCCCATTACCATAGCTTCTACAATCTCATTACACTCAGTTTTTGTGAAATGCCCGTTCTGGATTAGAGTTGACCTTGTGCAAGTTCCACCCATTCTGCGGATCACTGAGATTGCTTTTTCAATTTTATTCGCTTTTACATCTGACAATATCCTGTCCATTATCTGCATGAATGAAGGCAGATAGAAGTCTATCATCATTAAGGAAGCAATACTGATACTTTCCTCAGTAATTTCATGTGAGGGGGTACTTCTACCAATCTCGATTAACATTGCTAGCTTTAGAATGTTATCCTGTGCACGCCCAATTGCAGAATCTAGCTGGTCATTGTGTAGAATCTCCCCAGCGTCTTCAAGATTCCTGCCAATCTCATTGTATAGTTTTACAGCACCTTTAGTCATGGAAAATTTAAAGGCAGCAGCCGCTTGATATCTGTTATATAGGTTCTTTGTAGCAGATAGCACTTTAGCCCACGTCTCAACATCTTCATTTTCCTCTATTTCATAATCCATTCTTTCCTTCGCATAAGTTGGGAAAGAATAGAGAAACCTGTATCCATACCCACACATGTAATCATCCATTGTCATGACACTTGTGAATTTGTCCGGAGTGGTTGCGTATAAATGCGTGACATAGGGCTTTTTTATGGTGTATTCTTTAGGTTCCTTGTCCCTACCAGCAGCTTTAATTTTCCTGACAGAGTCCCCGTCATAGACATTGCACTCAAGATCGAAAATTCCCTCATTGTATTTCTTGTGATACTTTGCCATCAATCCGGAAACCTCGTCTCGAACAAAGTTCTGCACAGGGTTGAGTGCCAGCATCTCTAAGTATCCTTCAATAGTGGGGTCATCGTTGTACAGGTCAGTGTCAGTTGCAGCTTCATAAATGGGTTTAATTTTTCGGATTGCAGTACTCTTTCTGCTTTTTGTGGACTGTCCTAATAATATTATATAGATATTCGGGTGTACTGTACCCTGTTTCATGGCTACACACCCTTTCCCTTGAATTAAAGCAGACAATAACCAAAGAGCAGAGCTGACCCTATACTCATAATAAGTGTCAGAAAGCCCCGACATCCAAGAGGTTACAGTATTTATGAAGTGGTCTTGAGGGAGTATCTCCATAAGGTTAGGCATTTTTCTGTTATTCAAATCCATTTTTATGTTTTTAAGCTCCGCTAAGCTGATTTCATTTATCCCGTCGGAACTTACCTCACTATCAACTTTGTTGGTTACTTCGTTTATAGTGAGAAGTCTTTGACTAAGTGCGAACTGACTCCATTTTGCACTTTTTGCGTATGTGGAGATTATGACTTCAATATCTTGTGAATCAAATATGGCAAGTAATTTGATAAGACGATCGTACATCTTATCATCATCAAGGTATGTTTTCGATTTGAAAATGTTATAAATTTCAGTGTTGCTCACCATAACCTCAATTAAATCCTCATCGAGACTGCAGTTCCCATCAATTGTCTTTTGTGGCAGAAGGCAAAAAGTCTCTGCTAAAAGTGCTCTATCAATTGCAACAGCCATTTTTCTAATTCCCCCTGAAAATCGATTGCAACAGCTCAACACGTGAATAATTTTTAGTCTTCCTTAATGCGGCAACCTGTGTAAACCTTATGCTGATTTTAGGTTTTACATAATTAAAAGAAGCGTGTGCTATCGGGTTTGTCTCACCGATACCTTTATTAATACATGCAACGTTATATATACTTGTAGATTTCATTTTATCTTACCTTCGAATTTCTACTTTTGGAAATTTGTTGGTTCTATCAATCTGGCGGCCCCGTTGTGTCTGGTAAACTTTTCGGGACTGCTGGATTTCAAGGTCTATACTCTTTTACGGTTTTGATATCCCAAGTGCCTCTTCAATAACTGCAACGCAGAAGTTTGACTTAGGCATCTCTGGATTTCTCATCGACTCTATTGCATAATAAGTTTCGATTGGGAAATACACTTGTACACTAATTTTATTTTGTGTCGCTTTTGGCATAGTTGAATCCTCCGCTTAGTTGGCGCTCAAGTCAGTAATTTTGTTTACTGCAAGTATATATAGTGACTTTTGACTATTTAAACATTTCTAATTTTGTATACATTATATATAAAAACCTACCCCTAGCGTATATAAACACAATGCCCCAACTTCTTTTCAAATAATCTTAAACTTACATAAAAATAATCGTGAAGTAGCGCCTTTATAAAGTGGGCAATGTGCGCGGAAAAAGTTAATAAATAAAGACATTTTTACAGGGGTTTAGTATAAAAGTAAAGAGGGTATAGCCTCAAATATCCAGGCAATTTAAAGAAAAGCATGGCCGTGGCTCGTTGCATGGGTGAGCCTATTTTCATGTAGTGTTCAATACACTCGCCCGTGTTTTTTGCAAAGTAGCTTATAGCCTGAGCTGAGGCAGAGCTAAGTAAATGGAAAAAGCAGCGAGGCACTTTAAGCGCCTCCTGCAGTCTGAAAAATAGTCAGTCACATCTGAAAAATTCTTTTAAGAGCGTTTTGCGCATATTATTTTCTTTTTCTTTTTCAAGCATTTTTTCGTATAGTGCTTTTTCCTCTGGGGTTGCATCTGGGTCCAGTGCCGGGGTAGGGGAGGTTCTCAAACTCCCGATCACGTTGCGGAGCTCCTGAAATTCCTGCCTGCTTATTACGTGCCTCTCCGTTTCTGCACGTAGTATCGCGTTTTCGTTTTTTATTGCAAGATATTCAGGACTCTCGGAAATATCTAATTCCTTCTCAATTGTCAAGTAAGGAATATATTTTTTATAGATCTCTTTTAATTTTTCAGGTGATGCTCGAAAATAGGCTGCACGGGTGTCATCCAATGTATGCCCCATAGTGAATTCAACAAAAAAGAGTCAGCTCCTGCATTTAACATAGCTGAGTTGAAATATTTTCTAATGTTGTGTGATCTTATAAGATTCCAGTCCCCCAGGGGTGTATTCTTTTGAGCTTTCTCGGAGATAAATCGGTATAACTTCATAAAAGCGTCAGTATCTAGGAGTCTTTCCTTTTCACTTTTATTTTTTATAAAAGCAGCATAAACATGACGGCGTATGAACAGAAAATCACTGTCACAGAACACCTTTTGCTTTTCTAGTTGATTTAACCGCCTTGTTTCTCCCGTTTTTTCAGTTCTACCTCTAAAATTCAGATAATCAGTAACAGCTATTGAAGCCTCAGGAGAAAGAAAGGTAATGAAGTGCACACCAGTTTTCTCTCTTGTTAAAATCAGTGTTGTTATATTGTCCCTTGGATCATACCCATTTTTAAAATCGCTGACTTTCAAAGTTATTATTTCCTGTGCACTTAAGCCGCTTGAGGCCCCAACAAGTAACACTGCCTTCTCAAGAGGGTCACATATTTTGAGGACTTCCTGCAGATCTTCTTTTGTTGGAATTTTATTGTGCTTCTCAAGAGGTCTGGCTTTTTTATCAAGTCTAGGCAAAACGGGCAGCTCTATATCAAAAAGAGTGTAAAAAGATTTTAAGCCTGTTAAGTAGCCTTTTACTGTAGTTGGGGCATGTCCTGAATCCTGTAAAAATTTACGAAAGCCTATGAGGTACCTTTTTATATTACGCTGTCTCATTAATTTTCCTGATTTAATTTCCTCTTCTGCTTCTGCTAACAGCTCTTCAGGGGTTTTTCCTACCCATTCAGTGAAATTCTGCATGGCTCTTAAATAGTTTTTTGCTGTATTGGGTTTGGGATTAAGTGTGTCAAGCCATTCAATAATAACAAGATCTTTTCTCAAATCGCCTACCTTAACAATAAAACCTCCTAATATGGGGTATGTTTTACCTTTGTATATAAAACAGCGTGGAAAGTCTGAGCTACAGCATTTGAGAGAATAATCACGGCTATGTAAAAAGGTGAAAGCCCTTTTTCAGCCAGTACAGGTGCAAAGGCTACAAGGGCAAGCGCAAAATTATTGTTGTGTATACCGGGCAGAAGTCCTGAGATTATGCCAAGCAGGTAACCTCCAAAAACTGAAAAAATAAGTAAAAGTAAAGAGACATCTTCCACTCAGCCAACCGCCCAAAACTTGATCCAAAATCTTAGATCAACATACCCAATAATTACAATAATTACAATTATTACAATTATTACTATTTATAGATTTTTTGAATTTTGGCGGGGGGACAGATTTGTTTCTATTCTAGGATAAAAAGCAGAGACGAAAAGGAAAAAGGGAATAATCAAAGGACAAAAAGAAAGTACGTAAAGAGAAATATGAAAATAAATTATAACACTTTTCACTATGTTTGCAGAAACGGCAGTGTGCCAAAAGTTCTGTAAATTCAAAGTCAAATTTTTGTTTACTGAACAAAATTCAGTTGTCTTGCTAGGGGATTTTCAAACCACAAACTTTATAAGATTTCTAACTTTATAGAAAAAGTGGCACACTAACATTTAAATATATATTAGTCAAATTATTATCGGGAAGGAATATATAGTGGATTTGTTAGGACTTGCTGTACTTTTTCTAATACTAGCACTGATTCAATATGCACTGGGCGAACGGAAAATCGCCGGTTTCTGTATGGAGATTGCAAAGTGGATGATCATAATCTTTTTAATACTTGCAACCCTCACGTTCTTCTTCAGGTGACGGCAACCTCTAGCAAAGTAAGTGTTGAGTTAGGTAATGACTGGACAACTTCCCTAAAATTATACATATTCTGTTATCATAATTCCATATTCAAAATTTGAGATTATGGAAACCAATTTTGAGTTCTGGGATTGGTTCGTAGATAATAAAAATTCGATAGCATGGTACCTGAAAAAAGGATTTAAACAAAATTTGCTTAATCTTTACGCTGAACCTTCTCATACTGTTTCAATTTTATATTTTTAAAGTAAATAATAAATCAGTTAGTTAACAACAGTTACCGGGGAAGTTTTCCATCCCCGCAGCAAGCTAACGGGGTATTCGACTGAAGTAAAAAAATAATGAAGAAAAAGAAGGACCAGATGTTAGAAAGAATAAGATGTAAGGGAAAGAAAAAGCAATATCTCATAGAGACATAAATATTGTCAATAAAATATTATATTGTAAAAGGACAGAGAAAGGTAAGTTAAGTTAATTTGGACAGGGTGAGATAATTTAGACTAAATCGCGCTGACATCATGATATAAATAGTTTACCGTACCATCAGGACACTTTTGGGAAAAACTGGCTGTTTGAGGACAGGTAAAAAGTGATTTGAGCTTTGTCCGGGGACAATTTTAGTTTATCAAGACGATAAGCCGCTTAAAATTTTTGGTGCTCTTTATTACATCAAAGGAAATGAAAAATCATTTCCATTGATGTTTTATATATGACCGATATTCTATATCATGTAGTTCTAAATGCTAATATTGAATGGGGTTCATGAGTAGCATTTAGCTAAAAAACGGAGCAAGGTAAATGAGGTGCGCCATTCCTCAACCCTGCCCTCAATAAAGTCTGGAGCCCCACCTGAATAAGAAGGCTATTGAGGTTTTTTGCCATTCCTCTAAGTCTTTGTTTCGGGAGAGGTTTCAGAAAGGAAACCGGGAAAACGAGGTTCGCCATTCCTCACTCTCGGTTACCAAAATATCAGAAGCAAAAAGAAGTGAGAGGCAAATCCCTCTCTATAAACTGTTTTTACCTCTCACTTCAATTCTTTTCTATCAAATCTTGCATTCAATATTTAGCAGCGTTTTCATCCGTCTGCGGCGACTTTTACCTTTATTCAGACTTCTTTGCCGTTATTCAGACTTGTTTTACCTTTAGTTCTATCATTTATCTCTTTTTATGGTTTATTATATCCCATTCACTCCCTCTCTCAGGCTGTTCTTCTTTTTTGTAATTCCTTCTCTCAGGTTGTTCATGGCTCATTTAATTGCCCCTTTTCCTTTGCTTTATTATACTTCCACTGTTTGCAGGCATATCGCGATGAATTCTGCGGGAGAAGCGGAAGCGATTTCCACGTGAAGGGTCCTTTCCGGATCAAGACGAGCCTGGTCTCCCTGTCTGAGCCTTCGACCGTTGACAAAGAGTTCTCCAGTAGAAATGTATGAACACAAGTCGGTCTTCCTCCGAATAAATATGAAGAAAGTGCTCTCTTTCGAGGCTTACTTCTCCAGAACTTTCCTGTTTTCCAGAATTATTTCCATGGGGTAACCTCACCTTCAAGACTATCGTTACTATTTCCATTTTGGAATGCGGATGGGATGAAAATTCCTTGCCTGGCTTAAGGATAAATTCATTTAAAGCTCGAAGATCCCCGAACTGGATTATTTTTCGGGTCGTAGTAATTAGAAAAAGAGAAGAGTAAATAGCCTTTAATCCAGCCAATATCCGAATAGTATCTTGTCTCTGCCGGAATAATTCTTAGTGTAAAACCTCCTCGTTGCAGCCCCAATATTACAGAGATATTTGAATAATAAACCGGTTTAATTGGCTGAAGAGGATAATATCCCTGGAAACAGGGATTCTGAATAATGTTCATAGAGCTTTAAAAGAATAAACAGAAAAACTGTAAGCTTTTTTTCCATACAAGTACGTAAGAAACCATATATACGAGCGGTTCCTTTCCTAAAAGAATTCTGGCACAACACAACTCATTGAAGCGAGAAATCGTAGTCAAAAAGATCTTATTCAAAATACTTTATTCAGAATACCTTATTCAAAATACTTTATTCAAAATACTTTATTCAAAAATAATTTAAGAATATGTCGGTTTATCAGGTTTCAGTTTTTCAGATCATTTCCAGGTAATTGGCGGAAAAAGGATTTAAATGACAATCAAATGCAAAAAATGCAATCATGAAGCTATAATTTTTCAAAAATATTCCGGGATGCACCTGTGCAAGAAACATTTTGTGGAGGACGTTGAGAGGAAAATCAAACTGACAATCCGGAAAGAGTACAGCATCCGGAAAAATGATATAATAGCTGTTGCCCTGAGCGGAGGTAAGGACAGCTCGGTTGCCCTGTATATGATGCACAAAATTTTTGGAAACAGGCCGGATATTGAAATCGTGGCAATTTCAGTGGATGAAGGAATACATGGGTACCGCCCTCATTCCCTCGAATTTGCAAAAAATCTTACCGAGATGCTCGGGGTAAGGCATATTATAAAATCCTTCAAAGAAGTACATGGAGTAACTATGGATGAACTGGCAGCAATGGACCGAGAAAAAGGTACATGCAGCTACTGTGGCGTTCTCAGGAAATATATCCTCAACAGGACCGCGCTTGAAATAGGGGCAACAAAACTGATCACAGGCCATAACCTGGATGATGAAGCCCAGACAATTCTCCTTAACCACTTCAGAGGGGATATGGAACGCATGGTCAGGCTTGCCCCGCCTGCAGCTATTGAAGGCCTGGTATTGCGGGCAAAACCCCTGAGGAATATTCCTGAAAAAGAAGTGGCTCTCTACGCCCTCACAAACGCCCTACCAGTTGATTTTAGCGAATGCCCGTATGCAGGAGAAGCCTTGAGAGGAGAGGTAAGGGAGCTTTTGAACAATTTTGAAACCAGGCATCCGGGAACGAAATATTCCCTGCTAAGGGGTTTTGATAAGATTGTAGGAGTCCTCGCAAAGGAACTGCCTCCCACAAAAATCGAAAAATGCAGGGTCTGCGGAGAGACCTGCACTGAAGAGATATGCCAGGCCTGCAAATTGCTCGGCAGGGCTTAAGAGTAAAATACAAGCAGGAACTTCTTCAGAATCTATCCGGATAGGAAAGCAGATCCGAAGGGCTATAGAGTTTATTCCCTTTCCTGCTCAGGTAGAGCCGTGTCCACAGTACAGCAGTCAGAGGCTGCAGAACAGCAAACGGGACCAGAGATGTAACCGCTGCGACCAGAATGTTTTCTGAACCTATAAATTCACCGGCAAGACTGTTAATTATAGCCAGCCCGATAGAGATTACCCAGATAAAGAAAACATCCAGTTTATTATTCCTGAAAAATCCAAAACTCGCACTTAAAGCTTCAAGAGGTCCAAGTTCATCAATCACAAGGGCATATGATGTAAGGGAAAGCACGAGATTCATCACTATTATGTAAACTGACCAGAGAAAGGCTCCCATAACAAGCGCGCCCACGCCCTGTCCCGAAACGTCCGGATTTTCGACCAGTGTACTCAGGTCTCCTACTGCAAAGGCTCCGGGCACCATAAATATGATTCCTACAAGCAAGAGCAGGGAAATCAACAGGGTTGTCGGGAAAAGCCTGAATATGTTTTTCGAACCCGAAATGAGCATGTCAGAGAGGACGGTATCTCCTGTCTCGGAGGCTTTCTTTGCCATCCCTATTGCCCCTGCTGTGAAAAAGGACTGCACGAACATCCCAAACAGAGAAAATATGAGAACCAGAAATACGGACAGTGCAATGTTTTCAGAAAGCCCCTTCGCCACCATTGTATAAATCTCCGTCTGGGAAAGGGTAGCAGGATCGATAATACTTCCTGTGTTCGAGGTAAAGAGCAAAAGGCCCATCAAGCCAAAGAAAAAGAAATAAAGAATCAGATTAATTAAAAAATTAAGGATAAACGGAATACAGATGTTTAGATTTCTAACCCAGCTGTTGAATCCCCTGTTAAGTATTGTTCCAAATTCTTCATGCATGTGCTGTGACCTTCCAAATATAAAGGCAGTGCTCCTGTGCTTCTTCTGCAACCGTATCCTAACAGATCGCAAAAGTATAGCTTATATGCAGGCTTACATATGCCATTTTTGAATACATATGCAGAAGATAAATATATAATCTCTTATTTTCTTAGACTCTGTTCCAAAATCTAGTGATTTTTGCATTTCTTGATTGAAAATCTTAATTCGTAAAAATAATTTAGTTTCTAATCAGGATTAATATTCGATATATAAAGCCTTCAAACCATAAGTATAATCACAGAAATTGTAACCAATTACAAAATCCAGTGATTTTTAATTTTATATTCATCACTGGATTTTGGTACTGAGTCTTTTCTTACTAAGAAATATACAGCTGAATACCAGGTTAACACCAGAGTTGAACGGAAGGCGAACAGTAGGCGTATAAAAGGCGAATAGTGGACATATAGAAAGCGAATGAAAGGCAAATTAAATGCAAATTAAATGCAAATTAAAGGCGAATAACAGGCAGTTAGCAGATGAGTACAAGCAATACGGTTATTAGGCAAACACAGGTGATGATATGAAAAAGCTGGAAAATTGCGAATGTTCTCAGGTTTCCGAAAAACCCGCAGCAGAGGGTAATAAGAATGAGGTAGTTGTAATAGGGCACTGCCTGCTTAACCCTCTTGCAAGGGTAAAAGGAGTAAGACCGGCTCTACCGATTGATACGAAAAGCGCGAACGTGATCCAGCTCCCCTGCCCCGAAGCCATGTTTTTCGGAATGAGACGCCGGGAAATAACTAAAGATCAGCTTGACCATCCTGCCTACAGGCGCTTCTGCCGGGAAATTTTCATGCCCCTTGCAGACCTGCTCGAAGACCTTGCAGCAACCGGCATAAAAATAAAGATCATCGGTGTCCCTAAAAGCCCCTCCTGCGGTGTGGAAATCACATCCGTCGGCGGAGAGCCAGGCAAGGTAAAAGAATTCCATCACAGCCATGCCCCCGGACCTGGCGTATTTATGGAAGAGATTATAAAAGAATTTCAAAAGCGCAATGTAAAGTTTGAGATAGAGGATGCGGGAAAGTAAAAGAAATAAATTCTGTTACGAAAAGCAAAAAATGTTTTTCCTACTAGGAAGTCTCGTTTTCGAAGTACCTTTTCCCATACTTCCGGTTGCTGCATTCACTGCATCCCCAGTGTCTGGAAAAGCACCATTACCAGTTAAATTCACAGATAAGAGCACAGGATCACCTACTTCCTGGTCTTGGAACTTCGGAGACAAAACCACTTCAAAAATTCAGAGTCCAAAGCATAAATACACAAAAGCAGGAAAGTACACTGTCAGCTAATCCCGCTTTTAGTGTGCGTTGTTGTGCGATACGAAAGTAATTTGATATCGGATAGTAGAAAAGCTCGAGACGTTTTTCTATGTCTCTTATTTGTTGTTCTGTTTCGGTTAGTTTTAGTGTTTTTTCGGTTAGTTTTAATGCTTTCTCTGTTTTTTGATTTGATTCAATCGATTGTTGAATTGAGAGAATTGCTGCTACTATTGCGGTGATTGCTATGCCTGCTGTTTCTTTTTCGGTTTGTTGCACGTTCTTATAGTTTAGTATTACAGCTATTAATATGAGGAATATTGTGAAGTATGTGATGATTTTTTTGGAATCCACGTTATGCCTTCTGTTATAATTTTTGTTTATGCAATAACATTATATTGTCTTTTTTAACTTATTTTATATTCTCAGGAAACAGCTTGATGTTTAACCTACAGACGGGTATTTATGTCCTGAGTGCTACATCAAGCAGTGTGAGGTTGCAGCTCACAGAGGTTGACATTATATTCGATTGTACTTGATTGTGTATCTTAGTGTGTAGTCCTATATCGTTTATTTATCATTATCAAAGAAAACACTTTTAAAGTACTCTTTTATTGGTTTATCAAGGTCTGAATCACCTGTTAAAATCTCTGTGTATGGGAAGTAACCTGAAATTCCATTATAGATATTAATGAAATCTTCACAATTTTCGGACAATTTCTCTTTTAATTTCTGTATTGATCCAGATGAAAGAATGTAAACTTTCAGTTCATGATTTTTCACTGCATTAGATATTACACGGTTAATATGGTCATCACCAAAACCATAACCAATTATAAGCAAGCGGCGTTGACCCTGTGAAAGTACCTCTTTAAACGTTTCGAAATAACGGTTCAAAAGAGGTTCTTTCTTAATTTTATCTTCTTTGTGTCTTCCAATAACCATTGATTTTTTGCCATTAGAACCTATCCAATTGTATGACCCATGAAGCTTTATTAGGAAAATATTTTCTTTCGAAAAAATATCGTTGTTGCGTAGCTTATCTTCATTTGGCAGATTAAATAAACCTGATTCTTGCTCATTTTCAATTCCTGGATTACAGCAAATTTTTTGAAATGTCTTATCAAAAAATAAATTTTGATTATAGACTTTTTCAAAAAACAAGTCCTGATTGAGCGTAAATATGAAAGAGCTCTTATCTGAACGTACTATCCAAGGAAAACCATCAGAGGTGTAAATGCTATACCCATCGGAGCTTACCACTTGTAGGTAAACTTGCTGAAAAAGAGAGATGAATTGAGAAACGCCTGTGAGTACTTCTTTTTGTTTTGTTTTTTCATGTCTGTTTTTCTCCAGATAATTCACGTATTGCATAAAAACATCATCGATGTGCTTATAGGCAAAATTTGTAGCTTCCATCATAGCTTCTTTTTCTTCGCGTCTAAATTCTATAGGTAAACATTTTTTACCAAGTACACCTTCGTTGTCTACAAAACCTTCTAAAACAGCATCATAAATTAATTCATAGTCGAAATTATTCAGCATTAATTCTCGAATTCGTGGTTGAGCCTGAATTTTCTTGTGGTTAAATATTAGATACCACATCTCATTTGCCAACGGAGCCCCGAAATTTTTACTAAAACCAGCCCCTAGTAATAAAATATTTTCATCACTTTTAATGTTGAGTTGAGTAAAGTTTTTCAACTCGGTTATTTCAGGGGGCAGCGAAGTCAGTTTTTTGAGCGAAATATCCATTGTAGTCGCGTCACTTTCTTTAGCTTCTTTAATCAGATCTTTAATCTCATTAAGTTCCATGTAGAATCCGTGCCTTGCTGCCCTTAAAAATTTGCCAGTATAACAATTAAAAACTCAATCATTCTTTGAAACCACGATCTTAAAGCTGCATAACATAAGATGACAACTGATTCTAAAAATAGAAGGTATTGTTGTCTAAATAGCTTTCGATTTTATGATGTAGGAGAGGAAAAGCCGCGCAAAGCGCGGAAATGAACGGTTAGCGATGCTATTCAGGCTTTTCGGCAATTAAAAAATGATCAACAACGGTTAACAGGAATTTAATTATAACCTTTCGTTTTCCACCACAGATCCGATCATACGTTCTATATCCTCAACTGTGTTAATATTCGCAAAAGTCCTCAGTTCAGGATCTAACTCTTTTATTTCCGCAATCTCAACAAAAATAACATCCTGCATTTCGAAAACCGGCGTAAGTACCGAACACCTTCCTTTCTCAAAGGCTTTTTCGATTTCGGGGATCAATTTTTTTGAATAAACTGCGTGCAGAGGCTCAAACTTTCTGTCCTCCCATCTCGGAAGAGCAGCGTCGTGCCTATCGGCTTTCTCAAACAGCAGGTCTACAACTCTGAAGTTTACGAAAGGCATATCGCCTGCACAGACAAAAGAATATTCGGATTTGGATTCGAGCAGCCCCGCCCTGATGCCATCAAGAGGGCCGGCGTCTTCTAAAGTATCAAAACAGAAACGGATTTCGCGGGCAGGCAATTTTTCAAGCACGGGCTTGAACTTTTTTCCTGGTTTTTATCCCGAACCGAGAGAATGACTTCGTCCACAACTTTGAAAAGGCTTTCCAGCAGGCGTTCGATGATTGTTTTTCCTTCAAATTCGAGAAGGGCTTTTTCGACCATGCCCATCCGTCTGCCTCTGCCTCCTGCCAGGACGACGGCACTTCTGAATTTTATTTGCCGTTTTTCAGGTTCTGTTTTTTCAGCCATTTGGTCCATCCGGGGGTTTCTTAAGTCCTGTTTACCCGCAAGTTTTTATTTACTCTTTCTTTTCAATTTCAGGCCTGCTTCCTGCCTTTTTCTTTGTCATGGACCCAGAATTCTTCTTTTTCCGTAAATTCCTTCTTCCAGATCGGAGCTTCGGCCTTTATCCGCTCTATAGCTTCGCTGAGGGCCGGGAAAAGTTCATTCCTGTGGGCGGCTGCGATAACGATGTACACTATGTCTTCTCCGGCTTCGATGACACCTGTTTTGTGGTGAATCAGGACTTCAAGGATTCCTTCTTTTCGCTTGATTTCTTCCCTGATCCTATCCAGAACTTTTGAGGCTTCAGGTTCGTATTTCTCAAATTCGAGCCTGGCTGTTATCTCATTGTCAGCCATTTCGCGGACAATACCTGTAAAAGTACCGATTGCGCCTGCTTTTTGGATCTTGTGATTTTTTCTGACCTTCTTTACAAGGGCTTCCAGGGTATAGCGGTCAGGCTGCGCGAGGGCCATCCCTACAAGGGAGGCTGTTAGTTCTTCGTGCATATCGACATTTTCCGGCATCCTGAAGAAAACATTGGAGATTCCTTCAAGGTCTCCAAGCACAATTTTAGGAAGATTGCTTTCTTTAAACCCTTCTACCACAGCAAAATCAAGCCCCTGATCACAAAGTAAATCAAGAGCATGCTCAAGGTCAGAGTCCCTGGAGAAGCTGACAAGCTCCGTACCTGTTATTCCTATTACCGTGTCAGCACCTGCATCAAAATGTTTGCCTGTGTCCGTTTCTTCTGCGTTGAGGCGCTGTTCTTCCATATGTTTTACAGTGCCTACTGCCCCGAATCTGGAAAGGTTACGGACAAGGGCTGAAACAAGAACCGTCTTACCCGATTTTTTATACCCGACAACTGAAATGACTTTCATTAAAAGCGATATGGACTTTCCGGTATAAGTAAGAGCCGGCACCTTTTATTTATCTTTTTAATTTTCCTGGGCATTTGATTTTCCATGCAAATTAATTCTATTACACTCAAAAATAATAATCAGACATAATAATCAGAAATCATTATCAGACATAATAATCAGAAATCATTATCAGACATAATAATCAGAAATCATTATCAGAAATCATTATCAGAATAACTAATTTACTATTTGTGTGAAGATTCAAATATTGAAACTTTAATAGTATCTAACAAGAGTTTGATTAGTTTAAATTTTGGTTTTAAATTGGGACAATTTAAATGAGTTAGTGTATAGTCAACAGCAAAATGTCGTATAAAACAGATTGCAGCTATGCATAATCATTAAATCTTTGAGTGTTGACGCGATAATAGCTAAATTTGGGTAATTATACATATAAATTTCCTGCGTGAGTTTGCTATCTGTCAATCAAAGATGGGAAAAAAAGATGGGGGTCGATTATGGAAATAAATAAGGTCCGGATTCACGATATTCCCGAAGAAGAACGTCCACGGGAGAGGCTTATTAGAAATGGGCCGGAATCTCTTTCAAATGCGGAACTGCTGGGAATAATTCTCAGAACAGGGTCAAAGGAAGAGAATGTTATCAATCTATGCAGCCGGATATTAACAGAGTATAGTATCAAGCAGCTCAGTCTTGCAAATGTTTCAAGGCTTATGCAGGTTCATGGGATTGGAAAGGCGAAGGCTGCCCAGATAGCTGCGGTTTTCGAACTTGCCCGCAGGCTTGAGACTTTTGCGGAAGAGCCAAAAAGGAAAATATGTTCCCCAAAAGATGTATATACACTGATGTATCCTAAAATGCGTGAACAAAAAAAGAAAAATTCATAACACTTTATCTTGATACCAAAAATCAGATCCTTAAAGAAGAAATCGTGTCAATTGGCAGCCTGAACGCGAGTATTGTCCATCCGCGTGAGGTGTTCAAGTCTGCTCTTATGGAGTCCTCTGCATCGGTAATCATGATCCATAACCACCCCTCAGGAGATCCGAGTCCGAGTAGAGAGGATATAATGGTTACCGAGAAAATGGTAGAAGGAGGTAAACTCCTGGGAATTGACGTTCTTGATCACATCATCATCGGGGACGGCAGGTATGTGAGCCTTAAAGACGAAGGTTTTGTAAAATAAAAAAGTTAAAGTACTGAAACTCTCCATATAATAGAGATTTTGCAGATAAAAAGCTCTAAAGAGCCACATCTGCCCAGCAATTTATAACAATATACTTTTTATGGATTACTTTCTTCTGCCAGAAATGACTTTGGTTGATCAAAATCCAGGCCGAACATTTGCTTTCATGGATTATAGTCAAATTTTCATGGATTATAGTCAAATATATAATTGATAATTGTATTCAGCCTATTACTCGGTAAATATTCAGCCTATTATTCGGTAAAATCCGACTTATATAATTTACTAAACTTACGATATCCATATATCTATAAGAAATGGGCTTTTTGATCAACAAATTTCCCTCCCACTTCCTATTCCTATAAAAAGGAGGTTTTCTGAATTACAAAACATATAAACGCCTGTGCACTGGATAACAGAAATATTGAGGAAATAACCCTGGATGACCCTTATACCGTGCCTTACAGGGGCATTTACGCGATCTGCGACGCAGAAAACAGGTATGCGGAGATAATTGAGCACTCCAACTGCTACAGTGGAGCTGCCTGGTCCCTTTACCACTACGCAAAAGCACCCCTTATCCTGAAAGCCCGTTCGACTGGAAATATGATCCGTTATTTCATGAAAACCGGAACCTCAAAGCTTGAACTTAAACCCTCCGTGGCAGCCGCGGGAATTGAATCCGTGATCGTGCAGGGGGATGAAGTTGAGATCACCTATGCAGGCTTAGGAGGCGGAGGGGTTGGTGCAACCCGCTGCAGGGCGTTTGCGGATGGAGTTCTTCGTTACAGAATTTCCGAATCCGGTGGGGAAAAATGCGCCAGAGGAACGATTATAGTTCCCCGCAGGGACCGCGTCCTCATAGGTATAGATGATACTGATTCTAAGGACGTGGGGGCCACCTGGACCCTGACTCATAATATCGCAAAGGAACTGGACTGTCAGGAAGCCGTTTATCTTTCTCATGCCCTTGTCCAGCTTTTTCCTGTCCCTGAAAAGACCCAGAACTGCATGTCCACTGTACTCGAATTCGGTTGTGTGGACCAGAAAGCAAAAGCGAGGCTTATAGATTCTTTCAAAAAAGCTCTTAAGAAATACACTGCTTCAGGCCAAACCGGGATGGTTGTCCTTTCAGATTTCTATGCAAAAGGGCTTTACGGGTTCAGTAACCGCACCCGGACTGAAAGGGTTTCGAAAGCTGACGCTCTGCAGTGTGCCGAAGAGAACGGCGTAGAAGTCCTGCTTAACGGCAACGGGGTAATAGGTGCGCTTGCCTCTTTGCCCTGGTTCGGGAGGCCTGAAGAATCCATTATTCCTGGTATCGAAATCAAACCTCTCATCGTGGAAAAGATTTAAAATAACATTTGATAAGGCAAGAATCAGGAAGGCAAGAGTTCGAAATACAAAACATCAAGTAGAAATATAAATACAAAACATCAAGTAGAGATATCATAAAAGAATTTTGAGCTCGGGTCCTTTAAATTCCAACTGGGGGGTAAGTTTGAAAGAAGAAAAAGAAGCAGTAGAATGCACCGGGTTTAAAGCTCTTTATCTCGCAGCCCTTGACAGTGATGTCAGCCTGATAACAGGTGTCCCCGGCTATCCTGTTACCTCCCTAATGGACTTTTTTTGAAAAAAGCCAGGGAAAAAAAGCTTTCAGAAGGTTCGGAAGCAAAAACCACGGTTTTCAAAGCAGCATATTTGACTGAAATAAACGGTCAAGCTTATAGTGCCAGGTGGTTCACAAATGAGAAAGTTGCCCTCGAAACCGCCCTCGGAGCATCAGTTTCGGGCAGAAGGGCACTTGTTCTTGTAAAGCATGTTGGAATGAACCTGCTTTCAGATCCTCTCATAACCTCGGTTACACACACCATCGGAGCCGGCCTTGTTATAATTGCAGGGGACGACCCTGGCGCAAAAGGTTCTCAGAATGAACAGGACTCCCGCTGGTATGGCCGAATAGCAGAGGTAGCAGTCTTTGATCCGGCTGACCCGTGTACTGCGTACAGGGCCCTAAGACGAGCTTACGAACTTTCGGAAGAGACGAAGACGCCTGTTATCCTGAGGGTCACCGCAGGCCTGGAAAAAAGTACAGGAAAAATAAAGCGCCTTCCAGAGTCTTCAATTCCTCATCCTGAATTCGATCGCTCTATCTGGAAAAGCCGGATGGTGGAAAAACACCGGCTTTTTCACTCTAAAATCTACCCCTTGCTGGAAGAGGAAGCTGAAAATACTGACCTGAATGAGATAAAGGAAAGGACAGGAAAAGGAATAGAATCCGGATCTGAAAGGGGACAAATAGGGATTATTTCTTCGGGTTTTACATCTTCGATCGTCGAAGAAATACTGAATAAGCAGGAAATTTCTCACCCTGAAATTTCTCACCTATCCCTTAACCTTGTAAATCCGCTTCCGCTCAAGAAAATAAGGGCTTTTCTGAGAAATAATCAAAAGGTACTTGTTGCCGAAGAGTCCGAACCCTTCATAGAAGAGCAGATCCGAATAGCAGGCAACATCTATGGAAAAAAGACCGGACACCTTCCATACGGGCAGGTTATACCTGAAGATATAGAATTTGCCCTGGAACATATAGGAGAAGAAGTTTCAAAACCTGTAGATACTGCCTGTCTCGAAACCGCGAAGAAAAATAGGGCTGGAATCTGCGATGACTGCGCATACCTTCCACTTTACAATTTCGTTAGCACTCTTGACGTGCGGGTTGCCGGGGATATGGGCTGTTCCGTCCGGAGTGCACCCGAGCCTCTTGCAGCAGTTGACGTTAGTTTTGCCCTGGGCTCTGCAATCTCGGTTGCCTGTGGTTTTGAGAAAAAGGGCATAGCCGTAATCGGAGATTTTGCCCTGGCACATTCAGGCATTCTCGGGCTTCTGAGTGCCGCAACTACAGGCTGCAGCGTGCTTGTGCTTGTGCTCCAGAATGAGGTCGCAGCAATGACCGGAGGGCAGGAGGTACCTGACCTCAGAAAAGTGGTTGAGGCAATAACTCCCGACGTTTCAGTCTTTGATATTGATGCTGATGAAGAAAAATTGACGGACAGAAGCGGAGAGGAAAAAGAGACCGGATACAGAAATGAAAAACAGATCTATGCTTCCAAGCTTCCGGAACTGATCCGGGCAAAACTTGCCCTGCCCGGGCTTTCTGTAATATTCATGAAAGGAAAGTGCAGAAAATATTGATCCCATAGTCTTTTTCATTCGCCTCTTTAAACTTTTTTAGTTTATCAATTTTTAATTCAACCTTTTTAACAGGGAGTTTACTTTATCTTCAAACATAATTTTACTTTATCTTCAAACCTACATTCGGCAGGTCGACAATTAATTTTCAATAGATTTACTGATGGCGATTTTGAAATGATGCTCCATAATTGTGTGCAGTTGTTAGGTTTACATATGACCAATTGTTAATTTCTCATACAAAACTTCAATGAAAAAATGATTCAGTACTTATATATGTCGTGGGAATTGAGCCACACGTTAACCAACTTTAAACCCAATATATAGTTAGCTAATATTCAAAAACGGTATCGGAAAAATATTCTAATTTTTAATGTCGACCTGCCGAAAGCAGGTTCAAACATAATTTTTTTAATAATTTGAACTGGATATTTTAATTCAGTCTTTATCCTGATCTCATTTTCATGTTGCCTCCGGACAAAATTAAAAATATTTTATTCTCCGGTCCAGAAACATATGTTTCTGATAATATTAACTTGAAACCCTATTGGAGTTTATAAGAAAAAATGTCCTGTGAAAAAATAGATAACGAAGAAAAATCAATTAAGTTTAGGGGAAAGTTAGTGGGTACTCTTCAGTGCCTGAACCGATATTTGAGACTTAACTAACTCAAAGAGGAAACTAAGGGGGAATAAAGTTGGAGAGGAAATTTCAGATATTACTGGTAAGTGGAGCTTTATTGCTGGTAATGGGTACGCTCTTGAATATTACGAAAAACCCGCTTTTATTGGGTACAGGGACTGTAACCGCATTATTCATGATCTTGCTTTTCAGGATAGATCCTCTAAATCCTAATGAGTAATGGAAAGAAAAATAGCAGGTTGAAAGAGTTTTTTAACAGGAAAAAGAAGTCTATTGGACATGCAAAGGCAATTATTGCATTAGCAAGGAAAATTGCCACAATTATCTGGCATCTTGTTACAAATGATGAGATGTATGAAGATGAAACAGGATATGAAAAGGGAGAAGTTAAAAAGAGAAAGATTGTTGAGACTGAGATTTTCTCGGTTGATGAACGGATTAAAATATTTAGTGGAATATTCGCAATTATGGGGAAAAAGGATCAAGAGAGCACGTGAGGAAGAGATCCTCATGTACTTTCATGCTAAAATCAGTTAGGAGCAAAGGTAGCTGATTAATTACGTAAATTCAAGCTATTTAGGGCTTTATCTATATAGTGAATTTCAATAGTTGAATATAGTTATCTCTATCGACTTGGTAAGACTTCTACAAAACCAAAAATATATTTGAGAGGATCTGTGCTCATTCTCAATCTTCAGGTTTATAAGTAATCAGTCTTGCGGAATTCATTATCACTGGAATCGATGATAGTTCATGTAATAATGCTCCTGTTACTGGTGTTAATATGCCCGGTATAGTCAATATAACTGCCATTGAGAGTATGCTAAGTGAGAAAGCAACATTTTGCCAGATAGTATTTATAGCCTTCTTAGAGATGCTTATAAGGTATGAAATTTTTGAGAGGTCGTCTGATAATAGTCCGACTTCTGCTGTCTCTATTGCCACATCTGTTCCTGTAAGTCCCATTGCTATCCCTACATCAGCAGTGACAAGTGCCGGACCATCATTAACGCCATCGCCGACGAAGATTATTTTATGACCTTCCAACTGTAGACGCTTTACAATTTCGACCTTTTCTTGAGGCATTACTTCGGCATAAACTTCATTTATATCCAGGACCTTAGCTATCCTTTCCGCTACAACTTTGCTGTCACCGGTGACCATTATTGTCTTTATTCCGAGTTTGTGGAGGTTCTCTATAGATTTTTTTGATTCCGGTCTAATTTTATCCTCAAATGTTAGTAGTCCTGCAACTTCATTCTCAATCCCTATCATAACTACATTACGGCCCAATTGAGATTGTTTTTCAATATTTTCTTCAGCTTCATGAGAACATGACACATTCAACCCGGATACCTGTTTAGAGCGGCCTATAAAGATGTTTTTTCCTCCAGTTTTAACTTTTATGCCAACTCCTGATATAGATTCAAAAGATTCGGGGTCAAGGACCGAGAATCCCTTTTCTTCCGCAGCTTTGACAATGGCTTTTCCAAGAGGATGCTCGCTGAATTTTTCTGCGATAGCAGCTAATAACAATAAGTCCTCAACATTATTATTTTTTAATGGTATGATGCTGGCAAGATGTGGTTCACCGTAGGTTAATGTCCCGGTTTTATCAAAAATAACGGTGTCTATCTTTGCCATGGATTCTACAGTAGCTCCTTTTTTAATTAGATTACCTCTTAACGCCGCGTTACCAACCGAAGCTACCAATGCTGTAGGGGTAGCGAGTACCATTACGCATGGACAGAATACAATTAGCATGGTTATTGCTCGCATCATGTCACCACTCCACCACCAGAGCAAACCACCTAAAACAATCGCAGTGGGTGTGTAAACCTTGGCATGCTGATTCAAAAGCCGTTCTATTTTTGGCTTCTGCGTCTGAGCTTCCTCAATCAAACGATGGATTTGTCCTAGGGTAGTCTCATTTCCAACTTTAGTGGCCAATATTTCCATTGCACCTACTTCGTTAAGAGTGCCTGCAAAAACTGTATCTCCAGATTGTTTCTCAACAGGGAGACTTTCTCCGGTAATAGCAGCCTGATTTACTGAAGCAGTGCCTGAAAGAACATTTCCGTCAACAGCAATATGTTCTCCTGATTTGACTAGGATTGTATCCCCTATGCAGACATCTTCAAGCGGCACTACAATGTCATGCCCATTGCGCCTGACAGTGACTCTATCGGGCAATAATTTTGCAAGAGATTCAAGAGCCTTTCCTGCTCTCGCCGAGACCAGTTCCTCCAGCATGCCCCCCAGAAGCAAAAGCACAGCTACGACAGCAGCCGCTGAATATTGCCCGATAGCAATAGCAGCAATTGTTGCAATAGTAACAGGAATATCAGCAGTGAAATCTCTTTCTTTCATTCCTTGGTAAGCAGACCACCAAATAAATGACGATCCAACCAATGCAGACAACAAATATAACCAGTTGCCTTCACCCGCATTGTGATCTGACAATATGTTTTGCGGATAAACAGCTATTGCTATTATAAGTAAAACACCGCTTGCTACAGTAAATAATGTTCCAGGATCCAGTAAAAAATCTTGGTAACGAATAACCAGGTTGCGAAGATCACTCCAAAAATCCTTAATATGAATATAAGTGTTTTCTGTCATAGTATCTACCCAAATAAAATACTCAAATAAAAACTAAATTTTAAGATTTTAAAAGCTATAAAATCTAATAACATAAAATAGTTGCGATTTAATACAAAGTATGAAAATTATCTTTAATTATAACAAGAATACTTGTGCTGACGCGAACAGATTTCGCTGCAAGCTACGGGGTATCCGACTGAAGTAACAACTTTAACCCCAAAAAAAGAAGACTTATCAAAATTCAAAAAATTCCCATAATACCTCAAAATCAATAATTAGAGATAGAGACCCAACATCAATAGAGAGAATTTGGATATCTTAGGACTTACGCACTTCAGATTCAAAATCAAGCACAGTAACCATCAGATTTAGAAGTTGAATTTCTGAAAGTTGTAAGCCTACTGCAGTTGATTTGGTACTTCAAGTGCGTAAGTCCTATATATCTTATTGTCCAAAAAACTTAGAATTAAGTCTCCATATTTCGAATATGGAATTTTCAATTAATTTACTGATTAGGAAAATGGTTATAAAATTCTTATAATTTAGGAACAAAGTAATTTTTGGGACGATTTTACTTTATCATTATGTTAATATGATCTTTGGCAGCAGCAAGAAAGAAAAATAGCAGGTTAAAAGAGTTTTTAACAGAAAAAAGAACTCGATTGGACGTGCAAAGGCAATCATTGCCCTAGCAAGGAAAATTACCACAATTATCTGGCACCTCATTATAAATGACGAGATGTATGAAGATGAAAAAGGATATCAAAAGGGATAAATTCAAAAAAGGAAGATTGTTGAGACTGAGATTTTCTCGGTTGATGAACGGATTAAAATAATTAGTGGAATATTCGCAGTTATGGGGAAAAAGGATCAAGAGAGTACGTGAAGAAGATATCCTCATGCACCTATCCTCATGCACCTTCATGCTAAATTCGAAGTTACTTCTCACAAAAAATCAGGACAAATAGAAGTTCTCTAAATTGGGCAGAAAGACTGGCCCTTATTGCGGTTTGCTTGCACATGAAACTCTTCATCTGCCTGCACTTACAGAGGAAGAGTTTCGGAGTTGCAAGTTCAATTAACAGATTTAGGAGGCGTTTTTCATTTTTTGTCTGTTGGGTAGACATTTATCTATACCCCTAACTTATATTTAACACTTATCTTTGTCTTCATGTTATATTGTGTCATTATTGTATATTATAATATTACTACTACATTAAAAGAAAATACAACGTTTAAGGAATAATGTTATTGAGCAATCTGTGTCAGAATCCACCTTGCTACTTTTGATCCTCTCTTTGTGATTCTACCGTTATAGAATTCATCTGCTGATTGGTACACATTCAGAACTATTCCAAGCCATGAAGCAAGCTTATCTCCAGAAGAAAAATCCTTGAAATTGCCGATTCCAGCAATTAAAATTGCCGCACTAAGTTCCCCAATGCCTGGAACCGAAATTAAAAGTTCCATTTCATGGTTATGATTACTGTAGGCATAACTGAAAATTTATTTTTCCAAAGATTCGATTTCATCGTCAAGATTCTTTATCCTAGATTCGGCAGGTTAACGTAATTAGAGATATATATTTTCATATTTCTCCCCATGAGACTCAATATCTTCCAGTAAATCTCTTCCATATTCAATATTTCTGACTCTATTTTCTCTTCTTTATGAGTTATAAGTTCTGTAATCCCCTGGAAATTGAAAAATATCCATCTCATTGTAGGTCTTTTTGTTGGTTTCCCTTTTTGATCTGGAACCGTTTCATTTTGTTCCTCTAATTTTGTCCTCAACTTCCATTCTGCTATTGAACAAATCATTAAGCAGAGAACCATTATTATGGTCACTGCTTCTATTCTTGCTTTATTCTTGAGGTAAACTTTTGATACGCTAAATGTGTCACTTTTCAAGAATCTGAATCCTTTTTCTACGTTATCCTGTCCTTTGTAATACTTTAGCATCTCTTCAGGAGAAATACTAATATCATTACTTGCAAGAATGAAAAGTCCCATTTTCTCCATTTCTTTCAAAACAAAAGCGTTATTAACCTTTATGCTGCCATCAATCCTGTAATAAGTATTCATTGGTCATCGGTTAAGGAATTTTCTTGCCTGAAGGCTATCGATTTTCTGTCATAAATTGGCCTCAAATTTTAGCCTCTTTACCTAAAATCGATACTCTGTTTCAGTTCAAAGTCTATATAAATTTTGGACATATGTCAAGGGAATGAATACAATTTATCATGATTCCTCACTTAACCGAAGACGCATGAAAATTAATTATATTAATTTATATGTTTACCTGCCGAATCTAGGATAATAATGTTAATACCTTGGAAACCATCTGTAAGCCAAAAATCATTTAGCCAAAAATCATTTGTCCATTTGCCAGAATGTCAGCACACCAATTACACCCGGATTCTATACCTTTTAATTTGAGCGTGCCAGCCTGCTTTCGCTCATCTTACTTCACAATTTTTGCGATGGTTCACTTTACGTTCTTTGTAGTATTCTTGATGGTCAATTTGTATTTGATTGAGGTTATATATTTTAATTTGTATACTATTATGTTATGGGGAAAAGAGGTCCAAAATCACAATTTACTAACGTTTCGTGTCCGAACAAAGACTGTGAGCTCTATGGTCTTAGTGATCAAGACAATGTTGTTGGAAATGGAACTTACATAAGCCGTGGAGAAAAAACAAGAAGATATCTTTGCCGTCATTGCGGCAAAGCTTTTTGTGACCATACAGACACTTTTTATCATGATCTTCGCAAAGATGAGAAAACTATCGATTTAGCTCTAAAAATGTCTATGAAAGGAATGAGCATTGAAGCCATTTCCGATGTTTTAGAGGTACAACCTGCCAGTATAAAGCGATGGTTAGTTCGCGCATCTGAACAATGCGATAAAGTAAATGACGTTATGATGAAGAACCTGGATGTTCCAAAGATAGAAATGGACGAACTATGGGTAATAATCCAAAAAAAGAGTTCCCAGGATGAAAAATTACGAAGATGATGGGCCATGGATGTGGGTAGCTTTTGTACCAGGTTGCAGGCTAATACTTTACTTTTTAATAGGTCCAAGAAAACAGTATGTTGCAGACAAGTTGGTTGAATTAGTTAATAAACGTCTTTCGGATAAAATTCCTGTTTTTGTCACAGATGGGTTGAACTTTTATAGAGAAGCTCTTTTGAAACAATTTGGAGTTTTGAGCGAGTTTCCAAGAACTGGGAAAAAAGGAAGACCAAAGAAAACAAAAATCGTTCCCTCTGATGATTTAAGGTATGCCCAGGTAGTCAAAACAAGAAAAAATGGGGTACTTGAGAAAATAGAGAAGAAGATCATCTTTGGAGAAGATATTGAACAAAGCGAAATATCAACAACTTTACTTGAAAGACAAAACTTGACTTTTAGGCAGGATAACAACAGAGTTTCAAGGAAAACAATAGGGTTTTCAAAAATGAAAGAATGGTTAGAGTATCAAATGAAGCTATATTGCACGCATTTTAACTTCTGTAGAGGTCATGGAGGATTAAGGTACAAAGATGAAAGAGGGGTTGAATGTAAAAATACACCGGCAAGAGAGGCAGGGATTATTGAATCAAAGTGGACTTTAAGGGAACTATTGAAATTTAGGTGTTTTAAAACATCAATCAGATAAAGATGGGCCATCGTATTCTTTCCTAACCAATTATCACGGTAAGGATCCGTGATTTCCTGATATTGTCCTGTAAGCTCCATGCACGATCGATTTTTTGACAAATTCTCACCTTAGAAATTCTCTTTAAAAAACTATTCAAATACAAATGCTCCTGTAATCATATATATAACAAAAAACAATATGTATGAACATTATGACCCCTACACACAGGGAAAATTCCACCTGCCCGGAATTTATCGTAGGCATCGAACCGCCACTCAACAGGACGGAAAAAGCGCTCTGGTTCATCTTCCGGGGCCGTGAGATTCTCCTCAAGCTTCATAAAAATCCTGGAGCAATTCCTAAATTACTGGACTTTGGAGAGCTTGGGCTTTCCGGAGTCAGGGAACAGTATCTCGGAACTCTTGAGGAAATACACTGCTATTCTGTGGAACTTCCTGCAGATACCAGGGCGCCAGAGGGGATGGAATTTGCGGATCTCAGGCAGGCATACTCGGATATGAGCGAAGGGTGCTTTGCGCTTGTGAATAAAGCAGTCCAGATTATGGAATGGGACAGGACAAACCAGTTTTGCAGCAGATGCGGGACAAAGACCCTGCAAAAACTCGGAGAAAGAGGAAAGGAATGTCCTGCCTGTGGAGAGCTGTTCTATCCGAGGATCTCACCCGCAGTGATCGTGCTTATCAGAAAAGGCCATGAGGTTTTACTCGCAAGGTCGCCTAATTTCCCTTCCGGCATGTACAGCTTGATAGCCGGTTTCATAGAGCCTGGAGAGTCAGCCGAAGCTGCAGTCAGCAGGGAGGTTAAGGAAGAAGTGGGAATTGAGGTTAAAAATATTGCCTATTTCGGGACACAAGCCTGGCCGTTTCCGAATTCTCTTATGATCGGGTTTACAGCAGAGTACAGTTCAGGAGATATCCGGCCCGATGGGTTCGAAATCGGGGATGCACAATGGTTTTCGGTAGAAAACCTGCCTGATCTGCCTGGAAAAATCAGCATATCAAGAAAGCTGATTGACCATTTCCTTAGAGAAGAAGGGCTGGAAATTTAAAGCCAGGTTGATAATTCAATTCAGAATTATATTCTTCCCGCTGCAACCTTTTTTAATTCTTTTTATCATTCTCAGGATGTTCATCGGACTTGCCATATGCCCGGTCTTTTTTAGGACTTACGCACTTGAATCACCGTAAACTTAAAATCAGTTAAAATATAATTTCTTTTTTATATATTCGAAAAATGGTTGGAGTTATGCCTATAAATCCACCCAAATGTACTGCCCTTGATTACATCAATTTTCTTATTGCAGCATCTACCGTTTATAGTTGTACCGAAGCTGCTCGCTGTTATTCATCTTTAGTCAATGCTCCTTCTCATGATTTGTTTTACTCGCCTTCTTCAAAATCAATCTTCAGATACAGACTCTTTATGGAATGAAGTAATGAAATTTGTTACTCCTAAAGAAGGTTACATGATTGTCGACGATACAGTATTGGATAAACCTTATTCTGAAAAGATGGGCTTTGTTCGGTACCAGTGGAGCGGAAAACATCATCTTACTGTAAAGGGGATAGGCCTGGTTACCTTAGTTTGGACAGACGGTACAACCATCATAGATATTGATTTTCAAATTTATAACATCGATGAAGACGACAAAACGAAGAATTACCATTTCCTCGATATGCTTGACAAAGCTGAAGAACGTGGTTTTAATCCCAATTTGTTTTGTTTGATACATGGTACGCAAGTGTGAAAAACCTTAAAGCAATAAGGAAGAAAGAATGGCATTTCCTTACAAGATTGAAGACTAATCGGTTGGTAAATCCTGACAACAAGGGAAATGTACCACTTGAAACAGTAGATATTCCTCCAAAAGGACTTGTGGTTCACCTCAAAGCATATGGATTCGTAAAGGTGTTTAGGATAGTTTCTAAAGATGGAGACACGCAACACTGGGTTACAGATGTGCAGGATATGGATGAATCAAAACGTGAAGAGTTGGCAAAGAAGTCATGGAAAATTGAGGAATATCATAGAGGGATAAAGCAGTTCTGTGGTGTAGAAAAATTTCAGGCAAGAAAGGAAGAGTCACAAAGAGCACATATAATGTTCTCATTAAGAGCTTTTCTTAGATTGGAATTACAAAGAATTAAAAGTGGAATATCATGGTTTGAAAGTGCTATTAAAATTAGAAGAGTGGCAGTGACAGCATATTTAAAGAAACCTCTATACACATTAAATTAAGTCATAGATTGGAAGAGTGGAGAAAAACGGTGTGCAAAGAGCCAACTGCGTAACTCCTATTAAGTTTATAATTATCTATTGTAATTATTCACTTGCAGAAATATATATTTACTAACATAACATATAGATTAATATATTTAGTAAATTTAGTATTTTATAATATATTTAAGGAGTTTTTAGTTTGGAGCTTGCCTTTAAAGGCGGATGCAGGGAAGTCGGACGTTCGGGTTTGCTTGTAAATGGGGAAATTCTGCTCGATTATGGTATAAAAGCAGGAGATCCTTCTGAGTATCCTCAAAATGGTATGGAGCCGAAAGCCGTGCTTGTCTCACACGGGCACCTTGACCATTGCGGAGCTGTGCCTAACCTTATGTACCTTGATCCTGATGTTTTCATGACTCCTCCCACTGCAGAGTTTACTTCTCTTCTAGGGAGAGACACCCTCAAACTTGCAGAGAGCACAGTGTCAGGTGTAGCCCCTTTTGACCCTGAAGACCTGCAGAAGCTTAGCCAAAGAACAAGAACTATGGATTACGGTGAGACCTTCAAGACCAATGGTTACAGGGTTTGCTTCTATAATGCAGGCCATATTCCCGGAGCGTCTGGAATCCTTCTGGAATCCGAATCCGGAGAAAGCCTGTTCTATACCGGAGATTTTAATCTTGAGGAAACGAGGCTTGTGCCCGGTGCAGCCGAATTTCCCGAGGCAGATACGCTTGTGCTCGAGAGCACATATTTCGGGGAAGACCATATACCGCGAAAAGAAACCGAAGAAAGGTTTATCGAATCTATCCTGGAGACTCTGGATAGGGGTGGCACTGCCCTTATCCCTGCCTTTGCAATAGGCAGGACCCAGGAGGTGCTTATGCTTCTTGACGCTCACGGAATCAGGGCTTATGTGGACGGCATGGGCAGGGATGTGTACAAAATCCTCAAAAAATATCCTGAGTACCTGAGAAATCCGGAACTTCTGGATCGGGCTTTCGGACGTGCAATTTCCGTAAAAGACAGGCAGCGGGATTCGATCCTTAAAGAGCCTTCAGTCATTGTCACTACAGCCGGAATGCTAAACGGGGACCGGCACTCCATTATCTGAGCCGGTTTTACAAAGACCCGAAATCAAAAATCCTGCTCACAGGCTACCAGGTCGAAGGCACAAACGGTAGGCTGGCCTTAAAGCACGGAGTAATCGAAACAGATGGATCTGTCCTCACCCTCAAGCCCAGAATAGAGCAGTACGACTTTTCCGCTCACAGCGGAGATAGTGAACTCAAAAAGCTCGTAAAAGATTTCTGCAGGAAAGGTACTGAAAGGGTCTTTGTCATGCATGGAGACAAAACCGAAATCTTTGCGCAGTGGATTTCGGAGGAAATCGGCGTGGATGCATATGCACCTGCAAACGGGGAATTATTTGCCTTTAAAGAAGAAAAGAAATAAGCAGCTTTTTCAGAAGCCTGCGAAATGCTTAAGCTCATACAGTTCCAATTGGCTGGTATGATCCTCAATCCTGAATCCGACGTCCTTGAAGCACTTGCACAGACTATCCTTCTGGCTGCACGGACTGCCCCCAAAGCCAAAGGAGTAGACGATATAATAACTGCCCTTGCCGAAAAAGAAGACATTGAAGTCCTTGCCTCGGCTATGGAAAAGCTGGCAGATAAAAAAGGGGCAGGCTTTGTTTTTCTGAAAAGAGACGCTGCAAATCTCCGAAATGCCGGAGCTGCTGTTCTCATAGGCGTTAAAACCAGCGGGGCTGCAGGCCTGAACTGCGGAGCCTGTGGCTTTGAAACCTGTACTGAGATGCTGAACCGGCAGAAAGTAGAGGTAGATTTCAAGGGCCCGAACTGTATGCTCAAATATGTAGACCTGGGAATAGCTGTTGGCGCAGCCGCTGCAAAAGCCAAGGACTGCTGCGTTGACAACAGGGTCATGTACTCAGTTGGTGCAGCTGCAAGGGTTTCTGGCTTGCTCGATGCGGATGTTATTTTCGGAATTCCGTTGAGTATAACAGGGAAAAATATTTTCTTTGATAGGAAATAAAGAGCTGAAGCTTCGGAATAGGTAGACATACTATTAATTGGAAGACGTAAGGACTCTGCAGGCAGGTACTGCGGAAAGAGCAGAGGAGTTTTTAGAGGAGCCTTAAACCAGGCCCCTGCGCCGTTCACTTCTGTACTCTTCAAAAAGACTCTGCAGTTCGTCTTCTTTGGCTTTGTGTCGATTTTTCTCAGCCTCTTTTTCCCAGGCAGCAATTGCGACTTCAAGGCTTTCCGGCTCTGCCATTGCAAAATCCTCAGCCCGTTCAAGTGGAATGCCCCTTAAGACCGGCACATTCCCTTTGAAGAGGGTTTCCTCTGCCGCATGCGAAATATCCTCAGGGATAAGTACGGCCCTAACGGATGCTTCTACAAGGATCTGGGCTGTTGCAGCCCCGCCTCCGCTTGGTTCCTCCAGGAAAACTACGTCTCCTTCCTTGAGCCCGTATTTTTCCTTTGTTTCGGCAATTGATTCCTTCGTAAAAGCGGCAATAACCTTTACAGCAGTACCTTCGCCCCGGACTTCCATTTTCTGGATTTTGCGCAGCTTATTACTCCTGCGCCGGAGTTCCTTTACAGTTTTATTTTTATGGCTGAGCTCTTTTTTCAGGCTCTCTATAGTAATTTCTCTGATCTGGATTTCGTTTGATTTCCGGACTTCACTGTAAGCTTCTTTTTGAAGCTGTTCAGTCGTGATGCAAGTTTTGAAATTTTCCGGTCTTTTGCAGCAAGTTCCTCTTTTAAATCCTCAAGGTATTCCTGCAGGTTCTGAATATGTTCTCCCTGCCGATGGATAGTCTCCCTCATTTTCAGGAGGGATTCGTCGACCGCCCTTTCATCTGGTTTTTCAGGACGCTCTCTTGCCCTCGGTTTTTCAGCCTCATTTGATACCCGAACTTTGTCGATTGCAGCTTCTATCGAGTCTCCGCTGATTACATGAAGCTTTATCAGCTCAAGGTCTGAATTCTGTGGAGCTTTCTTTTCAATCCGGGTAAAGATATTCTTGTAGCTCCTGTAGGTGAGAAGAGCCGCAGTCAATGCGTCCCTTTCATGGTCATTGGAATAGCCGAAAGTCTTTCCAAGAGCAATTTTTTCCTCGGCAGAAACTTCAATTCCAGGGCTTGCAGGAACTGCATTGAAGCTCCGCCTGATTTTTTCAACCGAACCTGGCATCGGAGTAACATCACTGGCAATAACTGCAGGTTTTCCGTATTCGGCAATAAGCTTGACAACTTCATCTGGAGCTATTCCCCTAAAGCTTTTCAGATAGAGAAGGTCTCCATCCAGAGAAAGAATGGCTATGCCCACGGTTGTTCCTGGATCAATTCCCACGATTGTGAATTTACGTCTTGGGTTCTTCTGTTTAAGGGGAACATAACGAATTTTGTCGCGTTCGACGCTTCTTACACTTACCTGAGCATCGTTGCTTGCCGCAGAATGTATTGGTATCTCTCCGCGCTTTGCATAGACAGTAAATTCGGACCTGACATATCCTCCGAACCCTTTTACATTTACTGCTTCGAATTTGATGCCTTTTTCCCGCGAGAGGTCTTTAAGGACGTTTTCAATCTCTCTGCTCCTTTGCAACACAGCTCCATGTACCTTCCTGCAGTACCGGTTCTGGCTCCAGCCCCCCGACCCAGAGAACGGGCTCTGCTGACCTTGATCTTTGTAATATCTTCAAAGAGAGAAACCTCATGCCCGATCCCAAGGTCTGCAAGGCGGGCACATGCTTCGGCTTCATCGTTCGGATTTACGGGGTCGAAAGAAAACCCGTGCTTTCGTGCAATCCTGACAAGCGGTTCAGGATGGAGCCCGCCTGTGACCTGGACAAGTTTAACGTCGTCAGGGAGGCGTTCCATAAGAGAAAGAAGCTCGCGCCTGTCGGCAGCAAGCTCGAAAATGTTGTCAACGGCTATCATCTCCGGCCTGTCCTTCTGGATCATATTAAGGATCTTCTGGCGACGGAGCATACTTTGATGGGAGACTTCACCCTCCTTAAGGATAGCAAGCGCATACCTGGGAAGTTCCCTTGCCCGGGGAGCCCCGGGAAATATCGATTCCATATATAATCCTATTTTGCATGAATATCTATATTTTATTTTTTATAGAATATATATTTAACTGAATCCGTTTTTATCACATAAATCTATTTATTAATAAGGTCTTTTTAGATTTGTTTTCCACCGGCTTAAGAAAAGATGGGTACATAAGAAAATAGACGTATTTCGAATTATTCTCACCACTGGAAAGTAAAAATAGAGCAAGTGTAAATAAGCAAGTTTCAATTCAGTCTTTGATTCCTCAGCGGCTCAATTTTTGAGGTTTTTTCTTATCTGTTTTGATGGTAACAAAAATTCGATTTATCAGAGAGCCTATCCCAAAACCGATTTTATTTCCACGTCAGTAAGAGTTTTAAAATTGTTGTCCTTTAATTAGGGGAGTTAGATAATTACATATCGGAACATATAAAAACTTCTATAACTTTTGCACAGTAAATACCATTAAATCGATAATCCAAGTTGAAATTGATGATCGAGAGAGAATATATTGAGAAAAGTATCAAACTGATGTTTGACGTTGAAACTTTGAATATAAGGAATAGGACTTACGCACTTTAAGTACCAAATCAAGTATGAGCAGCATCATCGGAATTAGTAGGATTTCGACAGTTAAGTATTTAGGAATGCTGCAAATATAACTTCAATTTTTCACTTGTGGAATTGCTCTGTAATTCCATTTTCCTAAATAATCATCAAATACAATTTTCATTTTTTCCTTGAAGTTTTCAGTTGCTTTTCTTCCCGTGGCATAAACTTTATCCTTTATAGTCGAAAACACTTTGAGTCCTGTAGATGTGTAAGTCTTCTCAACAAGGCTTTTGACCACCTCAATATTGCTGAAAACAGTACCTTTGCATGCATTCGTAACATGACAGAATAACCTGTGTTCTATTGGATTGTATTTCGACGTATATGGTGGATAATGAGCCATTCTGATTTCAATTCCAATTTCATTTACCATCTTTTGCAAATCTTCCTTGAAAATATAATTCCTGCTTGAGTTGCTTCCACCACCATCAGCTAAGGTTAAAATGCTATTTGCTTCTGGATATTTGTTTTTACCGTATTTTTCCCACCAGTCTTTAATGCAGTCACAACAAAACTCGCTTGTATCCTTACTGGTTCCTAGGGTGATGTATCCTTCGTTACTTTTTAGATCGTATATGCCATGTGGAATTACAACCCCATCTGAAAATGTATTGAAGTCGTGGTCATATACCTTTACTGTGTGGGTACAATAAACTTTACCATCACGGTAGAAATTACCTATGACTTCTTTTTTTACATCTATACTGATAATAGGATTAGCGCTTTTTGAGTACTCTTCCTTTAACTCGTGAATTCTCTCAAATTGCTCATTTCTATCTTTAGAGTCTTTCATTGTGACAGCTTTTTGCATTTTCCTTTTTACAAAACCATGTTTCTTTAAGAGCTGCTTTACTACATAGGGAGTTATATTCATACCCTTTGATTTAAAAACCTTTGAAATTTCTTTAAGGTTCAGGTTTGTCCATTTTAGTTCTTCATCCATAGGGCTTCCAGCCGTATGGTTTTTTAGAATATCAAAAAATATTTCATCGATATTTTCCACCGTGTCGATGATTTTCTTTTTACCCCCACCAGGCTTTCGAATTCTGTCCTCTGGGGTTTCTGTACCATTGGTGATTTCATTAATTCCAGCCATGACAGTCTGAAAGTGGCAGCCCAGGACACTACTAATATAGATTTGTCCTCCGTGACCTAATTTAATTGCTTCGATAGCTGCGTATCTTCTCCGATCTTTCTCGTTCAAACTATCATAAAATGCTTTCATTCGAGTTTCAATTTCTTCAGGATATTTTATGCGTAGCGTCAAATTAGATTCCTTTTAATCATTTGTAATGGCTTCTAACAAACATTATAGATGGTAAGAGAAATAATTGAAATTATATATGTTTTGTTCCTAAGTATTATTGCAAAAGCGGTTAATCGTTTGTATATGTCCTGAGATTTGGGTCATATGTTAACCAGTTTCAAATTCAAGATATATTTACGAGTTCATCCCAAAACCGGTTTTCTTCTCAATCAGTAAGAGTTTCAGAGAGAATTTTCATGATCAGAAATCTTGATTATTCGGAATAAAAGGGGAGAAAAAGAGAAATGGCTTGAATGTAAAGAAGGAAATGAAGGTAAGCCCGAAGCCTTATGGTTTTTGTAAAGGTCCGGGTTAATGAAGACAATCTCTATATCAAAGCCATTGCCCTATGAAAGGCCCGAATATCATAAACATAAACGAGAACAAGATCAACATCGAAAAGCTCGCTGTTATGGAGTTTGAGATTTTTTCCGACATCAAATCATTCCTAGTAAGGCGATACATAAAGGAATAAATATAGTCCCTAAATACATGTCCTCCGTCCAGGGGTACTGCTGGCAAACAGTTGAACAGTCCAACATAGAAGTTCAGCCAGCCAACCCAGAGCAGGGTATTTGCAATCCAGAAAATCCCGATTCCCAGAGGTTCTGCCCAGCCAACGGGATGATAAAACTGCATAATCGTGCCTGAAAAACCGCGGAATCCCTCACCTGCAAATCCATAGATAGGAAGTCCGAAAAGAATAATCCAGCCTGCAGGCACTCCAAGTAAGGAGGGAATTTGCTTAAGGGCTTCAAGATATGCCTTTGCCTGTGGCATCCATATAGAGATTCCAAGCATACGCGACTCTGCGACTCCGTTATTCCCGTAGAGAACTCCAAGGAAACCACGGTCACCCTGCGGGGGATTTGAAGAAAGTTGCACATTAAAAGCAACAGTGCCGTTTTCAGTGAGGTTGCCTGTGTAGTTTTCAGGGGGCAGCAGCTCTACCTGTATGGTCTGATTTGCCTGAGTTGTTTCCATAAAGTTTACGAAACTTGCAACATTCTGCATTTTCGTATTGTTGAGCCGGACCATTGTCATCCCTGTTTCAATTCCTGCAGTTTCTGCCGGACTTCCCGGAATAACCCCTCCAACGACCACTCCGCCAACATAATCTTCAGGGACTAGAGCGGCCTTTAAATCATGCACAGAGGCAATACCTTCTTTTACGGCATGGATGCGGACAGTGTCTCCAGGTTTAGTTGTTTCAAGATATGTTAGCAGATCTACAGCTGTGGTAACATTAGTATTGTTAATTTGCGTAATCACCATATCTTTCTGGAGCCCTGCCCGGTCAGCCGGAGAACTTTCATTTACGCTTAAGATCATGGCATCACTCAAAGGAGCAATTGCCCCGAGTACAGGCCCGAAAAAGAGCAGGAAAGCGATAAAAGCCACGGTGAAGTTTGCCATGACGCCTGCTGCAAGAATCCGGGATCTCTGTGTCCTTGTAGCAGTTACTGTCGACTCGGATTCCGGTTTCTCAGGTTTGGATACCTCAATTTCGCTCTTTATTTTTTTATTTCTTCCCATTCTTCGATTTCCTCGATAGTGGCTGTCAGAGGAAGTTCTCTTTTCGTCTCTTCCTTCTTTCCGAAAAGTTGTTCATCATCAGGCTCTGCAAAACCTCCTACCGGAACTAGAGCAAACAGAATACCCATCGATTTAACCTTGATGCCTTCAACCCTGCAGAGAATCGCATGTGAAAACTCGTGCACAACAAGAGTAACTACGAGGGCAATAACTCCCCAGGTAAAGGGAATAAATTCGTTTACTCCAGGAATAAGCAGAATATTTCTTGGCGCATTATATTTTCCCGGTGCTGGTACGTTTCCATTAAGGAAAGAAGTATACAGCGCAAGGTCCGAGAGGGCAATGATCAGGAACATTGCAATCATGCCTGCAAACATCAGTAAGATTCCAAGGTTTGCAAAGCTCCTCCAATAACGTTTTGGACGGGCCAGAATATCCAGCAGTTTAAGGCCCCTGGTTGTCCTGATCATAAGGATGGGAAGCGGCCCGAAAGTGCTTATGTTATACTTCTCCAGAATGCCTCTTCTGTTGAGAACAGAGACAAGGAACCAGTACAATAAAAAAATGCCTATTAAAATGCTTGTGCCACTCAAGGAAATTCTCCGGAATTATTAACCTGAACCAATTATAAACTTTGAATTATTACTGTTGATCTATTATTACTATTGATCTATTTTAATTGTCGATCTTTTTTAAATGTCAATATATATTATCTGTTTAATTAAACGTCGCTTGAATAAAGAAAATTAGCACTGATGCTTTTGATTCAATAATCTGTTATTTGTGGCCATAGTCGTACAGACCTTAAATAGCCGTTGTTAATATGAGACCGAATGTTATCATTCCGTATCTGGCATTCTGGGCCAATTAACTCGTTCTATTGAGCTTCAGTATTTCATATGATATAAAAATATTATAGCGAGCTTATTACTGCTTCAAATCCGAGATATTTTAACGTTCCTTTTTCAAAAGACTTCTGTTTCGAAAGGACATATATTAATACACCAGAATTATATAAAAATGCATATGGAATTATAACTTGTCGGCATAAAGATTCTATGGCCAAAGGCGATGGATATTAATCACACAAACAATAATATCCGTCATATAGACAATAATGTCCTTTACATTATATTGTTCTCTATATCAATTTTCCCTGAGATGTCGGGTCTATGCTGGAATTGCATATATTACTGCCGAAAATATGGAGAATGCGTCAGAAGGATACCAAATTAGCTTTTAAAATCTCCAATCTAATTTGACAATCGTTTCTTTAAAAATATTCCCCAAATTAATTCTTGTTCCCAACTTTATTTTGCATTTCAGTCAGCACCAGCAGTTGATATGCCCTGAAAACGGCAAATTGTATACTATTTAATGTTGCCACCATCGAATAAAAAATAGGTGAAGACCAGAATTAGTAAAAAAAGCCATAAAAAATTGCAAAGGGAAGAGAAAAACCTTCCATTTGCGACGGATTTTTAAGGGGTCTCATGCTCTTTTCATGTTTAGCTGAATAGAGATTTTAAAGCACTGACTAATTTTCCAAAGAAACCGGATTCATCTGCCGTTTCTTTACCGTTTTCGTCCGTAAGATTACCTTTATCCTCCATACCTTCAGGGCCCTTTCCTGGCATCCCACTGCCTTCCATTGTTGTATTTCCATCTTTTGGCGGCTGACTCCTGTTAGTCGTCATTTCAGGACGCCTCTCGGAATCATTCTCAAAACCCTGGGAGAGGTTTTCAGTTCCGTTCTGCATCCCTGGCCCGGGACCCATACTTCTGTTCTGCATCCCTGATCCGGGACCCATATTCTGAGGAAGAATGATCTTTATATCATCGGGAGCTGCGGCAAGCGATGCATCAAGTTCCTGCTTAATCTGAAGAAGGTCATCTTCGGTTTCGGCACTGGAGATCTTTTCCTTTATTGCCTTGAGACTGGTTGTGAGTTGTTCAGCTGCTTCAAGGGATGATTCATTTGTAAGATTTTCTTTTGAATTCTCCAGAGTTTCTATAGTATTGTTTAGTGATTCGGTCATTCGAGTCTTCATTTGATCAACTGAGTCTCCAGAACCAGGTGAAGGAGGAACATTTAGATCCTCGGCAAGCGCGAAAGAGGGGATTATACTAAATAAGGTTAATAAAGTAATTAAAATGGGAATTATTTTTTTAGTGAAAACTTCCATAAATTTCACCTTTGAAATACACAATCATATATAGGGTTTTTCAGACGTAGGGTTTGATCAGGAACTGATCTCAAATATATCTGGGAAAGAAATGGGAAGAATCATCTTAATATCATCTCCTTTCTACTCCCCATCTCCTTTTCATGGCATCCAAAGCTGTAAAGATTAAACTTCAAAGCTGTCAAAGATTAAGCTTCAGTACTGTTGTCAGTACTGTTATCCTGCATTTTGCCAGGGCGATCAAAAAGGCAGTTACATCCTCCATGCTCGCCATGAGACCTCGGACCTTCGCCAGCATCCATTCCAGGCGCTCCCTGGGAAGAGAACATGATCTCCTTGAGATCTTCAAGGGACTCAGCTCCGTTGACATTTTCTATCAGGGAAGTGAGTTCTGTGATCCTGCTGCTGAGCTCATCGCTTGTGTTCTCGCTCTCACTTACTTTAGTCTGAAGGTGTTCGACTTCCCTTTCGAGTGAATCAACAGCCTCGCTCTTCATATAGGTGAATACTACTTCCTGCAGTTCCGCTGCAGTCGAAGCCTCACTCACGTTAGTGGATAAATTTTGAAGGTCAGCGATTCTTTCACCGAGTTCTTCAGTCCTGTTATCATCTCCGGCTTCCGTAAGATTGGTCTGTTCAGTTTCCAGCCTTTGAGTCATATTTCCAAGGGATTCAACGATTTCCGTCTGAACATCAGTGAAATTGTCATCAGTAACGTTCTCAACCCTGTCGAGGCCGAATAATCCAGGCATTCTGCCGGGTTCCATGTGCATTTCTCCAGGGCCCCCGTTCATTCCATCAGGTCCCATACATTTATTTGTCGGCCTCTGACTGGACAAAACTTCCTGAAGATCGGATGCACTGGATGCTTCGCTTACATTGGTATAGAAGCTTTGAAGCTCGGTAATTTTTTTACTAACCGAGTCAAGGATGTTTGCCTGAACATCCGTGAAATTTTCGTCAGTTATATTCCCCGCCGGACCAGATCTTAGATCATAACTCTGATCAGCCGAATTTGTTTGAGCTCCGTTTCCTGAAGCAAAAGCTCCTGGGATGATACTCAATACAATCAACACCATCGCAAAACGGGAAATTAATTTTAATGTTTTTATTGTCATAACGTACCTCCGTTAATTACCGTATTTTCTTTTTTTCATGTGTCTCGGCTGTTCGCCTGTTGACAGTCCTAAAATTAACTGGCTTAAATATAAGCATACTTTCAGAAATAAGGATATTAAAGAAATTAAATTTAATAAATAAGCTTTTTTGGACTTTAAATTCCATAACAAACCTTAAAGGGCCTCTTTAATACTTATTCGGACCCTTAAACTCCGTATATTTGAGCAAAAAAAATGTATTCATTTGTTAGAACTTGCGCAGTTGAACTGAAAAAAGTAACATGAAACTTCAAATAGTCTAATTCACGATATTTATGATAGACCTTTATGCTTTATTTTGCTTCTCAACTGCGTAAGTCTAATCAAAAAAGACCCTTTAACACAATTGGTTAAGGATCTTACTGCTTTTGGAATCCAATAAGAGATTGGAGGAATCAGTCGTAATCAGTTTTTTACAGCCAGTTTTCACCGTCTGTTATCTTTTATTATAATTGTTTTCCCATTTCTTATGGTTATTTTCCCATTTTTTATGGTTGTTTTCCCATTTCTTATGGTTGTTTTTCCATTTCTTGTAGTTGCTTTCCCATTTCTTATAATTGCTTTCCCATTTTCTGTAATCTTCTCCATGTTTCTTATTGTCCCATTTCTTTTTCTCGTTATCCCATTTCCTCTGTTCGTTATCCCAATTTCTCTGTTCGTTATCCCAATTTCTCTGTTCGTTATTCCAGTTTCTCTGTTCGTTATCCCACTTCTTCTTCTCGTCGCTCCATTGCTTTTCATTCTTTTGCGGAGCTGCGTTTACTGACGCAGCTGTCACTGACATTACAAAAAAGACTAACATCAAAAGGCACAGTATCTTTTTTATTCTGCCAAATATTTGCTTTCTCATTATGCCCACTCCTTAATTTGTCTAATTTGATGTAATTTTAAACGGTCTATTTTTCAATTCACTCCCCACTGCAGATATGCTACGGAAAGAGATTATACCAGATTATGCCAATTAATCGCCCAGATCAATTTCGGTATGACTATTGGCAATTTTTTATGTATTTATAGGACTTACACACTTGATAAGCAAAATAAAGCACAAGTGAGTTGCTGCAAATAGGAGAATTTAAACATTTTAAAGTCTCATGCTACTTTTTTCAGTTCAACTGAGTAAGTCCTTCTTTCTTCTAATTGTCTTATCGGCTATTCGCCGGTTGACAATTCTGAAATATACTGGCTTAAATATAAAATTACTTGCAGAAATAAAGATATTATTAAGGCTTAATTTTAAAAAAGAAGCCTATTTAAACCTTAAATTTCAGAAGAAACCTTAAATCATATAATTAATACTTAATGGGCTCGTTAAACATCGTATCCCTTAACAAAAGAGATATAAGGATTTTTTATCATGGAAAATTCAGCTGGAGTTTATTATAAATCCATTAAAGGCTTTTAAAGGGAAACGAACTCCTTATATGGAAAAAATAAGATTCGTAAAGGATTAAATCCAAAAATAGCTTCTTTTAAAGCGTAAATTAGAAATTTAATCCTATAATAGAACTGAAAAAGTAAGTATGCTTTTATCTTTAAATCCAGATATAGCATCTCCAGTCAGGAACACATCGAGCAGTACCATCCACCCCAAAAAATCCGAAAATATGCTATGATAGTACACAGCTGTGTACGTGCATGTAGAAACGGTTAACACGTCGAGGAAACCATATGTAGAATAAGCCTGCAAGATCCGCTCGGTGTATTCCTGACTGACCTTTCAGCTCTTAAAAAAACTTTATATAAGTATTTAGAAAATGTAACAGGGATAAAAATGCCTGATAACCCGGAGGAAAAATTGCTGATTCTGCAGCTTTCCGAAGATTCCAGAAAAATTGCCCGGCTTCTTTCAAATGAGACCTCAATCAAAATCCTTAAATTGCTTAATAAGAAGTCGATGTCGGCAGGAGACCTTGCAGATGAGCTTGAAGTGCGCCTGAACACTCTTAAATATAATCTGGATTCGCTCCTTGAAGCCGGAATGATCAGAGTAAGGCACATAAAATGGAGCAGGAAAGGAAGGGAAATAAAGGTTTATGAGGCAGTGGAAAAAGTAATCGTCCTTCTGCCTGTAAAAAAGAACCCGGAAACTTCTTTTATGTTAATGAAGTTATGGCAAATCATCTCCGAAAGTTTAGAGGGACAGAAAATTCCCGAATTGTCATGAAATTTATTATAAGCCTCCCACTTTTATGCGGTGATTATATCCTTTTCAAGAGAAATTTCAAAATATAACCAAATATTAAAATATATGAATCAAGAGAACAAGTACAGTCCAGCGTTAAGTTCTTTCAACAGGACGTGGCCCAGTATGAAAATCAAATTTCTGTCCGTGCTCCTTATATTTGCAGGAATTATCCTGATCTCAGGCTGTGTTGATAGGGAAAACCAGCCTCTTACTTATAAAGCTCCAGGAGATCTGTACAGGAGTATATTTTATCCTTATATGGGTCATGGAGGCCCTGGGATACCAGGTGTGCATCCTCACGATCCGTTTTACAAAGGGCATCGTTTAGACTCTGAGTCCATCGAGACTCTGAGGGATGCAACATCCCTTCTCGACAGCAATATAGAGAAGGCAGAAATTATTTCCACGCGGCTTGAAGAAGGAATTAAGCGTTTCAAAGCCGAGGGTGAGGATGTTAGCAGACTTGAAGCCTTACTTGGGGAATATAACCGCCTTTTAGAGGAAGCCAAAGAATACAGAGCCCTTGCAGCTGCCGACAAAGGAAACAACAGCTCAACCACAGATTCAGAAAACGATTTATCCGAAAGTGATGAAAGAGAAAATTTGATCAGGTCTCAGAAGAGTATGATTCAAGCGAATCATGTCCTGAAAGAGATTTTCGAGGAATTAAGGTACATGATGCGTGGGAGCGAAGAGCTCAACAACACATCCCGACTCACTGCAACAGGAGACGGAAAAGCTCTTCTTGCAGGCAGTTTTGACCTGAGCATTCACCTGGAAAATGGATTGATGGCAATACCGGAGATATCTCCCGATTCCGAAATAGATATAAAAGGGAATTATACGTTTGAAGAAAAAACCGGTATGCAGGATAAGGTACTCGTGTATAATATACAGTCTGCTGACGTGAACATCTCCGATTCTTTTAAGGCAATAATGCTTAGCGGCACAAACATTACCCTTACTGCATCTGGAGAAGGATATTCGACTTTCATGGGAAACGGCACATACAGAGTTGAGGATGCAGGCAAATTAATAAAAGAGGAAAAATGGGGGATCCCTTTCTTTGAAGAAGAAGAAAATCCCGATGAATTCGGACCTGATGAAGAAGATCATGACACAATAACCGAGTACAAAATAGAGAGTGATGTTGCCGAAGAGAACAGAGTTGGTCCGGAGGCATTTGAGACTTGCAGGAATCCAGGTGGATAACACAATATTGCAGGAATCCAGATCTGAATAACAACAATATTGCCGAAGAAAACAGAGTTGGTCCGGAGGCATGGGACAAAAGAAGCTTTATTAAAGAAAACCCATAGCCTTCAAGAAAAAAATATAAGAACAAAAATTACCTGGAAGGATAACAAAATCCAAATTGCAACTCTGGATTTACTGATGAAAATGAATCTGAGATTCTATATTATTTGCGTTGCTGCCGTACTCGCTTTAGTTGTACCTGCCGTAGCAAACAGCAACAACACCGCCACAATCCACGGAGAAGTATACGGCTGGGATACCTTCGAACCTCTTGAAAATGCAGTGGTTGATGTAAATTCCACGCCCTCTCAATCAATGGTGGCAAAATATGGCCTTTATTCCTTTAAACTGGCACCCGGAGATTATTCTATTACAGCCAGGTACTATCAGAACAGCACCCTTATCTATTCGGCAGAAGAAATTGTCCAGATTAAAGGTGAAGGAGATTACGTGCGCGATCTCCTGCTTCTTCCCGTTTATTCCGAAGAACTCATGGACGGCTCCGAAGTAAACGGTTCCTCTTCAAACTTGAATGAAAGTGCAGAAAACTCTTCTTCGAATAAGGTAAATCCGCTAACAGAAACATCTATAGATGAGGTAAATAATTCCAATAACCTGAATCTCACCGGAGAAAACGGAGCTGATTCTTCAACTGTAAGTTATATGCTAATAGCCCTTACCTTTTTTATCCTGATTACAGGCGGCTACCAGCTTTCCAGAAAGCATAAAAAGATAGAGAAAACCCCGCCGAAAGAAAAAACAGAACATATCACAGGAAACTCTTCCAAACTAGAAAATACGCATGAGCTTTCTGTAAAAGTGCCGGATAAAAGCATTGAACCTGAAATTAGGTCGGATTTCCAGGCAAACACTGAAGAAACCATATCCTTAAAAGGGCCAGTAATAGAATCAGAACCCAAGCTCATAATAACAATTCCGGGAGCAGAACCAGAACCCAAGCTCATAATAACAAGTCCAGTAGAAGAACCAGAACCCAAAATCATAGTGACGGGAGCAGAACCAGAACCCAAAATCTCGGAAAGGAAAATACCGGCCGAAAGCAAAGAAGAATATCCGGTACTGGAAACAAAACTTACGGAATCGGGGCCAGAAGAAGAGGAAGAAGAAAATGAAATTATTTCCCTTGAAGAACCTGAAGATAGTCCCGAAATTGGAACTCCTGCTCCCAAAAGAAGCTCCCGCTTCCCGCAGACCTCCAGGTGGTCATGGACATTATTAGAGGTCAGGGAGGTCGGATTACCCAGAAAGACCTCCGCAGTAAGTTGAAATATTCCGAAGGAAAAGTCAGTCTTATGCTTGCTGACCTTGAAAGGAGAGAACTTATTGAGAAGTTTAAGCGGGGGCGCGGGAATGTTGTGATCCTGAGAGATGAGGAGCGCTAAAACTCAGGATTTTACGTTCCTTATATTTTTCCAGATTTGTAGACCTTGGTAATTTTGAACATCTAGATAATTAATTTGGATCTTCGATAATTTTGATTTATTTAGATATTCGACAACTTTGACCTCCCTGTTTTCTATGATCTTTAATCCATAGACATTAGTTGACTTGGGACCCAATGATAAATAACATAGGCAGTTTTTGAGGATGTTTTAAATAACTTTCATGGATAAGATCGCTGATTTAACTTTAACTAAATTATCTATTACCTAAGTTATTTCGTTACAAATACTTAGAGAACTTCACATTCTTTTATTTCCGAATCTTTTCTGAAAAAGTTCTTTGTGGTGCATACTATCCATCTCCAGTGGAGTGCGATATGGATAACAAAGAAGACCAGCATCAGGATTCCAACCTTATCATGGATCAACCTCAAGATTGGGCCTGCACCACGGTGGTTGAAAAACATTATAAGACCTGAATAACCAACCAAGACAAATTGAACGAAGAGTACTAAGTCCACTAGATAGTTAAGTTTTATTCTGTTCATTTCTTCACTCCATTTAAACATTTATTCATTTAGACACTTATTCTATATTTTTGAAACTAAACACTTATTCTATATTTTTGAAACATAACAACTCATTTGATTGGTTTTTGTTTCAGCCATATACCATCGTAGTTATACTGTTTTTTAGCTTACCTCTGTACATAGCCTTAATTGCCAGAAAAAGAAATAAAGATACTTGCAAAAAAGAATGAGAAAAAGAGATTTATTTTATGTTTGAAGGTTAAATAACCCATTTATATTAGAATAAAGCTTAATTTTAGAGTTTAAACCTTAACCTGCCTATTTTTGAGCTTCATTTTGCCAATTAGCTTAAGGACAATAGCCAGGTAGGCAGAATTATCCAGAAAATCTGCGCAACAGGCTGAAGTACTCCGAAGTAAGAGACAGCCTTATGATTGTTGACCTCAAGAGAAGAGGAATGGTCGAGAAGTTCGAAAGGGAGGGAATGTTGTGATCCTGAAAGATGAGGAGCGTTAATTCAGGACCCTACACTCCCCCATTTATTTGCCTTATTTGTAGACCCTGATAATTCTGTACATCCGGATTATTTATTTATTTATTTATTTATTTCTTTATATACTCGAAACTTCTGACTTTTCTCTGCTTTCTACTGACCTTAATCCACAGGCATATAGTTCGCCTCGATAACTTCACCTGCTTTCATTTCCCGTTCAATTCTGAAAAAATTCTTTGTTGTGAATACTATCCATCTCCAGTGGAATGCAATGTGGACAACAAAGAAGACTAACATAAGGATCCCAAGTTGCTCATGGATTCCCTTCCACAATTGGGATACACCATGACCATTTAAAAGCAATAAAATACCTGAAAAACCAACTAAGGCAAATTGAACGAAGAGTGCAAGGTCAACAAAATAGTTGAGTTTTAATCTGTTCATTTCTTCACTCCATTGTAACTTTTATATTTATACCTTGTAACATTATCAATTTCAGTTCATTTTTGATTTGTATTTGATTGATTTTTGTTTCAGCCATATACCATCGTAGTTATGCTGTTTTTCAGCTTACCTCTGTACATAGCCTTAATTGCCAGAAAAAGAAATAAAGATACTTGCAAAAAGAATGACAAAAAGAGATATATTTTAAATTTAAAGGTAAATTAATCAATTTATTTTAAAATAAAGCTTCATCTTAGAGTTTAAATCATAATCTAGTTATTTTTGACCTTTATTTTACCAATTATCTCAAGTATAATAGCCATGCAGAAAGATCTGCGCAGCAGATTGAAGTACTCAGAAGAAAAGAGACGTTTGATGCTTGTTGACCGTGAGGGAAGAGAGTTAAAAGAGAATTTCAAGCTGGAGAGTTGAAATGTCTTAATTTAGAAGGAAAAGAAGAATTAACTTCTCGGAAATCGCTTTGAAGATGCGACTTACTTTTCTTCGTAATTTCCTCTCAACTATTAAAAAATGCACCCTTCCACTATGTGCTCCCGCGACAATAGTACCATCTGGAGAGAAAGCAACACTAATAAAGGACCTTCTCCATTAAAGGCTGATATTTTTTCCTGTTCTAAAATCCCAACCTTTAAGTGTTCTGTCATCTGAAGCTGAAACAGCACAATTACCATAAGGAGCGACGGAAACCGCAGTGGCTCAAGAGGAATAGCCTTCTAAAGTGAGTATTATTGGCCCTCCAGGAGGTGTTAAACTGCCAGTTATAGGCAGAATTTCTCAATTCAGCTTTTCGATTGTTTTCGGATGGATCTCTTCATCTTCAGAGAAGATCGCAAGTTCTTTAGAACGTTCAAATTTATCCTCGTCCAGCAGATTAAAGCTAACACAAATTGTTGCTTCAACCTCCCTCATATCTATTAAGAGCCTATCCGAAAAGTGTTGTGCCCTATTGTAACTTTTTTCTTAGGGATTCGGAAAGCTTCGAGTTGCCGTTGCCCGGATTTCCTTAATCTACGGGCTTGAAACTCTGCTTTCGGTTTCCCCTGCGGTTCCATAACATAGTTCTTGAGATAGTCAAGTTGATTTAATGTACGGTCCCAGGATCATATCTTTATAAGATCCCCCTGCCGGAACCTTCGGATACAGGATCTCTTCCCTGTCTGTGCAAGCTTCCAGGAAGCAAGGTCCGTCTGCATTCATAAATGCTTTCATTTTCTCTTTCAAATCATTTCTGCTGCTTACCCTCTCTGCGTAACTGAAGCCAAATGATCCTGCAATCTCTGCAAAATTCACATCTTTTGGCCTTTGTGTTCCTATGCGTGTTCCTTCATAAGCTGTATCCTGCAGGTTCTGGACCATACCATCGCTTCTATTGTTCAGCATGAGTATCTTGATTGGAAGGTCCAGCGATGCGATGGTATGCAGTTCTCCCAGATTCATCCTCAGACTGCCGTCACCATCGATTGCTATGACTCTTGAATGCGGGCTCGCATAATGGACACCGATTGCTGTGGGCATGGAAAAGCCCATTGCGCCGAAAGACCCGGAAGTCATGAAAGATTTTGGGCATTGCATTGGTAGGTACTGTGCTGCGAGCATCTGGTGGTTGCCTACACCAGTGGTTATCTTTGTGCTTCCGTCAACGTAGTTTGCAAGCATTGAAATGACCCTGGCAGCTTGTATGTATTCGGATGTCCTGTTGTAATCCAGAGGCCACGACCTTTTCAGGTCTCTTGCACGCATCTGCCATCCCCGAATATCCAAACAGATGTTATGCTTCTTGGCATAGTTCAGGAGGTCGTGGAGCGCTGTGGCGGCATCCCCAATGAATGTGAATTTCGGGCTGCGCTCGATTTTTATCTGATGCATTTTCTTGGGATTGATATCAATGTAAGCTATGTCAGTACCTATTGCAAACCCAACCTTTTCCGCAACCCGGTCATCCCATCTTACCCCGATAGCGAAGAAGAAGTCGTTCTCCTGTATGAGCATGTTAGCATATGGTGTACCAAACATTCCCAGCATTCCCAGGTTCAGGTCATCCCTTTCGTCAACGACACCTTTTGCCATGAGTGTATTGACAGAAGGTATTCCGAAAAGCTCATTGAATTCCCTGACGGCTTTACTTCCGAGCTCCGAGTTCAGACCGCCTCCAAGATAAAGCAGGGGTCTTCTGGAGTTGAGCAATAGTCTAAAAAATTCATTGCATTGTTCTTCAGACAGATGTCTATCATCGTGATAACTTCCCTCAAACCTTGTGATGTTCATACCATGATACTCATGGTTTTTCATCTGTTTATCAAGAGGGAAATCTATGACTACAGGTCCGGGTTTTCCTGACTTTGTAAAGTAATAAGCATCCTTGATTATGGTTTCTATGTCATCATCATTGGAGAGCTGTATGACCTTTTTGGCTGCATCCCTGAAGATACCTTTGACGTTAATATGCTGGAAGGAATCGGTGCCTATCTTATGCTCAGGGACCTGCCCTGCAAATACAAGCAGGGGAATGCTGTCCCCATAAGCATCAGCAACGCTGGTGAGCGTGTTAGTTATGGCAGGTCCGGATGTAACTATGGCTACACCTACCCGGTTGCTTGACCGTGAATAACCTGCTGCGCTGAATGCTGCCGATTGCTCGTTGGAATTAACTATAATCTCAATATCACTATGCCTGAGGGCATGGAATACCGGAAGTATTGCTGCTCCCGTATAGCCAAAGATGTGTTTGACACCAAGGTCCTCCAAGCACTTAATCAGGACTTCTGCCCCATTCATTTCTTTCATCTTAAAACTCCCGGAAAGAAACAAAACTGGCACAGGATGCACTATTCAGTATAATAACCAAAAACAGTACACTTGAGCCAGAATAGTTTCTTTTTCTTGCTCAAGCGAATAGTACTACCACTACTACAACTACTACGGATGCAGGTAAATTGAGTTCCGTGTAGTTTGTGGTAGAACTTAACATTATAAAAGTAAATGGAGAATATTATACTTAAGAGTTGCCATGGGTTTTTTGTCTATTCAGCATCGGATAGTGAGGGATAAGCCATTGAAAATCGGTTGCAGAATAACAATTAATAAACATACCATACAAGCTGAATGTGTTTTTTTTCAAGTTTCATCTTATCTGATATTGGTTTATATGTAAGGTTTTAAATAAAAATGAAGAGTTATCAGTTTAGTAAATTTTATAGAATTTTTCACAAACTATCTCTTTCAGGTGAATGGCATAGGAAGCAAGAAACTGATCCAGGACCCCGGCAAATCGAAGCCATCCTCGCAAAGGCAAAGTTCATCCGCCTCGCCCTCTCAGACCCCGAAAACAGCAGCCTTTACCTTGTTCCCCTGTCCTTTGACTATAAGGACAACGCAATCTACCTCCATGGCTCCCCCAAAGGTAAGAAAATCGACATAATCAGGAACAACAAAGTATGTTTCGAAGCCGACATCGAAACCAAAGTGATCACCGCCGATAATCCCTGCACTTGGAGCTCCATAACATCTTGGTAATGCTTTCCATTGGCAGCCAAGTACGAAGGAGATAGAAAATACCACTCAGTATTTTCCTATCGTCTTTTCTAGGTCTTCCAAGCTTCTTTTTTGGCTTGGAAGTAGTGGATTTATTCCAGAAATCATCAGACATCTCATAGCTGTGTCCGTTTTTTCGTGTTGTCAGTACTCCGCATTACCCTGTATCGAAATTCTTTTACTTTTCGGATAGGCTCTAAATTATTACAAATAAATCTTGATGAGCTATTCCAGCTTTTAAGCATCTCTTGTTGGCTCTGTTAGAAATCTCAAAAAATTCTTGCATCTCAGTGTCAGATGAGATTACGGAAATTGGTAAGGCACTAAAAAATAATGCCCGAAACCCCGGTTTTGTCGAAGTAAATAGCTCTTATGGAAGGCCTGAAGCCCTTTTGAGAAAATGCCACAACGAATAATACTTTACCGGAATTCCATTTGCCATTTAGAGATCGATTAAAGAGTAAATTGTTTATATAGTGCCCAAAAAAGCTTCATTGGTAAATTAATTCCTTATATTTCCTGTTTTTAGCTAAGTATGCTTTTATTATTAAATGCCAATGAAGGGGATGACTGCCTACTCCTGAGAAGCTGGTAGATAAGACGTTCTGAATCTGACAGATGCCTTAATCCTGGCTCAATGAGAAATGAGCATATAGAAACAGGATAAATCGCCACTTTATGGAGATCCTTAACTCGATACTCAGATTTTCCCATTTGAAGAGCGAAATAAGGACGCAGTCAAAAACCTACATTCCATAAAACGAGACACTATACGAGGCACTATGTATCTTGCAGGTGCCTCAAAAAACGCAAATTAGTTATCAACCTGTTATTGTTATCAATCCTGTAATTCGATAAAAACAATCAAATAACAATAAGTCAAACAACAGTAAGAAAAATTTTATATGAAAGAACTGTTTCAGGCAGAGTACGAAAAAAGCAAACTTATTCAGGCAACCTGAAGAGGCGCTGACAGAATTTAGAGGCTATATATGACACTTACTGAAATAATCGATTCTTTTAAAACGAAGTTGGATCCTTCAAAAATTATGAATTCGCTCGAAAAAGCGGCGAGTTTCAACGATGAATCTGAGAATGATTCCGAGGGGAATGATTCAAGGGAGGATCTAAAAATCAATCCATACAATAATTCCGGAAATGATTTTGCTAAAAGTTCTAACGCAATAAGGATTTCAAAAAATGGAGAAGATCCTCTCATCAAACTTATCGATGTCTGGAAAATTTACCAGATGGGAGAGGTTGAGTTTGCAGCCCTTAAGGGAATAACCCTGGAAATCTACGAGGGGAGTTTCTGGTTGTTCTCGGGCCCAGCGGAAGCGGGAAAAGTACACTTATGAACCTGCTCGGCTGCCTGGATATACCATCTAAAGGTAAGGTTTGCCTGAATTCAAAAGACATATCTGAACTTGATGAATCAGAGCTTGCCCTCATTAGAGGACAGATGATCGGATTTATTTTCCAGAGTTTCAACCTTATTCCCACCCTCAGTACGGAAGAAAACGTACTCTTACCCCTGGAATTCCAGGAAGAGGACAGGCACATATCCCGCCAAAAAGCAGCATACCTGCTTGATATTGTCGGACTTACGGACAAGAAAAAGAACCTTCCTTCTCAGCTTTCAGGCGGGCAGAGGCAGAGAGTTGCAATTGCTCGTTCTCTTGCCGTTAACCCGCCTATAATCCTGGCAGACGAACCTACAGGAAACCTGGATACTAAGACCGGGGACTATATCCTGGGGTTTCTGGACGGGCTGCACGAAAGAGAAGGAAAGACAATCATTATTGTAACCCATGATCTTGACATTGTAAAGTATGCAACAAGAGTTGTGTACATCAGAGATGGGGAGATCGAAAAAATAGAAAAACGAACGAAAAATGAACCTGAGGGATTAAAATGAAAAAGTTCTCTTTGCTAACACTTTTACTGCTGTTTTCAGCATTCATATGCCTGGGAGCCGGGACAGCACTTGGCTCAAACGGAAACATAAATTCTGCATCCTTGGATGTAAATCTAACTAATCAAAACCCTGATACCGCTCGTCCGGGAGAACCTGTTGAACTCACTGTCAGCGTGCAGAATGTAGGAAATGCTGAACTGAAAGACATAACTGTTACAGTCAATCCCGAATATCCTTTCAGCAAAATATCAGGAGAAAATCTTGTAAAAGAGATCTCCTACCTGAATGCACGGCAGGATGATGACGATGCAGCAGTCCTTAAATTCAAGCTTATGACAGATGCCAACGCTTCAGAAGGCACATATGATATTGATATTACCACCACTGCGAAAGAAAGCGGAGCCTCATCAAACACAGTTACTACTACAAAAACAGTCCAGCTGGAGATCAGGGGTAAGGAATACGCTCAGATTGTGACCATAAACAAGGCGAATATTGACATAGCAAAGGAAGAGCCTCTTGAATTCATCATAACGAATACGGGAAACTCACCTCTGAAAAATATGGTAGTCTCCTGGAAAGATCCGAAAGGGGCAATTCTACCGGTATACTCGGACAACACCAAATACATTAAATATCTCGAAGCAGGCCAATCAGTAACCGTTGCTTATTCAGTAATGGCAGATGTAAACGCAGACCCGGGACTCTACACTCTGGATGTAAACCTTAGCTTTGAAGACTATGAATCCAATACAAAAAGTATACAGACCACAGCAGGGCTTTTCGTAGGCGGAGAAACTGATTTTGATGTTTCCTTTTCCGAAAGTGATCAGGGAGAGATTTCCCTATCAGTTGCAAACGTAGGCAACAATATGGCATATTCGGTGAAAGTATCGGTCCCGGACCAGGATGATTACAAGGTGTCGGGAAGCTCGTCAACAATTGTGGGAAATCTTGAGAAAGGAGACTACACAATCGCTTCTTTCAACGTTGCGAGCTCACAGGGTGCAGGAGGGAGTCCCGAAGCATCACCGGATAATACAAAATCCAGTGGTAAAGGAGAAAATGCAACTTCCGTTTCAATGGATTCCAATCCACTGAAAGTCCAGATTGAGTATACGGATGCAAAAGGAGAAAGAATAACAGTTAACAAGGAAGTAAAACTCGAGACAACTTCCACAGGAAATATGACTGCACAGGGACCAGGAGGCCAAAGAAGCAGCGGATTCGGTTCATACCTGCTTTACATCGTGTTAATAGTGCTTGCCGGAGGGGTATTCGTGTACCGGAAGAAAATACAGGAAAAAATCCAGGCAAGGAGAATAGAAAAATCCGGTAATAAAAAGCCTGAAGACCCCCAGGTCTGAGAAGAGCAGCATCAATATAGAACGGAAGGATGCAAGATGAGAAACTCAACCTACCTGAAAATGGGTCTGAACATGCTTCTGCACAGTAAACTCCGAAGCTGGCTGACCATTATCGGGATAGTTATAGGGATTGGATCTGTTGTTGGCATCCTCTCTCTCGGGGATGCCATGCAGGAGCAGGTGCAGAGCAGGCTCGCCGAGATGGATCTGACAAAAATAACCATAAGCCCTGGGTATACCAAAGCGTCATCTAACATGCCTGGACCACCCGGAATGGGGGAGGCGGTACGACTACAGATGTCGAACTAACGGATGATGACATTGAGGCACTCCAGGGCCTGGACGGCATACAATACATAGCCGGCCAGATTTCTGGTAGTGAACCAGTGATTTATGCAGCGCAAAATGCGACCCTCTCAATTACAGGTGTGGACCCTCAGATCTGGAAGTACATGACTACGCTGGAAACGCAATCCGGACGGTTGCTCGAGCCATCTGACAAATATGTTGCTGTTATAGGAAGCGGCGTTGCCAGTGGAGTTTATGACCAGGACATTGGAGTCAACCAGGTAATAACAGTAAACGGTAAAGCAGTGCGCGTTGTCGGAATCCTTGCAGAAGAAGGCGAGGGTGGAGATAGAAGCATTTACATGCCTATCGATGGGGCAGTAAATCTGCTTGATGACGCAGAAAAAGATGTTTATGATACTATCTCGGTAAAAGCCAAGAATGAAGATCTGGTTGATGGACTGATGGAAGATATCGTAGATAAGCTCATGATCTCAAGGCATATCATTCAGGAAGAAGACAGAGACTTTTCCGTAACCGCCTCAAAGTCTATGGCTGAGTCTGTTACAGAAATGACGAGCTCAATGACCCTCTTCCTCGGAGCTATTGCAGCCGTGTCCCTGCTGGTAGGAGCCGTGGGTATTGCAAACACCATGTTTACCTCTGTTCTTGAAAAGACAAAGGAAATAGGGACTATGAAAGCCATAGGAGCGAAAAATAGGGACATCCTTATGATTTTCATATTTAACTCCGCAATGGTAGGCTTTGTTGGCGGCATCCTTGGAGTTATACTAGGAGCATGTGTTTCAACGCTCTTCCCACTGCTAGGAATGAGTATGATGGGAGGAGGAGGCTCTTCGGGCATATATCTTGCTCCTGATCTGATGGCTTTCGGGCTTATCCTGGCAGTTATGATAGGGGTGATTTCAGGAGTGGTTCCTGCATACAGGGCCTCGAAACTGAAGCCCGTAGATGCATTGAGGTACGAGTAACCGAAAAGTTGCAAACCTCAAGTTCGATTAAAAATATAATCTTAAAGAAAACTGTTAAACTGTAAAGGGGCAAAAGCACACTGAGAAGTTCTCATTCCGGTTCAGAGGGATCGAAAACTAGAAGGTGCTCCTCTCCGTTTTTTATTTTTGAATCGGACATTACCTCTGTGAAACCGCGTGATTTACCGGAGCCAGGCCAAACGTGATGTGATCCGGTTCAAACTTTCCGGGTTTATTTTCGAAAGATCCTCGAGCTCATTGGTTGGACTCTGACATTTTTTTCGCTTCTTAAAATATTCCTGGAGAATTATAGCTGCTTTTCATTCGATTATCAGTAAGCCCAATTCTTTGCAGCTTTATCGATATATAAAATTTCACTGGCAATAGCGTTCAGAACTCTTCCGTATTCTTCCGTATTTCCTCCCTTTGTTTACTGAAAGAACTCTACAGCAGGCCTGACTGAATTTCCCTTTTTTGGTGCCTCTTGATGAAAAAAAGTGGGCGAGTTCAGAGCAAAATGTACTTCGCAGCTTTTCCCTAAAAATATGAATGATCTCTGGTAATTATAACTGTTATCTCTTCCTTTCTGCGGCTTAAATCCTAAAAATCAGGGCATCTTACAAAATTTTTATAGTATTTATTTTTTTTGGAAGACGGGAACTAAACATGACCTTTCTGTTAAAGTCTGATATTTTTGTTATTATTCAGGTTTGACTAAGAAGTCATATACGCATACATGTAAATATGACCTATAAAAAATATATCCAATATAGATATCTTAGATAGGGGGTTCCAGATGTATTTATACGTAGGCAGGGGACTTCAGGGTGATTTATAAGAAAATACCAATGAAAATGTATGAAGCTTTTCACAGGCTTTTTAGTGGAAGTAATCAAAATACTTTTAACATCTGCAGAGAATGCGGGGGAGCATGCGAGCATAATAAGATCGGAACTCTACTACCCGGGGAAGAAGAATATATGGCAGAGAAAATGGGTATAAGCGTATCGGATTTTAAAATTCGCTACCTGGATATTCTGAAAATGGATGACGGAACTCTAATACATGTATTAAAATTAGGAAAGTTGTGCCCATTTTTAAATGAAGAAAATGAAGAATGTGAGTGCAGGGATTTTAAGCCGATATTTTGTAAGATCTATCCTATTATTTTTACTCTTGAAGATGAAAAAATAAATTTTATAATAGATGACTGGTGTAAGTTATCGAGAAAGAAAACGTGCAGGATTTATTTTGAGACCGCTATACCTCTTTTATCAAGCCTTTCAATTCCAATAGAATGGTTAAGGCACGTAGTTAGCTACGATAATCTCCACTTTGACTACGGCCAGCTGGAAAGGCACAGGAACGGAAAAAACAGGTATGCGGTTTTTTCGCTTGAAGAACTGTTGAGTTTACAGAAAGTTGTGATGGAACCTGCCAACTTATGTATCGATTTAGGTCAGAGGGTTGAAGAGCCCACCTTTTAACTTCGCAACGAAAAAAATTTTCCATTTGACTTACCTGAAGATTTTAACTCTTCAGTGTTCTAGAATTTTGGATCTAATCCGGTATCTTTACCATTTATTTATTTCCTTTTATTGGAATTGTGAAAGCAAAAGTGGTTCCTTCTTCCAGATTGCTTCTGAACCATACATACCCGCCATGCAGGTTGACAATCTGCTTAACTAACGACAGACCAAGTCCTGTTCCCTGAAATTGTTTGGAGAAAAAAGGGTCAACCTGGCTAAAGGGTTTGAAAAGTTTGTCCTGGTCCTCAGCTTTAATACCAATTCCGGTATCCTTAACTGTTATCTCCACCATATCTCCTTTTTTTCGGGCCCCTATTTTTACAAGTCCATTTTCATAGGAAAACTTTATAGCGTTATCCACAAGGTTGTGCATTATCTGAACAAACCTGGCTTCGTCGGCACAGACAGAGGTAAGGTTACTATCCATATCGATTTCAATTTGGATACTTTTCCGATCTGCTATTGGGGATAGGAGATTTTTTATCATGTTAAGCTTGCTGGCAAGCTCAAACTCTTTATAATCAAGCTCCAGTTTTCCGGCTTCTACTTTAGAGAGATCCAGGATGTTATTGATCAAATTTAGAAGATGCTTTCCGCTCTTTGAAATGTTTCCAACTGATCTTAGCTGTTTTTCACTCAATTCACCGTATGCCTGTTCATACAGCAGGTCAGAGAATCCTATTATTGAGTTCAGTGGAGTTCTCAATTCGTGGCTCATATTTGCCAGGAATTCGCTCTTGGTACGGTTTGCCGCTTCTGCGATTTGTTTTTCCTGAAGAAATTTTTCTGCCGCTTTCCTTTCCGTAATGTCTCTGCAGGTTTCCATAACTCCTATAATCCTTCCATCCTCGCCGGTTACCGGGATTGCCTGGATAAACCAGACCCTACCGTCCTTTGCAGTAAATTCCCCTGATTTTTTATTGCCTGTTACAAAGATCTGCTCAAGCTGCAGGTTATCGGATAACGGGTCGCCTATTCCCGAAGTAGCTTTAAAGTATATACCCACTGCTTTTTCAAGGCTTATTTGCATGTATTCAAGGGCGGCCTTATTTGCCCAGATGATATTAAGCTGGGGGTTTACGAAAATAACCAGTTCGTTCAGAGAGTCGAGCAGAACTTTCTTTTCCCGCTCCTGTGCCTTTAATTCCTGCTCTACAAGATTGATTTCATTTAACATCCCGTTTATTTCCTTTGAAAGACGGTAAAGTTCATCATTATTTTTAAGAGATAATCTTTTGGAAAGATCTTTTTCCGACCTGACTCGTGTAACGAAATTGTCAATTCCTATTAACCTTGAAATGAATAGCCTGTCAAGTGCAAATTTAACTCCGACCCCGGTCATAAGGCCTGTTAGCAAAAGGAAAAAATACATATTATTCAGGGTTTTCTCGCCATTCAAATAGAGTTCTCTCGGGAAGTCCGCTCTCAGAATAAGGGCAGGATTGCCTGAAATGTCCCTTAATTCAAAATAACCTGCTATTTTATCTTCGCTAAGGGGCTCGACAATAGTCCTGTCCGGATTTTCAGAAAGATCATCCAATTTTATTTGGAAATCAGGAGGCATCTCTCTATCGACTCTATACATCAAAAGAGAGGAGCGGGTAGTTTCTTTGAAATTATTAAGAAGGGTATCGTCAAAGTACTTTCCAAAAATCAAGGTACCTCTCATAGGCCCCGTATAATTTGTCGTAAGAATAGGATGGCAGGAGATGAACATGGGGTTTTCATCGAGCAAAACGAAACCGCTCTTCTTGTCGTTTTCTGATTTTGAACGAAGAGTTCCGTCTTCAATCATTTTGAGAAGCTTTTCCGGAATTGGTTTTTCCTCTCCAGTATAAAGATCTACTGATTTTGCGTAAACAAGCGACCCGGAATTATTCACAAAAAGCATCACATTAACCTTGATTCCGGTAAGAGTTTGATTCTGAAGATTTACATTTGAATAATTCTGGTTCCTGTCTTCTATAAAATTGTATGTGTCATTCCAGTAGGCCCAATCCTGGTTTATGTAATCAAGATATCCCTGTTGAGTCGAAACTGCGTTTTGTACCCTTCCTACATCCTGCAACGTGTTTGCCTGCTCAAGCTCCAAAAATTGGAAAGCTGCATATTATGTGTAAGTGTAAATGCAGCAGTAAGAACGGCAAAAATTAAAAGGGTTATTATAAGAACTTTTTTACTAATATCTATTCAGGACACCCCAGGTAACTTAAAGATTAGAAGTAGCTTGCAAGTAATAGATTAGTTGATATTAAAAAGATGAAAGAGTATATATAATTTAGTAGACATTGTAATTAAATAAAAGATAAGGGTGTATATATAAAATTTAGTAGAGGTTGTATTAAATTTAAAGATAATATAGTCCTTATAGGTTGCAAGTGAATTTAAGAATAATTAAGTTTGTTACCTCAATTTCATTTTGTAATTCCAAGAAAAGTTTAGATTAATTTAAACCAGCATCATTAAAATTTAAACTAATTTCCTCATTATTTCCCAGTTACACTATTTCGGGCATTCAGGTAAGACTGTTCTGCAATTTCCGTACTTCCCTTGAGATTCATAACTTTCATACCAAAGGTACAGGCAAATTCCTGAACATTTTCATTAAATTCCAGATTATCCACAAGTCCGTTATCTATTTTTGCTGCCAGGCAATAAAGTGGATTTTTCAGGTAACTGTTATTGAAATCCTGGCTGCCGGCCTCAGTTTCCAGTCGCTTCCAGCTCGACGCCCACATAGGGGTCAGGTAAATCGTTCCCATGCCTCTGAATTCTATCATGGCTCTGGAGTAAGCTTCATTTCCTCCGAGAGCTAAACTGATGCAATCTTCGATGGTTTCCCCACTTTTTTCTTTCAGGAAAAAAAGTGGGCATCCAAGGCCTGCAAAGTCCTCTTCCAGTTTTCCAAACGTATTCCCACAGGTTCCATAAAAAATAAGGATTCTGTCCGAGAAGGGAGCCATTTCCCGAATGTTTCTGTAAACCTCTGCCTTCAATAGCTCAAGGTCTGCATGCAGGCCCAATCTTAGCACATTTACAACAACGCTTACCTTTTTCTCTTCCGTAATCTTCTTCTTCTCTTGAAGTCTTTTAAAAAATGGGAAAAATGAAATAAATTTTGCGAAAGTTTTGAAATCAAGGCTGGATCCGCCTTTAAGAAGCACCGGGATTCTGTCCAGAAAAACTGTCCTTGGACTGCAGTTCTTTGACTTAAGCTTGCGGAGGAACCCTGAGATATCCCGGTTTTCCACAACTATTAACTGCTGGAGTTCCCGGTCTTTTGATAATACATGTACAAGTTCGTCTTCGAGCATTCTGCAGGCAATAATGCTTAATACAGGCATATTCCAGATATCCTTCCTCTTAAAGATTCATTTCCTCACATTTTTTCTGCAATAAATCTACCAGAACTTCGGAGATTTATTGCAGAAAACTAAACGATAAGCCCTTCTTTCTGTAGACATATAAAGAGTAACGGCTAAATCATAAGAGAAACTGTAAAAGAAACTGTAAAAGAAACTGTAAAAGAAAGCAATGTGGATAGGAAAAATGAGTGCCTCTTTACAATTATGTTCTTCCAACTTCTCCTTATGCTTACACACTGAATAAATTAGCTTACTTCTGTTTTATTTCTCCCGTATCCATCTTTCATAGGACTTACGCAGTTGAACAGAAAAACAGCAACACTAAGGAACAAAACATATATAATTTCAATTATTTCTCTTACCATCTATAATGTTTGTTAGAAGCCATTACAAATGATTAAAAGGAATCTAATTTGACGCTACGCATAAAATATCCTGAAGAAATTGAAACTCGAATGAAAGCATTTTATGATAGTTTGAACGAGAAAGATCGGAGAAGATACGCAGCTATCGAAGCAATTAAATTAGGTCACGGAGGACAAATCTATATTAGTAGTGTCCTGGGCTGCCACTTTCAGACTGTCATGGCTGGAATTAATGAAATCACCAATGGTACAGAAACCCCAGAGGACAGAATTCGAAAGCCTGGTGGGGGTAAAAAGAAAATCATCGACACGGTGGAAAATATCGATGAAATATTTTTTGATATTCTAAAAAACCATACGGCTGGAAGCCCTATGGATGAAGAACTAAAATGGACAAACCTGAACCTTAAAGAAATTTCAAAGGTTTTTAAATCAAAGGGTATGAATATAACTCCCTATGTAGTAAAGCAGCTCTTAAAGAAACATGGTTTTGTAAAAAGGAAAATGCAAAAAGCTGTCACAATGAAAGACTCTAAAGATAGAAATGAGCAATTTGAGAGAATTCACGAGTTAAAGGAAGAGTACTCAAAAAGCGCTAATCCTATTATCAGTATAGATGTAAAAAAAGAAGTCATAGGTAATTTCTACCGTGATGGTAAAGTTTATTGTACCCACACAGTAAAGGTATATGACCACGACTTCAATACATTTTCAGATGGGGTTGTAATTCCACATGGCATATACGATCTAAAAAGTAACGAAGGATACATCACCCTAGGAACCAGTAAGGATACAAGCGAGTTTTGTTGTGACTGCATTAAAGACTGGTGGGAAAAATACGGTAAAAACAAATATCCAGAAGCAAATAGCATTTTAACCTTAGCTGATGGTGGTGGAAGCAACTCAAGCAGGAATTATATTTTCAAGGAAGATTTGCAAAAGATGGTAAATGAAATTGGAATTGAAATCAGAATGGCTCATTATCCACCATATACGTCGAAATACAATCCAATAGAACACAGGTTATTCTGTCATGTTACGAATGCATGCAAAGGTACTGTTTTCAGCAATATTGAGGTGGTCAAAAGCCTTGTTGAGAAGACTTACACATCTACAGGACTCAAAGTGTTTTCGACTATAAAGGATAAAGTTTATGCCACGGGAAGAAAAGCAACTGAAAACTTCAAGGAAAAAATGAAAATTGTATTTGATGATTATTTAGGAAAATGGAATTACAGAGCAATTCCACAAGTGAAAAATTGAAGTTATATTTGCAGCATTCCTTAGTATCAGGAATAATGTGTTTTCCAACAAAAACGCTATCAGTAAAAGATTACGAAAAAAACAAGTTAACTGTTGAAAGTAGGTTTTAAGACCTTATTTCTCCGTATATTAACTATGAGAAAATTATTCTGTAAAAAATTGCTCTGCGTAAAATTATTCTGTTAAACTGTGCATGTGTACATCTATCAGCAACAGTTATAAGAAAATTCAGTACAATCTGTATCAGGAAAGTTCAGGCAGGACTTTAAAGATGTTTAATTCAGGGCGAAAGAAGGTAAGTCTAAGAGCAAGGTTTCGGAAGGTAGTCCACAGGAATCCCCACATTGTATATAAGATAGCTGCTGTTTTCCTGCTTGTCATATACATCCTGACTTTCGAGTATCTCATGGTCCTCGAGAACCAGCCCGAAAACGCAAATCTTGTAACTGCCATCTACTGGGCCACAACTACTATTGCAACGGTAGGCTATGGCGATGTGGTCTTTACTTCCTTGACAGGAAGAATTTTTACTATAATTATACAGGTTTTAGGTATAATTCTGATTTCGGGTTTTCTTGTGACTTATGTTGTTACTCCCTGGATGGACAGAGTTATTAAGTTCAGGCTGCCAAGAAAGGTCTCTTCAGGTATGAAAGATCACATAATTATCTGCGGATATAATCAATTGGTTGAAACCCTGATAGACGAATTGGCCGAGCAGGATATGTTATTTGTAATAGTAGAAGACGAAGAAGAGTTGATCAGGGAACTTGTTTATAAAAACATTCCCTGCATTTTCGGGGCTCCGAGCGATAAGCAGACACTTACGAATGCTGGCATAGAAAAGGCCAAACTCCTTATTGCAAATAAATCTGATGAAAAAAATGCGAATATCGTTTTGACAGCCAGGGAGTTTCAGAATATCAACATTATTGCCGTTGTTGAGGACCGGTCTAACTCAAAATACCTCAAGTATGCTGGGGCCGATACTGTTGTCTCTCCCAAATGGATGTTCGGGCAGTTTCTCGGGAAAAAGGCAATAGACAGGCTTGTAAGCCGGGTTACGGGAGCAACTGAGATTTTTGAAGGAGTTCATATTATTGAGTTTCCTGTCTATCTTAAAAGCCCTCTTATAGGCAAAACGCTTAAGGAAGTTTCCAGCCAGCAGCTCACGGGTGCAAAAATTGTAGGAACCTGGAAAAGCGGAACCTTGTCCTTTGACCCTAAGGAAGAAGATGTTGTCCGAGAAAATTCAGTTTTGCTGGCTGTAGGAACCCGAGAAGAGCTTTCAAAACTGAAGAAATTGACGCATTGATCCGATATTTTAATATACATTATAAATTTTATTCATATGAGCGAGTAGAAGATGGATGAATTTTAAGAAAACTAATTAAAACCGAGTTTAAAGAATATTATTTATAGAATTTTGGGGCCAGGCATGGAGACAAAAGGACATCTAGTCGTACTTGGATATGGAGATGTCGGAAAAAGCATCGTAAACATACTCGCTGGAGGACCATTTCGTTTTGTCGTCGTGGACTCTAATGAGAAAGTTTTTGAGAATGTTGATTTCGAACATTTAGTTGGTAACGGAGCGGATGAAGATGTACTGATTGCAGCTGGAGTACAAACAGCTTCTTTTGAATTTGTGGCTCTTAACGATGATACCAATGTTATTTTCGCAACTCTTATTTCAAGGAGCCTGAACCCGGAAATTACCATTGTGGCAAGGGCAAATTCCGTAAAATCCATAGACAAGATATACAAGGCAGGAGCAGATTACGTTGGATCTCTTTCCATAATAGCTGGCCAGCTGCTTGCCAAAATGACTGCAAATTGCGTGGGGAACAGCTGTAGACTCGATGAGGACATAATGCTTTACGAGGGCATAGAAATTGAAAAACACCGCATTGAAAAGGGTTCTTTCCTTGACAACAAGTCAATAGAAGATCTTGATCTCGAAAGACAGATCGGCTGTACCATAATAGGCATCGAACGCGGAAAACTCATCATAACTGCTCTTAAAAGGCAGACAACAATAAAGGCAGGAGACATGATCGCAGTTGTGGGGAGCAGTAAGCAGATTTCCGAGTTTAAGGAAAGGTATCTCGAGTGAACTACCCCTCCCTAAAATCTGATGATTTTGAGGAAGGGGCTTCTTGGTTCATCCTTCGAACTACTGTTCGCAAGTCCCCGAGCCCATCCCCTACGTTCCGTAGGTGTCAGATAACTATTAGATTTTGATCTTGAAGAGAGAATTTCTTTATATTGATTGCTGCATTGATGTCTCTATCATGCTTTGTTTTACAATCCGGACATTCCCATTCTCTATCCTTCAAGGTTAAGTTAGAATTGTGATAACCACAGACATTGCACAGCTTGGAGGATGGTTCAAATCTGCCTATTCTCAAGATAGTTTTACCGAACCACTTAGCTTTATATTCCAATTTTGTTACAAAACTGCTCCATCCTGCATCTGAAATTGATTGAGCCAGACAATGATTCTTTACCATACCTTTAACACTCAGTGTTTCCAACGATATAGCTTGGTTCTCGCTAACAAGTTTAAAAGAGAGTTGATGTTGGAAATTATTTCTCTGATTGCTAATGATTTCATGAATTTTTGAAAGATGCTGTCTTGATTTTCTACGGTTATTTGATCCAATAACTTTCTTTGATACTCGTTTCTGCAAACATTTCATTCTTTTAAGAGAGTTTTTGAAATACTTTGGATTTTCAACTTTTTCTCCATTAGAGAGAACTGCAAAATCTTTGATACCTACATCAATTCCTATGACATTGGATTCTGATATTTTCTGTTTGTCGGGAAATTCTTTTCCATCATCCACAAGAATACTAATGAAGTATTTTCCTGTACTTGATTTGGAAATGGTTGCAGTCTTCATAGCACCTTCAAACCTTCTATGAAGGACTGCTTTAACTTCTTCAATCTTAGGAAGTTTGATAGTGTTTGTATTAAAATCTACAGTATAATGTTGTGGCAGTTGGAAAGATTGTACCGGATTCTTCTTTGATTTGAAGTTAGGAAATCCAGTTTTCTCCTAAAGAACTTAGTGAATGCTGATTCGACATTCACTAATGAAGCTAAAAGCGCCTGCGAATTGATAGATTTCAACCATGTATTAGCAGGTTTAACTTCATGAACAAGTATTTTTTGTAAGTCAAATCTTGAAATTGATTTATTTGATTGTTGATAAGTCTTGATTTTCTGCTCTAAAGCCCAATTATAGACAAATCTACAAGCACCAAAATTGATTTTTATAAATTCTTCTTGGTTTTTGTCTGGGTAGATTCGGTACTTATAAACTTTGAGCATTACATATCATACATTTTAAAGAGATATATACATTTCGTTAAAAGGCAGTTTGTAAAGTTTTGAAGTTATCTTAACAATTGTGCGAGGCTGCGCTTTCATCCCCCACCTGTCGGCTGATGCATCCGAGGAAGGGAACTTCCCGCTGTGCCTCTGTGCTCCCAAGTTAAAAGGCTGCATTTTTAAAACTTGTTTAACTTTTTAGGAGAGAATATATCACTTAAGACATATTATAATAAATAAGGAACTTGCCTCGTTTAAGATGTGATAATATGGAAAATTTGTCTACAGGGATCGAAGGATTGGATATGTTGATGGATGGGGGGTATCCTAAGGGAAAGAGCATCCTGGTTACCGGCCCGCCAGGTGCCGGAAAAACTATCCTCGCGCTCCATTTCCTTCACAGGAGTTGCAAGGAAGGCAAGAAATGCATAATGATCCTTACAAGGGAACTTACGGAGGATATCATTAGCCAGTCCCAGAACCTCAACCTTGACCTCAAGCCTTTTCTGAAAAGCGGGCAGCTCAGTATCCGGAATATCTTTGAAGATAAGATGAATAAAATCAAAAGTGTTTCGAAATTCGGGAAAGGGCTCTGTTCTGTGGATACGGATATAATCGAATATCTTAATTCGATGTCTCCTGAAGTCGATGTTTTGGTCATCGACAACATTGGGGTAATGGCTATAAGTCATGATATTAGAGAATTTGCCGATGAATTCAGCTCGATAAGCATTATCCTTCTAAAAAGCGGATGTACAAGCCTTTTCGTTATGGATGAGGATTCTTACGACCTGACCCACAGGCTTACCGGCTATATGGTTTTCGGGCTTATTCGGCTTACAACGCAGGAGAACTTCAGCTCCGGAAGGACAAAGAAATACCTTTACATAGAAAAAATGAGAAATAAGGCTGTTCCGGTCAAGTATTCCTTGTTTGACATTACCCCGGACGGATTGAGAATAATTACAGGCACGAAGTGACCTTTCTGCCTTTTATTCATTTCCTCAACCGAATACTTTATTAAAAAAGGTAATTCCGGCACGTAAGTGAGGACTAAATCTCACCCTGCTTTTATAAGGAATTCACAGCAGTCGTTTCTGTTCCCTATGGTCTTGAGCGCCTCAACGCTGAAGTCGGAGTCCACTTTCAGGGTTATATTTGAGAAAATTTTTCTGGTCAAAGTGCACAATATCGGGTTTTTGCGGGCTTCTTCTCCTTTCCAGGGGCACTTTGTTCCCCTTATTATCCAGGATTTTTCTTTTTCAACCATTACAGAGGAAAAATCTCCGCCTAACTGGTTCATTATTTCAGCGCAGATTTTCCCTGCGTAAGCGAAGTCCATCTTCCTGTTCTCCAGATGGTATATGTCAAGAAGCGTTTTTTCGACCATTCCTGTCATCTGGTTAATTATTATCTTCTTTTCGTCATTGGAAATAGACTGAAGAAGAGTCGGAATGATTCCGGTAAGGATGTTCTGTATCCGGTTTTTAATTTCAAGGCTGTCGCGGTCAGCCATAAGCCGGTCATGCATCCACTTTACCCTGAGCAGGGACTTTACTCTGGTCTTAAGCTCAAGCCTGTTTATGGGTTTTGTAAGGAAATCATCAGCTCCGGCTTCAATCCCTTTTATCCGGTCTTCAAATTCGGAAAGAGCAGTCAGCATAAGGACCGGGATGAACTGGGTGTCCGGGTCGTTTTTGATAAGTTTGCAGACATCATAGCCACTCATCTCAGGCATCATTACATCCAGGAGAATTATGTCAAGTTTTTCTTCCTTTAATTTCAGGATAGCTTCTTTTCCGCTATATGCAGTAATGATATCATAAGGCTCCAGTGAAAGGTAGGCTTCTATAAGCTCTACGTTTTCAGGCATGTCATCGACAATGAGGATTTTCGGTTTGCTTTTTCATTCAGCAAGAATTCCTCCCCCGGACTCATGAATTTTAATCCCTTCGGATGTGATCTCAAAAATATACATCTCGAGAGAAATTGGAGTGCCGCGCATCTTGGGTATGCTCAGATAACGCTCCATTTTTCCAAGGTAAGAATTTTCTTTTACCAGCAAGCGGATAGACCCGTAGACTGAATACTCAGCAAGCTGGTGGGTCATGTTGTGTGCGGATTCGTCCATAATTAAAAGAGTAGTACAGCCTTTTTTCTCACCAGATAATTCAGCGCGTCAAACTGATCTTTCAGTTTTTTCGTAGAGACATGGAGGACAAAGGTCCCTAAATTGTCTATCAAAAGGCATTCGATTCCTTCACTTACTAATTCTATAAGACCTGGAATTTCGATATCCAGGTTTTCAGGCTTGAACCCGTATCTGGTCTGCCCTACAATTTCTGAACGGTTCTCAAAGACGTTTTCTATAATAAGCTGTCCGCTTTCATAGTACGGCTTAAGGTCGTGCCCAAGCAGACCTGCCTGATAGAGGATATCCTCGGGAGTTTCTTCGGTTGCGATTATCATGCATTTCCTGCCTTCAAGACAGTTCTTATAAATGAAATGGATTCCGAAGATTGTTTTTCCGCTCCCTGCCATGCCTGTTATAAGAGTTACTTTATTTACAGGATAACCCCCAATAAGTTTCCTGTCCAGTTCTTCGATGCCTGTTGAAACCCTCTCCATTTTTCCCCACTCTTTTTATTTCTATTTTAATAACTTTCCACATTATGAAGTCGTATAAACTCATTAGCTCGAAATCATTAGAACAGTTTCCAACTGACCCCCTATATTTAGAAACTGTTTATAATATAAAATAAAAAGATGTTTTTTCTACGTAATTTCACTTTTATATAAACTAGTGTTAATATTATACTTCATATTTTATAATTAAGCCCATCATTTGACTATTCCGGAAAATATTTTACCCAATATATTTTAATTAGCTTTAATATAAAATAAAAAGATGTTTTTTTACGTAATTTCACTTTTATATAAACTAGTGTTAATATTATACTTCATATTTTATAATTAAGCCCGTCATTTGACTATTCCGGAAAATATTTTCCCCAATATATTTTAATTAGCTTTATATTTCTCTTTATGAAATCCAATCTATCATATTTTTTTCATAATGTGTCTTTGCTAATTCTGTCCCACTTACTATATATTTTTATTTATCCCTCTGTTATCCTTACCTCATCTGAACATTTTGTATGGGATTTCCAGGATGATTTCCCCCAGTCCGGGTCTTTAACCTTGAATAGTTCTCTTTTCACCTTTTTTACTCCGATATACCTTTTTTGTCCATTTCTGTTCTCTTCTCTCTTTTCTTCTGTTCTCTGCCCTCTTCTTCTGTTCTCTTCTCTCTTTTCTTTTCTTCTCTGCCCTCTTCTTCTGTTCTCTTCTCTCTTTTCTTTTCTTCTCTGCCCTCTTCTTCTCCTGTCTTAATTTCTGTTCCTGTTTCTCCTCCTGTCTGAATTTTGAGAGAAACCTTTAATAAAGATAGATCCCATCAATAATGCTGCACTGCGGGCTCGTAGGGTAGCCAGGATATCCTAATGGGCTTCGAAGTAAGATTATTACGAAGATACCCATTGACTCGCGTTCGAATCGCGGCGGGCCCGCTAAATTCTTTTGATCTGGCTTCCTTAATCCTGTGAAATTTTCAACAGTATGTTCTTTTTGAGGCACAAATGAGGGTTAGTCTCTACTATTTCTATGGTGGGATACAGCATGTAATCGGGGCTCTGGCTTTCCTGATCAAGATAAGACAATTCTTAAAGTTTGGGGTTAAAAAAATAACCTGTAGACCTGGATCAAAAAGGCGAAAAGAAACACTTACAACCGAATTTATGTATTAACTAATTCTTTCTCTTAATTCGTTTTTTGATTTTACTTTTATCCTTTTCAACATGTAGCTAACCATTTTTTCAGAAATACCTCTCAATAATATTTAATATCCGCTTGCAAGGATTGAAACTAAATCGACAAATATATAAGGTTAAAACTTATTTAAATTCACTACCCAGATCCTCTAAAAACCAATAAACATTTTTCAACTATTGGAAAGTCAATAAACTGAGTGAGAGGATCATGGACAAAAAATTCAGGGTTGTTTCACCGACATAGCAAAAATTAACGAGATAAAAAAGGGAAATAGATTAGTGGTCTTTGTAAGGAGAGAAGTAAAAATGACTCTGAGTGCCATTTACTATTATTTTATTGCACGTGCTATGATGACTGGTGTACAGATCGCTGATCTGTTTAATCTGAATATAGACCAAAACTCAAATGGGAGAATTTCTATCAGTTTCGAGGCTTCGAATTTTCTCTCTAAATTGCGCAAAAAATAATATTATAGTTATTATTTGTTGGAAATCGATACTACTCTATGATCTACATATCATTTTCTCCTCATTGTGATGATTGTGGCAGTAAGTTAGATGTGAATTCCTCACGGACTCGTCTTATTTTTTCGAGTATCGGCAATTTCTGCGGCTGCAAAGCCGATTTTAAGGGCTCCGTTCTTCACAAATTCTCATTTGATTGCTTTTTTTCCTCAAGTGAGTGAATCCTGGAGAATAAAAAGAGCACCTGAATAAGAGAAGTTCAATCTGTTTGCTTGTCCGGAAAATAAGAAAAAAGCAGAAACTCTGACTGATACATAAATACCAAATAGCTTAAATATTTTGAAGTATTCTTCTCTCAAAATTCATACATTTATATAAATCCCCCATCTAGGATGTAGTAAAAAATAAAAGTTAAATTATTCTTAGCGCCTTCAAAAATCTAGGAAAAAAAGAGACTCTATTTCAAAATCCACTGATGGACATAAAATTAAAAATCATTAGATTTGACATTGGTTACAATCTTTATGACATGATTTATGGGTTGAAGTCCTTAGATGTCGAATATTTATTTAAACTGAATCCAGGATTCTTCCTGTATCAGATTTCCCAAATACAAAGATCACTATATTTTGGAACAGGATCAAAAAAGAACTTCAAAACTGAAAAACATTATGCCAGTAAACTTGTACAATAGGGATAAAATGTTGCCTATCTTAACTGAATTGACCAGATCTCTTAGTTACATTATTACGGTTGATAAGAAAAGCAAAAGTGGAATAGAAAGAACCTCTGAAAAATGAGCTCAAACATTTTATGGAATACAAAAATACCATAAATACCAATGTTCTTCGACCAGAAGGCAAATACGCTCCGGAAATTGCACTGTCTATCATCAGATCCTCTAAATAAGAAAAAATGATCCGGCTCTGAACACAAATGTGATAAAAAGATCAGAATGATTTAGTTGAGAAAGGGTTTTCGTACAATACTTCTTTATTTGGAACGTTAGGCATTATCTCATTAATGTTTTCTAATAGTGTTGATTTCGTATTATTTTCCATTTTGTTTTGAAATCCCTGAAAAAGAAGTTTATTTAAAAGGTAAGGATTAATATGAGTACAGTTCAAAGAATTACCAAAAACATAGCTATAACAGGCTTTTCTCAGCTACTCATTTCGGTATCAGGTTTTTTATTGGTAATTTATATAGCAAGATATTTAGGAAAAGCCGACTTCGGGAAATTTAATTTTGCTCTCTATTTTTCAACATTCTTTTTAATTATTGCAGATCCTGGAATAAGTAGTTTTATAATTAGAGAAATTGCAAGAAATAAAGAATTAACAAATGAATATGTGACAAATGCATCTTTAATCAAATCTATATTGTTACTGATTACATTTTTTACAATTGTAGTTTCTATAAACCTTATGGGTTACCCACAAGATACAAAATTAATAGTGTATCTTTTTGGGACATATACGCTATTGACTTCTTTTTCATTAACTTTCAGAGCTGTATATCAAGCATTTGAAAAAATGCAATGCACAGCTGTTTTAGATATAGCTAAACAGTTGATACTCATAATAAGTGTTTCTTTCGTAATATATTCAAATAGGAGCCTATTAGAATTAGCTTACTGCTATGTGTTAACAGGTATTGTTGATGTTTTATTAAATGTTATTTTTTTGAAAAAAGTCGAACACATAGAACCAAAATTTAATTTAGCATTGTGGAAGCCTATGATTATCAAAGCATTCCCTTTTGGATTAAATAGTTTTTTCGCGGTGTTCTTTTTCAAAATAGATACTTTCATGTTATCGGTAATTAAAGGATATGTGGAAGTTGGAATATATTCAGCCGCTTATACTCCTTTACTGGCATTGAGTACTGTTACATCTAATATGATTACCACAGCTATTTATCCAGTAATGTCAAAAAATTTTGTCCATCTAAAAAATTCTTTGGAATTTATGACAGCTTACTCTTCAAAGTATATTATGATTATAGGACTTCCAATTTCGATTGGATGTTTTACTCTGGCAAATCAATTCATAAACTTATTCTATGGTGATCAATACTCAGAGTCTGTAATTGCATTTCAAATTTTAGCTTTATTTATACCGCTTAGACTTATTAGTGGAATAACCGGAACACTTTTAACATCTATAGACAAACAAAATATCCGTACTTTCAGCGTTGGAATTTGCGCTGCAATTAACATTATTTTAAATATCATATTGATTCCAAATTTGGGATTTATTGGTGCAGCGGTTTCAACGGTTGTATCCGAATTATGTTTGTACATAATATTTCTAATTTATATTCAGAAATATTATAAGAAAATAAATATAAATCAATATTTTACAAAACCTTTTGTAGCCTCTTTATTAATGGGTCTTTTTATTACCCTGACTCCAGAATTGAACTTATATTTATTAGTAATGATTTCTGCAATTGTATATATTATAGCATTGTTATTTTTGGGAACATTTGATCAAGAAGACAAAAAGATCTTCAAACAAATTTTCAAGTCGGTGTGAGCCATGAAAAACAATACAATTAAATTTGTCATAGATAAAGAATCATGTTCCGGATGTGGAACATGTTTTTCGTTGTGTCCAAATAATGCTATAGAAATGAGAATTGACGAAAAAAAGGAATTTATTTACCCAGAATAAATGATATAAAATGTAATTCATGTGGCATTTGCTGCAAAGTGTGTCCAGGATATGAATTTAGCTATGATTCACTAAATCTTGAAATATTTGGACGAAAACCGGAAAATATGCTTATTGGAAACTCTTTAAATTGCTATGCGGGTTTTTCAACAAATGAGTCTGTTCGCTTCAATTCTTCGTCTGGGGGACTAATTACACAAATTTTGATATTTGCTCTGGAGAAAGGCATAATAGATGGTGCATTAGTCATAAAAATGAATAAAGATAAACCTCTGGAACCAGAACCCTTTATTGCAAGAACAAAAGAAGAAATAATCGAAGCCGCTCAATCAAAATATTGCCCTGTTCCTGCAAACGTTGCAGTAAAACAAATAATAGATTCAAATCCTAACGAAAAATTTGCGGTTGTTGGATTACCCTGCCATATAAACGGAATACGAAAAGCGCAACAGATCAATAAAAAGCTTAAAAACAATATTGTTTTTTGTTTAGGGATACTTTGTAATCATACTCCAAATTTCCTTGCAACTGATCTTTTTTTGCAAAGATATAATGTCAAAAAAGAAGATATTATAAAGATAGATTATAGAGGAAATGGCTGGCCAGGCTTTATGCGTATAGAAACCACAAAATCTACTTTGAAAATTTCACTGGGGAAATATTGGTGGTTTATAGGTTCTCATTTCTTTTATCCAAAAAGTTGTTTAACCTGTAGTGATGGATTTTGTGAGTTATCTGACGCATCTTTTGGGGATGCTTGGCTCCCCGAATATTCACACGACAATAAAGGTACATCAGTAGTAGTTACAAGAACCGAAAAAATGTCACAGTTGTTATGTGATATGAAAAACGAATTAGAATTAATAAAAATAGATGATAACAGGATTACTCAATCACAGATGGGAATGCTTTACTTTAAAAAGAAAAGTCTGAACGCTAGATTAAAGTTTATTTCTAACTCCTCAAAATCACAAGAAGTACTAAATCCTGATCTTATTGACTATATTCTTTCCATATATGTTTGTTTTACTGTACTAATATCTTCTAATCCAATTATTAGAAAAATGTTAGCAAAAGTGCCTTTAAGAGTTATGTGGTTATACAAGTTACCATATAGTATTATCGTAAATTCAATAAATTCAAAAAATATGTGGAAAAAGAATTAGATGAATGAATTTATAAGTTATCTAACAAATCTTTCACATATTTCCCATTTAACAAAGCTTTTTCTTTTATTTGAGGAATTGTTATTCTCAATGCCTGTTTTATAATATCGCGATTATTCCAACAATCGCAAATTTTATTCATTAAACTATCATAATTAAGATCTTCAATATCTATTATATAATTCTCTTGCTTTAACATCTGTCCAATAATTCCATGCATTTTATGACTGTAAGCAATTCCAACTGTTGGCACATACATGGATGTTGCTGCAATTGTGGCATGCATTCTTGCACCTACAAATAAATCACATATTCCAATTATTCCTTTTAATTCATCAGCATTGTACTCATTTTGTAGTATATTTACCTTAGATTTATTTTTAATAACACTGTATATTTCAGAGATAACCTTTTTATCACTAACTTCTTCCGTATATACATGCGGGATCATAATAATATTCGCATTAAATTTTTCAATTATACTGTCAATTACTCTTGCAAATATACCTACAACCTCTTCGTTTGAGTCTTCTGAACCTGATTTTCTATATTGGTTTATTAAACCACTAGGATTTATTCCAATAAGTGGTCGATTATTAACATCTACGCCTTCATTTAATAAAATCTCAAGAACAACTGATTGAGATACAGGTTCCAGGTTAAAAGCAGAATCAGCCGTTAAATATATTTTTGGTTTTGTGATTTTATTTTGCTCAAGATATTGTTTGGATAAATCTTCTCTGACGGTTATTAATGTAGTTCTATTTAATACCTGATTTGCGATGAAACTAAAAAAAGAATTTTTATAGTAACCTAAGCTCTCTGCATAAAGAACTACAGGTTTATCTAACAAAATAGCATATGATATGTTTAATAGACTAGCCAACCCAAATTTTTCTCCACTTAAATGATCTCCGCCTGTGTTTATGACAATATCTGAATCATAATAACAAAACAGACTTGATTTCTCCGAAACTGGAAAAGAAATACCAATTTGTTTTAACATTTTGATTACAGAACATTCAATTAGATAGATCCAGGGATATGGATTCTTTAATGGTTTCAGAGCCAGTTGTTTCTTTATTGGAATTTCTTTTTGATCAGTTTCCATTCCCATGAAAGTAAATTGAGAATTCGGGATATATTTCTGTACAGTATCAACTAATGAAGATATTAAAGCTTGAGATCCTCTATTTGAAACTTTTACATGTAATACAAGTATTTTAGTCATATATTTTCCTCAACAAAATATAGTCAAAACAACTTTAATTAATTAATTAATTAAATAATAGCCAATTATTTCGTTGTTATCGTAAACTTTATCATACATGTTCAGTTTTTCATGAAAGCTATTTCCAAAAATTTCAGTAGTAGTTTCCAATTTTGTGTATTTTACATTATAGCTATTATTCAAAACCCGCTGAATCCTTACTGGTCTATTAAGAGTATATTTTCTCCATAAAAAAATTGTGTCATTTTCACTATATATTTGATCCTGGTTTGATATAGTTCTATTTTCAAGTCCCAATTTTATCTCTAAAGTTGTGCGTCCAAATTGATAATCACTGATAATATTTGACGAATATTTAGATAGAGTATCAAATCCTTTCATTTCATTTTCAGTAAAAAATACTGAAGGGGTTGAATTTTTAAGCCACAACGGGCTATCAGTGTTTGAAACAGTGTTTGAAGTCATTAGAAAACAAAACAAAAAGAAAAATGTCATAATAAATACTTTAATTGTTTTGGGATTCTGAATTCGTTTTAATATTTCCATTAATGCAAAAGAAGTCATCATACTTAAGAAAAAATATTCAAAAATAAACCATCTATCTGGTATAATATTTCTTATACCAAAAAAGGGAAATGCAAATGTAATACTCAAAAGTAATGTAACACAAGTTATTATTGATAAAGTAAGTCTATTACGATATTTAGGCGATATCCAAAATAATCCACCAATTATTGAAAAAGAAGAAAAATAGAAAAACCTATTAGGTTCACAAACCTTTCAGAAAAAGGAGGCAATGTAACTGCATATTCGAGAATAGTTTCTGGCCTATTTAAGAAACCCATATAATTACTAATATGTAGTCCTAAACTTTGTACCATTCGATCAAAAAACGGTCTGCCTCCTTTCGAATATAAAGCTACCATCCAGTACTGTAATAATCCAACTGCTGCTAGAATAGTTACACTCACGAAATCAGTAGATGTTTTCTTCCCAGATACTTTATTATAACTAATTATGAATAAAGAGAAACCAATTAGTGTGACAAATAATATAAAAGAAGAAACAGCATGAGCTAAAAACATAGATAGTATCAGCAGTACTAGAATAATTGCCCAGTTATAATAGTCTTTGTTATGATGATTATCAAGCTTATCAAAAGTGAATAAATATAATTTTGCAATTATATACATTATAAAGAAATTTAGGGAAACTCCATATGTAGTCGTTTGAGGTTGGGAGCCCCATAATATATTATAATCAGTGACATTTAAAATTAATAGAGAAAAAAGTGCCATTTTTTCATCAAAACAAGTTCTTACAATTAAATATACACATATCGAAGAGATAACAAACGGAAGTATAATTGCAATATTAGATGCATCTATGATATCACAATTTAGCAAAAGTTTAGTAATCGCAACTTGTAAATGCATTAAAGGGAAATAAGTTTCTTTGCTCCATAAAACAGATATATTGCCGTCAATTGCAAGTTGATTATTCATTATTAAATGCTTAGATGAATCAGATAATGGTAGATAACTAAAAAAATAATAGATTGAATATATTAAATTGAGAGAAATCATGAAAATTTGTAGTATGTGAAATAAGATTTCTTTTTTTGAATCTACGCATAAAATAGAAATGGATAAAACCATTGCACATAAAGATATTAATATAAAATAAATAAGGGGACGAATTTCAGAAAAGTGAAGTACACAAATACTAATTGAAAATAGATTAAAAAATAATATTTTGTATATAATTTTCATTTTTTTTGTTTCATAAACTTCTAAAATAGACTGAGAATTCTTTTTAATAAGAATATATATAGTAGATGCTAAAGAAATAGCAATTCCCACTGCTAATAAGTACATAGTCGAACTTAAAAGATACATTGAAGAAATGATAATGCCTATTATCATTCCCAATATGGCGAAAAATGTATCTAAATCTTTGATTTTTTTAAAATATATCTTCATTTCTGATCTTCCCAAGAACAATATCAATTTACTATTTAGAAATTTTCCCTAAGCTTTCCGACACAAAAGGAGATTTTATCCATTTAGTCTATTTGCAGTTAATTATTCCCGTGTTATCCAAGTATCTTACCAAAATAAGCAAAATCTTGTAGCTATATTTTTTGTTGCACAATTCATAGAATTGAACCTGACAATCTCAGAAAAGATTACAAAGTACAAAGCCTAATAAAACGTTATTTTCAAACAATGTTTCTGTAAATTTGTAATGTTTTTACAGTCACATCACTCCACGCAAACTGCTTCACATATTTTAATATTTCTTCGCAATTCCATTCTTTATTCAAAGCGTCTATAATTTTTTTAGAAATATCTTCTGGGCTTTTTACTACAACTAAATAGCCATATTCTTCAGAAATTACAACTTCTTCGCTGCCACCATTGTAAGTTGATATTACAGGTTTTCCGCATGCCATTGCCTCTATAAGAACAACACCAAAACTTTCGCTCAAGCTTGGAAGTACAAAAACATCACAAGCATTCATCCAAAGAGGTAATGCTTCATCAGGGATGAATCCAATTAATTTTACGTATTTTTCCAGCTTCAAATCATTTATTTGGCTCTGTAATTTATCTTTTAGTTTACCAGAACCTCCAATGAAACAAAAAACATTTTTTCTTTCCTTTTGAATAATATCCATTGCCTCAATGAGGTAATTAAACCCTTTTCTCTCAATTAACCAGCCTAATGTAAAAAGAATTTTTACATTCTGAGGAAGCCCCAATGATTCTCTGCATTCCTTTTGATCAAGCGGCTTAAATCTTGATGAAAAACCATTTGGAATTGAGAATGAGTTTTCATTGAACTTCTTTAATACTGGTACATCTTTTCTGTTAACTCGAATCAATGCGTCAGCATTTTTCCAGGCATAGTTTAAAGGGGATAGTTCATGTCCACTTCCTGATAGAAGCGTTCCGAATTGGCATGAAGCGTTATGACTACAGGCACATTATATTTGGATTTCAGTTTAACTCCAATATATCCGGATGGCCATGTAAAATGAGCATGAATAATATCAAAAGAAATATTCTCTTTTTTTATTAAATTCTCTACAATTTGCAGACGGTTATCAATCAATACTTTTCTAAAATAAAGAATTGGCATATAAAAGGAGCGGGGATAGTAAACCCTAACATTCTCGTAATTATAATTATTACACAATTTATCTTTAGGATATTGTTTAAAACTGAAAAGAACAGGGGAGATAACAATAATTTCTTTAAAGTATTTTTTCAATTCATCAACTTGATTTTTTACGAAACTGTTCCCTATATAGCTACCACTTTCATTAGGATAAGCAGGTGTCAATACCAGTAAACTTTTGTTGATAAATTGATCACAGTTTGTGGTCATAATTTCATACCTGGGCCAAATTCTGTTTTTAAACGTTGACAGGATCAATACAGTTTTTATTGCATACCGTTATTTCCTTTACCAATGCCCAGATGGATGGCATTTTCAACGCAAAAATTCAAATTTTTACAATCAATAATAACAGGATAATTCATTAGTTTGCATAATTCCTTCATATTTAGCTCTCTGAAGGAGTTGTGATCTGTGACAAAAATTACGCAGTCAGATTCTTTCAATGCCTCTTCAATTGTAGCTTCAGAATAAAACTTTCCTATTTTAGTTTTTATTGAACTGGCATATGGATCATAGACTTTTACATCAGCACCTAAATTTACAAGTTCTTCAATAATTTTAACTGAAGGGGACTCTCTGGTATCATCAATGTTCTTTTTATATGCAAGGCCCATAACAGCAACTTGTGATCCGTATATTCTTTTGTTAACCTTTAACAGACCTTTTTCAATGAGGTTAATCGCGTGAATTTTCATGAAATCATTTATTTCCCCTGAAGTTTCAATAAATCTGGGGATGAAACCGAACTTTTTAGCCCTATAAGACATGTAGAACGGATCGAGAGGAATACAATGCCCACCTATACCGGGACCAGGGTAAAAGGGCATAAATCCGTAGGGTTTGGAAGAAGCTGCATTAATAACTTCCCAGGTGTCTATCCCCATCTTTTCGAAAATGAGGGCAAGTTCATTTACAAGTGCGATATTCACATTTCTAAAAATATTTTCCACAATTTTTACAGCTTCTGCTGTTTTGGCATCGTTTACTTTAATGACTTTATCGATTATGCTTTCATAGAGAGCAAAAGCAATTTCCGTACACTCGTCGTTGATTCCACCAACAACTTTTGGTGTGGTTTCTACAGAATATTGTTTATTTCCGGGATCAATCCTTTCCGGAGAGTAGGCTAAACCGAAATCAACCGTGGCTTTCAGTCCAGTGCCTTCCAGTATTGGGAGTACAACTTCCTCAGTTGTTCCCGGATAAGTAGTACTTTCCAGAATTATGAATTGTCCTTTTCTTAAAACTGAAGCAATAGTTTTGCTTGCACTTTTGATATAACTCAAATCAGGCTCAAGTTGTTCAGTCAATGGAGTTGGAACACAGATTATTATGAAATCGCAGTTTTTAAGCTGTTCTGGATCTTTAGTGGGAATAAAGGAGTTATTTACGTATTTTTGAAGGGTTAGATCGGTGACATCAAGAATATGTGACTTGCCAGATTTTAAATTGGTTATACACTGTTCATATACATCGTAACCGATTGTGTTAAAATGCTTGGAGAATGCCATCGAAAGAGGTAAGCCGACATATCCAAGCCCTATTACTCCGACGCATGCTGTTTTATTTCTGATTTTTTCTCTTATGTTTTTCATAACAGGTCCCTTTTATATTTAATGAATAGCTTTTTCCATTGCTTTTACCATAAATTCAGTAACATCAATTTTATCATGGAGTAATTTTCTTCTTTTCTGCTTACCTTCAGATTTTAAGTTTGGATTTTCAAGTAAATCTAATGCTTTTCTGAAAGCTTCTTCTTCCATATTTTGTTCATCTGAAAAATTATACACGAGATCGTATTTTGATTCTTCCTCGTTAGTATAACCGGTTCGTAAGGTGTTTACATATACAGCATGAGTACCTAAAACAGCACACTCCGAAGCTGTTGTGGCTCCTTCTCCGATGTACAGAGTTGCATAATAAAGAAGGTCATGGAGTTTTTCAGGTGAAACCTTTATTTTGTACTTATCCAGTTCAGGTCCTAAAGGCTGTTCCGAAGTAATCAATACATGTCCATATTTTTCCAGTTCTTTTACAAGTTTTACTTTGTTTTTAATTCCAGCTTGTCCCGTATCATGATGCGCTTTCCAGGAAACGAATCTTAAAATTATTATTGTATCAGTTTCACCTAACCCTATCTCTTCAAGAACTGCCGGATTTGGAGAAAAGTGATTCGGATGCAGGTATGCAAGTTCATGATACCCCTTATATCGAGCCTGTTTTTTCCCGAAATCTTCATAAAAACAGGAAGGAGTATAAACTTTCTCAACAAAAGGATTAATTATTTTTCGAGCAAATTTCTGGTGCTCAGTGTCATTGAATATAAATGCTTTTTTCTTAGTAACCAGGAAGCGTGTGCTACACATGGATTTATAATCCCTGCCAAAACATCGGGATTAAATTTGATTGCAACATTCAGAAATTTGTAATCTCGAACGATCCATTCCTTAAATACACTACCATTTTCAGGCGCTGTAGATGTCAGAATTTTATGAGGAATATCATAAGCGTTTAAAAGGTCAATAGTCACCTCTTTGTCTCTAGAAGTAACCATCACTTCATGACCTTTTTCACGGAGATTCCAAATAGCGTTTTTAAAGAAATGCACGTGACCAGGATGTCCCATGTCTATAAGAACTCTCAAAATTTTCGACTCCCGAGAATAAAAAATTACAATTGAACATTATGATCCAGTTTCTTACTCATATCCGACTGCATATCAAAGAACATCGCAAAAAGTAACAGTTGCACACCCATCAGAGTAATAAATACTGCAAGCAATGGATAATTTGGAGAGACAAAATTGCGCGTCAATTTTTGTACAAGGATCCAAAGGTCAAAAAGAATTCCAGAAGGTACAAGTATCATGCTTGCAAGATAGAAAAATACCAGTGGATGGAAGCTTAAAAGTATATATTTAGTCTTCAGCCGCCAGAGGAACCCCCTGAAGAGCATGGGAGCAACTTTTAAGATATATTTACGATAATTTATAGATGATTTTTCATTTCCGTAACGAGCAGGAATTACGACATCAGTCACCGTCATTCCATATGCATTGAGTTTGATAAGTATATCATTTAAGTAACCGTAATATGTGAATATAGAATCAAGATCTATTGTTTCCAGAGCTTTTCGAGAAGCAGCAGCATAACCATTTTGAGGGTCCATTAAATCCCAGTAGCCACTTCCGATTTTTGTCAGCAGTGACAGTAAAGCATTTCCAAAGAACCTCCACGTGCTCATACCTTCCCGAGATTCCCTGGTTATAAGCCTATTTCCTTTGGTATAATGAGCTTTACCTTCTATTATGGGCATTAAAAGACGAGGCATCTGGGATGGGTCCATCTGATTGTCGCCATCCATTACGACAACTATATCCATTTTGTCTTTCAGAGCCATTTTATATCCATCAATAACGGATTTCCCGGCACCTTGATTTATTTCATGCCTCAAAGAAACAATTCTTGGGTCCGTTAAGCTTTTGATAACTTCAGGAGTCTGATCAGAACTACAGTCATCTATTATGTAAATACGGCTCACATATTCTGGGATGCCCTTTATTGTCTCACTTAACAAAACTTCCTCATTGTATGCGGGCACGACAACCCCAATATTATACCTTTTAAATAAGCTAAATGTGTGCTCTTCTTCAATATCAATATGTGTTGCTTTCAGATTATTATGTTCAGCAAAAGAGAGAATAGCATTTACAGAAAACGTGTGAACTTTCGAAAAACTTAATACATCAAAGCATTTATTCGATAAAGCAAAGAACCCAACAGGGCCACTTCCTACCTGTCTGTTATTTAAAAAAGATACATTTTCTTGTAATCTATTTGATTTATTAAAACAGGTGCCAATTACAATATCAAAGCTTTCTTTTTGAATAGGCTCAAGTATTTTAGGAATTAGTTCAGGATTATGGCAAATGCTGATGTCCATAAATAAGAGTAATTCTGAATTTTTAGCATATTCAATGCCTTTTTTTACTGGAAACTCAAATCCTCTATATTTGGTGTTACGAATTACTTCTGCCCCTGCAAGTTCAGCTACCTCAGCAGTACGATCGGAACTTGCATCATCCACAACAATAACTCTGTCAGCGAATTTTTTTGTTTGTAGGACTACGCTCCCTATTGAAACTTCCTCATTGAAAACCGGAAGGACTACAGTTATATTGTGAGGGACTATGACCCCCTTGTATGTGTTTTCTCCATTTTTAGTTACGTACTGGGAGCTTTTACCAATACTAAGCTCGTTACTCATCTGTATGACCTCTCTTCTGAAAACTATATTCTCGAAATTTTATTCTCAAAACTTTTTTGGAGAAAGTTTTGCAGATGTTGCCTCGAATGTCACGAAACTCTTACAATAGTGTGAGTAATAAAGTGTAAATTTAAAATACACAGAAGTGCATAATATTAATATTTTATATGTTGGTTTATATTTATACATAAATAATTGCACCTGAAATTGAAAGAATGCACCCCATTAATGCAATATTCTTCCATTCAAGCTTGTTTTAAGCGTATAAGTGTGATTCTTTCGGTTGGGAACTGTAGAGTATAATCATATAATGTTAGTTAAATAACATTACAATATATTGATGGAACAATATGAATCAACTATATAAAGTTACTGAATTTGTATTTCACTATAAAAATTTAAGAAAGAGGAACAATGCTCACGCTAGCGTTATAATATGACAAACGCACAACTGAGTAATCGAGTCATAATTTTGAAAGAACTATTCTATTGATAAAATGTAAGACTGTTAATCTCGAAAAACAAAAAAAGCTAATTCCAAAAAAGGCATCTGAAGAACTCAATATTTTTTGGCGCTCAGTCTCGTGGATAATTCTGCCTGGTCAGGAAGTTTCCCCTAAAAACCCGAACTTTTCAGGCTGCATCTGTCAACATTCCCACTTGCCGCATTTCCTGCGGAAAAAGAAAGAATGAAAAAGAGCATCCTGGAAAAAAGAAGCTGAAAAATCTGGCCTCTGTGCCTGATTCCCGAAAAAAAGCCTGGAAAAGGATAAGTAGTCAAAAAAAATCCGTAGTCAAAAAAATCAAAAAAATCAACACAAATAAAAGAATATCTGTATAGAGGGACTCCTCGAACACAAATGCTGGCAAAAATGTTTAAAGAGAGAGGCTAAAGAGATTCAGGGGAAAAACAGGGAGTGAAGAAGATCGGAAATGAAGAAAGTTTTTCAGAATATTTCCTCATAAATATACAAATAGAATAAATAAAGTGAAAGAATAAAACGCATTGGCAGTGTATAAAATCTTCTGTAAATTCTAAATTACAATATCTAAAATATAAACATTTAGAAAGATATTTTAGTATAATCTGTGCATTTTGTCCACATATCTGTGAAAATTTGACATAATAGCCGTACTGGCAGATAATAACGCTAGAGCACAATTCACATCATTTCTCGTAAATGGAGCAAAGAATAACGATTGGCCGGGAATGGATAAAATTCCAGATGGCGCTAAGGTATATGACAGAATTACAGTAGTAAGAGAATATGAGAAAACTACAGTAACAAGAGAAACACCAGAAGCACCAACACAAAACAGGACATCAGATTTACTTCAAATTATTACTAATATCAGTGCGATATTGGCTTCATTTGCAGCAATTTGTGGCGTATATATAACTTGTAAAACTAATAAAGACAAAAACAAGTAGAAAGAACCGTAGACATGCTGCCTTCTGAAGATTTTAACATATAGCGTTGGCCTACTTTGCGGGTGGTGACAGCTTCGCTGGTACTAGGCCAATTTAACAAGCATGAGGCATTACCAGGGACTTTTGTTTTCCGATGATGAGCTACGGGATATTAAGAAAAAGTTGACTGCATGGGGAATAGTAAAGTAAAACAACAAGAAACCGCAAAAATAAGCAAATTTTACTGGAAAACCTATGTATTTAAACCTCAACTTTAACTTGCTGTATCCCAATGAAATCAAGATGCTTTTCTTCCCCTTTGTCTGCTTTGACTTCAAGATAGAGTTCAATTGCTTCTTTTATTCTTTTGTTTAATTCGTCAAGTGTTTCAGCCTGAGTATGACATCCCGAAAGTTCTGGAACTGAAGCTATGTAAATCCCGTCTTCATCCTGTTCGATAATGACAGTAAACTCTCGCATTTTGGTGTGGTCTCCTTTTTATAATATAAATAATATCCGTATGATTTATATATATATAGCTGTGGAGAAACGCTCTATGCACTATTATATACTCACTTTGTAAAATTCAATAAGTTTTAAATTTAATAAAATTTTAGAGTTTGGTCGATTCTGCACCTTTGCAACAATTTTGCTGAAAAATGAGAATATACGCAGGTTTTACCATAAAAACTGTGCGTTATTGAAAAGAGAATTTACAGCAAATTTGCAACACTACAAACACATTCGAAAAAAATAGTTAACTCCTCAAAGAAACTGGATAAATATATCCTTTTTTAGCTCCAAGCCGGATGGCCTGCATGACAGGGAAAAATTCCCTCAGGCTTTCTGATCATTAGGGGACTCGTACTTCTTACAGACATCTTTGACATCGTTTTTCTAATTTCATTTTTTTATAAAATCGAAAGAGTTAAGTTCTGTACTATGTAACAGTTGTGCTGTTTTAGGGTAGTAATTTATTGTAGGTGATTAAATGTCTAAAAATCGAATAGTTGTTATCTTTTTGGCTATGTGTTTAGTTTTGGGTACCATTCCTTTTGCTCTTGGTGCCACGGATAAGACAAGTGGTTCGACCAGCTCGGCTTATATCAGTGCTTTGGATGTTGGAGGTTCCGGTGAAAAACCGTATCAAGAATATGTTAAAATTACAAATGGTGGAAAGACATCAGTAAATCTGAAAGGTTGGAAAATCAAGGACGTGGGTGCGAAGCACACCTATACTTTTTCTTCATATACGTTAAAATCCAAATCTTCGGTAACTCTCAGAAGCGGAACCGGTAAAAACTCCGGAAGCACGCTATATTGGAATAAATATTCATTCATTTGGAATAACAAAGGCGACGCGTCTTATTTGTATAATGCTCAAGGAAAATTGGTTTCTTCGAAAACTGTAAAAGTTAAATGAGGATTGCCTCATTTCTTCTTTTTATTTCAGTCAAATACCCCGCAGCTTTTTGCAGGGAGGGCAACTTCCCCGAGAACCGTTTATAATGCGATTTATCAATTCCGTTTTTTTGTTTGTTAACTTCTGCTCGAACTAAATCGTATCAGGGTTATTGTTTCCTTTTAGAATCTGAAGCTGCGATGCGAACATACCCGTTGTTTGCAGCGGGGTGGGCCAGCGCAAATCTGATTTTCAAAAAAATACTGTGGAATATAGGATATTCAATTCTAAACTCTCTTTTGCGGTAGACATGATCAGGAAAATATATCAAGTCAAATTAATATATTTAAATGATATATTTCTTTATGGGAAAGGGGAACAAACCAATGAATAACTTCCCGGTAAACATTCATCGGGAAAAACATTCACCGGGAAAAACATTCATCGGTAAAAACATTCATCGGGAAAATATTCACCGGGAAAAACAGGGTTGATAAGGCGATATAATACCCTAAGGTATTGCCTGAAAACCGACACCATTCTAGGTTCTCTTTATCATTTTCTGCACACTTTGTTTTTTGTGGCACTAAATCGAATGTCAATTCTCTATACCCTTCACCCTCACAAGTTACGCCCCGGAAAAGGGTACTTCAAAAGTGAAAGGGTACGAGGAAAACATGACAGGAGCTGTTAATGACCAGATGGGAAATCAAAATAATCCCTCGGATCTCGGCAAAGTCGTCTCTGTGCGCGGCAGTATCGTAGATATACGTTTTGAAGCACATTTGCCCCCATCTACTCATTGCTGCGTGTGGGAAAAGAGAAACAAATAGCCATTGAGGTTTTGACCCATCTGGACGTTCACCGAGTCCGGGGGATTGCACTAACCCCTACGGAAGGTCTCGCCCGGGGTATGGCTGTGGAAGATACGGGCGGGCCGTTAAAAGCGCCTGTCGGCAGGGGAATTCTCTCACGAATGTTCGACGTGTTTGGAAATGCTATCGACCGCAAGCCTGCACCTTCAGATGTAACATGGCGTACAATCCACCAGGCTCCGCCGCCGCTTTCACGGAGATCCACCAGATCCGAGGTCTTCGAGACAGGAATTAAGGTTATCGATGTGCTCGTGCCGCTCGAGCGCGGCGGCAAAGCTGGCCTGTTCGGCGGGGCGGGCGTGGGCAAGACTGTGTTGCTAACCGAGATGATTCATAATATGGTCAAGCATCACCAGGGAGTAAGCATATTTTGCGGCATAGGCGAGCGTTGCCGTGAAGGGGAGGAGCTTTACCGCGACATGAAGGCTGCAGGCGTGCTCCCGAATATGGTCATGGTGTTCGGTCAGATGAATGAGCCACCAGGCGCCCGTTTCCGTGTGGGTCATGCAGCACTGACAATGGCAGAGTATTTTCGGGACGACGAGCACCTCGACGTGCTGTTGCTTATCGATAACATTTTCCGGTTCATCCAGGCCGGCTCGGAAGTGTCCGGCTTGATGGGGCAGATGCCTTCACGCCTGGGCTACCAGCCAACAATGGGCACGGAATTGTCCGGACTTGAGGAACGTATTTCAAACACGGATGCCGGAGCCATCATGTCAATTCAAGCCGTATATGTGCCTGCGGACGATTTCACTGATCCTGCGGCGGTACACACATTCTCACATCTTTCGGCGTCTATTGTTCTTTCGCGCAAAAGGGCAAGTGAGGGACTTTATCCGGCCATTGATCCGTTGCAGTCAAGTTCCAAAATGGCCACACCTGGCATCATAGGGAAACGGCATTATAGCCTGGCCCAGGAAATAAGGCAGACGCTCGCGCAATACTCGGAACTCAAGGATATCATCGCCATGCTCGGCCTGGAACAGCTGTCTCAGGAAGACCGCAATATTGTTGCCCGCGCCCGCAGGCTGGAGCGATTCCTCACACAGCCGTTTTTCACCACTGAGCAGTTTACCGGTTTCAAAGGCAAATTCATCAGTCTCAAGGACTCACTCGATGGCTGTGAACGCATTCTGCGCGACGAATTCAAAGACTACCCTGAAAGTGCGCTCTACATGATCGGGGCGATTGACGAAGCGAAAGCCAAAACCTCAACCGGAGGCCAAAATGAAACCGGAACTCATGAATCTTAAGATTCTCCTGCCTTTCCGGATCTTCGCCGAGAAGAAAGGCGTATCCCGCATAGTCGCAGAGACCCATAACGGTTCATTTGGACTCTTGCCTCACCGATTGGATTGCGTTGCGGCCCTGGAACCTGGGATTCTTATCTACGAAAACGAGTATGAGGGCGAGTTATATGTTGCCGTCGACGAAGGCTTCCTGATCAAGACCGGTCAGGACGTGCTGGTCTCTGTGCGCAATGCTATTGCCGGAACGGACCTCCGTCAACTGCGGGAGGCTGTGGAACAGGAGTTTCTTGCCATGGACGAGTACGAGCAAAATATGCGCTCGGCAATGGCGAAATTAGAAAGCGGATTCATTCGCCGCTTCGTAGAGTTTCAGCATGACTGACGAGCCGAAAAAGAAAATACAGAGGAACGAGCCGACCCTGGCCGGGCAGGTTGGTACCAAGGCAGCTCACAAACTCAGAGCACAACGTAATGTCAAACGGAATGTCTGGTTTGGCTTGGGAATGATGGGGATTATCGGCTGGTCGGTGGTGATTCCAACGCTTCTGGGCACGGTACTTGGCCTCTGGCTGGACAAGCACTATCCCGGAAGTTATTCCTGGACCCTCATGATGCTGATGATCGGCCTGTTCATCGGCTGTTTGAATGCGTGGCATTGGGTGGCCAGAGAACACCAGGAAATAAAAGAGGAACAGGAGGATAACGATGAGTGAAACTTTGAGTCTGATCCTTGCTCTGGCAGCAGGCTTTTTGCTTGGAATGATTTTCTTCGGCGGCCTTTGGTGGACGGTTCAGAAGGGGCTTTCGTCCAAACAACCTGCGCTTTGGTTCCTCGGCAGCTTGCTATTGAGGACAAGCACCGTCATGGTCGGATTTTATTTTACCTCGGGCAACCATTGGGAGAGGTTAATCATATGCCTTCTTGGTTTTATCATTGCACGTCGTATCGTGGTGCGGCTCACCCGACAGCCTGAGGAAGAACCGAATCAACTGACAAAGGAGACCACTCATGCGACTTAGTCCTGACGAGCTGGTTTTTTGGCAGTACGGTTTCCTCAAGCTCAACGCCACTATTGTGTTCACCTGGGTACTGATGGTTGTGCTCGCGGTCAGTTCAAAAATAATTACGCGCAAACTTTCCACAGGTCTGGAAAGTTCCCGCTGGCAGAACCTTCTGGAAATTATCGTCACAGGCATTCTGGACCAAATTGAAGATGTGGGCCTGAGTGAACCGCGGAAATATATCGGTTTTCTGGGCACGCTCTTTCTTTTCATTGCCATGGCCACTCTCTTTACTCTCGTTCCGGGTTACGAGCCTCCAACCGGATCACTCTCAACAACTGCAGCGCTCGCGTTATGTGTGTTTGTCGCAGTGCCGATATTCGGTATAGAGGAACAAGGATTAAGAGACTACCTCAAATCATACACGAAGCCGACATTGATCATGCTGCCGTTTAATATCATCAGCGAGCTCTCCCGCACGCTGGCTCTGGCTATTCGTCTGTTCGGCAACATGATGAGCGGGTCGATGATTCTTGGCATTTTGCTAATTATCACACCCTTGATCTTTCCGATTATTATGACTGCTCTCGGTCTGCTCACTGGCATGGTGCAGGCATACATCTTCAGCATCCTGGCCACAGTTTACATTGCTGCCGCCACACGCACCCACAAGCCCGGGCCTGAACCGGAGCATAAAAATTGAAACAATAACACTAACCGCAAAAGGAGACGCTATGGATACATATACAACTACCATCGCGGTGGCATCAATTGTCACTGCAGGCATCACTACCGGTTTCGGCACTATGGCACCGGCGCTGAGCGAGGGAAGGGCTGTCTCAACGGCGCTGACTTCTCTGGCCCAGCAACCCGACGCCTCAACCACTATCACCCGGACCCTCTTCGTGGGCCTGGCAATGATCGAGTCCACTGCTATCTATTGTTTCGTAGTCTCGATGATTCTCATCTTCGCCAATCCGTTCTGGAACCACGCAATAGCTTAAACTACAGGAAAGTAAGCCTATGCTGATCGATTGGTTCACCGTCATTGCACAGGTACTAAATTTCCTCATACTTGTGTGGTTGTTGAAGCGCTTCCTTTACAGGCCCATTCTCAATGCCATCGACGCGCGGGAAAAGCGGATTGCAGATGAACTCGCAAACGCAGACGCGAAAAAAGCAGAAGCCCAAAAAGAGCAAGCTGAATTCAAGCGCAAGAATGAGGAGTTCGACAGGCAGCGCTCTGCGCTCCTGAGCAGGGCGAGGGAAGAAGCTAAAGCCGAACGTCAGCGGCTTATGGATGAAGCAAGAAAGGCCGCCGCCGACTTGAGTTCAAAGCTTCAGGAAACGTTGAGAAACGATAAACAGAACTTAAATCAGGAAATCAGTCGTCGGGCCCGACAGGAAGTTTTTGCAATTGCAAGAAAAGCGCTGGAGGATCTTGCTGGGGCAAGTCTGGAAGAGCGTATGGTTGATGTGTTTGTTCGAAAACTGCACACGCTAAAAGATACGGAAAGAGAGCAGTTAGTCTCGGAATTTAACTCGCCTGACAGCCCGATCCTTATTCGCACGACCTTTGACCTTCCACCCGAACAGCGTGCCTTAATCGAAGGGGCGGTACAGGAAACTCTTGGTAAGGAGGCTCAAACCAGATTCGTGCTCGATCCAGATCTTATAAGTGGCATCGAACTAACTGTGAATGGACAAAAAGTAGCGTGGAGTCTCGAGGCTTATCTTGAGTCACTGGAAAAGGGCGTTGACGAGCTTCTTAAAGAACAGTCCAAACCTGAAAACGGAGCCGAGCCTGCGCCTGAACCCGATGAAACTGAGCCAAACCCCGGGCCTGCGTCTGAGAAAGAGATTAAATCCGAGTCAAAACCCCAAAAGAGCCAGTGAAAATGGAACCTGAAAGTCTGCAGAGCGTCTTCGACAGCACGTTCGCCGGAATAAGCAAGGTGCGGAAAACATTTACACCTCAACTTAGTCCACGGGAGGTGGGCGTAATCAAGGCAGTGTCCACAGGTATTGCCAATGTTTCAGGTCTTCCGGGTGTAGGCTTCGAGGAGCTGGTAAAGTTTCCTGGAGGAGTTTTCGGAATCGCATTCAATGTCGATGAGAACGAAATCGGAGTCGTTTTGCTCGGCGAATACTGGCATCTGCATGCTGGCGATGAAGTTGAGCGCACTGGCCGGGTTATGGATGTTGCCGTAGGCGATCGATTGCTTGGACGCGTTATTGACCCGTTAGGCCAGCCTCTGGACGGTAAAGGGCCAGTCGTCTCCAGCAAGCGTTTGCCCATTGAACGCCCCAGCCCGCACATTATGGACCGCTCTCCGGTCACTGTGCCTCTCCAGACCGGCCTTAAAATCATCGATGCACTCATTCCTATAGGACGCGGTCAGCGCGAACTGATTCTGGGTGACCGTCAGACTGGTAAGACCACCATTGCGATTGACACCATCCTCAACCAGTGCGACTATAATGTGCTGTGCGTTTATTGTGCCATCGGCCAGCGCGCTTCAGCCGTTGCCAGGGTCGTGGCAACCCTGCGTGAAAAGGGCATGATGGATTACACCGTCGTCGTCGTAACCGAGGGCAACGATCCACCCGGCCTAGCCTATGTAGCTCCGTACGCTGCGACCACCATTGCGGAGTATTTCATGGAAGAGGGTCGCGATGTACTGATCGTTTACGATGACCTCACCCATCATGCACGTGCCTACCGTGAACTTTCTCTTTTGTTGCGCCGTCCTCCGGGTCGCGAAGCCTATCCCGGCGACATTTTTTATATTCACTCGCGGTTGCTGGAGCGTGCTACGCACCTGCGTAAAGAACTTGGTGGCGGTTCTCTCACAGCCCTTCCTATTGTCGAAACCGAAGCGCAGAATATTTCTGCCTATATTCCGACCAATCTCATTTCCATCACGGACGGGCAGATCTACCTCTCGCCGTCTCTGTTCGAACTGGGTGTGCTGCCCGCAGTAGATGTCGGCAAATCCGTTTCACGCGTGGGCGGCAAAGCACAGCGTGAGGCCTACCGCAATGTGGCGGGTAATCTCAAACTTGCCTACTCACAGTTCGAGGAACTGGAAACCTTTACCCGGTTCGGTGCCAGGCTGGACGAAAACACCCAGAAGATTATAGAGCATGGGCGACGGATCCGTGCCCTCCTGAAGCAGCCGGAATCTTCTCCGGTGTCCGTGCCCGAACAAATCATCATTCTGCTTGCATTGACCGCGAAACTCTTCGACCACGTACCGCTTGACCGGATGACAGATGCTGAATCCTCCCTGCGAAAAGCTGCAGAGGATATTCCTAGGGAGGTTCGTGAGCGGTTCGATACCGACGCAGAATTGAGCGAGAAGGACCGCGAAACTATTCTCCGGATCGCCAGTCACGCACTTGCAAGCTTCCAGTCCGGGCCTGAACCCGAGTCCGGGCAGGAGGCCAAAAATGAGGCAAAAACAAAGTCGGAACTCAAGGAGAAGTCATGAGTGACACGACAGAGAGTCTGCGCAGAAGGATAAGCAGAGCAGGAGATCTTCAAGCCGTCGTCCGAACGATGAAAGCCGTGGCATCCTCCAGTATCGTGCAATACGAGAAATCGGTGAGTTCGCTGGCTGACTACTATCGTACCGTGGAACTGGGGCTCGGTGTCTGTTTTCGGGAAAGCGCTCCAGTAGTCGTAACTGCAGAACGGAAAAGACAAACTTACTCCGGTGCCATCGGTGCGGTAGTGTTCGGTTCAGACCAGGGACTGGTGGGTCAGTTTAATGATATTGTAGCCGATTATGCGGTCCGGACGCTGGCGAAGCTTCCGGGAAAACTTCAGGTGTGGGCTGTTGGTGAGCGAGTTCATGCTCGCCTGGAGGCTGCGGACCTGCCGGTAGTAGGGCTCTTCAATGTGCCGAATTCGGTTAAGGCCATTACCCCTCTCATAGGGCAGATTCTCGTGGAGAGTGAGAAGCTCAACAGCCAGGAGGAAGCCGCTGAACTCTATCTCTTCTACAATCGCCCCAAACATGGGGCTATGTATGAACCAGAAAGTCAGCGGTTGCTGCCCCTGGATGAAATTTGGTTAAGAAAACTGGCTGAACTTCCCTGGCCGAATGGGAACTTCTCCGAGGTAATAGGCGACAGCGCCGAGACCTTGCGGGCGCTAATCAACGAATACCTTTTTGTCTCACTCTTTCGGGCATGCGCCGAATCCCTTGCGAGTGAAAATGCGAGCCGGCTGGCAGCGATGCAACGCGCCGACAAAAACATCGATGAATTGCTTGATAACCTCAAAGGAACATTCTACCGTTTGCGCCAGAGCGGCATCGACGAGGAGCTATTTGAAGTAGTCTCAGGCTTTGAAGCACTGTCCCACCCTCGCGGCCGCGTTTAAGGTAATATAACAGCTCAAGGCCGGCTCCTGGCAGTCGTTGCAAGCGAAAAGGTAATATGGGCTCTGTATACAATAACCTCTATAGTTCTTATTTTCGGGCATCTCAGAGCTTGTCTGAGAAACTATCTGAGAAATTTAGAATTTAACTCTCAGGATAGTTATTTATCGTCTGAGTAAAATTCTACATTATGAGCTGGTATGCAATAGATGCAGTGGATAGAGCTTTCTCAAGGACAAAAAAAGCCCTTTTTGAACCTTTTGATTTCTGGAAATGGGCAAAACTTGCAATTATTATTTTACTCTTAGGTGGCATTGGCTCGAGTTACGGAGGTTCGGGTACCAACTACCGGATGGGGCCGGAAGATTTTAATCACAATTTTCCGAATATCGAGCCTGGCAGAATGCCTGTATTTCCCTTTGGCTCGAATGAGATCGGGCTCGATTATATCCAGTCTGTGTCTCCCTCGGCAATTATAATAACAGCAATAGTTTTCATTCTTCTCTTAGCTTTGATTTTTTCATACATTTCCAGTGTCATGGAATTTGTTTTTGTGGAATCCCTGGTAAGGAACGAAGTGAAATTCTGGAATTATTCACGAAGGTTCCTTGGAAAGGGATTCTATCTTTTGCTGGTGCGTCTAGCCCTGGGGCTTGTATTTCTCGCACTCTTAGGAATAGCTGCATTGCCTCTTATTCCGAGCATCCTCAAAAGTCCCTCGGATTTTGCCTTGCCTGCGATGGTGGGAGGAATTCTCTGGATTGTCGGTGCAATTTTTGTGCTGATCCTGGTTGTAGTTGCAATAAATTCTTTTTTAAGCCTTGCAATCCCTCTATCCATTTACCGGAAAACCGGGATTCTTTCGGCTTTCGGACTTGTTTTTGCGAATTTCAGGAAAAGCTGGCAGGAGATTGTGGTTTACTGGTTTACAAGGTTAGTGCTCGGAATAGTAATAGCCATCCTTACAGTTTTCCTTTTCGGAATTGTTCTGCTGACTCTTGGACTGGTTTTCCTTCTTACTGACGGAATTCTGTACTTCCTCTTTTCTTCTCTGCTATCGGGCTCTCTTAGCTGGCTACTCCTGATCCCCTTTGTCCTTATAGAGCTGGCTTTGATTTTCGGAACCCTGCTCTTCCTTGGTGTGCCTCTTACCGTTTTCCTGAAGTACCACCTGTTGAGTTTCCTTGAAACCTGGTTTGTAGATGCAGAAATTCCCTTTTTTGATGCTTCTGTCCAGGAGCCTGAAACAGGGTTTAATGAACCTGAGTCAGCTCTTTGAGCTAAAAGGGATATATTCAGGGCTCTGAACCACATTTTCTCGCTAAAAGGAGATGGTTCAGGGCTCTGAACCGCTATTTAAGCCGGTTTCCCGAATATCCAGGTCAGCTTTGAAGCAGGCTTTAATAGCTGACATCTCTTTTAGTTCTGGATAAAGAAACTGTGTTCAGAAGCCCTGTTTTTTTAAGTATAATATACTTTCTGAAACTATATCCTGGTAATTGTCTTTTCGGATCTCATCCGGAAAAGTGAAAATAGGGAGTTGAAAATAATGAAGCAGGAGTTCATTGAAAAGTATTATCTGGGTAAAGAAGTCGAAATCGATATTGGAGGGAGGACTACATACAGGGGGTTGCTGCCGAATGCAATGACGGAGTCCTAAGCCTTAAGTGGAATATAAAAGAAGAAGGGTACACCCATATAGATATAGAGAAAATTGCTGCAATGTGGAGAACCCTGAAGTAAAAGCTAGCCCTGAAGTAAAAGCAGAACAAAACGAAAAATTTACTCCACTCGAAGCTGCAGACATGAATCCCTTCTGTACCTATTGTTTCTGCAGTTAAGCTTTTAAACGAGGGGCAAATCTTCTCCTCTTTTTTCCCTCAACCATTGCGCCGGTTGATCACGCTGTTGCTAGGGGTTTTTCGATCAAACCTTTTTTGAAAAGGTTTTTGGGAATTCAAAGTTATTTCGTAGTGCACGGACGGCACGTAATCTTGAATCACACCGTTTTCCTGATTTGATCATACTTTTTAAAAAAGCTTGTGCCGCTGATAGGGGTTTGGGATAGGCTCTCAAACTCAAACATTGCGCCGTTTTCGCTCAAGCCTTTTCTGAAAAGGCTTGAGCTATAACAAAGCTTAAATTAAGTACAGTAATTACTGAATAAATTGATTGGCGTATGGAAGATCCGTTTCTCTTTCGGGCAGGCGCAGATTTGCTTTCCTGATATGGATATCATATTCGTCAGATATTTGTTTGAAATTTCATATATATAAGAGGCTGATAGTAGATTTTGTCAAGGTAGTAGATTTTGTCAATTAGCTACCGGTTGGCAGTTTATTATCAGCAATCATCGGGCAGATACAGGATAGGGCCTGCACTTGCCGTATTTTCACTTTAGCTAATCCTTCATCAGGGAGAGTCTTCTATGATAAAAGAAATCACTGCCAAGTACGATGCAGAACAAATTGAGAAAAAAGTAACGGAGTTCTGGGAAGACAGCGATGCTTATCGAAAAACTCGGGAGCACCGCAAGACTGGAAAAAGGCTTTTTTTGTTGACGGACCCCCGTATACAACCGGGCATATCCATCTGGGGACTGCCTGGAACAAGATCATCAAAGATTCCATTCTCCGCTATTATTCCATGAATAACCGCAACATCCTCGAACGCCCGGGCTGGGATATGCATGGCCTGCCGATCGAGGTCAAAGTAGAAGGTTTGTTGGGCTTCAAGTCCAAGAAGGATATTGAGAGCTTTGGGGTAGAAAATTTCATAGAGAAGTGTAAGGAGTTTGCCATCACCCAGAAGCAGGCAATGACCGAGCAGTTTCAGAGGCTTGGAGTCTGGCTGCAGTGGTCAGATCCCTACATGACCTTAAAAGACGACTATATCGAAGCTGCCTGGTGGACCCTCAAACAAGCTCAAGAGAAAAACCTCCTGGATGTGGGCAAGCGTTCAGTTAACTGGTGTCCGCGCTGTGAGACTGCAATTGCAGATTCCGAGGTTGAATATGCCGAGCGGGTCGATCCTTCTATCTATGTAAAGTTTAAGGTCAAAGGTGAGGAAAATACCTTCATCGTGATCTGGACAACAACACCCTGGACAATTCCTGCAAACGTGGCTGTAGCTGTACATCCGGATTTTGAATACTCGAAATTCAGGGCAATCAGGCAGGACGGCTCGGAAGAAATCCTCATTGCAGCCACAGACCTGATCAAAAATGTCCTCAAGCAGGGCAGGTATGTTGACTATGAAGTGCTTGAGACAATGCTCGGGGAAGACCTTACAACGCTTGAGTATGAAAGCCCTGTTGGGGATTTGGTGCCTGTGCAGAACGGGATTAAGCACGGCGTTTACCTTGCGGATTTCGTAACCGTAGAAAATACGGGCTGTGTACACATTGCGCCAGGGCATGGTACGGACGACTTCAACGTTGGTATGAAGTATAAACTTCCGATTCTCTGCCCTGTGGGCCCTAACGGCTCCTATACCGACGAAGCCGGGGAATACGAGGGCAAGAACGTCAGGGAAGCAAACCCTATTGTCATTGAAGACCTCAGGGAACGCAACAGGCTTCTTGCAGAAGGGACTGTCACGCACAGGTACGGGCACTGCTGGCGCTGCAAAACTCCTATTATCTACCTTGCAACCGAACAGTGGTTCCTTAAAATTACCGAGATAAAGGCTAAAATGCTTGAGGAAATCGACGCCGTAGATTGGTATCCTGACTGGGCAGGTTCAGCCCGATTCAGAACCTGGGTCGAAGGCGCTCGGGACTGGTGTATTTCCAGGCAGCGCTACTGGGGAATCCCGATTCCGGTCTGGAAGTGTAAGAAGTGCGGAAAACTTGAGGTAATAGGAACCAAAGCCGAAATGCTGGAAAAATCCGGAGCAAGCAGCGATATCGAACTTCACCGTCCCTATGTGGACAAAGTTATGATCCCCTGCGAGTGCGGCGGAGAGAAAAAGCGAGTTGAAGACGTTTTTGACGTCTGGTTTGATTCGGCTGTCGCTTCCTGGGCAACCCTGAAGTTCCCGCAGACCAGGGAACAGTTCGATGAATGGTGGCCAGCTGATTTCATTACCGAAGGGCACGACCAGACTCGTGGCTGGTTCTATTCGCAGCTCGGAGCAAGCATGGTAGGCTTCGGGCGGGCTCCGTATAAGAGTGTGCTCATGCACGGCTTTACTCTTGATGCAGGTGGAAAGAAGATGTCCAAGAGCCTTGGAAACGTGGTTTCCCCTCTTGATATTATAGAACGGTTCGGGGCCGATACCCTGCGTGCCTATGTGCTTTCCTCAAGCGCACCCTGGGAAGACCTGAAATTCAACCTTGAAGAAGTTGAAACCGTCCACCGCTCAATCAATATCCTCTGGAATGTCTTCAGGTTCCCGCTGCCCTACATGGCGCTCGACAATTTTGACCCGATGAAGGTTAGCCTGGATTCGGTAAAAGACGCCCTGCGTGAGGAAGACAGGTGGATTCTTTCAAGAGCCCAATCCGTTGTCAAAGCCGTAAACGAAGCAATGAGCGGGTACCTGCTGCATAAAGCAGTCCGCGAGATCCTGGAGTTTACTCTGGAAGACCTCTCCCGCTGGTATATCCAGCTTATCCGCCCGAGAACCTGGACCGAAGCTGATGACCCTGACAAGCTTGCAGCTTATTGCGTGCTTTACGAGGTCTATGTAACCCTCACGAAACTGCTCTCTCCTTTCATGCCCTACCTGGCTGAAGAGATGTACCAGAATCTGATCCGAAACGTAGATCCGAATGCTGTCGATTCGGTCCATATGTGCGACTGGCCGACGGTTAATGAAGCTTATCTGGACCCTGAGCTCGAAGCAGCTATGGACACTGTCCGCTCCATTGTAGAAGCCGCTTCAAATGCTCGCCAGAAAGCAGGAAGGAAGCTCAGGTGGCCCATATCCAGAATAATTGTCTCTCCCGAAAATGAGGGTACGGCAAAGGCTGTCGAGAGGCTGCGTTCAGTACTTATGGACCAGACAAATTCAAAGGCGATTATTCTGACAGGCGCTGGCAAAAGCTGGGAGGAACTCGGGCTTGAAGTGATCCCTGATCCAGGTAAGATAGGCCCTGTTTTCAAAAAGGAAGCAGGAAAAGTCATCTCTGCCCTGAAGGAAGTTGACGGCATTGCTCTGAAGAAAGCCTTTGCAGACTCCGGCGAGTTTGAACTCCCCTTGCAGACGGGACAACTATTACAGTAAATCCGGGCATGGCAAATTTCAAAGAAACCCTGCCGGAAGGTACGGCAAGTGCAGAATCCGATGCAGGCCTTGTCTATGTGGATGCAAACCTGACTCCTGAACTGGAAGCCGAAGGATATTCAAGGGAAGTAATTCGCAGGCTTCAAGATATGCGAAAGGAACTTGACCTTGTGGTGGACGAAAATATCCGTATTTCTGTCCGGATCGAAGACGAGAGGGTCTTGAAGTTCATTGAAACCCTGAAGAACCTTATCGCAGAAGAGGTAAGAGCCGATACCTTTGACCTCGGCAGTGATGTCGATGTTTCCGGCGCCCTTGTAAAGGACTGGGATGTTGAAGGCATTGCCATGAAGATGGGTATTGCAAAGAAATAAACTCCAACAAGAAATAAGCTCTAAAAAGTAACTTAATACGAAAATAGAAGCTTAATATTAAAAAATAGGAAAGGAAGTGGTTGATACGGATTTTGCTGTCTGGGAGCCGATTTACGAAAGAATCCTCGAAGATTTCGGGTTCGACCGCGAAGGTGATGAAGAGGCAGCTTTATTCCTTTCCCGCATGCTGACAGAGAAAAACACTGCCAGCCTGTCCGAACTCAAAGCCGTAATTTCCGGAAAGCCCGTCCTGGTTTGCGGGAATGCTCCAAAACTCAGAAACGACCTTTCGGCGATCAATTTTTTTGCCTTTACGGTCATTGCAGCCGACGGAGCAGCCGCAGTTCTTATGGATATGGGCGTTGTGCCTGAAGTCATCTGCACCGACCTTGACGGCAATTCCGAAGCTGATATTGAAAAAGAGATCCTTGCCTGCGAACAGGGCTCAATAGTCCTGATTCACGCCCACGGAGATAATATTTATAAGCTAAAAAAATACGTGCCACATTTCAAAAACTTTATTGCAACTACCCAGGGAGAGCCTTTTGATAAGGTCTACAATTTTGGAGGATTTAGTGACGGAGATCGATGTGTTTTTATTGCAAAGGAGTTCAGGGCTAAGAGTGTCAGACTTGCTGGATTTGATTTTGAAGATTCGGGAGTGAACCCGATTAAAAAAAGAAGTTGAAGTGGGCGAAAGAATTAATCCGGATGTTAGGGATTTGAAGGCAAGAGACTCTTCTTCAGGATGATTGGATTGCAGAAAAACAAAAAATCCCCAAATATGCATCCATAGAATGAATATGGCTCTTAGCTTTTTGGAAAAATAATATTCATTTAAATAAAAATTATATAGTAATATATTTTGTATTTAAAATTTAATACTCACTTATTTCAGTAAATTAACCATTTTTAAAGATTCTATCTATGTTTATGCATAATTTAGGACTTTTTTACTCCTAATAAGCCCTATATGGTTTTATTTAATAAAAATAACATATTAAATACCTTATATTACTATTCATTTAAAGTAATACCGTGGAATAAATTAAATGAGAGAGTATGTCTCTATATGCCCGAGAAATTCGTCCAGTTTTTCGAGGACTATTTAATAGTAAGTAAAATTTATTCTACAAGCTTTATATAAACTAAAACTATATGTGTTATATACTCACTAGCAATTAAAATTTAGGTATGTCAGTCTTAAAATTAAGATCGACTCCTAAAATAATTTAAAAATAAATTGCTAGAAGTATAACATAATAAAACATCCTGGAAAAATAATCATAATAGCCGCCTTTCGAAATGTGATGGACAAATCCCGTGAATTCATTTTGTCTTGAACTGATGGCTATCTAAATTATACGTAAAGAAAAAGTATAAAAAGATAAATTGGATAGGGGAAAATACAATGATTATTATTGTGGGCAATATCAATTTCCTGTGTCAGAAGTTCACACAAAACTTCTTCTACTTCCTCTAAATATCTTGGAAAGAAGTATTATAATAGCTACTTTTTCGAGATATAATGGACAAATTTCGCGAATTCATTTTATCTTGCACTGGTGGCTACTATGAATTCTCATTCAGGCTTTGTAGAAATCTGAGATTATAACTTCTCAAAACTATAACTGAAATTGCAACTCGAGGTTTTGAGATTAAATTTAATCTGATAACCTCAATTTAGAGGAATTTCTACAAAGCCTGAATAATATAAAAGAATGGAGGAAAATATAATGCCAATCTATATAAATATAATATTAAACATACTCTGCTTCGATTTCAAACAGTATTTCAACTTCTAAACATCTTAGGAAACAAAGCCTGAATAATATAAAAGAATGGAGGAAAATATAATGCCAATCTATATAAATATAATATTAAACATACTCTGCTTCGATTTCAAACAGTATTTCAACTTCTAAGCAGCTTGGAATAAAATAGTCTCATAGACATCTATTCGAGACATAATGGACAAATTTCCTGGATTCATTTGTCTTGAATTGATGGCTATGAATTCTTTATTTCACATCTTTAGCAGCTAGAAATACTTTTTTTAGTCTTCTTGAATACATTTACGGAATGATACTATAGGCCTCATTGATTCTGCAATCCGATGCAGGACCTTAGTTTGTTTTCCGTTTATTTCCTTACACTCTCTAAACTTTACCTAGTTTGATACAATTTTAAGGCTGCTCGTTTTCCAATATGCTTTCTGTCGGCAGATACACTTTGGGAACATTATTTTACCAATCAATCGTCCAGATTTATTTCTGGAAAAATATATTTGTATATTCTACCCTTATTAGTATAGGTAAATTTTATCCTTATTTTATGTGCTGATGATTTGTTTGCCGATGAAAGTGATTTTAAATTGTACCAATATATATATTAAATATTCGAAGAATATAATATATCAAGAAATATAAATAAGAAACTTATATTAAATAAAAGCAGATATTATCTAGCCGAGTCTCCGCAGTTATCTTCCAATAATCACATTTATTACGACCTTGCTTGTTTTCCACAAAAACCTGTAAAAATACCACCTATTTATTCAACATGCAATAGTTATAAATTTATATAGCCCCCGTGTTCTTTATAACATCTGGTATTCAAGCATATCTGCAAATATCCAGATTATATCCAGGGCCAGGAAGGCGCCTGACGCAACAATCAGGATGTAAACTAATCCTGTAAGGATTCCTTTTATCCCGACCAGGAATTCCGTACAGCATCTCCATAGAATTCCTCAGGATAATTGTAAACGCAAAGAAAATGAGCCCGACTGTCACAATGTAGTTCCCGGCTTCGGCAAGTGCTGTGGAAAAAGCGTAGCTTGTCATACAGGCGCCTGCAAGGTCGCCTGTCCAGGAATCTGTCATGACTAACACTGTTCCGGTCATGAAACAGATGACAATGATATCTAAAAAGTCCCTGTTGTGGAAATGAGCCCCTGTCTGGCAGGCTCTTTTACCTTTGTAGCTGCAGCAGCTATGGGACACTTCCGAAGCCTGATTCATTTGAGAAAATTCTCCTGGTAATTCCCATTCTGACCGCAAGCATCACCCCTGCTCCAGGAAAACTGCCCTGGCAGCAGTCCCTGTAAAAGAGGAATTTATTATCAGTATGAGAGTTTCCGTAAGCTTCTCAAGGTTTAGCCGGCAATCGTGAGGCAGTTGAGCATATAACCTATTGCCATAAAGGGCACCGGAAACTGGGATACGGCTGGCAATCCTCCTGATCTCGCCAGGAGGCACAAAATGTTACAAAAAGACTTATTACAGCCGCACTCAGGGCTTCAGGGATATCAAAAGCAATCCTGGCAGAGTCTACAAGGCATTTACCTGCGAAAAGGTTCCTATTCAGAAAAGTGCTACATTTACCCGAAAATGGTAAAAAGTGTCGAAAGAACGCCACTGTACCTTTTTGTCCAAACCCGTTTTTTATGTAATACATTGGACCTCCTGACATCTGCCCCTTTGCATCCCCTGTCCTGTATTTCGGGAAATCCGGCGGCTTAATCAAAAAATTGTTTCAGGCAGCCTTCAGGAATTCTCTTTTTCGAATTCCAGAATTAAGTAACATGGGAATTCACATAACTCCTGACGATAAACCAGAGAATAAACCAACCAATTAGTGAAATCAAATCATTTCTCAATTCGGTTTTCATATACTTATTTAATTCTCTCATCATATTTTAATTTTTTTAAATGATTGGTAGTTATCTAAGTTGCCTCTTATTCCCACAGGGAAACTTCCTGTCTCACACAGGAAACTTCTAATCATGGCTAAAGAGCTCTTTTTTAAGGAAAATCCAGTTCTATAAATCAAATATATAATTTGTAAAAACTGACTATTTATGCATAGTTATGAAAACCGGAGCTTTTAAACTGATTATAATTAATTACAAAGTCTCCGGAGTAACAGAATTAAGATATTTTAAAAATATCCTCAGGACAAAATCCGGAATATGACTTTATTTCAGTCGAATACCCCGCTAGCTTGCTGCGGGGATGGAAACTTCCCCGGTAACCGTTGATGATTATATAATTTATCAATTCCATTTTTCGGTTGTTAACTTCTGCTCAAACTAAACTGTTTAGGGTTATTATTTCCTTTAACGGAATTTCGAGCGGTGGCGCGAACATACCCCGTTGCTTGCAGCGGGGTGCGCCAGCGCAACTTTGATTTTTATGGCACTCCGACTATTATATTCATATCGAAACTAATATTCTCATCACGAAACCGGTTACTCATCTGGCTTGATTTATCATAATCTGTTCTTTATATAACTTTAATTTTAATTTTATCTATTCGGTTAAAAATAAATTAGAATAAGTCCTGAAAATAACCTGTAACAAAGAACCTGTAACAAAGAACCTGTAACAAAGAACCTTTACCTGTCATGAACGCCTGTCAGATACGAGTCAATGTCGGATACGAATCTATACACGAGTTAAAGAAAACAGATAGTGAATCGAATTTGCTCACATTTTAGTCTCTACCAGAAGGTAATTTGATCAGATCTTTCCAGAACCTTATGTGAAAAACTTAGTACTAAAAGTTAAATCCTGTTCTGACTATAGTGCTAAAAAGCCAAAAAGCCAAAAAGCCAAACTGGCAAGGAACTTTTAATTATAGACGCAAACCCGGAAAAAATGAGCTGATCTCCTATGCACCCGAAAACCCAACAGATCCTTGAAGTCTTCGAAGAAATAAATAAAATCCCGCGGCTTTCAAAGCACGAAGAAGAAATTTCTCTCTGGCTACAGGAATGGGGCAGGTCCAGGGACTTTGAGGTAAAAGCCGATTCCTTAAACAATGTCCTTATCAAAGCTCCTGCAACATCTGGCTATGAGAATTCTCCCATACTCGTTCTGCAGGGGCACATGGACATGGTCTGCGAGAAATGTAAGGACTCTAAACATGACTTTTCCAGAGACCCCGTAAAATGCATTTGTGACGGGAACTGGATGCGGGGAGATGGGACTTCCATAGGGGCAGATAATGGAATTGCACTTGCAGTCGGGATGGTGCTGGCAGATGCAGGACAGAAAGGAGAAATCGGACATCCGCCACTTGAACTTCTTTTACGGTAGATGAGGAAACAGGTTTGACAGGAGCACAGGGGCTTGAAGTTGGTTTCTTTGAAGGAAAATTGCTCCTGAATCTGGACTCCGAGGATGAAGGGGTTTTCGTAGTAGGGTGTGCAGGCGGGCAGAATTCCCTGATAACACTTCCTGTTGAGTGGGAACTATTTGACTGCGAAAAAGAAAGTTTATTCAGGTTTTTCAGGCTCTCTGTCGAGGGGCTGGAAGGTGGACATTCCGGGGTTGAAATCGACAAGCAGCGTGCAAATGGGATACAGCTTATCTCCCTTGCACTGGTCGGGCTCAAGCAAAAGATAGGGGCAGAAAATATAAGGCTTGTCCTGCTAAACGGGGGCAGCGTACACAATGCAATCCCCAATACAGGAGAGGCATTTTTCGCACTTCAGATTGAAAAGATCGAGAAGGCCGAAGAAGCCGTGGCAGGCATCAGGAAGGCGTTTCAGGTTGAATATGCAAAAACCGACCCTGACCTGGTTCTGGAGTTCAAAGAGGTTGGCAGGAAAATAGCCTTTGAAACTGCCGGAGATGAGATCACCAGAAAGGAAGTGCCCTGCATTCGGGTCTTTTCTTCAGGCATAGAAGAGAGGCTTATAGGGCTGCTTCTGGGGCTACCGCATGGGGTTTACAGGATGTCGGATACCATCCCGGGGCTTGTGGAAACCTCAAATAACCTCGCAACAGTGCGGACAAAGGAAAACGAAATAATGATTATATCAAGCCAGCGAAGTTCCATTACTCTCAAGCTGGCTGAAATTACCGGAACGGTGGAAGCCGTAGCAAAGCTGGCAGGAGCCCGGATTGAACATGATTCCGGATACCCTGCCTGGGAGCCTGACCTGAAGTCAGGTTTGCTTTTAAAATGCAGGCAGGTCTATAACGAAACTTTCGGGAAAGAGGCTGAGATTAAAGTCGTGCATGCAGGGCTTGAATGCGGAATTATCGGTTCTGTGTATGAAGATATGGAAATGATTTCCTTAGGACCGACTATCAAAGACCCGCATTGTCCTGCAGAAAGAATTTTCATTCCTTCGATTGAAAAGATATGGATTTTCCTGGAAAACCTGCTGAAGAGTTATCGATGTTCATAATTCGGCTTCAATCTTTTTTTCGGGGCATAAATGGGCTGGTATCCCGCTCTCCGAGGTTTCCTTACTGTCGTCTGTCCTGGTTTTCCCATCATTTTTCCCCGTCATTATAGAACGCACTTTCATGAAATAAGCCAGCGCTGCGATGGGTAAAGCATAGCCTATCCCGGAGACAGCAAGGTTGTTTATTTGTTCTTCAAAGATAACACTTAAGAAATTCACCGCAAGCACAACAATCGTCAGCCCCACAAGATTTAATTCAAGTTCTTGAATATTATGCGTTTGCAGCCATGGAGATAGAGGAAGAGGTTCAATAAACAGTTCGTATAGGCCCAGTGAAGTAATGAAGAGTACTGTGCCGACCAGAAAGAGATGAATAATCTGCACAATTCCAACAATTATATTCCCCTCGGTAGCTGTTTCCCCCTCTATTCCTGAAATCAGTTCCAACAGAAAACGAATAAGAGTGATTCCCCCTTTGATAAACAGGATGACAGCCGCAAGAGATAGCCCGATAACCGGAATAAGCACAAAGAAGCGCATTCCTGCGATAAATTTTACGAGTCTAATCATCAGATACCTTCTTACTTTATCTTTTTGTTTCTGCTGCTGTGTTTAGGAAGCTTCACCTACTTCTGATTTGATTCAGCCAATCTCTTACCAGGATATTATTTTAAAAATTTATCCGCAATCGACTGTGCTGTATTCTCCGTGCAAGTGCATGGATCTCACTAAAGGGTGATCATCTTGTCTGACTATTAATTCCGAAAAACTGAAATGGTTTCCAGAGAGTAAACTCCCTGGTGAAACCTTCTTTTATTGCCTGTGTTATTCTTCGGCAAAGGCTGCACGCAGCTTTTCCTCTTCTGCTTTGGACAGGTTGGAAGCAATAAGTTCAAAATTTAACTGCTTCACGGCTTCAAGAACTCTATCTTCCACTGCATCGCTGGTCATAAGGAAGAGGGCTGAAGTGCCTTCGGTTACTTTGCTGCGGATTGTCCGGATAAACTCATCATCAATGCCGATATCGGTCATTGAACCTGTCAGCGCACCTATAGCAGCTCCTACTGCCAGACCAATTATAGGAACAAAAAAGATCAGGCCGAATAGCATGCCCCAAAAAGCACCACTCAATGCCCCTGCACCTTTCAGGTCATGCAACTGCTCGGTCTTTGGCTTCTTTTTCCCTCAGGCCAGGTAACAATAGCCGCATCATGCAGGTTGATCAGCTTTTGCTTGCTCAAATCTTTTATCACGTCAAGCGCCTTTGCAGCACCATCTGCGGTTTCAAACTTCAGAACTGTTAAAGTTGCCATTACTTAAACTTCCCCCTTTATTTAAGGATTTAATTTGCCGTTATTTTCATGTCCGCTGATATGCGGAACTGTTATTCCCTATTATTTACTGCTCATCCAGGCTATGTCCCGCGTAACGGAGGAGTAGTCTTTTCTTTTTAATATCAAAAACTCTTTTTTAAAGCATAGAGCTTTGATATTTTTTATAATATATTGAGAGAAGGGAGTGTTCAAAACCAGTGCACTACTTTACTTCAGGAAATCGCGGATATATTAGTATCCAGAGATTTGAGTAAAGTGATACCTACGTCAATATAAGCTATCAAAGATCAGTAATAGTAATTCATACTGTAGCAATTGGTAGCGTTTATAGCCGATGATATCTGAAATGGAAAAATAGCTTATTCGGCGCACCCTTTCTTATGCCTGATCAGGCAAGGTAGAAAAGGGTTTGCCAGATGTCTGTCTGAAAATATTGGAAAACAGCATATAAGCTTTCCATTCAGCTGATTTTGATATTATCCCCACTCATATCATTTACAGAGCCTGCAGTCCCAATTCACAGGCCTGGATTCGAGAATGCTAATAATATAATCCTTTCTTTATGTATATGATGTTATACAGGTTTACATACTTTATCTGATGATGTCTGTAGGACTTACGCATTTGAAGTACCAAATCAACTACAGTAGGCTTACAACTTTCTGAAATTCAAATTCTAAATCTGATGGTTACTGTGCTTGATTTTGAATCTGAAGTGCGTAAGTCCTGGTCTGGTAAGCTAATTAAGCTGTTTTAGAGCAGTTAAGGTGTTATTTCTTTGAAATCGTCAATCTTGAGGAATTTCAAAATGAATTTTCTACAACTTTTTCCTCGTCCTGATCTTCACTTCCACCTGATTCCATCAGTTTAGCCAGCCAGCGTGTCTCCTCGGAACTTTCCAGAATTATCTTTACAACCATTGTAAGGGGTACGGCAATCAGTGCACCTGAAGCCCCAAGCACATAAGCCCAGTAAAATAGAGACAGAAATACAATTGAAGGAGATAATTTAAGGCCTTTTCCTGCAAGAGATGGAAAAATAACATTTTCTACGAGCGTATTGACAAGCGAGATGCCGACAAGGACGGCCAGTGCCCCTACAAATCCGTATTTGAATAGTCCAAGGAGCATAGGTGGAAGAGCAGCCAGGATAAAACCCAGATAGGGGATATATCCGAGCAGGAATGTCAGGAAGCCCCAGAGAATCGCAAAATCTATACCGCCTGCAAGGAGAAGTGGAATTATTATTTGCATTTATAACTACATCCCCAACTTTCTCTTACTACTTGCGTTCTTATTTAATAATTTGGAGCAGAGCTCAAGTACCAAATATTTTTATGTCGGAATTCCAGTTGGCAGCCATTCAGAATGCAGTTGCTGACTTAGATCCCTTTTTCTTCTCCGCAAATTTAACCGCTTCTGCCAGTTCTTCCCCAACCGCGACGAGCAGTTCAGGTGTGAGCATGCCCTGGGAGACCAGTACTCCTCCGGCATCGCGAATTGCCTGTTTCAGGTTTTTTGCCCAGAGGTGTTCGATAATAAGAATAGCAGCGGCGGTACCGTCAGGGACAGCATCGGTTATCTCCAGAATATCTTCTTCAGTTATTCCATAATTCTCCTGGGCTGCTGCCAGGATTCCTGCCTCTGTGCCTCCTTTAGCTCCTTCTTCACCGTCGGCTCCATACCCGATAAGTCCTCCTACGACAGCACCGAAACGCATTCTTTCCTCCTCGTCTAGCTGTGTGGCTTCCATAGACTTGATGTTCCCTTTTTCGTCTTTCCATACGAACAGCAAGTCAATGAGCCTGATCATTCCTTTATTCATGACTGACTCAAGTTCACTCCGGATCTGACCGTGGAAATTCGGATTATCAAATACGATGACTAAAAGCTGCATCGGCCCAAACGTTACTTCATCTATTTACTTATTCCCCCATTCTAAATTCTGCTATTCTGTCCGGTTTCTGTTGCACTGCGCTTCAAAGGTGCTGGTGGTCCTATGAATAAGCTATGAAATCTCCATGCAGTTCCGGTAGTTTCCTCCCCTTTATCAGGAACTCTGCAATCATAAAGCAGTCACAGCAGTATTGACACAAAAGATGTATAAAATTTAGAATATATATACACGAGCATGTATAAAATTAATCTTAAGATTAAATCGGCAGAAAGATAGAATCGGATTTAATTGGCTCTTTACAGGGCCGATAACTCCAGAGTACCTCTTCATCCACCGAGATAGGATCAATGCAGCAAAAACAGAGAAAAAACGGTTGTGAGTGTTGGAGCAATCGCTCGCATTCCGACTGTCAGGATAACCGCAGCGGTGCTGTAAAGTAAAATTTTAGCTGGTATTGAGCTGCTGCTCACATTCATTATTTTTAACTCCTTTAAGTGTCAGCAACACGTTAAGCAATGAGATGAGTGGTTCTGGAACTATAAAGGGAGAACTACATGCCAATAATGTAAATCAATATGAAAATCAACCAGTCTTCTCCTCTACCCCTATCAATCATGTGCCATCTGGTCTATTGCGGCCGTAATAGCCAGAATAAGCGCATTATCCTTTCCGGGAACAATCTATTCTCTTTCATTGTCTAGACTGATGACTCTTCGGATTGTTGCAGATCTATTCCCCCATATAACAGCATTAATGTGTAATAATATATTCAAATCAATTTATGATTTTAGTATCTGCGAAAAAATCAACCCATAAAGAAGTGGATTTCGGATTAAATTGCTGAATTATTGAATTATTGGGTAATGGGCGTGAGTTATTGAAAACCATAAACAGAAGGAGTCATCTAGAATTTATTCAAATGTGGGGGATGTACTTGCTTTTTCGGAATTAATCAATGACTCATGGACACGACCAATTATTTATTGATTTTTTGAATTATTGATTTTTTGAATTATTGTATCATCCCCATATAGGGGAGGAGGATTGCATTGCAAATCCCATGCTGAAGGTCGTAAAGGCCTCCTAGCTGGTTTGCCATGGAATGCACATAGCCCAAGGCGGTAATAACCTGCAAGATACTGAGCAGGTGCCATCATGTCCCTTGTCCTTACGTCTTCATTAATGGAACCTGCCAGCGAGCCCATAAGTAACTCCAACCGCCAGGCCAAATAGAGGAAAAAGATCCGGCCAGCATGTCCAAAAAGCTCCGCTCAGTTCGTCTGCATCTGTTAAGTCAGTCCATTGTTCCGTTTGTTGTTTCTTTTTTCCCTCAGATCAGAGGATAATGGCTTCATCATGCAAGATTGACCAGCTGCTGCTTGCTCAAATCTTGAACTTCATGAAGCTCCTTTACAGCACTATCGGTTTCAAACTTCAGAACGGTTAAAGTTGCCATTAATCGAATTTCCATTACTGCTTACAGGTTTATATTTTCTTAAGCATGAGGGACATTATTCCGCGTTTCGAAGGCTTCATTGTTTGTGGGAAAAACATATCCATATCAGATGACCCAAACATTTCCTCATTAACCCGGCTGGTTATTTCATCAAATATCATCTTATAGGCAACGCAGTAGGGATCTACACCCTTTATTTCGCCGTTTGTAGGCACTATGGCATTGTAAGGACATCCGCCTCTGCAATATTTGATATGGGAGCATTTGCCGCATGCGGTATCAACGTATTCCTTAAATTGATGCATGCGCTTCCAGGCGTCGGATTGAGCAAGGTCTGCCATGGTCGGGTGGTCATAAACATTGCCCATAACATATTCGGGCATCCCTACAAACCGATAACATGGGTATATGTTTCCTTCAGGGCCGACTGCAAAGGTATCTCCCATGCAGTCAACGAAAGTGCAGACAGTTCCCCTACCCGTGAATACGCATTTGCATAGATGGTCAATGTTCATAACCTCAATTCTGCCCATGTTTTCCAGATATTTATCCAGAAGATAAATTAAAAGTTCTCCATACTCTTCCGGAGCAAGTGTCCATTTTTCAGGATTATCACCTTTTAAAGAAGGCAGGCAGGGGTGCAGTTTGAGAGTGAAACCGTTCTCCAGATAAAAATTGAAAATATCTTCTTTGAACTTTACGGAATGGGAAGTGAATGTGGTAATGAACCTCACATTAAGCCCGTGATCCCTGGCAATTTCATAGCCTTTCATGGTTTTTTCGTAGTATCCTTTTCCCCTTTGAAAGTCATTAAGTTCCTGGGGACCGTCCAGACTGGAGCCGATGGGGATATTATATTCGGCAAAAATTTTGGCTATCTCGGGGGTGAGCTTCCAGAGGTTTGTCTGTATTGCAAAAGCTATATTCCTGGGACTTAAACCCTCTACAAGCAGTGGCAGTGCCTCTCGATAAAAATCCGCGCCTGCCAGGAGCGGCTCCCCACCGTGGAAAGTAAATGTAACCGAATCTCCCCTGAGGCTTTCAAGCCATTCAACAACTTCTTTTACAGTTTCAATGCTCATTATCGGGGATTTTTCTTCCGAACTCCAGCAGTAACTACAATTAGCAGGGCAACCAAGAGTAGGGATCAGCATCACATGAAAAGGCATATTTAAAGCACCTTTTTTTAAGCTTCTTTAAATTATTAGTAGTTTTCTAAGTTGCCCTGTCAAGAAAAACGGAGAATCGGATATTTATCCGGAATGATTTTTACATAGAAGACTATTTTACTAATTGATATCAAATATATTCAAGAAAGTGGATATAAATATTCAGGGGAAATCTTGCAAAATTTGAAGTATGTTCAGATGAAATGGGAAGATACTATTTTCAGGATGAGAGCAAGGAACGGGCAGATCATAGCTGTAAACCAGAGCTACAACAACAAGGAAAACTGCCTGAAAGGAATCCAGTCCGTAAAATCAAATGCTGCAGGTGAGCGTATTGTCATAGGAAGAAGAGCTTGAAAAAGAAACTGAAGTAAAATCACAAGTGTAAAAAATATTAGTGTAATTTTCGGAGCACAATTCCTTCAAATCTGCATGTTGCAATTTTTCTTTCACGGAAGGCATAGAGGAAGACTTTAAAAAGGGCATAAAGCCTGAAATAATATGCAAGCAGGATGGGAGAGCGAAATCCGCTGATATATACAATTTTCTTATCGTCCCGAATGGAATCGTCCAGGAATTTTACGATCCCGTCAAAAGTTTCTATCTTAAGTGTACTTCCTCTCGGCAGGCGGGGTCCAAGCACCACTACGTCCTCTTCCATGCCGTCCGCACTTTCTGTTCCTTCTACAAAGCCGTAATTGAAAATTGTAGGCAGGGGAGAAAAGAAAGCTCTTTCATACCCTTTTTCTGTCCTGCAGTACTTCCAGAAACTGTATTTTGGAGTCTCTATAATAATTTTCATGAGAAATTGTCCTGCCTGTAATCCGGAAATAGCCTTATCAGGTATCTTCCCATCCTTATGTTTTTCCATACCTTTTAGTTGCAAAAGCCAAAAGCATATATTAGATAATTCTTTAAAAGATGAAAATATAACCTGAAAAACTTATCCTGAAAAACTTATCCTGAAAAACTTATCCTGAAAAACTTATCCTGAAAGACCCATAACCTGACAGGCAGAGGTATGCTGAATGAGTTTTCGAAATAGAGTGAGCTTGCAAGATGCAATGAAAGGAACAATTGAGGAACCCCTGCTTCATATGGTCCCAAAACGTTTTGATTATATAGGGAATGTGGCAATAATTTCAGTTCCTGCGGAACTTGAGGCTTATAAAGAGGCTATTGCCTCAAAACTCTTTTCGATGAGAGGAAACACGCGCGCTGTGCTTAATAAGGTAAGTAAACTTGAAGGAGAGCACAGGGTTGCTGACTTCGAGCTTCTGCTTGGCGAATCCACTGAAACCATTCACAGGGAAAACGGCTACACCTATAAACTGGATGTAAAAAAAGTCTTTTTTAACCCTCGCCTGCACGCGGAAAGAAAAAGGATAGCCTCAAAAATTACCCCTGAGGAACAAATTATAATTCCTTTTGCAGGAGTGGGTCCTTTTGTGCTCCCTGCTGCAGGAAAAGGAGCAACGGTGTATGCTATCGAAATAAATCCCTCTGCCTGCGCCTTCCTAAAGGAGAATATTCGGATAAACAGGCTTGAAGAACTGGTAACTGTTATTCAGGAAGATCTTGGGACCTTCTTTCAGACCTCCGGTTATGTAAAAACCGGTGGAGAATTCGGAAATGGCGGAAAAACCGGAGATCCGACTTTTCCTGGTCTGCCAGTCTGCCCGGGTGAGGGAGACGATGAAGGTTTTCAGGTTCCAGAAAATGGATTTGATAGGGCTATCATGCCGACTCCTTACGGTATGGATCATTTTCTCGGAGGAATCTCAAAGTTCGTAAAAAAGGGCGGGTACATTCATTTCTACACTTTTAAAGCCGGATCCCAGATTCCAGGGCTAATTGAGGAGTATAAAAAAATGGGGCTTGAAGTGGAGCTGTACAGGCATAGCGGAAATGTCGCTCCGGGCATCAGCAGATGGGTTTTCGACCTGATTAAAAAATAAGTGTAAGTTTTTCAGTCTTCCAGCTCCATATGCTTCAGGACATGATGATAGTGTTCAAGGGACAGCCTGGAATAAAAAGCCCTGGTCACAACTTCACTCAGGGAAGGGTGGATATCCATGCCGCGCATGATCGGTTCCGGACTTCTTGATTCGGTATACATGAGAGGAATTATCTGGTGGATCAGGACTGAGGCATGAGGCCCTATGATGTGAGCTCCCAGGATTTTTTCCTCCTTTCCATCCAGAATCACCTTTACAAAATAGTCCCTGAGCCCCATAGCCGCCCCTTTTGCAGTATCTTCAAAGAATTTGAGGCCAATGACCACTCTGTCCTCCCCGTACTTTTCCACTGCTTCCTTTTCCCCCATACCTGCCCCTGCAATTTCAGGATAAGAAAAGACTGCATGCGGTACGGCATGGTAATCTGCCTTTACTTTTTCTTTCAGGATAGCATTGAGATAAACTATTCCGGATTCGTAGTTCCCGACATGCTTGAGCAGGTATTTTCCGTTTGCATCCCCAAAAGCCCAGACATCCGGTTGCGACGTTTCAAGGTACTCGTTAACTGAAATCCAGCCCTGCAAATCCGTTTTGATTCCGGCTCTTTCGGGGTGGAGAATATCGGTATTCGAGACTCTTCCTGTTGCCACGAGGATTTCATCGACAGTAATTATTATTTCTTCTCCCGAATTTCTGTCCTTTGCAACGACCGTCTTCTGCCCATTATCTTCTTTTCTAACCTCTATGGCTTCATGGTTCGTGATGATCTTCATGTATTCCGACATTTTTATCCTGGCAAGTTTTGAGATTTCGGGCTCCTCTTGCGGAAGAAACCGGGAATTTCTCCCGATAACCGTGACTTCTGCTCCCATAGCCGAGAAAAAATGCCCGTATTCGGCTGCAATGTAACTCCCTCCGAAGATGACAAGACGTGCTGGGCATTCAGTAAGTTCAAGCACCGTGTCGCTTGTAAGGTATCCCACTTCTTCGAGGCCCTTAACAGACGGGATTGCAGGCCTTGAGCCGGTGCACAGGAAAATCATCTTTGAATAGAGTGTCTTTTCACCTACTTTGAGGGTATAAGGAGAAATGAACTCCGCACTTTCATGATAATATTCAAGGTACGGATTTTCTTCCAATCCATCCCTGATCATTTCTATGTCTTCTCCGATTTTTCTGCGCATCCTTTCCATGATCGCATTGAAATCAATGTCCTTTATTTCAAGCTTTATTCCAAAAAGCGGCGCAGTTTTCAGTTCCCTGATAAGTTCTGCAGGATAGAGCAGGATTTTTGAAGGAATGCACCCTCTGGTAAGACAGATCCCGCCTGGTTCGTCTTTGTCGATAACGGCAATTTTCATTTTCGGATTCGAATTGATTATAGGGTTCATATAGTTCATTGCAGAACCCGTGCCTATCACAATCAGGTCGTAATTTTCCATTCATTTCCCTCACAGTGAGCATAAAATAGATATGATACTGTATCGAGTAAATTTAAAATGCAAACGATTTATTTGAAACCTGAACAGCCCTTATTCAGATCGGATTTGAGTCAAGAACTGCAGATTCAAATCAATATTCACTAATTAATAACTGCATTCACTGATTAACTGGATTTAATCGGTCTTCAAGAAAAACCGTACTGCTTCTGCTTACTGCTAGCAACTTTGCCGATTATAAATATACTAATCTAGTTCTGGTTTATAAATATACTAATTTATTTCTGGTTATACTTATGGATCAGAATTTTTTTAGATTTCGTGGCAAGGCTGAATGACTGAATGACTGAATGATTGAATAACTGAATGAATAATAAATTAGCATTAAAGTCTGAGAATTCTGAAAAACAAAATTTCAGGCAAAAGTTATTTTATTCATTGACTAATCTCTAAAGGGTTTGCGTAAAGTTTTTCCGGCCGCAACTGCTAAAAATAGATCTTTTTAAATTTCAAGCTGGATTTTTAAACCCTCATCTGCAAGAAAAACAACTATTTATTTATAAAGATAAGCCTATTCTATGTAGCTTCCCAGGAATAGTAAAAAACAAAAGATGTCCTATAATGAACAGAGCTGCTCGACCTTTCAAAAACGGGAATTCCATTACAGGAATTCCTGTGATGCATATCCTTTATCTCCTGCTCATTCTTATAGCTCCTTTTACAGGAGTGAACCTTCTTTTTCTCCTTTCGGTCATTTTTTTCCTGAGACTGCGGTTTTCAGGAAACTCTTCTAGCAGCGGCAGAGATGTCACCAGCCTTGCTTTTTCCCTGGCTCTGATGCTGTTTGTTTCCATTATTTCGGGGAGCTTTTCTTACCCCTATCCTTTTTATATAGTACTCGCAGCTTTTGCAGTTGCGGCAGTAGGGAACCATAAGACTTCTTTTTCGGAAACAGATCCTGCGTCTGATTTCAACTCAAGACGGAGCAGGATCAAAAGAAGAGTTTCTCAATACTCTGGAGTTCGGCTTTCCTGGCACTTCGAATTGTTGCCGCATTCTTTGCCGCAAGCTGGATCGTCTACTGGCAGGAACTTTCGGTTTCATATAACCTGGTCTTCTTTATAGCTGTGATCGGGGCGGTTACAGGTTCTCTTTTTGAGTCGATTCCCTCAGAAATAGATAAGAATATCTCAGTGCCATTGGGCGCAGGGATGACGATGTGGATTTTTGAGGAGTTCAGATACTGGGTGCCTCCGGAAAAAATGATTGTGGCTCTTGCCTTCTCGTTTTTCCTTGGCATTCTGGCTTACCGGGCGAAGATTGCAGATGTCTCGGCCCTTCTTAGTGCTGCCCTTCTCGGAGTCCTGATCATTGTCTTCAGCGGGCTTTCCTGGTTCTTGCTATTGCTTACATTTTTCATTCTCGGGGGCGGGTTTACCAGATACAAGTATGCATACAAAGAATCTATAGGGATTGCACAGGCTAAAGCCGGAATCCGAAGTTATGAAAATGTATTCTCAAACAGTACTGCAGCCCTTGCCCTGGCAGTAGCATATGGAATTTTTCCGGAACATAGCCTTCCGATTCTTTATGCTTATATGGGCACGGTTGCAACGGCCACAGGAGATACCCTGGCAAGTGAAATAGGGACAACGGCAAAAGGAAAACCAAGAATGATAACAACCATGAAACTCTCAAAACCGGGAGCTGATGGGGCTGTTTCCTTACTTGGCGAGCTTGCTGCAATTTTTGGTTCTGCGGTGATAGGGCTTCTTGCATATATGTTAGGAGTCTCGGACAATCTTGTGTTAACAGTTCTTATTACAACTGCAGGAGGCTTTTTTGGGACAAATGTGGACAGTTTTCTTGGGGCTACTCTTCAGAAGAGGGGTATGCTTTCGAATAGCGGGGTCAATTTTGTAGCAACTTTTGCAGGGGCAGGAATTTCAGCATGTCTCTATCTCATTATAACCTGAATCCAGGTACGGAATAAATTTATAAATCAATTTTTATTCCCTGAAATAGCTTGGGGTTTTCAGACTCTGGACTTGCTGAACGAAGCATTCATTTATATTTTCAGGTATATATCTTCACAAGGGAACAGGGTTACTTCAATTACTTAAATATTCCATTTTTACTGAAATATTCCATTTTCGTTTTTGAGTTTAAGGAAGGTAACCAGATGACAGAAACCGAATATAAAGGCAAAAAAATTCTGCTTGTAATTGCCCAGGAGCAATTCAGGGATGAAGAGTGTTTTATTCCGGAGCAGCTTTTCGAAGCTTCAGGAGTAAAAGTTACTGTTGCAGCCGAATCTATCAAAACTGCGAAAGGGATGCTGGGAGGTACAATTAAGCCTGATATAACGATCTCCGAAGCCAGAATTGATGACTACGACGCAATAGTGATCTCCGGCGGGTCAGGTTCAAGAAAATACCTCTGGGACAACAAATCTTTACATGAACTCGTAAAGGAAGCAGATGCCCGAAAAAAGTTGTTTCCGCTCTTTGCATCTCTCCTGTGGTACTGGCAAGGGCAGGTGTCTTGAAGGATAAAGAAAGCACCGTTTTCAAAAGTCCGGATGCCATAGACGAACTTAAGGAACACGGAGCTATCTATCTTGACAGCAACGTAGTGGTTTCGGGCAGAGTGGTCACAGGGCGAGACCACGAAAGTGCTGAAGCTTTCGGAAAAGCCGTTCTTGAAGCCCTGAATAAAGTGTAGTACCTCAGAAAGTTAAAAAATTTCATACTAAAAATTTCATACTTATACATTGCTGACCAAAAAACGGTCTGAAATTTCGAAGTTCTCCGATTATTAGGTGGTGCCCTGTTATGACAGTAGATCTTAAAGCTATACTGGATTATCACCAGACAAGTAAGCACAACTTCAAAACTTATGCTCCGGGCCCTCATCACCTGGATATGCAAATCAAGCCGGAATCATTTCTGAATTATAATGGAGCTCAACTTTTGAGCCTGGATAAATGGAGTGATGAGGAAATAAAACATGAGATTTTTCCAGCTTATGAGCAGGCTTTCTCACCGGAAAAACTCGAGCCCTCCGAGCTGAATGCAAAAACGATTTCCAGGCTTTTTTTGACAGCTTCGCAATCTCGGTCTGGAAAAAGGCAGAAGGTACTAAGTGGCCTCTTCGTGTCAATCCATCCAGTGGAAACCTTCATCCGACTGAGGTTTACCTTATTTCCGGACCTGTCAATGGACTTATTAAAAGCCCATCGGTCTGCCATTATGCTCCTTTGCCTCACGCCCTTGAATTGAGAGCCGAATTTTCCCTGGATACCTGGAAGCTCTTGAGCTCAGGCTTTCCAAAAGGCACTTTTTTCGTGGGTTTTGCCTCAATTTACTGGCGGGTTTCCTGGAAATACGGTCTCAGAGCTTTCAGATATGCACAGCATGATATAGGGCATGCAACTGCTGCCCTCACTTTCGCAGCTGCCGGGTTTGGTTGGAAAACAAGCCTTCTTGCGGACATGGGTTCGGAAGAAATTGCAGGGCTTCTCGGCATATCCGGAAAGAAAGGTCCTGAAAAACAGGAGCCTGCCTGTCTGCTTGCGGTCTATCCGGCAGGAGAAACCTGTAATAAAGGGAAAGTTAATTCCAGCGCAGTTTCTGCTTTTGAAGCCCTTTCCTGGAAAGGCGTTCCGAACAATTTGAGCCCAAAGCACGTTGAATGGGTAGGTATTGAAAAGGCTGCTTCAGCAGCTCAAAAAACAGAAACAGATTACCTGGAGAAAAAGGTGAACTGAAACCCGATACGCAGGTAGTTTCATCCCTTAAAGTTAATAATTCTAAGAGCCTGGCAGATCTTGAAACGGTCCCCTGCGTAGCGTCATTCGTAAAAGGAGAAGTGCCCTGGAAATGAATAACAGCGCATACATGGAGAAAGAAACTTTCTATGAGATGCTGAAAAAACCCTCCCAGCAAACAACCCGATTTTCAATCCTCTTGCATTTGGTTCCTTTACACACTTGCTTCTTTTTGTAAACCGGGTAAAGGATCTTCTTCCCGGGCTTTATATCTTCCTCCGAAAACCCGCGGAAAAAGAGAGGTTTAAAGCAGCAGTCAGGCCGGATTTCTTGTGGGAAAAACCGAAGAATTGCCCGTCGGACCTGGAGTTTTATCTGCTTATGGAAGAGACACTGGATGATTTTGCAGCCCAGCTGTCCTGCGCCCAGCGAAAAGTTGCAGATGCGTGCTTTACTGCCTGCATGCTCTCGGAGTTCGAAGAACCTCTGAATAAATTCGGCCCCTGGCTATACCCGTACCTTTTTGGGAATGCGGGATTCTGGGACAACTTCTTTACCTTGAAGCCGAGGCAAATGGGCTCAGAGGCTGCGGAATAGGATGTTTCTTCGATGATCCGTTACATGAAGCCATCGGGCTTAGAGGATTTGAATATCAGGACCTCTACCACTTCGCTGTGGGTGCGCCGCTTCAGGAGATAGGCGTTATAACTTTGCCTGCATACGAGGAATAACTTTTATTCCTTCTTCTGCTCTTTACTCTCTTTTCTCTTTTCTTTACTTAATACTGTCCTTCTGACAATTCCGGGCTGAGAAGGAGGAAGAGGTCTCTCGCATGTTGACCCAAGTTCGCATTCTACCACAATTCCACGGAGCAGGCGGCCCAGAATGTCCGAACCTGTTACAATCCTTTTTCCTCGCCCCAGTAAAGAATCAGGTCCTGGTCGATTACGTCGTCTTCGGGGTACTGCGGATACACTTTAAACTGCCGGATAACTCTTTCAAGTCTTGTCTTCGGAGACTTCACCACAACCGGAAAATGGCAATAAGAAAGCGGAATGAATGGGCCTTTTTTATAAACCGCATCCCGGAGAAAGTGATCTGCATCAAGCACCATAACAGGTTCGTCGCTGGAGCTGGTGATGACAACCCATTTTTTCCGGATGCTTCTATTTTCTGCAGGAAAGGGTCAGAAGGTTCCCTTTTGAATAGAGGAAACACCGGACGGTTGCTTTCGACTGGCAGAGAAATTATACTTCTTGAATCTATTATCGAGCCTTCGTCAGAAATACTAACATCATCTATGGAAAGAAAGTTCAGGGCTCCTATCCCTTCAAAAGCGCCGATATCGGACTTTCCCGATTCGATGTGTTTTTCGAGCATAATCCGCATAGACTGCTCCTTGAAGAGGTCAAGTTTTTCCCTACCGAGCCACCAGTCAAGAATAAGGGCTGTAGGCTTGGCTACGGGATAGAGCAGCATCTGGTAGAAGCGGATTAAAGGGGTTAGTTTTGCTCCCAGGGACAGGGCGTTTCGGGAAAAATAAGCCTGGGGTGCTATCTCCCCGAAACAGGTGATAACAAAGGTAGAGAAGAGGAAAGCTGAGGCCCCTGTAAGCACGGAATCCGTAAGCAGGGCAATGAGGACATTTACGCCTATATTTCCCCAGAGCAATGTCGTAAGCAGAAAGTTTGAATCCCGCCGGATCTGCAGGATTTTGATAGCTTCTTTATTGTCTGCTTCGGCCTCGATCTCAAGCCTGAGTCTCCCAAGGCCGAAAACTCCGATTGTCATTCCGGAAAAAATAGCGGACTGCATCAGGCAGAGTATGATCAATATCCAGATAATTATTTCATTCATTGTAAGTCTATAACCTCTATAATATCCGTATAAGGGTAGTCGAATGCCTTAAGCGACTCGAATGCCTTGAATTTAATCAATTACCTTAAGCCTAATCGAATGCCTTAATCTTCTATATTTCATATAAATTTAATCTCATCGTCTCAATTTTAGTAAATTTAATCTTATATTTTATTGCACTTAAGCCATTAACTTTTTGCGAATTCTCTGCGGCTTTTTGTCAGGAAAAGAAGTTTCCAGAAAGATCTGTCTTATCTCTACCTGCGGATTTGCGGTCATTAGAGCTTGGCCGCATTCAATGCAATCTTCCGCACGCTCTCAAGAGCAGACGATAACTCATCTGAATTAAAATCCTTGAGTAGAAGTGAGTTTAACTTAAATCCTATCCTCTCCATCTCAGGCCTTAGTTTTTTCCTTTTTCTGTAAGGTAGAGCCTTTTGACTCGTTTGTCATCCGGATCGATTTTACGGTAGACAATGCCTTCTTCTTCCAGTCTCAGTATGGATTTCGCAATCATAGTTTTGTCAAACCCACGTGACTGTGCAAGGGTTTCCTGACTGCGACCTTCCTGATCATATAATGACATCAGGATAGCGAAATGCCCCCATCCTATGTGATACCGGGCCAGTTCTTTTGCGAAATGCTTCTGAACCGAACGGTAAGTAAATGATACCATTGCGGCAACTATGTCGATATCCTCAATCCATTGGATCGTTGTTTCTTCATTCATTATTTACACTCATGACAAATCAGTATCATTCGGAGCTATTGAAAAACTAGTTGAGGGAGATACTATTTATAGCAAGTAGATTATACTAAAATCGTTGATTAATCAACTATATATAAGAAGAACTATTTTAAGGGGTATTGTTCCTGAAATATCTTCTCGTGTGACAAATTTGTTTTGATTTTCTTGCTGCTTTCAATTCCTAATGCTCAGTAGACGATGACCTTGCTGATTAGTGATATCCATGGTGAAAAAAACAAGTAATAACAGATCACTTGCTGAAAATATCGGAACATTTTCTGAAGTTCCGGAGATATGTCATACCCCTGTAACTCCTGCTATTGCAACAGCAAAAGGAACTGTCCTTTTTATAGCAATACTTGCGGGATTTATCACTCCCTTTGATGGTTCTGCAGTAAATATTGCCCTGCCTGTAATCGGGGCGGAATTTCATATGGACGCGATTGCTCTCTCGTGGGTTGCGACCGCGTATCTCCTTTCTTCAGCATTGTTTCTTGTCCCGTTCGGAAAAATCGCAGACATTTACGGAAGAAAAAAGATTTTCCTTTACGGTATTACGATCTTCAGCCTTTCATCTTTAATTATGACTATGGTTTCCTCAACGGAAATGTTGATTGTAGTCCGGGTTGTCCAGGGTATTGGGAGTGCCATGATCTTCGGGACAGCTGTAGCTATCGTTACCTCTGTCTTCCCGCCCGGGGAGCGTGGAAAAGCTCTTGGTATTTATATTACTGCAGTTTACATTGGGCTTTCCGTTGGTCCCTTACTTGGAGGTGTGATGACACAGTATCTTGGCTGGAGGAGCATCTTCTTCGTAAATGTCCCTCTAGGTATTACAGCAATTCTCCTGATCCTGTCGAAGATTAAAGGTGAATGGGTCGAGTGCAGGGGAGAGAAGTTCGACCTGACAGGGTCAGTCATATATGGGGCAGCAGTAGTTGCAGTCATGTACGGTTTCTCAGTTCTCCCGGACTTTAAAGGGGCTGCCCTCATAGCCGTGGGAATTCTCTTAGTGATTATTTTCGCTCTGTATGAGATGAGAATACCTTCTCCAGTTGTTGACATTACTCTTCTGACAAAAAATCGAATTTTTGCCTTTTCGAACCTATCTGCACTTATCAATTACAGCGCGACTTTCGCAGTGACCTTTCTCTTAAGCCTCGACCTGCAGTACACGAAAGGTTTCACGCCTGTGCATGCAGGGAGTATCCTGGTAGTGCAGCCAGTTGTTATGGCTATGATTTCGCCAATTGCCGGCCGGCTCTCTGACAAGATTGAACCGCAGATTGTTGCGTCTGCAGGAATGGCATTTACTGCGCTTGGCCTCTTCCTTCTAATTTTCCTTACAGAAACAACTCCTATCTGGTACCTGGTTGTCACCCTGATTGTTCTTGGTATAGGTCTCGGGCTCTTCTCTTCTCCAAACACAAATGCAATCATGAGTTCTGTTGATAAAAGATTCTATGGTGTCGCAGCGGGAATGAATGGGACTATGCGTCTCCTTGGCCAGATGCTGTCAATGGGTATCGCAATGATGATCTTTGCGATTGTTATCGGCCCTGTAGAGATCACGCCTGCATATTACCCCCAATTCGTTTTAAGTGTGCACTATGCGTTCATCCTGTTTACGGTCTTTTGCATTATCGGAGTATTCGCATCCCTGGTGAGAGGGAAAAGAAGTCCGATAGTTCATAACCTTATACCTGAAAAAGGCAAAAAATAATACGTTAATCCTGTGTAATTCATTTAATCGAGGTGATACTCATGAAAATTATTGGAATTAATGCAAGCCCAAGAGGGAATGAAAGCAATACTCTTCAACTGGTAAAGTCTGTCCTCAAAGGTGCTGAGTCCGAAGGAGCGGAAACCGAGATGGTAGATCTCTACAAATTGCGTATAGAATACTGCACAGGGTGCGGAGCCTGTTATGCGACCGGGGAATGCCCCCAGCTCGATGATTTCGAAGAGATTTTTGATAGAATTTTGAGTTCCGATGGAATTGTTTTTGGCGCTCCGAATTATATTAACTCGGTCCCGGCCCCTATGAAAGCTTTCTTTGACCGGTTTTCGGATGCTATTCATTGCCAGATGCTGACCGGAAAGTTCGGGTGTTCCGTGTCCACGGCAGGAGGAAGCAAGGCGGATATGGTTGTGGAATACATGAACAGCGTGCTCATGAATCTTGGTGTTACCGTTGTCGGTGGCCTTGGTGTTGCGGTGGGGTTATATCCTTCTGCACTCCAGCAAGCTGCGGGCACTGCTGAAGATCTTGGTAAGAAGCTGGCAAAGTCGATTCGCGGAGAAATAAAATATCCGGATCAGGATGAAATGCATCGCCAGACTGCAGCATATTTCTGCCAGCTTGTAAAATCTAATAAAGAGAAATTTGCCCACGATTATGACTGGTATGTCCGGATGGGCTTGATAAAATAAGACTTGGCCGGAGGATGAGTACTACAACAAAATTCTAAAGGAATTTTATTCATGAACAATTTGAGAATCAGGGCAGGGAGTACCTCCTGTATCTCCTGTTTTTTGCGTTCCAAAGTGAAAATTGGACTCTTTACATCAGGTTGGTTGGAAATTATCATTGGTTTTACCGAATCTGTTGTTCTATTGTTAATTCTCTATCCGGCGATTTGCTTGCATTCTTATAAGTATGTCAAGATTTTATATACTTTAGTCTATATTTCTCATAAGTAGTTTACAGAACTCACAGTCTGTCGAGTCTTCAATTTGCGGCAGACCCAGGGTAAAATGCTATTCCAAAGTAAAGAACTCATAGATATATTTCGAAGTAAAGTACTCATAGACGTATTGCCATAAATTTATCGTGGCCGGAGGTTTATTTAATGGATCTGTCTAATCAGAGTAATGAAAAAGGAAGTCACGTTTCCGGAATTGATAGGGGTAAGGTCGTAATGTATGGTCTTAGTACCTGCGTATGGTGCAAAAAGACAAAGAAATTACTTACCGATCTGGGTGTGGATTTTGACTATATATATGTGGATCAGCTTGAAGAAAACGAAGAAGACGAAGCTGTTGCTGAGATAAGACGCTTTAACTCTTCGGTTTCTTTCCCGACAACTGTTATTAACGGAGAAAAAGCAATTGTGGGTTTTAAGGAAAAACAGATCCGTGAAGCCCTTGGTTTTTAAGGAGGATTTGGGCTGAAAGAAGAGGTTTTTGATAAAACTTTTTCAGAAAAAGTTTTTGCTTTTAAGGGGAATTAGGTTGAAAGAAGGGGAAGCTGCCGAAGAAAACATAACAGAAGAAGAAGTGGACAAAGTCTACAGGCGTTTGAATGCCCAGGTTGAAAAGTCTGGCTATCACCTCAACCCTGATGTTGAGTTCACAAAGGATCTTGTGCGAGGATTGCTCGCCAATGAGCAGCGGTATGGCTACTGGTCCTGCCCGTGCAGGCTTTCTGCTAATAATCTGGAAGAAGACCTGGATATTGTCTGTCCCTGTTATTACAGAGATCCTGACCTGAACGATTACGGGGCCTGTTACTGTGCCCTCTATGTTTCCGACGATGTTATCCGAGGAGAAAGAGAAGTGGAATCGATTCCTGAAAGGCGTCCTCCTCGCGAGGAGAGAGACGCTGCCAGAGTTGAAGAAAAGAAAAGAACGGAGATGATGGAAACTATGGAGTTTTCAGGGGAACTTTCAAAGCCGGTATGGAGATGTAAGGTCTGCGGATATCTCTGTGCCATGGACGAACCGCCTGGGGTCTGTCCTATCTGTAAAGCGAAAAAGGAAAGATTTGAACGGTTTATGTAAGTTTCAGCAAATGAAATTTCCGTAAATTTTTTCCCTTTCTAATTTTCTTTCACTTTTGTTCTCTTTTATCACATATTTCTGAATTCAGGTTTTTCTGGATCACTTATTATTGGCAGGCTGGCTTCGAGTCTGTCAGCTAAATTCTTATAACCTTAGTTCCCAAATATTAAGCGCATATGTATAGTACTGGAAATATGCGAGGTCAATAGATCACGATTTTGAAATAATGTTACTAAGATTCTGTGCTTAAATTTAAGCGCATACTCCGATATCAAGAGAAGTTTATGTGCCTTAAAATGCGGAACTTAGGTTATAACTGACTTTCCGCAGATGTCCTTTCAATTTTCATAATTTTTCCTGCTATCGTTTTTTCTGAAAACCGACTTGGTTACTCAAAATGTGTTTTTGAATTTTTTCCAAAACTTTCGACCTTTTGCCTTCATTTAGAACTTATAGCAGCCATTTTCTTAAGCTTCAGTAAAGATAATAACTGCAAATTTTCGAATATTTCTCCAAAAACGATAACAGGAAAAATGTTATTTTTTTGAAGACATCTGCGGAAAGTCAGTTATAAGCATTATAAGGGATATTTTTGGAAGAATTTGATGATATCTATTTTTAACTTTATGTCTAACTCTGATTTCGAGAGTGCTTCAGAAAACATAATCCCAAATTTCTTTGAAACTTTTAAAGACCAGTCGGCACATCCTGCACCAAGACATTTGGGAAAAATGCATTACCTGTATCCTTCATAAATACATTTTCATTGAATTTTTCTTTTAAGCTATTAATATCATATCTGTCATCATAAGATGGTTCTTCTTGTTGCCATTTTGGTTTAAAGTGCACTAGTGTCGAGTCAACAGCAAAATGTCGTATAAAATCAATTGCAACTATTCAGAATCGTTAAATCTTTGAGGATTGACGCGACACTAGATCTGGTGATCATCTTCTAACAAACTTTTGGGTTGAATTCTTTTTTATATAATCTTTGACATAACACTCGGTGGGGAGGAACAACTGAGTTTGAGAAATTAGTGGATACCTGAATCTGGGGATTAACTCATTAATGCCAGATTGAGGAGTCTATATAAGGTATATGGTGAGGTCGTGTAGGTTGCTGAGCTTCCTGACATGGAGTAAACCAACACCTTATGTCAGCAAAGAATTCCACGGCAAATAAAACAAAAATATGGGGGAAATATTAAATGCAACAACCAAGTTCTACTGAAAATGTGCAGAACGTTTGTGGAAATATAAAATTTCCTGCAACGAAGAAACAAATTCTGGAAGAAGCTAGAAAAAGTAACATGGGCAGCGATGTAATAAATGCTCTTGAGAGTTGTCCAGACAGGCAATACAACAGCTGTGATGATGTAATGCAGCAATGCAAAGGCAAAATGATGAATCGGTAAAGCAAAATAATACCTGGACCCCAAGAGACAATTTATCAAGAGAAATTCAAGCCAGATTGAAAAGTCTATTGGCTCATTCCAAAACCAATTTTATTTCATATCAATAAGAGTTTCAGAATTACCCTGTTATCGGAAGCTCTATTGGTCATTCGGAATGAGCCCATTTTAAACTGTTTCTTCTGTTTTTCTCAATAAACGAGAAACACTGCTATCAACACTAACATTTTAAATATTTTGTTTAATCTTTATACATAAGATTATTTGAGGTTTTGCCATTTCCTGTAAAATTCCTTATTTTCCAATAATATTTGACAATAAAGTTTATTACTTTGGGAGTGCGGAGGGTCACGAATACCCTATCCTTTAGAGGCTGTCCGACAATTCAATTTCAGGGCAAAAACATGTGAAAAATCAGGCATATAAAGCCTTTAAACTGAAAAAAAGGAATTGGATTATTACTGGTAGTAATTGTCGGACAGCCTGTTTAGGGTGGGGTGGCCGCATGCAATTTGATTTGGGCAGTGGAATTGCCTAAAGGCCAATTTAGCACCCGTGATCAAAGTCACACTTGAGCCTTCGAGAGCAATTCACGGATTAGTTTTCTGACGGTTTTGAAAAACCAAAATAGGGACAACCTTACTGCCCAAGATAAAGAGGGAGTCAATGCCCAAAAAAGAAAGGTGAAGAGTACTTTCATGTAGTTGTGCATGTTATTCAAAGAATATCATGTTCGTTTTCTGTCTGGTATATTCTTTAACCTTGCTTGGATCTCTTTTAATAAGTTCACTTCCCCAACAGGTAATTCCAAAATCAGGTAATTATTACTTTCTTATTTTGTCTCCTATCTCCATTCAGTTATTTGTGGCATCTGTGCATTGATATTCTACTTGAGTTAAATGTAGCACAGAGGAGGACAGGTTACCAGATAATTTGTTTGAGAAATCAGGAGATTTATTAGTCTCCTGATTTTCAAGTAAAACGGGAGATACCTTGCCTTAAAGGAGAATGTAATATTCTAAATTTTGAAGTTCAGCAGGACCGACTTTAAGATTTGTCTCCCATTTGACAAGTTAATGCTTTAGAACAAAATTATCGTCTATGGAGTTCCTTGGCAACTTCATTAGCGCTTTTGTATTCCTTATCCGGAAGCATACCAATATCCTCCAGTATATCCTGGGTTGCTCCACTCTTCCTTGTTTGCTCAATAATGTTGTCTCTATTTGCAGGATATTTTATATTTTTTAATATTTCCTGAGTTTCCTTAGGAAGGTCTAGAATACTTTCGCTTTTACTCCCAACTTCCATAATATTTCCCCCTTACTCCAGTTTAGTTTCCTTTAAATTCCTTAGCGACATCTGCAGCGTTTATGTACTCCTTTTCCGGAAGATTTTTGATTTCATCTTAATACATCCCCGCTTGCACAGTGCTACATTGCATGCATAATAAATCCCTTTTCTCTGCAAGGTACTCTATATCTTTCAAAACTTCCTGAGCAGAAGCCTACCTTGTTTTGCAAAATTTTCCCTATTTGTTGTATTTCATTTCGTTTGCTTACTGACAGGCAATACACGTATACTACCTATCAGAAGGTCTCCTAGAAGGTATATTACTTCTTACACACCTACCTTTTTTCAGGTAGCTATTGCTTTCTCGCTTGGTTGCTACCTTCAATTTAGTAGTATATCAATAATTATATAAAAATTAATTCAAACCAAAAGTTTGTCAGCAGATGACTTTTTCGGGTTCCGTTGCAAAAAAATATTTTTGCAATTTGATACTATAATTCTCACCTTTATGTATCATTTTCTCCCGAATGAAAAGGATTAACTTTCCGAATTGTGATGGTTTTTACTGATTTTGTGAAAAAGCCAGATTTTTTGCAACGGAACCATAAATATGGACAGTTAATAAAAAATCCTGGGTAGACTATAGACTCTTAAATATAGTCAAACAGGGCGAGTTACCCATTGGACAGATTTAATCAATGAGCTTATCCCAAAACTCAAAATTACATCTCTAAATTTCGAATTTGGAATTATCAATCGAGTATCTGATAATGAAAAACATTTCTGAAACTCTTATTGATTTTAGAATAAAATTGGTTTTGGGATAAACTTAATAACAATGGGTTTTGGGATAAACCTGATGAAATCTATCGATTGGAATTCCTGTCAACTTGCTATTCAGATATTTTTCATTACTTTTCCAGCTTTTTTCACTTTTTTACTGTTTTCCCAGTTTCTGTTCAGTTTCCAGAACCTTAAGGGTGATCTTCATAACCGAATCCGGATTAAGGGAAATTGATTCTATCCCCTCTTTTACCAGGAACTCAGCAATCTCAGGGAAGTCGCTTGGAGCCTGTCCGCAAATGCCGCTGTGCCTCCCATTTCGCTTTGCTCCCTGCACAGCCATTGCCATTATTTTCATGACTCCCGGGTCCCGCTCATCGAATTCTGCGGCAAGCATTTCCGAATCCCTGTCAACGCCGAGGGTTAGCTGGGTCAGATCATTTGAGCCTATGGAAAAGCCGTCGAAAAATTTGCTAAATTCGTCTATAAGGAGAACGTTATTGGGAATCTCACACATGACATAGACCTGCAGTCCGTTTTCTCCTCTTTTGAGCCCATTTTTCTCCATTTCGGCGATCACTTTTCGCGCTTCCTCAAGAGTCCTGCAGAAGGGAATCATAAGAATAATATTTGTAAGCCCCATTTGTTCCCTGGCTTTTTTCATAGCTCTGCACTCAAGGGCGAAACCTTCCCTGTAACGCTCATCAAAATAGCGGGAAGCTCCTCTGAACCCTATCATAGGGTTGCTTTCCTCCATTTCAAAGTAGCTACCCCCAAGAAGGCTTGCATACTCATTGGTCTTGAAATCGCTCATGCGGACTACAACCGGCTTCGGATAGAAAGCCGCGGCAATAGTTCCAACTCCCTGGGCAAGCTGCTCGACAAAATATTCTCCTTTATTGTAGCCTCTGGTAAGCTTTTCGATTTCCCTGAGCACCTTAGGTTCTTTGACCCTTTCAGGATGCACAAGAGCCATCGGATGGAGCTTGATATAGCTGGTAATGATAAACTCCAGCCTCGCAAGCCCTATTCCGTCATTAGGGATCATAGAAAAGCCAAAGGCTTCTTCAGGGTTTCCAAGATTCATCATAATCTCGGTTTTCGGGCGTTTCAGGTTTTTGAGGCTCAGGGTATCTTTATGAAAAGGAAGAATACCATCATATACAAGCCCGTCCTCTCCTTCGGCACAGCTCACGGTGATATCCCTGCCTGTTTCAAGGACCTCGGTTGCATTGCCTGCTCCTACGACTGCGGGAACTCCGAGTTCCCGGCTGACAATAGCTGCATGGCAGGTCCTTCCTCCTTTGTTCGTGACAATTGCGGCTGCCGTTTTCATGACAGGTTCCCAGTCCGGAGTCGTGGTGTCCGCAATAAGGATTTCTCCTGGTTTAAAAGAGGGCAGATCCGAAATATCAGTAATCACATGAGCTTTTCCGGAAGCAATTTTATCTCCCACGCTCCTGCCTCTTGCAAGGACATTTGATTTTTCTTCAAGTACATAGGTCTCCAGAACATCTTTGCTCTTCTGGGACTGCACAGTCTCCGGTCTTGCCTGTACTATAAAGAGTTCACCTGTTATGCCGTCCTTTGCCCATTCTATGTCCATGGGTCTGGGTTCCTTATACTTGTTAGAGTAGTGGTCTTCTATAGCAATCGCGTATTCTGCAAGTTTGAGTACTTCGTCATCATCAATACAGAAGCGCAGCCGATCAGCCTCAGGAACTTCCACATTCCGGGTGAGCACCTTTGAATCACCGCGCCCGTAGATCATTTTAATTTCCTTGCTCCCTACCTTTTTCTGGATAATCGGCTTGTATCCTGCCTTGAAAGTCGTCTTGAAAACATAGAACTCATCGGGATTGACCTGTCCCTGAACGATATTCTCTCCGAGCCCGTATGTACCCGTAATAAAGACCACGTCTCTGAAACCGGTTTCCGTGTCAAGGGTAAAAATAACCCCGCTTGAAGCCAGATCCGACCTGACCATTTTCATGATTCCTATGGAAAGTCCCACTTTGAAATGGTCGAATTTATTGGTTACGCGGTAGGAAATAGCCCTGTCCGTAAAAAGCGAGGCAAAACAGCGTATGCATGCATCCCTAAGTCCTGGATAGCCCCGGATATTCAGATAAGTCTCCTGCTGGCCCGCAAATGAAGCAGTTGGAAGATCTTCAGCTGTTGCCGAACTCCGTACAGCTACATCCGTATCCTCTCCATACTGTTTGCAGAGGCGATCATATCCGGTTTTGATCTCTTCCCAGAGATCATCCGGGATTCCTGCCTCAAGGATCAGGTCTCTTACATTCTTACCCCTTTTTGCAAGTTCTGCAACATCCGCAGTATCCAGCCCTTCCAGTGTTTTTTTGAGTTTCTCCAGAATCCCTCCGGCTTTAAGGGTATGCCAGTAAGCTTCAGCAGTGACTGAAAAGCCGTTAGGGATCTTTACTCCCTTCGAAGTGAGTTCCCTGTACATCTCCCCAAGAGAAGCATTCTTCCCGCCCACCAGCGGGACATCATCAATCGTGGTTTCTTCAAACCAGCGGATGTACTTGCTTTTATTCTCAGACATTTCCACGAAATCCCCTTTAAAATAATTTTATGTAATCTAAAAAGTGAGGTAATACATTTGACTTATAATGGAAAACTTTGTAAGTTCGCCCCGCTCTGGACAGAAAACTCCGTATCAAATTTGGTCCCAATTATAATTATGCGTTAATGAAAGAAATGATTTTGCTTTGGGAGATGAACAGTTGAACCATGGAAAAGAGATTAAAAATTAGAATTACTCATTGAATCTTTCGGAAAAATTTACGATATGATTTTAAAGTTAACATTGCCCATTATCCAATTGTAGAAATGGTTTGAATTTTAAGACACGCTCTAAGTCCATGTTATCAATTTATAGTTTACCAAAATCTATATCGTAGCCTGCTACTTTTAGCTCTTTAGCAAGAGCAAGTTTCCAACCACTATTTGAATCATAAGGAGTATACAAGCTTCCAAAGATGTCAGATGGAAATTCAAAATTTTCTTCAGTTTTAAGTAGAGCACAAACATTTTCTCCCCCAAGTTTCCCAAGAAAATAACCAAGTTCTAAAATCACGTTTTGCCGGGCTCTATAACTCGCAGATTCTGGTTCCTGATCTGCTTTATAACCTTTATCGTCGGGAGAAAGGAGGACTACAGCAAAAGATACATTTTCAGAGCAAGTTTCAAACTTTTCAATGATTGTTTTCCCACGATTTGCCTGCTCGTGTAAGATAATTGGCTCAAGGCCGATGTTTTTTAATGTCCGAGCTACTGCTTCTTTCATCCCCTCGTCATGACCGTGAACAACAAAAATCTGATTAGTATTCGTAACAAAATAGATTGAGTATTTTTTTATATAAGTTAATCCTATTTGGTCTATATGCTTGAGGAAATTATTTCCAAAAAATATAACTTGCTAAAACCTTTTCTTGATGAAAAAAGCAAACGTTTATTTGCAGCTGCAGAAGCGCTTAGTATTGGCAAAGGCAACATCAGCATAGTTTCTCGTGCAACTGGTATTTCTGAAAATACAATTAAAAAAGGTTGCACTGAACTGGAAAGTGGCAAATCTCTTTCTGATGATAAAATACGTGCTCCTGGAGGAGGTCGTAAAAAGATTGTTGAGAAAGACCCTACTCTTTTGTCCGATCTTGAGGCACTTATTGAACCAACAAGTCGTGGGGATCCGGAATCTCCTTTACTCTGGACTTGTAAAAGTCTTCGAAATATAGCAGGGGAACTTCAGAATATCGGACATAAAGTAAGCCATACAAGAGTTGCGGATATGCTTCACATGCTTGGTTACAGTTTACAAGCGAATAAGAAAACCATAGAAGGAACTGAGCATCCTGATCGTGACAAACAATTTGAGCATATAAGTGAAAAATGTAAAATATTTCAAGGTGAACATCAGCCTGTAATCTCAGTAGATACTAAAAAGAAAGAGTTAATCGGAAATTTCAAGAATGTTGGCCGTGAATTGCGTCCAAAAAAAGATCCAATACTTGTCAATGTATATGATTTTAAGGATAAAGAACTGGGAAAGGTAAATCCATATGGGGTATACGACATTGCTAATAATGAGGGATGGGTAAACGTCGGCATAGATCATGATACAGCGTCTTTTGCAGTTGAAAGTATACGTAGATGGTGGAATCTAATGGGGTGTAAATCATATCCTGATGCAAAAAAACTTTTAATTACTGCAGATTGTGGGGGAAGCAATGGATCAAGAGTAAAATTGTGGAAAACAGAATTACAAAAATTAACGGATGAAATCGGATTGGAGATTTCGGTTTGCCACTTTCCTCCAGGTACAAGTAAATGGAATAAAATAGAGCATAGACTATTTTCTCAGATTACTCTTAATTGGAGAGGAAAACCACTAACAAGCTATGAAGTAGTTGTAAACCTTATTGCAGCAACAACTACATCAAAAGGGCTTGAAGTAAAATGCATGTTAGACACGAATAAGTATCCAACAGGAATTAAAATCGAAAAAAACAGGTTGAAAAATTGGGCATTATACTTGATGAGTTTCACGGAGAATGGAATTACACATTCAAACCAAAGAATGGAGTGAGTTAATTAAATTATTTTGTGACGAGCCCTTAGTCTTAGGTTTTACCTCTTCCATTTTTTCGCCGAATTTCTTTTTTTATATCCAGGCTCTCTTTTAATGAGATCATCAGTAACATCTTTCCCTTCCTTAGTCACGAGCCACTCATTTGAGATTTGTGGCGCTCCAATTTTTGGTCTTTTTGCTCGAATAATAGGTATCAATTTTGAAGAGTTCAACTCTGTTTTATTGATTCTGATTCTCTCAATATCATCTGAAGTAATTGTTTTCCCATTAACAAAGATATTCTCATCATTTTCATAAGGGGTTATAAATTGACTGCAAAGTTTTTCTTCACTCAAATCGAGCTTTAATTCACCAAGAATGTCAGATTTCTGCGTAATTCTAACGTGGTAGTACACCGTAGACCGAAGGTGCATCTCCTCAATTTCCTTTGCATTCATACTCTCATTGCTGTTGTTTATTTGCTTAAAACACCTGCCCTGGAAGGGCACTAAACTTTCAGCCGTAATAATTGGTTTTTGTATATTTTCCTCCTCAACGGGAGATAACTGTCTTAATTTCCCAAGTTTAGGCTTGAGGATTCGTCTTTGATAAGTAAGATATGCATAAAGATCATCATAACCCTGATTTGTATCGAGTGTATAATAGGTTGCTCCTTTAAGCACTATAGGAATATGATCTACATCTTTGGGAGAAAATACCACTGGAATAAACTTTTTATTTCAGTCGAATACCCCGCTAGCTTGCTGCGGGGATGGAAAACTTCCCCGGTAACCGTTGATGATAATATTATTTATCAATCCCATTTTTCGATTGTTAACTTCTGCTAGAACTAAACCTATTAGGTTTATTGTCTTTTTTTACGGAATTTCGAGCGGTGGCGCGAACATACCCCGTTGCTTGCAGCAGGGTGCGCCAGCGCAAATTTGATTTTTAGCTTCAGCTTCGTAGAGTTCCTGAGTTATGATCGCTCCTTCCCACTTAACTCCACGACCTTTTCCCGGTTCATCCTGCCTTTGAATCTCTTCTCATATATTTCCGTACCGACTACAAGTATATAATTGGCAAAATCTATCTGCTTATTCATCCACCTTGGCCAACCTTCGGCAGGAGACCTCTCATATTGGTCGATGTTGCAGTCAACCCCTTCAATACACAAGCGCTCTGAAAGCTGAAACACACTCTTCTTATGTTGGGTTGAGTCGTGGCTATAACTTATAAAAACCCTAATGTCTCCAGATTCTTGAGAGGTCATATTTTCGTTCCTAGGCGGGGATACTTTTCGACATCAGTTTAAATATTTTTTATCTCAGATAAAAAGAGGCTATTGGTAAATGGAAAAGATGTTGTAAAATTAATTACTTCCCATAGTTAGACAGACAATATCAAATTTTCGTTTTGGTTAAAATTTGAGTAAAAATACACTTAAATATATAGAAAAAAAGCGCTCAACAGACTGTCGCAAACTCCTTAAATATCTTCATTTTTAGAACTTCAGGACCATTTTCAACAGGAAGGGTAATTGAGGGGGTAATTGAGGGATTTAAAATGGAAAATGGCTCTTTATGCCAGAATACAAAAAAGAATAGGGCCGAAAAGCTTCAGTACTCCACCCTGTTCTCGGACTCTTCCCAGGCTTTAAAAGCCCCCAATGCCTCTTCCCGAAGAAGCTGGTGGAATTCGATATATCTCTCCTGAAGAGGGAGTGAGATTTCTTCATAGATTCGAGAATCCGCAAAGCCGATACTTTTGGCGTCAGCAGTCGTGTTGGCAAAAAAGACTTTGTCTATTCTGGCCCAGTAGATAGCCCCAAGGCACATCGGACAGGGCTCGCAGGAAGAGTAGATCACACAGCCGCTAAGGTCAAAAGTCTTGAGTCTTTGGGCTGCGACCCTTATTACATTAATTTCTGCATGGGCTGTAGGATCATTAAGTTCTGTGACCAGGTTGCAGCTTTCTGCAAGGATTTTCCCTTTTCTGGTGATGACTGCACCAAAAGGGCCTCTTCCCTTTTTTACGTTTTCAAGGGAAATTTCAATTGCACGCCTCATAAACAAAAAATCATTATCTAACATGTTTTGCTCTCTAATTGATATTCTCATTTGTTGCTCTCGGAAGTATTGTGTATGAAAGATCAGATTCTTCTACCCAATGCTAAGAGTAGACGAAATAAAGTATTTTTTTGCAGAATAATTTTTAGATGGTCCATCTTTATCCGATTGATGTTTTGACACACCTAAATTTCAATAGTTCCCTTAAAGTCCACTTTGATTCAATAATCCCTGCCTCTCTTGCCGGTGTATTTTTACATTCAACCCCTCTTTCATCTTTGTACCTTAATCCTCCATGACCTCTACAGAAGTTAAAATGTGTACAATATAACTTCATTTGATACTCTAACCATTCTTTCATTTTTGAAAACCCTATTGTTTTCCTTGAAACTCTGTTGTTATCCTGTCTAAAAGTCAGGTTTTGTCTTTCAAGTAAAGTTGTTGAGATTTCGCTTTGATCAATATCTTCTCCAAAGATGATCTTCTTCTCTACTTTCTCAAGTACCCCATTTTTTCTTGTTTTGACTACCTGTGCATACCTTAAATCATCAGAGGGAACGATTTTTGTTTTCTTTGGTCTTCCTTTTTTCCCAGTTCTTGGAAACTCGCTCAAAACTCCAAATTGTTTCAAAAGAGCTTCTCTATAAAAGTTCAACCCATCTGTGACAAAAACAGGAATTTTATCCGAAAGACGTTTATTAACTAATTCAACCAACTTGTCTGCAACATACTGTTTTCTTGGACCTATTAAAAAGTAAAGTATTAGCCTGCAACCTGGTACAAAAGCTACCCACATCCATGGCCCATCATCTTCGTAATCTTTCATCCGTGGAACTCTTTTTTGGATTATTACCCACAGTTCGTCCATTTCTATCTTTGGAACATCCAGGTTCTTCATCATAACATCATTTACTTTATCGCATTGTTCAGATGCGCGAACTAACCATCGCTTTATACTGGCAGGTTGTACCTCTAAAACATCGGAAATGGCTTCAATGCTCATACCTTTCATAGACATTTTTAGAGCTAAATCGATAGTTTTCTCATCTTTGCGAAGATCATGATAAAAAGTGTCTGTATGGTCACAAAAAGCTTTGCCGCAATGACGGCAAAGATATCTTCTTGTTTTTTCTCCACGGCTTATGTAAGTTCCATTTCCAATAACATTGCCTTGATCACTAAGACCATAGAGCTCACAGTCTTTGTTCGGACAGGAAACGTTAGTAAATTGTGGTGTTGGACCTCTTTTCCCCATAAGATATACATATAATTTATAATATATAATACCAATCGAATACAAATTGACCATCAATTTTTAAGTACAGGTATATATTAAATAAGTACAAATGTATATTAAATAATTAGTTGAAGATTAAACAGTAGGCAAAGATTAACTAGTTGAAGATTAAACAACAGGTGGAGTGATAATTTTGACAAAGAAGCAATTTACGGCTGAAGAGGCAAAGACAGTTGGGGAAAAGCTGGGAATAAAATGGGATAAGTTCAATGTCGATCAGTTTCGCAGAGGTATGGACGTAGAACTTGAACACGGGACCATAGATCCCTTGACAAATGTTACTAACGACGACCCCATAATGACAGGAAAAATTGCTCTGGCTCATCTTAATGAGTTTCCGGACTATTATGATAGACTGGAAGAGATGGAAGAAAAAGCCGAGGAGTTCTGGGAAAAAAGTAAACATTGAGCTCAAATAACTTCTTTTTTATTCTTATTATGAATATTTATTCAGTCGAATACCCCGCAGCTTGCTGCGGGGATGGAAAACTTCCCCGATAACCGTTGTTAAATAATCAATTTATATTTTTAGCTACATTTGTACTGTAAATGGAACTCAGACATGCAAACCATTGTGTATATAAAATAAGATATCACATGGTTTTTTGTGTGAAGTACCGTAAAAAGCTTCTTTTAAAGACAGAACTCGTAAACTTTTTGAAAAATGTATGCTTTGAAATTAGTGAAAGATACTGTTTTGAGTTTGATGCAATTGGTAGTGATGGCGATCATGTACATCTTTTTGTTGGAGCTGAACCAAAGTATTCTCCTTCAAAAATCATGTAAATTATAAAAAGTATTACAGCAAGACAAATCTTTAAACAATACCCTGAAATCAAAAAACACCTTTGGGGTGGTGAACTGTGGAGTGATGGAGGCTACATTGGAACTGTAGGAGATGGAATAACTTCCGATGTTATCAAAAACGATGTTGAAAATCAGGGAAACCAGGAGGAAAAAGAAGCATATCAACAAATGAAAATTCTTGATTTTGAATAACCATTACAACCAGAGCGGTGGCGCGAACATACCCCGTTGCTTGCACCGGGGTGCGCCAGCGCAACTTTGATTCCATAAATTAGTCCTCTCGAGCGCAGCGAGAAGGACCCCGTGCTCCCGAAGCGGAACTCGGGAAGCGGAACTCGGGCGAGACGCAATTCGGGAAGCGAAATAAATCTTCTCGTTCAATCTTCCTGTTCAATCTTCCCGTTCAATCTTCCTGTTCAATCTTCCTTTAAGCCTTCCTGCTCATTCATTCTGTTTCTTTCAAGGTTAAGGATTTTCCTGATGACTATTTTTTTGGACCCGAGCCCAAGATCCTCGTTTTCAGGGTAGTTCGTCTTTACATACCCAAAAAGTTCATAAACGGTCATATCATCGAGTTTTCTTTTGAGCTGATTAAAGTCCTCCACAAGAACACCTTTTTTACAAAAACCAAATTTAATTTTTAAATTACATATATTAATATTTATATTATTTTGATATTTTCTCCGGGTATTTATCCGGAATTGATCAGGATGTGCCGGAATTTATGGATGCTTAATACCAGGCTTTTTATAAATATCCATGGTTAATTGTCTGAATTCAACCGGATTTTTATCCGAGGACTTATATAAGCTATTTTAAGTAAATTATCAGAATATTAATATGGTTATAAGTATTTACAGATAACCATAAAATAATGCTTAAAAAATAGGCTTAAGAATTTGAATCCTGGCATAAAGAATCCGAAATATTGAGAAATAATTTCCTAAAAAGAAGAGTAGAGAAAATAAGGGATGGGTGGGTCAGGCATAAACCGGAATGACAGCGTAGATGGGGAAACTGAAGAAAATTGGATGAGAGAATTCCTTTTAAACAGCCCTGACCCTCTCCTGAGAACTGGGAAAGAAGGAATTATTCTTTACGCAAACAAGGCAGGGAAATTATTTCTGGAAGTGCTTAAAAGCCAGGTTGGAGATAAAGTTCCGATTGAAATTCTGGGTACTGTCCGGAAAGTAGCACTCCGAAAGAAACCTGCGCAGACGGAACTCAAAGCAGGCGAAAAAACATATTCAATTACTTTTACTCCTTTACGTGCCGGTGAAGGTATAATTCTCTGCGCATCTGATATCACTCCCCTCAAACAAACCAAGGAAAAACTACTTTTAAGAAAGATGGAGCACGAAGCCTTTTCCCGAATTGCCGAACTATCTCTCAAAAATCAGGATTTCCAGACTCTGCTAAATGAAGCCTTACCTCTGGTTACAGCTGCTCTTCGAGTAGAATACTGTAACATTCTTAAACTCATGCCTGATGGAAATTTTTTGTTTGAGAGGGGAATAGGCTGGAAGCCAGAGGATACAGGAAAAATAATTAAAAAAGATTTAGCCTCAAGAGCAGGTTACACTGTACTTTCAAAAAAACCTATTCTGTTAGAAAAACTGGATAGGAAGAATTCCATCAGAACAATGGGATTTGAAGGGTATCAGGATATAATGAGCGGGATAAGTGTGCTCATAGGAAGTGTTGAAAAGCCCTATGGAGTGCTTACGGCCCACAGCGCGAAAAAGGAGAAATTTACCGAAGAAGATGCTCATTTCCTGAATTCTGTTGCAATACTCATTTCATTGACGGTTGAACGAAAAGAAGTAGAAGATGCCCACCGAGACAAGGTTTATTTCCTGGAAACACTGCTGGATACAATTCCGGCTCCTGTATTTTACAAGGATCTAAAAGGCGTTTATCAGGGGTGCAACGAGCTCTTTGCAAAAATGATCCTCGGATGTTCAAAAGAAAAGGTAACCGGACACTCAATGAATGAGCTTTCCGAAACAATCCCCGCCGGATTTGGGGAAGTCTACAAAAGAATGGACACGCGTCTATTCCAGAAAAGAGGAAGCCAGGCTTACGAGTCCAAAGTGATATGTTCTGACGGATTGAAGAGGGACTTTATTTTCAGTAAGGCCATATACAAAAACTGTTGTGGAGCTGCAGAAGGGCTTATAGGAGTAATGCTTGATATCACAGGACGCAAAAACACGGAAGAAAAGCTGCAAACAAGCGAAGAAAGATATCGCCTTATTGCGGAACAGACAGGGCAGTTGATATACGATATTGAACTGAAAAACGGCCATGTTGAGTGGGCAGGGGCAGTCACGGAACTTACCGGTTACAGTTATAAAGAAATTGAAAATTTGGATTTCTATGACTGGCTCGAACATATCCATCCGGAAGATCGCAAAAGAGTGCAGCAGTCATTCAAAAAGTGCTGGAATACAGGAGAAAAATTCCACGAAGAATTCAGGTTCAGGCGGAAGGATAGAAGCTATTTTTATGTGAAAAATAGAGGGGTATATCTGAGAGATGAAGAAGACCGTGTATGCAGAGCTCTTGGAGTAATGGAAGATGTTACCGAAATTAAACAGTCCTCCGAAAAATTGAAGGAAAACGAAGAGCTCTACCGGTCATTTTTACAGAATTTCAAAGGAATTTCTTTTAAACTTGACAGGAATTTTTCCCCCTCTTTATTGAAGGAGCTGTTGAGGAAATAAGCGGGTATGCAGAAGAAGACTTTATCTCCAGTAGAATATATCTGTATGACCTTATTGTCCCGGAAGACCGCCCAATGCTCAATCTAAGCCGGAAAAAAATGATTTCCTCCCCGAACTCCATCATGGAGCATGAGTACAGGCTCAGGCAGAAGGATGGAACCGTGAAGTGGGTTCATGAGTTAATCCACAATGTCTGCAATGCATCAGGTGAAACAGTGTTTATCCAGGGCTATGCTTATGACATTACTCAGAGGAAAAAAGTTGAGGAAACCCTTGCGAAAGCCGAAGAAATCGGCATGAGAGAAATTCACCACCGGATCAAGAATAACCTTCAGGTAGTTTCGTCCCTGCTCAGCCTTCAGGCTGAAAAATTTAAAGATCCGGAAGTTATTGAAGCTTTCAGAGAAAGCGAAAACCGTGTAGTCTCAATGTCCATAATCCATGAGGAGCTTTATAAATCAGAAGGCTCAACAAGCATCGATTTTGCAGAATATCTCAGGAAATTGACTACTGACATTCTGCATTCTTACAGAGTTAGAAACGAGAAGGTCAAGCTTCTACTCGATGTGGACAGTACATTTCTTGGGATTGATACGGCCATTCCCCTTGGAATCGTAATTAACGAACTTTTTTCAAACTCCCTTAAATACGCATTTCCCAGAGGTTCAGAGGGAGAGGTAAGGATTTCTCTTTACAGAAACGAAGCCGAAGGTCAAAAAACAGGCTTTGCAGAAGCCACAAGAACGAAAGTGCCAGAGACGTCTTCCAGGTTTACTCTTACCTATTCGGACAACGGGGGTCGTTTTCCGGGAAATATTGACTTCGAAAATCCCGGAACTCTTGGTCTGCAACTTGTAAACGCTCTCGTTGAGCAGATTAACGGAACAATCGAGCTTGAAAAAGAGAAAGAAACAAAATTTATTCTCAGGTTTGAAGATAAGTTCCCACTCTAAAAGTATAAAGACTAACTTTTGCACATAACAAAAAGACGAATTCCATTTTCAAACCTGATCTTAAAGCGGGTTTTCTTTTTATGCCTGAAAACAGAAATTTTTTGCAGGGCAGAGTGGTTTTTTTCATTCAATTTTTTTTGTCTTAAAGGTTTAAAAATAAGTATCTTGGGCATGAGAGACATGGTGCTGTATAAATTGAAACAAATAACACATACTTCTATACTAAGAATTCATTTGAAACTGGGTATAAAATAAGGAAGAAAAAAATAACAAAGGAATACATATAGGTGAGGATAGGCGAATTGTGAATGCTAATAGGAATTGATGTCGGAGGCACCACTACGGATGCGGTGCTGATCCGAAATGGAGAAGTGTACAGTACTGCCAAGGTTTCCACTGAGCCCGGGAATCTCCTGAGTTCCCTGCTTGAAGCCCTTGACGCGATCAGCAGAGATATCCCTCCTGATCAGCTGGAAAGAGTGGTATTCAGCACAACCGTGATAACAAATCTCATTGCCGAAGGCAAAACTGACCGGATAGCCATGCTGCTCATTCCCGGACCTGGTATTAACCCGACAAGTTATACTTTTCCTGACAGCTTTTATCTTAAAGGGGCTATGGATTACAGGGGAAGGGAAATTCAGCCCCTTGATGAGGCCGAGATCAGGAAAACAGTGGTTTTGATCCGGGAACTTGAATTTTCCAGGGCTGCTGTTGTAAGTAAATTCGGGCAGAGAAATCCTTCTCATGAACTCAGGATAGAGGAAATATTCAGGGAAGTGTATCCGGACTGCAAACTGGAACTCGGACATAAGGTTTCGGGAAAACTGAATTTCCCAAGGCGGATAGCAACTACCATGCTCGCCTCTGCTACCAGAGAGAGCTATCAGGAATTTGTTGAGAAAATTAGAAAAGCCCTTAAGGAGAGGAATATCAGGGCTCCTGTTTATATTCTGAAAGCCGACGGAGGAACTCTTCCTGTTGAGAAATCAATAGAGTTTCCCGTAGAAACTATTTTTCAGGCCCTGCTGCCAGCACAATTGGAGCCCTTGCCCTTACCCCGGAAGGGAGACATCCGTGGTAGCGGATATAGGAGGGACCACCACAGACCTTGCGTTAATCCTTTCAGGCAAGCCTCTTCTGGCTTCTAAAGGTGCAAAGCTTGGAGGCTTCCTGACGCATGTTAGAGCTTTTTCTGTCCGCTCGATAGCTGTTGGAGGAGACAGTGTTGTAAGGGTTAAGAGTTCAAACAGCGGTACAAAGCTAATAACTGTTGGCCCTGACAGGGCAGGCCCTGCTTACTGCATGGGAGGAGAAGAAACTACTCCGACTGATGCCCTGAAGGTGCTCGAGCTTATTGATGTAGGAAATCCCGAACGTGCAAGGGAAGCAATTAAAGCCATAGGCTCCAGCCTGGGAAAATCCGAGATTGAAACTGCATCCCTGATAGTTGATAAAGCTACACAGATGATTGCTGAAGCAGTCAATGAGATGTTTCTTGAATGGGCACAGGAGCCTGCTTACAGGATATGGGAAGTTCTGCAAGAGAAGAAAGCAAGGCCCGAAAATGTGGTAGGAATCGGAGGGGGGCGAGAGGTCTTATTGCAGAAATTGCGAAAAAACTTGATGCAAAACCTGTTATTCCTGAATATGCAGAAGTAGGAAATGCTATCGGAGCAGCCGTTGCAAGGCCCACGCTTACTCTCAACCTGCGCATTGATACTGAACGGAAAGTGTACTCAGTCGCCGAAGAAGGGGAGATCGTCAGCCTTAATGTAACAGATATCGGTAATTTCAACAGGATGGGTTCAGATGAAGCTGAAGCCCTTGCCGCAAAACTCCTCAGGGAACGTGCCGAAAGCTATGGAATTTCCGAGTATGCGGCCGAAGCCGAGATTGTTAATAGTGAAGTTTTTAACATTGTCAGCGGCTGGTCTACTGTCGGGCGGCTTTTTGACGTGAATATGCAGATTCCTGCAGGCCTGATCCCGGAATGGAAAAGGGGAGAGAAAGAATGAAGTTAGGGTTTGAAAGGATCAAGGACGCACTGAAGGGTGTGACCACGGAAAGCAATTTAGAAAGTAAAAACGAACATGTCGAAGAGAAAAGGCAGGTCTACAAAGAAGAAATCCAAAAGGTAAGAAGTGACGAGTATAAGCCTCAGACATCCGAGGAAACTAAGATGGAATTGAAAAAGACCGGGTTGGAACCGGGAGATGAGTCTTTATCTCCGGCAGACCGTACTGAAGCCAAAAAACGGGCCTTATATTCTTCCCTGCCTTCGACTGGGCCATTTCCCCGACCCACCCGGAAAGAGAAGAGCGCCTCCTCTATACCAGGGACCAGATCTTTGAGGAAGGCCTGATGGACCTTCCAGAAATAGCCGAATATAAACCCCGCCTTGCAGATTACAGAGATATTGCCAGAGTTCACTTCTGTGTGCCTGACATAAAAGCCCAGGCTACAATCCCTCACCTGATAGCGGCAGGCAGCTGCCTGGTGCTTGGGGATGCCCTGATGAAAGGGGAAGTCAAAAACGCTTTTGCCCTTGTCCGCCCGCCTGGCCATCATGCGATGACAGTAGCTCACGGGAACAGGGGTTTTTGTAATATCAATAACGAAGCTATCCTGGTCGAATACCTGAGGAAAAAATATGGGGTCCGCAGGATAGCAATTGTGGATACTGATGTACATCACGGGGATGGGACACAGGAAATCTTTTATAACGATCCTGATGTGCTTTTTATTTCATTCCATCAGGACGGAAGGACACTATATCCCGGATCGGGTTTCATAAACGAACTGGGAGGCCCAAAAGCCCTTGGCAGGACAATCAATATTCCACTTCCGCCTGCAACCCCTGATGAGGGTATACTCTACGTGCTCGATTCTCTGGTGCTTCCGATTCTTAAGGATTTCAAGCCTGAGCTCGTTCTTAATTCTGCAGGACAGGACAATCACTATACCGACCCTCTCGCAAATATGCGTTTTTCAGCACAGGGTTATGCAAAACTGAACGAGAAACTTGCTCCTGACCTGGCGGTGCTTGAAGGAGGCTATGCAATCCAGAGTGCACTGCCTTATGTGAATACAGGTATAATTCTTGCAATGGCAGGGCTTGATTATTCCTGCGTAAGGGAACCTGACTTTAAGCCAGGCATGTTTGTCCAGGCTGCAAGGGACAGACAGGTACTGGAGGAAATCGTCGTAGAGCAGCTTGAAAACTGGAGAAACAGGGACAGACTTGTAAAGGCAGAGGTGGCAAAGCACGGGGACTTCTACCGCCGGAAAAAACAGATCTTTTACGACACGGATATGATTCAGGAATCGCAGGAAGAAACAATCCGTATGTGCCCTGACTGTCAGGGCTACAAAACCATTGACTCCCGCGCACACAGGAGTATAGGTGATACCAGAATCTTCGGGGTTTCGATTCCTATCTACGCCTGTGATAATTGCCAGGCTGAAGCCAGGGAAGAGTACAGAAAAAGGCTCAATAATCCGGAATACGAGTACGTTTACCTGCAGGATAAAAAAGAGGACGAATATAGATCCTATAATACTAGGAAAAAGCAGGAAAAGATTAATTAATCTCGAAAAAAGCCTTTAAAAGCTGGAAACAATTTAAGCGGATAGGAAAGAGCTATCTGTCACAAAAGACGATTCGCTAAGGCAAAAAAGATCTTATTGAAGCAGAAATCAGTTCATTAGAACAGGAAGCGCCTTATTAATTCAGGATAGCGGGATAAGAGTTATGCAGATCATTTTTCTTTTTATCCCGCATATTTTTCTTTATTTTGCATTTAATTCTTTTTTATTTCGGTATCCTTTTTGGACTAAAGAATAAGAAAACATGTGCATATTAAGTAAGAGGAAATTTGCAAAGACACCCTCCTTTTTTGAGAAACTTTCTAAATATATTAATTTTGCCCTTGGGGGCTAAAATCGTCAATTTACTCAAAATTTAAAGAGTTTTTGGAAATTGGTCCTAGCTAGCCGAAAAGTGCATTTTATTTATTGACTCCAGCAGTCAAATGGAGGCAAGTAAAAATAAGACAGAGTCAGCTTTAATTCATTTTCAGCTTAATATAATGAAAAATGAATACTGAATTATATAAGAGAGTAATCAAGAGGTAATTCCAATAAGCGCAGATGTTATCTTACTCTCCCTAACATCTTTAATTCTTTTATAAATATATTAATTGAAACCAATATGTTTATATTGTATTTGCAATTAATTCTTAATTAACTTTATGAAGTGTCATTTCTAACTTCTGTTATCTGTATGGAGGAATTAGACATAAACAAATTAAAACTTTTACTACTAGCATTTTTTATTTTCACACTAAGTTCCTTTATCGGAGCGGCTGCGACATATACCGTAGCCACTGATGGAACGGGAAACTATGCAACAATACAGGCTGCAGTGGATAAGGCAGCTTCAGGTGATATAATTCTCGTGCAACCTGGAACCTATACTGAAAATATAGTTATAACTAAAGCCAACCTGGAACTCAGGTCAGCATCAGATAACCCTGAGGACACGATAATTGCTTCCAATACCACAGGCAAAGATGTAATCTATATTGGAGCCAGAGCTAATTCAAAAATTAAAGGATTTACGATAAGTGGAGCCACCGGAGCAACCATTTCAGGAATTTCTATGAGTTTGTGCAACGGCTGCACCATTGAAAATAACAAATTTTTAAACAATAACATGGGAATATCCTTGAAGTCTTCCGGAAATATTGTGGTACACAATAATACAGCTACCGTTGGAACAGGTACAGGAATTTACATCACGCAGTCTTATTCGACCACTATTTCAGGCAATAAGGTTTCAGGTTACGCATCCGGGATTAAGATTGATGATTCCCAGGGTGGTAACACCGTCTCAGGAAATACCGTAAGCCAGATTTCTGGAAATGGTATAGGACTGGAAGATACAAGCAATAATGCTTTAGAAAGCAACATCGTAAGCTCGACCGGGAACCGAGGGATCTATCTAGCACGGTCAAGCAAGAACAACCTGAAAAATAATATCATTTCTTCCAGTGGATCAAATGGGATTGAAATGGAATTGTCTTCTGGAAACACGGTTTTTAATAACACGGTTTCAGGTAATACTACAACGGACAATAACCATGGTATATTCCTGTATACTTGTACAGATAGTTACGTGCAAAGCAACACAGTTTCAGGCTGTGAATACGGAATAGCTATGAGGACTTCCGAAAATAACAGTGTTGTAAACAATAATGCATATGAAAACGGCAGAGGCTTTTACGTAGCCTATACATCCAGCAGAAACACGCTTTCACGCAATAAGGCAAATTCGAACAGCCTTAATGGTATTACTCTGATCAGTAGTGCCAACAATAATATTGTGGATAATAACGAAGTAAATTTGAATGGTGATAATGGTATATATCTTGAGACTACAAACAATAATAAAATATCTAATAATGCTGCATCTCAAAATTCAAAAGGTATTGTCTTAAAGGGTGTCGGATCCACACAAAATACTCTTTCAAACAATATTTTGGATTACAACAGTGAAGGTATTCGCCTTGATAACTCAAGTGGGAATGATCTTATCAACAATACTGTAAGTTCGAGCAATACCAATGGGATCTTTCTAGTGGGTTCATGTAATAATAATGGACTGCAGAGCAATACAGTGCGGCTCAATAGAATAGGTATCTACGTGACGAACTCAACTGGAAATACGCTTTCTGAAAATATAGTTTCTGAAAACGGTGCTCAAGGAATTCTGATCATGCTTGCCAATAATAACACCCTTTCCAGGAATAACGTTAATGACAACATTGAAGGTATCTCCCTCAACTCTGCCGAAAGCAACAATATTTCAGGCAATAATATAATTTCAAATGGGAAAGGTATCTACATGTGTCCCAGAAGCTATTACAACCTGGTTTTTAACAACTGTTTCAACAACCCTAATAATGCAGATGTTAAAAATAATCAAAGCTACTGGAACATAGCAAAGACTTCAGGTAAAAACGTTATGGGCGGACCAACCCTTGGAGGCAATTTCTGGGGAACCCCGTCGGGTCTAGGTTTCTCGGATACTAAATCTGATACAGACGGGGACGGTATTATTGATATTGATATTCCCTTTGTCACAGACAATGGTATCATCGCCTCACCCAACGGTAATATCAGAGATAATTTCCCGCTTATACGTGTTGTACTGCCTGTTGTAAATTTCGACGCCAAGCCCACAAAGGGGTTTGTCCCTCTCACAGTTGAATTTAAGGATTTGTCAACGGATGCTACATCACTAAGCTGGGATGTTAATGGTGACGGAAGCCCGGACAGTAGTGATAAAACTTTTGTCTACGTGTACGAGACCCCGGGAATCTATACTGCCAGTCTAATAGCAAGCAATAAAAACGGCACCACAGATCCAAAAACCGTGCAAATAATTGCAGAGACTGTTAAAATTTATCCTGTAGCAGACTTCAACGCCAATCTTACGAGCGGTTATGCTCCTCTTTCCGTCCAGTTCACTGACCTTTCTCAATACGCAACATCAAGGAGCTGGGACTTTGGAGATGGAACTGCTTCAATCGAGCAGAATCCAATGCATACTTACTCTGCAGCCGGAACCTATACCGTTAACCTGAAAGCAGGTAATGAAAACGGTACTTCCCCAACTCCGAAAACCGCTACAATAACTGTCACGCAACAAAGCAGTTCAAGCGGTGGGAGCGGTGGAGGAAGCAGCCACAGCAGTTCCAATGGTGGTGGCGGTGCAGGCGGTTCCCCTGAACCTGCAAAAAATGTCCAGGTTAAGGAAATTTCTCAGGCTTTCATTACAAACGGAAAAGCTGTAAAGTTTGATTTCGCAAAGAATGCAACCTGTGTTGTGTATGTGGGTTTTGATTCAAAGAAGACTGCAGGCAAGACCACAACCATTGCCGAGCAGCTCAAAGGAAAATCCACTCTGGTCTCAGAGCTGGACTCGGGCGAGATCTATAAGTACTTCAACCTCTGGGTAGGAAACGGCGGGTTTGCAACTTCAGACAATATAGAAAACCCTGTCGTATGTTTCAAGGTTGAGAAATCCTGGATACAGGATAAAAAGATCGACCAGGCTTCTATCATTCTCAACAGGTACAACGAGAAAAAATGGGCACAACTACCAGTAACCCTGTTAAGAGAAGATAACAGGTACCTGTACTTCACGGCAAAAACTTCCGGATTCTCATTCTTTGCAATAACAGGTAAATCTGTAGAGACAGAATCGGGGGCTAAAGTAAAGTCTGAAAATACCACTCAACCTCTTGAACAGAACAAAACAACAGCTGAAGCTGAACAGAAAACAGGAGCTGAACAGGAACCTGAAAAGGGAAAAATAACAAGCATACCAGGATTTGAAATGATTTTCGGGATAGCTTGCCTTATTACTGTATTCATACATAAAAGAAAATAAAAAGATAATTTAAAAAAATAAAAAGTACAAATAAAAGTAAAAACAAAAAGTAATAATAAAAAGTAATAATAAAAAGTAAATAATGAAAGAATAAATTCAGTACGGAAAAAAGACAAGATGAAGGCATTGTACCTTCATCTTTCTTCTACTTTTTCGGTTTTCCTTATTTTTTTAATTTTTTTCTTATTCTTTTCGCTATATTCTTAATTTATCTCATTCCTAAAAACCTTTTAAGGGCAATACAGAAGATAAATTTTCTAACATAGATAGCCTCCTCCAATTTATCGAGTCTGAAAAGTCCATTTCCCGCACATGAGCTGTTTTACGCGGAATGCAGGCACTCCATTTGTTATTTTATTAAAGTTAACCTGAGATCTGAGAAAAGAAAAATTATATAACTTATTTCTTTAAGCTGGTTATTGATTATTGTTTATCTTATATTTTTATGTCTTTATATTGATATTATTCTAATCCAATAAATATATATCATTTAATGTTTAAATTCTAATTTATTAATAGAAATTTAAATAATAATTTACATAAAAGGTGGGGGATTTAAATAAATAGGTTTGTCACTTTAGCTGCAATCTTTTTTATTTTTACGTTTGGTTCGAGTACTGGTACCGCGGTTGAGATCACTGTCCAGCCAGGGGAATCAATTCAGTCCGTAGTAAATAATGCAAGTTCAGGAGATGAAATAGTCATAAGTCCCGGAACTTATACAGATAATCTCGTAATAACAAAGGATAATCTCGTAATAAGGTCAGAGTCCGGGAACCCTGAAGACACACTAATTATGGCGAATAATAACGCTACAGATGTATTCTATGTAGATGCAGACAATGTAAAAATTATGGGACTAAGTATTAAGGGAGCAAATATTGATAGGGCAGGAATCTACTTATCCAGATCCAATAACTGTACCATAGAGAATAACAAACTCGTTGATGATGCCCTTGGAATATATCTGAAGGATTCGATGTACAATAATGTCCTCAATAATACGGTATCAGAGGGCAAAAGAGCAATAAATATTGAAAGGTCAGACTATAATACAATATTAAATAATAATGTTTCAAACCAGAGGTTTGGAATTTATATTACTGCTTCTAAAGAGAACATACTTTCCGAAAATACGGCAAATTTGAACTCCAATCATGGTATTATCCTGGAAAACTGTAACAATAACAGGCTGGGAAACAACACCGCAAACTCAAACAACGGTTATGGTATCTACATGGTGTATTCAGCTAATAATAACCTGACCGGTAACACAGTAGACTCAAATATGATTTATGGTATCTGTTTTGTGGATTCCGGCAACAACAGCATTGCAAACAATACAGCAATCAACAGTAAACGAGGCATTTTCCTGTTGAGGTCTGGAGAAAGCACGGTTCTAGACAATCTGGCTTTAAATAACGAATACGGTATTCGGATTGCGTCAGGAATGAACAGCAACGTCTCAGGAAATGAAGTCGAGAACAACAATATATCAGGTATTTCTTTCTTAAACTCCGCTAACTGCACCATCAATGAGAATATGCTGTTAAATAACACTATTGGGGTAAATCTGGAATTATCCAATAACAATATTGTTCTTAACAACAGCTTCCTGAAAGGAGGACGGGGAATTAGCCTGAGGGGATCAGGTTATAACCTGGTATCAAATAACACAGCTTTAAACAACAGGTATGGAATGTATGTCCTGAACTCGCAGTGGAACATGCTCTTAAACAATACGGCAAGTACAAGCGTTAACCACGGTACTGTTCTGGTAAATTCCAGTGATAACGAATTTAGAAATAATATCCTAACCTCAAATGTAGGCTATGGGGTTTATCTGAACAATTCGAGCAGCAATACCTTCGGCAATAATACAGCTTCAGACAACAGTAGAGGCATTTACCTGATATCCTCCAATGGAAACAACATTTTAGATAATAATATCCTGGGTAACAGAGAATATGCAGTTTTGCTATCATACTGTACAGGCAACAACATTTCCGGAAACGAAGCTTCCAATAACGGCCGTGGTATTCACCTGAGCACCTCTCAAAGCAATACAGTGTCAGGAAATATCATTACTATGAACAGTATCTCAGGCATTTTCATGAGCTCTACGAGCAATAACAATATCGTCTTTGACAACTACCTGAATAATGTCTTTAATGCAGACATTAAAGACACAAGCGAAGGAAACGTCTGGAATACAACAAAGACTGCTGGTACTAATATCGTCGGTGGGCCATACATAGGAGGCAATTTCTGGGCAAAGCCTGACAGTACCGGATTTTCCCAGACTGCATCGGATGGAGATGGGGATGGCATTGCTGATACGGTTTATAAACTCTCAAATGAAAACTATACTGATTTCCTGCCTCTCGTAGGTGGCGTTGAACCAAAAAGGTCTGTAATATCTGCAGAAGACCTTAATATCAGCAAACCCACAAGCACCAGCGAAACGGGAATAACAACAAACGAAACGGGAATAACAACAAACGAAACGGCAATAACAACAAACGAAACGGCAATAACAACAAACGAAACGGAAATGATATAAATTCAATTAGAAGCAGCCTGAATAATAAAATGAATAAAAACAGCAGGCTAAATGTTTGGGATGAGGATTTGACTCCTCTACCTTATTTTTTCCAATTATCTTTTTTCCAATTAACTTTTTCCAATTAACTTTTTTCCAATTATCTTTTAAACCTTTTTTCTAGATCTTAATGTTAAGTTCTCATATTCTCTTTTCTTGCAGGGCAAAAACGCCTCTTCTACAGAGAAAAATAAAGTGTAAATATTTACGTCCGAAACTATGGTCTAAACATGATACTTTGGAGCGTTAGAGAAGAAAAACTCCTGAAAATGCTCCGGTAAATTGAGATTAATTAAAACAGTGTTTTCCATTTTTCGCATTAATATAGCTTCCTCAGGGAGTTAACTTAATCAATATATTTATATTGTTTCATGCTTAATTTCTCATTTATTAGAACAAATTTCTGTAAAATTTTACATTTATATTGGGGAATTAAAATGAACAAATTAATCATCCTGCTGACGGCTATGCTTATCTTTGCATTAGGCTCCGGAATCGGGGCAGCCATTGATATTCACGTCAATCAAACAGATTCGATACAGGCCGCAGTGAACAACGCAGGTTCAGACGATGTAATAATCGTCAAACCCGGAATATATACCGAGAGTATCAGAGTTACTACGCAAAATCTGGTAATAAGGTCAGAATCCAGAAATCCTGCAGATACGATAATCAGGACTAACTCAACAAATGGATTCTCTGTTAGAGCGAGTAACACGGTAATTAGCGGATTTAAAGTCGAAGCCGAAGAAACAGGGATCTATCTGTTTGGATGCAGTGGATGCATAATTACTAATAATGATCTTTCGGACAATGAGATTGGTGTATCTCTGAGTAGCTCGAATAACAACACAATCTCAGGAAACAGGGCAAACTCGAACAAATTTCATGGGATCCAGCTCGTGACCTCTGAATGGAATACTCTCTTAAACAATAATGTAAATTCGAATACAAGAGGCATTAACTTTATAACCTCAAATAAGAACACAATTTCAGGTAATAATGCTTTAAATAATAGTGTATATGGAATGTGGATTTCACAATCTAACGATAACAATATTTCAGGGAACACTGTTAATGAGTGTGGGAATGGCGAAACCGGTAGTGGAGGTATCCATCTAGATTCTTCTAGCAGGAATATAATCTTCGGAAACATTGTCGCTTTTACTGACGGCTACGGTTTTTTTGAGTGCCCTGGTTGCCACAATAACCTTGTGTACAATAATTATGTAAATAACGATCGTAATGCAAATATCAACACAAGAGATACTACCTGGAATGTAGCAAAAATTTCTGGCAGAAATATTGTCGGCGGACAGTATATAGGAGGTAATTTCTGGGCAAATCCTGAAGGTACCGGATTCTCCCAGAAGGCAACCGATGCAGACAGGGACGGAATTGCCGATTCCTCATATATTGACGATTCAGGCTATATTTCAGATAAACTGCCCCTTGTGCCTGTTTCCAACTCAATACTGCCTGTTGCAGACTTCAGCGCCAGCGTCACAAGTGGGTATGCTCCTCTTTCTGTCCGGTTTACTGACCTGTCGCAAAATGCAATTTCATGGAGATGGGACTTTGAAAATGACGGAAATATAGACTCTTTAGACAAAAATCCGGTTCACATGTATACAATTCCAGAAAACTATACCGCTAAACTTACAGTAAGCAATGTAAACGGCACTGCTTCAAAAACTGTGCAAATAATGGCAGAAGAATTTAAAATTTACCCTGTTGCAGACTTCAGCGTCAATGCGACGAGCGGTCATGCTCCTTTCTCAGTCCAGTTTACGGACCTTTCACAAAATGCAACCTCAAGGAGCTGGGACTTCAATAACGATGGGCAGTCTGAATCCAACGAATCAAGCCCTGTTTATGTGTACGCTGTTCCTGGAACCTATACCGTTAACTTAACCGCAATCAATGTAAACGGCACTGTTTCAAAAGCTGTGCAAATAATTGCAAAGAATTTTAAAGTTTATCCTGTAGCAGACTTCAACGCCAATCCTACGAGCGGTTATGCTCCTCTTTCCGTCCAGTTCACTGACCTTTCTCAATACGCAACATCAAGGAGCTGGGACTTTGGAGATGGAACTGCTTCAATCGAGCAGAATCCAATGCATACTTACTCTGCAGCCGGAACCTATACCGTTAACCTGAAAGCAGGCAATGAAAACGGCACCTCCCCAACTCCGAAAACCGCTACAATAACTGTCACGCAACAAAGCAGTTCAAGCGGTGGGAGCGGTGGAGGAAGCAGCCACAGCAGTTCCAATGGTGGTGGCGGTGCAGGCGGTTCCCCTGAACCTGCAAAAAATGTCCAGGTTAAGGAAATTTCTCAGGCTTTCATTACAAACGGAAAAGCTATAAAGTTTGATTTCGCAAAGAATGCAACCTGTGTTGTGTATGTGGGTTTTGATTCAAAGAAGACTGCAGGCAAGACCACAACCATTGCCGAGCAGCTCAAAGGAAAATCCACTCTGGTCTCAGAGCTGGACTCGGGCGAGATCTATAAGTACTTCAACCTCTGGGTAGGAAACGGCGGGTTTGCAACTTCAGACAATATAGAAAACCCTGTCGTATGTTTCAAGGTTGAGAAATCCTGGATACAGGATAAAAAAATCGACCAGGCTTCGATAACTCTCAACAGGTACAACGAGAAAAAATGGGCACAACTACCAGTAACCCTGTTAAGAGAAGATAACAGGTACCTGTACTTCACGGCAAAAACTTCCGGATTCTCATTCTTTGCAATAACAGGTAAACCTGCAGAGACAGAATCAGGGGCTAAAGTAAAGTCTGAAAATACCACTCAACCTCTTGAACAGAACAAAACAACAGCTGAAGCTGAACAGAAAACAGGAGCTGAACAGGAACCTGAAAAGGGAAAAATAACAAGCATACCAGGATTTGAAATGATTTTCGGGATAGCTTGCCTTATTACTGTATTCATACATAAAAGAAAATAAAAAGATAATTTAAAAAGTAAAACAAATAGGACTTACGCACTTGAAACACAAATCAATCACATTTGGCGTTGTAACTGGCATAGTATTTTACACAGTTGGAGGTCTAATGCTATTGATTTATTCGTTCAACTGCGTAAGTCCTAACAAATAAAAAGTCAAATTGCATGCGGCCACCCCACCCTAAACAGGCTGTCCAACAATTACTACCAGTAAGAACTTAATTCATTCTTTTTCGATTTAAAGGCTTTATATGCCTGATTTTTCACATGTTTTTGCCCTGAAATTGAATTGTCGGACAGTCTCTTTAGCTCAGGGGTAGTTCACAACGACTCCTTAATCTTAAGCATTTTAGGCGTAAATCTGCCTGTTCTTACCTTATACAGATTATAATCTGGATATACTTGAGTAAGCAGTTTTTCTTCATATATGGACTTGGAATAATAAAAAATCAAGGATGCAGCAGCTACTGCGATACTCCCTAAAGTTCCAATCAAGAATGCAGTTCCAAAGGATATTAGAATAAAACTGCTGTATATAGGATGGCGAATATAGGAGTAAACCCCATGTGTTACCAGTCTGGCAGAACTATTAGGTCTGGGGGAAGCGCTCAATTTTAATTTATTGGTAGAACCATGCGCCATATTGGCCAGAATAAATAACGTAAGCCCAAAAATCAAAAATAAATATCCATAAGGTCTTAAAATAGTGTATTTAACCTTTTCTACAAAAGTGCTAAGGAACAAAACATATATAATTTCAATTATTTCTCTTACCATCTATAATGTTTGTTAGAAGCCATTACAAATGATTAAAAGGAATCTAATTTGACGCTACGCATAAAATATCCTGAAGAAATTGAAACTCGAATGAAAGCATTTTATGATAGTTTGAACGAGAAAGATCGGAGAAGATACGCAGCTATCGAAGCAATTAAATTAGGTCACGGAGGACAAATCTATATTAGTAGTGTCCTGGGCTGCCACTTTCAGACTGTCATGGCTGGAATTAATGAAATCACCAATGGTACAGAAACCCCAGAGGACAGAATTCGAAAGCCTGGTGGGGGTAAAAAGAAAATCATCGACACGGTGGAAAATATCGATGAAATATTTTTTGATATTCTAAAAAACCATACGGCTGGAAGCCCTATGGATGAAGAACTAAAATGGACAAACCTGAACCTTAAAGAAATTTCAAAGGTTTTTAAATCAAAGGGTATGAATATAACTCCCTATGTAGTAAAGCAGCTCTTAAAGAAACATGGTTTTGTAAAAAGGAAAATGCAAAAAGCTGTCACAATGAAAGACTCTAAAGATAGAAATGAGCAATTTGAGAGAATTCACGAGTTAAAGGAAGAGTACTCAAAAAGCGCTAATCCTATTATCAGTATAGATGTAAAAAAAGAAGTCATAGGTAATTTCTACCGTGATGGTAAAGTTTATTGTACCCACACAGTAAAGGTATATGACCACGACTTCAATACATTTTCAGATGGGGTTGTAATTCCACATGGCATATACGATCTAAAAAGTAACGAAGGATACATCACCCTAGGAACCAGTAAGGATACAAGCGAGTTTTGTTGTGACTGCATTAAAGACTGGTGGGAAAAATACGGTAAAAACAAATATCCAGAAGCAAATAGCATTTTAACCTTAGCTGATGGTGGTGGAAGCAACTCAAGCAGGAATTATATTTTCAAGGAAGATTTGCAAAAGATGGTAAATGAAATTGGAATTGAAATCAGAATGGCTCATTATCCACCATATACGTCGAAATACAATCCAATAGAACACAGGTTATTCTGTCATGTTACGAATGCATGCAAAGGTACTGTTTTCAGCAATATTGAGGTGGTCAAAAGCCTTGTTGAGAAGACTTACACATCTACAGGACTCAAAGTGTTTTCGACTATAAAGGATAAAGTTTATGCCACGGGAAGAAAAGCAACTGAAAACTTCAAGGAAAAAATGAAAATTGTATTTGATGATTATTTAGGAAAATGGAATTACAGAGCAATTCCACAAGTGAAAAATTGAAGTTATATTTGCAGCATTCCTAAGAGGAAACAAACTCCATAATCCCCATTGAATACTCATCATTATTCTTTCTTCTTTCGAGTCTTTCATTCCAGATCAATTCCAATTATGCAGTGGTTTATGATATCGAAGTGCCATTCCTACAGTCCTACTGCAGATTTCAATATTAACCAATTCGACTCTATGCAGGATGTCATATTTTTTCTATAAAAGACTGTCAAATGCCCATTTTACGCTGTATTTTTCTCAACCGTTCCTTCCCTAGTTGAACAATTTCCATCAGTTCCTGATACTCATTCACTGAAATTAAGTTCCCTGGAGATAGAGTTTTTACAACATTCCCATCAGAATACAGAAGAATCCCATTCCATATCGCAAAGTGAGAGCCGGACAGGTACTCACAGGGCAGTTCCCATCTGGAATTTATGTTTTCAAAACCTTCAAAACGGTAAAAAACGGTTCCGTTTTTCAAGATCCTGGTAAATTTCAGGAGTTTATCAGCCATAATTTACCCTGCCTGCTCTCAAAGATCGTCCTGATACGGGGGAAAAATAAAAATAATTTTGCCGTTTTAAGGTAATTTGCAAACCTTATCAGCAAATAATTTAAAATCCCGGTTCAGTTACTTTTTCCCCTTTTGCACTGGTAACGGTTACGGATATGTCTTTAAACTTCGGGACTCCTGTACCTCCGGTTTCATCCGAAACCAGAATATTGGACCAGGGGCTGTTAGGCATATATGCGATGCCCCTGTGTGAGGTTTCGTATCCCGATTCCTCAGCCCTGACCACAACCCTTCCGAAGGAGTTTTTCAAGATAACAGTATCGCCTTTTTTCACGCTCAACTGTTTGAGGTCTGCAGGGTCCAGCTTTATGACGGCAGAGCGGTCCCTGTACTCCTCCCCAAAACGGTTTTCGATCATAGCCTTATCCTGAAAGATATCCCTGTAGGTTACGACTTTGACTTTTATTTCGGGAACTGTAAGAAAAGATCCGAAATCCATCAGAGGGCCTCCATTATTTTCTTGAGGATTGCTTCATCAGAAGGGTGATTTGTCTCAACAACAGGTTTAAAGCTTACCTTAGTCCCATCCATGCGCGTGGCAGTGCCTCCTGCCTCCACTCCGCTGATTGCGGTGTTGATGTAAACCTTTGCATTTCTGGAAGTCAGCGTTTCGCAGGGGTCCATTGAGATAACCGGAATTTCAAACAGGTTCTTTGCAATAGATCTCGGAAGGCTCGAAAGCGGGTCCGAACCGATAATAAGGGCTGCATCCACGGTTTTTGCTTTAAGGGATTCGACAATTGAATACTCGGGGCCGTGTTTTACTATGTCGTTTTCGAACTTTACGCTGTTCACATATCCTGTTTCGGCAAAGAGATTTTCATTAAAGCCCCGCATATTGTAGTGCCCGACCATTGGCACCAGGTGGAAGTTTGCTTTTTCGTTCAGGGCTTTCATGAGCCTGAAAAGAGGCTCAAGGTTTTCAAGCGAGTATATCAGGCCAAGTCCCGCAAAAACTATACCGAATTTTGCCCCTTTAAGGATATTTGCTAGCTCAAGGATTTTCTTGGGGGGATAATTATAGGATGTTTTCGGCAGCTTTCCGGAAAGTCCTGCAATCAGGGCATCAATGAACTCGGTGTCTCCGCCTGGCGGGATCTGGAAGAAATAATTTCCACAAATCTTTGCGGTATGGGACTTCCTAATATCTATTGCAATTGCAGTTCTCTCTTCTTCCCAGCCTCGCTGCTTTTCGCTTCCTCGGGGAAAGTATGAATATTTTGAAAGATGGCGAGGGTGAGAGTCAGACGGGTCTGCACCCCAGAAAATAATAACATCGGCTTTATTCCTTACATCGTCAAGGGTACAGGTCTTAATTTTATTATGGATAAGAGCCTCAACCAGACTGCCCAGGCAAAAAGAGGAAGTATCGTCAAGGGTTGCGTTGGTTTTTCTTGCCAGCTCGATTGCCAGTTTATGGGTTTCGCTGGTGGAAGTTCCAAGCCCGAAAATAAGGGGGTTTTTTGCATTCTTCAGGATCGATGCAGCCTCACTGATTGCAGTCTCTTCATTGACAGGCTTATTATCGACCCGGAAAATTGCTTCCTCCTTGCCTTCTTTCATGTGGGCTACGCCTACCCTGCAAGCTGTATAAACTTTATTTATTATGTTCTTTTCAGACTCGACTTCAATATCGTCGCAAAGGAGTCCGCAGCCTGTACATACATGATAATTTTTCTCCATATCCACTTACCTCACACAAACTCGATTGCCTCTACAGGGCAGGTTACTATACAGCCGTTGCATAGAATTTTGTTTTTTCCGAAACGACGGCATTCGCCTACATTCTGGGCTTTAACAATACCGTTTTCGATGGTCAGGATCAGTTTATTTATGTTCTTGGGAGCATTTCCCGAGCCGACTCCATAAGGATCATTTGCTACATTGACAGGACAGGCAACCACACAATTTCCGCATCCAAAACACAGGTCTTCGTGCACTACAAGCCCTGTTTCGGTTGCGCCTTCCGACGGTTTGAAGAGGCCGCTTATCTTTTCATAACCTTCTCTGTATTTCGGCTCATCCTTCAAAGGCGGGCAGTCATCGGGTGTGAGCTCGCGAGCCATAAGGGCTACTGCAAACGCCATACAGGAGGTTTTTCCGCATTTTTTGCAGTTCGTCTTTGGAAGCATCTGATAGAGTTCCATTGCATTTGTCATTCCAGGTCACCCTTGAATCAAATTTTATGCTTGCGTTAAACTTTATTAAAGAAGATATCGGTTAAATAATATATATTAAGAAGCAAAATTAAAAGCGTCAATAGAAAATTGGGTCAAATGACGTTTTTAGATGTATCTATGTAACCTTCCTTAAACCCTCGCTTTTTGTTTTCAGTATCAATCAGTATTAATTTTATATTGCAATGCAAAAGACCCTGACGACACTACCCAAATTAACTCAAGCCCTCAAATTCTTCTAATTGAAATGCAGACTTTTCAATTTCCAGGCTGTCTGAGATAGAATAAAACATTTTTAGTAAATTGGCTTCACTAAGCCCTGGAAATAGATCATTAAGGGCCTCATTACAGGCAAACTGAATGTAAGTGAGTTCAATTTAATTCGATTTAAAGAAAAGTTCGCAGTGGCAGTTTCCATCCCTTTCAACTTCTTCCTTATGGTAGATGCAGGGACAAACTATTTTTTTATCCTCTTCTTCAATTCCAGTGACTATTCTGCAGGGACAGTAACGCCTTCCAAACTTTTCAAGCTTTACAACGAGCCCGTCAAGAACATAATCAAGGGCTTCTTTATCCGGGTTAAGCCTGTAGCCTGCACGGTTTGCATATTTTTCGGTCCATTCATACATTTTCTGCTTTAATTCATCATGTTCAGCCATACAAAAGCTCCATTTGCTTTTAAATTGAAACAATCCTTAATTATCGATGAAAAGAATATACCTGAGCCGATTATAAAGTGGGGGTATTTTAAATTATATAAATTACTTATGTAATTATTTTAATTTATAGCATAGTAACTTATATTTATAGCATAGTAACTTATATATAATTAATAATTTATATTTATAATTAATAACTTATATTTATAATTCTAATCTTTAATTTTATCCAGATCAGTCATAGAAATGGCTTTTTCTACAGGAATTATCTCGTTCACTGCCATAAAACCACTTTTCAGTTATAACTTTTTTAAAGTAACGGTTTAAAATCGACTTATTAAAAACTGGCTTATCGATTACGAATTAAGCTCTCAAACTATAAATCAATTGGTAAAACTCCGGTAATAAGGCAGGTTCAGTGAAATTAAGGCTTTTGTCCATGACCGCGCAGACAGGGTTTAACAGGTATCAGGTAAGATACAATTGACATTCTTAGTTTCAGGTTACGGGGTTAAATGCCAGTTAATTCGGTTAAGCGCCAGATGGATAAGCAAGTTAATACATCAATAAATATAAATTATATTATATAAATAGACTGTCATTTATAAGCTCGTTTATAAATGCTAACTCACAAATCCAAGTTGTGTAATCTCAGAGTGTACATTCAACCAGTGAGAATTAACAGTAACAGAATTATTGGAATTATTGGAAATATATCTGGTTTCTAAAATGTTAAATCGATTCTGAGTAAATTTGGAAAAAAACCCTATGAAATAAAGGTTTTGATTTTGTACAAAACCCATATATTTTTATTCAGTTCAGGAGAAAAAGTATAGGGATGCATAGAAGTAACAAATTCATGAGTAAATAATAATTCATGAGTAAATAATAATTCATGAAAAAAAGATAAAATTGTTTTCAGTTTAAAAAAGCCTTTACTAAATGGCTGTACCGAGCTTGACTTTTCTGTATAGCAAAATGCTTTGAATAGACAGTCCTGAATTATAACCCAAAAATTAGAACTTGCAAGTCATATCTAGAAATATATGTAAAGTTGGATCAGGACATACTCGTTAACATTACACAGGTATACGGAGTCATCAATATGCGAATCGGAGTCTATATTTGCCACTGCGGACTGAATATTGCGGGAGTGATAGATGTGTCAGCCCTGCAGGAAATGGCAGCTGAACTGGAAGATGTGGTGCTTGCCCGGGAAGTACAGTTTTTATGTTCCGATTCCGGACAGGAAGGCATTATCAAGGAAATAAAAGAAAACAAAATCAACAGAATAGTAATAGCTGCCTGTTCCCCAAGGCTGCACGAAAAGACCTTCAGGCATGTGATGGAAAAAGCCGGTCTGAACCCCTACCTTATGGAAATGGTAAACATAAGGGAACAGTGCTCCTGGGTGCACGCAGATGACCCCCAGATGGCGACCCAGAAAGCTTTCGACCTGATCAGGATGGGAGTTGCAAAGGCAAAATTCCTCAAGGAGCTAAGTGCAACAAGCTCTAAAGCCAGCAGAAATGTCCTTATTATAGGAGGAGGAGTTGCAGGTATTGAGGCGGCTCTGAACCTTGCTGACACCGGTTTTCCAGTTACTATGGTGGAAAGGGAGTCTACGATCGGAGGCAAAATGGCCCTGATGAACGAGGTCTTTCCCACAAATGACTGCTCAATCTGTGTACTTGCCCCTAAAATGACTGAAGTTCAGAACCATCCTAATATCACTCTTTATACATATTCCGAGGTTACCGATATTTCCGGATCTGTCGGCAAATTCCATGTAAAAGTCAAACGCAAACCAAGGTTCGTGCATGAAGACAATTGCAAAGGCTGTGTAGACCTCTGCTCAGCTGTCTGTCCTGTGGAAATCGATAATCCCATGAATTACGGGGTTGGAAAGGCCAGAGCCATATATATGCCAATTCCCCAGTCTGTCCCTCAGGTAGTACTCATTGACCCTGACCACTGTGTGGGTTGCGGGCTCTGTATGCAGGCCTGCCCTGCAGACGCTGTGGATTATGATCAAAAGCCTGAAGAGATTGAGTTTGAAGTCGGAGCAGTAATCGTTTCAACCGGTTACCAGCTTTTTGACGCGTCCAGGAAAAAGGAATATGGCTTTGGGAAGTACCCTGATGTCATAACAAATATGCAGCTTGAGCGTATGCTGAACTCTGCAGGGCCTACAGGCGGAAGAGTCCTTGTGCCTTCTACAGGCAAACCTCCAAAAAGAGTTGCATTCATCCAGTGTGTAGGGTCCAGGGACAAAACTGTTGGCAACGAGTATTGTTCCAGGTTCTGCTGCATGGCTGCGCTCAAGAACTCACAGATGATCAAGGAACGTTATCCTGATACTGAGATTACAATTCATTATATTGACATTAGGGCTTCAGGAGAAATGTATGAAGAATATTACGTAAGGACTCAGGCAATGGGTGTGGACTTCATCCGTGGGAAAGTTGCCGAAATTTACGCAGGTGAAGACGGCAGGCCTGTAATCCGTTATGAAAATACTCTGGAGTCGAAGACTGAGGAAGAAGCTAATGACCTTGTTGTACTTTCAACGGGTTCCGAGCCCAGCAAAGCCGCAGAAGGCATAGGAAGGATGTTAAATCTTGCGCGGAGACCAGACCGTTTCTTTGCAAGTGCCCACCCAAAAATGCGCCCTGTTGATGCTCCTGTAAGCGGGGTTTTTTGGCAGGCTGCGCCTCCGGACCCAAAGAAATTCAGGTCTCGATTGCCCAGGGAGTGCATGCGCTTCCAAGGTGATGCAATTACTGGGTACAGGCGAGCTTGAAGCAGACCCAATGGGTGCTCATATTGATTCTGATAAATGTACAGGGTGTAGAACCTGTGTAGAAGTCTGCAAGTTCGGGAAGATCAGTATTGAAAACAAAAAAGCTGTGGTAGACGAGGTTTCATGTTATGGTTGCGGAGACTGCAGTGCCGCATGCCCTGTGGGAGCAATCCAGATGCGAAACTTTGAAAACGAACAGATTTTCGCCCAGATAAAGGCTGCAACTGCGCACAAATCGCAGAGTCCTTTCGTCGTAGCTTTCCTCTGTAACTGGTGCAGTTATGCCTGTGCAGACCTTACAGGCATGTCCAGGCTGCATTACCCGACGAATATCAGAGTCATCCGTACAATGTGCTCTGCAAGGGTAAATCCGGAGTTTGTGCTTGAAGCCTTAAAAGGCGGAGCCGATGGAGTGCTGGTTGCAGGCTGCAGGATGGACGAGTGCCACTATATCCACGGGAATTTTGATGCAAAACAAAGGATGGATGTCTTAAAAGAAGTTATAAAGGAAATCGGGCTTGATCCGAAGAGGCTCAGAACCCTCTGGATCTCGGCTGCCGAAGGAGAACGCTTCTCGAACACGATTACTGAGTTTGTAAAGGAACTTGAAGAAATCGGACCAATAGGGACCGAGCTCCGGTATGATGAAACCGGAACCGAACCTGGGGAGGTGGTACAGTGAGCAAGGAATATCCTGAAAAGGAGGTTCAAGTATGCAGAGGATGCTGCGGCGGAGCCGAAGAAAACAAAGCTGAAGAGCTCGATACCGGAGAATTCGGAGCAGGGGAGTTCGGAGCCAAAGGGACCGCTACTGTCGAGAGTGAAAACCAGGAACCAAACCAGGAAAAGATTACGGTTACAACCGGCATGGACCTTCAAGGTTCTCATTTTCTCTATACTCAGTCAACCGAGAAGTCCATCAAGAACCTTGATTATGACTACAAGCGCTGCAACGGCTGCGGAATCTGTGTAGAAATCTGCCCCACGAAAGCCCTCGAACTCGGGCCCGTACATGAAATTGCAACCGGGCTTGACGCTCCTCCGGTAATGATGGACCTTGAAAAATGCACCTTCTGCAGGATGTGTTCAAATCTCTGCCCTGTCCATGCTATTACCTTTGAGGCTATCGGAGAAGTGCCTGATGAAAAGCAGTACCCAAAATATGACACATATGTAAAGATCAATGAAAAATGCCTCCCCTGTGCTCTCTGTGAAGGAGCGTGCCCTCACGATGCAATTGAAGTTGAGTTCACCTTTCCGAAAAAAGAAGAGATAGCGCCTTTCAAGGAAGAGGCGGAAGGAGAGATCGAAATTGACACTGACAAATGTAATTTCTGCGGAATCTGTGCCCATTTCTGTGATGCTTTTGTCCTGCTCGAGCGCGAACCAACCCCTGAAAATCCCGTCCCCTTTGAGCAAATCCTTGTGGATGAGGATAAATGCGACTACTGTGTACTCTGTCAGGATATCTGCCCGGAAGAAGCGATAAAGGTCAAAGGGGAACGCCCGTGTGAAGCTCCGAAAGTTGAAGGAAAGGTTAACATAGATGAGTTGAAGTGTACGCAGTGTGCCCGCTGTAAGGCTGTCTGCCCATATGAAGCTGTGGACCTGCAAAAGCCCATGGAAGGGGAACTGAGCCTTATAGAAGTAAATCTGAAAGAATGCGATCCTCAGGGCTGTCGCGGCTGCTTCAATGTCTGTCCTTCTGAGCTGTGGTACGTGCCTACAGATCCTGAAGACCCGCGGAAGATCGCTTTTGCTGAGGATTTCTGCACCTACTGCGGAGCCTGCGTAAAAGCGTGCCACCTTGCAGCTATCAAAGTGGAAAGAACCGATATCCATCACACAAATATTCCTGATACACCCTGGGCTGCCCAGTGGAAGGATGCAATCGAGTCCCTGAAGACAGGAGTCAGAACAGGAGTTGATCGTGCAATTTTCAGGGAAACCGAGACACTTAAAGCCCAGAAATTCCTGGGCATAGAGCCCCCTGGAGTTAATGAGAAAATGCTTGCAGCCGTTCAGGCAAAAATAGATTCCTTAACGCCAGCTCTCAAAAGTGCTAAAGTCAGGAAACTCTGGGAAACCGGTTCCCCGGAAAACGCAGCAGCAGCCGTGAAAAAGAAAATTGAAAGCTGATAAGTAATAGTGAAGGCGAAAAAGAATTTAAAATTGAGAAGCAAAGTATTAAGAGAGAAAGTTGCCTGAACTCAGCCTCAGGACTTACACTTTTCTCTTATACCATAACAGGCACCTTCGAGTGACGAACCACGTTTCCTGCAACACTGCCTAAAAGTAGTCTGTGGATACCAAATAAACTGCGTAAACCGTTCCTCGGCTCAAGGCAGGCTATATCCCTTTGTTGGCAGCAAGCCTTGAGCAGACCGATCCGTCGGTTGCATCCATTATTTTCTTAAAACTAACGTTCCCCATGCAGAATCCCATTTACTTTATTTTCCTACAAGAAATATAACAGCATCGAGGTTTTGGAAGTGACAAAGCCATGTACTTTTTTATCCAGGAACTCTTTTATTTTCGGCAAAGGTACGGAAGGTAACAGAATCAGGTTACCATGAAAGTTGCGATAAACTCAAAACTATAATTCTATATATGGGAAAAAAATTATTATATAACTATGGCAGACTTTCTTGGGAATTTCCTCTCCACTTTGAAACAAAATGTTCCATATTTAAAAGACCGCAATGTAGGTTCTGAAGTAATGCTTGGAGTATTGATGCATTTATTCCTTATCCTTTGCTTTATCGCTTTATTTTACTTGTTAGTAAGAAAATTCATGTAACTTTAGTATAATGTTATTAATGTAAATTGATCTAGAAAGTGAAAATTCTTTTGACTTTGAAAGAAAAAATCGTAAAATATATTATGTGAATATCGATATCAACCAACTGATTTTGGATAGGCTGAATAGTTTCAAATTTCTTAAAATTTGAGACTTTTTATTATTTTCTGGTCTTCAGACTTTCTCTCATATCATACGAAACAATAATATTTTAATTATATTGATATAATATAGTTGTGAATGGGAAAAGGGAACCTCGCAATAGACAAATCAATGGCAAAAACGGTTGTTGACGGAAAAATAATAATTCCTTTACCAAAGGTTTTGGTTGAAAATCGATACTACCCTATGTTCTTTGTATATTCTCCTACTCATTGTGATGAGTGTGGAAATAAATTACATGTAAACTCTCACTACACTCGTTTTATTTTATCAAGTCACGGTACTATAGCTCGCGATGTTACATACTGGACTTGTTTTTCTTGTAAGAAACATTTCCATGATCAGATTATTGGTGTTCCTGGTTCTGCAAATTACAGTTATGAGTTTTATGAAAAACAAATGTCTGTTAGATACGATGGGCGATGCAGTCTAAACAATTCTCGAAAAATTGGAGAAACATATACAGAAGGACTAACTGATTTCTGTGGAAGAGCTCCTTTTGCAACTTCACTATGGTTATATGAGCAACAACAAGCAGAGCTTTCAAAGCAAGAACTTTTAGATCAAAATATTGCTTTTGACAGAACATTGTATGTTGATGGAGATTGGATCAAGAAAGGGTGGAAAACAAAGTTTGAAGCTCTGTTGGGAAGAGAAATTTCAGAAAAAGAATGGAAAAAGATGCGATATAAATCTGTTTACGTTATTGCCACAAAAGAAAAGGTCGTTTTGGATTTTGAGATAACTGACAGATTACCAACAATTGAAGCTCTGATGCCTCTTTTCATACGAATAAAAAACCGATTTCCTGAAGGTAAAATACAAAGGATCGTCTCTGATGAAGATAAAGCAATCATTGGAGCTGTAAAAAGTATCTTCCCTGAAGTGGTTCACTCCTTTTGCGTGTTTCATCAATTAAAAAACGTTAGTAAGAGATACAGTGACGAATTCAATTCCATCACAAATATTCCAGGTAATGATGAGCTTGTGTACAATGAGATATGTCAATTAATACGTTCTGATACGGTTATCAGTGCTGTTGTATGTTTTCAAAAGATCCGAGAATTGGATTCTAACCTGGAACTTTCAAAAGCGTCTCATAAAGCAATTTCTTATGCAAAAGAGATTTTCACGAAAAATGTAAGTTTCTTGAAAAAGGGTTTTACACCTGAGACAGATAACACAATGGAAAAGATATTTTCTTTGATAGGTGATATTGTAGACAAAGCAAGATCATTCAAAACTGATACTGGTCTAACTAATTTTTGTTACAATTTGTTTACTTATTTCAACAAACGGTGTTTCCACACTGGTAAATGGAGAGGATTCTCTCCTTTAATGAGGGCAAGATTCCAATATGGATAAAGGTAGAAGAAAAAATAACTCTTCAATTTAAAATGGAATTCCTATAGCGGTAGCTGATGAAAATCTCCATAAAAATAGGGTATGTAACAAAAAAAATTATATGAGCTCTTGCATCAATAAATAAACTTTCTCAAAATGAGTAGATTAGTTTACTCAAATTAGAATGAAATTTCTTGATTTTTTCAAAATTGAAGAAGATCCAGAAAAAATTAAAAAGACTCCATTTTTATGGCCTTTTCTTACAAAGTTGTGAAGGAAATTTACCTCATGATCTTCAAGCTTAATCTGTAGCATGAACGTATAAAGGATTCAAAGCATATAATGATAAGCAAAAATTAAATTGTTGAGACACTAGATTTTGGAACTGAGTCGCCTGGATCAGTGAATAATATTATTTATATCAATATATATGGCTTTTATAAGTATTTGACTTGCCAATTTTCCCTGCACGTCATCAGATATCACCACCTTGCCCCCGTTCTGGCATACGGGGTTTTTTTCTGCCTTTTATTTTTATTGTAGGGATGTTCTCCATAATATCCCCACTCCCTCCAAAATTGTAGCTACTTTCCTCATTATATATCGCATAGATTTTCTAAATACTAGGAAAATAAGAAATAAGTTCACAATACAATAATATAATATTCAAAATTCGCAGTAAAAAAGTAAAAATAGCAAAAAGATAGTAAAATTAAAACGTGAATTTTTATATAGATATCGTGTCGCTCTTTTCCCTTTTGAAAATCGCAGTTACGTTGCCTTCTTCATCAATATCGTTCTTGATCAAAACCAGTTCCCATCCTTCGTTTCCGATTCTTTCGAGTTCGCTCATCATTTGTGGCATGTTAAAACCATCAAGCCTGCGAGAATCATACTCCCATTGATGTATCATTTCAATACCCTCCAGTTACGATAAAGATAAATTTTGTAATGTTTTATATTGAAATGAAACTATAAATAACCCGAACAAAAAGAAAAAATCAATCCGGTATTTCTCTTCGATACGGATATCCTAACTTCTTTTCTCTGGATTCCTTACTCTCAGTCCCAGTTCCTCAGGGCTTCATTTTCTTAAAATAAACTTACTTCCCGTTAGCAGAAAGTCCCGGAACTGCGGACCGAAAGAGCATTCCCTTCTCCCAGCTGATCCTGCGGATTCTCTCACGTGCCATGAAATCAAGTACAAGTTCGATATCTTCAGGATATCGTGCACTGGGATATAAGGGAGGGAGGGGCGGCGAATCTTGCCTTGAAACATAGAACATATTTTCACCAAAATAAGCGATAAAATCAAGCTGATATTTTTTGAACACAAGACAAATATATTTTTTTGAAAGAGGAGGCTTTGCAAATTCAAAGTCCGCATCCGTCAGTTCAATTTCTGCCCTGTACATGAAAGAGAAATTAGCAGGATAGAATATAAACTCCAAGGTGCAGAGACAATTTACTTGCCTGAATTTCTCGAAGACGTATTGACACCGGCATCAGATATAGATCCGATCAGAACAAAAATAAATCAGATCAGAACAAAAATAGATCCGATCAGAACAAAAATAGATCAGATCAGAACAAAACGAGTCTTCCCTTAGTGGCGATCCATAAAGCATTTCTTCATTATTTTCAAACTTCTCATTTCAGGGCGGAAGATTCTTTCTTCAGGATTTTTTGATCAAGGAAGACTTCTTTTTCTCGACTCTTTCAAGAAGTTCCTTTCCAAGTTTAGAATAATCTTTTTTCACAATCTTTTCTTTTTTCACGGTTTTTTGAGCAAGAATAGCTTCACCCTCTATCTCCTCAAAGAGGCTTGAAAATTTATCAAAAGTTAGAATACATGTTTCAAGCAGCTTCTTCTGCGCAGACAGGTCACCTGGAGTCAGATTTCCTGCGCGTCTTAGAAGCCCTGTAAATTGTTCAAGAATTTTAAGAAGTTTGTGGTTTTCTTTCTGCTCCCTGATCTCACCAGTTATTTTCGAGAGGTACCTATCACTTTCAAGTTTTACTACGCCAGGCCTGTCGCTGAAAAGAATGAATAAGAGAGCTTCATAAAAGGGGAAATAGAATTCAGGAATATGGAAGCCAACAGATGTTTCAGCTGCTTCTTTAAAGTATTTGACAGCTTCTTTCAGCCCGAAAATGTAAGTAGCTTCGTTCTCAGCCCTTAATGCCCTCCAGAGAGAAGCTTTTCCAAGGGAGCGGAAAGCATATTTTCGGACATAAACGTACGGGTTATCAGTAAGCGCCTTCAAGTCTCTCCAGGCCTGTGTCTTATCCGACACGTGGAAAAAGGCAGATCCAAGCGCCCGTGTTGCAACCCTCTGCACAAAACTATCGCTATGACCGGAAAGCTGGAACATGTCCTTCCAGGCTTTTCCCTTATCAGGAACCTCTGTATAGCCGGACGACAGGGCAAGAACGGCTTCCTTCCGGACTTCCCGGTCCTCAACGGATGCAAGCCTCACAAGCTCGTCCCAGGCTTCCTGTTTATTTTCAGAATAAGCAAAAGCGACGGCAAGAAGTTCCGCTGCCCTCTTCCGAAGCTGGACATCCTGGCTTTCAGTGAGCCTGACCAGGTCGAAAAAGACTGCGGATTTCCCCTCATCTGCTAAAAAATGTAGTGAAGTAGCTCTGCAGCGTTCTTTCTGGCACCTGTGTCGTCTTCCCCTGCCAACCTGAGAATTTCGCTCCAGATATCCTGTGTTTTGCCGTATTGGGAATAAGCAGAAAGCAGAGACTCTATTGAACCTCTTCTCATCTGGGGGTCCGGATCCGAACTGAGGCTGATAAGTTTTTCTATAATTTCGTTTTTGTCCGGAAGGCCAGAGTCTGCCCTGGTAAATAGCTCTGCTATATCTTTTCGTATGTACTCTTTGCTATCAACCGCAAAATCGGAGAAATAAGAAACAGGCGTTCTAGTTTCCTTATCCTGAACCTGCATATTATCAGTTCCTTCTTTTTCCCCGGACTTGCTTGTTTCTCCAGACTTGCTTGTTTCTCCAGACTTGCTTGTTTCTCCAGACTTGCTTGTTTCTCCAGACTTGCTTGTTTCTCCAGACTTGCTTGTTTCTCCAGACTTACTTGTTTCTCCAGATTTACTTATTTCCCCAGATTTACTTATTTCTTCTCCCGACTTGTGTTTTCCCAGTTCTTCCAATTCCCCTTCACTCACTCCGTTCTTATTATACAACTGGGGATAAACAGAGGCAAGCGTATTTACAACTTTCCTGAGTACAGAGCTATCCTTTTTTTCAGCCAGGCGCACAAGCTCAGAATATACCTCATTCCTGTAGGACATGTACGGAAAAACCTTGGTGAGGGTATCAGCAGTCATTCTTCGGACGTGTTCGTCCTTATCCTCTGTTAGTTTTATAAGTTCATTCCAGAGTGAACTTTTGTCATCCAGGCTGGGGAATAAAGATGCTAGCGCATCAGCTGCTACATTCCTTACATACTCGTCCCTTTCCCTGGTGAGACTCAAGAAATCAACCCATACTTTGTTCTTATCCGGCATGTCAGGAAATATAAAAACCAGGGCATCTACAGCCTGTTTTCGTACATGTTCGCTCTCGTCTCCCGTAAGCCTGAGTACATCATTCCAGGCTTCTATTTTATCCGGGATATGGGAAAAAACAGGAGGAAGAGCCAGAAGTGCTTCCTTTTGAACCTCAGGGCTTTCTGACACTGCAAGTTCCAGCAGAGTCTCCAGGGTCTCGTCCTTCATTTCATCCGGCATATCAGGATAAGCAGCGCCGAGAGCCCGTGCAGCCTGCTCCCTAACCTTCCCATCCACAGATTCGGTGGCCAGCTCCAGTACTTCGTCCCAGGCCTCTTCTTTTCCTTCATTTGGCAGTTCCGGAAAAACCATACTTAAAAGCGAAGCCGACTTTTCGCGCACATAAGAATCATCCGAAGACGCCATCTCAAGCAGATCTTTCCACATCTGTTGCTTATCAGGGACTTCGTGTATCAAATAAGAAAGCGAGCGGAGAATTCCCCTGTTCACATCCTCCATACTTGATTTTGAGTTTATCAGCTCAACAAGATCTTTCCATGCCCGATTTTTGTCCGGCATGAGGGAAAAAACACTGACCAGTGCATTGACTGCAGCCGTCATTACCGTCTCTTCCGGATAAGCCGTAAGGTTCACAAGTCTCTCCCATGCAAGCTGCCTGTCCGGCACATTCGGAAAAACCGTTGTAAGGGAGTTGACAGCTTCTTCCCGGACTTCGCTTTTTCCATCAGAACAAAGCCTTAACAGATCTTCAAAAGCCTGCATTCTGTCAGGAAAAACTTCAAAAAAGCTCCCAGCTGCCTTGCAGCCTTTATCCTCTCATCTGAGGCCTGACTGAAAGTCCTAGCATGTATCCCTGGTTGCTCACTCAAGAATTTCCACCAACCACTATTCTATTCCCTTTTTATTTCCTGTATCTCAATCTGGCAGGTCTCCTCTTATATCTATTGATTTTGTATTTTAGCCGGAAGTAAAAAAGAATCCGGAGTTAAGCCGGAGAAGTAAAGTCACCTGGAAAGTTTTGGGCGCTCAATCGCCTTCACTCCTTATTTACTCCAAAGGAGGTGATAAACTGTCTGGAAAAAACACCAATTTTTAGATGGCTTGCGTCCATGCTTCAGTCTTCGTCCAGTGGATGTTGCTAAGTATTTCAGAAAAGTTTTTAAAGTTAGGGTTTGTCTCATTATATTTGTTGTATTATTTATTCTCTAATCTATGTTGTTTCGGAATTTTTTGATTAGGAACTGATATAATTATTCAATTGATTTTAGAGTTAATGAATTCTACAATTGGATACAGGTATTACACTTGCTTTTATCAGTATATTTTGGAACTAAACTATAAATGAAAAAAATAATATTTTGTTAAATAGAAGGCTGAAGCAATGCGGCAAAAGGATGTAAGAATGAAGCAACTGGCACAAAAAGTAACAGATTCTATCGAACCTGTAATTCCTTATCTGGTGATCGGATCTAAAAAAGCAGCTGAGGAAGCTGGCAAAAAAGTAGGGCCTGATGTTTGGGAGATTAAGAAAAAACTGTGGGAAAAACTGTGTTCTAGAGAATGCTCTGAGTTAAAAGAAGCCGCAGGAGATATGGTGGTTGCACCTTCTGATCCGGAAGTAAAGCAGGTTTTTATTCAGGAGATTCTAAGATCGTTTGAAAAGTACCCTGATTTAACTAGAGAAATTTCACCTTTTATGGAAGATGAGGCAATACAGAGGATGATGGCTGGCGATAGCTCGGTCAAGCTTATAATACAAAGCTCAAAACAGAACTCAATTGACAAAAATAAAGTGCTTGAAGAATTTAATACGTTTCTTGAGAAATTAATAGCAAAAAACAGTACTGTTCAGGATTTAGAGCGGTTTAAAACTTCGGATACTGAAACTACTGCTCTGGACCTGAGAATTACAACCGAAAACGATGCTAGTGCCGGAAAGCCACATCAACATTATAAGCACATTCAACTTGACCAGAGAATTATAACTGAAGATAGTAGTGCCATTGCCATACGAATGGCAAAAATTGCAGAAATTACACAAATAGATGTTGAAATTCAAAACGAATCTCAAAGAGCAAAGGCCCTTTTGGCGCTTGTCTCTCAGCTGGAGGGGCCCGAAAAAGAAGAAATTCTGGAAAAGGCTCTTAACTTTGCCTCCCGGATTCAATATGGAGATATAAGGTCAGATGTCCTTTCCCTGCTTGTTCCGATTCTGGAAGAGCCAAGAAAGGTAGAATTTATAGAAAAAGCCCTTTACTCTGCCTCCAATATTCAAGATGAAGACGAAAGAGCCATAGTTCTTTCTTCGCTTGCCAGTCATCTGCGAGGGAAGGGAAAAGAAGAAATTATGGAAAATATCTTTGACTTCGCCTCCCACCTTAAGTACGGAGATGCAAAATTCCAGATCCTTTCCTCGCTTGTCCCGCATCTGTATGGGTCCAGAAATGAAGAGCTTATTGAAAAAGCCCTTGAGCTTGCATTTGGGATTCAATCGGAGTATCGAAGGGTAGAGTCTTTTTCTTTTCTTGTCCCATATCTGAATGGACAAAGAAAAGAAGAAATTCTGGAAGAATCCCTTAAATTAGCTTCCAATCTTAAAGATAAAGACATGAGGCCCGAAGCCCTTTCATTTATCCTTCCATATCTTGACGAATCCAGACAAAAAGAAATTTTTGAAAAAGCCTTTAATCTGGCATGCGGGATTCAATCCGAGTATAGGAGGACACAGGCTCTTTCCTCGCTTGCTCCTTATCTTGATGAACCGGGAAAATAAGAAATTGGGGGAAAATCGGGTCGTGTCCATGAGTTATTTCTCAACCGAAAAAACAAGTACATCCCTCGTTTTTTGAAATATACAGAGATTCTTGTGCTTAAGGTTTTCAAGAACCCATGTCCATTACCCGAGATATTATTACGGAAAAATCGAGGATCAAAATATAAACCAATCAGTAGGGGACCAAAAAATAAAGTATGAATAAAAAACGGAGCCAAGAAATGAACATCTCCAGCCTGCTGAATGAAATCAAAACATCCAGTCGCTATGAAAACCAGATCGTCCATATAGAGGAAATTCCTGCCAGGGAAGCCCTTTATGCACCCCTTAAACTAAAAAAACAGGTAAAAGTTGCCCTTTCACGAGCGGGAATCGAAGATCTGTACTCCCACCAGGCGGAAACCATAGAAAAAATCCGAGAAGGAAAAGACATTGTGCTCTGCACGACCACAGCAAGCGGAAAGTCACTCACGTACATGGCCCCTATTTTTGAAGCTGTCCTGGAAAATCCTGAAGCAACTGCTCTTTATATTTCTCCTTTAAATGCTCTTGTAAATGACCAGTTAAAGTCCTTTCTTGAATTCGAAGAGGTGCTGAAATCAGGTGCAGGCATAGCCCGTTACACAGGCGCCCTGAACGAGGCTCAGAAAAGAAAGGTGAGAGAAGGGGAGACCAATGTGATTTTAACAAATCCTGAAATGATCCACATGAGTTTTCTTGCCTGGCACCACCTCTGGAAGCGCTTTTTTCAAACCTCAAATTCATAGTCGTTGACGAGAGCCATTACTACAGGGGAGTTATAGGGAGCAATATGGCAAACCTGCTCAGGCGGCTTTTGCGCGTGGCTGAATATTATGGAGCGGCGCCACAGTTCATTTGCTGTTCTGCAACTATCGGAAACCCCGAAGACCATACGGAGACCCTGATTGGGCGGAAAGCAGAGGTAGTCGAGAATAACGGCTCCTCGCAGGGCAGCCAGAGGTTTGTATTCTGGAACCCACCCCTTTATCTGAACAAGAAGGGCTGTACTTTAAGGAGAAGTAGCTTTGCCGAAGCTTCCTCCCTTTTTACAAGGTCTGTACGGGCAGGACTTCAGACTCTAGTCTTTACCCGATCCAGGCAGGGGGTTGAACGGATGTATAAAAGCTGCAGAGAGCTTTTGAGGGACAGAAATCTCTTTCCTGCGATCTGCTCGTACAGGAGCGGATATTTTGACAGAGAAAGGGAAGAAATCGAAAGGAAAATGAATTCAGGGGAACTCAGGGGGGTTATTTCCACAAATGCGCTCGAACTCGGGATAGATATAGGAGGGCTTGATGCCTGTATTCTGGACGGCTATCCGGGAACAGTCATGAGCGCAAGGCAGCAGGCAGGAAGGGCAGGTCGGAGCGGAAACGAAAGCCTTGTTGTGCTGGTAGCAGGCACAAACGCCCTTGACCAGTATTATATGAGAAACCCTGCCGACTTTTTTGCCAGAAGTAGTGAAAACGCAGTCCTTAATCCCAAAAACCCGTATATACTGACAGGGCACCTGCTTTGTGCAGCAAAAGAAATTCCTCTACGGACTTCCGATGAGAAATATTTTGGAAAGGGCTATCCAAGAGTTGTGGAACTTCTGGAAGCTGAAGGTCTGCTTACAGGGGACGGGCTGAAATATTCCACGGATTCATTTCCGTACAAACACGTCTCTCTCCGGGGAATAGACAATAATACTTACTCTCTTCTTGCTTTTGAAGGGGAAAAGAGCTTCCCTATCGAAAAGGACATCGAAGAAACCCTGACTTTTCGGGAGTGTCATCCTGGTGCTATCTATATGCACAGGGGAGAATCCTACTACATAAACAGGATCGACCATGAAAAGAAGGAGATCCATGCCGTAAAAACGCATGACACCTATTATACGAAACCCATGATCGACTCTTCAGTACGTGTGCAGGAGACCTATGCAGTAAAATCTCTTCTGCACGCTCCTGAAGTTGAAGTCGGGCTTGGGGAAGTAGAAGTAACGGATAGGGTAATCGGGTACAGGAAAATCCAGACCCAGAGCAACGATACCATGAGTATCCACAACCTTGAGATGCCTCCAGTCACCCTTCAGACAATGGCTCTCTGGCTGAAGCTTCCTAACAGGTTACAGGAGATGATAGGAGAGCATAAACTGGATTTTGCGGGCGGGATTCATGCAGTAGAGCATGCGATGATTTCCATGTATCCTCTTCACCTGTTAGTGGACAGGAGCGACGTGGGTGGGGTTTCCACTCCATCCCACCCTGACCTTGGAGACAAAAGCGGGATATTCATTTATGACGGGCATAGGGGAGGAGTCGGATATTCTGAGAAAGGATACGATCTGATAGAACAGGTGCTTGACGGAACCTTAAAAGCAATCGAAAGCTGCCCCTGTGAAAGCGGCTGCCCAAGCTGCATCCAGTCCCCCAAGTGCGGAAACAATAACGAACCCCTCGACAAACATGCTGCAATCATGCTCCTGCACGAAATTCTGGGAAAAGCCCCTTATGTCCCGACTGAGAAAAAGAAAAGCACCTATCCGAAGTCCGAGCTTCCGGAGCAGCTCCCGAAAAACGAGATACTGGAGACGCTCTGGATAGGGTCAGGCGCCAGCTAAGGCGGGAAACCATAAAACCTGAACCTTCAGCAGCACAGGAAAAAAGGAAAAAACCTTCATTGCCACGGACGAAAACGGTGGAATGATAGGAGTAGTATCAGCTCCTGCCCCCGAAAAGGCTGCAGCAAAAACGTTTCACCAGAAATTCAGAGGAAAAAAGAGCCTCTAAAAGAGAAACCCCTTGAAATCCGTATCAGGGACCTTGGAGCAGGCAGTGATTATAACTTCCGGCTCTGGATTGAAATTTCCGAAAATAAAGAGAATGAATCCGATAATGAAAAGGATGGAAATAAGGTTTCGAAGAGATTGATCATCAGGAAAGTCAACTGAAAAATAACAGACCTGATAACGGTTCTCAAATCTGGCCAGCAAGACTAAGGATTTGTTTTATCAGAAGGATTCTCTTTATCAGATATATATTCAGGCATTATCTTTGTATTGCTGCCGTTTTCATTCGTTACTGTAAGGCTTACGTCGTAACTTCCCGGTTCAGTAAATGTATGAGTTGCGTTTAAGGCATGTTTTGAGTTAATACCGTCTCCGAAGTCCCAGTGCCAGAAAATCGGTGCACCTGTACTGTTGTCAGTAAATAGTACTCTTAAAGGTGCGTTTCCTGATGTTATATCCGCAAAAAAGTCAGCAACTGGTGTCTTTATTGGTGGCTCTATTCCCGAGACAGTACACATGTAAATATCCCCACTTATTATGTCAGGAACAGCATCCAGCGTATATTCGTTACGCCGATCCGTCCAAACTATCCTGTCACCGTATATTGCAGGGTCTGACTGCTCTGAATTGTTTGAAGTAATCTGAACTTCCGTATGAGTAGAAAGATCGTACATGTAAATATCGGCATATCTATTGCGACCGTCTCTCCATACTATCCTGTCACCATAGATAGCATGGTTCCCCTGATAGCCTTTGCTAGTAGTGATTTGAGTTTCCTTAGAAGTTGAAAGATCATACATATAAAGATTCCAGCCTCCGTTACGAGAATCCCACCACACTATTTTGTCCTCATAAATAGCAGGAGAATACTGACCTGAGTCGTCAGCAGTAATCCGGGTTTCCGTGGAGGTTGAGAGATTGTACATGTAGATGTCGGTAAGGTTATAGTCTTCTCCATTGCGAGAATCCTGCCACACTATTCTGTCCCCATAGATAGCAGGATGATCCTGATTCGATTCATCTGTGGTTATCCGTGTTTCCCTGTCCGTGGAGAGATTATACATGTAAATATCTCCATTTCCATTGCGAGCATCCGTCCAGACTACCCTGTCCCCATAAATAGCAGGATCAGATGCACTTGCACTTTTTGTAATCTGAGTTTCTTTAGAAGTAGACAGATTATAGACACGAATACCGGAGTTTTCCCATGTTCCATTGTTATTACGATGCGCCTTCCAAACTATTCTATCATCATAGATTACAGGCCGTATATCATAATCATAATGTAAAACCTTGGTAGAGATTTGAGTTTCCCTGGAAGTAGAGAGGTCGTAAATGTAAATATTATAATATTCCCATCTGTTGCGATTATCTAAAAATACTATTTTATCGCCGTAAATAGCAGGCTTTACCTGATTTGATTTGTTTGTGGTGATCTGAGTCTCCCTGAGAATGTATTGAGGCCTATTGGATGCTGTTACCGGATATAACTTCGAGGAAGTGCCGTTTGCATTGCTTACTGTCAGATTAACAGTATAGGTACCGGATACGGGGTATACGTGAACTGGTACTTTATCGGTAGAATCAATGATTCCATCATTCTCGAAGTCCCAGGTCCTGAATGTTGCATTTTGCGAAAAGTCTGTAAACAGAACAGAAAGTGGTACATAACCACCAGTTGTATTGACACGGAAATCTGCAACAGGAAACACTGGCTGCCGAGCTCTGGACATAGAGACGAGAGGAAGGTAATCGATATCATACGCACTGACCATATAGATAGAGTCCCCAATTCTATCTAAATCCCAGTCGTTGCAGGTTTGAGAGAATCCGGTTCCATCGGGCTTTGCCCAGAAATTTCCACCAAGGTAAGGGCCACCTAAAATGTTAGTGCCTGAGGTTTTTGTAGTATTCCAAGAAACAGTAAATATCCCGGCGCCATTGTTTATTGCTTCTGTAGTATAATGGCTGCTTGTGTCGTTAAAAAGGTTGACTGTATTATTGAAAATATTGTTCTGGAATTGGTTCGTTCTATTATGCGGTAGCTCATAGCTGACTTCGTTGAGATATACTCCATATTTCTTGTTTAGCTCTACTTTATTATTTGCAACCAAATTATTCGAAGAATCTCCTCCCACCCATATCCCAATATTGTTGTTTGAAATGGTGTTATTTAAGAGCGAATTTCCTCCTCCTCCCGAGCCTTTGATCCAAATTCCTTTATCACTACAAGTAGTCAGGGTGTTATTGTTAATTATATTCTGTGATGAAAGAAATTCCATAGAGATGCCGTTACTACAATTCACAACCGTATTATTTTCGATTTCATTGGAATAAGATTCCCAGAGGCCAATTCCAGAACATCGTAGACTGTTTGAAATATAATTCCCAAGAATTTTGTGATTATCGCATTCAGTCAACCTTATACTACCGTTTAAAAGGGTATTATTAAGCAAAGCACAATTATCTGGCCCTTGATAAACATCAATACCTCCGTTAAAAATTAGATTATCAGAGATTGTAAAATTAGCTTCGTCAAAGCTATTTAGACTGATACCTGAGTTTAAAATCACATTTCTTTCAATAGTGGAATTGTAACATTCGTTAATATCAATACCCGATTTCAAAGTGTTATTTTTAACAGTACAGTTTTCAATTGGATAGTTATAATAGGCACCATGTCCACTTAAGACTAAAACTTCCTCTATACTGAATCCGCTTACAGTAGTGTTATTAGCACTTACATTGAAAGCCCGGATAGTAGTATCCTCAGGATCTTCAGACTTAGAACAGATGCTTATGTTCTGTGTCTCTATATCCACACTTTCATTATAAAAACCCGGATAAACTAGAATCAGATCTCCTGATAACGAATTGTTTATAGCTTCCCGAATCGATTGGAAATCTGCACCTGAACCACTATTATCTACAGTCATCTCCCTGGCGGATGCAGGGTTATAAATTGCAATTATAAAAAAGACAGCAACCGCTAAAAAAATGGTTGATTTATTCACCATACCTGTTACTCCCCCTTTTAACCGGAAATATCACACTAATAAGATATCAGGCCCTCAAAAAGGATGTGTGATTAAGGTTTAAGAAGATTTCTTTTCGGCTTATATCCTACATTCGGCAGGTGCGACAAGAAGCTATATTACGAATTGCGGAAACGCTATCTTCTCCATTTGAGGTAATCCTACTGTGACATGCATAAATGGTAACGTTTTTGTGTGAAGCTCACATGACAATATCAAGAAATCAAGGAGCCTGACTTTGATAATTGGTTAGGATAAGAGTACTAAGAAGAACGTAAAGTGAACCATCGTAAGAATCGTGAAGTAGAATGAGCGAAAACAGGTTGACACGCTCAAACCAAAAGGTATAGAATCAGGCTTTGATGGGTCTGCCGACATTATAGCAAATGGACAAATGATTCTCGGTTTACAGATGGCTTCTAAGGTATTCACATTATTCGGAATATGGAACTTGGTAAGCCCTAAATGCTCCCATTATGGGTAGGACTCCCGCAAGGGATAACGATGGCTTTGAGGGTAGAGGATTCAGTAAAAAGCGAATGCCAATCTGTAATGGATTGGATAGAGGTTCAAACTTTGCCTCAATCCGAAAGGATGCAGACTTACTGATGGTGTTTTCTTGTGTGAACGGAAACAAACCTACAAATGTAAGATACTCAACGACACCAATAGGTGAGAGGCTTACAGACAATTATGTTAGTGGGCTGTTGTCTGGAATCACAAAATCAGTTATGGAAATAACTGGTGCCTGATACAGAAAGGGTTTGAAAACACTCGAGCCGTATGAAGGGAAACTTTCAAGTACGGTTCCTGGGGGAGAAAGGAGGAGTAATCCTCCCTACTTACCCGACGTCGACATAAAAATCCATTCAATTTTTCTATTGATATCGTTTTTTTCAGAACATTTTAAATTCAATTTAAATCAAAAATTACTAAATGTTAACCATGACATAATTAATATATATTTGCAACAAATGAGAGAAATGACAAATCGGATTTGACATATAGTCCTCATGACACTGATTTTTAAATAAGCCTACAAAAAATAACAATCAAGGATATATAGATGTTAGGATGTGCTTGCTGCCGAATGTAGGTTATATAATTGCGATTCCGTTCTCAATAAAATACAGCAGGTTATAGGGTTATTACAATTTAAAAGGCCATAAATTTCTGAATTTCTTTTTTAATGCATTTCACCGACTTTCCGCAGATCTCTCCTCAAAAGTAGTATTTTTCACAATTTTTTCCCATCAACCTTATTATCTTGCCCTTAACTTCATCCATGTTGGCAATTTGAGTTACCACTTTTGAGTCCACTTCCATTTTTACTTCTGTAATCTCTCTCATCAGCATAAAAGCCCACTTCAATGTGGGCTTTTGAGTTTGTTTCTTTACCTGGTCAGGTATTGTTTCCCCTGTTTCTTTTAGCCTTTCTCTTAGCTTCCATTCCGCTACCGAATAAACCATCAGAGTTAAGACCATTACCATTGAGAGAGCTTCAATTCTTTGAGGTTTTTTCAAATAAACTTCGGAAACCCTGAAACTTTTATCCTTTATGAACCTGAACCCTTTTTCCACCTTACTCTGGTTCTTGTAATGTTCCAGCATCTTTTCAGCATCAAGAGTGAGGTCATTGCTCGCGATTATAAACCTTCCCTGATACTCTTTTTCATTCAGTGCAATTTCTTCGTTCCTGACTGCTTTTGCATTTACAACATAGTGGATGATAAGCTTTTCATCCTTCTTTGGCCTTCCTCTCCTGCCGTTTTCCCTTGTTGAAACCGTGGAAATCTCTACGGTTTCCAGCAAACAGTGCGGATTCTCTTTATTCCATCTTTCCAGGGCTGCTCTGGCATCCTCTTCACAGGCAAACTTTATCTTTTTTAGATCTTTGAGATCTTTCTGAGATTCCAGAACCTTCTTCTGGATTTTCATTTCAAAAGTAATGTCCTTTCTTTTCTGCATCTCAGTGGAGTGAACAACTACCCATTTTTGCTCGATACCACCATATTCAACAATAGTTTCATAAAATGAATAGCGTGAGTCCTCTCCCTGTTTGAACTCAAGATCAGAAATCAACAAATCTTTTGAAAGATTTAGGGTTGAAGGGACACGAGTAATCCACTTCATGCCTTTTCTCATTGATTTGATGTTATTGTCAGAGTATAGAGCACTGTCAGCTATGTAATAAACATCATCAGGGAAAGTTATGTTTTCCTGAAGCTTTTTCATTGCCTCAATTATGATTTCTTTGTCTGATGCATTACCAGAGTAAGCTTTTGCAAATAACGGGATTCCATACTGATTTGTAATTATTCCAAGTCCAAAACGTTTCAGGTCATCTCTACCGTCTTTTGCATGACCGTATGTAATTTCGATGTCAAAACTGCCATCGATATGTTTGTAGTCACCATAAACGCTAAAATTAGTAGTGTCACTTTGGAGAAGTTGAGTCTTGATGTTCACAATTTCCATCATTTTCAAGGCAAGTTTCATGAAAAGTTGAGTAGAATCTGCTCCATATATCTCGTCAAGAGTTCGTCCTAAAACATCATCAGTAAGGTCAGACGCACTGATTCCTGAACCAAGTAGCCTTTCAACAGGAAGAGTTTCAAAGTACTGAGAGTACATATAAAGGCGACTGTCAGTGAAACCAAGACAGTTGAGAATCATCGCCTTTACTACAATAGAATGAGCTAACTTGTGCTGCCCAAGTTTGGGCAGCACTTCATCAATCACTTTTCCAATTTCAAGTTCATCATAAATACCAGAAACGATTCCGTGATGATCAAGAGAACGTGTTGTAACAAACATAATGAATTCAGAGTCAAGATACGACATTTTAGATATTTATATATTAAGGAGGAAAATAGATAAATTAATCAGACATCTGCGGAAAGTCAGATTATTACAAAACCTATGCATTTTAACTTATTTTGTCCCAATTACAGCGGCAAATTACAGGAAATTATTGAGAATATGCATATGTTTTGACACAAAATCTATGCATCCTGCTTTTTGCAGTGAAAGAAAAAAATTGAGAGGCGTTTATATTTACATAACTTTTGCGACACTGTTTTTTTCCTAATATAAAAAAAAGTAGAGAATCTCTTCTGAGCATAGTAATTTTAGTAACTATACTGGATATCTCATATAATACCTAAGATGACAAAGAAAGGCATGGAATCAATAGTAAAATTGAAAGAGAAGCATGGAAAACCCTATTTAAAAGTTTGCTCCCCTATGTAGGCTGAAAGTGCTCAATACCCCAAATAAATCAAAAATGGGCTCAATAAATATAACTATTAATAGGACTTACGTAGTTGAACAGAAAAACAGCAACACTAAATACTTAACTGTCTAAATCCCACTAATTCCGATGATGCTGATTGTACTTGATTTGGTACTTCAAGTGCGTAAGTCCTATATTAAGAAACCATTTTCAAATTTATAATTCATAACTATATAAAATGAGGTGACTGTGTGAAAAAGTATATATATGTTATTTTTTTTATTTTCCTTGCTTCAATGCTGGCAGTAGGTTGCACTGGATTAAAAGACAATAATAATGCATCTCAGGCTGTGTATCAAGATACTGCATGGAGAGAAAGCATTCACACGTATACAGAGTTATTAGGGACTGATTTTAAAAATGTGCAAATCGCCATAGATAATACAAATAATTCTGATTATACAAAACTAGCTACAATTGGACAAAATATTAGTGATCATTCACAAGCCGCACTAACTGAAAATAACCAATATACTGTATCTCCTCAATTTAGGGATACACAAAAAGAATGGGGATTGGCTCTTGAGGATAGTAACTCTGCTGGAAAATATGTAATAATAGTCGCAAACGATATTAAAAATGGAGATATGAATTCGAAATTGAAAGATCTTCAAAAATATATGGAAGCTCGTAATTCCATGAAGGTCCATTTGAATGAAACAACTACTTTAATGAAAGCTGCTTACGGAAAGACTTGAGAGACGTGAATGCAAACTCCTTATTTTTCTCAAAATTTCCCAATGTTTCCTTTCATCGATGCATGGGTTTTGTGACAAAACCTATGCATTAAAACATATAAAAATTACAACTTATAAAAATAGTTTAATTTTCAAATTCAAAAATATCGAGAATAGCCAGAATGTCATCTTTCAAATCTGGTATATCGACTTTTACAGTGCTTCAGACGGCCTTTGTCTGATCGTTCCATTTTGAACCAGGTTATTAGACCAAAAATCGCTTTTTTTCTATATTTCCAGTATATTCTTCAATTCTTTCGATTGAATTGAGAATGTGATTGAGGTAAATCAAGTCATTCTTTCTCATGCCGAGATTACTTTTGCCTCGTATTTAATTCCATCAATAAGATAAGGGCTAATTGAGGCTTCAGTGAGTAAATCGACCTTTATTCCAGGAAAATTTGACAGCTCTCTTTTGATTCTGACCAAGGTAAGTAGACTTTTTGTATTGGAGAATCCTACAAGAATATCTATGTCGCTTGCTGCTTTTTCTTCTCCTCTTTCATAAGAGCCAAAAACTGATATCTTAGTTGCTCCTTCTTTTTAAGGAATGAAGTAATTTTTTCAAACAACTCTTTATGCTTGGAAGCATTTTCCATACTGGTATAATTTCATTGTTATAATTTAAATATATCCTGAAGCAACGAACATAATTTTTTCATACTTAGAATATGTGCCTATTTTCCGGTTCCGTTGCAAAAATTTCAAATCAAATTGCATGCGGCCACCCCACCCTAAACAGGCTGTCCGACAATTACTCCCAGTAATATATAAATTCCTTTTTTCAGTTTAAAGGCTTTATATGCCTTATTTTTCACATGTTTTTGCCCTTAAATTGAATTGTCGGACAGCCTCTAAAGGATGGGATATGCTGATGGGCCGCACGCCGATTTATTGGGAATATTTAAGTATCCTTTGACAAGATTTCCTTGATATAGAGTCGCATTCCCAACTCCTGTAACTATAATACCAAGAAACCTTTTTTACAAAGAAGCGATGATATAGAGGTTTAAACAAAACCAAAAAGATGTGAGGGTTCACTTCATCCCCGACCTAAACAAGCTGTCCGACAATTACTTTCGGTAATAAAAGAATTCCTTCTTTTTTGATTTAAAGGCCTTATTTGCTTTCTTTTTAGCACTTTTTTATTACTACCAATAATTGTCGGACAGCCTGTAAAGGATAGGATTCGTGACCCTCCGCACTCCCAAAGTAATAAAATTCCTATCTTAATTATGCCGCTTTCCATCTTCTTTTTTACAGTTTATTCTTCTCCCATTTCTTTTCTGAATTCTATGTAATCTCTCTCGACTTCTTCAAGTTCGCGTTCCACTTTATCCCCCGTCTTATATTTTGATAACAGCAGTTTATAACAATAGTTTAGTTTATAACAATAGTTTATTCGTGTCTTTGTCTATTCACAAAAACAATTTCTTTGAATTCACCTTAATCCCCATTTTGGAAAATGCTCTTCATTTATATAAAGTCTCCGTCAACCCTTATGTATTCTGGCGGAGTACCAAAAGTTTACATATTTTATTATTTATCGTGCTATGCGAAAACGAGAAGATATAATTAAATGAAAGGTATGATATTTTCTGTTTTCATGCATAAAAGTTCGAAACCTGAACTCATTCTTGGTATAAGGAACCTTGCAGGGCTTGAGGCCTGCTCCAGCTATGCGGACGCTGTCTATTTTTCAACAGACAGGCTCAGTTTGAGGGCAAAAGCGAAAGAAATTACTCTGGAATCCCTTGACGAGTTTGTTCATGAGGTGAAAGTGAGAGGTCTCAGGGCTTATCTGGCTGTAAACTCGACAGTAAATGAGGACAAGCTCGGAGAAGTATCGGATGTAGTAACTGCAGCTTCAAAAGCAGGAGTAGACGCAATTATTGCCTGGGATCCTGCAGTGATCCTAAAGGCACGGAAAGCCGGGCTTCGAATTCATATCTCCACACAGGCAAACGTTACAAATCACGAAACTGTAAATTTTTACAGAACTCTGGGGGCAGAGCGTATTGTGCTTTCGAGAGAACTTTCCCTTGATGAGATACGAAAAATCGGCCAGCAAACTGAAGTAGAAATCGAGACTTTCGTGCACGGCGCAATGTGCATGGCAGTTTCAGGCAGATGCCATCTGTCGGCTTACGCTCTCGGAAAATCCGGAAATTGCGGGGAGTGTACTCAACCCTGCAGGTGGAAATGGGAGCTTCATGGAGAAAACGGACTTGTTGCAGAAAGCCTTGGGAAGTACCTTCTCAGTGCAAAAGACCTCTGTATGATAGGGCATATTCCCGAACTTCTTGAAGCCGGTATAAGTGCCTTTAAAGTGGAAGGAAGGCTTCGAGATCCCGGTTATCTTGAAGTTGTTTCCCGTTGCTACAGGGAGGCAATCGATGCCTGTAGAGATGGGAACAATACTCTTGAAAAAGCAGAAGCCTGGAGACGCGAACTTGCTTCTGTCTATAACAGGGGCTTCTCGACAGGCTTTTATTTTGGGATTCCGGGTCTTGATGGTTTTTCTCCTGAAAAAGATATGAATGCCTCGGAAAAGAAGCGCAGGGCTGTGGGAGTTATTGAAAATTATTATCCAAAACAGCAGGCTGCAGCAGTTAGGCTTCTCGAAGGAGGGATTGTAGTCGGAGACGAGATCGTAATTGAAGGAAATACCACTTATCTGAGGCAGTGGGTCAGCTCCCTGAAGAAAAAAGGCGAAGCTCTTGCAGGGGCTGAAAAAGGAGACAAAGTCGGCCTTGCTGTTGACGGCGAAGTAAGGAAAAATGACCGAATTTTCTTAGTATAATTTAAATAAATGATCCGATTTTCAGACTCAGTTCCAAAATCTAGTGATTTTTGCATTTTTTGATTGAAACGTTGAATTTCCAAGAAGAACTCAGTCTTCAATCAAACTCAATGTTCGAGATCTAACGACATCAATTTAAAGGTAATGTTCAAAGAACTGTGACCATTTTCAAAATCTAGTGATTTTTAATTTTATATTCATCACTAGATTTTGGCATTGTGTCGATTTTCACAATATTATTAAAATAATATAACAGTAGCTATATATTGGATTCTTTCTATACGAATAACAAATTACAGAAAAGAATCACTATATATAATTCCGGTAATAACCCCGATAGGCTGGACATCTTTTTATCGGATAAATAACCTTATTCGTTAACCCAGGACGGCTGGCCAAACCTTCATCAGGGTAAACTGCCGCTGATTAATAGCCGGTCCTCTGATTATAAATATTCTTGATTAAGAATTATTCATTATAAGCAATTCTCTGGCCGATAAACAGCCTTCCCGCATAATAAAGGACAAGCTATAAGATTGATTTCCTGAATGAACGAGAATATTCTTTCTGTTTATCCCAGAGTCCGTAAAGGTGATACTTTGATAAGCGTCAACGAAATGGGATCATATGTTATCGAAGAGATGCTCGACTGGAGCGAAGACCTGAAAACCGAAGTCATCAAGCTCGAAAACGGGGCTACAGTTATTGACTGCGGAGTTAAAGCCGAGGGTGGTTATGAAGCCGGGATGTACCTGGCAAGGCTCTGCCTGGCTGACCTTGCAGATCTCAGGTATACCACCGTTGACCTGAAAGGCCTCAAATGGCCCGCCATCCAGGTAGCAACTGACAATCCTGTAATTGCCTGTATGGCGTCTCAATACGCAGGCTGGAGAATCTCTGTCGGTAACTACTTTGGAATGGGGTCGGGCCCTGCACGCGCACTTGGCTTAAAACCCAAGGAACTTTATGAGAAAATCGGATATGAGGATGACTTTGAAGCTGCAGTTCTGGTCCTGGAGTCCGACAAGCTACCTGATGAAAAAGTTGTGGAATATATTGCAAAACACTGCAGCGTAGACCCTGAAAACGTGATAATTGCTGTTGCTCCGACTGCCTCTATTGCAGGTTCTGTTCAGATCTCGGCCCGTGTCGTAGAAACTGGAATCCATAAGTTTGATTCTATCGGTTTTGATATCAACTGCATTAAAAGCGGATACGGTATTGCCCCTATTGCTCCTGTTGTCGGAAATGATGTTCAGTGCATGGGCTCGACCAATGACTGTGTGATTTACTGCGGCGAAACCAACTATACAGTGCGCTTTGAGGGAGAACTGGCCGAACTGGAGAAATTTGTAAGTGAAGTGCCTTCAAAAACCTCCGGCGACTTCGGAAAGCCCTTCTACCAGACCTTCAAGGCAGCAAACTTTGACTTCTTCAAGGTTGACGCAGGCATGTTTGCTCCTGCAAGGCTTACTGTAAACGATCTTAAGAGCACAAAAACCATTTCCAGCGGCGGACTCTATCCTGAAATCCTGCTCCAATCCTTTGGAATCAGGCAAGTTTAAAGGGCAAATGCCCTTTTTATTTTCTATCCAATTTTTTACCTAAACTTCTTTTATTTTCTCGGATCTTTCTTGATAAATGCTGTTATCAGTACTTATTTAAGCAAGTATTTCCTATCCTACTGTAGAAATATACTGCTACGAAGAGACTGCTCAAAAAGCAGGATTTTACTGAAAGATTAGGGGAAATTTTCGTGCCAATAATAAACACCTCACAGGGAGTAGGAGGCATACTGAACAATTTCAGGAGCCTTGTCAAAGGAGCGGAAAAGATCACTTTTGTAGGAACTCCAGGATTCTGTACTCCTTTTGCGGAACTTCTCGGCTTTGTAGTCCGAGACCAAAAGCTCGCTTTCGTTTCCAGTCTGGACTTTGAGAAAGCCAGGTCTATTTACATGACTTATGAGGGTATGCAGCTTGGAGAACTTACAGACGCACACGCTGACGTTGTTGTCCTGCTGGGCGGGCTTGCTATGCCAAAAACCGGGATAAACCCTGAAAAAGCAAAGGATGTCGCTACAAAAATTCTCGAAGGCTCGGAAAAAAGGAAAATTATTGGAGTCTGCTTCCAGTCCATGTTCATGCAGCAGAAATGGGACGAGGTAATTAACTTTGATTATATAATCAATTCCGACATGGCTGTTGAAGTGCTGGGCTTCTAAAATTTTCTGCAATTAAAACTTTTTGCAATTAATTCCCATAAATGCCTCACAAAAAGATTCATGTAGATAAAAAGTTGTTTTTTCCGTTTTTTCTCCTATCCTGCAATTTTTCTAATAAGATACAATTATATCCGATCCTATCTTATAACATATGATAATTATGGAGAAAGCTGCTAACGAAATCAAGGAATTAAAGGGCTTTTTGCCCAGGTCTATCGCGTATGCAGGACAGATAAACGAAGATTTTGCCGAAGGGATTGCAGGCTTGTATAAAGCTGTCTGGGAGGAAAGGGAAGACGGGCTTTCTATAAAACAGAAGCATCTCATCGTCTTTGCTGTCGCCTGCTCCAGCAACAACATACAAAGCGCAGCCAAAATCCTGGAGAGGCTTCATAAATTCGGAGCCACAAGAACGGAGATCACTGACGCCATGATGCTTGCTACTTGGACTGGGGGAATCCAGCATTTCACGGATTTCAGTGCAGTAATTCTTAAAGAAATGGAGAGATTAGGCTATTAAGAACCATCTTCCCTTACTTTTTCAGAAAAATATTTCTTTCAAATGAATGCTTTCTTTTTGCAAATTTATAACCTTCTTATAGCCCTCTTCTATATTTTTTTACAAACATAATTCTCCTCCGATTTTTAAATTAATCGTATCCTCTTCAAATTGAGTGGAAAGCTCTGACTTTCAACTCAATTCGCTTTTTCTCTGATCAGTTTTGCTAGAGATATCATCTCAAATGTGTTGCTCACTCTATCAAATATCCTACATTCGGCAGGTGCGACAAGAAGCTATATTACGAATTGCGGAAACGCTATCTTCTCCATTTGAGGTAATCCTACTGTGACATGCATAAATGGTAACGTTTTTGTGTGAAGCTCACATGACAATATCAAGAAATCAAGGAGCCTGACTTTGATAATTGGTTAGGATAAGAGTACTAAGAAGAACGTAAAGTGAACCATCGTAAGAATCGTGAAGTAGAATGAGCGAAAACAGGTTGACACGCTCAAACCAAAAGGTATAGAATCAGGCTTTGATGGGTCTGCCGACATTATAGCAAATGGACAAATGATTCTCGGTTTACAGATGGCTTCTAAGGTATTCACATTATTCGGAATATGGAACTTGGTAAGCCCTAAATGCTCCCATTATGGGTAGGACTCCCGCAAGGGATAACGATGGCTTTGAGGGTAGAGGATTCAGTAAAAAGCGAATGCCAATCTGTAATGGATTGGATAGAGGTTCAAACTTTGCCTCAATCCGAAAGGATGCAGACTTACTGATGGTGTTTTCTTGTGTGAACGGAAACAAACCTACAAATGTAAGATACTCAACGACACCAATAGGTGAGAGGCTTACAGACAATTATGTTAGTGGGCTGTTGTCTGGAATCACAAAATCAGTTATGGAAATAACTGGTGCCTGATACAGAAAAGGTTTGAAAACACTCGAGCCGTATGAAGGGAAACTTTCAAGTACGGTTCCTGGGGGAGAAAGGAGGAGTAATCCTCCCTACTTACCCGACGTCGACATAAAAATCCATTCAATTTTTCTATTGATATCGTTTTTTTCAGAACATTTTAAATTCAATTTAAATCAAAAATTACTAAATGTTAACCATGACATCATTAATATATATTTGCAACAAATGAGAGAAATGACAAATCGGATTTGACATATAGTCCTCATGACACTGATTTTTAAATAAGCCTACAAAAAATAACAATCAAGGATATATAGATGTTGGGATGTGCTTGCTGCCAAATGTAGGAAATATGTAATCATATGCACTTACACTCAGTTTCTTTGCTGTCTGAACAATCGTCATAAATGTGTCGTTTGCCCTTGTTCCTTCATCTGTTTTTGTTTGAAGGCTCACATCTCTTTTTCTGACCTTTGCTCTCGCCGCTAACTCTGCTGCATTATTATGCAGTGGAATCTCTGGTAAAATCAGTACCTTTAACAAATGTTCCTTGTTCTCTTTTGTTTTACAGATTCTTTCATCCAGCTTTTCATACCCTGTTATAGTCGAAAACACTTGATCAAACTTCGTGGATAATTGTTTCGCGATCTCTGAATCGGGATTTTCTCTAAATTCACAGAGTCCCCCATAAAAGTCCCAGGATCTCTCTATGAAATGTTTCCACCAGCAAAGGCGAAAGCACTGTGGGATAGATTTGAGTTTGTGTACACACCAAAACATGGAAGCTGGTTGAATATGGCAGAGATTGAATTGAATGTACTTACAGCTCAATGTTTAAAACGGAGAATGGATAATATCGAAGTTGTTAAGAAAGAAGTATTGGCCTGGCAAAAGGTCAGAAACAACAAAAATTCAAAGGTTAATTGGCAATTCACAACAGAAGATGCAAGGATAAAAGTATCACGTCTTTATCCGACACTTGAGGATTGACGAGACACTAGGGAAAACATCTTTTTTGTCTCTCTTTTTCAGAAGAAATGTCATCATTCTTTTTAGAGCCACGAATATTGGGTTTGGTTTGTTCACCTTTGAGTAGGTTGATTTCGTCTCGAAGATTTTGATTATCGGCCTTAAGGAATTAGATCTCTTCGTTCTGCTTTTCAGTGACAGAAAACAGAATACGAAAAGATGTGGCATATCTTTCATCCTGAATTTCATCAGGATTAATATCCAATGATGACAGCAATTCCTTGAGGGTTTCAAGATCCATTTTTTTGCTCCAAAATATGATAAGAGGAAATGGAGAAACAATTATATGTTTCCTGCGATTGAAAACCCATAAAATTTGAAGAGGATACGAAATTTTGGCTATGTAGAAATCCTTAATTTTATATAAGTTACTTTTACTATGTTTTTATTTAAATTGATAGATTAATTACCGAATTTGATAGTTAATTCCTGCTTTCGGCAGGTCGACATAAAAATCCATTCAATTATTCTATTGATATCGTTTTTTTCAGAACATTTGAAATTCAATTTAAATCAAAAATTACTCAATGTTAACCATGACATCATTAATATATATTTGTAACAAATGAAAGAAATAACAAATCGGATTTGACATATAGTCCTCAAGACACTGATTTTTAAATAAGCCTACAAAAAATAATAATCAAGGATATATAGATGTTAGGATGTGCTTGCTGCCGAATGTAGGTTAATTGATAATCCGGCTGTGCACAAACAAAGAAAAGATGTTTTTTAAGTGTATTTGATGTATATGCCTGAACAAACCTTAAAAATTCAACCGTGAACCTTGAAACGGCTGTGGTACAGCAGGACATCAAATAAGTACATCGCTATAACCGGGACGTATTTCGGGTTGACATTTTTATCCGGAATTACTTGTTAAACTGTCAAAAAACACCTTGAAACCGGACATGTAAAAATATGCTGAAGAACTACTAAATGCCGCGAGTCCTGCCCTGCCACCGCCTGAGAGACGAGTTTTTGTGAGCGAAACAGGAAATAATTATTTAACCCAAAGACGTGCTAAAAAATTAGTATGAAATGCACATATTTGGGCACAAAATTATGTCAAAACACTGTTTTCTAAGAGAATTTATCACAATAAATCTGGTGGAATTTTCAGTGAATCTAAAGGCTTAAAATGTATGAGCGCATATTGAATCTTATTCATGGTAGAAACATAATATTTAAATATAAAATTATTATGATAATATTTGAAGGCTTATAGAATTAATATTATTTTCTAAGACCTATTTTGATAAAAGTTTCCCCACGAATTTTTAAAAAACGTTAAAATGTTATGCAATATAAATAATTTATCAGATTTTTATGGAGAATAACCCAAGATGAGTGATAAACAGGTTTACGATGCATCGCGCATCCAGGTGCTGGAAGGCCTGGAGGCTGTCCGGAAACGTCCCAGCATGTACATAGGGAGCACGGATGGCCGCGGACTCCACCACCTAGTCTATGAAGTAGTAGACAATAGTATTGATGAAGCCCTTGCAGGTTTCTGTACCAAGGTAGATGTCACGATCAATCCCGATGAGAGTGTGACAGTTCTGGACAATGGGAGAGGTATCCCCATCGACATCCATCCATTTCACAAGAAATCAGCTCTTGAAGTCGTTATGACTGTTTTACATGCTGGAGGAAAGTTCGATAAGAATACCTACAAAGTTTCCGGGGGACTGCATGGGGTAGGGGTTTCCGTTGTAAATGCCCTTTCCGAATTGCTGGAAGTAGAAGTAAGTAGAGACGGGAAGAAGTATTTCCAGCGCTATATTCGTGGAAAACCTGAGGCTGATGTTCAGGAAATAGGGACTTCGGACGTTACGGGCACAAAAACAACTTTTAAGCCCGACACAAAAATTTTTGAAACCACAGACTTCGAGTATGATATTCTCTCAAACAGGTTAAGAGAACTTGCTTTCCTTAACCGAGGTCTTACCATCAGCTTGAAGGATTTAAGAACTCCGGATGGGCAGGCTGAGACCTTTGCCTATGAAGGGGGAATAGTGGAATTTGTGGAGTACCTGAACAAGAAAAAACAGTCTCTTCACGAAAAACCGATTTATTTTGAGCGCCAAAGAGACGATATGATAGTAGAAATTGCAATGCAGTACACAAATAGCTATTCAGAGAACGTGTATTCCTTTGCAAACAATATAAATACTCATGAGGGCGGAACTCATATCATCGGTTTCAAGACAGCCCTGACACGGGTTGCAAATGACTATATTAAAGTTAATAAGCTCTCCAAAGAAGAGGAAAAGCTTACAGGCGACGATGTAAGGGAAGGGCTAACTGCAATCATCAGTGTAAAGCTCATGGAACCTCAGTTTGAGGGACAGACAAAGACCAGGCTTGGAAACAGTGATGTCAAAGGAATTGTGGACTCTCTCGTAACTGATGGACTTGCGGAATACTTTGAGGAAAACCCTAAAGTTGCAAACATTATCCTTGAAAAAGCCCTTCTTGCCCAGAGAGCCAGGGAAGCCGCAAAAAAAGCAAGGGAACTCACCCGGAGAAAGAACGCCCTTGAAGTCAGCACTCTTCCAGGGAAACTTGCGGACTGTTCTGAAAAAATCCATCAGTGTGCGAAATTTACATCGTGGAAGGTAATTCAGCAGGCGGTTCGGCAAAACAGGGTAGAGACAGGAGTTTCCAGGCTATTTTACCTCTCAGGGGCAAGATCCTGAATGTGGAAAAGTCCAGACTTGCAAAGATCCTGAAAAACAACGAGGTTATTTCCCTAGTCACTGCCATCGGAACCGGGGTCAGTGAGGACTTCACCCTGGAAAGTGCTCGCTACCATAAAATCATCCTCATGACTGATGCGGATGTGGATGGAGAACACATCAGGACTCTTCTCCTCACGCTACTCTTCCGCTACATGAAGCCTCTGATTGATGCGGGATATGTGTATATTGCCCAGCCTCCTCTCTACCGCATAAAAAAAGGCAAAGCTGAGTACTACATACACTCGGACAGAGAACTCGCCGAAAAGATAAATGAAATCGGGGAAAAAGGACTTGCAATCCAGCGCTACAAAGGGCTTGGAGAAATGAACCCTGAACAACTCTGGGAAACCACCATGAACCCTGAGAGCCGGACCCTTTTGCAGGTGACCTTAGAAGATGCGATCCGGGCTGATGAGATCTTCAGAGTTCTTATGGGAGATGAGGTGGAACCACGCCGGAGATTCATAGAAACGCACGCAAAAGAGGTTGTTGAACTGGATATCTGAGGTGGCTAAAAATGGCAAAATACGAAGAAGAAAAGAAATCCGAAGCTGAAATGAAAAAAACTCATCAGGCTACCCTTATCCCGGAAGAGAAAGATGAAGAGCCGGAAAAAGAAGGAAGTTCAGCCGTTCTTCCACACGAAGAGCCGGAACATAAATTAGAATTAACCGTATCCGATACTGCTTCAGACGCGCCTGAGGACGAAGAGACAGAACCCGACCGTACAGGAGTTACTGCTATCCTTATCGAAGATGAGATGAAACGCTCTTACATCAACTATGCAATGAGCGTAATTGTAGGAAGGGCACTTCCCGATGCCAGGGACGGTTTAAAACCAGTCCACCGCAGAATCCTTTTTGCAATGAAAGAAGCCGGGATTACCCACGATAAGCCTTCTAAGAAGTCCGCCCGTGTGGTAGGTGACGTGCTTGGTAAATACCACCCTCACGGAGACACTGCCGTTTATGACAGTATCGTGCGGATGGTACAGGATTTCTCACTGCGCTACCCTCTAATCGACGGGCAGGGGAACTTTGGGTCCATTGATGGGGACGGGGCTGCAGCCATGCGTTATACTGAAGTCCGTATGGATAAAATCGCAGAGGAGATGCTGGCAGATATTGATAAGGAAACGGTGCCTTTCAGACCCAACTATGATGGGTCCATGGAAGAACCCGAAGTTCTCCCCGCAAAACTTCCGAACCTTCTTGTTAATGGATCTACAGGCATTGCAGTGGGGATGGCAACAAACATGGCACCCCACAATATAGGGAGGTAATTGACGGAACCCTTATGCTTATTGAAAACCCGGAAACTACAATTCAGGAGCTCATGAGCGTAATCAAAGGTCCGGACTTCCCTACAGGTGCCCATATCCTCGGGACATCAGGTATAAAGTCCGCGTACATGACCGGAAGGGGTCCTGTAAAGATCCGGGCAGTTGCCGAAATCCAGGAGTTAAAGAAAGACAGGGAACAGATTATCGTAACAGAGCTTCCCTATCAGGTGAATAAAGCTCGGATGATTGAAAACATTGCCCAGCTCGCCAGGGAAAAGACAATTGTCGGAATTTCAGACCTTCGGGACGAGTCAGACAGAGATGGAATCAGGGTTGTTATCGAGCTTTCCAGGGGTACGAACCCGAAAGTTATCTTAAACCAGCTCTACAAGCACACTCAGATGGAGACCAGTTTCGGAATCATCAACCTGGCTCTTGTGGGAGGAAAGCCAAAAGAGCTGAACCTGAAGGAGCTTCTCAAAATTTATCTGGATTACAGGATGGAAATTGTCCAGAAACGGACACTTTATGACCTGAAGAAAAGCGAGGAAAGAGCCCATCTTCTGGACGGGCTGAAGATCGCTCTGGACAACATAGACGAAGTAGTTGCTCTGATTAAAAACTCTTCAAACGCTGACGAAGCGAAGCAGAGCCTGATGGAAAATTTCGCCCTTGACGAAATCCAGTCGAAGGCTATTCTGGATATGCGCCTGCAGCGCTTGACAGGGCTTGAGACCCGGAAGATCCTTGAGGAATTTGAAGGCCTCATAAAGCTGATCGCCGAACTCAGTAAAATCATTGAAAGCGATGAGCTAAAGTATGAAATAATCAGGAACGAACTTCTGGAGCTCAAGGGGAAATATGGAGACGCCCGCAGGACAAAAATCGTGCATGATGCGTCCGAGGTTACGGATGAAGACCTGATCCCTGAAGAAGATGTTGTTGTCACGATTACAAACGGAGGCTACATAAAGCGCCTTCCGCTTGACACCTACACTATGCAACGGCGTGGAGGCAGGGGCATAATCGGCATGGAGATGAAGGAAGAAGATTTTGTGGAGAACCTTTTCATTTCTTCAACCCACAATTATATCCTTTTCTTCACGAACCTGGGCAGGCTCTACTGGCAGAAGGTCTACGAAGTTCCTGAAGGTTCTCGCCAGTCCAGAGGAAAAGCCATAGTAAACCTTCTGGAGCTTCAAGAAGGCGAAATGGTCAATGCAATGATCCCTGTAAAGAAGTTTGCCGAAGACCGCTACCTGTTGATGGCTACAAGGGCAGGCACGATCAAGAAGACCCCTCTTTCCGAGTTCAGGAACCCCAGGAAAGCAGGCATAATTGCAGTCAGTCTTGACGAAGGCGACGAGCTGGTAAAAGTCCTCCTGACCGACGGGAAGAAAGAAGTGTTGATGGTTTCGAAGAAAGGCAAAGCAATCCGCTTTTCCGAAGAAGACGTCCGTCCGATGGGCCGAACTGCAAGAGGAGTCCGCGGCATGACCCTCGATGGCCCTGAAGACGAGGTTGTCAGCGTGGACCTTGTTGATGAAACCACAACCCTCCTGACGGTGACGGTAAATGGATTTGGTAAGCGTACTGAATATAGCCAGTACCCATCTCATCGCCGTGGCGGAAGAGGCGTGATAACTATTATCACCAACATCAGGAACGGTTTTGTTTCCAACGTTAAATCCGTAGCTGAAGATGACGAACTGATGATAACCAGCTCCGAAGGCATCATCATCCGCGTCCCGGCAAAAGACATCTCAGTCCAGGGTAGAAACACCCAGGGCGTAAGAGTGATGAACATCAAATCCGGTGACAAAGTTGTAGGCGTTGCCAGGATCAAAAACGGAACAGCCGAAGAGCAGCTGAAACTGACCGCCCTTAAAGCCAGAGAAGCAGAAAAATCAGAAGAACTGGAGCTCTCAGAAAACGAAGAAGTAGAAGAGCTTGAAGAACTTGAAAATATGGACGAAGCAGAAGAGGAAGAAGAAATAGAAGAAGGAGAAGAAATAGAAGAAGTAGAGAAAGCAGAAGAAGTAGAGAAAGCAGAAGAGGAAGAAGACTGAATAACAGATACTGGTGAAGAAAAATAATCCTTCACTCAAACACCGCTGCCGGAATAAATTTTTTGGGAGTCAGCTTCCGGCAGCGGGCTTCCGGTCCGGAGGGGAACCTAGAAGCAATTCATTTTAAGAGCCGATTTTTGGGGATGAGTCGTTGATCAAATCTCACAAAACTGGCACATCTGCCGTATTTTGTAAAATTTAAGAGCAATTCTTATGCTCATTATTTCCAGTTAACTTACCCCTACGACCCGGTTGTCCTGTTTGAGTGAACTCATTTTCATTTTGAGACAAATATTCAAATCTCAAAAGCAAATGAGTATATAAGTAATACCATTTCTGAATATATAAACCACCGAGAATATATTATCCGTAATCATAATCTTTTGACACGATTTTAAATAGTATATAACAAATAGAATATTTTTTAGCAAATAATAATTTATACTGGTTTACCAGCGGGTATATCAAATGAGATGATATTGCTTTCGTATCAATTGCCTGAATAAGCGTTTTTGAAGATTAGTTTCCGGTAGCGGGCTTCAGTCCTAAGGGAAGCCTGGTGGCAAATTTATTTTTGCAGGGTCGATTTTTTGAATAGATTTTTTAATAGGTCGGGTACCGGTTTGTTTTACAGGATTTTTTAATTTAGGGACGGGCTCAGACTGAAACTGTTACTAGTGCTTCGATTCCTAATTAACTCCATTTTAGATTGTGATTCCCCCAGGCATTTCATCCCTTTCTTCCATTTTATATCTCCACGTAAATATAACTGGTTTTTCGTTAACGTGGTTTATATATTGACTAATTCTTTCTTTTAATTCATTTATTGAGTCTACTCTTATTCCTCTCAACATGCTCCTCCCCATTTTACTGAAAAAACTTTCGATGATATTCAGCCACGAAGCATGTTTTGGTGTGAAAACAAATTCAAATTTATCAGGAACTGTTTCCAGGTATTCCCGAGTTTCTTCTGATGTATGTATTTTAAGATTATCCAGTATAATTATGATTTTTTCTTCTGGATATATTGACTCAAGTTCTTTGAGATATTCAATGAATTCGCAGCTTCTATGCTGCTCAAATACTTTATAATCAAAGTTGCGCTGGCGCACCCCGCTGCAAGCAACGGGGTATGTTCGCGCCACCGCTCGAAATTCCGTTAAAGGAAATAATAACCCTAAACAGTTTAGTTTGAGCAGAAGTTAACAACCGAAAAATGGAATTGATAAATTATATATTCATCAACGGTTACCGGGGAAGTTTCCATCCCCGCAGCAAGCTAGCGGGGTATTCGACTGAAATAAATTCTCCCAAATATCAAGTCAATTCCAGCTAATAGTGAAAGAGTCCCATATCTTTTATACTCATAATCTCTTGCTATTGTAGAATAATGCCCTTCTACTGGCATAAGATCTGGATAAACATTTCCAATTGCCTGAATACCTGGTTTTTCATCGTAGGAAAGAATCACTGTACTAATTTGTTCATTTTTCCTTTTTTTCATTTAGTCTTTTAGGAACAAAACATATATAATTTCAATTATTTCTCTTACCATCTATAATGTTTTTTAGAAGCCATTACAAATGATTAAAAGGAATCTAATTTGACGCTACGCATAAAATATCCGGAAGAAATTGAAACTCGAATGAAAGCATTTTATGATAGTTTGAACGAGAAAGATCGGAGAAGATACGCAGCTATCGAAGCAATTAAATTAGGTCACGGAGGACAAATCTATATTAGTAGTGTCCTGGGCTGCCACTTTCAGACTGTCATGGCTGGAATTAATGAAATCACCAATGGTACAGAAACCCCAGAGGACAGAATTCGAAAGCCTGGTGGGGGTAAAAAGAAAATCATCGACACGGTGGAAAATATCGATGAAATATTTTTTGATATTCTAAAAAACCATACGGCTGGAAGCCCTATGGATGAAGAACTAAAATGGACAAACCTGAACCTTAAAGAAATTTCAAAGGTTTTTAAATCAAAGGGTATGAATATAACTCCCTATGTAGTAAAGCAGCTCTTAAAGAAACATGGTTTTGTAAAAAGGAAAATGCAAAAAGCTGTCACAATGAAAGACTCTAAAGATAGAAATGAGCAATTTGAGAGAATTCACGAGTTAAAGGAAGAGTACTCAAAAAGCGCTAATCCTATTATCAGTATAGATGTAAAAAAAGAAGTCATAGGTAATTTCTACCGTGATGGTAAAGTTTATTGTACCCAGATAGTAAAGGTATATGACCACGACTTCAATACATTTTCAGATGGTGTTGTAATTCCACATGGCATATACGATCTAAAACGTAACGAAGGATACATCACTTTAGGAACCAGTAAGGATACAAGCGAGTTTTGTTGTGACTGCATTAAAGACTGGTGGGAAAAATACGGTAAAAACAAATATCCAGAAGCAAATAGCATTTTAACCTTAGCTGATGGTGGTGGAAGCAACTCAAGCAGGAATTATATTTTCAAGGAAGATATGCAAAAGATGGTAAATGAAATTGGAATTGAAATCAGAATGGCTCATTATCCACCATATACGTCGAAATACAATCCAATAGAACACAGGTTATTCTGTCATGTTACGAATGCATGCAAAGGTACTGTTTTCAGCAATATTGAGGTGGTCAAAAGCCTTGTTGAGAAGACTTACACATCTACAGGACTCAAAGTGTTTTCGACTATAAAGGATAAAGTTTATGCCACGGGAAGAAAAGCAACTGAAAACTTCAAAGAAAAAATGAAAATTGTATTTGATGATTATTTAGGAAAATGGAATTACAGAGCAATTCCACAAGTGAAAAATTGAAGTTATATTTGCAGCATTCCTTAGCTTCTCTATATGTATCCAGAACATTGGCTGCTTTTTGATCAAAATTGGGATCAACTTTAGCAATGTAACAGCTAATCTTATGTGGTTTTATTTTGCTTGCATTGAGAATCTTTGAAATTGTCCCCTGATTTATCTTCGATAAATCAGGATGTTCCTCTTTGATACAATTCTCCCTGATATGTTCAGCAAGGAGTCTCTGAGTCCAGATTTCATGAGGATAACCAAGATCTTTGTTTCATACATGCAAGTGAGACTACGTGAGCTCGTGATTCAGCACTAATATCTTGAGGTCTCCCACTTTTTGATTTATCTACCAAGCCTTCTTTAACCCCAAAATCTAAAACTCTTTGTATCCAGAGTCTTACAGTTTTGTAATCTACTTTTAACTCTCTGGAGATCTCGGTATCGTTTTTTCCTGATAGCTCAAAAGAACTATCTTGGATCTTTTAACAATACTTGCAGCTTGATTTCTGGAACGACTTAACTTGGTCAAATAATCTAACTCTTTTTGAGTAAATGGTAATTTAGGGCGAAGGCTTATACGAGGCATAAGAGTATTTATTGAACAATTAATATAATTACTTTATGGATATATATCAGAATCAATGCACTAGTTATTCTACTTTTCGGATAGGCTCTAAGAGCCTATCCGAAAAGTCCCGCTGCTCTAAATATTATCCATGCACATGCTAACTGAAGCATAGCAAGGTAATTCTCAACCTTTTTTCCCATCTTATAAGCAGCCTTCTGAATCTGTTTATCCAGGAATGTGTCCTTTCTACAACCCATCTTCTTGCCCTAAAACCTGGTATCTGTTCTTATATTTTCCTCTCCGCGGCTTTTGATATGGGCGGTATAACCATATTCTTTAACCAGTTGTCTGATGTCAGGAAAATCATATCCTTTATCCATACGGATATTCTGAATTCCCTCATCCAGAGAAGGTCTTTCAAAAATAATGGCATCTAAAGTTTCTTTTACAAGCTTTTTATTCAGTCGAATACCCCGCAGCTTGCTGCGGGATGGAAAACTTCCCCTATAACCGTTGTTAAATAATCAATTTATATTTTTAGCTACATTTGTACTGTAAATGGAACTCAGACACGCAAACCATTGTGTATATAAAATAAGATATCACATGGTTTTTTGTGTGAAGTACCGTAAAAAGCTTCTTTTAAAGACAGAACTCGTAAACTTTTTGAAAAATGTATGCTTTGAAATTAGTGAAAGATACTGTTTTGAGTTTGATGCAATTGGTAGTGATGGCGATCATGTACATCTTTTTGTTGGAGCTGAACCAAAGTATTCTCCTTCAAAAATCATGCAAATTATAAAAAGTATTACAGCAAGACAAATCTTTAAACAATACCCTGAAATCAAAAAACACCTTTGGGGTGGTGAACTGTGGAGTGATGGAGGCTACACTGGAACTGTAGGAGATGGAATAACTTCCGATGTTATCAAAAACTATGTTGAAAATCAGGGAAACCAAGAGGAAAAAGAAGCATATCAGCAAATGAAAATTCTTGATTTTGAATAACCATTACAACCAGAGCGGTGGCGCGAACATACCCCGTTGCTTGCAGCGGGGTGCGCCAGCGCAACTTTGATTTCTGACATATTCATAACATATTTTTCTGAACTTCCAGGCTTCATAGGAATGGGAATTCTCTTATCTCCAAGCAGTTGCTTTGGTTTCTCGTCAAGACAGATAATAGGGTTTTTAGGGTCGTAATCCTCTTCGTACAGATTAAGAATGTCGTACATCCTGTCTCTATATTCGGTATCAATCGTCTGAATGCACCACATACGTCTTAACCAGGGTTTATAGTTTTGCTTTTTTAGAATAAGCCTGATGCTCTCTTTGTTTATTGTTTCAAATCCTTCTTTTTTCTTCAGTTCTTCAGTAAGGGCTCGTCACAAAATAATTTAATTAACTCACTCCATTCTTTGGTTTGAATGTGTAATTCCATTCTCCGTGAAACTCATCAAGTATAATGCCCAATTTTTCAACCTGTTTTTTTTCGATTTTAATTCCTGTTGGATACTTATTCGTGTCTAACATGCATTTTACTTCAAGCCCTTTTGATGTAGTTGTTGCTGCAATAAGGTTTACAACTACTTCATAGCTTGTTAGTGGTTTTCCTCTCCAATTAAGAGTAATCTGGGAAAATAGTCTATGCTCTATTTTATTCCATTTACTTGTACCTGGAGGAAAGTGACAAACCGAAATCTCCAATCCGATTTCATCCGTTAATTTTTGTAATTCTGTTTTCCACAATTTTACTCTTGATCCATTGCTTCCCCCACAATCTGCAGTAATTAAAAGTTTTTTTGCATCAGGATATGATTTACACCCCATTAGATTCCACCATCTACGTATACTTTCAACTGCAAAAGACGCTGTATCATGATCTATGCCGACGTTTACCCATCCCTCATTATTAGCAATGTCGTATACCCCATATGGATTTACCTTTCCCAGTTCTTTATCCTTAAAATCATATACATTGACAAGTATTGGATCTTTTTTTGGACGCAATTCACGGCCAACATTCTTGAAATTTCCGATTAACTCTTTCTTTTTAGTATCTACTGAGATTACAGGCTGATGTTCACCTTGAAATATTTTACATTTTTCACTTATATGCTCAAATTGTTTGTCACGATCAGGATGCTCAGTTCCTTCTATGGTTTTCTTATTCGCTTGTAAACTGTAACCAAGCATGTGAAGCATATCCGCAACTCTTGTATGGCTTACTTTATGTCCGATATTCTGAAGTTCCCCTGCTATATTTCGAAGACTTTTACAAGTCCAGAGTAAAGGAGATTCCGGATCCCCACGACTTGTTGGTTCAATAAGTGCCTCAAGATCGGACAAAAGAGTAGGGTCTTTCTCAACAATCTTTTTACGACCTCCTCCAGGAGCACGTATTTTATTATCAGAAAGAGATTTGCCACTTTCCAGTTCAGTGCAACCTTTTTTAATTGTATTTTCAGAAATACCAGTTGCACGAGAAACTATGCTGATGTTGCCTTTGCCAATACTAAGCGCTTCTGCAGCTGCAAATAAACGTTTGCTTTTTTCATCAAGAAAAGGTTTTAGCAAGTTATATTTTTTGGAAATAATTTCCTCAAGCATATAGACCAAATAGGATTAACTTATATAAAAAAATACTCAATCTATTTTGTTACGAATACATAGCAGTGTAAGCGACCATCTCTTGCTTCCATCGGGAGAACTGGTACATGCGAGCGCAATTATTTCTGCAACATGTTTTTCGGTGTATTTTATAGGTTGACCAGGTCGTGGTTTGTCAAAAAGAGAACCCAGAAGACCTTCTTCAACGTATCGTTTCCTGATATTAAAAGTAGTATTCCTGGAAATACCTAATGTTTTCGCTACCTATGTACCTGTTTTATGCTGGTTTGAAAGGAGGAGGACACGTGCTCTGGTGATTTCTCGTGCACTTTTATGTCCTTTTCTCACAAAGTCAAGAAGGAAATTTACCTCGTGATCTTCAAGGTTAATAGTAAGCATGAAGATGTAAAGGGATTCAGAGCTTATAAAGTTAACAAAGAATTAAATTTTCGCGACACTAGCTATAGTCACAAAGCTAAATAATGCAACAACTCAATGAGCTGCTAAATTGTTTTTTGCAATAATTACAGGCGTGACTATATATGTGAGACTTTCACCTCATACAGCTCAAGCACCTCATAACCCTTTATATTGGGCAGTAATTATTTGTTTTTAAGTTAGTTAGGGTATTGTCTGTGACAGCTTATATGTGTAGACCAAGTTTGATATTCTGGTTAATCTTTGTGATTTTCATTCTTGGGATTTGGAGGGCTTTCTTCTGCATCAGCATTGACATCAATCGACCACACCATTCTATCACTATAAGTATCAGGTTCGGATCCACCCCAAATATTCTAGGACTTACGCACTTAAAGTACCAAATCAACTGCAGTAGGCTTACAACTTCCTGAAATTCAAATTATAATTCTGATGGTTACTGTGCTTGATTTTGAATCTGAAGTGCGTAAGTCCTATATTCGTCAAGTATAAGAACACCATTTTTGCCTATAGTTTGAATGGCATTTGTTCGAACAGATTTGAGGAGATCTGCAGAACGCCAAGGAGAAGTTGAGAGGAAATGGCTTAAAGTCTATCCGAAAAGTCAATAATGACATGTTGTAGAAATTACAATAGGTGATAATATCGAGTATCGGTTGAGTTGTGCATATTGCCAATTGTAAAAGTTACAGTAGGTCACAATACTTTTCGGATAGGCTCTTAGTGATTGATTGTTAGAACATTTACAACAATAAATTGCCATTTTTCTCATATTTTTCCTATATGGAAGAAACATCAAACCATTAAGGTAATCAATACGCGTTAAAACGACACAAAGAGTTTTAGTTTGAAAATAGAAGTCAAGCTTCTTCTCTAAGATGTATTTTTCTACAGAAATAGTGTTTGACTTGATGAAGTCTTCTGTTATCTGTTTCACTAAACTAAATTTATTGAGGAAAAATTATACTTCACGGTAGACGTGAAAAGGAAACGTGACAAAGTCAAATTAACATATAAGCTAAAAATAGCTACATTTTAAAGTTTTGTAGCCATGTGCACCATCAAGGAAAATTTACAGAAATTACATCACACTGCCTATACTGTCTAACAAATTAAAAAAATCGAAATATTTAGATAATACGATAGATCATTTTGAAAACTGAGGATAAGTGTGACCAATTCAAATATACAGAATCAATTTGTTCCTGCATATACTTTTAGCAAACCGAATCAACCGTTGGTCATTGCAAACGAAGAGGCATTGATTAAAGGCAGCAATGGAAATATTCTAATGTCAGGAAAAGTGGAAATTCGTCTCGATCTACTACCAGAACCTTGGATCAATGTACACTTTAATAATAAAAATAAATTGGGGTGGAGTGAAAGATGGAACTTAATGATAGAGTCCTCCTTAAGGAATCAATTTGAATTGGATTTAACAACTAAGGGAAAGCAAATTAAAGTTTTTTATCACAAATATGACCCTTCCGATCCTAATGAATCCACTATAGATTTTTTCCCATGTATTGAGCCAATAATCGGTATTGGTAATGATTCCACACTTATGCAGTATATTAATTTTTATCTTTTAAATTTTAAGAAAATACGTGGGAAAAATACTCATATAAATCTCAAAGACGATAAATGGATTGTAAAACTGAAACCTGTGCCAGAATCAAATGATAACTTCACTAAATTGGAAAAAGAAGGTGGTTATGGTCTAACGCATATAGGTTTTATATGTAAATCTAATAATACTGACTTTTCACATAAAGAAGCCATAGAAATTCTTGATGTGCTAGAGTACCTTTTTTCTTTTGCAAAAGGAGATTGGTGTACTCCTGTATGTCCTACAGGTTTTAACTCTTCAGGTAAAGTATGGGAATTGTGGTCCTCACCTAAATTATCTGGGTTCCCTGGGCCAGAAACATGGTTTAGTGAATATTACTCTGAACAGATAGAGAATCTTTTCCCTGGCTTTATGAGATGTTGGTATACAGAAAACTTAAATGATACTCTTCGAAAAGCTATATATTGGTATATTAGTGCCATCAATTCAAAAATAGATGTTGGGATTGTTCTAACTCAAACAGTACTTGAGAGTATATCGTTTGGGTACGTTGTAAATGTGCTTAAAGAAAAAAAGTTGATACCTTTACGAAACTTTATGCTGCCGCCAAAATAAATTTGCTTTTTTCCTCTTTAAAGCTGGCTTCGTATATTCCTGATGGTATAAAGGAGAATACACCCGAGCTAAAGAAAATCGCAGATGAGCTTAAATGGTCAGATAAAGCAGTGGAAGCTTTTGTTTTAGTGCGCAATTCATTAGTGCATCCCAATGAAAAATATCGTGGGAAATTTGAGTCCACTCTGTACTATGATGTATTTAACCTGGGGCTCTGGTACATTGAACTTTCTTTGCTTAAAATGTGTGAGTACTCGGGAACATATTGCAATCGATTAACTGCAAAATGTATAAACGACATTGAAGATGTTCCATGGAAATAACTTAACATTGTCAAGTTAAAACTATGAAGTATCTTATTTCTAGACACAATGATTTTTGTGCCTTATTTCCATTTAAAAAGGCAGCTAAAAATATAAATCGATCATTTAAACAACGGTTTTCGAGGATCATGTACGAAGAAGATAAAGCGAAAGAAGGCGTTGACAAGGGCCGCGAATTTGGAGTACTGGCAGAAGTTCTGCGAACACTGCAAAGGGAAGAACTGGAGCAAACTGACACGTGCATAATGGAAATTTCAGAAGCCAGCACACCACAAAGCATGATAGATATAATGACAGAGATCAATGCAACATTAAAAGAGATCGCAGAAACGCAGAGGAGCATATTAGGAGAGATTAAAAAGAACAGGACCGAATGAACCCCTATTCATACTTTATTTTTTCATTTAATCTTTAAAAGTGTCATCCCCTCCTAAACGCTGACAGTCCGGGCAGATGTTACAGATTTAAGCGCCGGTTAAATTGTAACCTCGAAGAGAATGAGCATTCATAATCATAACTGCTTTAATGACCATAACTGCTTTAATGATCACAACTGCTTTAATATTCTCTCTGGACTAAAAAAGACTTTTATTCTCTAAATCCAAATAAGAATTGAATATTTTCGATTAATATTTTTTTGGGGGAGTAAAATGACTACAGCTGTAGAAACGAAAGTTCCGTATACCGTATCAAATATCGAAAGATGTATGTGTTCACAGTGTCCTGTCCAGGTTGCCAGTGTATGTGCCCAGGAGACGTTTAGTAGCTTAAAAAACGAAATTAAATTAGGTGAAGCTCCAGAGCCTCAAAAAGTTCCAGGAGTTTACTGTTCGACAGGCGCTGCTACCTGTATAGATCTAAACCCCAACAAACAATGTATCTGCAAAACCTGTGCTGTCTGGGGAGAGTATTGCCTGGAACACGCAAATCCGATTATGTATTTCTGCAATATAGGTAGAGCAGACTGATTCTCTTGTTTTCCACGAGAGTAAATTATTTATCTCATCCTACAATATTTTTATAAACCGGTTCAAGAAATTCCCTGAAAACTTCGATTTTTTTAATATGATCATCTTTTAAAATTTATTCTTTAACCTCAACTCTTACTAACTATTGATACAATGAAAGTGACTTTGAAAAGTTATGATCGAGCACACTCACCTTGTTCCGAATAATTCGACAACAGATCGACTGTTTACGATTTTCAATAACTGACCCCTGCAACCAATCAGGATTTTTAAGCCAAAATCAACGCTCTCAGGCACCTTCTTCAAGGCTTTTCCTTGCAACACAACTTTCAACGGACGCGCATGCAACAGCTTTTGCAACAGCTGGTACTACATGCTTGTCAAGAGCGCCGGGAATAATATGATCTTCGGAAAGCTCACTAACATTTACGACTTCGGCAAGGGCATAAGCTGCAGCCATTTCCATCTCAGGTGTAACTTTCCTTGCACATGTGTTAAGAGCACCTTTGAAAACGCCCGGAAAACTCAGGCAATTGTTAAGCTGGTTTGGAAAGTCTGACCTGCCTGTAGCAACAATCCTGGCTCCTGCCCTCTTTGCGGCATCAGGCATAATTTCAGGGATAGGGTTTGCCATAGCCATTACAATTGCATCTTTTGCCATAGAACGAACCATATCCTCAGTAACGATGCCTCCTACAGATACTCCAATGAAAAGGTCAGCATCATGGAAGGCATTTTCAAGGCCTCCTTTCAACTTCCCTGGGTTTGTAAGTTTTGCAATTTCTTCTTTTACCGGGTTCATGCCTTCTTCTCGTCCCTCATACACAAGCCCTTTGGTGTCACAGGCAAGGATTTTTGCGGGATCTGCCCCTGCCCTAATCAGGAATTTGAGAATTGCAACCCCTGCAGCCCCGATCCCGGAGATTACTATTTTGAGCTTATTCAAATCCTTATTTACAATTTTCAGAGCATTAAGAAGCCCGGCAAAAACCACAATAGCTGTCCCGTGCTGGTCGTCGTGGACAACAGGGATATCGAGTTCTTCGCGTAGCCTTGTCTCGATTTCAAAGCAGCGAGGTGCACTGATATCCTCAAGGTTAATGCCTCCGAAAGCGGGAGCAAGATACCTGACCGCTTTTATTATTTCTTCGGTTTCCTGCGTGTCCAGGCAGATAGGAAAAGCGTCAATACCTGCGAATTCTTTGAAGATAATCGCTTTTCCCTCCATAACAGGCAAAGCAGCGTAAGGTCCTATATTCCCAAGCCCGAGCACTGCAGACCCGTCGGTAACTACAGCAACTGTATTCTTCTTCAGGGTATATAGGTAAACAAGATCCGGTTCAGCGCTTATTTTCCGGCACGGCTCGGCGACCCCTGGCGTATAGGCAACACTGAGATCATGTATCGTGCGAAGGCGGACTTTGCTTGCGACCTCCAGTACACCTCCGAATCTCCTGTGCATGGCAAGCGATTCCCGATAAAATGACGCGTGCATATCCCTGTCTTCTTTCGGGTCCTTTTCCGAATTCATTTCTGAATTTTGTTCCAGATCTCCTTCCGAGCCTAAAAGCGAACGCATTTTTCTGATTATAATACCCCCGTAACGATGTTAAGTACTGAGAGGGAAGATATCACCAGACTAATCTCTAAGAAATAAAATTCCTTGCGTAATAGTCTGTACAAACCGTAAATAAACCCAATGGGATGTAATTTGAACATAAAGATCTGCATTTAACCAAATTTAGATATTATAACCGCTGGAAACACCACAGAGCACGAATAAATTCACCTCAGTTCCTATAAACACGGAAAGCATATACATATTCAGGAGAATACCCTTCTATGCAAATTAAGGGAATAGCTCGTGATACCCTCAACTTCATCCTCGAAGCAAGCAAGTCCATGGCTCCTGAGGAATTTGCCGGACTTTTGCAGGAAAAAGACGGCATTATTACTGAAGTGCTTATACTGCCTGGTACCGAATCCAGCGATACGAATGCAGTTCTCAGGCTTTTTATGATGCCGAACATTAAAGCAGTAGGCTCGGTCCATAGCCATCCGGGTCCGAACCGAAGTCCTTCAGAGGCTGACCTGCACCTTTTTTCAAAAACAGGAAATTACCATATAATAGTGGGTCGCCCCTACGATAGGCAGAGCTGGACATGCTATGACAGGGAGGGAAAAGCAAGAGAACTTCCTGTGCTTGATGTGGAATTTGAGGATTTGGAGGAGATCTGACATTAAAACCGGTTGCTTTCTACCGGAAAGAGTTCATATGAGGAAGGTGCGTTTTCTTGCAATTCCGACAATTGATAAGCTTGAGAATAGTCCGTTTCTGCTATTATTCTTAACCAAAGTGCTTTTCCAGGTTTTGCCTTAATAAGGTTAAAAATTTAAAAGAGATGTAGTATCTGATTGCCGGTAAATGCTTTCTGCATTTAGATATAAATAACTTTAGATAGTTATGGAAATTTTCCGGCAGTTAACAAAATCCGAATCTTACCCTTCTTTCCGGTCAGCCTACCAAAAATGTTTTATTTACATATACATATTATTTAGGGGATACACCTTTTTACTTAGATATCTGGAGAGAAGTGATTTCTAGCTTCTGAGGTCGTATCCGGGCAAACATTCTGGGATGAAAACCAGATAGCCTTCACAGATCTGGAGGTAGTAATTCGAATGCCTACATGCCAAGATTGCAGGTTTTATACGGCTATTGATGAACTAAAGGGTGAATGTTTCAGCCTCGGCTTTGAAGTACGCGGGAAAACCGATTCCAAGAAGTGCCCGGAGCGGGCATTCAGGCCAGATAAAGGTCCCAAATCGAAAAGATCCGGAGCAGCAAGATATTCAGAATAAATGCTAAAGGATCGGGGACAGAAAAAAGCTCCAAAAAGAGGTTTACAGTGTAATGAATTGAAGCAGATCTTCAGCCTGGACATAAACTGCCGGAAAGCACAAAAATAATTTATCATAATTTTTCTTTTTTGCTTGCCGGAGTTAAAAGAGCTTAAATTAAATCTCATTTAATTTTTTATTTTACATCTACTTTTGTACTTTCACTTTTCAATTACTGTTCCAATGAACAGTATCCATTAATCGATTTATTTAACTTCAAGTGCGTAAGTCATAATAGGTAGAAAATAAAATTGTATAGGCATAAAATTAGCCTTACTAACTCTCGGTTATTGGGCTTCAGTTGTAACTTCAAGGACTTCCTGGGCAATTTGGATGAGTCTGAACCAGGTGTTCAGGGCGGAGCGAAGGGAAACCGGGTCTTCGGCTTTCACGCTCAATACCAGCTTGTTTGCGTCCTCAAGGGATAATTCTATTGCAGACCTTTCTGAAAAGTTATCATTAAGCTCGGGCAGGACAACCCTGTAGATAGTTTCTGCAGTTTTGGTCTCAAAAGTAAATTCTGCGAAAAGTTTCAAGAAATTCCTCCTGAAAAAATCTGGCTCCTTAAATGGACTCCGAAAAGATCCGAAAAGATGGATTTGCAATTTTGCTTTGAAAATCGGTCTCGAAATTATAAACTTATAAAAATTGTATTTTAAAATAAGGGTGGAGGTCAATACTTTTTAAAGCCTTTGATATTAAGTTTAAAAAGAGACTTTCCGCTGCCCATAAAATCGAGATCTTTTTCCCCAACCGCTATTAAGGTGGAACGGGAAGGGAGTTGATCAATTTTATCGCTTTCAACCCTCTGAAAATGGAAAAAAGACTCAAAGGCATCCGCAACCTCTCCGTGGCCTGTAAGCACGGGCTCAATATCCGGAAACCAGTAAGAATCGAGTTCCTGAGAATACCAGTCCGAAAATCTGATAGAAAAAGAAGCTTTCCCTCATCAAAAAAGCTGAGTTCCCCGGGATTTCCGTGGTACTCTCCTACAACTATGAGAGGCCCACCCTCCACAAACTCCAGAAGTTCCTGCATGCCCATCTTTCCACGCGTCATAGACCTGCCGGCTATAAACCGCGAAAGCAACTTGCAAAGCGTCCGGGTCTTTGCAGAAGGTTTACGAGAAGAAGTAATTAACATACTCCTTACTCGGCCTTGATGCGTTTGATGGTTGTAGGACGCTCTTTTACCAGGATTCTGTGTCCGCAGTAAGGACACCTTATACCTGTGTACTCGTAGTCGACTTCCACTTTCTGTTTACATCGAGTGCACTTATAACCCATACAACCACAACCTTAAATTTTTACTTTGCCTCAGCAATATTCTTCATCGTGCGCAACAGGGTCTGACCAACACTGGTATATGGAATATAGGTTCCGCCAGCGAAGGTGTGTCCGCATTTGCTGCATTTCCAGATACCTGTTCCGATCCTTTTCACGGTCGGCCTGGCACATTTTGTACATACATGCGGGGCTCGCATGCGCTCTTCCAGATCTGCAACAAGCTTTCTGTCTTTTCTGCCATATCTGGGACCGAATCTGCCTGCTGATCTGGAAATCCTTCCTTTCTTAGTGAATTTTTTTGCCATCGTTATAACTCCTTAAAATGTAAACGTTTAATCCTAAGTGATTTAACTTGGAACCGGCTGGCCCACGGGTCAGGTCCCTGAGACCCAGATTCTCCGGTTCTGTTAATCACCTATTGCACATGCGCTTAGACCGTAATACCGGCATTTAATATTTATATTTAATTAATCCTGCCCGATTTATTCTTGCTTTACCAGTGCTTCCAGGTAAAGTTCCCTGAGTTCGGCTGCCTTTTCGCATGCCATATCAATTGCTTCCAGCACTTCTGCCTCGGTAAAAGAAGCCGAGCCCATTTTCTGCATGCCGGCAACAGATCCGTCCGAACTCGAGACCACAGTCAATTTTGTCTCACAAACGGCTTCCTCATCCCGTGAAGGATCCACCATCAGCTTTGAGCCTATCTTTACAAGAGTCACGCCCACTGGTATCTCTTTCATTGCAAGGGGCACATTCATGCCGATTCCCTGCTGTTCATTCGGGACAATCGTGGTCATCAGAGCCGCAATGGCAGCGAGACAGGACGCATCAATGAGATTTCCGTCGTCATTGAGGATATGAACATCTATGAAGACGATCCAGACGGATTCTCCAACGGTTATGCAAAGCTTCTTTATATCAATTGCGCCCGATTCCCGGATACCCCTATCTACGACCCTTGCCATTTCGATTGCCTCTTCTCTGGGCGGGCCCGGCTCAAACTCGGGGGAAGCAATAGGGTTGAGTTCCAGGTTGGTAATAATCACGCCTTCATCTTGCGAGTCTGGAAAAGGAGTCCCTGTCTGGAGCTTCACTCCTACAAGGACCTGGGTGTCTCCAAGGGTAACCTTTGCCGAGCCTTCGGCTTTGGAAATAATATTTGTTTCGAGTTTGAGATCTCTGAAATCCTTAAATCCGCGCCCGTCCTGGCGCTTTCCTTTGACCATAAGGTTGTAAATATAGTCCTTCTTAAGTGTGGCAATAATCTCACTCATCTTTTTCACCTCTGCTTCCGGATTCAGAGGGGTCTTTTACGACTTTCCAGGGTCCTTCGCACTTTTCTTCTTCAAGCTCTTCTACAGGCTCTTCTTCAGCTTCTACTTGTTCTTCGGCAGGAGCCTCTTCACTGGACTCAGCTTCTGACTCAACCTCTGGTTCGGATTCAAGAGTTTCTTCAGAAGCAGCTTCTTCAATTCCGGCTTCCTCTTCAACCTGGAGTTCTTCTGCAGGCTGGGGTTCCTCTTCAACAAATCCCTCAATCTCAGACTCGAATCCTGTTTCTTCTTCCCCGAAATCGGCCTCTTCGGGCTCAAGTTCTTCAACTTCGTCAGGTTCGGAAACTTCCTCAAAAGATGCCTCAAAAGAAGCCTCAAAATCAGCTTCTTCTTCTTCAGCCTCTTTTTCAGCCTCTTCTTCTATTTCAGATTCAATTGCTTCTTCTATAGTTTCCTCTTCTATTCCGGCCTCAGCTTCTTTAATTATCTCTTCAAGCTCATCGAGTTCGGGAACCACTTCAGTAACAGCACCAGCTTCAGAAATTTCTTCAGAGACCGCATCTTCAAATTCTTTGGTTTCTTTAAGAACCTCTTCAACAACTGCTACCTCTGAAGCGTATTCAAGGGGGACTCCTGTTTCTACGACTTCATTCTCAGTATTTGAAGTCTCTGCGGCCTCTTCTGCAAGCTCTTCCATAGGGGTTTCAAACTTTTTTCTAAGGACTGCCTGCTGAATTTCGAGAATTTCCTTGCAGCCCTTCTTTACGAGTTCGAGACCTTCCTTGATTTCCTCAGGAGTAAGGTGCCCGTCCATCTGGACCAGGGTAATTTCTCCATCCTGGGTCATTGCTACAGGAAAATCAGCGTCACCATAATTATCCTCGTCCTTGTTGAGGTCAAGCACTATCTTCCCATCAACTTTTCCGAAGGCACAAGAGGTAATGAGGCCCTTCATCGGAATTCCGGCGTCTGCAAGAGCTACGCTTGAAGCATTGATTGCTGCTGTCCTTGTCCCTGCATCGGCCTGAAGCACTTCCACAAAAATATCAATTGCTGTTTTCGGGAAAAGCTCTGCCATAATTACTGGCTCGAAAGCTTCCCTCGAAACCTTTGAAATTTCGATGCTCCGTCTGCTTGGTCCGGGCCTGGAACGGTCTTCCACAGAAAAAGAAGCCATATTATACTTGTAACGGATAACTGCAGTATCTGCGCGCTGTGAACGGCGGGGATGCGCTTCTCTCGGGCCAAATACGCCTACCAGGATTTTGTTCCGGCCCCATTCAAGATAACATGAACCGTCGGCTCTGGAAAGTACGCCGATCTCAATTTTCATGGGCCTGATTTCATCCGCACGCCTCCCGTCAAGGCGCAGCCCATCGTCAGTGATTAATTTTTCAGGTTTATCACTCATACTTTAATCTCCAAAAAACTCTAAAACAACTACTCTACAGAAGCTTCCTTAAAAATCCCTCATGACTATCCGGAATTCAATTATTCGGGTCCAGCAATACATCGATCTTCCTGTATATTTCTTCGGAATGATCTTCTTTTGCTAACTTCACATCTTTATTTCCACTTTTAAAAAACTTAACGGGCCTGGATTCTTTCAGCCTAATCCGCTCATTTTTCAAAAAGTTATAGATCCGATCTGTCAATCCGGAACGCTGAGCTTCGACTTCAATCTTCCGGAGAGCCTTACTCAAAAGCTCCACATCTTCGTCCTTTCCATCGATCCATATTCTGCCGTTTTGGCCAACAAAAATGCTGCAGTTCGTTTCCTTCTTCAGCATTGAGATCATGGAACCCCCGTGTCCTATTACGCGTGGGACTTTCACAGGCTCAACTTCGACAATCTGGCCTGTTTTAAGCTTATGGAAGTTCGAATCCCGTAGGGCAAGCTCGACTTTCATGGAACTGTCTACATCTTTTACCCTGAGGATTACAGAATCTCCTACACTCAGAATTTCAGACATCTCCCGGGATTCAACTCTTCTCGGATATTCGGATACATGAAACAGGCCATCATAAGGAGAGGCAATGTTCATTATCCAGTTGGATGGCGTAACCACAATGACGATCCCGATCACCACATCATTTACGGAAGGAATATAGGCTCCCGCTAGAGGGATCACTCCAACTTTATCCTCTTTGAGATTTTCAATACCACAAAACGAAGAATAGATCTTGTCGTTCTTGACATAAGTCCCGTATCCGGCTTTTTTCGTATTCTCGGATAGCAGGTCACCAGGGATCACTATTTTTTTATCCATCCAACATCCTCTTATAAAAGTTTAGTTTGAGCCTCTCCCTTCGTAAGATGATTTATAAGAGCGTAAAAATCAGTCTGGACTCCTGCCGGAATTCTTACCACTGCAACCCAGGAGCCGTCACGCTGCCATTCTTCTTTCGTAATGCTTCCGGCCTTGGAAATATCTCCGTATGCTTTGGGAGCATATTCGGGAGGGATTTTCACAGCAATATTTATTTCTTCAAAGCGTATGGGTATAAGCGGGCGAATAGCTTTCATTGTAATATTTACCAGCTGATCCACGCTTTTTAAGGGGTCTATATGCACCTTTGCTTCTTCCATCGCCCTTTCAATCCTTGCGGGAGGATGCGGTGCTCTTGTCTGGGGATTTATTGCATTTCTGGAAATGGTATAGATAACTTTTCTCCTTTTTTCCTCAAGCATGCGTTTTCTTTGCTCAGCTGTAAGCTGAAGCTCGCCGTTTTTAAGAATCACGGCAGCAATCTCAAGGGGGTCCGCCGTCTCAAAAGAATTAATAATATCAGATTCCGCTGCCCGGTCCCCTCGGTTCGCGTCTTCGAAGATAGTTTCAACTGCCAGAACATCTTCCAGGTTTACTTCTTCTCCTCGCTTGTAGGCCAGAGCTCCTTCGGGCTCGACCAGGACTTCGAAATGTTTGCTGCCTCTTTTTAACCGTGCAGTCACTGCCTCGTCCAGGGACACCATCTTCAGATACCTTCTCCAAAATTTAAGTTTGAGAATCAGAGAATTCTCTGATTACCCATTCTCTAAATATGATATAGGTTTTACTCTTTGTGTTCAGTTCCTTGATGTTTCTCAAGGATCTGGTTAACATAACTATCAACTTCTTCAGGAACTAATTTTCTGAACTTCTTATCCTGAACGGACACAATACCCACTTCAAGAGTACCTGCATCGAATTTACCTTCAGCAGCTTTATAGAGCGCATCCATCCCGAGGAGAATAGCCGCATCAATGTTCATATCTTCCCTGTAGTCCGCCTCAAAGACCTCAACAACCGCATTTCTGCCTGCTCCTATAGCTGTTGCCTTATATTCCAGAAGAGCGCCGCTCGGATCTGTCTCAAATAGCCTTGGCGCATTGTCTTCTACGCCTGCAATCAGGAGTGCAGTCCCATAGGGGCGAACTCCCCCATACTGGGTGTAGGTCTGCTTGTGGTCGCAGATTTTTTTGGAGATAACCTCCACACCTATGGGTTCGTCATAAGAAACCCTGTTGACCTGCGCTTCTACACGTGCCCTGTCAATAAGAGAGCGAGCGTCTGCTACAAGTCCTGAGGTTGCAGCTCCTATATGGTCATCAATCTGGAAAATTTTTTCAATAGATTCAGCTTCCACAAGCCTGCTCGTTATTCTCTTGTCAACCAGCAGCACTACCCCATCAGCTGCCTTGATTCCCACGGCTGTTGTTCCCCTTTTGACCGCTTCGCGGGCATATTCTACCTGAAAAAGTCTTCCGTCGGGGCTAAAAACTGTAATTGCCCTGTCATAGCCCATCTGTGGTGCCATCTGCATATTCCGTATCTCCCTTAAATTATATTCTATATTGTTTGCAATCTTCCCGGCCAGAGACCGGTCTTTTTCCTTAAAGATCTCTATCCGCACGATCGTCAGCTAAATCACCGCCTTCCCCAAAAAGGCTTTGGTCAGTGATCGTAAACTGTGCGGATATCCCGAAAATTCAGGAACTGGAAGTCCTCGACCTGGCATTCAGGTAAGGAAACCGATTTTTGATTTCCTATAACGTATTTCTTCCTTATTAGAGTTTTTAACCTTTTATTCGAGGCTTTCAATCCTGACAGATTTTTTCGGACGAAACCAGCGGAAAATACCCCGTTAAAGGGAATTCAAAGGCACTTTTACCCTGCAAAGTACATTTTCCAAGCATAATCTGGATTCGTGCACTTGAGGGACCTTTTTAATGATTTTTTTAAGGTCCTTTCCAATGTTAACTAAGTCCGTTAATAAAGTGTATTTACTCAGTTATAACGCTTGTGAAAGCCAGGGTTTTCCGGTACATTAAGCCGGATTTCAGTACCTCGGTGGAAATATTTTAGCTCCCACAGTTTCACTGCATGCGGGTTTCAGGCTGCCTTTCGATAAGGTCCGCAGTCATCCGGACTTAATTCTCAGAAGTTTCGGGACAACTATCTTTATGTCAATGAGTCCTGCCAACCAATATTATACTTCGTTGCACTAATACTCATTCATCATAATATATATTAGACAGCGTCCTGATAGTTTATTAATAGCTTCCTGGCAGCTCCGGAGATGAAGATATTTAATCCTGTCAAAAAGCCAGTAACGCCCGAAAAAAGGCTGAATTTAACCTTACTGAGTTTTATTTTGCCTGCATTCTTCAGAAGTTCCGGGTTTTACCTTGTTTTCGGGTTCAAAGGCCGTACGATTCTGGATAAATTTCTCAGTGGCTCTTTTAACCGTGCCTGAAGTTCCAAGTATGTACAGAGTTGCCCTTCTTCCATTAACCCGGGTTAGAGCTGCCAGGGATGCCCTTGTTTCTTTTACCTTCTTATGGGAACACTGGATAATGCCCTTCCGGTCTTCAAACCCGAGCACCTTAATATCACATTCGCTGGCAGTGACATCTCCGAGTAACGAGGACGCAGAGGACATGACCTCCCTGACCAGGTCACTTCTACTTACGGGCTCCTCGGAAATCAGCTCAAAGGCCAGATAGCGTTTTTTCGCACGAAGCGAAGGAAGCAGGCGTTTCAAAAGTAATCTCCCTCCTCAAGCACTTCGACTCCTTCTCTTATATATCCGGGGCCGGGGCTGTTCCTTGAAAGGATTTTTTCGGGCGCTGTACTTATAGCTTCAAGGGCCTCATCTTCTTCAAGCCCGCAGACTTCAGCCAGAGCAAGTGTTTCCATTGGAGAACGAAGGTCAAAACAGGACATTGCATCGCTCGAAAGGACAAGGGAAACGTCGTATTTCCTGGCAAGGTCAAGGTTTGCCCTGAGATCCGACAACAGACGGATGCGCCTTGAACCTCTCGAATGAAGGAAAGGCCTCAGTGTCAGACCGATTGCAACGTCGTTTTCAGCTGCTGCTTTTGCAAGCACCTGGTTTAACCCGCTGCTCTTATCAAAAGCCGGATGGTTTAGTATGTCTACCCGGGGGTTCTCCAGTGCAGCCCTGTTGACAGCTTCGGAACCTCCGTGCACTATCAGAACATCTACTGACTTCCGGTATTTTCCGATCAGCCCGTGAAGTTTCGAAGGATTCTCCTCTACAAGCTCAATTCCCCTGAAAATTTCGAACCCTTCAAGAGAGGTTATTAAAGGCCGCGATTGAGGAAGCTTATCAGAGTGGTTTGCAAGCGCAATCCCACTGTATCTGAAGTGCCGGGCAAGGGCAGCCAGTTGCTCAACAGTATTATCCCCATCAGGAATTGCATGAACGCAAAAATCGTAGAATTTCGGTTTACCCAAACAACTCCTCCACTATAGCTCCGGCTTTTTCCCAGTTCTTTGGATAGGTCTCGATCTTTACTTTTGCAGTGATCGCATCCGAGGAATCGGTAAACTTCACCTGCTGCAGATATGCAGCCTGTTTGTCAAAGCGAAGATGAAATACCTGATTATCGTCCAGCCTCTCAGGCATTTCTTCTCTGAGCCGTGCTATATCTTCTCCCGAAAATTTTTCATGGACAAAGCGGGCAAAACCCAGGCAGTCTGCCTTTCGTTTAAGCTGCACGCTCAGGATGGTGATGGGATTTCCATGGTGCCCTTCAGCCTGAAGCTCTTCAATCAGTTTACTATCTTCCCGGACGCCGGCACCGGATAAAAAAAGTCCAGAGTCATCTTGACTCTGGATACGTCTTCAGTTGCATGGGCGAGCACACGCAGCGTTATGTGATGAATCACTTGCCTCGACTCTGATGTGCACGGATGCTCGGCCTGGTTTTCTCAGTACCTTTTCCGCGTGTAGTCATGCCCCTACCCTTGCGGCCAATGCTGGTTTTGCCCCTTGAGGCTCTGCCTTTGATGGACGGGTCACAAATCCAGTTCAGATTCTTGTCGCTCTTTATTACAGGGTGATGCGGGTCTACAAGGATGACTTCAAACCATTTGTGCTTTCCATCTTCCCCTACCCAGTATGAGTTCAGAACTTCAAGGTTCGGGTATTTGCGGTCTGCACGGGCTTCGGCGATCCTCTGGATGCTCATTCCACCTGTGATCTTGTTCGTCCCCATTTTCTGGGTTCTTCTTCCACGTTTGGGCCTCGATTTACCAAGCCCTCCACGACGCACATTCACTCTGACAATGACAATTCCCTGCTTGGCTTTGTATCCAAGGGAGCGTGCCCTGTCAATCCTGGTCGGTCTTTCTATTCTGGTCACAGACCCCTGCTTTCTCCAGACCTGCATGCGCTCCCAACGGAGCTCGTTCACGTAAGTCTCATCAGGGTTTTTCCATGCATCGCGTATGTATCCATAAAAAGATTTTGCCAATTATAACACCAAGTTTCACTTATGTTTCACGGTTCAGCCCTGCCTGCAGGACCACATTCCAACGGGACCTAATCCCGAAAATGAAACATGCGATAAACTGAATCATTTGATTTAAAGCTTTGCCCGTGCACAGGCTGATTAAAAGTTAAGGATATGCACAAAGAGAAAAGATAGGAAAACAAACATGATATTCTTTGAATAACATGCACAACTACATGAAAGCACTTTTCACCTTTCCTTTTTGGGCATTGACTCCCTCTTTATCTTGGGCAGTAAGGTTGTCCGATTTTTGGTTTTTCAAAACCGTCAGAAAACTAATCCTTGAATTGCTATTGAAGGCTCAAGTGTGACTTTGATCACGGATGCTAAATTGGCCTTTTAGGCGATTCCACTGCCCAAATAAATTTGGTGGTTTTAATTGGTAGATATAGTAAACAAAGCTTGTGGTTTGGATATTCATAAGCGTTTTTCCATTGCTACTATTCTTAGTAGATCTGGTGAAAAGAAGCAACAACGTTTTGCCAGAGATGATGATGGTATTTTAAACCTTAAAAATTGGGTTATATCAGAACAATGTGATGTTGTTGCCTGTGAATCAACCAGTAACTTTTGGGTTCCTATTTATGATTCATTGATAAAACATCTCCCTTCATTGGTCATCGGTTAAGAACTTACTTCCATCTTCCAATAGTGTTTTTCATTTCACCTTTTCATTAAAACCATTCTTCTCTGAACCTTTCTCTGTTTACATGCGGATCCAATGCTTGACTTTCATATACATTCATTATCGTTTCAAAAGTTCTTTGAATTCCACATCTATTCAGAATTACTGTCAACAAATCTGATGCATTCTCTGCAAATATTGTGCTCCAACGTAACTGCGTATATTGAGCCATTTTTTCAGGATGAGCTGTTGAGTTTCTTACAAGAGAATAAATCCTTCTGCTAACTATTAGTGTTAATATTGCTGTCCAGATTAGAGCCTCAATTACCTGCACATTCTTTGTTTCAAGAACGTCAAGAGCGTATTTGCTTTTTAATTCCTTAAACAACAGTTCTATGTCCCATCTTGCTCCATATAATTTTGCAATGTCTTTTGCATTCAAAACATCTTTCTGAATATTTGTGATATATATGTGATACTTTTCATCCTCATCATTATATACCGCAACAAGACGTACAAGCATCTCATCCTGCTTTTGTTTGCCTTTATATGCTCTTCTTTTGAATGCTATTTTTACAACTGCATCACCATTTTTTCCAGAAAGTTGTTCAATACACTCACTAACAGGTTTTCCCGCGAACTCTTTGCTTTTTGTCTTAGAAAGTCCCTCTTCAACAGAAACAAGAATAGGATCCATATTCTTCCTTATTCTTGAAACAAAATATCCTCCGTTTTCCTCAACTCTTGCAAACATTTGAGTTTTGTAAAAACCAAGATCTACAAGAAGAATACGGTCTTTGATCCAGGGACCTATTTTCAATGTTTTAATCTCAGCTGTTTTTTCAGAGTATAAAGCAACGGTTTTAGGGCCGTTAGCAACTGCACTTACCATAACTCCTACTTTTACACCTGCAGCTACTGTTCTTGCTCTTGCTGCTGGAAACTTGTCTGCTAAAGAGGAAGACGAACAATTGTGCTGTCCTGAATAAGAACATCCTGGAAGTTTTCGAGTTTCTTGCTAAGTTTTCTACCAGGTTCTTTTGCAAGCTCTTCTATGCCGTGAATAACACACTGATGGAGGAACTCAACAAGTTCTGGAGTGAATCTATAGTACCAGCTGCTGTCGCTTAGGGTCTTATTTGATTTTTTTTCATAGTCTCTTTTCAAACTGGCAAGTGTACGCTGCAAGCGAACACCAAAACCAAGAGTTAAAACCCAAAAGATGACGACAGGGTCAATTTTACGCTCACGTACTATGAGACCAGTTTCTTTGGCAGTTTCCCTTAACCACTCTTCGGGAAACATTTCCCGGAGAGAGTCTTTAAGAGTAGGTGGGGGACGAGGAGACATAGGTGCACTAATATACAAATTATTAATATAAAAACACATACAGAAGTGATTCTCTAACGCTTAACCGATGACGCATGAAAAAACCTTTAATGACAAAAAATATGGATTACATAAAGGCAAATGCATTTGCGTTTTACTCAATTAATGGGAATAATTGTATTGATTTTAAAGATAGTTCAAAGGCAGAAAGTGTATGTGAGTTTCTGGAAAAAATAGTGGAAGAAAATAAAGGAAAAAGTATAGTACTTATCCTTGATAACTCAAGAGCGCATCTTTCTACGAAAACGATGGCAACAGCAGAAAAACTAGGAATTAATCTTGTATTTTTGCCACATTATTCACCAGATCTAAATCCTGTAGAATTTATATGGAAAACAATAAAAAGAGAAGTATCTGTCAGATTTATTCAATCAAAAGAACATTTGAGAAGTATTATCAAAAATGAATTTATGAAAGTGGAAAAGTCATTATCATTTGCAAAGAAATGGATGGAAAAATTCCATTTTCAAATTAAAAGTGTAATTAGTTGAGGAAATAACTATAGTATCTTGTTTTTCTGAGTTCACTTAATAAGATCTTTTTTGTATAAGCACATTTAGTAACACTCTTATATCTTTAGGTAATAACACACACGTGTCGTTAGTGTCTTTATTCAGATTACCAGGTGATTAGTAAGATAACTCGTAAAAAAAGGTGTTCTATAGTGGAGAAAAAGAAGTTATTAGTATTACTTTCTATTTTCCTGACAACTCTTATCTTAATATCAGCGGGTTGTATTGATCAGGACAGTGCTCAGGCCGGGACATCGGCTAAAAACACTTCTGATCAGACGGGGATATCTGTGAATACTTCTGAGGGATCAAAGCATGTGGATGTTGTTAATCTGAGCGGTGAAGATTATGGCTATCCACAGCCGTTTACGATATATCCGAGGGGTCCGGGATCATCAAAGGTTGGAATGATCTTTGACAGTCTGCTAGAAAGAGATGAAATTGGAATAATTCCCTGGCTGGCTGAAAACTGGAATGTCAGTTCAGACGGAACCGAATATACATTTCATCTCCGTGAAGGTGTCAGCTGGAGCGATGGAACACCTTTTACGGCAAACGATGTTAAATTTACCTTTGACTATGAGCAGAAAAACGTACCCGTATCAGGTGGGATTGAGTCCGGTATTGTAGATAATGTTCAGGTTGTGGATTCCAATACTGTCAGATTCGTACTGAGCCAGCCTGCTTCAACCTTCCTTTATAAGCTCACGGGTTTTAAGATAATACCAGAACACATATACCAAAATGTCTCAGATCCAGCCAGTTTCCTTGATCCACAGGCAGTCACAGGTACTGGTCCGTTCATTCTTGATGAGTACAACAAAGAGCACGGAACATACAGGTTTGTAGCAAACGAGAATTTCTGGGGACCGGATACTGCCGTTAAATCCGTCGAGTTTATTCCGGTCAGCGATTCATTAATAGCTTTTGAACAGGGGAAATAGATTTCACAAGTATATCTCCTGATATTCTTGACCGGTTCACATCAGACCCTGATGTAAGAATAGTCCAGCAGCCGGCTTTCTGGGGTTACCAGTTTTATTTCAACATGAAAAAATGCCCTGAGCTTAATGACAGCAGGATAAGGCAGGCTTTTGCTTATGCCATTGACCGTGACGAACTGGTAGAAAAGATCGCAAGAAGTGCAGGGAAAGCCGGAAAAATGGGCATACTCCCCGAAGACCATGTCTGGTATAATTCTGACCAGCCGGAATATGACTACAATTTGGATAAGGCCGTAGCATTGCTTGACGAGGCAGGCTGGACCGATACAGATGGGGATGGAATACGTGACAAAAACGGGGAAAAACTGTCATATGTACTGTCCCTGAGCAGTGGCGAAGTCCGTATTGGCGAACTTATAAAAGAGAGACTGAGTCAAGTGGGAATTGACGTTCAGGCGAAGTCCCTGGAGAGCAAGTCCCGTGATACCAATTTAAAGAACGGAGACTTTGAACTTCTGATCAGCGGCTTTGGCGGCTGGGGGACAGACGCAGATTATCTTCGTACAAGATACTGTGATACAGGTTCACAGTCAGGAAGTGTCTCATCTGGAGCAGCAGTATACGGTTACCACAATGATACCCTGAATGCTCTAGGTGCCCAGGAATTGCAGGAACTTGACAATGATAAACGGAAAGAACTAGTATACGATATGCAGACCGTGCTTGCTAATGATATACCCGCAATACCGCTCTATTACACTACATCGTATGATGCATGGCACATTTCGAAATATGACGGCTGGATGAATATGTACGATCACCATGCAAGAACACACAGTATTCTTTCGTATCTTGAGAGGGATGGAATTGCAGAAAAAAGATAACATTGATAACCTGGTCGAATGCTGGAAAAAAGCTACAGTTGAAGCTTTGAACATCCCGGATGAGGGCAGGATGGCAGAGTTCTGGAACAAACGCTCTAAAAATTATTCAAAAAATCTGGAGAAAGAGCAAAGAAAGAAGAGAACCGATGAGATCCTCGAATTCCTTGAAGAGGCCGGTTTTAATCCGGAAAGTTCGAAAGTTCTGGATATCGGGTGCGGGCCCGGCACCCTCTCTCTTCCTCTTGCAAGACTTGGAACAGAGGTGACTGCACTTGACATATCGTCCGGAATGCTCGATAGACTAAAAGATACTGTAAAAAAGGAGTCTCTTTCGGTAGACATCATTGAATGCTCCTGGTGGACGGCAGACATAGATGAACTTGGATTCCGGAACGAATACGACCTTGTAATTGCATCCATGACTCCCGCAATAAGGGATATTGAAAACTTTGATAAGATGACGGCCTGCTCAAAAAATCTTTGTTACTACAGCAACTTTCTGAGAAGGGATGAAGACAGGGCGTATCGTGATATCCGGAGTTCAATACTTGGTGAAAACTCTGTGAATAATATGAACGGCATTAATTATCCATTCATGTATCTTTATCTCTCAGGCTACAGGCCATCGGTCAGGATCAACCATTCCGAATGGGAGGAAGAAACGAACTGGAAAGAAGCTGCAGACCAGGCAATAGACTTCATCGGACGGGGCAGGGATTTTGATGATGAAACAAAGCAAAAAATAAGGGATTATTATCGAAATGCCTCTCCGGATGAAATCTACCATTCTGAGTCCGATGTATATACCGGTATGATGGTCTGGGAAGTTAACGGCAGATGATTGGATGGGAAAGGACAGGAATTCGTTTATTTTCAGGTTGTTATCGACCCTTTTCGTAATTCTTGTCATTAATTTTTTCTACCAAGGATGATGCCTGGAGACCCATTCTTAACCACTTCCGCAGATGAAGTCGGGGAAGAGATTATCGTAATGACAGAGGAGCAGCATCTGTATTACTTAAACTATTACGGACTTGACAGGCCACTGTCTGAACAGTTTTTAGTATATGTGAAAAATCTGATGATGGGCAATCTGGGAAGGAGCATTTATTACAAAATGCCGGTCAGTGATGTAATAATGCTCCATCTCCCCTGGACTATATTAATTGTCGTGGGCGCTACGGTAATCAGTACAATCTCCGGTGTGGTTCTAGGAACACTTTCGGCAAAGAACCGGAAAAATAGGAGTGACAGAATTCTGATGACGGGCATGATTGCCTTTGCAGAAATTCCCTCATTTCTGCTTGGCCTGATTCTTCTTCTGATTTTTAGTGTATATCTCAGGCTTTTCCCGCTTGCAGGTGCCATTACCCCTTTCGCAAACTATAACGGTCTGGTAGAACAGTTATGGGATATACTGTACCATGCCTTTCTGCCTATTGTGACTCTATCACTTGCACAGCTGACCGACGTGTACCTGCTCACCAGAAATACCCTGATTACAGTGACCACAAAGGATTATATCAGGACTGCACGAGCCAAAGGGCTGGGTGAAAAAACCGTATGGATCCGGCATGCACTAAGAAATGCACTGCTTCCAGTAGTGACAAGAACAGGTTTTATGATCGGTATAATGATGGGTGGTGTTGTACTTGTTGAGAGCGTTTTTTCTTATCCTGGCATAGGGATGACACTCAGAAGTGCTGTAGTCTGCCGGGATTATCCTCTTATCCAGGGTATTCTCCTGGTAATTGCAGTCTCCATACTTGTCTGCAATCTGCTGGTTGACAAAATATACGGGAAACTTGATCCGAGAGTTGTGATATGATAAAGGATGTTGCTGCCTCTGGAAATGCCAGAATAATTTCGTTTGCTCAGGCGTTAAATATCGATAAAATTGTCAGCAGTACAGCTGAGACATTCTCCAGGTTCAGTATTGAAGGTAAAATTGGTATCCTTGGTATTATCTGTATCATTTTAATGGCGGTTTTTGCTCCTGTGATAACAATTTATCCTCCTCAGAAGATAACAGGAGATTCCCTTGAACCCCCAGGTCCCGGACATATTCTTGGAACAGATGAACTTGGTATGGATATCTGGTCGCAGATATGTTACGGTGCAAGAATGAGCCTGACAATAGGTCTTGCAGTGGCTTTTGCAGCAGGTTTTGGGGGAGGAGCTCTTGGGATACTGGCAGGGTATATGGGAGGGCACATTGACCAGGCACTGATGAGAGTGATTGATGTTACAATGGCTCTTCCGAGTTTGCCCCTTCTGATCGTGATATCAGCTTTTCTTGGTCCAAGCATTCTCAACGTAATCCTTGTACTCGTGCTTTTCAGCTGGGCAAAACCCGCACGTATTGCACGTTCCCAGACTCTGTCATTAAAGCAGAACAACTATATTATTGCCGCCCAGAACTACGGTGCAAAACCGTTTTACCTGCTCTGGAGGCATATATTTCCTGAAGTTATGCCTGTTCTGCTTGTGCTTGTTATCGGCATATCCTCACATGCAATCATAGCCGAAACAGGACTTGCTTTTCTGGGGCTTGGAGATCCCACTTCCAAGAGCTGGGGGATGATGCTTAATCATGCAACCGGTTTCAGGTCGATATATTTTACACCTTACTGGCAATGGTGGCTATTGCCTCCGTTGTTTATGCTTATTTTTCTTCTACTCTGTCTTACGTTCATAAGCAGGGATATGGAAAGGATACTTGATCCTAAATTAAAGAGACAGAAAGGTTTCTGATTATGAGTCTGCTTAAAATCAATGACCTTAAATGCCATTATTTGACTGACAGTAATACTGTCAGGGCTGTTGACGGAATTTCTTTTGAAATTGAAGAAGGAGAAATTTTGGGTATAGTTGGAGAATCCGGAAGTGGCAAGACCACTGTTGCATTTGGGATCATGGGGCTTTTGCCGGAAAATACAGCCTCTTCCGGTGAAATTCTTTACAGGGATGAGGTAATCTCTTCTTTGTCTGAATCCGAAATTGACAGATTCAGATGGAAGGATATTGCAATAGTTTTTCAGAATGGCCTGGAGGTGATGAATCCTGTAATGAAAGTAGGCGTTCAGGTAATGGAACCGATGGTAAGGCACCTTGATATCAGCCCTGACAAAGCCCGGAGTAAATGTACGGATCTATTCCGGACTGTCGGCCTTGATCCGAAATGGATGGATTTGTATCCACATCAGCTCTCCGGGGGTATGAGGCAGAGGGCTCTTATTGCAATGGCTCTTTCATGTGATCCTAAATTACTGATTCTTGATGAAGTTACTTCTGCACTTGATGCATTTACCCGAAAGGAAATCAGAGACCTTCTGGTTGGCCTTCAGAGGAAAAACGGTTATACGATGTTGATGATCTCTCATGATATCACTTTTGTATCATCTCTGGCGGCCAGGATTGCTGTTATATATTCAGGAAAGATTGTGGAAACCGGCCCTGTAAAGGATCTTCTCGTATCTCCCCTTCATCCTTATACAAGAGGCCTTGTCCATTCGACACCGGATATTTTCGTTTATAAAGATTTATGGGGAATTCCAGGGGATGTTCCGGCAGGGGATGAGTTTAGAGGTTGTCCTTTCAGCCCAAGATGTACACAGAAAATCGATATATGCAAGAAAGCTTCTCCGGTTCTGATGCCAGCAGGAGACGGGCGGGAAATTGCATGCCATAGAGGTGGTATAGCAGGCATTCTTGTGGCCAGAAACCTGAGTTTCAGCTATCGCCTGCCAGATGGAGAATATCTTCAGGCAGTTGATAATGTTAATCTGGAAGTAAGGGAAGGGGAGGTTCTTGCAGTTGTCGGTCAGACAGGGTCTGGCAAGTCAACCCTTGCACATATCCTTGCAAATGTGATAAGGCCCGAATGCGGAGAGGTATTGTTTATGGGTGGAAATGTCAGCGGGGAAAATTATGGAAACAGGTTCAATGGCATTCAGATAGTATTCCAGGACCCATTCAGTTCAACCAGCAACAGGTTTACTGTGTTTGATGCAGTCAAAGAGCCTCTTTATATCAATAAGATTGGGTCCAATGGGGATAGATTGCAAATGGTTAAAAATGCCCTTGAACTTGTTCGTCTTCCCAATAATGATAATTTCCTCAGTAAATATTGCGGTGAACTCAGCGGCGGGCAGAGGCAGAGGGTTGCGCTTGCCAGAGCAATGGTTATGGAGCCAAAACTCCTTATTGCCGATGAGATAACTTCGGCTCTGGATGTTTCAACCTCTGCAAATGTATTACGTCTTTTAAAGGGCCTTCAGAACAGGAGAGGGTTTGCAATGATATATATTTCACATGATCTCTCCCTGACACTGAAGATTGCTGACAGGATAGCCGTTATGGATTCCGGAAAGATTGTAGAGATGGGAAATTCCCATGATGTGATGCTTTCACCTTCTGATGAGTATACAAAGAGGCTTGTGGGTTCAAGAATAGGGCTGTGCTGTCATAATCATCCGGCATTATAAATCATATTCATACAATTTCTAAATTCACACATTTTATATTTTGTCATTGAAAGGTGAATTTTGAAGGGTGAATGTTGAAAGGTGAATTCTAATAATTGTTTGAAAATCCCGGTTTGAAGGTTTTGTTTAATATGAGTGCAATAATAGTCAAAGAGCTGACTAAAAAATTTGGGGAATTTACTGCTGTAGACAACGTCTCATTTTCGGTTGAGACCGGAGAGCTTTTCGGGCTTTTAGGCCCTAATGGTGCGGGAAAGACGACTATAATAAATATGCTGACCACTCTTCTTCTTCCTACGGTAGGTGATGCTGAAATTGCAGGATATGACCTTAGAAGAGATCCTGATCCTATCAGGAATAATATAGGAATAATATTTCAGGATCCTTCGCTCGATATAGGGCTTACCGGGAGGGAAAATCTTGAATTTCACGCCATGATGTACAGCATCGGTTCAGATGAGCGGAAGAAAAGAATACGGGAAGTGCTTGATGTTGTGGGTCTGGCTGATAAAGCTGATATTCTTGTTGAAAATTATTCGGGCGGGATGAAGAGGCGGCTTGAAATTGCAAGGGGCTTATTCATTATCCAAAGGTTTTGTTTCTGGATGAGCCTACTCTTGGGCTTGATGCACAGACCAGGAGATCAATATGGGATTATATCAGAAACCTGAACAGAAATTACGGGACATCTGTTATTCTAACCACCCATTATATGGAAGAGGCTGATAACCTCTGTGACCGAATTGCGATAATTGATCATGGAAAGATAATTGCACTTGACACCCCTTCTAGTCTGAAGAAACGTCTTCGAGGTGATTGTGTCAGCCTGACTATTGAGGGGAGGATTGATCTCATTGTTGCTGCACTTGGGGAGAAAGAATGGGTGAGGGAAATTGTTCAGAACGGAAAAACGCTTGATGTTACTATCTCGGATTACGAGAAAAACATTCCTGATATTTTTCAGACTGCAGGCAATCTGGGTATTGGGATTAGTTCGATAAATTTCAGCAAACCAAGCCTCGAGGATGTTTTTATTCGTCTGACAGGTTCAATAATACGGGAACAGGAAGGCAGCAGGCAGTCAGCCAGGCGTGATCGGATGAAAAGGAGGATGCTCCGATGATTCAGGGAAAAGTTGTATATGTTCTCTGGCGGCGTGAGATGATAAAGTATTTCAGGGCAAGGTCCAGGGTTGCGGGTGCTATTGGCATGCCGGCTTTTATGCTAGTCTTTCAGGGTATGGGCTTTAGAAAAGTGGAATTCCCAGGTCTGCCTGAATCGATAGGATATTTTCAGTATCTAGTGCCGGGTATTATCGGAATGACCCTTCTTTTTACGGCTGCTTATGCAGGCATGAGTGTCATAATGGACAAGCAGTTCGGATTTTTAAAAGAGGTTATGGTGACTCCCGCAAGCAGAGTCTCTATTGTTCTTGGGATGATCTCCGGAAGCGCAACCACATCAATCATTCAGGCACTTATTATTATGATGATGTCGGTGTTACTTGGTTTTAAACTGCCTTTTATTCCTGCGATTCTATCCTCTATCGTGATAATGGTTCTTATATCGACAATATTTATAAATATAGGATTGATTTTGTCATCCTTGTTGAAGGATTTTCATGGGTTTAGCACGGTTATTAATTTTATTGCATTTCCTCTGTTTCTGTTATCTGGAGCTTTATTTCCAGTTTCAAATTTGCCCGTTCCCATAAGGATTCTGTCTTATTTTGATCCGCTGACATATGGTGTTGATGCTTTGCGGGGAATATTGATTGGTCATTGTGAATTCTCAATTGTTCTGAATATATCTATTCTTTTAACACTATCGGTTTTGATGGTCTGCGCCAGTAGTTATTTCTTCCAGAAGGCAGAGATAATATAGATGCATTTTTTAAACCGGAATAATTCTTGTTTCTGGAAGATAACACACGGGATCTGAAAACTCCATTAAACTAAACCTCATAAAAAATTGGGCGAGCGGGTGAATATTCAATATTTATTATATCAACCAGTATGAGGCAGTATGAAAATAATCATCATTTAATGGCAAGAAATTAGTTAGAAATAAAGGTAAATGAATAATTACACAAAAAAGTGATATTCAGAAAAATGGCATCATAATACCCTTATCTGAAATATTTCGTCAAAAAAGAGAGGTTATGAGGATTTTTTCGTCCTCTGTGTCAGGATAAAATCGAAATTTTCTTATATAGCCTCTAAAAGTTCTTCAAAGAAGCTGTTTCCCGGCTCCTGCCCCTGATTTACATTCGTAAACGTCAGTTATTTTCATAATCATAAGGGCTTTTGCAGGGAACCTGTCTCCCATGCTCTTGACCATCTTGTACATCTTTTCGTAATCTTCCCCATCGGTCTTGATCTCAAAGTCCCCCTTTATCTGATAGCAGCCCTTGACCTCCGGTCCCCATACATAGATTGCCCCCGCGGGTTTTCTTCAATGTTGTGACGGGTCTTATAAAAATAATTGTCTGCAATCCAGATTGTTTCTCTGTCGTCCTGCAGCTTGCAAAAGCCGATTGGTATTACGTTTGGTTCTCCATTTATAGATGCGGTTGCAAAGGGAAAAATCCTCATTTTTGCAAAGTCTTCCTTCATCTCGTTGCTCAGTTTTACCATTTACTTTACCCCTTCATCGAATTAGTTTTTACTAATATGACTGCAATCAATATATAACTTTGAAGTTATCAGAAATAAGAAAGTTCAGAAGTTTTGATTTTGCTTCTGCCTTTGGGAAGAAGACGCCGAAAATTCATAGGAAAATAGAAATTTACGGATATCTTTGAAAGTCAAGTCAGAGAAACAATTCACCCTTTGCCCAAAGTTCATCAAATTTTGTCTTAAATCGTTTTGCATATGATTCATCATATATTCTTGTCATACCGAGGTTTCTACTCATATCGAACTGATCTTCAATATCAAGCAGGGTTATCTTAGAATCGATGACTGCAAAATTGTATTCGGTTTCTAAAATTCTTACTTCCATCAGGTCCTTAAGATAGCGTTTAAATGACAGATCTTCTATTGAATCAATAAGCTCTTTTAACGATGGCAGTAATTGTGATCCCGGATCTAAAATTTTAACTTTTATGCCACGCTGTACTAAACTCAAATAAGCTTTGCTAAAGGTGGATACTGAAGCATCATATAGCTCCGATCTTTCAGGCTTGTACTTAATACGAATTACAACACATATTTCATGCTCGATTTTCTCAAAAGATGAATCCACTAGTGCTTCGATTCCTAATTAACTCCATTTTAGATTGTGATTCCCCAGGCATTTCATCCCTTTCTTCCATTTTATATCTCCACGTAAATATAACTGGTTTTTCGTTAACGTGGTTTATATATTGACTAATTCTGTCTTTTAATTCATTTATTGAGTCTACTCTTATTCCTCTCAACATGCTCCTCCCCATTTTACTGAAAAAACTTTCGATGATATTCAGCCACGAAGCATGTTTTGGTGTGAAAACAAATTCAAATTTATCAGGAACTGTTTCCAGGTATTCCCGAGTTTCTTCTGATGTATGTATTTTAAGATTATCCAGTATAATTATGATTTTTTCTTCTGGATATATTGACTCAAGTTCTTTGAGATATTCAATGAATTCGCAGCTTCTATGCTGCTCAAATACTTTATAATAAATTCTCCCAAATATCAAGTCAATTCCAGCTAATAGTGAAAGAGTCCCATATCTTTTATACTCATAATCTCTTGCTATTGTAGAATAATGCCCTTCTACTGGCATAAGATCTGGATAAACATTTCCAATTGCCTGAATACCTGGTTTTTCATCGTAGGAAAGAATCACTGTACTAATTTGTTCATTTTTCCTTTTTTTCATTTAGTCTTTTAGCTTCTCTATATGTATCCAGAACATTGGCTGCTTTTTGATCAAAATCGGGATCAACTTTAGCAATGTAACAGCTAATCTTATGTGGTTTTATTTTGCTTGCATTGAGAATCTTTGAAATTGTCCCCTGATTTATCTTCGATAAATCAGGATGTTCCTCTTTGATACAATTCTCCCTGATATGTTCAGCAAGGAGTCTCTGAGTCCAGATTTCATGAGGATAACCAAGATCTTTTGGTTTCATACATGCAAGTGAGACTACGTGAGCTCGTGATTCAGCACTAATATCTTGAGGTCTCCCACTTTTTGATTTATCTACCAAGCCTTCTTTAACCCCAAAATCTAAAACTCTTTGTATCCAGAGTCTTACAGTTTTGTAATCTACTTTTAACTCTCTGGAGATCTCGGTATCGTTTTTTTCCTGATAGCTCAAAAGAACTATCTTGGATCTTTTAACAATACTTGCAGCTTGATTTCTGGAACGACTTAACTTGGTCAAATAATCTAACTCTTTTTGAGTAAATGGTAATTTAGGGCGAAGGCTTATACGAGGCATAAGAGTATTTATTGAACAATTAATATAATTACTTTATGGATATATATCAGAATCAATGCACTAGTTCATTTAGTTCATTATTACGAAATCTATCAGGCCAGAAGATAGTTTCAACATTTTGTGGTGAATTGTCGTTGCAAAGTTCCCTTTGGATTTCATTAAATGTTTCTTTGAGCATTTTGAGCTCATTGAGTGTTTCCTCCTCTTTTCTTTTGTACATGAGTTTAAATGCGCTTTTAGGATCAACCCCCGGTATCTCTGTGGCCGTGACGGTTGGATTTCGACAAGCTCATAGTTTTTGAGGGCTTTGAGAACCTCGTAGATCTTTCCTATAGGGACTTTCGATGCATGTGATAATTTGCTTGCTTCCATAGAATCTTGTTTTAGAAGTGTTAGGTAAACTGAACTCTCATACTTGTTCAATCCAATTTTTGCAAGTAATTTTTCATTCATCTTTTCACTACTTTTCAGTTTATTGTAGAGTAAAACGGTTATCTTTCTGAACGATATTAAGACTACTGTTCAAGCATATGAAAGTGAAGTTGTTAAGTTAAAGGCTATACTGACTGAATACATTAGTTCAAATCTACCAAATTACTTGGAGATAACAGGTGTAAAAATAGAATTTGACAGATTTTCAGAGATATTTGATAAACTTCCAAGACAGGGATCAGTAAGAACGAATGTACAAAAAAGGCATTCTCAATGCTTTCAGGCCTTCTTTACGAAAAGGAAAGTTTTGACTTGATCTGGGCTGAAGGTTCGATATACATCATAGGCTTTAAAGAAGGTCTCACATACTGGAAACAGTTCCTGAAAAATGATGATACATTTGTGTTACCCGGATAACGTGGCTTACGGAATTCCCTTCTGAAAAGGCGCTTTCATTCTGGAATAATTATCCAGAGATTACAATGAAAACTATTGAAGAGAACAAAATATGTAACCTTTGAGCTTGGTTTTTACTGTATTGGCACTTTTGTACTTCCTGAATCTGCATGGTGGAACGATTATTACCATCCTTTTGAGAAGCGTCTTGAAGAAATGAAAGAAAGGTTGCCTTGAAATCTATAGAAGAATTCTAAGTAACAAACTCCATGAAATAATGTGGATTAGATTAACGAAAAGTGGTCAAGATGATGTTTACAAAAAGTAACAAATATGATTTTGATTTTGTTAAAGAAAACATGATGGGACCAAACTCAATGAAGATTCTTGAGGAATTGTCCGAATCTTTGAAGCTTGAGAAAGGCATGAGAATACTTGATCTTGGCTGTGGGAGAGGGCTGACTTCAATATTCCTGGCAAAAGAATATGATGTTACAGTTTTTGCAACTGATCTCTGGATAAGTGCAACAGATAACTATGAGAGAATTAAGTCAATGGGACTGGAAGATAAAATAATACCAATACACGCAGAAGCCCACGATTTGCCGTTTGCAAATGCATTTTTTGATGCTGCTGTCTGTATAGATGCCTACAGCTTTTTCGGGGCTGAAAAAGATTATCTAACAAATCATTTTGCTCCGCTTGTAAAAAAGGAGGACAAATTGCAATTGCAGTTCCTGGATTGAAAAAGGATTTTACGAATGGGGTTCCGGTAGAATTACAGCCGTACTGGGTTGATGATATGAATCTTTACTCCTGCGACTGGTGGTATAATTTATGGAAAACTTCCGATCTGGTAACTATTCAGGAGTGTAAAGAGTTAAATTGTTTTGAAGAAACATGGAAAGACTGGCTTATGTGTGACAACGATTTTGCTCGCAGAGATATTGGGATGATGGAAGCTGAAGGCGGAAACTACTTTAATCTAGTTTCAATCATAGCTACAAAGTTATGAATTCAAAATCTTTTGAGTAGCTCTCGACCTGGCCTAAAAATCTCGTATTTATATATTTACAAGATGTGAGGAAGAAATTAAAGTGGAGACTTTGCTAAGGAACAAAACATATATAATTTCAATTATTTCTCTTACCATCTATAATGTTTGTTAGAAGCCATTACAAATGATTAAAAGGAATCTAATTTGACGCTACGCATAAAATATCCTGAAGAAATTGAAACTCGAATGAAAGCATTTTATGATAGTTTGAACGAGAAAGATCGGAGAAGATACGCAGCTATCGAAGCAATTAAATTAGGTCACGGAGGACAAATCTATATTAGTAGTGTCCTGGGCTGCCACTTTCAGACTGTCATGGCTGGAATTAATGAAATCACCAATGGTACAGAAACCCCAGAGGACAGAATTCGAAAGCCTGGTGGGGGTAAAAAGAAAATCATCGACACGGTGGAAAATATCGATGAAATTTTTTGTGAGATTCTAAAAAACCATACGGCTGGAAGCCCTATGGATGAAGAACTAAAATGGACAAACCTCAGCCTCAAGGAAATTTCAAAGGTTTTTAAATCAAAGGGTATGAATATAACTCCCTATGTAGTAAAGCAGCTCTTAAAGAAACATGGTTTTGTAAAAAGGAAAATGCAAAAAGCTGTCACAATGAAAGACTCTAAAGATAGAAATGAGCAATTTGAGAGAATTCACGAGTTAAAAGAAGAGTACTCAAAAAGCGCTAATCCTATTATCAGTATAGATGTAAAAAAAGAAGTCATAGGTAATTTCTACCGTGATGGTAAAGTTTATTGTACCCAGATAGTAAAGGTATATGACCACGACTTCAATACATTTTCAGATGGGGTTGTAATTCCACATGGCATATACGATCTAAAAAGTAACGAAGGATACATCACCCTAGGAACCAGTAAGGATACAAGCGAGTTTTGTTGTGACTGCATTAAAGCCTTACTTTGACATTTATATAAAAATAAATACTCCTATTTCTGTTTTATCTGTGCATGAATATAAAAACAACAATAAGAGCATTTCCCACTATTCCAAACAAGAATATATGTCTTCCCATTGGACCGATGCTTGCTGTTCAATTCTTTTATGAGAAACTTAATTTTTTTGATATTTTTAGCAAGCATAAAAGTCGGGGTTTTGATCTAAATAGCTTATTGATAGGGTTGGTAAGCTATAAGCTCACCGAGAATTTTAGTATCAAAGAAGCTGGCAAATGGTTAAATCAGGAAGAAATTCTCGATATCTTAAACCTTGAGAGCTTTAATGAACGAGTCCTTTATAGAACCCTTGAAATCCTGGGACGTAACAAGGAGGAAATTATTTCGGATATTCTAAGCAGTCTGTTTTTGGTTTACGATTTTGAAGAGACAGACATAAACCTCGACTGGACAAGTATAGTTCTTCACGGCACTAAGTCCAACCTTGGTAAGTACGGATATAGTAGAGATCATAGGCCTGATAAGCTACAGATAACAGTTGGAGTTAGTGAACTCAAAAAACCTATAAATATACCTATTGGAATTACTGTGAATAGAGGAAATGTTCTTGATCTTCAGCACTTTCCTGATACTTATAACCAGGTAAAAAGTAAACTTAAAATAGGCTCTCTCATCGTTTTTGACAAAGGAGCTAATACAGTTGACAACATTAAGCTAATACAAGAAGATAAGATGACGTATCTTACTTCCATGAAACTGAATTCAAGTGACGATAAGATCATTGAGAGCTTTGATCTAGAAATAGCTCAACTGATAGATCCTGAAAAAAATATATATGGGATAAAAATCGTAAAGCCAAGTAGCATTAAGTATTTCTATTTCTCAGAATCATTGCAAGAGAAACAGTTGGAAGCAAGAGCAAGAACTGTTCTGAAAAAGTTACAGGAAGCAAAAGAAATTCAGGAAATAATTATAAAGAATAAAAAGCTTCCTAAGAAGTTTAGAATCAACAATGAGTTGATTGAGATTGATTACTCATTCAGAACTAAACTTGAAGAGCTTAGTGATGAAGAAGCAATAGAACTCCTAAAAAATTCGATAATTAATGGAAGAGAAGGATTTTTTTGCCTGAAATCGAACAAGAATTTGACACTTGAAGAGGCATTGGAAATATATAGAGAAAAGGATTCTATTGAGAAAATATTTGACTCATTGAAGAACGAAATACAGATTAAGCCGTTAAGGGTTTGGTCGGACAATAGCATTTATGGAGCTATTCTCTTGGGCTTTATTGCTCAATTATTCATATCGCTGATGCGATATGAGTTTGATGAGATAAAGCACAGGTCAACAAAATTCATCAAAAAAAGCTTGAAGAATTTGACACTTACAATAAAGTTCGTGAAAAGTGGCATCAAAAACTATATTTTTGCTAATTTTGATAAGATCAATAGCTTAATTGTAACAAAAATGGGCACTATTCCCTAGTGTCGCGTCAATCTTCAAAGATTTAACGATTCTGAATAGTTGCAATTGATTTTATACGACATTTTGCTGTTGACTCGACACTAGAACATACAATAAAATTTTGTATAATTGCAAGCTTTTGTCAAAATAATTTAGGCTAAAAACGGGATAGATTCTCTATATCAATTAGTGTATGCTGTCAAAGTAAGGTTAAAGACTGGTGGGAAAAATACGGTAAAAACAAATATCCAGAAGCAAATAGCATTTTAACCTTAGCTGATGGTGGTGGAAGCAACTCAAGCAGGAATTATATTTTCAAGGAAGATATGCAAAAGCTGGTAAATGAAATTGAAATTGAAATCAGAATGGCTCATTATCCACCATATACGTCGAAATACAATCCAATAGAACACAGGTTATTCTGTCATGTTACGAATGCATGCAAAGGTACTGTTTTCAGCAATATTGAGGTGGTCAAAAGCCTTGTTGAGAAGACTTACACATCTACAGGACTCAAAGTGTTTTCGACTATAAAGGATAAAGTTTATGCCACGGGAAGAAAAGCAACTGAAAACTTCAAGGAAAAAATGAAAATTGTATTTGATGATTATTTAGGAAAATGGAATTACAGAGCAATTCCACAAGTGAAAAATTGAAGTTATATTTGCAGCATTCCTAAATGAATTTTACAAGAACTTATCTAATGAGGATAAGTTCATGTATTCTGAAATAGCAGATTTTGCTATTAAGCTCGGTTATAAGCCAAAGCAAGTATTTCCAAGATATGAGATCAAAGAAATATCATATCTTGGAGTTATAATGTTAGCAGCAATAATCAGATTAAATGAAGTTTTGGGATAGGCTCATCAAATTGTTGTCGTTTCCCTATCGTTCGATGTATTTTTAAATATCTTGTCCAGGAAATACTGGTGAATTCTCAAATCCCCGGTTAATTCCGGATGGAAAGCAAGAGCCAGCACATTTCCCTGCTCTGCAGCAATAATCAGATCTTCAAGCTTGGAGAGCACACGAACACCCGGCCCGCAACTCACGATTCCGGGAGCCCTGATAAATATACCGGTAAAAGGAGAATCGAGAATCTTAACTTTAAGTTCCGCCTCAAATGAATCCCTCTGCCTTCCGAATGCGTTCCTGTTAACTTTCGTATCCATAATCGCGAGCAATTCCTGGCTGGTCTTTTCCACCTGCTTATCCCCTTCCTTTGCAAGCACGATCAACCCTGCACAGGTTCCGAGAATCGGAATCCCTCTCGTAGCCGCATCCTTAACCTCTTGTGCAATTCCCTCGCGGGCAAGCAGCCTGCAAAGCGTTGTACTCTCCCCACCTGGAATCACAATTCCACCGCATTTAGGTACAATTCCCTTATGCTTAATCGCAACTACCTCTGCATCTACCCCTCTCTCTGCAAGAGCTCTCCTTAAAGCATCCACGTGCTCAGAAACCGCTCCCTGAATAGCGATTACACCTATCTTCATGAAAAACACCATTTTCCAGAACTAATTCTTTATTTATTGATCAAAATACAAAAAAATTAAATTGTTTATTCTTACAGGCCTGTAAGAAAGAATCCATTTTTAAAAATTAAATTTTTAGTCAGCTTGAGAGAAACTAAATACTAATTCCCTAAATTTGGTCCTCTCGAGCGTAGCTTAGTATCTTTAATATAAACCAGTCCGCTTGAGCGAGCGAAGCGAGTGAAACGGACCCCGTGCTCCCGAAGCGGAACTCGGGAAGGACAGCACTGCAGAGCCGCAACTCTGCTGGCGCAACTCTGCTGGCGCAACTAGGGTTTACTTACCGGTTTATTACCAACCGCGTTCCTGCAAGGCTTCTCCTGTAGGAATCATATCTGCACTGATGCCTTTCATTCCTGCACCTACGCCTTTTGAAATCTCTGCGAGTTTTGCAGGGTTGTCGTAATTGTTGACCGCTTCAACAATTGCTTTTGCCATCTTTTCGGGGTTTTCTGCTTTGAAAATCCCAGATCCCACAAAGACCCCGTCAGCTCCAAGACGCATCATAAGAGCCGCGTCAGCTGGTGTTGCAATTCCTCCGGCTGCAAAGTTTACCACAGGCAGGCGCTGCATCTTTGAGGTTTCGATCACGAGTTCGATAGGAGCCTCTATTTCCCTGGCTACCATTATTAATTCTTCTTTAGTCTTTCCTGCAAGGGCACGGACTTCACCCTGTATTTGTTTCATATGTTTTACTGCCTGGCTAACGTCCCCTGTTCCTGCTTCTCCTTTCGTCCTGATCATGGCTGCTCCTTCGTTAATTCTGCGAAGGGCTTCTCCGAGGTTCCTGGCTCCGCAGACAAAAGGCACGGTAAATTGTGTCTTGTCTATGTGATAGGAAGGATCGGCAGGGGTAAGGACTTCGGATTCATCTACCATGTCAACGCCAAGTGCCTCTAAAATTTCGGCTTCCACGAAGTGCCCTATTCTGGCCTTTGCCATAACAGGAATAGTAACCGTATCAATGATTTGCTGGACAATTTCAGGGTCTGCCATACGGGCAACTCCCCCGGCTTTCCTGATATCTGCAGGGACAGCCTGAAGGGCCATAACAGCAACTGCTCCGGATTCTTCTGCGATCCTGGCCTGTTCTGGAGTTGTCACGTCCATGATCACACCCCCTTCTGCATACTTGCAAAGCCCCGCTTAATAAGTGCGGTCCCGTGTCGTAATTTTTCAAAGTCCATGAATGTCATCCTCTCTGTTTTGATATGATTTATAAGATATATGCTGTGGGAAACCCTTTCCACGGATGAAATTGCCATGAATTCTTTTCCATCAATTGCAACCGATAGGTTGCGGTTTCAGCTAGCTATTTCTCCAGTGAATTGTGAATACGCTCAATAGTTAAAAGCATTATTTAAGTTATTCCTTATGAAAGGGTACAGAATAAATTAACGTGTAAATATTTAATTTTTGTAATTTTTTCCATTAAAAGTCTGTATTTTTTAGATCTGTTCAATTCGTTCTGCTGATCTAAGTCAATGCGCTGTAGAGCCTTACTGCAACTTTTTAGTCTGCCTTTGAATATTATGCTTACGGTCTATTAATACCATATAAGTCTCAATATATTAATAATGACCCATTCTCAGATCTCAAATATAAAGCTTTCCAGGGTTCAGGGCAAACGAGGCTTGAAAACTCTTTTGAAAAAGGTGTATATAATTTTATTTAATTCCATCGTTTTCACCCAGGGGTTGCCAGAGGTTACATGGGAAAATAATTGTAAGGCATATTGAGACCTTATATAAAAGATATCTTTTCCGAAATAGCTTCTGGATTTCAGGATTTACTTGTTTTTATTGTTGGGGAATCATAAAATTAATAAGAAACTTCTGGACGTATCTGTATTATATGCTTTTCTGTTCGCTTTACTTGTCGTATCGCCTGCGTATTCCCAGGTGGACAGGGAAAAGGGTGCGAGTTCCAAAATGGGCCCTATGATGTATAGTTATTGTTTTGAGCAGTATGACAGCATGTTTGAAGGTTTGGGGTCAAAAACTTTCAAAGAGGTTTCGGATACTTTTGGAGAACGGACAAGGCATCGATTATGAGTTATGCTCCCGTTAACCTGCAGCTCAGGCTCAGATATGATGGGGCAGTGATAGAAAAAGGCAGCAGCATCGATGAACTCTTTGCCGGTCTGAACAGCCTTCTTTACTATCTGCTTGAAGAGAAAGGACCGGAAAATTCGGTCCGTAAAAATTCTTAATGAGGTTTTACCGGATATTTTGTTGATTCTCTATTTCATTCAGCATCTCGGCTGCTCACAAATTCCTTATCTCTTCTGTACAGGTCGAACTTTGTGCAGACAGCTACTGAAATCCAGATTGTAAGTCCGGAAATGAAGGCTTTTAAAAATTCTATTAACGTAAAGTGGAGGTAATTTATCATTTCAGACGTTACAAACATTGCATCAAGAATGAGGCTAGACGCTCCGAATAGCAGGAGTGCTATAAATACCCTTAAAATTCTCTGTGCTACACTGCCTGAATCATTCGGTATTCCTTCTCGTATAATCAGGAAATATGCAATATTCGTGCCAAGGAACATTCCTACTATATCGGAACTCACAAGCGACAGGGCTGTAAATACAATAGGGATAACAAACATAACGGAATAAAAAAATAGATTCCTGTGCCTCAAAGTGAGTTCAAAATTCTCTTTTTTGAAGAAATCATCTTTCAGAGGGCTTTTGAGAAAATTATCAAAGATTATCAGGAAAATTAATCCTATAGTAACCCCTCCCAGTATGTCTCCTAAGAAATGTCTTCCCAGATACATCCTTGAAAAAGCCATGATTACTATTACCAGAGGAGTAAGTCTTTTAATTACTCTGCTCTTGAAAATAATGGCGCTTCCTCCCCATAGCACAGTCGTAAGTGCGACATGCCCGGAAGGAAAACCGAAGGGTGAGTGGGTAAATGCTTCCTGAAGGCGAAATGCTTTAAGAACCTCTTTGTCGGGAAGCTTGAAAATACCTTCCGGTCCGTTCCCATTAAAAAGTGACGTATTTTTAATTCCTGATTCCAGGTTAAGAACTCTATTATCTACAAAATCCGGCCTTGGAAATGCGATCAACACCTTTAGAATCACAGTAACCAGGCCTGTCCAGAGCAGTAGCTGGTACAGAATAAAACCTTTTTAAAATCAACGCCAAAAGTGGTAATGATTGTTATGGCAATTAAAAACGAGGAAGATCCCATCATAGTTATCAAAATCATGAGGAACGTAAACCATTCGTTTCCAAGGGACTGCAGGTAGATTATAGGTTCGGTCTGGAACATCTCTATAGCTCCTGGAAAGGCCATGTTTCCGGATTTGAATTGTATAATATTTCATGCGTCTTCGGTTAAGGGAGGAATCATGATAAATTGTATTAATTCCCTTGACATATGCCCAAAATTCAGACAGACATTGAACTGGAGCAGGGTACCGATTTTAGGTAAAGAGGCTAAAATTTGAGGCCAATTTCTGATCTAAAATCGATCCTTCAGGCAAGAAAATTCCTTAACCGATCACCAATGGAACCTGTTCTATTTTGAAGTTGTTCTATTTTGAAGTTTTTGCAAGGCTGCCCTATAAAAAATCAAGCGACACCTCCTATACCTTTTCGCTGCAAAACGACCCATGCGCCCAGAACCAGAGCTCCGCAGCCGAGGGCAATTGCCCCGAGCACAGGGATCTTATCCGCCCATTCAAGGGAGATAAACCACATGCCAACAGCCCCGAGAGTAAAGTAACTGAAGATCAGCAAGGAAGAAGCCGAGCCTATATCCCGGTCGACCTGCTCAAGTACAAGGTTGTTGCTCGGAGGGCGGCTCAGACCCAAGGAAAATGTGATCAGGAACATCGGGAGCGCAAAGCTCCAGGGGCCGTGCTTTCCGGTGAGAAGAAGAAAAATTCCTCCCAGGAAAATTCCCACAAATCCAACCGTTATCAGATGCCTTGAACTGATGCTTCCTGTCAACCGAAGGCAGGCGAAGGAACCGACCATCAGAGCCATGGCGTTGAAGGCAAAGAAGTAGCTGTATTTCTGTTCAGTCATGCCAAATCCGTTAATGTAGATATCAGAAGAACCTGCAATGAAACTGTACAGGGGAAAAGGCTTGCTGACATGACAAAGACCATGACTATGTAAGAAGGGTTGAGCAGCAGCCTGCCGTAGGTGTGAATTACCCTTGAAAGAGGAGTATCGGATACCTGGGGGAGCGTTTCCGGAAAGTGGAGAACTCGGATCATCCCTATTAAGCCCATAACTGCCTGAATGAAGAAGATCCAGGGCCAGGAGAAATTTGCAAGGACCCAGCCTCCAAGGACCGGACCAAGCATAGGGGCGAGAGCCATTATAACCGCTATGTAAGCCAGAATCCTTTCTCGCTCCTGTCCGGAGAAAATATCTTTGGTCATAGCCATGGAGATAGATGAACTGGCAGCAGCTCCTGCAGCCTGCAGTATGCGCAAACCAATCAGCATGGAAGCACTGGATGCAAAGGCACAGAGCAGGCTTGCCACTATGTATATCGCAAGCCCGAAAAGGAGAGGGCGGCGACGACCAAACCTGTCAGAAACGGGACCGTAAAAAAGAAGGAAAAAACCATAGGTAACAAAGAAACAGACCAGGATCAGGTTCATGACGGATAGGGGCTGATTCCAGGTTTTGGCAAGAGATGGAATTGCGGGCAGGATCATATCCGTGGATAGTGCAGGAAAAGCTGTCAGAAGAGCCAGTAATGGGACGGCTCCTTTCAAATTTCTTTTTGAATTTTCATTAGAATTATTTATATTATCATTTCTTCTTTGTTGAAAAACCATAGCAAAACCCGATTTTGTTTTTAATAAGACATTCCGCAGATGTCCACACATATAGGATTTATTTGCCGATTTGTACTATTATTCATTATAAAGGAGATTATTTTTTAAGCTACTGCCATATTGAGAAAATCGGTGGCATTTTTGTGGACTTCTGTGGAAAATGGGTTCAATCATTGGGTGGTAATTTAATTGGTTATTAGACAGATAAATGGTTACATATGTAACTAAGCTGAACGATTATCGAAAGAATTGAGTTGTATATAAGGATTACGGATATAAAGATGAAAATCAATAAATTTGAAAACCTATTTGCTTTAAAAAAGCTTAAACCCTGTATAAGCATGGAAACTCTGAGAAAATACGGAAACCTGCCCTTTACTGTAGCCGTTATCCATGGAGGGCCCGGCGCCCCCGGTGAAATGGCCCCTGTTGCCAGGGAACTAGCCTCCAGTCGGGGAGTCCTTGAACCCTTCCAGACTAAAACAACCCTTGAAGGCCAGGTTCTGGAACTGAAAGCAGTGCTGGAAGAACATGCCGACCTGCCGGTAACATTAATTGGTTTTTCCTGGGGTGCAATGCTCAGATTCATCTTTACAGCCCGCTACCCTCAGTTCGTAAAAAAACTAATTATAATCGGAAGCGGTCCCTACGAAGAAAAGTATGCCGCAAACATAATGAAAACCCGGATAAGTCGGCTCGGAAAAGAAGATTTGGAAAGCCTTCTTCGCCTGACTGAAACTCTGAACAACCTCTCAGCTAAAAACAGGGACAAAGCCCTGTGCAATTTTGGAAAGTTGATGTCGAAATCAGACACATATGCCTCTCTTCTCCAGGAAGATGAGCTGCTTGAGTGTAACTACGAGATTTTCAAAGGCGTGTGGGAAGAAGCCAGTAAATTGAGAACCAGCGGAAAACTTCTTGAACTCGGAAAAAACATCTGCTGCCAGGTAGTTGCAGTTCATGGAAATTATGACCCACATCCCTTTGAAGGAGTCAGGAAGCCTCTTTCAGGGATTTTGAAAGACTTCAGGTTCATTTTAATGGAAAAATGCGGGCACAAGCCGTGGATTGAAAGAGAGGCAAAGGAGAGATTTTATGAGATTCTTAAGCAGGAAATCCGGTAATACGCGAATGTTCTGTAGAAATCCTTTATTACAGGAGATCTAATTAATTTTTTGAACAATGGTATATAAAAGGAAAAGTGAGAAACTTGATAGAACAGCCGCAGCTAATCTATTTTATTGCAGCCTCTGCGGCGCTTACGCTTCTTCCTGGCCCTGACATTGTGCTTACCCAGAGCATTTCGCAGGGCAATATACCTTCTTTTCGAAATACTATTTTAAACTTTTATTAATAGTTTGTTTATTTGCGCGGTTAAATTTTTTGAATTGTCTTAAAAATAGAAGGCCTGGTGCTTTTGAGGCTTGAAAAAAGAGAATGTAAAAAATTCAAAGGGAGAATTGAGGTTTGCTTTTATTGGACTTAGAATTACAAACTATTCAGCCTGAGGTGTTAATTAGAGCATATAGTTTGGAAAAATTGCGCAGGCTAACATTATTTTTTAATTTTTTTATAACATAAATATAAAATAAAAATGATTAAAATCATTGTGTATATTTCAGGAAATCCCAAATGCTGCAAACTTTCGATTAATAATGTGGGAGACATGTTATTTCCTAAATCTCTTATAAAGTAAATATAAGATATATATGCATATTATAAAAATAATAAAAATTATAATGTCGATTACAGGGATTCCAAAAGCGGTAAGAGCCGAAGAATATACCGTATCTGAAACACTAGACGATATTGTGTGATTCATTGCTTTTTTAAAATGCTTTAATAAGTTATAAAATTTTGTAACTTCCTATAAAAATCCTACGATACCTAAAAAGATATTTTCTATATACATTTTATATAGAAGAGCACAACCTATCGACTATAGCTGTATAGCGAAAAGTATTGCTTTTCAAGAAAGACCGCTGAGACCTGATTTAATCCATAAACCTTCGGCATCGCCAGCACAAAAGGAAAAAGAGCTACCTTTTGAACTACAGGGCAAAAAGGCCTTGATTCTCTGATTACCTGATCTCTTTATACCCATCCAATTGAGAAAATTAAATGTCTAAAAAAGCAAGCCTAAATTAATATATAAAATGCCAGCCAAATTATATAATAAGGGGGTAGTTATCACACCAAGAGTAATACATTTTGAGATCCATGCAGAAGATGTTGCAAGAGCAAAAAAGTTCTACGAGGATGTATTCGGCTGGAAGATAGAGAAATGGGAAGGTCCAATGGAGTACTGGAACATAACAACCGGTAACCAGGAAGAGCCGGGGATCAACGGCGGCTTGATGAAAAGGCAGGGAGGAGAGCCGGGAATAGACACTCCGATAACCACCTATGTCTGTACAATAGATGTCCCGAATATCGATGGATACCTAGAAAAGATACAGGAGCATGGCGGCAAAGTGACTATGGAAAAGGGTCCAATACCTGGCATCGGCTGGCTTGCATATTGCCTGGACACAGAAAAAAATATATTTGGGATAATGCAGCCTGACATGAGTGCAAGGTAACCTCTTTTTATTTATTTTTCTTACTTTCCCCGGTTTTTAATCTTTAGCTATCTTAATCTGGAGCGTAAAAGCATACTTTCCGGAGGCCTTAATTTTTGAAAAACCGAATACTGTCTGTACTTTCCTCTTAGCAATCCCACATTCAGTCCGCATGCCAAGAAATTCGAAATAAGAGATGCTGCAATAATTACAAAACCGGAATATAGAGTGAAAATAATAACTGAATATGAATAGGAGAATGGAGTAGAAAGGTGAAAAAGGAGCATTTAAAGCCGATTAATATGTTTGAAATGAGTACTTTAATTTTAAGTAAGTTGCTGAAAGTAAGACCATTTATTGCGTGAAAATTTTCCTAAAAACAGCCTGAAGCTAGCAATTACAGTAAAGCTACCAAAAAATATACTCAAGAATTAAATTACCATGAAACCAGCTTGTCAACATTATCAGGATTAATTAATCGGTTTCTCTTTTACTTTGTTAACCAGTACTATCCCTTATTATTTCTGATTTTGAGATTATTTTCTGATGAATATTATATGTCAAAAAGAAGTATAAGGCGATATAAACTTTTATTTGCTTCATATTAATCAAATATATACCCAATGGCATTTTTGAGGAATTTTACAGATAATCGAGAAGAGTTGTGAAAAATATCTTTTCAAGTATATATTTCCAATAACTAAATTAGACTCAGTACCAAAATCCAGTGATGAACGTAAAATTAAAAATCACTAGATTTTGTAATTGGTTACAATCCTTGTGATTTTACTTCTAGGTTGAAGCCTTTAGATATCGAATGTTAATTTTGATTGGAGGCTGAATTCTTCTTACGAATTCAGATTTTCAATCAAGAAATGCAAAAATCACTAGATTTTGGACCAGAGTCCTAAATTATATATTATTATACATTAATATTTATAAAATTTTTAAGTATATTTCGTCTTATATTAAATTAAATGGATAACAATATTTTAGTGGTACAATTTGAAGTTACTTTTAATAGCCTATAAATCAGCAACATAAAAAATGAGGATAGAATATCAATTATGCATTCTCCAAGAAATAAATGTGGAGAGTTAATTGGTATTATAATATTTACGCAATGCATCTGCAGACTGAAGTGAAAAGCTAATGCCTCAAAATTGTATCAAATTGAACAAAAGGTTGGAGTGTAAAGAAATGGGAGAACAATTTGGCAAAGTTAAAAAGACACTAGCTATTTTGCTGGCGGTTTTTTTGTAATGTCGTTGACAGCTGCGGCAGTTTCAGCTCAAGACGGTCGCGGCTATGATCGCGGTGGCTACGATCACGATGACCGTTACGGTCACGGTCATGGTCACGGGAATGACTGGTATCACGGGGATAACTGGTATCGCCATAACGGCTACCACTGGTGGAGAAATCACTGGTGGGACGATGACTGGTGGCGCCATAACCGTCACTAATGCGAATGATAAGAGCCATTTAGAAATAATAGAGGATTTCATTTACCTCTAATTTTTTCTTCCTGAGATCTTTTTTCTTTCCGCGAATTCTGTCCCAATTTTCCCGCTGATCTCTGTATTTGATTGATCTGTGTATTTGATTCTTCATTTATCCGGATAGCAATCTTTTGATCTAAAATGTTGCTATTTTGGTGAGGTTTTGTAAGAAACAAACAGTATGTGTATAAGAATGCCTTGATTTCTAAGAGGCTGTCTTAAAATTCAAACCATTCGTACAATTGAATAATGAAGAATGTCAACTTTAAAATTCATACCATAAATTTTTTCCATAATTCAGGTACACATTGACCTTAAAATAGTATTTTATCCCGTAGGACTTGCACACTTGATGTATGAAATCGGATGTAATAACCATAATAAAATTACATTTCATTGGTCATCGGTTAAGAACTTACTTCCATCTTCCAATAGTGTTTTTCATTTCACCTTTTCATTAAAACCATTCTTCTCTGAACCTTTCTCTGTTTACATGCGGATCCAATGCTTGACTTTCATATACATTCATTATCGTTTCAAAAGTTCTTTGAATTCCACATCTATTCAGAATTACTGTCAACAAATCTGATGCATTCTCTGCAAATATTGTGCTCCAACGTAACTGCGTATATTGAGCCATTTTTTCAGGATGAGCTGTTGAGTTTCTTACAAGAGAATAAATCCTTCTGCTAACTATTAGTGTTAATATTGCTGTCCAGATTAGAGCCTCAATTACCTGCACATTCTTTGTTTCGAGAACTTCAAGAGCGTATTTGCTTTTTAATTCCTTAAACAGCAGTTCTATGTCCCATCTTGCTCCATATAATTTTGCAATGTCTTTTGCATTCAAAACATCTTTCTGAATATTTGTGATATATATGTGATACTTTTCATCCTCATCATTATATACCGCAACAAGACGTACAAGCATCTCATCCTGCTTTTGTTTGCCTTTATATGCTCTTCTTTTGAATGCTATTTTTACAACTGCATCACCATTTTTTCCAGAAAGTTGTTCAATACACTCACTAACAGGTTTTCCCGCGAACTCTTTGCTTTTTGTCTTAGAAAGTCCCTCTTCAACAGAAACAAGAATAGGATCCATATTCTTCCTTATTCTTGAAACAAAATATCCTCCGTTTTCCTCAACTCTTGCAAACATTTGAGTTTTGTAAAAACCAAGATCTACAAGAAGAATACGGTCTTTGATCCAGGGACCTATTTTCAATGTTTTAATCTCAGCTGTTTTTTCAGAGTATAAAGCAACGGTTTTAGGGCCGTTAGCAACTGCACTTACCATAACTCCTATTTTTACACCTGCAGCTACTGTTCTTGCTCTTGCTGCTGGAAACTTGTCTGCTAAAGAGGAAGACGAACAATTGTGCTGTCCTGAATAAGAACATCCTGGAAGTTTTCGAGTTTCTTGCTAAGTTTTCTACCAGGTTCTTTTGCAAGCTCTTCTATGCCGTGAATAACACACTGATGGAGGAACTCAACAAGTTCTGGAGTGAATCTATAGTACCAGCTGCTGTCGCTTAGGGTCTTATTTGATTCTTTTTCATAGTCTCTTTTCAAACTGGCAAGTGTACGCTGCAAGCGAACACCAAAACCAAGAGTTAAAACCCAAAAAATGACGACAGGGTCAATTTTACGCTCACTTACTATGAGACCAGTTTCTTTGGCAGTTTCCCTTAACCACTCTTCGGGAAACATTTCCCGGAGAGAGTCTTCAAGAGTAGGTGGGGGACGAGGAGACATAAGTGCACTAATATACAAATTATTAATATAAAAACACATACAGAAGTGATTCTCTAACGCTTAACCAATGACGCATGAAGAAGAATTAATAATGGTAGCCAGGGAAATAGAGGCTCCTATCGAACTCGTGATCGAAACCTCAAAGATGCAGCGCCTGCCTGTGGTAAACTTTGCAGCCGGAGGAATTGCAACACCAGCTGACGCGGCTCTTATGATGCGTCTTGGAGCTGACGGGGTCTTTGTGGGATCTGGGATTTTCAAAGCAGAAAACCCCGAAAAGATGGCAAAAGCAATTGTTGAAGCGGTCAACAATTACGACAACCCTGCAAAACTCGCAGAGATTTCAAAAGGCGTAGGTGCAGGAATGAAAGGCATCAGTGCAGATATGATTCCTACAGGAGAAGCCTTGCAGGAACGCGGTTGGTAACTATCAATTCATTTTAAATTAAAATTAAATTGGACTGGTATAAAATGTTGCAAGTAGAGGATGCACTTTTCCGCAACACGAACCAAAAAATATAAAACTGTTAAGTTCCGTAGATTTATGAGAAAGTTGCCATCCACAAGCAAGTTGTGGAGTATTCAACCAAAAAATATGAGTGAAAATCATATAATATTACAGTTCTTGACTCAGTACCAAAATCCAGTGATGAACGTAAAATTAAAAATCACTAGATTTTGTAATTGGTTACAATCCTTGTGATTTTACTTCTAGGTTGAAGCCTTTAGATATCGAATGTTAATTTTGATTGGAGGCTGAATTCTTCTTACGAATTCAGATTTTCAATCAAGAAATGCAAAAATCACTAGATTTTGGACCAGAGTCCAGTTCTTTCAAGAAATATAAAAAAGAAGGCAAATAAATGGCAAGAGTTATGATAGTGGACGATGCCGAATTTCTGCGAATGGTAATCAAAGATACTCTCTTGAAGCATGGACATGAAGTAGTTGCTGAAATGGCTGACGGGGAGGAAGCAATTCAAACATATCTGGAGATAAAACCGGATCTTGTTTTAATGGATATTATTACGCCTGCTACGGATGTAATTACATCGGATATGGATGAGAAAGAGGCACTGAACAAACTTCTTGTGATGGATCCTGATGCAAAAATGGTAATGTGTTCTTCTTTTGGGCAGCAGGCCCTGATAACGGAGTCAATGAAAATAGGCACCATGGGTTTTATAGTAAAACCTCTTAAATCTGATGGGATGCTGGATGTAATAAGAAAAATTGCTGAACCAAACTAACTTAATTTAACTGAAATATTTACACAATTTAACTGATAAACCAACGTCAGAAAGCATGCATCTGTAGAACTTCAACATTTCATATTTTAGAGACTTTTTATTATTTTCTGGTCTTCAGACTTTCCCTCATATCATACAAAACAATAATATTTTAATTATATTGATATAATATAGTTGTGAATGGGAAAAGGGAACCTCGCAATAGACAAATCAATGGCAAAAACGGTTGTTGACGGAAAAATAATAATTCCTTTACCAAAGGTTTTGGTTGAAAATCGATACTACCCTATGTTCTTTGTATATTCTCCTACTCATTGTGATGATTGTGGAAGTAAATTACATGTAAACTCTCACTACACTCGTTTTATTTTATCAAGTCACGGTACTATAGCTCGCGATGTTACATACTGGACTTGTTTTTCTTGTAAGAAACATTTCCATGATCAGATTATTGGTGTTCCTGGTTCTGCAAATTACAGTTATGAGTTTTATGAAAAACAAATGTCTGTTAGATACGATGGGCGATGCAGTCTAAACAATTCTCGAAAAATTGGAGAAACATATACAGAAGGACTAACTGATTTCTGTGGGAGAGCTCCTTGTGCCACTTCATTATGGTTATATGAGCAACAACAAGCAGAGCTTTCAAAGCAAGAACTTTTAGATCAAAATATTGCTTTTGACAGAACATTGTATGTTGATGGAGATTGGATCAAGAAAGGATGGAAAAAGAAATTTGAAACTCTGTTGGGAAGAGAAATTTCAGAAAAAGAATGGAAAAAGATGCGATATAAATCTGTTTACGTTATTGCCACAAAAGAAAAGGTCTTTTTGGATTTTGAGATAACTGACAGATTACCAACAATTGAAGCTCTGATGCCTCTTTTCATACGAATAAAAAACCGATTTCCTGAAGGTAAAATACAAAGGATCGTCTCTGATGAAGATAAAGCAATCATTGGAGCTGTAAAAAGTATCTTCCCTGAAGTGGTTCACTCCTTTTGCGTGTTTCATCAATTAAAAAACGTTAGTAAGAGATACAGTGACGAATTCAATTCCATCACAAATATTCCAGGTAATGATGAGCTTGTGTACAATGAGATATGTCAATTAATACGCTCTGATACGGTTATCAGTGCTGTTGTATGTTTTCAAAAGATCCGAGAATTGGATTCTAACCTGGAACTTTCAAAAGCGTCTCATAAAGCAATTTCTTATGCAAAAGAGATTTTCACGAAAAATGTAAGTTTCTTGAAAAAGGGTTTTACACCTGAGACAGATAACACAATGGAACAGATATTTTCTTTGATAGGTGATATTGTAGACAAAGCAAGATCATTTAAAACTGATAGTGGGCTAACTAATTTCTGTTATAATTTGTTTACTTATTTCAACAAACGGTGTTTCAGTACGGCAGTGTGCCTATTTTTCTGTAAAATTTACTCTATACCCCTTACTCTTCATTTTTGATTACTGTTCCATTACTATATACTTGTTTCCTGTGATCCAATCTTCATTTATATCAATGAGTATTGAGACTACGAGTCTCAATACTGAGTCCTTGTTGGGAAATGCACCTACTACCTTACTTCTTCTTTTAAGCTCCTTGTTAGTCCTTTCCATCATATTTGTTGTTCTTATTTTTTTCCAGTGTTTTTCTGGAAACTGCGTATAGTTCATAATATCATACTGAAAACTTTCAAGAGTATCAGCTGCACTTTTATACCCTATACTATCCAGTTCCCTAATCAGGTCATTTAACTTCTGACGGTCTCCTAACGCTTCTTTTATCTTCTCAGCCACTTCTTTCTGCCTCTTTTTTGGCACCTTCTTGAGAACTTGTCTTGTCAGATGTACATGACACATCTGCCAGCTTGATCCAATAAAGGATTCCCTAACTGCCTTCTGTATTCCTTTATGACCATCAGAAACGATTAACTTGACACCTCTTAACCCTCTTTCTTTCAGATCATCGAAGAGATCTTCCCAGAACATAGAAGCTTCACTGTCTGCCAATCTTGTTCCAAGAATCTCTCGGTAACCGTCATCCCTGATCCCAGCAACTACAAAGAGAGCTTTGTTTTCATAGTGAAGCCCATCTCTTACCTTGAAATAAGTCGCATCAATAAGCAGGTAAGGTATTTCGTGTTCTATTCTCTTTGAGAGGAACTCTTCAACCTTCTCATCCAGTTCTTTGGTAATTCTGGAAACACAAGAGGCTGAGATTCCTCCTACTCCTAAAGCAGTCATGATCTTTTCCACCCTTCGTGTGGAAACACCCTGAAGGTAAGATTCCGCTATAGCGGTTAAGATAGCCTTTTCAACTCTCGAATACTTCTCAAACACCTGGGTTTCAAACGGAAACTCACGGAATTGAGGCTTTAACAATTCAAGTTTTCCATGCTTGGTCAGGAGAGTTCGGGGTTTGTAGCCATTTCTACTGGCTTTACGTGAATTAGTCCGCTCATAACGTTGTGCACCAGCTTGGAGGAGGGCTTCCTCCTCCATTGCAAGGTTTAAAAACCAAGTAATTAACTGGCGAATTCCATCTTCCTGATCGACAAGATAATCTTTTATGAGTGAGAATAAATTAACCATTGACTCTGCATCCTTTTTTGTTGTGGTGAAAAGAAAAGGATACAGAGTCAATCATATTTTACAGAACTTTCGGTACACTGCCTTCAGTACTGGAAAATGGAGAGGATTCTCACCTTTAATGAGGGCAAGATTCCAATATGGATAAAGGTAGAAAAAAAATAACTCTTCAATTTAAAATGGAATTCCTATAGCGGTAGCTGATGAAAATCTCCATAAAAATAGGGTATGTAACAAAAAAAATTATATGAGCTCTTGCATCAATAAATAAACTTTCTCAAAATGAGTAGATTAGTTTACTCAAATTAGAATGAAATTTCTTGATTTTTTCAAAATTGAAGAAGATCCAGAAAAAATTAAAAAGACTCTGAATCAAAGATATCTAAGGAATCAAATGAGTCCAAGACTTCTCTGCTAAAAAAATCGCTGATGATCCATCATACCAGCTACTATTTTTAATAAATTTTCTTGCTTAATCCCTATACCTCTACACCATATTCGTTAATCCTAGTGTTATGACAATTTAATTATTTCACATAATACTTTTAGGACTTACGCAGTTGAACTGAGAAATCAATAGCATTAAACCTCTACCTGTATAAAATACCAAACCAGTTACAACACTAAGGAACAAAACATATATAATTTCAATTATTTCTCTTACCATCTATAATGTTTTTTAGAAGCCATTACAAATGATTAAAAGGAATCTAATTTGACGCTACGCATAAAATATCCGGAAGAAATTGAAACTCGAATGAAAGCATTTTATGATAGTTTGAACGAGAAAGATCGGAGAAGATACGCAGCTATCGAAGCAATTAAATTAGGTCACGGAGGACAAATCTATATTAGTAGTGTCCTGGGCTGCCACTTTCAGACTGTCATGGCTGGAATTAATGAAATCACCAATGGTACAGAAACCCCAGAGGACAGAATTCGAAAGCCTGGTGGGGGTAAAAAGAAAATCATCGACACGGTGGAAAATATCGATGAAATATTTTTTGATATTCTAAAAAACCATACGGCTGGAAGCCCTATGGATGAAGAACTAAAATGGACAAACCTGAACCTTAAAGAAATTTCAAAGGTTTTTAAATCAAAGGGTATGAATATAACTCCCTATGTAGTAAAGCAGCTCTTAAAGAAACATGGTTTTGTAAAAAGGAAAATGCAAAAAGCTGTCACAATGAAAGACTCTAAAGATAGAAATGAGCAATTTGAGAGAATTCACGAGTTAAAGGAAGAGTACTCAAAAAGCGCTAATCCTATTATCAGTATAGATGTAAAAAAAGAAGTCATAGGTAATTTCTACCGTGATGGTAAAGTTTATTGTACCCACACAGTAAAGGTATATGACCACGACTTCAATACATTTTCAGATGGGGTTGTAATTCCACATGGCATATACGATCTAAAAAGTAACGAAGGATACATCACCCTAGGAACCAGTAAGGATACAAGCGAGTTTTGTTGTGACTGCATTAAAGACTGGTGGGAAAAATACGATGGTCCATCTTTATCCGATTGATGTTTTAACACACCTAAATTTCAATAGTTCCCTTAAAGTCCACTTTGATTCAATAATCCGTGCTTCTCTTGCCGGTGTATTTTTACATTCAACCCCTCTTTCATCTTTGTACCTTAATCCTCCATGACCTCTACAGAAGTTAAAATGTGTACAATATAACTTCATTTGATACTCTAACCATTCTTTCATTTTTGAAAACCCTATTGTTTTCCTTGAAACTCTGTTGTTATCCTGTCTAAAAGTCAGGTTTTGTCTTTCAAGTAGAGTTGTTGATATTTCTCTTTGATCAATATCCTCTCCAAAGATGATCTTCTTCTCTACTTTCTCAAGTACCCCATTTTTTCTTGTTTTGACTACCTGGGCATACCTTAAGGAACAAAACATATATAATTTCAATTATTTCTCTTACCATCTATAATGTTTTTTAGAAGCCATTACAAATGATTAAAAGGAATCTAATTTGACGCTACGCATAAAATATCCGGAAGAAATTGAAACTCGAATGAAAGCATTTTATGATAGTTTGAACGAGAAAGATCGGAGAAGATACGCAGCTATCGAAGCAATTAAATTAGGTCACGGAGGACAAATCTATATTAGTAGTGTCCTGGGCTGCCACTTTCAGACTGTCATGGCTGGAATTAATGAAATCACCAATGGTACAGAAACCCCAGAGGACAGAATTCGAAAGCCTGGTGGGGGTAAAAAGAAAATCATCGACACGGTGGAAAATATCGATGAAATATTTTTTGATATTCTAAAAAACCATACGGCTGGAAGCCCTATGGATGAAGAACTAAAATGGACAAACCTGAACCTTAAAGAAATTTCAAAGGTTTTTAAATCAAAGGGTATGAATATAACTCCCTATGTAGTAAAGCAGCTCTTAAAGAAACATGGTTTTGTAAAAAGGAAAATGCAAAAAGCTGTCACAATGAAAGACTCTAAAGATAGAAATGAGCAATTTGAGAGAATTCACGAGTTAAAGGAAGAGTACTCAAAAAGCGCTAATCCTATTATCAGTATAGATGTAAAAAAAGAAGTCATAGGTAATTTCTACCGTGATGGTAAAGTTTATTGTACCCAGATAGTAAAGGTATATGACCACGACTTCAATACATTTTCAGATGGTGTTGTAATTCCACATGGCATATACGATCTAAAACGTAACGAAGGATACATCACTTTAGGAACCAGTAAGGATACAAGCGAGTTTTGTTGTGACTGCATTAAAGACTGGTGGGAAAAATACGGTAAAAACAAATATCCAGAAGCAAATAGCATTTTAACCTTAGCTGATGGTGGTGGAAGCAACTCAAGCAGGAATTATATTTTCAAGGAAGATATGCAAAAGATGGTAAATGAAATTGGAATTGAAATCAGAATGGCTCATTATCCACCATATACGTCGAAATACAATCCAATAGAACACAGGTTATTCTGTCATGTTACGAATGCATGCAAAGGTACTGTTTTCAGCAATATTGAGGTGGTCAAAAGCCTTGTTGAGAAGACTTACACATCTACAGGACTCAAAGTGTTTTCGACTATAAAGGATAAAGTTTATGCCACGGGAAGAAAAGCAACTGAAAACTTCAAAGAAAAAATGAAAATTGTATTTGATGATTATTTAGGAAAATGGAATTACAGAGCAATTCCACAAGTGAAAAATTGAAGTTATATTTGCAGCATTCCTAAATCATCAGAGGGAACGATTTTTGTTTTCTTTGGTCTTCCTTTTTTCCCAGTACTTGGAAACTCTCTCAAAACTCCAAATTGTTTCAAAAGAGCTTCTCTATAAAAGTTTAACCCATCTGTGACAAAAACAGGAATTTTATCAGAAAGATGTTTATTAACTAATTCAACCAACTTGTCTGCAACATACTGTTTTCTTGGACCTATTAAAAAGTCAAGTATTAGCCTGCAACATGGTACAAAAGCTACCCACATCCATGGCCCATCATCCTTGTAATCTTTCATCCTGGGAACTATTTTTTTGGATTATTACCCATAGTTCGTCCATTTCTATCTTTGGAACATCCAGGTTCTTCATCATAACGTCATTTACTTTATCGCATTGTTCAGATGCACGAACTAACCATCGCTTTACACTGGCAGGTTGTACATCTAAAACATCGGAAATGGCTTCAATGCTCATTCCTTTCATAGACATTTTTAGAGCTAAATCGATAGTTTTCTCATCTTTGCGAAGATCATGATAAAAAGTGTCTGTATGGTCACAAAAAGCTTTACCGCAATGACGGCAAAGATATCTTCTTGTTTTTTCTCCACGGCTTATGTAAGTTCCATTTCCAACAACATTGTCTTGATCACTAAGACCATAGAGCTCACAGTCTTTGTTCGGACACGAAACGTTAGTAAATTGTGATTTTGGACCTCTTTTTCCCATAACAGAATATTATACAAATTAATCTATATAACCTCAATCAAATACAAATTGACCATCAAAAATACGGTAAAAACAAATATCCAGAAGCAAATAGCATTTTAACCTTAGCTGATGGTGGTGGAAGCAACTCAAGCAGGAATTATATTTTCAAGGAAGATATGCAAAAGATGGTAAATGAAATTGGAATTGAAATCAGAATGGCTCATTATCCACCATATACGTCGAAATACAATCCAATAGAACACAGGTTATTCTGTCATGTTACGAATGCATGCAAAGGTACTGTTTTCAGCAATATTGAGGTGGTCAAAAGCCTTGTTGAGAAGACTTACACATCTACAGGACTCAAAGTGTTTTCGACTATAAAGGATAAAGTTTATGCCAAGGGAAGAAAAGCAACTGAAAACTTCAAGGAAAAAATGAAAATTGTATTTGATGATTATTTAGGAAAATGGAATTACAGAGCAATTCCACAAGTGAAAAATTGAAGTTATATTTGCAGCATTCCTAAATGTACTTGATTTTGTACTTCAGTGCGTAAGTCCTATTAATTTCATCTTTGTAGATTAGTCCTCTCGAGCGCAGCTCAGTATCTTTAATATAAATCAGTCCGCTTGAGCGAGCGAAGCGAGTGAAACGGACCCCGTGCTCCCGAAGCGGAACTCGGGACTTTGACATTTTCTCATCAGCATCCTTCCTCGCAAATTTATATTCTATTTTCTTTTGGTTTTCATCCTTCTATTTGTCCATCTACATACTTCGTGGTAAATGTCTGCATCATCGATCCTTCTGTCATCGGGATATGACCAAATACACCAGAAGAGAGTGAAACGATTAAATTTACCCAGAAAACTACACGATTACAATTACCAAAGTTGACTACAAAACTAATTGATTCACTCTCTATTCTATAGATCATGAAGACCTATCCGAGTATTCTGTTATATAAAAGAATTTTCTATTAGAGTATCACTTTCATGAGCAGACCTTACTCTTTTAAATATCTCCATTACAACGATAATAATGCCAGCGATTATTAGAAAAATTAGCCAGGTTTCAAATGAAACTGGACTTATACTCAGAAGTTTCTGCGTGATAGACACATGCATGGCAGAGATATGGAATCCTTGCATCAGAACAACGCCTAAAACTAGAAAGTAATTATTCCTTAGAGGCACATGGAATGCGGAGCGGTATTCAGAACGGCAGTTAAATACATGGAAATTCTCAAAAAGTACCATCAAAAGTAGAAGAAGATTTCTTGCCCAATTTTCTTCATATCCTTCTCTAATTAACCATATCCAAATCGCAAAAGCTATGATACCAATAGTTATCCCTGAAATTAACGTCTGTTTTATCATCAAGTTATTAAAAATCCCTTCTTCAGGTTTCCTTGGCTTTCTGCGCATGGTTCCGGGTTCTCCTGCTTCAAAGGCCAGAGCTACTCCTTGGATTCCGTTTGTAACGAGGTTAAGCCAGAGAAGCTGCACTGCGATTAGTGGTATTGGGAGACCTGCAAAAAGTGCGAGTATGAAAAGGACAACTTCTGCAAGGCCAGTCGAGACAAGAAGATAGGTGACCTTTCTAATATTATCATAAGCTATTCTTCCTTCCTCAACACCTGCAACAATCGAAGAAAATGTGTCATCAGTTATAATCATAGATGATGTATCTTTGGCCACATCTGTTCCTGATCCCATTGCTACGCCAATATTCGCCCTCCTAAGGGCAGGAGCATCATTAACCCCGTCCCCTGTGACAGCGACAAAATGACCCTTCCTGACAAGAGCATCCACAATCTGCATCTTTTGTACTGGCGTTACCCTTGCAAAAACTCGTGCTTTATCGAGGGCATCAATACAGCATGGAAGTTCGGGGCCGCCAAGCTCTTCGATCTCTCTTCCAGTAATCATTTCGTCTTTCGAGTACGCTATTCCAAGTTCGCTGGCTATTGCAAGTGCAGTCTTCGGATGATCTCCTGTAATCATTATAACATCAATTCCAGCCTTTTTGCAAGTCTGGACTGCATCTTTGACATCAGGTCTCAATGGGTCTATAAACCCAGTGATGCCTAAAAACGTGAGCTCCGGCTTTACCGACTTGAGGTCAAAATCATCATTTATCCCCTCTGGAACCAAACCCTCAGCCACTACAAGTGAACGATAACCCTTTTCCATCAAGGAATTAAGTTCCCTGTTAAGCAAATCGGGATCAATTGGGATCACTCCTTCCAAAGAATTCATTTTTGTACAATATGGAAGGATGGCTTCCATAGCCCCTTTGACAGCTATTTTAGTAGATCCATTTTTATCCTGCCGATAATACATAGCAGCGTACATACGCTCGGATTCAAAAGGAACCTCAGCTACAACTTTAACCTCATTTCTAACTTTGTTAGGATTTATTCCTAGCTTGAATGTCAGAGCAAGAAATGCTACATCCATAGCATCCCCATGGTGAACCCACTCTTTACTCTCCTGAAGAAGAGAACCTTCATTGCAAATCGTAGCCGCTAGTGTCTTGTCAATTTAATTATTTCACATAATACTTTGACATTTTCTCGTCCGCATTCTTCCTCGTAAATTTCCATTCTATTTTCTTTTTATGTTCATTCCTTCTCTTTGTCCATGCATCCACTTCGTGTGTAAGTGTCTCCATATCCCCGATCCTTCTGCCTGTACATTCAATATCCATAACATTGATCTCTATTTCTGCAGCATTAAGCCAACTTGCATGTTTTGGCGTATAATGGAATTCTATCTTGTCCAGAATTGTTTTTGCTTCTTCTTCGCTGAATGTTTCGTAGAATGACTTTTCTTTATGTATATTGAGATTATCCGTAACCAGTCGGATGACTTCAGCTTCAGAATATTCTTCGGTAACGAGAATTTTCACGAATTGTGCAAAATCCTTCATAGTTCTTCTTTTGGTTACCTGAGTCACCCTTTTTCCTGCTTTGAACTCTACTGCCATGAATATGTTTGCTGTTCCGTTCCTGATATATTCATAATCATACCTCTCTGGACTTCCAGGCTTCATAGGAATGGGAATTCTCTTATCTCCAAGCAGTTGCTTTGGTTTCTCGTCAAGACAGATAATAGGGTTTTTAGGGTCGTAATCCTCTTCGTATAGGTCAAGAACGTCATACATTCTCTTTCTGTACTCGGAATCAATCGTCTGAATGCACCACATCCGTCTTAACCAGGGTTTAGTTTTGCTTTTTTAGAATAAGCCTGATGCTCTCTTTGTTTATTGTTTCAAATCCTTCTTTTTTCTTCAGTTCTTCAGTAAGCAGTGTAAGCGACCATCTTTTGCTTCCATCGGGAGAACTGGTACATGCGAGCGCAATTATTTCGGCAACATGTTTTTCGGTGTATTTTATAGGTTGACCAGGTCGTGGTTTGTCAAAAAGAGAACTCAGAAGACCTTCTTCAACGTATCGTTTCCTGATATTAAAAGTAGTATTCCTGGAAATACCTAATGTTTTCGCTATCTCTGTACCTGTTTTATGCTGGTTTGAAAGGAGGAGGACACGTGCTCGGGTGATTTCTCGTGCACTTTTATGTCCTTTTCTCACAAAGTCAAGAAGGAAATTTACCTCGTGATCTTCAAGGTTAATAGTAAGCATGAAGATGTAAAGGGATTCAGAGCTTATAAAGTTAACAAAGAATTAAATTTTCGCGACACTAGTACAAGCTTTTGCAATCCCTTCAATTCTTCAGTATCTGGGGAAACTCCATCTATTCTCTTTATCTCGCCTACAGGAAGATAACCTTCTCCTGAGATCTCAAAATAGCTTCCCGAGGGAAGCACTACTATTTTTGCTGTCTGTTGGTTTACTGTCAGAGTCCCGGTCTTATCGGTTGCTATTGTAGTGCAGCTCCCAAGACTCTCAACTGCAGAGAGACTGCGGACAATTACATTTCGTTTAGCCATTCTTGTGGATGCAATCGAAAGTGCTACTGTAACCGCTACAGGCAAGCCTTCAGGAATTGCAGACACTATCAGAGCTATTGCAAGGAAGAAAACCTCCACAGGTGCAATCCCCTGTAAAAGGGCAACTGCACTCATCACTCCGCTTGCTGCAACCACGGCGATTCCTATTTTTTGGGAAAAATCTTCCATGCGTAAAAGTAGAAGCGGCTTTGCTGATTCTGTCTCTGTGACTGCACGTGCAATCATACCAACTTCCGTTCGGCTGCCGGTTGCCGTTACAACTCCACAAGCGCGTCCTGTAATTACAGTACTCCCTGCATAAGCCATATTATGCCGATCGCTTGAAGGAGTATTTTCTTTGAGAACATTCGCAGTTTTCTCCACAGCAGCAGACTCACCAGTGAGAAGTGACTCGTCGATAGTAAGGTTAGAGACATATAGGATACGTAGATCAGCAGGGATGCGACTTCCTGACTCAATTAGGACTACATCCCCTGGAACTATCTCCTCTGCCGAAATTTTTAACTCGGCTCCCTCCCTTCTGACCCGGGACATAATCTTTAAAATTGTCTGTAGTTGAGATGCACTCTTTTCAGCCTTCCATTCCTGAATAGTGCCAATTACGGCATTTATCACCACTACAAGAAAAATGAAACCTGCATCCCTTAAATCGTCTAGCAGGACTGAGATAACTCCTGCTATAATAAGGATGTAAATTAGAGGGCTTTTGAATTGATGAAGAATTATTTCTGTAATTCCCGGAGGCTTTTTTGTTGGAAGAATGTTTTTTCCATATTCCTGCAACCTTTTAGTTGCCTCTTCGGATTCCAGGCCCTTTGATGAGGTAACGAGTTTTTTAAATATCTCTTCAGTTTCTAGTGAATACCAGGGAGTGACAGTTGTAGTATGGTTTTTCGCATTATCCAGCTGTAAAGGAAGGGAATTACTATGATTTCCTTTTTTCTTAAATCTTGGTGTTCTTTATTTTCATCAAGAGTATCTGGATCTTGTAAGAAAATACCTAATACCTCCTGAATGTCTCTTTGGAAAGTCAAAGTTCAGGTAGACACTCTAATTTTCTCTTCATGGGCCAGTTTTACAAAATTAGTCGATCTCCTATTTACAACTGGTAAAGGCAGTTCTTTTCTAAAATATTTAATATTTTAAATCTATAGTCACGCCTGTAATTATTGCAACAAAAACAATTTAGTAGCTCATTGAGTTGTTGCATTATTTAGCCTCGTGACTATAAGTGTGACTTAATTTGCTCAGTTTAGAATTCTGTATACCCTTTATTTTCTGAACCCGATGTCTGTTCCATAGTTATAGGTATACTTATAAGAAAAAAGTAACTCACCCTTATTTCCATCCCCATGGTATTCTGTATATTATATTAATCCTATTTTATATATTAGGATTTTTGTGGCTGAACTCAGAAACAAGATTCCACAAAGCAATTAAATGAGTAAAATTAGTACTTTAGTTACTTCACCTGCAGGTCTATTTTTCCCCACTTATACTTTAGATTTCCAACTTTTTCTGTGCTAAGACCTATGGCCTTTGCTTCCTTTATAAGCGTTCGACCAGGTTCTTCTCGATGTTCCAGATCTGGAACGTCAGCATATAAGGATCAGACTTCTGGGATCTCTCTATTTTTCGCGTGTCTCCAACAATTGGTCTTCCACTAATTCTTGATTGATGTTTTCATGATCTAATTTTGGCACTGTTAACTAAATATAGTGGCACTGTTAACTAAATATAGTTAACTCATTATTTCTATATTTCATTAAGAGAATAACTGAGTACTTTAGCATTTCAAGACTCTTAGTATAACACTTTGTCTTTCTTCTCAATCTTGCCAGAAAGTGCCTAACTATGCTGTTATACCCTTCAACAGTGTACGTTTCTGCTTTGGATTGAGTATGAATTTTATCTGGAACGAACTCTGCATATGCCCTCCAGTGATCAGTCATCACTTTTTCAATCTCTTTTTCCTTTAACTTTTCCCAGAGTTTTTGTCCAGTTTCTGTCCCTCTGCTACCAAAAGAGCAGTTGATGAACTTTTTCCCAACTCTATCAACAGCAATCCAGATCCAGCAATATTTTTTTGTTACCGATGTAAGTGTGCATCTCATCCATTTCAACAATAGAGATCTCATTTTCGCTTTTTAGTTCTTCTAACTCCTGACCAAATTTCTTTATCCATTTTTGGATAGAAACATGACTTACCCCCAAAAAACGCCCTATTGACCGAAATCCCAATCCTTCAAGATAGAGTTGTAAAGCCTGTCTCTTAACAGATGCGGAACTAGCAGTTGATTTTAGCTCTACTGAATAATTATATCCACAATCAGAGCATTTGTAGCGTTGACGGCCATTAACTTTACCATTCTTATTATGATCGAGACTCTTACATCTTGGGCAGTTCATCAAGAGATATAAGTTCTCATAATATATATCAGTATTTAGGTACCAATGCCAAATTAACTATTATATTTATATAGTTTTTCAAAAAAGCAATATAGTTTCATGGAGTGATAGTCACCATAGAAGAAAGAAAATAGCGAAAGGTATATACAATAAAAATTTATGTTTTAATTCCCTTCGAATCATATTGGTGATAGATATGACAATAGAAAACCTTAAAGAAATGTGCGATAAATTTGACGAGTCCTTTGAACTTGAAGGTGGAAAGCACAAGCGGTTAGTTGAGAAACTTCTCCCGCAAATAGAAGCTGCATATCTCGAAAATAAAGACTCCAGTGAAGCTGACTGGCTTGTCTGGATGTACGGAAAACTTGCAGAAGGCGAAGGTAATCAGGAAATGCTCTCAAAATACGCAGAAATCCGCGAGGAATCTGATGAATATGTCAGAAATGCTGCATCCGAATTCAAATTATTTTCGTTATATGATGTTATAATGCTGAAAACCGATCAAGTATGATACTTTGGTGAGTTAAATCAAATTTACAGCATAATAAGATACTAATTTATTAGATTCTGTTCCAAAATTCAGTTATTTTTGGTGAAATCCGGAAAGATTTCACCCCAACTTTTTACTGTAAATGCCCACTTTTGCGGGCACCCCACTTTTATCCTTTTTATCGATATCGGATACACCTGTTTTTGACCAGTGACCCGCAAGGAAAGCTCCTGAAAGGTTGTGCCATATGCTGAAAATTGCACCCGGAAGTGCTGCAACAGCAGTAAAGTGTTTTATTGCAAGGGCAACACTCAGGCCGGAGTTTTGCATTCCTGTAGCGATTGCCAGAGTCCGTGCTTCTATTTCACTGAGTTTCAGAGCCTTTGCAACCAAGTAGCCCCCTGCAAGGCCAAGCCCATTATGCAGTATTACCGCAAGCAGGACTAACGAACCGCTCTGTTTTAGATTCGCACTATTTGCCCCTATAATCACAGCAATAATTATAACTATGGCAGCAGCTGAAATTGCCGGAAAGATATCTCTGACTGCTCTTATCTGTTTTTCAAAGAAATAACTGATTGCAAGCCCTAGCACTACAGGCACGATTACTACATTTACAACACTTATGAGCATGCCCATAACATCGACTTCCACAGTCTGCCCTATAAAGACCCATGTAAGGAACGGAGTTGCCAGAAAAGCCAGCAAGGTGGAGACCGAAGTAAGGACTATTGAAAGAGCCACATCCCCTTTTGCAAGATAACAGATTACATTGGAAGCCGTGCCTCCAGGACAACAGCCCAGCAGGATAACACCTGTCATAAGATCGGCAGGTAGTCTTAGAACCAGACAGACTAGCCATGCGGACAGGGGCATAATGGTGTACTTCATTACAGTGCCCAGAAAAATAACAGAAGGCCTTTTTAACACTTCAAGGAAGCTGTCCACCGAGAGAGTAACTCCCATCCCGAGCATAATCAGGCTTAAAAATGGTACAATAAGACCTTGATGTGGGGCGAAGTATTCAGGATAAACATATGCGATAGCAGACAAAATTACTGCCCAGAGGGGAAATAATGATGTGAAATTTTTAAGAATTTTTTTATACACTGTCTCACCAGATTTACAGGAGAAGGATCGTGCCTGAAGCTTAAGTAAGAGAAATCAATTAGTGAGATTCTAATAAAGTAGATTCTCACTAATCATGTAAATTATAAACAGCCCTTCATTCGTTCAAAATGCCTTGCAGAATTAAAAATAAAGAACTGAATATAAATATCAATAAAAAATAAATAAAATTATCATTTAAAAATATATCCATATCTTTACGATAAATAATATAACTTTACTTAATTTTGAAATAGCATGTATATGTAATATAAACTCTGTTTGTGGCTGGGCTGTAAAGTAAACATCACCTTAACCAAATTTAAGAAATATTGATAAACTTTGAATAAAATTGGGAATTTTGAGAAAATAACTGCCGGAATTCACAGTTAAATGTATTTGAGATACCAAAATTGCTATCAATTAGTTCATTTATGAGTACCTGAATAGTTACGGCGAATCAAAACAAACCCAACAAGCGACTCCAGCTGGCACACTGCAAGTGGGCCACTGACTCAGGTAGTTTGTACTTCCCTTCAAGAACCGGAACTAACACCCACATCGAGCGGACTGGCGATAAGTGGCGTTTCGCTTGCCTCTTCCCTGCTGCTCATATTGGGCGTTCACCGGAAGAGAAAAAAGGAACTATTCAGCTACCTATGTTTCTAACTCATTTTTCACATAAATTTAATGGTTAGTTTTTCAAATTGGTTAATATAAAAATTACCAGATTATTTTGGGGGTTATACCCATGCTTTCAGCGGGGTCTTGACAAAACAAAAAGAACGCAGTCTAATGGGAGCATGAACTAAATTGAATGGAAGTAGTACGCTTAATCTGAAACTTTTGAAAACAAGGGAATTTAGTTCAGGGGTTGTTTTACTTAACTAACCGCCTGAAACAAAGGAGGTAAGTAATAAATGACAAAAGCAAATCAAGATGTTGGGGAGCTGGAGCTTGTCAGTACGCGAATCTTTGACGCGCCGCGGAAGCTTGTTTGGAAGTATTGGATCGATCCCGAGTATTTCATGCGCTGGTGGGGACCAAAAGACTTCACTGCGCCTGTCATCAAGATCGATTTCCGCGTGGGTGGCAAGTATCTTTGGTGCATGCGCTCGCCCGAGGACCAGGATTACTGGAGCACAGGCATCTATCGAGAAATTGTCGAGCCGGAGCGGATCGTCTACACCGATTCGTTTTCGGATGCGAAAGGTAACGTGGTCCCGGCTTCGCACTACGGAATGAGCGGAGACTGGCCGTCAGAGCTACTGGTGACTGTAACGTTCGAAGAACATGAAGGTAAGACCAAGCTCACCCTGCTGCATGTCGGTATCCCGGAAGGCGAAAATCGTGAATCGGCTAAGGCTGGCTGGAACGAATCCCTCGACAAGCTTGCCGAAGAGCTGGAAAAGGAGAAATCATCCTGAGAAAGAGCATGATCAACCGGAAAGATTCCACCCCGGGCTCCTCGTAGGAATGGAGAACTTGAAACCCGAAAACCTGGCTGGGACCCCGTGGCAAGAGGAGTAAGCCCCGGATAACGCCGAATCCGGAAGATTGGCCGACGCTGATCGCAAAGGTAAAGCAACTGAATCTGCATATCCCGGACTGGCCAGCCGAGACAATTCAGGCGATCAAGACGCCCACCCTGGCCATAATCGGAGATTCCGATATCGTACACCCTTGAGAGACTTTTAAGCTTCAATAAGATTAACAGACATGCCAGAATGTACTCCTGCAATTAAATGTGTATCCCAATCAAGGCAATACCAGAACCTGTTTTGTCTACCTTCAAAATAAATCCTGGTTTCGTCAGCATAGAATTGTTGTCCAGAGTATGACCTTGCTTTTCTATAAATTGGCAGACTTTCCTTTTTCCCTTCTCGCATACCGACTTGCAACCTATATATACAGGCTCTGCGGATACAATGCCCCATGAGACTGGATGCATACCTTGTAGAGATGGGACATTTCAAGTCAAGGGGCGAGCCAAAACTGCCATTCTTGCCGGAAATGTTAAGGTCAATGGCACGACGGTAACAAAAGCCTCGAAGGACGTGTCCACAGATGACGTAATTAAAGTCGCTGAGGGCCTGGACCAGCCTCAGGGTTATTTTAAACTCCAGCTTGTTCAGAAGGAAAGCAGCATTCTTAAACCAGGAGACAGGGTTCTTGACCTTGGGTCCAGCGCAGGTGGATTTCTCCTTTTTGCGTCAGAGATTGCAGGCCATGTAAAAGGTATAGAATTCAGCCGGGACTTCAGGAGCGAACTTGGAAAAATCGCATATGAGAGGGAAAACGTTGAGGTAATGTTCGGAGACGCCTTTACCGTACCGCTGAATATACTTTCAGAAGAGCCAGTCGATGTTATTCTTTCGGACATGACCATGGAACCTGAAAACTCCATTAAGGCTCTTTCTAGAGTGCTACCCCTGCTGAAAGAAGGGGGAAAACTGCTTCAAGTAATCAAAATTCAAAAAAGAAAAATCCCAAGCCCATCCTGAACAGAATAGAGAATCTGGGACTTGAAATTCAGCAGGTTATTAAATCGGAAAAACAGGAAATTTATGTGGTAGCGAGAAAACTCCTGCCCAAAGAAAAAGAGCTGTCCGAAGAAAAAGAGCCGACCGGAGAGGAAGAGTTCAGAGGTATCGAAACGGATGAACGCTGATGGAATAGAAGGTTCCCTTCCTGATAAGCATGAATGCACAGATACGTACGCAGGTCTCGGGATGAAGATTTACGGCAGTGGAAGGCCAGTCCGCCTCTTTGTTGCGGGTCTGCACGGGGAGGAATGGAAAGATACAACTGAAATCCTGAAGAATATCAAGCCTCCTAAAACCGGTACTCTGGCCCTGATCCCGCTTGTAGACCACGGAAAATACGTCTCAACCCTGAATCCGAATTACTATTCAGGAACAGGCAAAAAAATCCTCAAAGCGATTGAAAAGTTAAAACCTGAAATTTACATCGAGCTTCATTCCTATTCCAGGGAAAACCTTGAAAAACTTGCAGGGAAGAACAGGCTTGAACTGATCGGAGTGCCTGCGTATAGCATCCTGAAAGAAGGAGTGCTGCTTGGCTCGGTCTCTCCGTGGGTCCGGAAAAAGAATTTTTCCAGGGAAGCCCTCTGCCTTTCTTTTGAGCTTCAGAAAGGGAATGTGAAATCAAGAAAATTTACCACCCATATGCTTGAAATCCTCAAGGAAACTCAATCAAGGGATGAATTCATCGAATACCTGAAAAAAGAATTTCCTGCCCAGGCCAAAAAGGCAATCGAAGACTATCAGCGGTTTTACGGAGAAATATAATACAATCCCGAAATTTGAAGTAGTGTCGAGTCAACAGCAAAATGTCGTATAAAATCAATTGCAACTATTCAGAATCGTTAAATCGTTGAGGATTGACGCGACAGTAGGCTTTTATCCTTATTTTGCAAGTCTTCAGCTCGGAATCCATTTTCAGGAATGCCTGCTCTTTTTCTCAAAGCCTTCAGAGAGTTCCACCTTGCTTTCGCACCATTACATCCAGAAGAACTTGCGTTATATATTCCTCTATAAATAAGCGAGTGAAACGGGTAGCGCATCGTCGAGCCGGAACTCTAATGACCGAAAAGGACAGCGCACTGCAGAGCCGCAACTCTGCAAGTGCAACCTGAGCTGCAGAATAGAACCTGCAGTTTTCCTTATCCAAATGTATGATCTGATTTTCTAAAAGCTCAGGTTTACCTGCGCATGTTAAGCTGAGGGGCTGACATGCCATCGTAGGTACTTGCCATGTGCTCGGGTTTGACGTCGGGCATGGAGGAACTCTGTGCACGGAGTATATCGTCCACACGGAGCACCATTACCGCAGCTTCTGAACCTGCTTTGATGGAGTTTACCTTAACCCTGAGAGGATCAACTATACCTTTCTCAAACATGTCTTCTGCAGCGCCTGTGTTGATGTTTAAGCCTGCGTTTTTGTTTTCTGCATGTTTTGCCCTGAGGTTCACTATAGAGTTAATAGTGTCAAGACCTCCATTTCGGGCAATTGTCCTCGGGATTTCGTCAAGGGCATCTGCAAAAGCTCTGATTGCCATCTGCTCACGCCCGCCTATGCTGGAAGCATATGAGCGAAGTTCGAGCGCAACTTCGATCTCCGAAGCCCCGCCGCCTGCAACAACTTTGCCGTCTTCTACCACACATTTCACTACCCTGAGGGCATCATCAATTGCACGTTCCACGTTGTCAACCACGTGTTCGGTTCCGCCGCGAATGACAATTGATACGGATTTTGCACCCTTGCAGTCTCTGAGGTAGGTTTTACCCTGGTCGCCATCCCGGTCCTGTTCAAGGAGCCCTGCATGCCCGAGTTCTTTATCAGTCAGTTCCCTGATATTCCGGACAGGCCTTCCGCCTGTGGCGTCTGCAAGGTGCTGCATGTCCTCACTCTTAACCCTGCGAGTGGCATAAATTCCCCTGCTCTGCAGGTAGGCTGCGATCTTGTCATCCATACCCTTGGAACAGAAGACAGCATTTGCACCTGCCCTGATAATGTAATCAGCCATTTCGAAGAGGGCTGCTTCCTCCTGCTTTACAAAACTCTCAATCTCCCCTACCGTGGTGATCTGAAGTTTTGCTTTGTTTGCAGTCTTGGCGACTTCCATGGGCGTATCGATCAGAGCGATATTAGGGTTCTGAATCCTGAGAGGGAATTCTTTATCCAGGGCAACCTTATCGATTACGATCCCCTCGACGAACTCTGTATCTTCAGTCTTGCCGCCGATGTCGTTTGTAATGATGATGTTTTTAAGGTCCGCTATTCCCCTCTCGCTGATAGCAAGAACGGCATCCACGCAAAGTTCAGCAATCAAACGGTTGTATTTTTCGGAAGCCTTGCCCGTAATAGAGGTTCTGGCAACTTCTATAAGCATCTTCTTTTCGTCCTCGCCAGTTGAGACTGCAAGGTTCTCGAAAATTTCAACAGCCTTATCGGCTGCAAGTCTGTATCCTTTAATAATAACTGTAGGGTGAACCCCACTGTCAATAAGGTTTTCTGCCTTTTCCAGCAGAGTGCCTGTGAACACAACAGCGCTTGTAGTACCGTCGCCTGCCGAGTTTTCAAGCGACTGTGCAACCTCAACTACCATTTTGGCTGCCGGGTGCTCGATGGACATGTCATGTAAGATGGTAGCACCATCGTTTGTGATTGTGATATCCCCAATAGGATTGACAAGCATCTTGTCCATTCCTCTTGGTCCGAGCGTACTTTTGACTATGCTGGCCACTGCTTTTGCGGCCGCAATATTCATACTGAGCGCTTCTTTTCCTTTAGTCTCCTCTTTCCGAGGATCTATTATTATGATTGGCTGGCCACCTTTTTCCATCTAAACCAAAGCCTCCTTAAAATATGATATATGTATCGAAAAACTTTTACCGGATAATTTGAAGTCGTTTTTGGCTTACAGTCACTTTTAGCCCGATATCAGCCTGAAAACGTGATTTCGTTAATTGCCTTATCTAAAGCAGTATTTGATCAGGAAATTACTGATAATACTTCTATAAAAACATACCGGGTATATGTCGATTCTGGAGGATTAAATTCTGTTTCCGCATCAGATTCGGAAATAAATCCGAAAAAGCAGTTAATTATCTGCTATACTTTCCCTTGAAGTGTTTTTCTCCTCAATAATTCTAGAACGCCTGACCATCTTATGGTTATATCTAATTCAGCAACAATTTTGAACTGTTATTTCTTGACGATCTCCACTGATCCATCTTTTTTCCCAATATAGAGTTCATCCACATTGGAAAAAATTCCGTGCTCAATAACCCCAGGAATTGTAGAAAGTTTGAGGGCAAGACTTTCAGGGTCATTTATTACACAAAAATTCGAATCAAGTACGAAGTTTCCGTTATCGGTTATCACAGGCCCGTCTTTTCGCAGAGCAAGCCTCAGTTCTGGCTTTCCTCCAAGGTTTCGTATCTTTTTGATCACAAGTTCTTTTGCGAAAGGAAGAACTTCGACTGGTACGGCTTTATCAAGCTGCAAGCTCGTTTTTGATTCATCAGCTACAACCAGAAAACGTTTTGCTGATACCGATACGATCTTTTCCCGAGTATGGGCAGCTCCCCCTCCTTTGATTGCATACAGATTTGAATCTATCTGGTCAGCCCCATCAATAGCAATATCCAATTCCGGATGCTGGGCAAGGGTGGTCAGCGGGATGCCGGCTTCTATAGCAAGCATTTCGGACTGATATGAGGTGACAACACCCAGGATTTCAAGCCCTTCTTCCCTGACCCGCCTGCCGAGTTCCCTTATGGCATATGCAACTGTTGAGCCCGTTCCAAGCCCTACCACCATTCCCGGTTCTACAGTCCGGGACGCAGCAATGCCTGCTGCACGTTTTTCCGCGGAATCAGCGGATTTATTTCTTTCTGTCATGCTATGTTCCCTTCCGGTCCGAATCCTAAAAACAGAATCATAAGGTCTGAAATTGGAAAAAACATTCAAAATTTAAAAAATTGGGATTTCAGGGAGAAAGTCTTCTCCTGTCCCTGGGGAAAAGCACGGTATCCCTGATATTGTCAGTCCCGAGCATGGTCATAACAAAACGTTCACAGCCCATACCCCAGCCGGCATGTGGAGGCATCCCGTATTCGAAAGCCTTAAGGTAGAACTCAAAGCCGTCGGGATCCATACCCTGTGATTCTATCCGGCTCTTAAGCAGAGAAGGAATATGAATACGCTGGGCTCCTGAGGAAAGTTCCATTGTGCGGTGCATCATGTCGAAAGATTTGCTGAATTCAGGCCTGTCTTCATAAGGCATGGCATAGAAAGGTTTAATCTCAGTTGGCCAGTCAATAATGAAGTAGTGGGATTCTCCTGTGGTCTCGTAGACGTAATCGCCCACAGTATGCTCTCCCAGAGTGCCAAGATCGTCTCCCCAGTGCATTTTTTCTTCCGAGTGGGCGTTTATGATTTCTATTACTTCATTATAGGTGAGCTTAAGGAAAGGAGTTTTCGGGACCTTCAGTTCAACGCCGAGAACTTCAAGAGAAGACTTACAGTTTTCGATAACCTTGGTATAGGCGTAAGCCACAAGGTTTTCGAGAATTTCCATTACATCGAAATGGTCGGCAAAGCTGACTTCAACGTCGATAGAAGTTGCTTCGTTCAGATGCCTGCGAGTATCATGTTCTTCTGCCCTGAAAATCGGGCCGATTTCAAATACTCTGTCAAAACCGCCACTCATAAGGATCTGCTTGAAGAGCTGGGGACTCTGGTTCAAAAAAGCTTCTCTGTCAAAATAGGTGATCGGAAAAAGTGCGGTTCCACCTTCGGTTGCAGTTGCCACGACCTTTGGAGTTGCTGTTTCGAGAAATTTGTGTTTTACAAAGTACTCCCTGATAGCCTGGAGAACCTCGTGCCTTATTTTGAAAACCGCAGTTGTCTCGGCTCGCCTGAGGTCGATAAAGCGGGAGTCGAGCCTGGTGTCCAGTTCGGCATCCACTTTTCCTGTAGTGTCCATTGGCAACGGAGAGCCTGCAACATTCAGAATATTGATCTCTTCAGGAAGCAACTCATATCCGTTTGGAGCTTTCTCTTCGAATTTTACATTGCCTGTTACTGTGATTACGGACTCACGGACAAGCCTTCTTGCAGCATTGAACAGGTCTTTATCAATTTTTTCTTTACAAGTGTGACCTGGGCTTTTCCTTCCCGGTCCCGGAGCACCACGAAACAGATCCCTCCGAGGTCCCTGACCTCATGGACCCAGCCTGCAAGAGTGATTTTCTGACCGTTATCAACTTTTTCAGGCTTGACATCGGCTGTATAATGTGTTCTGAGATTTGCTAAAGACATAAATTCACCTTAATTGGGAGTAAATTAAATGGAAATGTAAGGATGAAGCTGAAACGTAGGTGAATAGTCATAACTCATTATTAATCTATTTGTTGCACCACCCGAATTGCGCCTCGGGAGTACGCTGTCCTTTTCACTCGCTTCGCTCGCTCAAGAGGACTAATCTATGGCATTAAAAAAGTGCTTTTCTCCTTTATCAAGCGGAATAGCTTATGGGTAAGTTACTTTGTTTTACTTTTCCAGGTTTCTGATTTCTTTTGAACTTTTCAACGAGTAAGAGCTTGAAGGGCAAGTAATGTTTTTTTGGATCGGAATAATTGCTATAATTTCTGTATTTATAGAGATAAAATTTCGCCGCGCATTCGGTGGTCACTCCTGAAAACTGGAACTGAAATATGCTGGATAAATCATAATTTGTAATTTTATGGATATTATCATGAATAAATATTAGATAAATATTTATAGCGATTAAAAGGGTTTTGAGATGTAAACCTTCTTTTTTAACGAATTATAATTAGATATCTAAAAGTATGTAAATTTAGAAGATACATATATATAATGGGACAGAACTCCTGTGCACTGAACATAACTAATAAGATTTATATTATAAAATTCATAGAAAAGAGGAAGTAAAAATTATACAGATTGTACATCTATCAGATATTCATTATTCAGATGCGTATTTTATTCCTGAAATCGCAGATTCCATGGTGGACAGCATAAACCTGCTGAAACCGGATCTTGTGGTGATTACAGGCGACCTGACAGAAAACGGGTTTTCAGCCGAATATGATGGAGTAAAAAGGTTTATTGACAGGATCGAATGCAAAAACAAAGTCCTTGTCCCGGGTAACCATGATTCGAAAAATGCCGGTTATCTACACTTTGAAGACCTTTTCGAGAATCGGTTTTCTTCTCAGAGCTTTATGGATGTTACAATTGTCGGGGCTGACTCTTCGCAACCGGACATTAACGAAGGCCACATAGGCAGGGAAAACTACGGCTGGATCAAAGAAGCCTTTTCCGGAGAGAATTTCAAGGTCTTTGCTCTGCACCACCACCTTGTCCCTATCCCTCTGGCTGGCAGGGAAAATAATGTCCTTGTAGATGCAGGAGATGTCCTCGAACTTCTGAACCGCTGTAAGGTGAACCTTGTCCTTTGCGGACACTGCCATATTCCCTGGGTCTGGAACCTCAACAATATGCTTGTAGTAAATGCAGGCACACTATGCTCTTCCAAAACCAGAGGCAAAACCACGCAGTGTTATAACCTGATCCAGGCAGATAACGAAAATTCAGAAGGGAACTGGAAAGTTCGGGTATCCAGAGTATTTTCAAAGGGAAACATGGAACTGGTCACTGAAGCGGTAATGTAATTAGAAATCTTGCTCCTTATTAGGTTGTACATTATTTCTCAAAACCCGCCATGTCGGTATATTTCCCTCTATGCTTTCAATCTCTCCCCTTTCAGTCAGGTCGTCCAGAATCTCGAGAAGCTCTGTCTTCTTGATAGCCAGCTCATACCTGTCCTTAAATTCGACTGTAATCTGGGAGAGATCAAGGGCCCTATCCAGAATGATTTTTTCTGCAAATCCAGCCAGATCTTCATACCGGGCCCATGGATAGATAATCCAGCGCCACTTGAGAATTTTCCGAGAATAAAAATCAGGCGGGAAAGGAGAGCAGATCTTATATTGGAGCACTGCAGTCCTGACATCTGCCGGATTCAGGCTCCGGGCATAGTCCACTGCAAGACTGAGTGTCTCACCGGTGTCGGTCACATCATCAACAATTAACACTTTTTTCCTTTTATATCTGCAGAAATAGGGAACTTTATCCTTGCCTCTTTCCTCATATCTGCAGCTCTTGTGTAATGCTCGATCTTCATTGAGGTAAGGTCATTGAAGAGCAAAAAGTCGGAAACCAGCCTTCCAGGAACATAGCCTCCCCTCCCTATAGCGACAATCAGGTCAGGAGTATAGCCAGAAGCTTTGATTTTTCGGGCAAGAATTTTGGAAAGCCGCAAAACACCATTAAAACTTATAAGCTCACACCTGAATGAGTCCTTTTCTGCCTGAGAGTATCGGGATTGCTGAAATCGTATATTCCTTTCTTGCATCAGATAAATCGCCTTCTGCCTGCTTTGTAGCCTGCGGATAATGCGAATTAATAATTTAACTTTAATGCCCTGAGCCGCTTACGGATATTTCTCAAAAATGTTACCCTGGATTTAAGGTATATATTATTAAATTAGACGCATATTTAAGTGGAAAGCTAAGATTTTTTTCTAACGGATTTATCAATTTGATGGCTTATTAATTCGTCTGAAAGCTCACAAGATTATATGAAAATATTTGAATCAAGGACACCATAAATCAAGGTATCTGAAAAAATATCTGAAAAATAAGTAGGGACGAGGATTGAAGGGAATAAAAGAATCTTTGAGAGAAATATATTTTAAAGTTCTCGCGAGTCTAATATAAAAAGAATAGTCCCGAAAAGGAGTCTCATGCCATGTTTTCAAAAGAAGAAGACAAAATGGTAAATTTAGGGTTTAATTCTATTAATGATAGGTCCGACGAAGGAGTGAGCCAGGCTCTCAATTTTCTGACAGAAATATGCACAGGTTACCTCAACAAAAAAAGAGGGCAAGAAGCTGAAAAAATGGTGGTTTTCGTAAAGGAAATCGGAAAGGCTGCTGCACTTAAGGGGATGGAGAATGCAGCGGTCAATGCTATCCGGGCTCTTGAGAAGATACTGCAGTGTTCCATAGAGCAGAATATGCAGGGTACGACTGTCAGAGTGCTACTGTCATTTGGAGCTATAGGAAAAACGGCTGCCGAACAGCAACTGGAAATGGTAGCCAAACTTGCAGCATCAGTACTTGGGAAAAGCGGGAATACTGCAGCCCTCCTTAACAGGGAAAGAGAAACAATCGCAGTTGTCATAGGGCTTGGAGAAATAGGAAAAGCAGTTGCAAGGATAAGATTCCCTGATATTTCGGAAAATGCTGCAATATGTATCTCATGTCTTGGAGATATGGGAAAACTTACGGCTCAGAAAAGTCTCGAAGAGGCTGCAGTGGGAGTAGAACTGATGTTCGAAGAGATGGCTGTAGCAGCCATGCAGGAAAACCTTCAAAATACGGTAAGAAGTATTGCAACCTCTATTGAAGAAATTGGAAAAAACGCTGAGGAAGAATATATGGAACACGCGGTTTTTCAGGCAGCTTCTGCCCTCCAGACCATCATGAGTAATGCAGGAAACCGATACCTGAACGACGCCACAATCGCAGCTAAGGTCGCCCTTGAGTCCTTCAACGAACTTGATATAATAAATGATGAAGCTAACATAAAAAAGATAGAAGAAATAAGGGAAATGATGAGAACGCTCTGGGTAGCTAACGAAGTAAATAAATAAAATAAAATAAAATAAAATAAAATAAAATAAAATAAAATAAAATAAAATAAAATAAAAATAAGAATGTTCTATGTAGATAATTAAGAGAAACGAGAAATAGATTCAACTTACTGAAAAAAAGAATAATCAAAATTAAATAGGGTTTTTAACCCTATTAAGAGCCCTGATTTGTAGAAATAAAGTAGAGATTGATTTCAGTTTGTCAGGGACTGGATCGGAGCCGGGATTCTTCCTCCCCGCTTTATAAAAGCTTCCGAACTGAAGTTGCTTACCGGCATAATAGGGGCACTTCCAAGCAGCCCGCCGAATTCCACTGAGTCCCCAACTCTTTTACCAGGCGCGGGGATAATCCTGACTGCAGTAGTTTTTCTGTTAATTACCCCTATTGCCATCTCGTCAGCTATGATTGCAGAAAGGGTGGAGGCAGGCGTATCTCCAGGCACTGCAACCATATCAAGGCCGACTGAGCAGACACTGGTCATGGCTTCAAGCTTTTCCAGGCTGAGAGCTCCGTCTTTAACAGCCCTGATCATGCCTGCGTCCTCACTGACAGGAATAAAAGCCCCACTCAAACCGCCTACTGAGGATGAAGCCATTGCCCCACCTTTTTCACTGCATCATTCAGGAGAGCAAGGGCTGCGGTCGTGCCGTGGGTTCCGCAGCGCTCAAGCCCCATTGCCTCCAGAATTGCAGCAACACTATCCCCGATTTCCGGAGTCGGAGCCAGAGAAAGGTCAAGTATCCCGAATTCGACTCCAACTCTCCGTGAAACTTCTCTTCCTACCATTTCTCCCATACGGGTTATTTTGAAAGCTGTCTTTTTTATAGTCTCCGAAATTTCAGTGAGATTCGGGTTTTCAAGTTCGCGGATAGCAGCATTCACAACACCGGGCCCGCTAACGCCAACATTGATAACGCACTCGGGCTCACCTATTCCATGGAAGGCTCCTGCCATAAAGGGATTATCTTCCGGGGCATTTGCAAAGACCACAAGTTTGGCACAGCCTATTCCATCCCTATCAGCAGTCAGTCCTGCAGTCCTTTTGATGACCTCGCCCATCAGGCCGACGGCGTCCATGTTAATTCCGGCTCTTGTGGTAGCAACATTTACCGACGAGCAGACCTTTTCCGTGCCTGCAAGGGCTTCAGGAATCGAATTTATAAGCTTCAGATCGCCTGAAGTTGCACCTTTATGGACAAGAGCGCTGAAGCCTCCTATAAAATCCACGTCGGATTCTTTTGCAGCTTCATCCATAGTTTTTGCAACGGAAACAAAATTAGGAGACCTGCAACTTTCGGCTGCTATGGCTATCGGAGTTACTGAAATTCGTTTATTGATTATGGGAATTCCGTAAAGGCTCTGGATTTCATTCGTTGTGCGAACTAGCTCTTTTGCACGGGCAGTTATTTTTTCGTAAATATTTTCATTGAAAACTTCAATATCAGGATGGCTGCAGTCCCTGAGGCTGATTCCCATTGTCACGGTCCGGATGTCCAGGTGTTCCATCCTGACCATCTGGATTGTTTCCAGGATTTCATTCGGGTTTATAAGCATGAAAATCCTCCTGTTCTTTCGATCAGACCCTGTGCATGAAGCGAAAGACGTCTTCGTGCTGTACCTTGACCTCGACTCCAAGGTTCTTTCCTTCGGCACCCATGGCTTCCTGAAAAGCCGCAAGGTCAAAATTATCCTGTGGAGCTTCTGCAAGCATAATCATAGTGAAGATTCCCTGCATAATAGTCTGAGTGATATCGACAATGTTTACGTTGAAATCCGCCATCACAGTAGTGATCCTGGCAACAATCCCTACCCTATCGCTGCCTATAACCGTAATAATGAAACGACTTGATGCCATTATATATCTCCTGCTGCTCGGACCTTTTTCTGTAGGCCGATGCTTATTGAAGACTGAATTGAAAGATTTTGTTCAGATTGAAGACTTAATAGCTAATAAAGTAAACCGTTCTTAAAGTAAACCGTTCTTAAAGTAAACCGTTCTTAAAGTGAACTGTTCTTAAAGGAAGTTCAAGATGATATGAATCTAATACGAATCGAAAAAAACTAAATCAAAAAAGTGCAAATTTCTAAAATTTCAGCTTGAGACTTAAAATAAACAAATTTAAGGCCGGTACAAATATCAGGCATCTTCTTTAAAACAGAGCTCAATAATAGTTTCAACAAGACGCGGAATATTCTCCTTCCCTTGGAGTTTTATTGAAAAGTCAGCATATTTCTGGTACAGGATTATCCTCTCTTCAAAAAGGTCCTTCAGGCTTCTGTCCCTGAGTCCTACTATACCCCTTTTTCTTGCATTAAAAAGCCTTTTCATAATGTTCCTGAAAGGAACGTCCAGAAAGATTATTTTTGACATACTTTTTAAGTGTTCCATGGCCTTTTCGGAATAAACCACACTTCCGCCAGGGGAAATAATGCACCTATCCACCTGTCCGAGCCTGAGAATTGCCTCTTCTTCGAACCTGATCAGAGCAGGGTCTCCATGTTTATCAATCAGGGACTGAAGTGGCATTCCGGTTTTTTCCGTGATCAATCTATCAACATCGATAAAAGTATAGTCAAGTCTCTTTGCAAGTGCTCTGCCGATAGTACTTTTTCCCGCTCCTGCCATACCAATAAATGTTATATTCATTCCCGTACCCTCCCCGGCTCTATATAAGGGGATCCGTTGCCTGAAGTTTCCCGGCATAAGGACCTGTGGATGACAAATCACCCGGACAAAATATATTCTCCAGCTATATAAAATATACAACGTCATCATTCATCTGGAAAGATCCAATAATTATAAGCTATAACTTAAAATTGCAGTCAGGATCGAAATTATCCAGCCGTTAGTTACTATTTTGACAAAAATAAGGAAGAATTTCGTAAAATCCGAAAACTTGCCAGATAGACAAAAAGCAAAAATCCATAATTTCTTCAAAAAATTGGGATCTATGAGAAAGCTGGATTACGGATTTAAAAAAAGATTAAAAGATTTATAAAAGGGTTGAATTTGAAGAGTTTATTTCCCTGGATCCTGATCTTTTGTATCTATCTGCCTGGAATTAGAGCTGAGAATAAACCTTTCAACCTTTTCTGAGGATTGAAGGAAAGCAAAAATGTATTCAGATAGGACAAATCTGGTGCCTGATGCGTAACGCCTCAAAATGCCCCAGGCAGTCAGTTTATCAACCTGTTCGAGGGAAATAATAGCAAGGTACATCAGGAGCCGGATGGAGAATACAAGATGAAGCACAAACATCTTAACCCAGGGGCTGTCCGAACTGATCGCCATCCCGCAGATCCAGCTGCACAATTTCAGAGAATGGGAGAGTAACCTGCTTTTGTAAAGATTAAGAAACAGGAGCAGGAATAGAAAAAAAGAGGCACATCCTGCCATAAAAAATATATCCTTCACTATTGAATCCATAAGTGTCACACACCCTTACTTTCTGCTACTATTTTAATTCATGTACTTCTATTCGTTTCTGGGGATGTCTGGTCCTGTTAAAAAATCGAAACTAAAGAGTAGTAACATTTACAAATAGAACATTTACAAATAGTTGCATTGAATGAAAAATTGATTCACTGGAAAAAATAGAGGTAGTTTTGGAAATGAAAAAATACGATGTAATTGTTGTCGGGGCAGGCATAAGCGGGCTTCTGGCAGCGCTGACGCTTTCAAAGCATGGGAAAAAGGTCCTTGTTCTTGAAAAAAGGCAGCATCTGGGTGGGAACTGCAATAGCTACATGGTAGACGGCTATCAGGTAGACACAGGAGTACACGCAATTACTCATCTGATTGAAGGGCCTCTGAAGATGTTGATGGATAACTACTTTGATTTTCTGCCTGTATTTGAGGACTATGGGCACTACTACATTAGGACTGAAAACGCTTTTGTCAAAGTTCCTTCCAATCTGAAAGATTTCGTAACTTTTGACGTACTTCCGAGAAAGGACAGGCTTATGCTTTCTCAGACTCTTACAAAGGCTTTTACCCTATCCTCATTCGGCATAGACCTCTCAGACCAATCAGTGTATGATTTCCTGCCAAAAAACCTTTCAAAGGATACCTACGATTTTGTGGACACAATGTCCATTTCCCTTTCTGGAAAGTCTATGAAAGATACCTCGGCTCAGCGTGTACTCTCAGGCAGTAGTTTTGTCAGGGATAGTATTACCCAGGAACAGTTTGATTCCATGATAGGGAAACTGGAGTCAAAAAAACGTCCTTCTGCGGAGTCAATTCTTGCCTCAATCCTTCCGTATCATCTCCATGCGTCTCTTCAGGCAAGAATGACCAGAGTCACCCAGCCGTTTACATCTCTGGAAAGGCTTGCAACAAATGATGTAAATCACTCTCAGGGATACCCCAGAAAAGGATTAAAAGCCCTACTCAATGCCACCCTCAGATCTCTCCCTGAAAGTGTTGAAATCAAAAAGGAATGTGAGGTTAAATCCATCCTTGTGCAGGAAGGAAAGGTTTCAGGTGTGGAAGCCGATGAAATTTATACCTCTGACCTGGTTATCTACACAGGCTTTGCAACGGAGCTTTCTCAATTGATAAAGGATCTTCCCACGGAGTATGTTAAAGATCTCAATGGAATTGTCCATAGCAAAAGTCTGACTATATGGCTTGGCATGAAAAAAGAGCTTCCGGAATTTAATTATACAGGCTCAGAGATTTGGTTTAAGGATTTTGCTTACTGGGCAACACCCATCAGTAATTACGACCCTTCACTTGCTCCCAAAGACAAACAGCTTATAGGCTTTTCCTTCGTGATCGACGAAAACAATAGTGAAGAATCTGAACTCAAAAAAGCCTATGGCACTATTTTTCGTGCTCTTCCAAATATTGAGAAACATATCGATATGCAGCATGAACAAACAGTGGTTCCCGAAAAAGCCGCAGTTACAATTAACGGAAAGTTCGCAGATATCCGAACTCCCATCCAAAACCTCTATGTAGCAGGCACGGATACTGACAGACGCAGCATGGGAATTACACGAGCTTCATATTCGATCATTGAGCTCCTTAAGATTCTTAATGAGGATGGAAATCTCCACTAAAAATGAAAAGATCAAAGAGGGGAAATTAACAAATTAGCCGCAAAAAAGTATACTGAAGAATTAAAAGAGCATTAAAGGACCTGAATTATAAGGAAAAAAGGAAGCTGGGTTAGTCCCCGATATTCTCGATAACCTGTTTGCCCCTTTTTGTAGGGATAATCGTCAGTTCAGCACCGGGAAACTCTTTTTCAAGTGGCTCACCATCTGCAATCCTATCCATGGTAATCGCAACTGCCGCAACTTCAGAATGCGGCTGGCTTCCGACTGCAACATTCCAGTCAGCGAGCTGGTAAATCTCAGGAGGAACTTTCTCGGCGCCAACAACGATCATAAGTCTGTCACATTTTTTAAGCTCATCAGTAACAACGGGCAGATTGACCCCATACATAGAAAGGTGGCAGACTTTTCCACCTTCAGCTTTCCATTCCCTGATTTCCTGTTTAAAATTGACATTATTTTTAATGTAGAAGTCCCCACCCCAGCGCCTGACAACGTTCTCAAGAGTCTGCACTATTCCGAGGTCATCCGAAGCGAGGAGCATACCCTCTGCACCTAGCAGCCTGGCAGTTAATCCGACGTGGGTGGTAATTCTTTTATCCCTTTCGGGGCGGTGCCCCAGGCGCAACAAAACAATCCTTTTCATGCTCGTGCTAAAACCCGGACAAGGTATTAAAGGATTTCACTAAAAAAGAAAATGGGAGAAAATTACTGGAACCCATAAATTCCAGGGATTCTTCTCAGAAGCATGCCTTCGACAATTATCGGATTTGTTCTCTGGGCTGTTGTCAATGCGGTCTCGAGCTTGAACTCTTTTTCAGCATAGATCGTAAGGATCGAGTCTCCCTTTTTAACTGATTCCCCCATCTTCTTATGGATAGCAACCCCGGCTCCTTTGTCGCTGGGAGCCCCTGCAAGCCTGGCAATTTCAATAATCCACTTATTGTCAAATTCGATAACATATCCTTCTGTAGAAGCAAGAATCTCAGCAGTATATTGCCCAACCTGAATATCATTCGATGTAATATTCGGATCTCCTCCCTGAGCTTCGATAATCTGCTTCATCTTTTCGAGGGCTTTCCCGCTCCTTAGTGTTTCCAGTGCAATTTCCTTTCCACGGTTTCTTGGAGCTGCACCCCCATTTCCAGCAGGATACCCGCAAGAGCAGAACTCTTTTCAATAAGGCTGTTTGGGCCTTCCATGCTTTCCAGCACTTTCAAAGCTTCCCGGACTTCCAGCGAGGGTCCTACTTTCCTTCCAATAGGAGACGAACCGTAAGTTATAGCACATTCGACATTCATCCCAAGCCTGTGGCCAAGGTTAATCAGGTCTCTTGCCAATTTCTGCCCTTCCTGGACAGTTGGAACTTTTGTACTTGGCCCGACAGGGATATCCATTACCACATTGTCGGCCCCTATAGCTCCCTTTTTGCCATAATTGAGGCAAGCATCTGGTAGTAAGGATCAATGGAAAGAGGGTACTCAATTCTTATAAGTTTGTCATCGGCAGGTGCGATATTGGTAGCCCCGCCCCATACAAGAGCACCTCCCACTTTCTCGGTTATCTCCTTGACCTCCTGAGAGCTGAACTCTACGGGAGAGAGTACTTCCATTAGATCTGCAGTCCCACCTGCACCTGTGATTGCCCTGGAACTTGTCTTTGGGATAAGAAGCCCATTTGCGGCAATAATGGGAACGACCAGGAGAGAGATTTTGTTTCCGGGCACTCCTCCTATCGAGTGCTTGTCCATTATGGGATGAGTATCAAACTCGATCCTGTCCCCACTGTCGATCATAGCCCTTGTCAGCCATTCGACCTCATCATCAGTCATTCCGTGAATGTAAGAAGATGTTATAAAAGCCGAGAGTTCGATATCACTGAGGTTTTCTTCCACTATATCGTTTACAAGCGTTTTAAGATCATCCTGCACAACAGGTTTTTTATCCATAATTTTCTTGATAACGCTTGCAGATTTTGAGCGGAATGCCGGAACAACTTCGACCGGCTTGTCCCAATCCTGAAAATGCTCGTAAACTTCGGAAAAGACTCCCAGTGTGCCTGGAGGAACCATATCATCTGTCGTGTCTACAATAGCGGAAAGGCTGTTGTATCCGCGGATGCGGACCCTATCTCCCGGATAAATTCCAAGTTCTTTAGCATCGGCAATATTAAACAAAGCTTTGTGCTGCCCTATTTTTATGTTAAAGTGTTCTAGTTTCAACTGCATGAAAAAATTCCTTCCGTTTAGTTATCATATGATTGTAAGTTTGTCATTATAGTTTATTTCCCCTGAATCCAGACGTTCTGTTTTTTCCGGGTGCTGAAACCGCTAGCCAAGCCTTAAGAAAAACTTGGAAGATGAAGAGTAAATGATAAACTGAGGTAACATATTAACCTTCATATTATTTTAAGTAATTCCGTAAAAATAGCTGTTAAGAAATTTCAAAATTTTAAGAAAAGGGTTCTTCCAATGCCTTAAATAAAGCCTTGAATGAGTAAAGAATGGAAACTAAACGGAATAAAAGAATAGAAGTTAGATGGGAATAATGCTTTTATTACTCTTTAATATGTTAGTTGCCCTGATTTCAGCCACTATTTATTTACTATTTATTTACTATTTATTTACTATTTATTTACTATTTATTCACTATTCAGTCCCACTTATTCAAAATCATTTATTATAACTACGCCTGGATATAGAAATAAGGCCTTTGGCAATCCCTATTGCAATAACTCCTATCAGAGCTGCACTTAAGAGAACCATAAACAGGTTTTCCTCGTCAGCATATTTAAACATAAAGTAGAATAAAATAACATCTAATACAGCTCCAATGCCCACCAAGACTATTGCCGGGCCCCCTAAAGATTTTTCAGTATCCCTGCTCATCGTACAATCCACCCTGCGATAGTTACCAGCAACTTAAGATTTAATATTGAGTTCATTCCAAAACCAATTTTATTCTCAATCATAAAGAGTTTCAAAAATAATTTTCATGATCAGAAACCTTGAATAATTATCCAGAATACAAGATTCATAGATGAAATTTCTAGTTTTGGGATCAGCTCATTTACAAAAAACCCAAAATCTAATAAAATTATTAAATATTAAATTAAAATTTTTAATGGAAATAATTACTTGTTAGCTCGTAACAGGAACCGAAGATGATAGTTGATGAGTAAATGAAACCTGTATAGCTTAGGAAAATTTCTATAGCTTAGACATAGCGGTTCCTGAGAATTATCAAAGAATTGGGGTAATTACATATAAACTTTAGGTAATTACTATCCGGCAGGTATCAGATAAACCGATAATCTCTCATTTTGAAAATCGGTTATCTTAAAAAACAGAAAGAATAAATACGGTATTATTGTTCAGCAGAGCTATATATTTTTCAAAAAAAAGCCTGCAAAATCTGACCTCTTAAAAAATGAATATTCAAAGAAATTCGAGACACAGAGATACGTAATATTCTCTTGCAATCCTTTTGAGCCAATCAGGCACCATACAATACCTGTCAACTACAATCTCATTAAGGTAGTATAGAGATTCCTCGGTCCTACAGTCGCAGAGCCGTTTTATGGCAGTTCTTCTTCCCCATGCAGATCTTTCGTTATCAAGGGCTTCACGGTAAAGATGGTATTCTATACTGTTGTCCATTACATTATATATATCTAATAATCAATATAAATATTTGTATTGAGCACCACTAATTAAAATATGAGCTTATCCCAAAACCAGTTTGATTCTCAATTAGTAAAAGTTTCAGAAATAATTTTCACGATCGGAAATCTTGATTGATTGTTCAGAATACGAGATTTAAAGACGGAATTTTGAGTTTTGGGATCAGCCCTATGTTTAAAAGATTTTATAAATATATTCTGCCTGATACAATTTACTGCAGATTCTTCCAGATATTAAAGAGAATAAATAAATTAGAAATTTTTTCGAGATAAAAGTAAATTATGGTAAAAATCACAATATGAAAAAAATATTAATCACAATATAAAAAGAGTATTAAAGATAATATATAAAATATATGAAAGGATTATTCGGATCTTATATAATAGAAAAAACGGAAAAAGAGAATTCTCATACAGTGATCAGTTGATGAGAATTCTGCACAAGGTTTTTTGTTCGCTCTTGTTCGCTATACTGAAGTATGTAAACATTAGTCAAAAACGATATATAATTAACGGGAATTAAATTTTAAGCCTGGAAAGATATTAGTTGACGTTGAAATGTTTAATGAGAGCAATTATTTTAACCGCGTTGCTATTTTTTTACTGATGGAAATTATATAGAGTGAACGCGCAAAAACGGAAAAGTGAAAGAAAAATTTGTTAATAGTTTACAAGATATCTCTAAAGTATTTTTAAATTTCATTTAGCCGGATTATGAGAAGAACGTTGAATAATATTCCACTCGATTCACCTCGAACTTATAGCCTTCACAGGATCCAATTTTGCCGCCTGTTGTGCAGGGTAAATTCCTGCAATCAAGTTCAGCAGAAAAACAGCAATAATAATGACAAGAATATCCCCGACTCGGATTATAATAGGAATAGTTGTAAGGCCACCGTAAAGTTCTGACGAAGCGGCTGGCATTTCGTACTGGCCTATTGCAAGGGCTATTACAATTCCTGTAAGTGTACCCACTAGGGCACCCGCTAGACCGAGAATGCCGCTCTGAAGAATGAAGATTGTCCGGATACTTGAAACTGTGGCACCCATAGCACGGAGCATGCCTATCTGGCTTGTGGCGCCGATGACCGAGAGGTTCAGGGTGCTTACCACGCCAAAAGAAGCGATAACGACAATCAGGCCAAGGACAACATTATTGGAAGTGCTTTCGATAGCGATTGTACGAAGGATTGCCGGGTTGGTTTCTGTCCAGCCTTTTGCCTTATAACCTGTTTTTCCGATCTCTGCAGCAATTTCCCTGTCCCTGGTAAAATCCTCAAGACGTACAGAGATCCCATTAACCACATCAGAAATATCGTAGAACTCCTGTGCAGTATCCAGGGACGTATAAACAAGGGACTCGTCCAGAGGAGAGCCAGTATGAAAGGTGCCGACAACTCTCAGGGAAAGGGGATTTGCATTGGGAAAAGATACATCAACCGAATCGCCCAGCTTGACCTCAAGCTTATCTGCCAGCTTCGAGCCAATTACCACCGTATTTCTTGAAAATTCGAGTTCCCTGAAATCCCCTTCCACCATATCGGCTTCAATAGAGTTTATATAATTTTCCTGTAAAGGGATTACCCCTTTCAGCTCGGCATTCCGGGAATTTGTCTTGAACCTGAAGGAAGCTTTTCCTGTGAGAAATGGAGAAGCTGCAGTAACACCTTCAATTTTGCCGATATCCTCAATAAGTGTCCTGTAAAGGTAAATGTAGTCTTCACCTTCTTTTGGAGATACCGAGACATGCGGAAGTTTATCTACGGTAGTGTTATAAAGTTCTCCCGTAAAACCAACCATAAGTGCCTGAGAAACTGTGAGCACCATCACTGCCAGGGCTATAGCTCCCACTGATAGAAGGGTCTGGAACTTTCTTGCCCGAATCTGCCTGAGCGAAATGAAGAGTTCATAATGCATCGGGTTCACGGCTCTGTTTCTAAGGGTTTCCTCTCAAGTTTAATTTGCAGTTTCTTCGAATCTAATCTTATATTCTATGTATCCATATCGGTACCAGGTGTGTGTTTTCTTATTTGCCATGCAGGTAAAGTGAAAACATTCACCTTCTATTTTTCCTCAAAAAAATCGCTAACGCGACAAGCCCTGTAATCCCTGCAACTAAAGAAAATCCAGGAACGTCTTTTCCACCTTTCTCACTCTCATTCACTGCTTTATTAGAACTGTTTATTGCACTCATATTGGAAACCTGAGACAGATCGGACTCGATTATAGTTTCCCTGCGTTCTATAGTATCTCCATCGTTTCCAAAAAGCTCTATCTCAAGTCTGTAGACTCCTTTTGGAAGCCTCTGGCTCCAGGCAACTTCAACGGTCTCATCATCATTATTTAGCAGCACTGGAACCCTTGCTAAGGTAGATTCTACGGGCTCGGAATTTCCTTTACCTGAAACCTCAGCCAGTTCATATACAGAAAAGATCAGGTTTCCTTCAAAAGGTACCTGAGAACGCCCGAAAACAGTTGCATTGGCTCCGGTTTCATCCTGGAATATGTCAGTAATCTCAGCATTATCTCGGGCAGTAAACCTCCTTGTTGAGGTTATAAAATCTCTTTCCGGGGAATATACCTGAATTTTTACTCTGCCCACGTATTCCTTATTGTTTTCAAGGAGAGTCCCCCAGGTTGCAGAAAAGACATCCGGGACACTTTTAAGGGATAATTTTTCGGTTTTTGTGACAGAAGCGACATCCGAGCCGTTCATAAGCATATATTCGATATCAAAAAGTGAGGCTTCCCTGGGAGAGAGTGCAACGCTGATTCCCTGGGAGTTCGGGACAAGGTCATTGACCTGAAGCCTCGATGCAGAGTTGCTGCCGTAAACAAAGTTATACTCTGCCTCTGAAAGAACCTGCTCCCCTTCAAGAAGCTTTGCCCTCGATACATAAGCTCCGCGTTCAGGGTTTCTTATATCCCAGCAGCCGACCTTCATAACTCCGGCATTCGCTGGAAGACTGTCAACAGAAAACACCTGTCTGGAAAGTATTTTCTCACTCATTCCTTCGGAACTGACAAGAAGAATCTCAAGACTCAGGTTTTCTTCGGACTGGTCAGAATATAGAGTCACGTCAAAGGACTCAAGATCACTATAAAGTTCAGCTATACGGGCTGTGCTCGCTTCTCCGGCAGGAGAGCCATTTGCTGCAAACGCTGGAGTAGCTGAAATAATAGATAAAATAAGTAAGAAAAGCCCGGTTTTCATCGTCTGTTTTCCCCGATTAGATTATCAAAAAGATTGTTTTGATCTTATTTAAAAGAAATGTAACCGGATGAAAGTGCGGTTTTCTCGATTAAAAGGAAAGAAACGAAAAATAAAATCTGAACAAATGTGAAAAGTAGAGAAAAAAACACAGAAGGTAGTAAAAGTAAAAAAACAAAGCTTGAGAAGATAAAAAATCTGAAAAATCGAGATTTCTTCAGAGTAAATAAACAAAACCTGAAGTGAATCCGAAAGTATTTATTCTTTAGTTAAAGTATAAGAAGATAAATATTAAAAGAAAACAAGTTTACTTGATTTGCATCCGCCGGAAAAAGAATCACTGTCGATTTATTGAAATTATATAAAAATTAGTGCCCGAGCAGAAGGTGTGGTAAAAATGGAAAAGAAAAGCGTCTTGATTCTGGGAACCGCTTCCCATGTTGGGAAAAGTTCAGTCGTGACTGCCATATGCAGAATCCTGTCAAGAAAGTACAGGGTTGCACCCTTCAAGGCTCAGAATATGAGCCTGAATTCCTGGATCACAAAGGACGGAAAGGAGATCGGGATCGCCCAGGCAATCCAGGCAAAAGCCGCAGGTACCGAGCCTACTGCCGACATGAACCCTGTTCTTCTAAAACCCAAAGGAGACTGTGTTTCCCAGATAATCCTGCTAGGAGAGCCTTATGCTGACAAGAGCGCAGGCCAGTACTACGATTCCATCGCAGAGATGAATGCTGTCCTTGAAGGAGCTCTCGAAAGGCTTTCCAGGGAACATGATGTCATTGTCATGGAAGGAGCGGGCGGAGCTGCCGAAATCAATCTCTACGAAAGAGATATTGTAAATGTCGGTACTGCAAGGCTTACACAGGCTCCGATAATCCTTGTAGGGGATATCGAAAGGGGAGGCGTTTTTGCAAGTCTCTACGGCACAATTGCACTTCTGCCTGACGATGTACGGAAAAACGTCAAAGGATTTATTATCAATAAGTTCAGGGGCGACCTGGAAATTTTGAAACCCGGCCTGAAACAGCTTGAAGAAAAGACCGGAATCCCGGTATTAGGAGTCCTTCCTTACTTCAAACTTAATATCCCTTCAGAAGATTCGGTTTCGCTTGAGGATAAAGAAAGCACAGAAACCAAAAAGGATATCGAGATCGCAGTCATCCGCTTACCCAGGATCTCTAACTTCACGGACTTCGAACCTCTGGAAGAGCTTGCTAAAATCCGCTATGTGGATCTTGACGAAGAACTCGGAACTCCGGACGCGATCATGATCCCGGGCACAAAGAATACGGTTAACGACCTGCTCGACCTTAAGGCAAGCGGAATGGCTGGGAAAATCCAGACATTTAAAGGAAAAGTTCCTATTTTCGGGATCTGCGGCGGTTACCAGATGCTGGGCAGGACAATTTTTGATTCTGGAATTGAAAACGGGGTCGAAGCAGAATTCGAAGGCCTGAAGCTTCTGGATATAGGGACAAAGTTCGGAGCATACAAAAAGAAAACAATCCAGGTCACGAAAAAGTGAATGGTTGCGGCCCGATACTGGCTTCCATAGACGGGGAAGAGATCAAAGGGTATGAAATCCATATGGGTGTCACCGATTCCTGCCGCAACATATTCGGGGACGACGGTGCAATTGACGAGGACGGTCTGGTAATTGGTACTTATCTGCACGGACTTTTTGACAACAGAAATGTAAGAGATGCCCTTATGCAGTACCTCTTCGAGAAAAAAGGGCTTGAGTACAGGCCTGAAAATATCACGACCGAAGACGACGCCTATGAAGAACTCGCAAACATGGTCGAGCGGAATCTTGACATGAAAAAAATCTACGAGATAATAGGGGTCTGAAAAATACAGGCATCAGGATTTTCAGGTGCTCTTAAACAGAATACCTGATTAAACCCTGATAAAACTTATTTTCAAAAAAAGATATTGAGCGATTTTCAGAACATACGGACTTGCCTGCCAAGCTTCTTGCTGACAGCCCTAACATAAACCAGATGCGCGCTTGCAACGTCCTGAATGGCAAGGCCTGTTGAGTCAAAAATCGTAATTTCCTCCTCACTTGTCCTGCCTGGTTTCAGGCCGGTGATCACTTCGCCGAGCTGAGCATGAATATCATTCTCCGAAATGTAGTGCTTGGAGATAGGAACGTTTACTTCTCCCGAATGGAGTGCCTGGACAATATCATCCACAACGATCTTTGAGCGGATTAAAAGTTCGGGGTCAAGTTCTTCTTTTCCCACAGCATCGGCCCCTATTGCGTTTATGTGAGTGCCTTCTTTGATCCACTGGGCCTTTATGATTGGTTTTCTGGTCGGAGTGGTCGTGACAAGGATATCGCAGTTGCAGACCTCCTGAACTTCGTCTTCGTAACGGATTTCACAGGAGGTAATGTCTGCCATTTCCCGGATAAACCGTTCGCAGCTCTCTTTTGTCCTTGAAGTGATTTTTACCAGTTCGGGATCAAAAACTTCAAAAAGAGCTTCAAGCTGGGTCTTTGCCTGGTTTCCGGTCCCGACCAGGCCGATAACCTTTGAGTCCTTTCTTGCAAGGTATTTTGCGGCAATTCCTCCTGCAGCTCCGGTCCGGATATCGGTAAGGTAGGTTCCGTCCATAATTGCTACAGGAGCGCCTGTTTCCGGAGAAATGAGGATGATGAGCGCCATTACAGTGGGAAGCCCGCGATCCGGATTCCCGGGGTGGACATTTACGATTTTTACGCCAGTAATATTCTCGTCTTCAAGATATGCAGGCATTGTCCGCAGGTCCCCGTTGTAAGCCGTATAGTAAAGATAGGATTTGGGAGGCATCTGGACCCTGCCAAGCCCATGCTGCCTGAAAGCTCTTTCCACTACCTGCATATCAGAATGCATATCCATAACACTTTTTACTTCGTCCTGAGCCAGCCATAATATTTCCATGATATAAACCTCCAGCCGGAGCCATAAGCTAGCCTACGGCTGAAAACAACCTTAAATTGAACAGAACCGGAACAAAAATCGCCAGAGGCAAATAGACTGCCGGATATCACACATTGTGATTTTTATTTACGCAAATATGTATATAGAACATATATCTTCACTCATTTAAAGAACTTCCTTCCTAAAAGGAGACAATTATGCATGAGAGGTTTGCATGATAATTCGGTTGATTTTTCCGGCCTTTATCTAAAAGAAAAATTGCTCAAGCCTGCCCGGGATATCCGGAGCATACTCCGATGGGGTTACCCTAAGTTTGCAACTATCCGTTTCGTCGCTGACCATTTCCAGCTCAGCGTAGAAGAGCGGCACATTCTTACAAGGGTAATTATGCCCCCGGACAGAGTAATTTCCAGGATTAATAAAAAAGTGGCCTGTAAAGGCATAAAGGATAGAAACCTTCTCCTTGATGGGTATAATGTCCTCCTGTGTGTGGACAGTTTGTTAAAAAAAGAACCCATGTGGTTCTGTGACGATGGGTACATAAGAGATACCCGCTACTATTTCAGCAAGGCAAAACAGGCCGAAGACATAGAAGAAGCCCTTGATACTATACTTAAATTTATTTCCGAAGCCGGCCCAAAATCAGCCGAATTTCTCTTTGACGCCCAGATCAGCAAAAGTGGGGAACTTGCAGGTTTCATCCGCCATAAATTGAAAGAATACGGGATTTCAGGAGAAGCTAAAACTTCAAAAACCGCTGATTTTGAACTGAAAACAGGCAGCGGAAATCCGGAAAACAACGCGATCGTAGCAACTTCCGATGGAATTGTTATAGATTCAGTCCTGCAGGTACTGGACATCCCTGCCTGCCTGATGGAAAAAATGGGAATTGAGCCGGTCAGGCTGTATTAAATTGAACCTGTCAGGCTAGATTAATTTGTTACCAGGCACTCCGCTTAATGATTCTGCCTGCCTATAGATTTTTTCGGCTTCTGCATACTGCCCTTTTTCTTTTAATAGATCTCCATATCCACGCAGGGTTCCGAAGTGCCCCGGATCAAGTTCAAGAGCTTTTTTGTACTGGATTTCGGCTTCATGCCTGTGCCCAAATCTGGCAAGCAGCCTGGCGTACTCGCAGTGGGCTTCAACATCTTCAGGGTTTAGTTTAAGAGCATATCTGAAGTGCACTCTTGCCCCATGGATAAAACCGTGATTTGCAAGCAAACGTGCATAGAACAGATGAGGTTTTGGATCTTCAGGGTCTGCCTTGAGGGCTGTTATATAATGCCTTTCGGCTTCGAGAGGTTCTCCTTTTTCTTCAAGGAAACGGGCATAACGGAAATTGGATTCCACGTGGTCAGGGTCAAGTTCAAGAGCCCGAATATATTGGTAATTTGCTTCGGTTTTTTGCCCACGTTTGGAAAGTAGAATCCCATACCTGCAGTGGGTGCTCACATGCGCGGGGTCGAGGATCAGGGCTCTCTGGTATGCTTCTTCGGCTTCATCCATTCTTTTGAGCCTGTAAAGCAGGCAGCCGTAATTGCAGAGCGTATCGACATGGAAAGGATGAAGTTCCAGGGCCTTTTCGTACTGAATCCGAGCAGCATTCAATTTTCCCGTTCTGGCCAGAACAGTCCCATATACACAAAGAGCTTCGATATTTTCAGGTTTTTCTTCGAGCAAATCTTCAAATTCCCGCCTAGCAAGATCCTCAAATCCAAGCAGAAAAGCTGTTTTTCCTGCCTCCATAAGGGCGTCTTCCCGCACCTTTCCTGAAAACAGTGAAGCGCAAGCCCTGGAAATTACATATTTCTCTCTATACATCCGATCGTTATCAAAAATAAATGAGAGTTTTAGCAGGATGTCGTGGGAAAGCAAATGTTCATTTGAGAAGGAAACGACAAACTCTATGACCTTATCAAGATTACAATTATCTGCTGCAACCTGTTCGATTACACGAAAAACCAGCTTGTCTATAGCATCAATATCCATGCATAAAAACCTCCTGAAATTTGCCTCTAAAGTGAATCCATTCGACTGTATATAAATAATTAGCTATATTAAATTGGATCTAAGAAATTCAAAAAGGTAGAGCCTCGTACAGAGTGCAAAAACCGAAAAAAATTAAAAACTGGAGATAAAAAATAGAGGAAACCTGAAAATAAGGATGAATTAAAAAATAAAACCCATAAGAGATAAAGATGTAGAAAACAAATTTGAAAGACATTCTCGAAAATTATCTCCGGTTTTAAGGCTTCTTTCTATCGTCAAAAGTCTTCTTTTCTGCCGTCAACAGTTTATTCCGGGATCATTTGCTATAGAATCTCTCTTAGAATTACTCTTAAGGTTCCAACTCTTTCAGACTCTACCTACATGTAAACTGTACCTTGTCTCTACATCATAGGTACCTTTAAGTTCCTCTTCAGTCAGGATTCCTTTTTCGATCAGTTTACTGAGAGTTCTCCTGTCAACTGATTCGACTATGTCCCAGAGTTCCCTCTTCTGAAGGTAGGATTTTAGCCTGTTTACCCGCCAGAGCTTCCATTCAACTTTCTGCCGCTTGAGCTCCACATTTCCTATTCTAAGCACATTGATGTCCTTTTCCATCAGAGCATTGAGAATATGAGTTCTCAACTCCTCCCGCCGCTTTTCCAGAATGGATATTGCAGAAACAAGCTCATCGTATTCAAGCACAACATCGGTCAGGTCCATTTCTTCAGGGTCTTGCTCACTGATATCAAGTTCCATTATCTCACACTCCCAGTGATATATATGTTGTAAACAAAGGTTTTATAATTCCTCTTTTATCGCCTGGACTTTTAATATTATCAATACCCGATTTTAGACCTTGAAACTTATAAGTCTGGCCTTTACAAACTTAAATCCAGAACCTGATAATAAATACCGGATTCAGCCACAGTTTCTCTTTCTCCGGGGACTCAGAAACGTTTATCGCACAAAAATTCCCTCTAGTATATGAAAAAGTTTTCAGACAGGCTTTTCCAAAAGGGCCTTAAAAATCGGTGATTCCGTGATATCAGAAAAGATCTCTAGGAAAACTGCAGCAAAAGAAGAATTGCTACTCCTTCTCCCTAAAATAGATAGTATTCTCGAGTCAGAGCTTGCAGTGCTTCGAATTGATGCTGAACCGATAATGCTTGTTGGGGATATTCACGGAGACGTGCAGGCTCTGGAATTCATAATAGGAAAAAGAGAAGAAATGAACTGTAAAAATATTCTTTTTCTGGGGGACTATGTGGATAGAGGCCTTCAGGGCACCGAAGTTCTTTTGAGGCTTTTCCGAATGAAAATTGAAGACCCGCAGCATATTTTCCTGCTCCGTGGGAATCACGAAAGTGTGGACATGAACTTATACTATGGCTTTTTTGAGGAAATAGGTTTAGATAGGAGTTTTCTCTTGAGAGTCAGCCGGACGTATGAGAAGATGCCGGTAGCAGCGGTACTTTCAGGGCATACGTTCTGTGTACATGGTGGGATTAACGGGACCGGGAATATTACTACTATCAGGAAAGAAGAATCTTTTCCCTATCTCTGGAATGACCCCTCGATACTTCCAGGGCTCACTACTTCAACCAGAGGTTCGACTGTAAAGGAATTCGGGCCTGACATTGTAGATGGCTTTTTAGAGACAAATAATCTGAAAAGAATAATAAGAGGCCATGCAGCCCTTAAAAAAGGATACCAGTGGTGGTTCAACGGAAAACTTCTCTCCCTTTTTTCCTGTCCTAACTACGTCGGACTCGGAAATGCTGCTGCTTTTGCCCTGTTTGAGAAAGGAGAGATAAAACTGTTTGTTTTCGGAAATCAGGATGAGTAAACGAAAATTTCCTCATGTTGAATCTTTACTTCCCACTAAAATCCGATTGGTAGTCTTTCCCGGTCTAAAGTTAAAAATAAAAAAGAATGCCGGAAATGGATGTTATATAAAATTATGAAACCTGATACATAAGACCCGGATTTTTACTTTAATCAAGAATAATCCAGGTTTCGGTCATTTTGTTTCCTATATCCGGATCGAGCTGCATGGCCTTCATATACTGAATTTTGGCTTCGTCAAAACGCCTCATCTTTCTCATAAGAAGCCCGTAACTATAGTGAAGGGGAGGATAATAAGGGTTCAGGACAAGAGCTTTTTTATATTCATCTTCGGCTTCGGATAATCGCCCCATTTCCGAAAGAAGGTTTCCGTAGCTGTAATGTCCTTCTGCACTTTCAGGGTCCAGATGGAGAGCTTTTTTGTATTCTATTTCAGCTTCATACCGCCTTCCAAATCGGGCCAGGAGATTTGCATAATTGGAATGGACCTTTGCATCGTTTTGATCAAGGGCAAGGGCTTCCACGTACTGTGCTTCGGCTTCTGAAACCCTGCCTTCTCTTGCAAGAAGGTTTCCGTAGTTAAAGAGAGTCCGCCTGTGTCTCGGATTAAGGGAAAGAGCTTTCCTGTATTCGATTTCGGCTTCTGAGGAACGACCCAGAAAAGAGAGTAAGACTCCGCAGTTGTGGTGCAGTCTAGGGTCTTCAGGGTCCAGCTCCATTGCAAGCCTGTATTCCTTTTCGGCATCTCTGAGCCTTCCGAGTTCAAAAAGCAGGTTTGCATACCCGCCTCTTGCAGGGACATAATCCGGATCAACAGCAAGCGCCGTCGAGTAATATTCTTCTGCCTCACTTACATACCCACGTTCGACTAAAAGATAGGCATATCCAGCATTCGCTTTTAAATGCTGCGGGGAGGTTTCAAGTACAGTTTTATATTCCTTTTCAGCTTCCGGAGTTTTTCTGAGTTCTAAAAGAAGTTCGGCATATGCACATCTGACATCTGCATTACCAGGATTTTCTTTTAGAATCTCCAGATAGTTTGCTTCAGCTTCCGTGGAAAAGCCCAGGACATGTGCTGCATTACCCAGCGCAAAGCAGGCGTCTTCACGGAGTTTCTCGGAAGCCCTTATGAAGCAAGCTTTTGCAAAAACGTATTGTTCCATGAACATTTTCTGCTGCTTGCATGCATTTGAGAGGTCAAGCAAGAATTTAGGGGAAAAGATTTTTTTCCCGTATATTCCAGGGCAAAATTAACTGCAGAGCACAGGTTTCTGTGGTCTGATCCGATTATCCCAATAATGTTATATACAAAGTCGTCAATTGCATCGAAGTCCATGTATCCGGCACCTCAGAAAAGTAAATACCTTTTTTAAGGGATAGGTAAAGCCATCAGTGTAACATCCGGAGTATATTTTACATCTGATAGAATATATTAGTGCGTGAGTAGTGCATGAAATTTTAGATATAAAATAAGTTAATTAATAGTGCGTTAGTTTACGAACATGATATTATAACTATCATATAACAGACTATCCCTTTTTGTCGCTAAATAAAATAGTTACCTGCTTAAAACAACAGTGCTTTCCTGACAAAACGGGTTTTCCGAGAATAAACCAGATGTGCTCTTCAAATAGACCTTTTCTTTAGAAAACTTCCGGAAAAATGATTCCAAAAAACAATATATGAGAAGAATAGTAGCTCTTAATTACAAGATTTAATATGAATCCTTTTAGTACTAGCTAACCTTTAGTACTACTAATAAACATTAATCATTATCTAATAAATATTCGAAGTTTTGAAAATGACCAGCATGTTTCTTAAACTCTTCTCTGTATTCCTGATTATTCCTTTTATCGAGATTTATCTGCTTATCAAAATAGGAGGAATGATCGGGGCCTTAAATACCGTACTTATTATTCTGATAACTGCAAGCCTGGGGGCGTACCTGGCAAAAAGCCAGGGCTTCCGCGTGCTCCGCGAGATCCAGGAGGCGACGAACAGGGGTTATATGCCTGGAAACGAACTCCTGCACGGGTTCTTCGTGTTAATTGGGAGCTTTGCCCTTCTAACTCCGGGTTTCCTGTCCGATATAATAGGATTCTCCATGCTGATACCCCAGATCAGGGAAATCTATGTGGGAATAGCAAAAGGGATCATAAGAAAAAAGATGAAAAGAGGCCAGTGGCAAATGAAGACGTACGCGAATTTCAGATAAGCCGTAAAGCGTCCATACGAAATACATGCACTGGTTTCCGGCCCTAGTTGCGCCTTCCTAGTTGTGCCTCTCGAATTGCGCCTCGGGAGTACGCGGTCCTTCTCGGCAGAGTTGCGGCTCTGCAGTACCCGGTCCTTCTCGGCAGAGTTGCGGCTCTGCAGTACCTGGTCCTTCTCGCTGCGCTCGAGAGGACTAATTTATGGATAAACAACATTGTTTTTACTTCGCTCAAGAGGACCAATTTCCAAAATCCGGATTATGTCACTCCAAGTTCCCTTTTTTAAGGGTTTTCCGGCTTGAGTGATTATAGATTTTAGATTGAGTTAGAACCATTGAAGCACCTGAAAACAGGAAGGAAGGAAATATGGATATGGATTTTCCACACCTTCGTTTAGAATCTTGAATGAATTAATTATAAGCTCACATATAAAAATATGGCATTGGTACCTAAATACTGATATATATTATGAGAACTTATATCTCTTGATGAACTGCCCAAGATGTAAGAGTCTCGATCATAATAAGAATGGTAAAGTTAATGGCCGTCAACGCTACAAATGCTCTGATTGTGGATATAATTATTCAGTAGAGCTAAAATCAACTGCTAGTTCCGCATCTGTTAAGAGACAGGCTTTACAACTCTATCTTGAAGGATTGGGATTTCGGTCAATAGGGCGTTTTTTGGGGGTAAGTCATGTTTCTATCCAAAAATGGATAAAGAAATTTGGTCAGGAGTTAGAAGAACTAAAAAGCGAAAATGAGATCTCTATTGTTGAAATGGATGAGATGCACACTTACATCGGTAACAAAAAAATATTGCTGGATCTGGATTGCTGTTGATAGAGTTGGGAAAAGTTCATCAACTGCTCTTTTGGTAGCAGAGGGACAGAAACTGGACAAAAACTCTGGGAAAAGTTAAAGGAAAAAGAGATTGAAAAAGTGTGACTGATCACTGGAAGGCATATGCAGAGTTTCTTACAGAAAAGATTCACACTCAATCAAAAGCAGAAACGTATACAGTTGAAGGATATAACAGCATATTGAGGCACTTTCTGGCAAGATTGAGAAGAAAGACAAAGTGTTATACTAAGAGTCTTGAAATGCTAAAGTACTCAGTTATTCTCTTAATGAAATATAGAAATAATGAGTTAACTATATTTAGTTAACAATGCCAAAAATATAATTTTTCCTTATTTTTGCCAGATTTTCATTATTTCTCGTATTTTACTGAGACTGCATATATTACAAAAAATTAAGATACGAGTTTGAAAAGATAAAGCAGCAGAGGAACCAGAAAAACCGTAATTAAGCCCGAGATCCCAATTGCAAGCCCGCTCATCGCTCCTTCAGTTTCTCCAAGTTCTATTGCTCTCGTTGTTCCAAGAGCATGAGATGCAGTGCCAATTGCAATGCCGACTGCGACTTTATCTTTTATTCGGAAGCAGCGGCAGATGAAAGGTCCCAGGACAGCACCTGTGATTCCGGTAATTACGATTGCAGCTACTGTTATTGCAGGCAGGCCTCCGATTTGTTTTGAAATCTCGATTCCTATAGGGATGGTTACGGATTTTGGAGCCAGGGATTTACTTATGACCTCGTCAAGCCCTAAAAGGCTGGAAAGAGCCAGAATGCTTGAAATTCCAGCTATACAACCTGCACTTATGCCTGCAAGTATCGGAAGGGCATTACTTTTCAACAACCTAATTGTTTTATAAAGAGGCACTGCAAGAACCACGGTTGCAGGCCCGAGAAAAAAGGAAATGTAATCTCCTCCAAGGTTGTAAGTCTCAAAATCGATTCCGAAATAAAAGAGGAAAACCATTACAAGTATGGAAGCCACAAGCAGGGGGTTAAGGATGGAAAGCCTGGTTTTCTTATACAGCAGAGTGCCTACCTGGAAAGCTATTAAAGAGAGTAAGACCCCGAAAAGGGGCCTATTGATAAATTCATTTAGAAAATATATCTTCACTTCAGTTCACCTCTTCTGCCCTATCATTCAGACCTGTGCTCTATCGTTTTTATTTCAGATGAGCTTTTATTTTCCCCGAAACAGGCTGCTTTTACCGGCTTTTTCCCGAGGGACTTTTTAACGAATTCCACTGTAAGCCCTGTCACACCCAGTGTTACAACGGTAGAAATAAGTGAAACTTCAAGAATTGCAGTCCATTTTCCTTCAAGCAGGGAAAAACAGGTTATAAGGCTGACCCCTGCAGGGAGAAAGAAAAAAGCCAGGTTATCAAGCAAAAATCACTTATTTTGCCTATCATCTTGAGTTTGATTATGCCAGTATACAGGCCTAAGAAAAGGATGAGCATTCCCACGACGTTACCTGGAATCGGCAGCCCTGATATTTTCTGTAGCAGTTCGCCCAGGAAATATATGATCAGAATAATTGAGAACTCTTTTAGCAAGGTTTGTTTTTCCTCCGCCTGATTGAAACGGAACTACAAAATTTCCATATATATATCTTTCCTGAGCCAGAAGATTTTTTTATTTTATAGCTTTTTTGCGCGTAAGCAGGACACATAAGGTTTTCCAGTAAGAAATAAAATGATTCAAAAAGCCCAGTGGTGAAGAAACTCCAGGGAATAGTATGTGAGACAATAAATTCATATTGCGCAAACCCCTATTTTCATAGGGGGATTCTGATGGGAGAAAAGCGCTTTGTTTACATGGACCACGCAGCTACTACTTTCACAAAATCTGAAGTAGTTGAAGCTATGCTGCCTTTTTGAAAGAACATTTCGGGAATCCTTCTTCTCTGTACTCAATAGGAAGAGAAGGCAAAGAAGCAATAGAAGCCGCCCGTGAGCAGCTTGCAAAGGCTATAGGGGCTAATCCTGAAGAGATATATTTCACTTCAGGGGGACTGAGTCCGATAACTGGGCTATCAAGGGAACAGCCTTTGCAAGACGAAAAAAGGAAAACATATCATCACTACGCCAATAGAACATCACGCAGTGCTCTATCCCTGCGAATACCTGGAAACAAAGGGTTTTAATGTGACTTACCTGCCTGTAGACAGGTACGGGCTTGTAGATCCTTCAGAGGTGGAAGCTGCAATCAGGAAGGATACTATCTTTATCTCGGTTATGTACGCCAATAATGAAATCGGGACTATAGAACCGATTCCTGAAATAGGTGAGATTGCGAAGGAGCATGGGATTCCTTTTCATACCGATGCCGTGCAGGTTATAGGTAAAATCCCCCTCGATATGAAGCAGAAAGATAGGAATGTAGACATGCTTTCCCTTTCTTCCCATAAGTTCTACGGGCCGAAAGGAATTGGAGCCCTTTATCTGCGGGAAAGGACGGAAATTGAGAATTACATGCATGGAGGCGGCCAGGAGCGAAAAAAGCGAGCAGGAACCGAGAACGTCGCAGGTATCGTAGGCCTGGGAAAAGCAATAGAGCTTGCAACAGCAAATCTGGAGAAGCACAATGAGAGGACAAAAAAAATGAGAGACCGTCTCCTTGCCGGAATCCTGGAAATTCCTGACTGCAGGTTGAACGGGCACCCGGAAAAGCGTCTTCCGGACAACCTGAACTTCAGTTTTGAGTACATTGAAGGTGAATCTCTTCTTCTCATGCTCGATCAGAGAGGAATCTGCAGCTCCACAGGCAGCGCCTGTTCTTCAGGCTCTCTTGAACCCTCGCATGTGCTCAGGGCAATAGGGCTGCCTCCGGAAATAGCTCAGGGTTCCCTTCGCCTGACCCTGGGAGATGAAAACTCTGAAGAAGACATTGATTATGTACTGGAAGTGTTGCCTGAAACCGTTGGAAAGCTGAGGGCTATGTCTCCTTTCTATAAACCAACAACTGCATGTGAGAAATAAGTCGAAAGAGTATAAGAATGTAAGAATGTGGGGAATTTTGTGTATAATAAAAAAGTTATGGACCATTTCATGAACCCGAGAAACGTAGGGGAAATTGAGGATGCTGACGGCATTGGAGAAGCCGGAAACCCGCACGGGGATCACATGAAAATATTCCTGAAAATCCGGGATGATAGAATCGAAGACGTGAAGTTCAAGACTTTCGGTTGTGCAGCAGCAATTGCGTCCAGTAGCATGGCAACTGAGCTGATAAAAGGCAAAACCCTTAAAGAAGCCTGGGAGCTTACAAACGACGCCGTAGCTGAAGCCCTTGAAGGGCTGCCTCCCGGAAAACTGGAGTGTTCAGTTGTTTCCAGGGAAGCTATCCACAGCGCAATCAACGAATACCGCAAAAAGCAGGGCCTTGAACCCCTTCCAGAGCAGAAATGAAAGTAAACTCGAATCCTGGAGGTTTACTGAGAAGCCATAGGCCTGCTGAGAAGCTAATTACCTTATCCAAATCCATTCAATGAGACCGTTGAAAAGCCTTCCATATCTCCTTATCGTAAACTTGATCTGGTATCTTCGAGATGATACCTTATGAAAAAAATCGGGATCATAATCACTGACCCGGAAGACTGGACAGCGCGGGCACTTATGAATGAAGCGAGGAAAAAAGGTTTTTCTCCTTTTGCTCTGGATCTCAGGGCCGCAGAGGTCGACATAAATGCGACAGCTGCTAAATCGGCAGCCAGAAAATCGACGGTTGCCTTTAAAATAGGAGATATAAATCTCTGTGACTTTGATGCCATCATTGTAAGGGATGCAGGTGCAGGAACCTTTGAAGGAGTATCTTTCAGGTTTGATATCCTGCGGGAACTGGAAGCAGAAGGTCTCCTGGTTATTAACTCTCCTGAGGCTATCAGAAATGCCGCAAATAAATACCATGCTTCCTATCTCCTGGAAAAAGCCGGACTCTCTACACCCAAAACAATAGCAGTGCAGAGTATAGAGGCAGCCCTTGAAGCAATATCAGGGTTCGAAGATGCTGTCATAAAGCCTGTATTCGGGTATAAGGGAAAGGACATTGCAAGAGTTAAGGATGGGGAAATCCGGTTTTCGGATAGGAAAGCGGAACCCTTATCCCTGAAAGCGAATCTTCAAAAGCTACTTGAAGAGAGAGGGATGTTATATATCCAGAAGTTCATAGAGAACCCTGGAAGGGATATCAGAGCCTTTGTTGTTGGGGGTACTGCTATCGGGGCCATTTACCGTAAAGCTGCATCCGGTTCCTGGGTTAATAACCTGAGCCAGGGAGGAAGTGCAGATCGTTGTGTGCTTACGGAAGAACAAAAAGAAATTGCAGAAAAGGCTTCCCTTGCAATAGGCACGGCTTTTGCAGGTGTTGACATTATAGAAAATTTGACGAACGATCTTAACAAAGAAATTTACAGTTGTTACAGCAATGCAAAAGAGAAATCTCTAGTCCTTGAGGTCAATGGAACACCATCAGGAAAAGGTATTTTTGATGCATGGGGCATAAACCCTGCCGGATATATTCTGGAGTACATAGAACAAAGTTTATGAAAAAATTATAAATGACATCAGTCATAAATAATATCATGCGAGTTTTAGAAAGAGTTTGAAAGATGAGCTGATCCCAAAACCATTTTATTCTCAATCAGTCAAAGTTTCAGGAATAATAGTCATGATCAGAAATCCTGATTATTTAGAATACGAGATTAAGAGACACAATTTTGAGTTTTGAGATCAACTCGATAACATTTACTTTGAGACCGGATCTGCCATATAAATGGTCTGAACAGGGATATAAAAATCGATGTTCAAAGCAGACCCGGATAGCCACACCGAAAACATTTAAGAAATAGGCGGACCTTGAATAAACCCGAGGCAAAGGATGAGTGAATATAAACAGTGTATAGTTACCCGGGACGACCTGAAGCTTTCCAAAGGCAAGTTTGCAGTACAGGTAGCCCACGCTGCGATTTCTGCTGCAGAATGGGCAAACAAAGGCGATCTTGAAAAATGGAAAGAAGGCGGGCAGAAAAAGTTGTCCTGAAAGTTCCCACCCTTAAAGACCTTTACGAGCTTAAAGAAAAGGCTCGACGGGAAGGACTTCCTACTGCTCTTATACAGGACGCAGGGCTTACGGAAATTCCGTCGGGAACGGTCACAGTTCTTGGAATCGGGCCGGCAAAAGAAGAAATTATAGACAAAGTTACGCGGGACCTTAAACTTGTTTAAGTGCCGGAAATCTGAAAACCAGGTTTCGAAAGCCTGCACTAAAACGAAGCTGAGCAGAGGCTATCTATATGATATCCTGTTTGATAGGTCAGGAAAGAGGTTCCGCCTGTGCTTTTGTTCAGGAGGGGATCGATGAGGGATTCAAGGGTTTCAGGAAAAAAGGCAGCCTCAATAACTGCTGTTTTATGTATATACGTTGTATTTGCCACAATGACCGGGGTACTGTCTTCGGATTCGATTGATAATTTTAAGGATGAGGTAAAAGGTTATATTTTCTCAGGGCTGGACTCAAAAAGTCCGGAGAGCGTATTTACACCTCAACCGACTTCATTTACTTTCCCGGCAATACCCAAATATTCCCCCCGAAAAAGCGAACATGCTCCTATCCTGAGGACCCCGCTGCAGCCCGGCTTCTCCCTGAGCAGCAATTATCAGACCTCAGAGTTTTTCCAGGGCGGAGTAAATTATATAAGAATCAATATCAAAAACGAAGGAAGAAATCCGATCTTTATTGAGAGGTATGGGATTTCGGTTAATGCCTCCGAAAACCGGATTTATTCGGAAGAATGTGGAGTTTTGCTTTCTCCCAGCGAAGAGCAAAATCTCGGAGTGATCGCAGTTCAGGTTCCTGAAGAAGAAAAAGCCAGCTTTAATATCGTCCTCTGGCTGCTCGCTTCGTCTTCGGAAGGCAAATGGCACGAATACGAGCCATATTCCCTTAAAGGATTTACTGCGGATCTTAAGCCAATGCCCGAAAAATTTGCTCCGAAGTACGGATACAATCCTGCTTCTTACTTTGAAACCATAAACCGACTGGTGGAACCGGCCGAACCTGATGTTAGGGGTAAGGCAGCCGAAGTTGCTCGCGCATATCCGGGAGCATACAATATTTATCAGGTATGTGCTCTCTTTGACATGGTAAAAGAGGAAATTGAATACGTCAGTGATCCCAGGGGTAACGATGTATGGGAGCCCGCCAATGTCACTCTGAGGATAGGCGCAGGAGACTGTGAGGACCAGGCAATTCTCCTCTCATCCATGATCGAGGCCGTTGGAGGCACAACCCGAATCTACCTGACCGACAGCCATGCCTTTACAGCGGTCTATATGGGCAAAGGAACCGGTGCATCAGAAGCTGCAGTCAAAGGAGTTAGGGCTTACTACGGAAACGTCGATGTAAACTACCTGACCGATGAATACGGTTCCTGGTTGATGCTTGACCCGACTTCCAGCCTTTATGCAGGTGGACTTCCCGGAAAAACGGCCCAGACAAAGGTTCATGCAGACAGCGGAAACGAAACATATAGAAGCTGGACCTTCGTAAACACTAAAGAAATAAGAGCTATCGACATCAGCCCTGGAGGGGCCCTATAATTTCGCTAAATACGTAATAGAGGAGTGTATTCAATCCATGCAAGTGCCGGAAATTGAAAAACAGATCGGGATAGACATTTACTCCACGGGTACAGACGGCCTCGGAGGGCAGCTCCGCCAGGAAGTGGAGGACTTTATTGTTAAAGAGATCACTAATAGAGAGGAAGGAACGGAAGGAAAATATCTTGTTCTTGAGCTTATAAAACACGACTGGGACACACACCACCTGACACGGACTCTCTCAAAAATCCTGCAGATAAGCCAGAAGCGGATCAGCGTTGCAGGCACAAAGGACAAACGTGCACTCACAATGCAGAAAATCAGCATTTTTGATATTGATGCTTCTGAGATCGAAAAAATTCATTTAAAAGATATCGAGCTGAAAGTCCTGGGACGCTCCCGAAAATCAGTAGAACTGGGGGACCTTTGGGGAAACGAGTTCATAATTACAATCCGGGATATAGCCAGCTCTCCAGAGAAAACCGGAGATCTGCTCGAAAAAACTACAAACGACATCCTAATTCAGGGAGGCGTACCTAATTTTTTTGGGGTCCAGCGTTTCGGCTCTGTTCGTCCTGTTACTCATTTGGTAGGAAAAGCCATTGTAGAAGGAGACTTTGAAAAAGCTGCCCTGCTTTATATTGCCGACTCTTTCCCTGCTGAGCCGGAAGAAACAAAAAAAGCCCGTCAGTCTGTCAAAGAAACCCGCGATTTCAAGGAAGGCCTGAAAACCTATCCTCTCCGCCTTGGCCACGAAAGAGCGATGATGAACCATCTGATAGCAAATCCGGATGATTTTGCAGGCTCTTTTCTAGTTCTCCCGAAAAACCTCTACAGGATGTTTGTGCACGGTTACCAGTCATATATATACAATATAATTATCTGCCGCAGGATAGAAAAAGGCCTTCCCTTAAATCAGGCTGTGGAAGGCGATATTGTCTGTTTTAAGAACGATGTCGGCTTGCCGGACTCTTCAAAAACTGAAAAGGTTACGGCAGAGACGGTGAATGCTATGAACCGCCTGATAAAAAGAAATCGTGCCTTCATAACTGCTCCCCTCCCAGGCTATAACACAGAATTTGCCTCAGGTATTCCGGGGGAAATAGAGCAAGAAGTTATCCAGGAACTCAAAGTCCCTCTGACAGGTTTCAATATAGAAGAAATCCCTGAAATGAGCTCTAAAGGGATCCGCAGGGAAGTCCTCTTGCAAGTGGAACCAAAATTTGAGGTTGCAGAAGACGAACTGAACCCCGGAAAGTCAAAAGCAGTGCTTAAGTTTATGCTGCCTAAGGGAAGTTATGCAACAACCGTACTCCGGGAATACATGAAGGTAGACCCGTTGCAGATGAGCTGAAAACTGAAGAGGCCGGGATGCGGTGAGAACAGATCTTTGCTTTCTGCATATGATTATCTCCAGACACCCGGTGTTTAGCACCCATACTGCAGACGCTCACAGAATACGAGTGGCCTTCCTGAGAAATGAAAAAAGTGAAAGAATCTACATAAAGTCCAAGCAAGATACTCATACCTATCCAGATTGAAGATTCAGATTAAAGTTCAAATTAAGATTTATTCATATAAAGTGCTGCTGTTAATGTACTTAACAATGAAAAAACGAACTTAAACTCTGGAATAGGCGTGGACTTCTGCACATCTCCGGCCGTTTTGTCGGTTTCTTCAGGTTCTTTATCTGTCTCTTCTGTTTCGTTATTTTTTTCTATATCTTCTGCTACTTCCTGTGCAGTTTCCGTTTGAACGGATTCTTCATAACGGAATACAACAGGCACATCGTTAACTCCGATCTCTTTTCCCATCATGTCAAATATACCGTAAATATTGTCAAGAGTAGAATTATTAACTTCCGAGCCTTCCAGAATTCCTACTCCTATGCGATTCTCAATGCCCCAGCCATAGCTTACGACCGACCCCTCCGGATACATATAAGGTTCCATATCGTTTCTTGCAAGTTTACAGATTGTATCGAGTTGATCGTACCATTCTCGCCTCTGATCTTCTATATAGAACTCGCCTTCTTTTCCGTAAGTGGCAATTAATGTATTTTCTCGTTGAGATCCAATGCTTTTAAGCCCTAGTTTTGCAAATGTCCGGACCATCTCATTTTCATCGTTTAGAGCATCTGTGAGCGGCACAACTGCACGCTTATCCCCGATTCTACCGAGAGCTTCAGCCGCGCGCACCCGGACGTTCGGATCTTCGTCACCAAGGGCCCGGATCAAAGGTTCCACGGCAGGTTCCCCCATCAGACCCAGAAAATAACCCAGATCTGCATCAAGCTCCGGCTCTTTTTTAGCGCCTGAATCATGGGCTGTACTGCTCTCTCGTCTCCGATTCCGGCAAGGACTTGTACTGCCTTGCTCTGGAGAAAAACACTTTCGTTTTCATCCTGTAAAATCTTAATAAGGGGCTCTACGGCAGGTTTTCCGATTGCAATAAGAGCATTGTTTCCAGCTTGTTCGACTTCCCACTCTTCGTCCGTAAGCAGTCCGATAAGCGGTTCCACGGCTCTTTCGTCCTTTATCTTACCTAAGGTTACGGCTGCGTTCTCCCGGAGTTCCGGATCTTCAACTCCAAGCGCCAGGATTAAAGGTTCAACTGCAGGTTCTCCAATTTCAACCAGAGCTTTTACGGAATCTGTTTTAACATTTAAATCCGAAGCGCTAAGATTCCGGATTAAAGACTCCATTTCCGGCTCTTTTGAAATGGCACTGGCTACATGGACTCCGCAAAATAGAGATAATTGGATAATTATCAATGTAAAAGCCGTAAAAGCAATCTTTAATTTACAAACTCTCATTTTACAGACCCTCACTTGATCACCAAATCAAATTTACAAAGCAAGCTGCATACAGGTCTCCTATAGCAGCCTGTGAAAGAAATAAAAATATAATTCAGCCAGGAAAATCTGGTCTGAAACTGAAATTTATCCGGATTAAACGGTCCGGGGATCTTTAGACTGGGTTTTTAAGCCACGGTGCGCTTTTGTTCAACAAGTCTTCCGTAGAAGTTTGCAATGAATATTGAATTTGTAAAGAACATGGCGGGTATGCCCACGAGTACAATTGAAAGGATTGCAAAGATAATAACAAGAGCGTACTGTTTCAGTACTGCCATGACATAATCTCCAAGGTTGTTCCTGACAATATCCAGCAATTGAAACTCAAAGAAAGATTCAAGGGTTTGCTTCCTGAAGAAGTTAACCACAAGAATAGGGACTACAAAAAACCCGAGCAGCAAATTAACAAGGTTTCCCAGGGTTTCATTGACAAATGTTGCTGCAAAAACTATAGCCACATATGTGATGTAGAAAGGAAGACTCTTCAGGAAAATTATGAACCCGAGCTTCAGGTCTTCCATAAAATCGAGTTTGATAAGCCCTTCATACCTGCCCTCAACAAACTCATTAACCAGCCTTACGATATAACCGAAGAGTGCAAACCAACCCAGAATCGGAATGATCAACCAGAGTGCATAAAGAAGTCTTTTCGGAGTTTTGAAAGGATATTTAAAAGCATCTGAAAAACTTATAGTCTCCATTATAATCACCTGGAGTTATTCCGTCTTTCAAAGTATATAAAACTTAGTAAAAATAAAAGTAAAGATATAGTGATTACGACAAGTATATTTTAAGAAATTGAAACTTAAAGAGATAAATTCATCGATTGATCTCAAAAAATCAAAAGGGTTTAAAAAGTGCTCAAGAAGCCTGAGAAATCAAGTTCAATAGACCCGATAATCTGGATTTGAGAAACCATATAAAGTTAGAAAATTCTGCGGGCTGAATGCCAATAAAGATAAAAATAAGCAGTGAGAGAATAATATGATTAACTGTAGATTTATTTTTAGAATTTTCAGAAATTTATAAAAATAACGACATTAGAGGATAATAAAAGTAGTACTCTTGATTATACGATTTTTAAATAAAAATTGGGTGGGATCGGGGTAAATGATCCCCTGAGGATCGGGGTAAATGATCCCCTGATCTTCTCACACGCTATATAGAAAAGAGACACTTATTCGGGAATTATTTTTTCTTCTTGATTTCCTTTGCAAGCTTCTTCTTTGCATCCTTGCTGCCTGCGGAAGCCATTTTTTCCAGCTCTCCCATCTTTTCCTTCTTAGCGATCTTCTTCTTATCCATATCTTTTTTAGACATTGCCATAGTGCGTACCTTCATAGACTTTAGTGAAGTTGCAATATCTGTTACAGGCATTATTGAAATAAAGTGCCTGAACGGACATCGCCGTAATCTACTATTTTCAGTTTTAAAAGTATTTATCAGTTTCCCGCGAGAGAAACATTCTTTAGCAGGAATGTCAGGTTATATCAAAAGTGTAATTTATCCGGTAACAGGATATTACAGGGATCAGATTAGACTTGGTAGGGTTAATAAGGATTAAGAAAGGCAGAAAAAGGATGAAAAGGGAATTAAAAACGATAGATTCCCTCAAATAACTTTTACCTGAATTACCGCTCTTCTCTTTCCTTACTGTATTCCTTCTTTTTCCTTACTTAATTCCTTCTTTTTCCTTACTGTATTCCTTCTTTTTCCTTACTGTACTTACACATGGCCCTGACAAGACCATCGAACGGAGGAGACGGCCTTCCCGGTCTTGACCTGAACTCGGGATGGAACTGGGAAGCAAAGAAGAAACGTTTGCCAGGAATCTCGGCAATCTCCATTCTGTTCTTGTTTTTGCCGGAAAAGATAATGCCAAAGGATTCCAGCCTGTCCACGAACTCCGGATTAACCTCGTACCTGTGACGATGGCGCTCGACAATGTAATTAGTTCCGTAGAGTTCTGTGGCAATAGAACCTTCTTTGAGGAGGGCTTCATAGTCCCCAAGGCGCATCGTGCCGCCCATATTAGCAATACCTGTCTGTTCCGGCAGAATATCAATTACCGGGTAGGGGGTATCTTCGTCAAACTCAGTACTGTTTGCCTTTCCAAGATTAGCTACATTTCGGGCAAACTCAATGACTGCAAGCTGCATGCCCAGGCAGATCCCAAGGAACGGGATATTGTTTTCCCTGGCAAACTTTATCGCCTTCATCTTGCCTTCCGTGCCGCGCCCACCAAAGCCACCCGGAATAAGGATTCCGTCAAACTGAAGGAGCTTCTCAACCTCTGCCGGATCTTCTTCGAGGGTTTCAGCTTCAACCATATTGACCTCAACCTTGCACCTGTTATCTATTCCCCCATGTTTGACAGCCTCAAGGATACTGAGGTAAGAATCCTCAAGATTGGTGTATTTTCCCACAATTGCCAGTTTGACCTTATCGGTTGTGGATTTCATTCTTGCGACCATATCCTTCCATCCACTGCCTTCGACACTTGATTCCAGTTGCAGGTGCTTCATTAGCTGGGTGGTCAATCCCTGCTCTTCGATCTCAAGAGGAACTTCATAAATGTCGTCGGCATCATGGGCACTGATAACCAGTTCCTGAGGCACGTCACAAAAGAGGGCGATTTTCTCTTTGGCACTTTCCTGGAGAGGAGACTTTGACCTTACAACGATCACTTCAGGGCTGAGACCAAGGGCCCTGAGTTCCTTTACGGAATGCTGGGAAGGCTTGGTTTTTTGCTCACCCTGAAGGTCTTCCATAGCCAGGGTCACATGAATAAATACGATATTTTCGGCAGGCTCTTCCCTGTGCATTTGGCGTACAGCCTCAAGGAAAGGCATGCTTTCAATATCCCCAACAGTCCCTCCGATTTCAATAAGACAGATATCAGCCCCGCTCCGGGCCGCAACCTTCCTTATCCTGTTTTTGATCTCGTTTGTAACATGGGGAATAATCTGGACGGTTTTTCCGAGATAATCTCCTCTTCTCTCTTTGGAAATGACCTCCTGGTAAATCTTGCCTGTGGTGAGGTTATGGTCCCTTGTAAGTTCCGTATCAAGGAACCGCTCATAATTCCCAAGATCCAGGTCGACTTCACCTCCGTCCTTGAGCACAAAGACTTCCCCGTGCTGATAGGGACTCATGGTTCCTGCATCAATATTGATGTAAGGGTCGATCTTGATAGCTGTAACTTTATAACCTTTGTTTTTAAGGTTTCTACCAATGGATGCGATGGTGATGCCTTTTCCAAGCCCGCTCATGACCCCACCGGTAACTACGATATACTTCATGATAATCTTCCTCAACAATTTTCCTAACAGCGGTTTTAGACTAAAAGGATAATCACATGAACTTTAGACAAGAAAATAATCAAATAAATAGCTACGAAATCTGTCATTAATCCTTTGTACGAACACAATACCAATATCCTCATGATATAAAAAATACTCTCTACTTTCAAAAAAGAACAGGTTTAAATAAGGAATGGAACTAAAATATAAATTCCAATAAAAACAAGCTCAGTCGCCCGAGTTCCGCCAGCAGAATTGCGGCTTTGCAGTACCCGGTCCTTCCGAGTTTCGCTTCGGGATCCCAGGAAATCCGAGATTTTCTGGGAGTTGCGATGTAATCGCAATAGCACGGGGTCCTTCTCGCTGTGTTCGAGAGGATAATCTACAAAAATGATATTAAGAACCATAGATGGCACACGAAACACGGAATGAGGGAAAAGAAGATGTGAACTGCCCCTGGGCTAGAGACCCAGAGGTTTTAGTCTCCCGAAGATGCTTAACTTTCCTCTGCAATTTTTAGCAAGATGTATGTCATACATGTCACGAAAAACATTGAAAACAAAAGTGACTGGGTAAAGCTAACACTGAACTGTAAGCTCGATGGCAGAAGGAAGTAGAGGAAGAATGAGAATATGAGCAGTAGAAGACCCCCAAAAGCCATATTCAGAAGAAGCTTTTCATTCCGACCTGTATTTTTATGAGCTCTTGTCCCCTTGAAAGCTGAAAAGCTTCCCGTAAAGCCTTTACGGATAGAAGAAAACAGCCCACCACGTCCGTTTGCATTTCCCGATTTCGGGCGAGAATTTTTCATTACAGGTAGCGCTGAGAACCCTTGAGACTTCAGATCTCCCTCATTTTCCCATTTATAGGGCTCATCTCTTGAGTTTTCTTGCGGCTTTGAATCAACTTTTCCAAGCTGTACTGGAAAACCTTTCTTTCTTGAGCCGTAACCTGCTGTGATATAGATCTGCCCTTTTGTAAGCACCCTGCCTTCTTGCGGGATTCTTGCAACTGCGGAAACATATTCTTTTTGAAGCACATACGGATTATCCCTCAAAAAAGTGATCTGGCCTTTTAACTCTTCACTTACTGAAAGATGGATATGGGTTGGAGATCCGTAATTTGTGACCAGGATTTCAAAAGTCTGCTCTCCGCCGGGATAAAGGGAGATCTCCATGTTTTCGTTTTCAAACTCTATTGAGTTTATTTCCTGACGGTTGATAATAACATTCTGGAATGTCTGTTGCAAGTTTAACCCTCACATCAGTTCCTGAGGTCAGGAGGAAGCAAATTGGGAATTCCCTCATCTATAGGATAATGCTCCTTGCATACAGGGCAGTAGAGGGTTCCTGAGATGACCTCTTCTTCGTTTTCTTCGACAACGTTCAGAATCAGGTCGCCCTTACATACAGGGCAAGCCAGAATATCCATAAGATCTTTTTTCATCAAAATTCACCGTTAAAGCCGCTTTACGATAGGATGAGACATAATTTTACATTTCGCAGGGATAACATTATTTCTAATCCTCATTTTTTCTTCGTCCTGTGGATGTGAACTTTATCCCTCTATTTACGGTATTCAATTCATCCTCCTATTTTAATGTAATCTATATATTTACAGGCACTTATGGTTTGAAAATTATATCAGTTATATCGGATGTTACAACTTTAAGAACTAAAATGCAGCTTTTTCAAAAAGTTTATAAAACAATAACATTTGATAATTTTGAAGAATTTTTTAGATTAGCCGATTTTTATATAAGACAATCTGAATTAAGGAATAAAGAATCAGCGGGTTAATTATGAGAATCACGAATTTTAGGATTCATTCTTAAAATCAGAAGCCAGAAACGAAACACCGGCTAGTTGCAGAAGCGATAAAGAAAAGTGTGGGATATGAGATGAAACAGGAAATACATGAGAAAAGTATTGACACTGCAAGCCAGGCTATGCTCTGGAAAGCCAGAGAAGAAGGTATGGAGACTGTCTGGGACAGGTATGAGAAACAACTGCCTCAATGCGGTTTCGGACAGCTTGGAGTCTGCTGCCGGAACTGCAACATGGGCCCCTGCAGAATAGACCCTTTCGGAGAAGGAGCTGACAAGGGTGTATGTGGTGCTACTGCAGATATTATAGTTGCAAGAAATCTCCTGAGGATGATTGCTGCAGGTGCGGCAGCTCACTCCGATCATGCAAGAGATGCAGTGCTGACCTTTAAGAAAATGAGTGAAGGAAAAGCCGGAAGTTATAAGATAAAAGACGAAACAAAACTGTTATCCATTGCATTGGAGTACGGAATTCCCGCAGAGGGAAAAAGGTGCGAGGAAGTGGCAGCCGAACTAGCCCATGCACTGCTTCTTGAATTTGGAAAACAGGACGGAAATCTCCTGTGCGCCAAGCGGGCTCCCGGACCAAGGCTCAAACTCTGGACCGAGCTTGGAATAGAGCCCAGGGGAATTGACCGGGAAATAGTAGAATGCATGCACAGGACTCATATGGGTGTGGACAACAATGCAACCCATATCCTGTTACAGGGACTGCGCACAGGGCTTTCGGACGGTTGGGGAGGCTCGATGATTGCCACAGATGTCCAGGACATACTCTTCGGAACCCCGCAGCCGAGAAGAAGCACTGTTAACCTGGGGGTACTTTCCAGAGAGAAGATAAACGTAATTGTCCATGGACATGAACCGATTCTCTCAGAAATGATCGTGGAAGCTGCAGAAGATCCCGAGCTTCTTAAACTTGCACAGGAAAAAGGTGCAATAGGAATAAATGTTGCCGGGATCTGTTGTACTGGCAACGAGACCCTGATGCGGCACGGGACCCCCATAGTAGGAACCTTTCTCCAGCAGGAACTGGCAGTGATTACAGGCGCTGTGGAAGCTATGGTTGTTGATGTCCAGTGCATCATGCCGTCTCTTGGAGAACTTACTGGCTGCTATCACACAAAGTTTATATCCACATCCCCAAAGGCCGATTTCCCCAATACTTTGAGGATGGAATTCCATGAAGATAGGGCTTATGAAATCGCAAAAGAAATTGTTAGGGCAGCCATCGAAAACTTCCCTAACAGGATTCCGGAGAAGGTAAATATCCCGGAAGAAAAACGGGAATGTATGGTCGGTTTCAGTGTCGAAGCTATCCTCAGTGCACTCGGCGGAAGCCCTGACCCCCTCATTGAGGCGATAAAAAGCGGGGCAGTTTGGGGAATAGGTGCCGTTGTCGGCTGCAATAACATAAAAGTAATGCATAACTACGGGCATGTCACCCTTGTTAAAGAACTGATCAAAAACAATGTGCTCGTGGTAACAACCGGCTGCAACGCGATTGCCTGCGCCGAAGCAGGCTTGCTTTTGCCGGAAGCCGCTGAACTCGCGGGCGACGGGCTAAAAACAGTCTGTAAAGCTCTAGGCATACCCCCGGTCCTGCATATGGGTTCCTGTGTAGATATCAGCCGCATCCTTCTAATTTCGTCAGCGCTTGCAAACCGCCTGGGTGTGGACATAAGCGACCTCCCGGCAGCAGCAGCTGCCCCGGAATGGATGAGTGAAAAAGCAGTCAGTATAGGGGCTTATGTGGTGTCCTCAGGCGTGTTTACGGTGCTCGGAACTGTTCCACCTGTCCTGGGAAGCCAGGCAGTTACGGCCCTTCTGACAAAAGACTTAAACAGCGTAGTCGGAGCAAGCTTTGCGGTTGAGCCTGACCCTTTCAAAGCGGCAGATCTTATGCTAGAGCATATTGATGAAAAAAGAAAGGCACTGGGCCTGGAATCACGGAGATGATTTATAATGAAAGACGTGATGATCCGGCCCGAACGCTGCCTGGGCTGTCAATCCTGCGAGATTGCCTGTGCAGTTGCACATTCAAAGAGTAAGAATCTCTTTTCGGCTTTAGAAGAAAACCCAGCCTCGAAAAGACGCATTTCTGTGGAGTACCTTCCCGGCCCCGAAATCTCAATTCCGATCACCTGCCATCACTGTGAGGATGCACCCTGTGTTTCGGTTTGCCCCACAAAGGCTCTTTCTCAGGACTCAATTACCAGCATTATAACCCATAACCCGGAACGCTGCGTAGACTGCTGGACCTGTTCTACGGTATGTTCCCGTTTTGTTTCTCTATATCAATTGATTCTTGTTATGGGCTGCTGGACCAGTTCCATGAATCACAATCGTGGGGTAATCAACAGGCAAGCTGAAGCAGGGATAAAATGCGACCTCTGCGAGGGCAGGTATCTGCCTGCCTGTGTCGAAGCCTGCCCAACACATGCCCTTATTTTTACCGAGGTGAACGATATTTAAAGAAAAGCCTTTCAAATAGGATTTTGACTTAAAAACTTATTCTTTTTTCACTAACTCTGATAGGTTCTTGTCTTTATTCGACAATGGCAACTTTAAATAATGCCAGATATTCCGTTCTCATGTCGAAAAACAGTCTGTTATACAAAGGAGTCCTCTTTGAGGACTCCCTTGATAACTATCTTAGCAGAGAAAGCGCTTCAATTTGCCAATTCCTGCACTTCCTCTGCATTGACGATATGGCAAAGCACGTCGAACGTACATTTTTAGGGCCCTCCTAAATCAGCGTGTAAAATGAAGATCAGAATGTTTATTTTATTGATAAGCGTATATTCAGGGCCCCCCAACAAAGGTACTATTTAAAAATTAATATTTTAGCGAAATAGATGATATTAAGCTTTAAAATAGATAATCGAATTAAATGAAGGCTTTATTTTTTGGTAATTTATATTTATAATTGCGGCATCTGATTCCATTTTCCGTTATACGAACTTTGATATTAAGAATAGAGATTAAAAAGCTTTTAATCAGAAAATTGAGGGCATTTATTCCTTTAAATGGCAAATAAATCATTTATCAACTGTACCTTTATTGGGAAAACACTAATATTATATCTAATATGGTAAATAAGGCTTAATAATCCTTAAAAACAGATCACTTTTAGAGGGCCCTAATTTTATAACAAAAGTTGGCACTTTAAATACAGTATTTCTTCTATGATAAAATTCTTTGTTATGGAATGTTTCAGGAATCTTTCAGATGATAAAACCATTTATTCCTTTATAGAGGAAGAAGCTATCTTGCTCTCTTTTTCTGATGAAAAGGATCAGATTAAACTTCCTTCTGGTTCTAAAACTTTACGGATTTGGGAATGAGATTGGTTTTGGGATGAGCTCTACCACTAAATCATGGAAGAGCAGGACCTAGGATCAATGGGTCATTGGGGATTATATCTATGTCGATATATAGTGTTAGGCCTATTAAATCCTTTGAAACAATTAAGGTCTTGGTGACACTGTTATCTAATGTGACTTTAATTTCTACTCCTGGTACCGGTGTAATTGGAAATTGGCTTTCTATAGTTTCTCCAGGAACTGAAATATATGATTCGTTAAATACAGAAGCGTTTTTTGAGTTAAATAATTCTACAGTAACTTCATGACTTGTATTACCCCAATTATGTATGAAAAATGAACTTCTATTTTCATTATTGGTTTCTTCTTTGTCAATAAAAGAGTTATGCCACACAAAAGAGTTTAAAGTAATAATAACTAACAAAAGGCATATGATCACAAATGCGATTTGAATTTTTTTCTGGACATTTTATTCCTCAATTAAGATCTATATAGTTATAATTTCATTGGTTATCGGTTAAGGAATCTCCTTTTTCTGTGTGCCATCGATTCTGGAGCAAAAAATAGTCCCAAATTTCTAGCACCAAAGTTAAAATCAATGTCTTGTTCCAATATCACACCAATGAATAATTTGGAAAACTGCTGTAGAAATAGGCAATTTATCATGGTTTCTCGCTTAGAGTCTACCCGAAAAGTCAATAACGGCATGTTGTAAAAGTTACAATAGGTCTAAATATTGAATATCCGTTCTGGTTGTGAATATTGCCTATTGTAAAAGTTACAGTAAGTCACAATACTTTTGGATAGGCTTTTTTAATCAAGATACATATTGTGATTTATACAACCCATTAAAGAGATTGTATATGTTTAAAAAATTGTGTAATTATTCCCACTTGCTTAAATCGTTTTAATTTACAATGGAATTAAAAATTACACAATTATTCGCCAACAATTTCTTAGAATGTTTATTGGAATCCTACAATTGTATTCTTACTCGTTACGATGTGCAATATATTGTTGTGACTAGAGTCTCCGTGGTTATTTAAATTAGAAAATTCAGGCTGCATGTAGTTAGGGTAAGTTTAGCCCGTGAAAGGAGACCACATAGCAGTGTAGTAATGAGAAGATCCACTATCCCAGCTATATGCTTCACCATGAGTTGCACCAAAATTGTGTTCAAGTTCATGTGTTGTGAAAGTTATTTTTTTGTACACTCCATAAACTTTTTTGAATTAATCCTTTATAAATTTTTACTATTGTGGATGAAATTATACTATTTTTCGTAGTATTTTGAGTCTGAGATTCTTTCTTAATATTTGATTTAGGACTTACGCACTTGAAGTACTAAATCAACTGCAGTAGGCTTACAACTTTCTGAAATTCAAATTCTAAATCTGATGGCTACTGTGCTTGATTTTGAATCTGAAGTGCGTAAGTCCTAGGATTGTTCGAGAAGTTACACCGAAAGAATAGATAGGATGTAATGCCCAAACTCATATTTAGGACATATATAAAAGAGAATTTGTACAATTCAAAAGTCACCTAAGTTGATATTTAAACTAATCCTTACAAAACCTAGGCAGATTCATTCTCTACCTGCAATATACTGATGAATAACTGCGCGTATTAAAGATCCTATGCTTACCGATCACGGGTTATAAGGAAAGCTTCCTCAGGTTCCCAGTGCTATTCCATTTAGTAACCTCACTCTAGCACATGTGTGCCTACAAGCTTCAAAATCCTAACTTAAAACTCTAAATTCTATGCCAATTTTGCGGGAAGACGGAACAAAAACCATAAAATAATCGACTGCCCAGTTATTCACCAGTAAGTTGCGGTTAGAAAAATGTATCTGTCCTGGGTTTTGCATGGATTAGTTTTAGTACCGACTTAAACTGCTGTGTAACTCGCAAGATAAACAGAATCGTGCTGGCGCATTCAGCTGCAAGTAATCGTGCCCGTCTGCGCCATCGTTTCCTTCCGGAATGAGATTATATAAAGGACGTTGTCCTATTAACAGAGAGAACTTAAAAGGGGGAGCCAGATATGAATAGCAGTAGTTTCAGCAAGATAATGATTGCAACTGACGGTTCTGAACTCGCCAAAAGAGCAGTTGATGCAGCAATTGAAATCGCAAAAATTAGCGAAGCAAAACTGTATGCTGTCTATGTTATCGCACCTGGAGGGCTTTCGATAGGTTATCCAAAAGATGTGGAATGGGAAAAGACCACTTTAGAATATTTCAGGACTGAAGGTGAGGAAGCAACAGCTTATGTCGAAAACGCCGGAAAAGCTGCAAATGTTAAGGTAGAATCCGTCCTTCTTGAAGGAAGCCCTGCAAATGAGATTGTCGATTTTGCAGAAAAGAACGGTATTGACATCATCGTTATGGGTACACTCGGAAGAACCGGAATTGATCGATTCCTGCTCGGAAGCGTGGCCGAAAATGTGGTAAGGCACTCTAAAAAAGCAGTACTTGTTGTAAGGGGAGAAAGTACCGAAGAAGGAAGTAAATATTAAATTTTTCTGGGCAGAAATCAAGACTTTTTCGGGTATATTGATTTACTTATCTATGTAAATAACTCTCAGTGATAGGACTTTTCATCAGAGTACTGAATTTTGCAATCCCTATACTTAGAAAGAATTCAGAGCTTTTTGGGGATTGCAGGAGTTTACCTTATTGCAACTGCTATTATTTTTGTTCTTCAGGAACAGAGAACTTTCGAGATTTTCAGTGTATTTCCTGATGCTGAACTTTTTAAAATATATTTAGATCAACCGTCCCGCTTACAAGCTATGTAGCAAGTCCTATCCTGGGAATCTCTCTTGTGGGTCCACTGGATTCGGCAGGGGAAGTCACAAACATACAGACAATGATCGTGCTCATGCTTGGAACATGTTTCATGCTCCTGATTTGCACTTCGCAGCCAACTTCCAGGAAAAGCTTTTTGCAATAAGGAAGTTCCTGAAAATTTAGAATAAGACGATCTGAAAGGAAAGAAAAGTAGAAGACAGATAACTAAAAATTACTTGTATAAACTTAAAAAATATATAAAAAACATGGTAGTGAACGGGGGTTTTTGGAGGAGGTTAAAATATGTTGGATATAATTATTGTAAATAATACTTGATTTTGAGCGTTATCCGTTCACCAACCCTTTTTGACGATTAAGCTCTATATAACTATTTTGGTGAGTAAGAAAGCTGATTCCTTTTTGTGCCAAAATAATTAGAAAATACATTAAGTTTTAAAGCTTTTTATCCGATATGACTAATAAAACAGGGAATTATTCTACACAGAAAAATTGAAAGGATTTCAATGATCCGATCTCAAAATCCATTTTATTCTGAATCATTTGAGTTTTTCAGAATTGCTTTCATGATCAGAAACTCTGTTGGGCATTCAACATAAGAGATTTAGAGAAGCAATTTTGAGTTTTGGGATCCGCTCAAGAGCAAATAGATGAAAACTTAACTAAAAAGTAATTTATATAATAATTGTATATAATAATATGTGGATGGGATGCATTTTTCGGTAAGAGTGGACAAATAAGAAAATGCCTGTACAATAGAAAGTTTCCAGAAGTTTGGAATTGTAAGGTATAATGTAAAAAATTGGGGATTTTAGGGTGGAAGGCAAAAAATACGAAAAGATAATGGTTGCAACCGACGGTTCGAAAGCCGTCAGAAAAGCAATTGAAACAGGAATTGAGCTTGCGAGGCTCAGTGGAGCAAAGCTCTATGCTGTGTACGTAATTGTCCCGTCAGGCTATTCTCCAAGAGACTTTGGGTGGGAAAAATCATTAAGAGAATTTCTACAGGATGAAGGGGATAAAGCCGTCGCTTTTATTGAAGATGCCGGAAAAACTGCCGGCATTAAAGTAGAACCTGTAACTCTTGAAGGACATCCTGCAGAAAAAGTTTTGGAGTTTGCAGAACAAGAAGGCATAGACATTATCGTCATGGGTACACTTGGAAAAACAGGACTTGAAAGGTTCCTGTTGGGAAGCATAGCTGAAAATGTAGTAAGGCATTCGAAAATACCGGTGCTGGTCGTAAAAGACGAAATTGAGGAATGAAGGGAAATTCTTCCGCAAACTGAATCCTGTTAAAATACAGTATTCTCGTTAAAACGCAGTATTCTTTTTGCAACGCATCATTATAAAAAAGAAAAGGCTTAAAGAGCCTTTAACCTATTACACTCAGATCCGAAACCCGGATAGAAGGCGTAATTATACCGCCGACTTTCCTGACATCGAAGCCTGCACCTGTGATATGTTTTAAGAGTTCGAAAGCATTACCCGAAATCATAAGAGACTTTACAGGCTTATCAAGAGCTCCGTCTTTGATTGTGAAAGCATTTCTGGCTTCTACGGAAAAATCTCCTGAAATTGAGTTTGCTGTGTGGGCACCTATAATCGTATTTACGAAAATTCCGGACTGCGTATCAGCAATAACATCCGTCTTCGGATAATCGATAATGAAGTTCCTTAGCCCTACCGAAGGAGGACTTGTATAAGAAGACCTTGAGCCATTTGCTGTGCTCTTCACGCCTGCTTTTCCTGCGGTATAGCTGTCATACAGATAGGTTTCAAGCACACCTTTCTCGATTACAGTGGTTCTCTGTGAAGGAATCCCTTCGTCGTCAGACACTGAAGTCTCGATTCCTGCCTCAATCATCCCGTCATCGTAGATGCTAAGTTCCGGAACTGCCAGTTCCTCTCCAAGCTTTTCTATCAGGCCTGACCTTCCTTTCTGGACATTGTCCGCGTCAATGGAAGGGGAAAAAGCCTCTTCAATAATATCTGAGAAGGCAAAAGGATGGAAGATCACGTCAGTCTTTTGAGGTTCGATTTTTATTCCGCCATTAGACTTAAGGGCAAGTTGAGATGCACTTTTTCCGATGGCAAAAAAATCGATATCAAGAGAGCGAGAAACGGCAAAATCATAAGCTGTTGAAGTATGCCCGTTTACCGTAATAACATCCACAAAACCTGAAACCGCTGTGGATTCTTCTTCTATTTCTATCCCGTTTGTATTCAGGATAAGTTGTCTGCCCTTTGCCCGGGTAAAGCCTCCTGAAGTCGGAAGCGTACCTGGAAACTCTTTTGTGCCTTCAACGAGTGCCAGGGCATACCCAATGCACTCTTCGAGTTCCATTGCCTCTACTTTTTTATCAAAAATGCCCGATACCGTGGGATATTTTTCATTAGAAGGTAGACACACCCAATCAGGGTCGTTTTCTCGGACCCTGGCTTCGGCAACTGCAACTTCAACAGCATTTTCGAGTTTTATTTTAGAATTTGTGCTGGCAAAACCCACAGCTCCATTTACTATAGCCCGGATACCTATGCCTTCCGAAAAGCGATCTTTAGCACTCTCAAGGGCATCCTTTTTAAAATTCACACCCGTTGAGTGACTTGCAGCGTAATAGATTTCAGCCTCCTCAGCTCCTGCTTTTTCTGCCAGCTTGAGGGCTTTTCTTGCAAGATCGTACATCTTCAGGCACCTCCCAGAAGGGCTTTTGAGATAGCCAGATGAGGAGAACCGTCTGATACGGGCACAAGCTGCCCGGCTTTTCCACATCTGCCTGCAGTCATTTTCAGGTCATTGCCCACAAGAACTACCTGGTTGAGAATCTCAAGGGTTTTTCCAGAGAGAGAGACGTCCCTTATAAGCTCAGTGAGTTCTCCGTTTTTTATCAGGTACCCTTTTTCGGCATTGAACTGGAAAATCCCTTCCCCTGTATTCACCTGTCCGCCTCTGGATCCGATAAGATACATTCCATCCCTGACCTCTTCAAGCATTTCTTCAAACCTGGCATCCCCGTTGTCTATGAATGTATTGCTCATCCTGACAACTGGCATGGAATAACCTTGAGCCCTGCAGTTCCCTGGAGTTCCCCCGAGTTTGGCTGCAGTTTCTCGAGAGTGGAGATAGGAATTAAAAACCCCTTTACTTATAATCTCGGTCCTTCTTGATTGTGCTCCTTCAGCATCAAAAGGATAGTAACCGAACTCGTGAAGGGTAGGGTCATCGATGATCGTAATAAGGGGAGATGCAATCTGTTCTCCTATCCTGTTTTCAAGGATCGAATCTCCTTCGAGAACAAGATCGGCTTCCGAAGCGTGTCCAACGGCTTCATGGGCAAAGACACCAGCCAGTTCCTGATCAAGAATCACAGGCATCTCCCCGCCTTTAGGGGTTTTCGCTTTAAGAAGTTCGACTGCGGTATCCCCTGCCCTGCCTGCAAGCTCAAGAACATTTTCTTTCTCAAAGAGCTCATATCCATAACCAAACCGGCTCTCCCTGCCTGCCTGATATACACCGTTCTCCGAAGCAACTGCAGAAACGGAAAAACCGACGTTCTGAAGCTCATAGGCACATTCCAGGCCCTCGGAATTCCGGTATTCGATTTTAAACTCGGCTTCCAGGTACATTACTTTGGTGCTGTTGACTCCTTTTACCTTTGCATTAGTTTCTATGCTCTTCAAAAGGTCAACCTTTTCCTCGATAGCAACATCCCTTGGATCGATCCTGATCTCAGGGAGATTCATCATCTCCGGGAAATTCACGGCTGCAAGTTCTACGGCTTCTTTGGGAGTGTTAGTATTCATAGAAAAAGCAAGTTTTGATGCAGCTTCGACTCCCTGTTTAAGGTCGATTTCTCCTTCTATAGCCGTATAACCCCAGGAACCCCCACAGAGAGCCCTTATGCCGGCCCCCCGCGTGAAGTTTCGGGAAATTTCTTCGATCTTTCCGTTATCCAGGACAATAGAGGTGGAACTTCCCTCTATTACCCTGCAGTCATGAAATTTGATGTCCTGCATAATACCTGTCATAATCAGTTCCTGCATCCAAGAAGATTTTTAGCCTGTACGGTAGCGGATGAGACATCAGGAATATCGAAACTGAGTTTTGTAATGTTCTTCAGTTTTTCGATAATAGTGTTCTTTCTAGGGCCCACAAGACTATGCTCCAGCACTTCCGCAATCGTGGAAACCGGAACAATTTGGATCTTATCCCGGTACGCCTTTTCAATAAGAACATCTGCCTCGTTTGCTTTCGGGATAATGACTTTCTTTATACCTGCCCGGGCTGCAGCCTCGATCTTGTAGGTTACTCCACCTACAGGCAAGACATCTCCCCTTACAGAGAGGGAACCTGTCATTGCCACCGTCTGGTCCACAGGAATCTTCTCAATGGCAGATATGACGGCTGTTGCAATGGAAACTGATGCACTATCTCCTTCAACACCTTCATAGGTCCCTACAAACTGGATATGGACGTCATGTCTGGATACGTCCGTACCGGTCATGTTCTTAATCACGGCAGAGACATTTAGTACTGCTTCCTTTGCAATCGTCTTAAGCTTACCTGTTGCGATAATGCGCCCTTCGGTCCCGGAAAGTGCAGGGGTGACTTCGGAAACTATGGGTAGTACAATTCCGGAATCTCCACCCATGACTGCAAGCCCGTTGACCCTGCCCACAGCAGAACCATTTTTCATGAAGGATTCGTATTCCTTACGCTGATCCAGGTAACTGTCTGCAAGCTGCTGTTCGATAGACCTTGCAATCGTCTTTGCTGCAAGCACATGTTCTGCAGTTGTAATTGGAGCGCCTTCGGAATGGGCAATGTCTCCTGCCACGCGCACAAGCCCGCCAAGGTCACGGAGCTTCAGGGTCAGATGGCCTTTTCTGCCTGCCCGCCTTCTGGCTTCACGGATTACTTCTTCTACTGCGCCTTCGTCAAAGTGAGGAATATGCCCGTCCCGAACAACTTCCTGGGCAACGAAACGGACCATTTTCTTCCGGTTTTCAGCGGAGTCTTCCATGGAGTCCCGCATGTAGACTTCGTAACCGTAACCTTTTATTCTTGACCTTAGCGCAGGGTGCATCTTCTGCACTGCGTCCAGGTTCCCTGCAGAGACCATAATAAAGTCGCAAGGTACAGGTTCAGTTTTAACAAGAGCGCCTGAACTTCTTTCGGATTGCCCGGTAATAGGATATTCCTTTTCCTGAAGCGCAGTCAGGAGACTCTGCTGGGATTCCAGCCTGAGAGTATTGATTTCATCAATAAAGAGCACACCTTTATGGGCCTTGTGGATATCTCCGGCTTCTACCCTGTCGTGAGCAGGGGTCTCAAGCCCGCCTGACTGGAAAGGGTCGTGCCTGACATCACCAAGCAGAGCGCCTGCGTGGGCTCCGGTTGCATCGATATAAGGTGCGTGCTCTTTGTCATAATTGGAAACCGCCATTTTCGGGATCATCATTTCCTCTTTAGGAAGAAACTGGCGGGTTAACATGAGGATCATGATGCCTGCAATAATTCCCCAGAGCAATTGGGCAACAAAATAAGAATAGATTATAATGCCCAATACAAAAAGCATCATGAGCATGTTCCTGGCCTGCGCTTTCTTCCTGGCTTCCATCTTGTGAGCCATGACGATTTCTCTGCCCTTTCCGGCAGGAACCTCCCTGATTTTAGGGTTGTTGAGGTCTTCCATATTAGGATATACAAGGATATCCTTGAGTTCTTCTTTGGGAAGAAGCTCTGCCATTGCTTTTGCAAGTAAGGATTTCCCTGTCCCTGGAGTTCCTATCATCATGATATGCCGTCTCTGGCTAGCCGCTTTCTTTACGACTTCTACGGCATGCTCCTGCCCCAGCACCTGGTCGATAAGAAGTTTGGGTACGTCTATGTTAGAAGTGTTTTCAAACAGGAAGCCGATGTCAACATCTTCATCCATATCGTGATTAGACTGAGACTCGGCCGTAACCTTATCGGATTCAGTAACCTGATTGGATTCGGATCCAGTTATACCCCTACCGGACTCATCCTTCCCGGCCGCAGATGACTCATCCTTCCCGGCCGCAGACTTGTCTACGTCCTGAACGGACTCGCCCAATTTTTGAGCGGATTCGTCCATCTTCTCCGAAGACTCGTCTATGCTCTTATTGTTATACACCATGGTTAGCTCACATATTCGAACGTTATTAAATAGACGTTACTAATCGACATATATACCTGATCTTTTCGAAAAAATAACAGACTTCGTGATAAATGATTGGCAAAAAGCGGATGTCACAATAACAATTCCTGAAGTTGCTGTGACCCCATTCATACTTCGGCTAATCATATAAACTTACTGTATATAAAATTAACCTACAACTGTGTATTATAGTATATAGAAACCTTTTGCTATATACTATTTGCTAGTTGCATACTTGGGTTGAAAAAGCGATTTGGAAATCAATGCTCAAATGAATCTAAATGAATCTTTGAGATCGATCTTTAAGATAGTTCCAATTAACTTATGATATCTCCCCTATTTATATGTAAGCTTTGTCCACAAATTCAGAGTTATTATTCTCCCGGCCATCCATAATCGGCATCGACAGTTATTTAAAAAACAGGAGGCATTTTTATCTTATGTCCAGAAGCAAGGTAAAAAATCTTCTCCTTCTGAAGCAGATCCACAGTGCCGTAAACCAGATCAAAAAAGGCAAACTGGATAAGGCTCTTGAAACTCTAGATAAAGCTGAAAACTCAGCAAGTAAAGCAAAGTCCACTGACGCCCTCTATTACATCCTTTTCACGCGCGGAGGTATCCTTTATTCTGCATCGAAATACGACGAGGCCCTCGAAACCTACGAGAAAGCCCTCGGAGTGGGCGCAGAACTTCTCAAAACCGACCCTGAAAATACCGACTACAAGCACTACATGGGCACAACCCTGAGCAATACTGGAAACCTTCTTAAAAAGAAAAGCGAAAATCACAGAGCTGCCGAATACTATATCCGTGCCCATGAGATCTATGTAAACCTTCTGGATACAGATCCTGAAAATACAGTATTCCGATCCTATGCCGGCGAAAACCTGAACAACTACGCTGCTCTCCTTACGGATACGGGCTCTTTTGAAGGAGCATGCGATATCCTCGGGCAAGCAATTGAGATTTACGGAAAGCTCTTTGAAGAAAAACCCGATAACCTGGGCTATCAGGCCGAACTTTCAGTCGCGTTCAGCCTCTTAGGAGACTGCCTTATCCGGCAGGGCCCGGAAAATAACGAGGCTGCAAAACAGAACCTCGAAAGAGCACTGACCATGCAGGAAGACCTTCTCGCCCGGCAGCCCGAAAACGAGAATACTAAAGAAGCCATTGCTTTAACCCGGGAAAGGCTGGAAAAACTGGAAAGGCTTTAAGAATCGACTATAGGAATCATCTATAAGGATTTATAAGGATTTCATCTCAGATGCGCCGGCAGTCTTTTAGAGCCTGTCTAAAGCTTGAAGATTCTCACCTTTAAAGGTTATCTTCTGAAAACAACAACATATGCACATAAAGCAAAATCAGCAAACCCGCAACGACTCCCCATATAAACTGAGAAGTAAAGTATGAATAAATAACCACCCCAAGCACGAAAAGGGTAATAAGAATATTCGCAAGCCTGATTTTCCATTTTATTTGGGGGTCATGAGAAGTTCCTGCCTCTTCTTCATTCCGGTCACATTCCCTGAAATAACTCCTTTCCCTTTTCATGAGGAAATAAAGCCTCAAAATAAGGATATCAATAACTATGCCCCAGAGAAGCTGGCCGATATAAAGGGTATAAAAAAGGATAGCTGCGAGAAAGACACTCACGAGAATAAGGTACGTTTTTTCAGGCTTGCGATATTTAGGAGCGTCGATTCTACCCTTCCCCTGACTTGATCTATCTGTTTCTCTGCTCCAATATCCACTTTCCCCAACTGCCTTTTTAGATATCAATAAGCATCAAAAGATTAAAAACGCGGGTTAAAGAAAGATACGGAACTTCAAATATCTGTAATTAAGTTGTTATTAATATATATAAAGGGGTTGGAAGAAAAAGATAATAATAGGGCAGAAAAAGCACAGAAAAAGCACAGTAAAAGAAACAAAAAAAATACGGCCTAAAACATAAGCTATAAAACGTCACACGTCAGTCTTTTTATTATGCTCGCGGAGAAGTCGAGAGAAGAAGCAGTAAAATATTTCAATGAAACCCTGGACCTGATGCAAAAAGGAAAGATCGAGGAAGCCTTTGAATCTCTCCAGACAGCCGAAAAAATTGCGCAGGAGGCAAAGGATGGAGCCATTTTGTTCCACACTTTAAAAGTAAGAGGTCAACTGCTGCAATCCCTGGGCAGGCTTGAAGAAGCCCTGGAAACATACACCTTTTCCTTAAGGACCGGCGAAAAACTCCTCTCAATAGACCCGGAAAACAAGCTTTACCTTGATACCCTCCTCATGAACCTGAACAACGTAGGGAACCTTGGGAACATATTTCAGAGGGCTGGCAACTCCCAATCCTCGCAAAAGTGCTATGAAATCGGTCTCGAAATCTGCCGAAAACGGCTTGATGCCAGGCCGGAAAGCGAATTTTATCAAATGTACGAAGGAAGCACGCTCAACAACCTTGGAGAACTGCTCGCCGGAATGGGGAAAACCGAAGAAGCAAAAGAAAAGTACGAAAAAGCCCTCAAAACATATGAAAAGCTCCTTAAAAGTTATCCTGAAAACACGGAATATCTGTCAGATACAGCAATGACGCTCAGCAATCTCGGAACTCTGTTTTCTGAAAAGGGGCAAAAAGAAGAGGCAAAAGAAAACTTCAAAAAAGCACTTGAGATCCTGAAAACCCTGAGCGAAAAAAACCCGGAAAACAAACAGCTCCAGGAAGAACTCAGCCTCATGCAGGAAAAGCTCGACGCGCTTTGAAATCAAACCCACGTCAACCGTAATCAGCCTTTTGAGCGCAAATTTGTCCACGCGCCGACGGCACGGCTTTTTCCTGTGTGCAAAAAACGAAGAAAATCATTTCTTATTCTCACACTTTTTGCTACAATTGCATCGTGAAAAAACGCAACATTTAAGCCATCTTTAATTCATTCTTTTTATTATGTCGGAGAGTTTGAGAGATTCAGCAATAACTTCCTTCAATGAAGCCTTAGAGCTGACGCAAAAAGGTAAACCTGAAGAAGCCTTAAAAGAGCTTGAAAAAGCCGAAGAAGCTGCATTGGAAGTGGAGGCACATGATATATTTCTCTATGTCCAGACTATAAAAGGAAGTATAATGCAGACAGTAGGTGCATATGAAGAAGCCCTGAAGATTCATTCTCTTGCTTTAAAAGCTACTGAAGAACTCCTCTCAAAAGATCCTGACAATGAACTTTACCAGTCAAGTCTTCAGATGAACCTTGGCGAAATTTTCACTCTTGGAAACCGTTTCTATAACATAGGACGTTTTCTCCAAGCAAAAAATTGCTACGAGATACACCTCTTAATCTCTCAAAAACTCCTTGAAAATGACCCCGAAAACGTAGCATACCAATCAGATGTAGCAATGACACTCAACAATTTAGGTGCCTTGCTTTCTGACATGGGGCGCATAGAAGAGGCGAAAGGAAGATACGAAAAAGCCCTCGAAATTTACGAAAAATTCCTTGAAAATGACCCCGAAAACGTAGCATACCAATCTTACGTAGGAGGAACACTCAACAATTTAGGAAACTTGCTTTCTAACATGGGGCGCATAGAAGAGGCGAAAGGAAGATACGAAAAAGCCCTCGAAATTTACGAAAAACTCCTTGAAAATGACCCCGAAAACGTAGCATACCAATCAGATGTAGCAATGACACTCAACAATTTAGGTGCCTTGCTTTCTGACATGGGGCGCATAGAAGAGGCGAAAGGAAGATACGAAAAAGCCCTCGAAATTTACGAAAAATTCCTTGAAAATGACCCCGAAAACGTAGCATACCAATCTTACGTAGGAACTACACTCAACAATTTAGGAAACTTGCTTTCTGACATGGGGCGCATAGAAGAGGCGAAAGGAAGATACGAAAAAGCCCTCGAAATTTACGAAAAACTCCTTGAAAATGACCCCGAAAACGTAGCATACCAATCATCTGTAGCAATGACACTCAACAATTTAGGTGCCTTGCTTTCTGACATGGGGCGCATAGAAGAGGCGAAAGGAAGATACGAAAAAGCCCTCGAAATTTACGAAAAATTCCTTGAAAATGACCCCGAAAACGTAGCATACCAATCTTACGTAGGAACTACACTCAACAATTTAGGAAACTTGCTTTCTGACATGGGGCGCATAGAAGAGGCGAAAGGAAGATACGAAAAAGCCCTCGAAATTTACGAAAAACTCCTTGAAAATGACCCCGAAAACGTAGCATACCAATCAGATGTAGCAATGACACTCAACAATTTAGGAAACTTGCTTTCTGACATGGGGCGCATAGAAGAGGCGAAAGGAAGATACGAAAAAGCCCTCGAAATGAGAGAAAAACTCCTTGAAAATGACCCCGAAAACGTAGCATACCAATCATCTGTAGCAATGACACTCAACAATTTAGGTGCCTTGCTTTCTAACATGGGGCGCATAGAAGAGGCGAAAGGAAGATACGAAAAAGCCCTCGAAATGAGAGAAAAACTCCTTGAAAATGACCCCGAAAACGTAGCATACCAATCATCTGTAGCAATGACACTCAACAATTTAGGTGCCTTGCTTTCTAACATGGGGCGCATAGAAGAGGCGAAAGGAAGATACGAAAAAGCCCTCGAAATGAGAGAAAAACTCCTTGAAAATGACCCCGAAAACGTAGCATACCAATCATCTGTAGCAATGACACTCAACAATTTAGGTGCCTTGCTTTCTGACATGGGGCGCATAGAAGAGGAGAAAGGAAGATACGAAAAAGCCCTCGAAATTTACGAAAAACTCCTTGAAAATTACCCTGAAAACGTAGCATACCAATCTTACGTAGGAACTACACTCAACAATTTAGGTGCCTTGCTTTCTGACATGGGGCGCATAGAAGAGGCGAAAGGAAGATACGAAAAAGCCCTCGAAATTTACGAAAAACTCCTTGAAAATGACCCCGAAAACGTAGCATACCAATCAGATGTAGCAATGACACTCAACAATTTAGGAAACTTGCTTTCGGATATGGGGCGCGTAGAAGAGGCGAAAGAAAGGTACGAAGAGTCACTAACAATCTATACTGAACCGATGCAGTACCTGACTATAGGTAGAAAATCCCATTCAATAATGAAACTTATTGATTTGAACTCCAAGCTTGCCACAGAAGAAAAAGAACCCTTCGATCAGATGAAATATTTGAGAGAAGTATATAAATTATGCAAAAGACATCAAGAATTTTTTATGAAGTACGAGCTAAAGAACGAAAGGGAACTGGTGACTGAGGCTGGACTTAATGCTTATATTGACATTTTAATGAAAAGAATGAAGCTTGAAAACGGTTTTGAAAACAGGGCGAAAAAGTATGGAATGGCCCTTGAAGCAGTTAAAAAACTGGAAACAATTGAAAAAGATGAAACCGTTTCAAAATTATATATTTCGGCTGCCTGTTACCTTGAAGGAAGGAAACTTGTAAACGAAGCCCTGACTTCCGGAAAAACCGAACTTGGACGTGTAGGTGAGGCCGTAGAAAAGTTCAAAGAGGCCAGTACGAATTATAAAAAAGCATATGTGTGCTATGACGTTTATAGTGGGCTTCTAAGAATCCTGGAATATGTGGAAGGGGACAGGGAAGTAGAAGCTTCTGAGCTGGAAAAGTTGGTTGCTGAGGCAGTTAAACCTTTTCAGGACGATGTTCACCTTAGTGAAATAAAAGCTTCTTTTGAAAGCATCCCAAAGATCTTTCAGGAAAAAAGCAGGATGACACGGCGAGAACGCCAGACGGAATTCGAAGAAAGAGTCAGTTTAATTGAATCAAAAGCTCTTGGAAACCTCTTCGGGCATGTGAAAAGGAAAATCGAAGACTATTTTGAAAAACCTTTGAATCTCAACATAATTTATGAAAAATGGAAACTGAAGGTCGTGATCCATTACCCTGAACAAATAAAAGGGAAATTAACCATTAAAATAGGAGATAAAACTCTTTTCGACGGGGCTCTATCAAGAGACGAAATTGAGAAAGGCTTGCTTGAAATTAATTTCCTTGAATTAGGTTATTTGCCTCAAGGAGAAGACAAAATCAGTTTCATGACAGTTGGGCAGAAAAAACCGGTTTTTGAAACTATCAACTATTTTGAGAAAATAACCAACGGTTATGAAACCCGAATTCTTCAACATGACTGCAGCAACCAAACCTGTATTGGAAAGGAACCAAAAATTGCTACTGTTCAACTAAAATATCATGCCTACAAGGAAAACTCAGTTATAAAGATCTCAACTGATGATGATTATCACAAAAAGGTCATGGAAATCCTTGAAGCTCTAAAAAATGAAGCCGATATTATTGTTTTCCCCGAGTTTTCTATTCCTTTTGATTATCTTGAAGAGATACAGACATTTGCAAATGAAAACAAAATTTTGGTCGTTGCGGGCAGTCACTACGTCACAAAAAAGAATCTGGTATCCTATGGAAATCTATTCTCCAGAGAATTTGGAGAAGAAGATTTGATGAAAAATATTTCCCCTATAATCATTCCTGGTTCAAAAATAGTTCACAATGAAAAATATCTTGGAGCTAGCATAGAAAGGTCATCATTTTTCGAAGAAGGAATGGAAATTGGAAAAGTAAATCATATATTCAAACTACGAAAAGGGCTTTCCGTCGGAGTCATGATTTGCTACGAATTTCTCAACACCGAATACAGACACCGGCTAGTTCCCGTTTGTAATGTAATTCTTGTTCCGCAGACAAATCCGGATACAAAAAGCTTTTACGATGATGCCTGGAATGATATAGACCGCCCATTGTGCGGGGAAAATAAACATTTCATCATTGCAAACGGTATCTTCACTTTTGGGAACGACAAAAAAGTTCAGGGAGGAAATACAGGTACAGCCTCAACATTAAATAAATACTTAAATAAAAGAAGAGAAGAAGGAATTGTTGCTCCAGTTAATGGCATAATGGAACAATTTGTCCTGATTGCTAAAATAAACACAAATTATTTCCCTGGGCAAGATACTCAAAATGCACAGGAAGCAGTTACAGATCGGCTCATCCAAATTTTTGAAGAGGCTGAATTACTCAAAAACTCCATAGAGAACAAAAGTTCAAAACCAAATGCATCAGACTTCATTAACCTGTTGAGGAGTATAGAAACCTGTGAGAGCAAAACAGAATTAGAATATCTTCTTGAAAATGCTCAAAAAGAAATTTATGAGATTGAACAGGACGGAGAAGTGAAGAAAGAATCTTTGATAGAACACTATTCTCCTCTGATGAATAAGCGAATTCAGGATATGGAAAACTTGAGTCTGGAAAAAATGAAGAAAAAATGCCATTTTCGTCTTATCCCGAAAAATTAAAATCAATTTCAAATCAGGCAAGCCAGCTTCAAGCAATTCGTCTCCATTTGTCCAATTATTGTGTTCTCGTTTATTTTTTTGCTCGGATTAGATATAGAGAAGGCCGCTCTCCTGCGTCGAGCGTGACAAGAACGGCCTGATGTGACGAATATGTTTGTATGGGTCAGATTATAAGTAATTCAGTCCTCTTGAGCGGAGCGAAAAGGACCTCGTGCTCCCGAAGCGAAACTCGGGCGTGAAAAAGCTCCGTTAAAGACGCTACCTCCCAGCCCCGGTTAATAAGCAATCAAAAAACGAAAAAAAGATAGAAAAAGGGAGAAAAAGGGAGAAAAAGGTAATTCTCACCAAAAAATTCCTATAAAAACTCCTATAGGTTCATCTTGATGTAAAAAGGTCGAAAATGTTCCCCAGCATGCTGCTGTCGGCCTGGTAGAATTCGGTGTATTTACAGCGCTTGCAGGTGACGTGGGTGAATTTCCTGTTCTGGACATCGAGGAGTTTACTGAGAAAGCCGCCTGTGGTGCGGATCTCGCCAGTTTCGTAAGAGGTGTTCCCGCATTTGGGACATATGAAGTTAATGTTTGTGCTCATTTTTGATGGCCTCTTTATTATTTTTCAGGTAGTCTGGAGTAGCTTTACTCTTACAATATTTAACATTATTGCAAAAACAGAGGAAAGAGATATTAGAATAAAGGATAATTACTGCTTAAGACCTATGAAAATAAAAGCTATAATCACAATTGCCCTGATAATCTCGGCTGCCCTGCTGGCTGGAAAAGTGTCTCCTGGAATCGATACTGAACAGTTCAGGGAAGGGAAATATATTCACCTTGACAACATGGAAATCGCATTCAGTAAAGCCAATGCCGACATCAGTATAGATTACAGTCTCAATCCCTTTGCCCAGGTTTATATATTCCTTTTCGGGAGCAAAAATCTGGAACCCAAAATAAAGGAGATTTTTTCTGATTTCGATAATATAGAAATAAAAAATATAGGAAGAACCAGTGCTTCAATTGAGGTAAAAAATATCTCCAAGAGAAATGAAGAATTCTACCTGTTTGATTCCTATAAACTGGGGGTGCAGTCTGATGTCCTTACCTTTGTTTATCCTAACGGCGCGAGAAGGAGTTATGAACATGTAAAAGTCACTCAGCCGGTCTTTTATGAAGTATAAGAGATGTGCTAGAAATTACTCTCTTACTTTATTACCCATTTATTCTTACTTTCTTCTACCTTTTTCATTCCCTCAATCTTCTCCTTTCCGTTCCTCCTTCTTTCTTCTACCTTTTTCATTCCCTCAATCTTCTCCTTTCCGTTCTTCTCTCCTTTCGTTCCAGTTCTTCCCTCTTTCCTTTCCAGTTCCTCAACCTTTTCTTCCCACAACTGCCCTATTTAATTTCTCCGATTTGTTAATCATATAAAATGATTTTCTTCCCTTCAGGATATTTGAATATCCCGATCTGGAAATTTATTAAAAAATATAACACAAAACGACTATATAAAATACATTTCAGGAATATATATTTAACAAGAGACCCAATTTTCTTTGATCGCGATGGGAAGATTCAAACTGAAATGTCTGAAGTGCGGAAGAGAATACGGCCAGCAATACAGGCTTACCTGTGAGAACGACGACTCCTTTTTGCGGGCGGAGTACTTTGAAAAGAAGCTTGAACTAAGAAACCAGCCAGGTATCGGAAGGTTCCATTCCTGGCTCCCTATTCAGGAAGAACTTACTACAGATGCCGGGCCCATAACCTACAAAAGCGAAACCCTTGCCAGGGAACTTGGGCTTTCAAACCTTTATATAGGATTCAACGGGTACTGGCCCGAAAAAGAGGCTTTTATCAAGACCTGCAGTTTCAAAGAACTCGAAGCATACCCTACCATGCAGCTACTCAAAGAAAACGGGGAAAAAGCTATAGTCCTCGCCTCTGCAGGAAACACAGGCAGGGCTTTTGCCCATGTTTCGGCTTTGACAGGAACTGATGTCTACATAGTGGTGCCTGATTCCGGAATTTCGGCGCTGTGGCTGCCCGAAGAGCCTACAGCATCCATTCACCTTATAAGCATGAGCCCCGGAAACGACTATACTGATGCTATCAACCTTGCAGGAAGAGTTGCAAAACTGCCTGGCATGGTTCCCGAAGGCGGAGCGAGAAATGTCGCCAGAAGAGACGGGATGGGCACAGTCATGCTGGACGCGGCGGTAACTATAGGAAAGATGCCTGACCACTATTTCCAGGCAGTGGGAAGCGGTACTGGGGGAATTTCAGCCTGGGAAGCCTCATTGCGCCTGAGGGCCGACGGGCGGTTCGGGCAAAAACTCCCGAAACTTCAGCTTGCCCAGAACCTTCCTTTCGTTCCCATGTACAGCGCCTGGAAGGAAAAAAGAAGAGAAATCATTCCCGAGCTTGACATGAAGGATGCAAAGAAACAGGTAGAAGAAACTTACGCCACTGTTCTTACCAATCGGGCTCCCCCATATGGAGTTACAGGCGGGCTCTATGATGCACTTGTCGATACTGATGGGATAATGTATGCGGTTACCAGAGAAGAAGCCCTTGAGGCTAAAGCCCTTTTCGAATCTCTGGAAGGGATCGATATTCTGCCCCCGTCGGCAGTAGCAGCTGCATCCCTGTTAAAAGCCATAGAAACCGGAAAAGTCGGAAGAGATGAGACTATTCTACTGAATATTGCAGGCGGAGGATACGAACGGCTGAAAGAAGACTTCACACTTTTCCCGATCCCACCGGTAGCTACTGCCAGAAACCCTGATGTGCCCTTAGAAGAACTGAACATATGAGTTCGGAAAGACTACAGAAGAAATAAGAGAAAGCAAACTGAAGAGGTATTTCTATGGCAAGTCCGGAAGAAGAAGTTATAGCAATCATGAAAAAAACATGTATTGACCTTGCTGCAACTCTGCCCTGTGACAGGATCAAGAACCTGCTTCCTCTGGTTTCGGAGAATTTCCCAGAGATCAAGTTAACAAGGGAAGAAAACGGTGTGGGTATTTGTGCCGGAGCTTACCTGGCAGGGGAAAACCCATGATGCTGATCCAGAGCACAGGGCTAGGGAACATGATTAACGCCCTGGAATCCCTGAATGTAATATGCAAAATTCCCTTACCTATCCTGACAAGCTGGCGTGGGGTCTATGGTGAAGGCATCGAAGCGCAGGTTCCCCTTGGAGTCTGCCTCCCGGCAATCCTGGAAGGGTCAGGGCTGGAATACACAATAATTGACGAGGCCGAAAAGCTCCCTCTTCTTGAAAATGTAATAAGAGATGCCTTTGAAAACTTAAGACCTCATATAGCTCTTATCTCCCCGAAAGTATGGGAAATGTCTGACTGTTGTGCATGGGAAGCTGCGGGATTGCCAGAAAAACCTGAGGTTACAGAACGGACATGTGCATTTAATCTTAAAGCGGAAAACCTCAGGCCAATAATACTCAGGAACGATGCAATTTGCGCAATCGCCTCTCAACTTGATGGAGAAATTACAGTAACAAATCTTGGAGTTCCCTGCAAGGAACTTTATGCCTGCCGGGACAGGGATCTTAATTTCTATATGTTCGGTTCAATGGGACTTGTTTCTTCCATAGGCCTTGGCCTTGCCATTCGCTCAGAGAAGACAGTCGTGGTCTTTGACGGGGATGGAAGCTTGCTGATGAATCCTAACGCGCTTCTTGAAATTGCAAAAGAGGCCCCTAAAAACCTGATAATTATTGGGCTTGACAACGGCGCCTATGGGTCCACAGGTTCGCAGGAAACCTGTGCCCTCCGCTACATTGACCTGGAAATTTTTGCAAAGGCCTGTGGAATCCGAAATACGGCTAAAGTGAACAGCACAGAAGGGCTCATAGAAACTTTCAGAAAATTCAGGACCATGCAAGAACTTTCCTTTATCCATGTAATTCTGAAACCTGGGAATACAAAAGCTCCCAATATTCCCCTGAGTCCGGAAGAGGTTACAAAACGGTTTAAAGCGGCTTTAAAAGCAGAGAAGCTATGAAAACAGAAACTTATAGATCCTGACAAATATTTACACAAACTCATTGACTCTATAACCATGCAGGGCACGGAAAATCTGTACTCATATTTCCTTTCTTCCAGGTTGCAGGTGCTTTCAGTGGTTCCAACTCACTTTATTGTTTCTAACCACTGAGGCACGGAAAACATTGAAAACGGAACTTTATAAATTAGTCCGCTTGAGCGGGCAGAGCGAGTGAAACGAACTGCGTACTCCCGAGGCGCAATTCAGGAAGCGGAACTCGGGTGAGGCGCAATTCGGGAGAGAAAAACATACTTAATGACCATTGCTCTCTATCGTCTTCATTCCCTTCTATGAAGTATTTCGGCGGGCTTAGAGCTTTTAGTTTTTCTCGCCAGTTTTTTTGGTATTCTCTCCGGCTTTTTCGATATTATTCTCTCCAGCTTATTTTTTCTACAGGCTCCTTGAGTCTGAATGCACCGGTGAGAATCTTTTCTTTGAGTTCTTCAGCAGCTTTCAATGCCCTGGCACGGTCTGATTGACGCAGTGTTACTTTAATATCCCTCAGGCATCCTCCAGTTGCACACCTGACAGAACCCAGGTTTGCACTGAAGGTATCCCCCTGCACCTTGAAATACAGAGCCCGCAGTTAAAGCAAAGAGAGCTGGAATGGACAGCCTTTTTGTCCTCTGTACGGGAGACGGCTCCCATGGGACAGGCTTCTTCAACCAGACATATCTTGCATTTCAGGCACTTTTCCGGCTCATAGCGGACTGTAAGGTCCGTGCCGTCCCATACATCTCCATAAGTAATTTCACATAGAGGAATTCTGCCTGCAAGATCTACAAGCTTAAGTGGAATTTCCTTATCCAGCTTCAGGATATTTTCCAGCATTCCCTCGTGAAGAACTGGGATTGGAACAGCCCAGGTATTGATAATCTCAGCACCCGCAGAAGTTGAAAAACCTCCCATATATTCAGGATTCATATCATGCAGATCCGCAAAACCTGCCAGGTTAGGGTTATCCGGGGAGCTTCGGGTGCCTGAACCCGTAACAAACCCGTCTGCTCCGTTAAGAAGCACCCTTGTCCCGATTCCGATAGTCTCGAGTTTGGGGTCGTTTTCAATTGGGTTTAACTCACCGCAGCCGCAAAAAGTCATCTCCTTAAATTCACCTTCAAATGGCAGGGCATGGAAAATTGTTTTAATGGACTCTTTTCCGGGATTTACGAATGCCCTGTAATTCTTAAAGGCATGCCTTGTTGCATGGAGCCGTGCAAAGGGGATTTCAGAGAGATGTGTTTCCACTGAAAAGCGGCGTCCTTCACTGGTGATTACATCAACTTTAATGGTCTTTCCCTCCACCATCTCCCTTAAAAGATGTCCGCCTCCGTAACATGCGTCAGATTCGCTGTGAGCTGTCCCAAGTACTATCAGATCCACGACTCCAAGCCTTTCGTTAGGGCAGGGACCCACAATTGCCGGCACGCCATTTAGCAGGACTTCAGAAGCTTTAACAAACGAGTCGGGCTCTGAGACTTTGAACGAAAGTACAGCATAAGTTCCGCTCATGATGCCGCGAGTTGCGGTAGTTACGACATCCACATCTTCAAGCTTTATCTCCTCCCCTGCCCGCATTCTCGCGCGAAGTTCTGCAGCCGTGAGAACCACGGCATCTCCAGCATCAATTTTATCCTGAATTTCCGGGATTGTCCGGCACGTCCCTGTTTTATCGAATGCTCCGTTCATATTATCTTCAACCGAAATATTGAGTTCATGCTATTTTAGAGGCTTGTTCATTGTGTTTTAGATGGCAGGATTCTTAGAATGGGTAGAATATACATAAAGTGAAACTATATTAAAGTGAAACGTTAAAAAATGAATGAAAGAACTTTTAATAGTTGTGCAGAAAATAAAAATCTGAACTGAGAGTGCAAAGTCAGAAATCACAGTGAAAAATAGATTAGAGGAGATGCAAAATTTTTTATCATTTATAGGCTGCTTTGAGCAGGAAAAATTCAGACCACCCAAAACTTATATAAATGATGATGCGTACTATGGGGTTGCACTTTGGTGCGAAAAACGGAAACAATAAACAATGTGGGCTCGTGGTCTAGACGGTTATGACGTCGCCTTGACATGGCGGAGGTCCTGAGTTCGAATCTCAGCGGGCCCACTCAAAAACTTTCCGGAGATTTTTCTGGAAAGATTAAAGCACTACCATCTTTAAATAATAGTTTATAGGTAGTAAAATATATCTGCCTGCCCAGGTAGCTCAGTGGGAGAGCGCTGCCCTGAAGAGGCAGTTGTCCCCGGTTCGAATCCGGGTCTGGGCACCATATCACATCAGTAGTGTAGCGGTCATCACCGGGCGTTGCCAACGCTCGAACCCGGGTTCGAATCCCGGCTGATGTATAACTGTTTTAAACGTTAATGTTCCGGATCAATTTTTCCTGATGCAAAGAATAAGTAACAAACAAAGAATAAGTAACAAACAATGTGGGCTCGTGGTCTAGACGGTTATGACGTCGCCTTGACATGGCGGAGGTCCTGAGTTCGAATCTCAGCGGGCCCACTCAAAAACTTTCCGGAGATTTTTCTGGAAAGATTAAAGCACTACCATCTTTAAATAATAGTTTATAGGTAGTAAAATATATCTGCCTGCCCAGGTAGCTCAGTGGGAGAGCGCTGCCCTGAAGAGGCAGTTGTCCCCGGTTCGAATCCGGGTCTGGGCACCATATCACATCAGTAGTGTAGCGGTCATCACCGGGCGTTGCCAACGCTCGAACCCGGGTTCGAATCCCGGCTGATGTATAAATAAAGTTACGAATTCGGATTAAAGTTACGAATTCGGCAACCTTTTCCAGTTTTTGCTTATTCTCTTTTCTTGCTTATTCTCCTTTCTTGCTTATTCTTTATTTAGACCTTTTTTTCCAAACCCATCATATATTAGAACTTTTTGCTTTAAGTTTGAAATATTTATAATATTGGTTAGTTTTTCTATAAAAATTAGTCTCGGAATAAATATAACCTGGATTTATTTTTAAAATACGATATTGGAGTTTTATTGTCAATCTTTTGAACGATATCAACTTCAACGTTAACCTATACATATGACTGCAATTTAGAGAAATAGCAGTTATAGGTTTTGAAAATCAAATATGTTAACCAAAGCATTGTCAACCAAAACATTAATTAAAACATAAAATCATTATAATCATTGGATATACATCTCGAAGAGACAAAGAAACGAGTCTGCTTGAAGAGATCTATACCAACTGTGTTGCAAACCTGAAAAATCGTAAGGAGATCTGAAAATGACAGGAAAGTTCCAGAAAAGAAATGCAGAAAGGAAAGGCATCAGAAAAGAATATGAACTGGAGCAGAAGTTAATAAAGGAAATCGTAAACGAAATTCAGGTAAGCGGCGGTGGATCTATAGAGTGAGCAAAAAATACACATAACAATCCAGGCTGGAGAGATTTCCGAGCAGACCGTAGAAGTGGCCGAGAGCGCTACCTACGAAGACCTGCTTGCTACATTGGATATAAATCAGGAAACGGTACTTGTATTAAATGGAGGGAATGCTGTTCCCCTTGACGGGGCGATAAGTTCCGACAGACTTACAATTCTGAGAGTTGTCACAGGGGGCTAATCTCCCGTAAACGCAGAATCCCTTCTTTATTACAACTTCTTTTTCCACATTTTTAAAAATTCATAGAGGGTTTTTTAGAGCATGTTTATCGCCCGAGTTCCGCTTCGGGATCACTGGAAATCGGAGATTTTCTGGGAGTTGCGATGTAATCGCAACAGCACGGGGTCCTTCTTGCTGCGCTTGAGAAGACTAATTGAAAGGGCTTATTTACGAAATTACAGTTTTTCCGCGTTTTTCGTATTTTCGACGGTTATGATATCGATAGAATTTCTCTATACTGTCAATGGTCGTGGCATAGAGAAAATTGTAGTATAGAAAACTGGTCGAATCTTGAAAAGGAGACTGAAAAATCAAACAAGTTAGAAAACCCAGAATTAGCTGAATATTCAATACGAATATCACGTGAATTCAGCAGAAGAAAATTCAAAGGAGTAAAGACCAGGAACGAAAATCCTGAGAAGGTTTTATTTCCATAATGGTCGAATTCCAGAGGAGTGTCAGCCATTATGGAGTTAAGCTTGTTTGAAAGCCTTCACTTTGTGGGAGTAAGAGGCACCTTTTTACTCATGACCTTCAGCTTCTTAATTGCTGAGATGGTTGCCTGAGATTCCTTGTAAATTTTATCTTCGTAATAACTTATGATCTCGTCAACTGGAGCCGCTAAAGCATAAATCTTTATCGGGCGACCTTTGCCAGGTTTTTTTCCGAACGCACACTAACCCAGGACTGATTGCGCATCAGCCTCATTGCAAGACTGACTTCAGGTTGTCTTAATCCGGTACTGATTTCGATTTCACGGGATGATGCTTCGTCCACATTCATAAGATATGCCATGGTTGTAGCGACATTTCTGGACATCCCGAGATTCCTTAACGTTTCAATGAAAATATGATCGTTTTCGTCCAGCACTTTTACTTCGTAGTCCTTCATGATAACCCCTTCATATTTATTTATAGTTTATAGATAAGTTTGTCAGTTAAAAAATATCCGGGTAATTTTTATTTTGACCTTCAAAGAATATTTAAAGAATCACCTTTTAAAACTGACAACAATTGCTAAATATATACACAGTACAGATATTGATACGGTAACGTATTTCGTTTTGAAAATTCAAAGGGAATAAAAAACGTTTTTACGTGATGTAGCGGATTTTTTCCGTTTTAAGTCCAACAATCGGTTACTAAAAGCAAATATTTTATGATTATAACCGACTACTAGAGCCTCATTTTATGAGATTGATGGGAAGGGCCATACAGATTTAGCAATTAAACCTGTATACGTATATAATTAGAAGGTTATTCATCTCCAATAATTAATAATGTACTCATACTATTTAAAGTTGTATATATTAAAAGGAAATTGAAAACCTTTCAATTACGATTGACATAGGTTACTATAAAAAAATAATCAAATATAGAAGGTATAGTTAATACTGATACCCAGATAAAAAATCTTGAACCTCATAAGAAAAATATTATAATTCAACTGACTAATAATTTGAGCCCAGGTTTCAGGATAAAATGAAGTCAGAGAATAATTTAGAAATGAAGTCAGAGAATAATTTAGAAACTTAATATTTCCGATTCAGTTAAGAGAAGAGAATAACCGGACTTGACAAATTAAACTGATTTATCCCATTTGAGTCCCGGATATTTAGGTATAAAGACCAACTGAGCAAAAAATAGAGATGACAACTGCATATAAAAAAATGCAAACAGATTAGTTTCAATAACTAAAGCGAAAAAGCGAAGCCGATCTCGTAAAAGTAAAGAAATATAAAAACCTCATTTTTATCAACTCTTTTTTTCAATTTCGTTTGCCGGAAAAAGTATTCAGAGAAGTGAGTTTACAAAATACCTTAAAATGTCGAGATTAAAGTGAGGCTCTCAAATTAGAATTTTGATTTAAAAACTTATCTTCTTTTTCATTATCTGTGGACGTATCTATTTTCTTAGATTGGATTGCTAATAAGATAGCATAGAACTGGTTGGAGATAAGAATACACATCGGAGATCTTCATAAAGAAAGATTGTCAAATTAAATCTGGATTTTTAGAGCTAATTTGAGATCCTCAAAGTGAGGCTCTCAAATTAGAATTTTGACTTAAAAACTTATTCTTTTTTTCACTAACTCTGATGCACTTGTCTTTATTCAATAGCGGCAACTTTAAACAATACCAGATATGCCATTCTCATGTCGAAAAACAGTATGTTATATAAAGGAGTCCTCTTCGAGGACTCTTTCGAAAACTATCTTGGCAGAGAAAGCACTTCAATTTGCCAATTCCTGTACTTCCTCTGCATTGACGATATTGCAAAGCACGTCGAGCGTACTTTTTATACCAAAAAAAGTTGGCACTTCAAATACAGTGTTTCTTCTATGATAAAACTCTTTGTTGTGAAATGTTTTCGGAAACTTTCTTATGATAAAACCATTTCTTCCTTAACCGAGGAAGAAGCTATCCTGCTCTCTTTTTTTGATGAAAACAGTCAGATTAAACTTCCTTCAGGTGGAACCCTTCATCATTTTGTGAAGTATAGGCTTGGTGAGGAGGGGATCAATGAGATAATGATGCTTTTAGGTGAAAAAATACTCAAACTTTCTCCGGAAAAAGAGGCTAAGATCGATTCCACTCCACTCGAAGCTTCAAGATATGATACATATGCTGATTACAATCCTCATTATGAATGTAAAATGGATAAGGCGCATATTACAATGGTTGGAACTTACCCTGTTTATATGAACCATACAAAAGGACTTGCTGGCGATTCTCCAGAACTTATCAACCATATTAAAGCTCTTAATAAGATGAATGCTGATCTCGAATTGTATTCTGCAGATGGAGGTTATGATTCATTCTGTAATCATTCTGATATTTGGTATCACCTGGATGCAAAACCGATTATCTCCTACGCCTCAAATGCCGTAATCAAACAAGAAGGTGAAGAGGAAAGAATCAATCACTGGGTAAATAAAAAGTGGAGAATCGGCGGAGATGTTCATGCACCAATGGAAAACAAACTCAAATTTCTATATGAGAATGAGAGGAAAGAACAGGTAGGAATGTACCTGAGAAACCAGAACATCAGAGACGAGTCTTTTGATGACCAGTATAAAAAGAGAGCTGAATGTGAAAAGATACATGGACATATCAAGGGTACAGTAAAATTCGATATCAGAAGATTGAGAAATGAGAGTAAAAAACTCTACTCCTTATTGAGTTTCATAGCGTATCAACTGCTGGTGCTGACAGAAATACAAAATAAAGTTGGGAATAAGAATTCATTTGGGAGATATTTTTAAAGAAATGGGTATCAAATTAGATTAGGGATTTTACGAGCTAATTTGAGAGCCTACAAAGTGAAAACTTAATAAAATAAATACAATTAAATAGGGTTAATAGTTACATAAGCCCATTATTTAAACGTACCTGAAGAATTAGAAAGTAGGGGAAAACAGTGAGCACATGTTACGGGTACGTTTTGCAGCCAATTCATATAAAAAAGAAAGAATATAGAGATATGAAAGAAGTCAAGTTCTGCCTCAAAAAGAAATAAAATCGAGATAAAGAGTTGATATCACGATCGAGCTGATAATTAAAGCATTCTGGCTGATGCTTCCGGCATATCTCCCCAACCCATTTGCAGCTGTTTTCGGTGGCGGAAAGCCGATTGATGGAGGCAGGACTTTAAAGGACGGGAGAAGAATCATAGGAGATGGGAAAACCTACAGAGGGCTTTTTTCAGGCATTTTTTTCGGAGTTCTTGCGGGCAGCATCCAGATCTGGTTAAATTCAAGGGGATTCGAGATTCTGGGGATTGAGATGCCAGCTTTCGGCCCTGACTACCCTAGTGCGCTCAAAGTTGTTCTTGCCCTTGCCTGCGGTTCACTCTTCGGAGACATGTTCAAGAGCTTCTTCAAGCGAAGAATGGGTATGAAAAGAGGAGCTTCCTTCCCACTTGTAGACCAGCTGGATTTTGTCATGGGAGCCTGGGTTTTCGCATATCTTACATCTCCTGAATGGTTTGTGAACAATTTTACCCCTCGATAATGATAACAATCCTCATAATGACGCCTCTGCTTCATCTTACAACAAATATAATAGGATACTTTGCAGGCGTAAAGAAAGAACCGTGGTAAACTTTTAGGAATTAATAAAGTTACAGGAATTAATAAAGTTACGAAAAAAATAACCTGAAAAAGGCTGATTACGATTCCTGAAGACAAAGAGCAATTAGTAGATTAGTAGAGATAAAGGAACAATCAGATTTGAAAACACTTAATGAAAAACAAATAGCTAATAAGGCTGCAAACCGGTGAGATCATGAGCAAATTGGAAACAAAAAATGAGCTAGAGCTACAAAAACAGGAACTGATCGCAGCCCTCAAAGCCTGCGGAGCTGTCCGCTACGGAGACTTCACGCTCGCCTCGGGAAAGAAAAGTAAGTATTATATAGACATCAAAAAAGCCAGTACTGACCCAAAAACCCTGAAGCTTATAGCCAGACAGGCAGCACTCAGGGTAAGGGAGATGGATGTAAACACAATTGCAGGAGTGGAACTCGGGGGTGTCCCTCTGGCAACCGCAGTCTCCATGGAAACCGAACTCCCTCTGCTTATAGTCCGGAAAGCTATGAAAGGCTACGGCACAAAAAGCAGGTTTGTGGGAGATATTAAACCAGATGATAGGCTTGTAATGCTCGAAGACGTAACGACCAGCGGAGGCTCGGTCAAAGATGCAATCGAAGTTGTCAGGGAAACCGGAGCAAAGATCAAATACGTAATTAGCGTCGTGGACAGGGAAGAAGGAGCGAAAGAAAACTTGAAGGAAGCAGGTGCGGAACTTGTTCCTCTTGTGAGTGCAAGCGATCTCTTAAAGTAAGGAAAGTGCGAGAGCACCTTCTTGTACTGAAACTTTTCAAATTTTGCCTTCAAACCCATCAATAGCTGCAGGGAGACACTCAAGAACGCTAGCAAAACCGGAGTGATGTAGGTTCAAGACCACTGCAGCAATAATTTCTTCACGAGTTGCACCCTCGTTCCTTGCCATCATTGCATGCAGCTGTACGCCCCGTGGATTTCGATTCGCAGTCTGGATGGCTATGTTGATTAACTGTTTTGTTTTGGCATCAAGTCCTTTCAAGGCTTTCTGGGCTTCAATAAGCTCATTAAAACGTGCTGCTACTTCAGGACACTCTTTCTGGAAGATTTCATATGGATTTGGATTCATACTTTTCATCTCCTGAAAAGAGTTTACTCACTTTTTACTTAATAAAAATTGGGTTTTGCGTCTCAGGGAAGGGAAGGAGTTTTCACCTGGTAAGAAAACCTGGAGTTCTGGTTCAGGGAAATGAATTTATATTACTGGAAAGAATGGCGGAAAACTCTACAAAAATATTAATAAGAAGGATTTTTAGTTAAGTTTGAAGCCTAACAATGAGAAGATATTTATCGGAAGAAATAGAAAACTAGGAAGTCCTTCAGCATATTCCTGATTAAGAACTATTGTCGATAAAAATAGATATGCTGCTTAAAGTAATATTGAAAGGTTTTGAGGACAGAAAATCCAACTATCTTTTCTAATCTCATTTCCTTCTTGACACATATTAAAACTAAATTTGAATATAATAAAATGATCTTTTTAAAAAAGAGGAGAATAAAAATGAATATTTTGCTTATCGGCGGCGGTGGAAGGGAACATGCAATCGCTGAAGGAATTAAGAAAAGCAAGCATAACCCTTCCCTTTATGCGTTAATGGCAAAAAAAATCCAGGAATTGCTGCCCTCTGTGAGGACTTTCTCCTTGAGAAAGAAACCGAAATTGAAAAAATCATTGAGTATGCAAAAGCCAGGAATATCGAAATGGTTTTTGTGGGCCCTGAAGCTCCGCTTGCAGCAGGAATTGCAGATGCTCTCTGGGAAACCGGGATCCCAGTTGTAGGGCCTAAAAAAGCCTGTGCAATTATCGAATTTGATAAGGCCTGGGCAAGGAACTTTATGAAAAAGTATGGAATTGAAGGTTGTCCTGCCTATGAGGTTTTCACTGAGAAAGAACCCGCATATGCTTTCATCGAAAAGCTCGGTGATGTTGCAGTCAAGCCCTCGGGCCTGACAGGGGGAAAAGGAGTGAAAGTTATGGGAGACCAGCTTCCTGACCTCGAAGCAGCCAAGGCTTATACAAGTGAACTTCTTGAGAAAGGGCCTGTAGTTATCGAAGAGCGCTTCATTGGAGAAGAGTTTACTCTTCAGGCTTTGGTGGACGGAAAGAGCCTTGTTTTCTTCCCTGCAGTGCAGGATCACAAAAGAGCGTATGAAGGTGACCTTGGGCCCAATACAGGCGGAATGGGCTCATATACGGATGCCGGGGAGATCTTGCCTTTTATGCTTCCAGATGACCTTGAAAAGGCAAAAAAGATTATGCAGGATACTGTAAAGGCACTTTATGAGGAAACGGCAACAGGATATAAGGGTATCCTTTACGGGCAGTTTATCCTTACAGTCAGCGGTCCCAAGGTAGTAGAATTCAATGCCAGATTCGGAGATCCCGAAGCTATGAACGTAATTCCCCTTATTGAAACAGACTTTGTGGAAATTATGTCTGCAATGGTTAAAGGAACTCTTGGAAAGCTGCCTGTAAACTTTAGCAAAAAAGCGACTGTGTGTAAATATGCAGTTCCTGCCGGCTATCCTGATAATCCTGAAAAAGACAGCGAGGTATTTGTAGAAGATATAGGGAAAGCTTCCATCTATTACGCCAGTGTTTACGAAAAAGAAGGGAAAGTTTACACAACCGGCTCCCGTGCCATTGCAGTCGTAGGGTGTGCGGAAACTATAGATGCAGCCGAAAAAATTGCGCAGAATGCGCTTGAAAATATCCGGGGAAAACTTTTTTCCGGAAAGACATTGGCACTGCTGCCCTCATCCAGAAGAGAATTGACCATATGAAAGAACTTAGAGGCTGAGTGCCTGAAAAGCTCTGAAAAAGTACGGCGTGCAAATAAGTACTATGCAGTAATATAAAGTTTAAATTCAGCCAGAATGAAGTCGGGGTTGAAACGATGAAGAAGGATGTACTTTCGATAACTGACCTTTCCAGGGAAGAGATTTACGAACTCCTCGAATCTGCTGCGGAACTGAAAGAAAAGCGCAAGGCAGGAGAATCCACAGAGTTCCTGAAGAACAAAAGCCTCGGGATGATTTTCGAGAAATCCTCCACAAGGACCAGGGTATCCTTTGAGGTTGCAATGACTGATTTTGGAGGACATGCCCTTTACCTGAACTCAAAAGATATCCAGGTAGGAAGAGGAGAAACTATTGAGGATACCGCCAGAACTCTTTCAAGTTATTTGAACGGACTCATGGCAAGGGTTATAAGTCACGAAACTGTAAAAAAATTAGCCGAATACTCAACAATACCCGTGATTAATGCGCTTTCGGATAGGGAACACCCATGCCAGATCCTTGGCGACTTCATGACCATCCTGGAATTCAAGAAAAAGTTCGCAGGCCTGAAATTCGCCTGGGTAGGGGATGGAAACAATGTCTGCAACTCTGCCCTTCTCGGCTCAGCTATCATGGGAATGGAATTTGTCATTGCCTGTCCGAAAGGCTATGAGCCAAAGGCCGAGTTTCTCGAACAGGCAAAAGCTCTCGGAGGCAAGTTTTCAATCACAGATGACCCGAAAGCTGCCACAAAGGATGCAGACATTATCTATACGGATGTCTGGGTTTCCATGGGCGACGAAGCCGAACAGGAAAAGCGCCTGAGAGACTTTATCAGGTTCCAGGTCAATACCGAACTCCTTGGAGTTGCAAAGCCGGAAGTAATAGTAATGCACTGCCTGCCTGCCCGAAGAGGCCTGGAGATTACGGACGAGGTCATGGACGGCCCGAACTCCGTAGTCTTTGAGGAGGCAGAAAATCGCCTGCACGCCCAGAAAGCTCTTATCCTGAAATTGATGAAATGAAAAATTTCATCAATTCTTGATTTTCAGCATTAGACCCGGCTTCCAGAAAAACGAAAATTCTCCGGAAGTTCAGGATATATTCCATCCTCAGAAAAGGCTTTCAAGGAAAAGGTATAAAAACAAAGAACACTACTATGTGCTGCTGGAACATAAGCTATATCGTGCGAGGGTTACCCAGCCAGACTCAGAGTTTTCATAAAAAGCTAGTTTTAGTAACAATACTAATCAATTTGCGAGAGTTGCCCAGCCAGGTCAAAGGCGCTGGATTCAGAGTCCAGTCTTGTAGGAGTTCGTGCGTTCGAATCGCACCTCTCGCACCAAACTTTACCTTTTTTAATAACCATATTCTCGTTTACAAGTTTTCTAGAATTGCAGTCGATAATAAGATACTTTTTACCTTTATGTTTTCAGCTATAAATTGTATTATTTCTTCCTCTCCTTGAAAAGTGATCATGTCAAGACCCTCTATTAAAACATCAAGAAAGTATTTTTTACCACATTCAGGGCATTTTACTTCAACTATCATTTTCAACACCTATCTACAATTTTTATTAACAATATTCCGGAGCACAATATAAAGAAACAAGGCTTGATTAGATATACCTCAGAAACATTGGGTCTATGTGCTCGATTGCTCCATCGCCCTCTGAAATGACTTCTATTTCTTCTTTTCCAATTTCAACAACAGTACCTTTCCATTTCTGTTTTTCGTATGAGAGCTATTCCAATTTTAAAGTCTTCAATTCTCATTTGTTGCGCTCCTTGTACGTTACTACAATAAGGTATATAGGCTTAAAGTATATAATCTTTATTACTCTATATTAAATTAGAGATGAAACTAAATAAGTGACATTGGGGCATTTTTATGAGAGATATATAGAAGAGTGATTACTATTTTCAGTCTAAACTATATATTATTTAAGCCAAGTTGTGGTATTGTATTAGTAAGACTGGATAAGATAAAAGGATTAGTAGAATGATTCAGAGAAAAGGAAGAGCAACAAAATGGTAGAAGATTCTGAAAACCTCGAAAGAGCAACAATATCCGAAGCTTACTTAATTCTTGAGCCATTCAACCTGACAAATGAGGAAACTTGCAGAATAGCACAACAATGGCAAATAGGAAGGCAGATTCCTGCGATACATGAGGTGATCTAAATGATCCTCATTCTCTGTACCTTGGGAAGAGAACGCACCTGCGAAAGAGAGAAAGGAAGTGATTAATTCCTTTTGGTGTCATAAAGTTTATACAGTTTAAGTCTACTATATGAAGAATATGACTGGAGAACCTAATAGACCGTCTAATACAGTACCCATGAAGATATTATGTAGTATGGTGATAATTCCGAATAGACATGATGAAGTAGAATATTTCAAAGTGGATTCCAAGGGATACCCCATGCCTAAAAAAACGGCATACGCAAACAAAGAAGTAACTATTATAGTTGGACACAAGGAGCGAAATAACCTTATGGTTACGCCTGATGACCGCGTATTTACTGGCGTTTTTGGGAATAATGGGCGCCTGTCTTCTGTGGGAAAAAGTTTAAAAGGGCAGGAACTTACGGTTGTTGTGCATATCCCGGAAAAAAGTTGATTCTTTTTTCACTCTTTCGACATGAGAACAACGTATCCGGCATTAAACTCTAGTTGCGGTAAAAAATTAGGTCAAAAGCGCTTTTCAGAGCCTGGTCTCGTAGGAGTTCGTGCGTTCGAATCGCACCTCTTGCATCAAACTTTTTTCAGTGATTTATTTTAAGCCATTCTGAGCTATTTTCTCAGATGCCTTGATGAACAGCATTTAATATAAAAAATTGAACGGTGAGCTTCTTAAAGTCTGTGAATACGCTATAAATTGATCACCGGTGTTTCGTAGGTACGTCCTCAAGTATTTGATGTTGGCAAGCAAGGTCAACGGTGAACGAATCAAAAGCTTTTCGCGAGGGCGTTCAGGTATTCGAATCTCTTCTCCCGCACTAAAAGTGCAATTGCAAACCAACCTGCTCTGCACCCTTCAGCACCAACAAATACTTTTTTAACCATAATTAAGGTTCGCAGTTTACACATATAGAACCTTTTGCAGGGGGTTTGGAATAGAATAACTTGTAAATATTGAAAGGGTATCTATTTCCACCCGTGGAGCTGCTTCCTGTCCTAAATGCCATAAACTTTCCAGTGAGTACACACAACCGATGAAGCTCCAAGAGAAAAGACAGTCTCACCTGTAAGGCATGTGGTCATCGGTTGGGTAAAGGTAGGAGTGGGTTGGTAGGTGGTTCCCAGTAATGTCTATCAATAATCTGTGAATTTATTGAAACCATTGGACGCAGGTGGCTTAAAATCAAAGTTGCGCTGGCGCACCCGCTGCAAGCAACGGAGTATGTTCACGCCATCACTCGAAATTCCGTAAAGAAGACAATAAACCTAATAGGTTTAGTTCTAGCAGAAGTTAACAATCGAAAAATGGGATTGATAAATAATATTATCATCAACGGTTACCGGGGAAGTTTTCCATCCTCGCAGCAAGCTAGCAGGGTATTCGACTGAAATAAAAACCCTACGGATGGAAAGATATGACGATTTCAGGGCTTGTGGCGATTCTTTACATAAGAGAAGAAATCAAACTCCGCTACCAGTCTGAATACCTGTTCAACGATGCTGATGCTACGGCAAAGCGCCTGACAAGAAGAGATGAAGCTGACAAACTGGTTATAGAAATCAGGGAAAAGACCGGGGAAGAAGACCTCAGAGCTGTAAAGCAGATCCTCAATGATCTTTTTGAAAAACTAAACCTGCCAGAAAAAGAAGGAGATCTCTACGAAAAGGTAAGAGATATTTTCCGGGAAGAGCTTTCAGGCCTGCAAAAAATCGAAGGCAGGTATAAGGAAGAAAAGATCTTTCCAGGCAGAACTCAGATAGAAGCCTATAGGAAATTCCTGAAGGAACTGGCAGAAAACTCTGACCCTTCAGTCTTTTTCAGAGCCATCGCCTCCCAAAAAACCGAGTTTGAAGAGCTTCACGCTGATGCAGAGCCTGTGAAAAACTTCTTTGAAGGTTCCCAGGTTGACATCTTCCGGAGGCTTGCCCGCAAGTACAAAGCTTACTGCAGAAACACCCAGTTCCTCGGGAAAGAAACAAAAGCAGCTATTGAAGAGGTCAATGTAATCCTGAGCCTGGAAAAGCCTTACTCTCAGGTCCGCCAGCTTCCCATGCTGGAAAAGAAGATAGAAGCTTCGATTCAGGAGGCCCTTTCTGGTCAGAAAAAGAGGTAAGAGAAAGCCTTGATACGGTTACAAAAGAGCTTGGGAAGGACCTTTCAGACAGAAAGTATTCAGATAATTTCAGGGAATCGGTGCTTCGGCTTTTCAATGTAATCGAAATGACCGTAGAAGAAGCTGAGGACTGCGCTCTTGTCCAGAGCCAGCTCCCGATGATAAACTCCGGGTAGAGGCTTACAGACAGATAGATAAAGAGAGCCAGACCATCCGGGAAGAAGAACAGAAAAAGAGCTGGATAATCCGGGATGAGCAACAGAAACTAGCCTCTGAGAAAAGCACTACATCCCCGGGTAATCCGGAAACTCCGGAAACTCCGAAAACAAAACCTGCAGATCGGGAAAAAGAAGCAGAAACAAAACCAGTCCCTCCGGCAGTTCCTCAGAGAACTACCGAAATTATCAGCAATATATCATTTTTCAAACCCGAAAAAATGCTGGAAAACGAGGCAGATCTCGAGGAGTACATTACAGAGCTCAGAGAGAAGCTGTTGAAAATCCTCAAGGAAAAGAACATAAGGGTGTGAATTACACCCTATCCTTATTTGGAATTTGTTTTTATGGAAACCTGTGCTATTTGAATTTCAGAGTTATTTTTCAGGTTCCTCATCTTTTTTTACAAATTCGTCAAACCCATATATTTTCGTAATCATTTCCTTTAGTTCATCAGCTTTCGCAGCGTATTCTTTCGCATCTTCTTTTTGGCCCAGGCTCGTGAGTAACTTTGAGTATTCTGTAAATGTTACTACTGCCCCACCCATGTATAAGAAATTTTCAGGTTCTTCATCAAGTAGTCTTGCGTTTATGGGTATACTTTTTTCAAAGTCTTCTTTTGATTTATCATACTCGCCGGCCAGATGATACGCAATGCCTAGCTGGGTCTGTAAAACACTCATCATTGATTGGTATTCAAGGTTATCGGGGTCAGACTCAAGATGCGTATTCAGGACCGGGAAGACTGATTCGTAGATTGGGATGGCTACATCGTAATTTCCCAGGGATTCATGTAAAATCCCGCTAAGGATCCGAATTTCACAGACAGCTTTCCAGTGATCCGGTTTTTCAGGAGCTTTTTCGTATAAGTCTTCATAGAAATCGCGGGCAATGGTCAGGTATTCTTTTGCAATACCTTGCTTTTTTCATGCATGAACACAGTTGCCTGCTTCTGGAGTTCCATAGCCAGCAGTTCTTTCAGGAGAGCTTCTTCGTTTTCATCTTGCAGGATCTGCCTGAATACGTCGGCGGATTTTGAATACTGATGTTTTGAAAGTTCCGGTTTTTCTGCTTTTTCAAAAAGCAGCCCCAGTTCTTTGTAGGAAAGGGCGAGTTCTTTTTTGTAATCCAGGTCTTCGGGGTTTTCGCTGGCAATCCGCAGGCTTATTTCTGTAATGCGCTCACGGTGCAGGATTGCGCTTTCATATTGTTTTTGCCTGACAGCGAAGGCTTCAATGTCCTTCAGGGTACAGATGAGATCTTCCCTGTAAATGTCACTTTCCGGGAACATTTGCACCACTTTTTCGATTATTCCGAGAGCTTTTTCATAGTATTTTAGAGCGGTTTCGGGCTCAAGGTCCGCATACATTCTCCCTATGTAATCCAGGGTATTTGAGATACCTACTTCGTGGTCAATATCTTCGGGATAGGATGCAAACAGTTTTTCATAGGCTTCAAGGCCCTGTTGATAGTACTGTTTTGCAGTTTCCGTTTCCCCTGCCCTGCGTAGAGGTGTCCGAGCTGGTCGAGGGTGGCGGCTATATTTGCTTCACTTACCTCGTCTTCAGGGTCTTTTTCATGTATGTTCCTGTAGATTTTGATTTCCTGCAGACGGCACTCTTTTGCATGCTCTGTGTCCTCTATATCTCCAAAAAGGTCCCCAAGCTCGGTGAAGTAGTCGGAAATCTCATACTGATAGAGCAGGTCCTCCGGTTTTTCCCTGGCAATTCTTTGAGAATTTCGAGGGCTTTTTTAGCGTATTGAGCCGCTTTTTCAGTTTCTTCGTTTTCATACAAGGTTCTGGAGAGCGTCTGGTAAAATTCGCTCTGCTTTCGGAAGTAAGAAATATTTCCTGGCTGTGCCTGGAGTTTTTCGTTCAGGAAGTTGAGGGCCCGCAGGTAGGTTTCTTCAGTTTTCTCGAGGTATCCAAGTTTTGCGTACAGATCCCCGGAGACTTCGTATAAGGAAAGAAGATGAGAAAAGACAATCATGTTGCCGGGTTCTTTTACGAGGATTCTTTTATAGATTTCTTCTATTTGCCCAAAGATCCTGTTTGCGTCCTCGAAGTTCCTGAATAAAAGACAATAATCTTTAAATTGTTCAGTCAGCACCTGCAAGTTATTAAATAATTCCAGGTTTCCGGGAACCAGTTCAAATAATTTCCCGTGATTTTGCACGATTCTTTCGACAAGTTTGGGTTCATTTTCAAGCTTCTGGGCCCTCAGGTGATAGGTCCTTATATTTTCCAAAAATTTCAAGTAATTCTGTATGTACTCCGGGTTGTCCGGGACCCTGGCAATGAGCTTTTCATAAGTGACAAGAATTTTATCGAGATCTTTTTTATTCCTGTAAAAGTACTCCTCCATTTTTGAAACACTGTCAATTTCGGAGAGGGCCTTTATAGTAAAACCAAATGAATTGTAGATATAATACTGATGTACAGAGTTTCCCGGAGCATCAAGGAAAAGAGACACTGCAAGCCCCATCATTCTCTGGAACTCCTCCAGGGCTTCTTCATTCCTTTGCTCGGCAAGTAAAGCTCTCCCCCTCAACATAAAGGTCGTGCAGAGGTAGTCCGGCCTTTTTGTCTTTATAGAAAGCTTTTCGGCTTTTTCAAGGTTTTTAAGCGCCTCTTTAGCCTTCCCTGTATTAATTTGCAGCAGAGCATTCTCAATAACTCGATTTAATGTATCTATAAACTGCTTGGACATAGAAGTAAATTGCAATTCAGATAATAAAAGATATCGTCAGCTTCATGGACTAAAAGGGCCTTTGTTCTTATCCGGACGAAGCAACCTTAGCCTCTACATTATTACTCCCCACATACCTTTTTTGAGAGGTTTTTCAGGTAACGGCACTCTCACCGGCTGCGAAGCAGACGGCCTTTCCCAAAAAATGAATTTGAAAATTGAATTCAAAAACAGCTTTCAATTACTTTAGAGCCAACGCAAAATCCATAAGTCAGAGCATCTCTGTAAAAGAAAAGGACTACTTTTTGCACGTCCAGGATCTATATGGGGTCGGCGTGTCCGAAGAACTCGCTCTTGCAGCCTTCATCAGCCTCTGCTCTGGAGCATTGGAAAGACCGCTTCAGGAACAGACTGCAGTCCTCGGAAATATGACAATCGGAGGCTCTGTAGGTGTACTTGAAAACCTGGCCGGTCTTTTACAGGTCTGCCTTGATGCCGGCGCAAAAAGAGTACTGATCCCGATTGCTTCTGCAGGCAAGATTGCGACAGTACCTCCGGATCTTTTCAGTAAGTTCCAGATTTCGTTTTATGAGGATCCGATAGATGCCGTTTATAAGTCAATGGCGCTGATTTAAATCAATAAGTAATTGGACAGAAAATTCCACCTGGAAATAACCAAACTTTACACAGTTCACAAAATTGGCTTTGAATTTACAGCACATTCGTGGCACTGTCTAATATTTAGTTAACATTTAGAAATAACTTCATTGGTCATCGGTTAAGGAATTTTCTTGCCTGAAGGCTATCGATTTAGGAGCAAAAGTCAGTCCCAAATTTCAAAACCGATAACTAAAATCGATACACTGTTCCAGTTCAAAGTCTATCTAAATTTTGGACACATGTTCTGGGAATGAATACAATTTATTATGATTCCTTACTTAACCGAAGACGCATGTGATCGAATCTATGCTTCGCAAATACAGTGACAAAATAAGTGAAAAATAAGCGAAAACAGGTCAGTAATCGACCTGTTCTGTTTCTTTTATCTTTTCTTTGAACAGAATATATACCCACAGCTGATAGATAATGACTATGGGCACGAATACCAATGCTCCTCCCAACATGATGCTCAAGGTCATGTGGCTTGATGCTGCCTCAAAAATATCTATTCCGTATTCAAGAGAAACAGAGGACTTAAGCATGTAAGGATAGATACTTGCAAGCCCGCTTTGAACAACAAAAAGAAATGCAAGGAGATTGCTGCAAAAGGCCGGAAACCTCTTGTTCTTTTTTGCAAAGAGCCCGGCAAGGATAGCTGCCACTACCGCAAGAACTGGCAATAAGTACAGAGCTGGTGTGGTTGAATAGTTGGTTGTAAAACCTTCTATACCCACAAAGGAATATGCCAGATAGACCAGAACAAGTACAAATACAATAGGAGTGCTCTTCTTTGCCAGATCACCTGCTTTTGCAGCTATGGCACCTTCGGTCTTGACATTGATCCAGAGCGCACCTGAAGTAACATTCATAAGCACGAACAGGACACCGCCTATCAATGCATACGGGCCGAAAAGTCCGGGAAGGGTGCCATTATAAACTCCTCCTGAAGCGATTTCAAGCCCCTTGAAGAAGTTCGCAAATGCAACTCCCAGGACGAGAGAGATCAGCAGGCTTCCAGCGAACCATCCCCACATAAGGACTTTCTGTATCTGGGGATTATCATCCTTGTGGAGATATTCCACGGAAATGCCCCTTGCGACCAGGCCGATGAGCAGCAACATCATAGGAAGGTACAGGAAGGTAAACATCTTAGAGAATACCAGAGGGAATGCAGCAAATGTTCCACCTGCAGCCAGGATGAGCCATACTTCATTACCGCCCCAAAAAGGACCCACAGATCTCTGGATTTGTATCCTCTGCACCTTATCTGTGGCAATAAAAGGTACCAAAAGACCTGCTCCAAGGGAAAACGAGTCTACTATGAAGTAAACTCCCCAGATTACACACCACAGGAAAAACCAGATAACAGCCAGCATGTCATGAGTAAGGAAATCGAACATCTTCACTCAACTCCTGTAGCATTGACTACGGTTTTCCTTATGAGGTATATCTCAAAGACCATCAGGATCAGATAGAATGCGCTGATAAGGACGACACTTAACAACACCTCTGAAGTGGAAACCGAGGATATACCATTAGCTGTCTTTAACAGACCATATACCAGCCATGGCTGCCTTCCTACTTCAGCTACAATCCAGCCAGCGGTGATGGCAAGATATGGAAGTGGAATTGACCACATCAGTAGCTTCAGATACTTATCCGATGTGTACAGCTTGCCTGATTTTTGAAGATATAAGCCTAAAAGAGCCTCTATGATGAACAGAGATCCCAGAATTGTCATCAGCCTGAAGCTCCAGAATACCATTTCTACAGGTGGTAATTCAGCCTGAGGTAGCTGGTTAAGTCCTGTTATCGTTCCGCTGAAACTTCCTGTATACAGGAAACTTGCAAGCCCTGGAATTCCCAGCAACTGAACACTATTGGAACCAGTGCTCGAATCAGGCATCTGTATCAGGTACATGGGCACTGAGGAACCTGTTTCCCATATCGCATCCATTGCCGCTCCTTTAGCAGGCTGAAGCTCAGCAACATATTGCGCATAACCGTGACCAAGAACTGGAAGCAGAACTGCAGTAACAAGTGCTATGGTAACTGCTATGCTGAAAGACTTCCTGAACACTTCATTGTTGTTCCTTTTAAGGAAATGATACGCACAGATTCCCATGATCAGGAATGCGGTCAACAGGTAAGCTGAAAGCAGAGTGTGTACCAGCATGTACCAGACATAGCTGTTTGTAAGTAGAGCAAAGAAATCTGTCATAACCACCTTGCTCCCATCAGTAGCCATCTCATAGCCAACTGGATTCTGCATAAAACCGTTAGCAGTGATAATCCATAATGAAGATATGTTGGTACCCAGAGCGACCATCCACATGGAAAATGCCTTTAGTTTCTGGCGGGAGCGGTCCAGGAATATCCATGCTCCAAAGAAAGTACCTTCAAGGAAGAAAGCCAGTAATGCTTCCACTGCTAAAGGCGGTCCAAAGATATCTCCCATGAATTCCGCATAGGCACCCCAGTTCGTACCGAACTGGAATGTCATTGCAAGACCTGTTACCAGACCTATTGCAAAGTTTATCTTAAATACCCTACCCCAGAAATCGGCCATTTTTCGCCAGGTTTCATCTTTGTTCTTGTAGTATACCGTTTCCATACCTGCCACTAACAATGCTAGTCCCAGGGTTAGTGGAACGAACAGGAAATGGAATGCAACTGTTATGGCAAACTGAAGTCGGCTTAATAAAAGTAACTCAACCACTCATATCCCTCGTTTTCCTTCGTTTTTTACTTACTGCCCAAGATCATATTTGCGCTGAAGCAAGTCGATGTCTTCTGTCACGGCTTGCAGATTATCTTCGTGCTCAATCTCATCAGTGAGAATCTGAAGCACAATTTTGTATGTCACCGAATCTTTATCTTTGACCATCTGAAGGATATACCATTGTACACCTTGATAGCACACTGTTTCCCCTTGATGTTCTGCTCAAGTTATGTTTTCTCCTTACACCCCTTATACTCCTTACACTTTTTACAGATGCCATAGAAGTTAGTGCTCGTTGAAACGATAGTAAATCCATCTATTTCCTCAGCTATCTTCATGGAGTAATCAAGCAATTGTTCTGAATTAAAATCCTCCATCTTTCTACACTCTCGGCAGATGAGATGGTGATGTGGAATGAAATTCGCTTCAAATCTTGTTACCCCTTTTACATTCACCTCTTCCAGTAATCCTTTCTCCGTAAGGAATTTGAGATTTTTATATACGGTAGCCTTGCTTATACGCGTCAGTTTTTTTCGAACCCCATCATAAACTTCGTCTACAGTGGGATGACCGTCATGTTCGCGCAGGAAATCAAGTATTTCGACTCTCTGGTTTGTGTATTTCATGTCAGCTTTCTCTGTGGGCTTCATTGCCGTCCACCTAAACTACCTGTGAAAGCAGGTTTATTCAGATATACATGATATCTATTACTAAATAATATTTGTTATTATTTAACAATTACTATCATCTTATTTATTTCTTTACTTTGAGAAGGCTTGTAACTGCTTTCTTTTTCTAATGCCTTAATTTACAGTTTCTTGCAACCTTAATTGGAATATAAATCCAAATTTTAAAGTACTTTTTTTGGGGAATCAACTAAGAATCTATTCAAAAAGTGTCGTTCACTCTGTATCTAATATTAGGCAATATACACAAATAGACAATATACACAATTGGAGTAAACATTTGATGTTAATACAGTGTTTTACTAATGTTGTTATCGATTCTGGCAAAAAAGAAGAAAAGTCAAGCAAAAACTTATGGAGACTGGAAATTAAGTAATCCAGGATTGAAAAAGAGATTTTTTTAGATCCTTTTAAACAAATGGTTCTGTGAAGTTTCGGGGGATAAGAGTTTTTTCCAGCTACTATCGGACCCATAAAATTGGCCATCCCCGGTAGTTGACAGTACCAAATTTTGTATAATTTATGTAATTCATTAACCAATAAACTCATGAAATAAACTATACCCCTGCGCTATATCTAAGGATTGCAGCAATTCCACCAAAAGCTATCATAAGTTGAGAGCCTTTGTCGAAATCTGTTGATACGAAAACAATCCTTGCATTGCATTTATCAGCGAGTTCTGAGAACTCACCAACGATATCAATAACATCAGTAACTTCAAGTGCAGAATCACATTCAGGACACTTTCCTGCCACAGGAAAAGCTTCACTGGTTTTCCATTTTCTTATCCGTTTATTCTCATATCCACAAACACTGCATTTGATAGTTACTCTTTCAGATCGCAGGTCTTCAGAAAGTAAAAGCACATCAACTGCCTTTATTTCAAGATTTGCCCTTACATTGTCTTCTCCATAGGATACTTTACCAGACTCAGTAGCGATTTCTTTAAAAAATATTTCCATATCTTTCTTTTGCTTAATTAAGTCAATACCCTGGAGTGTATCTTTTGCTGCATTTATTAACTCAGAAAAACCTGATTCATCCGTATACCCTGTATCAAACAATCCAAGGACTTTTTTCTGAAGCTCATAATGTAGGAATTCCCCTTCATTGAACTCTTCTTTAGTTGGAGAATGCCCTCCTATAAGAATGCCTTTAAGTTCAGCTGGCTCTACTTCAAGGAATGCCTCACTTGCAGCATCCCCTATTCTTTTGTAGAAATCATGAATAGCAATGTGTCTAAGTTGTTCAAAACGATGTGCACTCTGACCACCCTTTCTTTGTTTGCCAGGGACAGTAGAATGGAGATGTCTAATAACTTCAATTTGCTTACCCACAAGTATTCCGATAGTAGCTTCTCTTAAATCAAGAAGTATTAGCCCATAAGTACTGCACTCTCTAAGCATTTCCTCAAGAGGCTCAAGATAAAAAACGGAATCACAGTGATATATGTAGTGTACAACAGGTTCCGGAGGGATAAGAACTTCGTTTTCCATGCCTGTCCTGTTAGCTCCAGTATCGATAGCTCCTGTAAAATAAATTATCCCATTTTCTGGTATTTTGTTAAGATATCTTAACTTTGCCAACAAAGAATCAAGTGCTCCCTGTACGCTATTTCTGGTAAGTTTAGACTCAATGTTCGAAGCCTGCCCATGTTCTTGTCTCAAAGGATTTGTAACATCCGAAATCTGTTTATCAGAAGGAATATAAAGGGAAATTAATTCTGTGCTCCTTCCACTTTTACTTCTTAGAGTTTCAAGCTTCTTTTTAAAGACATATTTTTCATATGTACATTGTTCAACCATTTTAACTCCCCTTGTCTTCATATAAAATAGTTGAGGTTCCTAAAAAATAATATGAAACTACAATATTCAGTTATGCTTTATATTTTAAAAAACATTTTTTTGAATTTCCATTCAAAACTTCCTCCACGCCCGCATGCTCACGAAGTGAGTAGATATCGGGCGGTCACTGGTAAAAAAGAAGAAAAAGTAGAATCGACAGATACCATAAAAATCGTTATATTATTAGAAATGAGAAGTCTTGAAAGATAGACCTATTTGCCGAAGATAAAGGCAACAATTTGATTTTACACAGGTTTTAGTAAAAGCTCTATATTTTTCCGATTTTTAGGCAAAAGTGTTCTCAAATTAGTAGCCAAAATAGCTAAAATGGTAGGTTTTATCAAAACCTATGCATCACACAAGATAGCATTCTGGCACATATTCTTATATCATATAAAGTCTAAATGAGATTACAGAGTTAAAGAGTGATTGGAAACGAAATGTACTTACTTAATATACACACATAGACCAAAAAGTGAAATTAAATACAAATGTGCGATCATAAAAGATAATTACATACCAACACATGAAGAACTATCCAAGTACTGTAATGTGGAAGGAGAAAGTGCATTTCTTACATGCCCAAGATTCCTAAAAAGATTAAGATATAAAAAGATGTAAAAATCGTATTTTCCTTCGAGCTAGGGAACTTAAATATTTCAGCATAATTAGCAATGTACCCACATTCCGCAGTATTTTTTGAAAATCAATATTTTTCCTGATAGCGTTTTTGGAACAGATGCAAATAATTTTGATTTTTAATGTCATTTGGTGAAAATTGAATGATATCGTTTTTGGTCTCTAAATACACCACATAGTTGCTTTTACCTACTGCATAAAAGTCCAATAAATCCACGTTTGATTGAAAATCGATAGCGGTAAAAATATGAATTTACGAAAATTTACTGCGGAAAGTGGGTTATACGTATCCTCACATTAAAGCCTCAATTCTTGTGATGGAAAAAACGGTTTTTCTACCCGAATTTGACAGAAGCATGTATTGTATAATGTATAAATGGGCTTCACGCGTCTGTTTTCTTCATACAATTCAGAGTTATATCTTGTGTTTTTAATTTTTGATATTTTTCATTTTTCCGAAAGATTCTGTGCCGACACAATACGTTTTTTGTAAGTAAATACTATATCAATTAGTAGAATCTGTCAAATTGGGGTTTCTATAGGGAAAAGGACAGAAAGAAGGTACAATACTCTACGGACTATTAGAATTAATTGAGAATTGAGTATTTTTGCCCAATGCCGCGAAAAGGTAAAATAAGAACTCATTTGTTGTGTTAAAGAAAAAGATAGGCTGAGTTATTTGGAATTTACAAGGTTTTTCCACACACTGCCTAATAAAATATGTGTTTTATTCATGGAACTAAGTGAGAAAATGGAAAAAAGACATTTTTATATATTAAATAATAAAATTCGTATTCCTGCCATCCTTTGGGGAAAGCAGAGTGAAAAGCTGTTAATTGAAGTTCACGGTAACTTTTCTAATAAAGAGGACACTGTAATTTCCATGATGGCACAAAAAGCCGTTACAAAAGGTTACCAAGCATTAAGCTTTGACCTGCCTATGCACGGTGAACGTTTAGATGAGGAATGTGCGTGTATTCCCGAAAATTGCGTAAGTGATTTGATCGCTGTTTATGAATTTGCAAAGTCTCTTGCTCCTGACATTCATTTGTTTGCATGTAGCATGGGAGCCTATTTCAGTTTGCTTGCTTATCATGGCTTTGACATAAAGCAAAGTTTATTTCTCTCGCCCGTTGTCAATATGAAACGTATCATATGCAATATGATGGAAGGCTTCCAAGTAAGTGAAGGAAGACTGAAAGCTGAGCTTGAAATCCGGTTGCCAATTGGTCAAACATTGGAATGGAACTATTATTCTTATGTGAAAGAAAACCCTATTTGCTTTAAATGGAACGTGCCTACTGCCATTTTGTATGGTTCAGACGATAATTTGTCTGAAGGGAACGAGATTTCAGCATTTGCAACAAGGTATCAAGCAGCAGTTGAAGTTCTCGAGCATGGGGAGCATTACTTCCATACGGAAGAGCAATTGCAGGTGTTTGACATATGGGCAGATGAGAATCTGCTGTAAATACAGGCCAATTAGAATTTTACAGAAATTTCGGTATGCTTTCAGTTGAATCATCTTGGGGATGAGCCCCTACCCCACACCCATATTCGTGTAATTACACGAATAATTTCCATAACCAAAAAAGAGTTTCAGGCGTAGGGGTCCTGCAGCGCCTTGTTGACTCTGACGAAGTTGTCAAATTTCTTTTTAAAATTCATCTGAAAACTTCCCTCCACGCTCGCATGCTCACGAAGTGAGCAGATATCGGGAGTGGATAGAAGTTTTCAGATGATTTGAATCAAAGTATTTTCTGGAAGCTGTCTGAATTTTGGTACTATGTAGTTTAGGAAGGATGGACAATTTATAAGCTCGACTGTAGCTGGAAAGGATTATTATTCCCCATAGATTACACAGTACCGCACTGGGCAGAATTTATTAACACTGGAAACTTTTAGAAATAATTATATATGATAGTTTGGAAATACACGTTGGAATAATATTTACACAATATTTCTGCCGATGGAAAGTAGATCGAAAAAAACAGCTTAAATTTGGATAAAATTAAGAGCTAATCCAAAAACTCAAAAATGCATCTTTGAATTCTAAATTCTGAATAATTAATTGAGTTTCCGATCATGAAAGGAAAAAAATTGAAAAATTAATTATTTTGAGCTCTGAAAGTTAAATTCCATTCTCACTAGAGATTATTGGAGAATTTCTTAAACCTGTACTTGGCGATTTCTTAAAGGATGGTTTCGAGCTTTTAGATGCTCTTATCGAGCGCTTAAAGAGGGATATATTGTCAAAAAGTCGCAATTCTGCAATAAATAAAGCCAACAGGTACTTCGCCCTTCTATTCCTGGTGATGCTTGTTTATATTGTTTCAATGGGCAACCTGGGGGCCTCAAAACCTGAAAAAGGTACGATAGAAGTCCAGATCCTGGCCATTAACGATCTCCATGGCCAACTTGAGCCTCCCACAAACAAGATGGTTATGGGCTATAATGAGACGGGTGCTCCCATAAGTGTCGATGCCGGCGGTGCGGAGTACCTTGCCACCTACATAAAGAAACTCAGATCTGAGAACCCTAATACATTCGTGGTCTCGGCCGGAGACAATATAGGGGCTAGTCCGATTATTTCATCCCGCTTCCACGATGAGCCAACAATAAAGGCCCTCAATATGATAGGGTTCAACTATTCGGCTGTGGGCAATCACGAGCTGGATAATGGGTTAAACGAGCTCATGCGCATTCAAAATGGTGGCTGCCACCAAGTAGACGGCTGCTATAACAACTCTACCTTCGAAGGAGCACAGTTCCAGTATCTGGCTGCGAATATCGTCAATGAGACCACTAATGCAACAATATTCCCTGCCTACAAAATTGCCTGCGTAAATGGGGTACCCATAGGATTCATTGGAGTGGCCCTAAAAGATACGCCTTCTATATTGACTCCTTCCAAAGTGAAGGGACTCAAGTTTCTGGATGAAGCTGAAACCATTAACAAATATGCCAAAAAACTGAAGCATATGGGCGTAAAAACAATAGTGGTGATCATACACGACAGTGGCTACCAGGAAGGACTATATAACGAGAGCCTGAATATGAGTGGCCCAATTCTGGATATTGTTAATGCCACCGATCCCGAAGTAGACGCATTCATTACCGGTCACACCCATCAGACCTACAATGCTGTTATTAACGGACGCATAGTGACCCAAGCTGGTTCAGCAGGTACTGTGCTCACAGATATCGATCTGGAAATAAGCAACAAAACTCATGATGTGGTCAAAGAAAAGTCAAGAAATATTATAGTATCCAGAGATGTCCCTAAAGATCCCGAAGTATCCGAGCTGATCACGGAATACAAAGATCTGGTTGCAGCCCTTGCCAACCAGGTGATAGGTAACATTACGAGCGATATTACAGTGGTCATGAGTAATTCAGGCGAATCTGCTCTGGGCGATGCCATAGCTGATGCTCAGCTCTATGCTACTTCCGATCCAGAAGATGGCAGTGCTGTGGTAGCTTTCGCGAATCCGGGAGGCATTCGTGCTGATCTGATATATAATCAACAAAGTGCAGATGAACTGCCCGGTCAGGTCACATATGGCGAGGTTTTCAGCGTCCAGCCCTCTGAAATCAGCATGGTCACAATGACCTTAAACGGCACTCAGATAGACACACTGCTTGAGCAACAGTTAGACAACCCAACTCCGCGCATACTGCAGGTCTCAAAAGGCTTTAGCTATGTCTGGAACGAAAGTGCTCCCCGGGAAATATGATCGACATCTCCAGCATAAAGATTAATGACACTTCTATCAGTCCGAGCGGCCTTTACCGCGTAACAGTTAACAACCGCATGGCCGAAGGAAGCTATAATCTCTTTGTTCTAAAGGAAGGAGTCAATAGGACAGAAGGTTCTCTGGTTAGAGATGCCCTCGTCAATTATCTTGCAGCTTTCTCTCCAGTGGCTCCAGGACCTATGAATCGCATTGCTGTGGTAAAATAAGAGAACAATGGGCTATCTACTTTTTCGATAGGGAGAATCACCGCGGGTACTGTGTAGTTTGCGGGGCTGACCTTCCGATGGCTTCAGAGTTTACTGAAAATCTATCGCAGCCCCCTCAGACTACATAGAACCCTTGTTTCTATGTTTCTAAAAGTATTCAGATATCTGCTTCTTGGCTATCTGTCAAAAGTCCTAGAACCATATTGTTATATGCAAGAGGAGTACATTTGTATATTTTTTGCTTCTCTAGATATAGGCAAAGATTGTGAAAATAATCATAATTTACCCAAGAACTCATATGTGCTACCTTGATTTATAACGTAAAGCATAACACTTTCTTACGTTATTTACCTCACTTGAATTCAGTTAGTTTTCTTATTTCTTCGCAGCACAACATCCAAACAGTTTAAATATATTGGATATAATAAAATATTAACTTTAGGATGTACGCGTTTAAGGCAGAAAATAAAGTAGTTTTGAATTTTGGGCAGAACTAGTGTTTTTCGGAGTTTATACTATAAACTTATTGATTTCTCTGTTCAATCCTAAGTCTACTCAGCAAAAAACAATAAACTGTTCTCAAATTCGAGGTAATTTAATGAAAATTAAGAAAACAAACTTTTTTCTGGCATTTCGGGTTTTAAGAAGGACATATCCTGCTAAATAGTGAGAATCAGAGGTTCTTAAAATGAATGAACTCCTCAAAATTTTAAAATATTTGCTATTGGTATCTACAGGTTTGGTTGTGCTTTTTTATGGGGGCTTATTTATGCTTTTTATGTTAATTGGTAGTAATGATCAAGCCTCTTATTATGGAGATATGGTTGATGTAGGACCCATTGATTATAATTCCGTTGTCACAAAAGCAGAGAAAGCAGGATATGAACTCAGTGGACCCTATACCAGGCTGGATAAAACAAATTTAATAGAACCTGGAAATGTCGAATCGCTTGAGAATAGGTTCAAAATAGACTACAGAGTATCAAGAGTCGCTCTCTACTACAACTTAAATACGTATCTCGAATTAAAAAAAGATGAGAATAATCAAACGCTTTTAACACTCTATAATTATTCTCATCATGATGACACCGGTGATATTACGCCGCAGATGCCTTCCATATTTCCGAATGACTCCTGGATGCTTAAGATGCTTGGAATGAGTTTAGGACTTAACGAAACTGAATCCGGAGAATTTCTTAAAAAACTAAAGAATGAGACACCAGATCAGAAGGGATTTGTGAGTCTGACTACAAAAGAAAGTGTGGATTTTCCGGCAGTCTATGCCTACCTGAACCAGAGCAGCACAAAAACTGTCACTGAATCTGATACGTGGAATGAGGACAAATTTTACAGAAACGACCAAAAGCTTGGGTGCGTAGGGTTTGTTATCCCCGAAACTACCATCACTCGAATACATAACTCCAATAAATATAATATCTATGTGAGCAGTTCGGGATTTGTACGCACAGATATTGCGATGCCCATAGGCAGCGCCGGAAAAGAAATCCCTGAAGAGGAGTACATAACAGTATTCAGGGAAATGTTCGAAAACCTTGGCCTACCTGCCGAGAAAGTTGATGAAATCAAATTAAATTACAGTCCAAGTATCTGGTGAGACCCTTCACACTCTCCATCTCCATTTATTGAGGTCGCAGGCAAGATAGCTGCAAAGAGGAATTTTCGATCTCAAAAAAATCCTGACAATTTTTGTGAAGAAAGGAAAATAAAAAATATAAATATGTTTAACAAAAACATTGTATTTGGGGTACCCCACTTGACTCAGATAGATTTCCTCATCTCAGCTAAGATACCATGCGCTTCTGCATATTTCTCTTGAATTTGCTGTTGGAGCTTGTTTATTTCTTCGAAGACTTTCTTGTATTCAGCGAGGTCAACCCGTTCGCTGCATTCATTACACAAATTTAGCGTATTATCATCATCTATAAGCTCCATATTAGAGCAATTATTACAGACATCTCTCCCACAAAGTTCGCATTTGCGGATATCTACAGTGTCTCCTTCTTGTCTGTTGCATAAGTCGCATACTAGAAACTCCATCATCACCGGGATTTTCTTTATCACAGTACTACCTCATACATTGAATTTTAATCTTATAGGACTTACTCACTTAAAGTACAAAATCAAGCGCATTGGATGTTGTGACTGGTTTAACATTTTACACAGTTGAAGGTTTAATGCTATTGATTTCCCAGTTCAGATACTTAAGTCCTATTGAGATAAAACAGTCATATTTTCAGATTTTTCAATTCGTTTTTATAGATTTTCCATTCTTTTAGGGATTTTCGAGATTTTATGTATAACTTCCCAAATGGGATGATCACAGTATTGCTGCCATGTACTACAAAGTTACTATAGTCACGAGGCTAAATAATGCAACAACTCAATGAACTGCTAAATTGTTTTTATTGCAATAATTACAGGCGTGACTATATGTTTATCGATGAATATAGTAACAGAGAATTTGAATGCAAAAATATGATCAATCATTAAAATAATAACCTATTCTTTCCTCTTTTATGTCAAATGTACAAATTATAAAATTAAATTTAAGGTGAAAAGATGAATGAAAAATATACGGCTTTTTGTGGGCTATGCTGTATTGATTGTATTCCTTCTAATCACGAATTTTTCAACATTGTTCAGAATACTGAAAAGATGCTTTCAGACCTTCAGTTTGATGAATATGCCAAACTAAAGGCCAGGAATAATCCTGTTTTTGAAGAGTACCCGACGTTTATTAAGGTGCTGAGAGAGATTGAATCATTGAAATGTCCTGTGCCTTGCAGAGAGGGAGGCGGAAAGCCTGAGTGTGAGATTCGGAATTGTGTACAGGGGAAAAGCCATCTTGGATGCTAGGAATGCATAGATAGGCATACCTGCACCAAACTCGATTCTTTGAGGCTTATCCATCTTAATCTGGACTATCACCTGGATTTGATAGGTAAATACGGACCTGATAACTGGTTTTCAAAACGTAAAGTTCATTATAGATGGCAAACTGACAATTCCAAATAAGCTATGTATTCCCTCACAAAAAAGTATTGAAAAATACCTGAAACAGTATCTCTGTCAGTTGGTGGCATATCAGAATAAGCATGTAAATATATGTATGATGAACAAAAGTCAAAATATCCGAGGAAAATACATCAATATTATAGAACTATTTTAAATAATTGACTAAGAGCTGATCTCAAAATTCAAAATTGCTTCTCTGAATCCCGCATTCTGAATAATCAATTGAGTTTCTGATCATGGAAAATATTTCTGAAACTTTACGGATTTGAGAAGAAAATTGGTTGGGATAAACTCAATAAATAATATATTGAATTACATATCCCGCTGAGACACTTATCCCAAATAGTAGAAGCAATATACTCAATACATCTTTCTTGTCTTTTTCCTCTTTAAACAAGACTAATAATCCTAAACCCCCACTGGCGCAGAGTCCAGCAATCACCGAGCCATAAGTAATAGCACCTTTAAGATACAACATTGTTATCGCGATAGAGGCAGCACAATTTGGAATAAGTCCGAATAACGCCACTAAAAAAGGTTGGAAAACACTGCTCCCTAAGAACAGGTTTTCGAAAGCTTCTTCACCCATTTGAGCAATAGCAAAACTTATTGCAAACGAAACACTAAAAATAAAAACAAAAACCTTGGCTGTATGGATTATCGGGTGAAGGATAATCTCTTTAGGATTAAATTCTAATGAGGAAGGGCTTGCGCTGTGCCCGCAGCAAGCTTTTTTCAAGTATTACTTCATGATTATGCTGTTTATTATCGGAACCTTCTGCATATGCCTTGATATGGGCTAAGGTCTCTTTGTTCGATTTTCTAAAAGCGAAATCAACAGCATATCCACCGATTATAGCGATAATAATTTTTGTTATTACCAGAGGCACAATAATTTCAGCCTTGTCTGGTTGAGAAAGAATTACCGGAATTGCCTCGTCTGAAGTGGACAGATAGACAGCAAGCAAAGTGCCAATAGTGGTTAACCTTTGCGTGTATAGAGCCGAAGCGACAACGGATATGCCACACTGAGGGAAACTGCCTGTTACCGCTCCTACAGCAGGTCCAAATACTCCAGCCTTTTGTACGGCTTCCCTGATCTTGTTTGCATATTTGTATTCAACTAACTCAATTCCAATATAACTAATGAGAAGTAGTGGAATCATTTTTGCGCTGTCTATTAAAGCTTCTAAGAAAATATCAAACAAAGAATTTATTTCCATCAATAGTTACCTTGGTGTTTAAGGATAAACTCTTTTGCCGCTTTTCTTGTTTTGGGACTAACGGATGTAGTTTTGTCCCTGACAAAATTCATCAATTCCGCTTTATTATCATATTTATCGTAAATGGTATCAAATGCCTCAATTATATCACTAATTAGTAATTCTTTTTGTTTTATGGGGTAATTGCAACTATCTGCCAAATTTATAAAATGAACAATAATTTTTTTCATTAATTCCGGTTTGTTAAGCAAGATTTTCGATGAGTTTTTTATGCAGCATCTGGAGGTCATAAATTTGCTATCATGAGCATGTTCCAGATACTCATCAATAACTTCGATAATCAGGTTATTTTCATCGGATTTCGACAGATTTGCAATTAGAGTGAGTCCGATATCTCTATGATATGAATTTTCATAATTCAATAAACTTCGACAAGTATTCCAATACTTATAAAATAACTCAGGCCTTGAACAACTCGCCTCTGAAACAATGTCGTAGCAATGATAATACACCATAATGTTTTTGTTGGAAATCATCTGGTCAATAATCAAGTCACGTAATTCTTCATCAAATTGAATTTGTTCAACATATTTGAATTTATCAAAGTTCTTATCAGCTATATCACGTATGATTTCTTTGGTTTCCATACCAGTACCTCGTTACTGATATTCCGGCGGAATGTGAAAATTCTCTACTGTTTTATAAAGTGTCTGGATCTCATCAAAGGCCAAATCTCCAGCTTGTGATTTCTGCGATACGGTCAAGAGCAGCCAGTTTATCCCCAGCAATCCGGGTAATACCAGCGTTGCTTAAACCAGACGCAAAGTAGTTAGTTTATACTGAGAATTCGTCATGATACTTAATTTTTCATATTGTATATTCTTTCGACAGGTGAATGTGAAAATTTATCGTCCACTATTACATGGTTGATGTTTTCATGATTAAGTTTCAAGTTCAACGAATGATTGCTTTTTTGCTCACTGAAGCAGGTCTGCTCTAGCCTCACTAAAGTAAACAAATGCCACAAAATATAGTATTTTCCCCTTAAACTAATGCATTTTGCAGGGAATCTTAATAGATGCTACACAATTCCAGCCCGGTTATAAAAAATACAGTTATTTTACGAAAATAACTGTGTCGTGGGTTCTCTTGCTTGTGGATAAATGGAACTAGCGAAGTTTTAATAGTTGCAGTAGTTTCAGTGGTCACAGTAGTTTCAGTGGTTGCAATATCAATCACAGATGCAGAAATAACCCTAGATGAATTTCTCCGTGTAACTCAGTTTTACTTTAGACTGTTGAGCAGTTAACGGCACTTCTTGCTAACAAATTAGTTTTTGTGCTGTTCTAAAAAGCAACAATTCGTTGGAAATGTTATGTTTCTATGATTTGGCAGTCATTAAACCCGAAAAATTACCGGAATTCTATGAAAAAAGGCAACGTTTTATTCAAATTGTTGATAGGAATAACAAGTAATTTAAGAGCTTATCCCAAAACTCAAAATTGTTTCTCTGAATCTCGAATTTGGAATAATCAATCGAGTTTCTGATTCTGAAAAATGGTCCTGAAAAGCTTACTGAGTGAGAAGAAAATTGGTTTTGGGATAAGCTCTTCTATAAAATGGGACGTTGAAGATTAATGACGGAAAAAATTAACATAATGATAAGTTCAGTGATTGATGGATTAAAGGCTGAAAGAAGTGCAATTAGAGACTGTTTTATCAATATTCCATTTGTACAACTAATCGGCGCAAGTCCATATAATGATACAGCCTCTCCTACAAGCAGTGCCCATGCGACAATAGAAATGGCAAAGACTTGTGATTTATATGTGTTGATACTATCAGAAAGATATGGAACGGAAATTCGTGGAGGTATGTCAGCAACAGAAGCAGAATTTAATGCTGCAATCAAAGCTGATCCTACAAAAATAATAGTTTTTCGAAGGAAAAATGATATTATAATAGAAGAAAAACAAAAGCAATTTATTGAGAAGGTCAGTAATTATTATTCGGGCTATTTCAGATCTTCATTTGAGCATCCTAATGAATTAAAAGAATTGGTTTTTAATTCATTTACAGCGTGGTTAGTGGATAGGGCACAACTTGGGAGAAAAATAAACTATTTAGATCATTTTATTATAGCGGCAAAACAAATATTGCCTTTAGAAGACATCAAAGTATATTATAGGGTAACAGAAGAGCTTGTAGAACTGGAGTATCTAATTGCTGGAACAAGACAAATAATTCATTTTAGTAATATTAAAATAGCGAATGATTTTTGGGGATCTATTAATGAGTTACACCTTCAATGTCAAGAATGGGCAAGAGGCTAAGTTATACAAACAGATAAATAATGGATATACTCAGCTTTTGGAAACTAAAATTAGAGATATAACCACAACTGAAGAAGAATTAAAAGCAAGTCTTTTACAACTGGGAGCTATTGTTGGGTAAGAGATATGTGTGGACAATTTCTTGTCGGATGTAACTGTTAAGACTCCAATGGAAGCAACATATAGTGGTGTTAAAATTGATGGAAGTAAGGAATATGTAGTTATAAGCACAAAAGATGAATATGAGTATTTTGCAAACGGAATTGCAATACAAATAGGTGACTGTTATCGGGGATATATTGAGTTCATTAGAGGCGCAGGAGAAAAAGATTTTTGTGCCTCGACTAGAAAAATTAGTTTGCCTGAGATCAAAACTGGGAAACCAGTAGAATACGTTATCATAGCAAAATCTGTTCTTGCAACGGGCTGTACAGCTATTTCATTAGCAAGAACAGCACAGGATATATATATGCCTAATAAATTAATAATTGCAAGTGTCTTTTACAGTGAGCGTGGAGTTTTAGAATTAAAAAATCAAATACCTAATGCAAAAATTTATGTTTGCACTACTCCTGATAAAATTAATGATGAGGGTATGCTATTACCTGGTATTGGTGATATAGATCTCAGGATGAATGTTAAACCAATAGGAATATAAATGACTATTTTGAGTTGATCCCAAAACTCAAAATCTTACTTGAATTTAGTGTCGCGTCAATCCTCAAAGATTTAACGATTCTGAATAGTTGCAATTGAATTTATACGACATTTTGCTGTTGACTCGATACTAGGTTTATAATATTATTAGCTTTTACTACAATCTTGCGATTAGGCTGTAAATGTAGGCAAAATAGAGACGAAATTAAGTAATACACAGAAAAGCCTTCAGGTTTTGTCGTAAAACCTGATGGTTACTGTGGTGACGTGAGAATACTTTCACCCTGTATCAGGTAACTTTTTATTTTTATATGCATTTGGTATTAGTGGTAAAAGTTATTTGGTGAAACTGCATCCCGATTTTGTAAAAGTCTTTTGCATTTTTCAGCGAATCTAAAGGCTTAAAATATATGAGCGTGTATTGAATTTGGCTTGTGCTTAGATTATAAAAATCATGTGAAGTCATTTCAAGGAGGATATAAATAAAATAGAAAGTTATAGTGAGAGTAGCTATCAAAACTGCCACATAATGATAGCTACTTTCAAGGACAGTGAGACAAAAGGAAACAGTTCTTTTGTCGTATGTAGTGTTCCTCTATTTACTAAGAAATTTAGTAAATACCATTACGTACTAAGGAATGCTGCAAATATAACTTCAATTTTTCACTTGTGGAATTGCTCTGTAATTCCATTTTCCTAAATAATCATCAAATACAATTTTCATTTTTTCTTTGAAGTTTTCAGTTGCTTTTCTTCCCGTGGCATAAACTTTATCCTTTATAGTCGAAAACACTTTGAGTCCTGTAGATGTGTAAGTCTTCTCAACAAGGCTTTTGACCACCTCAATATTGCTGAAAACAGTACCTTTGCATGCATTCGTAACATGACAGAATAACCTGTGTTCTATTGGATTGTATTTCGACGTATATGGTGGATAATGAGCCATTCTGATTTCAATTCCAATTTCATTTACCATCTTTTGCATATCTTCCTTGAAAATATAATTCCTGCTTGAGTTGCTTCCACCACCATCAGCTAAGGTTAAAATGCTATTTGCTTCTGGATATTTGTTTTTACCGTATTTTTCCCACCAGTCTTTAATGCAGTCACAACAAAACTCGCTTGTATCCTTACTGGTTCCTAAAGTGATGTATCCTTCGTTACGTTTTAGATCGTATATGCCATGTGGAATTACAACACCATCTGAAAATGTATTGAAGTCGTGGTCATATACCTTTACTATCTGGGTACAATAAACTTTACCATCACGGTAGAAATTACCTATGACTTCTTTTTTTACATCTATACTGATAATAGGATTAGCGCTTTTTGAGTACTCTTCCTTTAACTCGTGAATTCTCTCAAATTGCTCATTTCTATCTTTAGAGTCTTTCATTGTGACAGCTTTTTGCATTTTCCTTTTTACAAAACCATGTTTCTTTAAGAGCTGCTTTACTACATAGGGAGTTATATTCATACCCTTTGATTTAAAAACCTTTGAAATTTCTTTAAGGTTCAGGTTTGTCCATTTTAGTTCTTCATCCATAGGGCTTCCAGCCGTATGGTTTTTTAGAATATCAAAAAATATTTCATCGATATTTTCCACCGTGTCGATGATTTTCTTTTTACCCCCACCAGGCTTTCGAATTCTGTCCTCTGGGGTTTCTGTACCATTGGTGATTTCATTAATTCCAGCCATGACAGTCTGAAAGTGGCAGCCCAGGACACTACTAATATAGATTTGTCCTCCGTGACCTAATTTAATTGCTTCGATAGCTGCGTATCTTCTCCGATCTTTCTCGTTCAAACTATCATAAAATGCTTTCATTCGAGTTTCAATTTCTTCCGGATATTTTATGCGTAGCGTCAAATTAGATTCCTTTTAATCATTTGTAATGGCTTCTAACAAACATTATAGATGGTAAGAGAAATAATTGAAATTATATATGTTTTGTTCCTAAGTACTACTTGGTTATTAAGGGTTTCTCTTTACGAGACTAAGTACTAGACTAAGGAGGGTCTCTCTTTACTTACTCTGGAGCACTGCGTGCAATAAAATCTGTTTTTCTCTGTTGAGTTCTTGACGAATCGACTAGTACTGCGATTCCGAAGTATATTCACAAAACTTTACTTTCTAGTATATTCAACGATCACGAATTTTTCATTAAATAAGGAATTTATTTTGGAATCGAAGCACTAGTGGATACTTTATTTCAATGGAGAACGAAATGGGTAAATTAAAATTTAGTTTTGCAGTCGAGGGAGAATTTTCTATGGGAAATTTCTTTCAATCCATATTGGATTTCTTTGGCTTATCTGGAAGGTGAAGGTAAGGGAAATGAACCAACTGCTTCTCTTTACTGGTAGAGAAGCAAATGCGGTTTTTTTGTTTTTAGATTTGGTATAGACTTGAATATTAAATTTGTAAAAGATGAAGTTGAACCTGAACGGGAGGGAAGGCGGGCCTTCCCTCTTTCAAAATTTTACATATATGGATTTTTTCCTATGAATTCACAAAAAGCAGGGTTTTACCTTAAAACCTCATAGTAAAGTCTGCACTCATTTTGTAACAAAGCCAGATTTTTTGCAACAGAACTAAAACAGACTTGATTGAAAGCTTTCAATCAAGTCAATGTCTTTGAAGTTGACTTTCATTTACGTTTGCTTTTTTGGCTGTAGGCAACAGTAACAGTACCGACAGCAGTTACAATACTAGCAATAATACTAGCAATGTAAAATAAACTGCTAGGGCCATGATTTGAGTTTTCTGAATTATTCCCGCCATTATTATTGTTACTATTGCTATTAATATTATTCCCGCCATTATTATTGTTACTATTGCTATTAATATTATTCCCGCTATTATTATTCTTACTATTAATATTGCTCTCGTTACTATTGCTGATTTTACTGTTATCATTAAAATACGTGTGAATATTATTATTACTAGTGCTCATATATTTGCGACTATTATCGCCGTTATTATTACTATTAGTAGTAGTGTTAACATATGTAGCATTGATTATTTCTTTTTGTGGGGAGCTATCAATAGTAGTATCAATAGGAGTGCTTTCTTTATTGGTTCTGGACTCTATCACGACTATAGAAATTATTTGGATCTTGGTATCCGTTTCACCACCTTCACTACTCACTGTAAGTGTTACTGTGTAGCTCCCCGCTTCTGAATAGGTATGTGTTGGATTCTGTTGATCTGAAGTTTCTCCATCACCAAAGTCCCAGTTCCATTCATCAGGTTCTCCTGTACTCTCATCAGTAAACTCGATAGTTAGAGGTTTATTTTCCGAGTTTAACATAGAAAACACAGCAATAGGTTTTTCAATGACTATTACAGTGTCAGTTTTTTGATTTGTACCACCTTCACTACTCACTGTAAGTGTTACTGTGTAGCTCCCCGCTTCTGAATAGGTATGTGTTGGATTCTGTTGATCTGAAGTTTCTCCATCACCAAAGTCCCAGTTCCATTCATCAGGTTCTCCTGTACTCTCATCAGTAAACTCGATAGTTAGAGGTTTATTTTCCGAGTTTAACATAGAAAACACAGCAACAGGTTTTTCAATGACTATTACAGTGTCAGTTTTTTGATTTGTACCACCTTCACTACTCACTGTAAGTGTTACTGTGTAGCTCCCCGCTTCTGAATAGGTATGTGTTGGATTCTGTTGATCTGAAGTTTCTCCATCACCAAAGTCCCAGTTCCATTCATCAGGTTCTCCTGTACTCTCATCAGTAAACTCGATAGTTAGAGGTTTATTTTCCGAGTTTAACATAGAAAACACAGCAATAGGTTTTTCAATGACTATTACAGTGTCAGTTTTTTGATTTGTACCACCTTCACTACTCACTGTAAGTGTTACTGTGTAGCTCCCCGCTTCTGAATAGGTATGTGTTGGATTCTGTTGATCTGAAGTTTCTCCATCACCAAAGTCCCAGTTCCATTCATCAGGTTCTCCTGTACTCTCATCAGTAAACTCGATAGTTAGAGGTTTATTTTCCGAGTTTAACATAGAAAACACAGCAATAGGTTTTTCAATGACTATTACAGTGTCAGTTTTTTGATTTGTACCATCTTCACTACTCACTGTAAGTGTTACTGTGTAGCTCCCCGCTTCTGAATAGGTATGTGTTGGATTCTGTTGATCTGAAGTTTCTCCATCACCAAAGTCCCAGTTCCATTCATCAGGTTCTCCTGTACTCTCATCAGTAAACTCGATAGTTAGAGGTTTATTTTCCGAGTTTAACATAGAAAACACAGCAATAGGTTTTTCAATGACTATTACAGTGTCAGTTTTTTGATTTGTACCACCTTCACTACTCACTGTAAGTGTTACTGTGTAGCTCCCCGCTTCTGAATAGGTATGTGTTGGATTCTGTTGATCTGAAGTTTCTCCATCACCAAAGTCCCAGTTCCATTCATCAGGTTCTCCTGTACTCTCATCAGTAAACTCGATAGTTAGAGGTTTATTTTCCGAGTTTAACATAGAAAACACAGCAATAGGTTTTTCAATGACTATTACAGTGTCAGTTTTTTGATTTGTACCACCTTCACTACTCACTGTAAGTGTTACTGTGTAGCTCCCCGCTTCTGAATAGGTATGTGTTGGATTCTGTTGATCTGAAGTTTCTCCATCACCAAAGTCCCAGTTCCATTCATCAGGTTCTCCTGTACTCTTATCAATAAACTCGATAGTTAGAGGTTTATTTTCCGAGTTTAACATAGAAAACACAGCAACAGGTTTTTCAATGACTATTACAGTGTCAGTTTTTTGATTTGTACCACCTTCACTACTCACTGTAAGTGTTACTGTGTAGCTCCCCGCTTCTGAATAGGTATGTGTTGGATTCTGTTGATCTGAAGTTTCTCCATCACCAAAGTCCCAGTTCCATTCATCAGGTTCTCCTGTACTCTCATCAATAAACTCGATAGTTAGAGGTTTATTTTCCGAGTTTAACATAGAAAATCCAGCAACAGGTTTTTCAATGACTATTACAGTGTCAGTTTTTTGATTTGTACCACCTTCACTACTCACTGTAAGTGTTACTGTGTAGCTCCCCGCTTCTGAATAGGTATGTGTTGGATTCTGTTGATCTGAAGTTTCTCCATCACCAAAGTCCCAGTTCCATTCATCAGGTTCTCCTGTACTCTCATCAGTAAACTCTATAGTTAAAGGTTCGTCATCAGAAGTTAAGAAAGAAAAGAAATTAGCAGTAGGTGGTTCCAAAATACCACTCTGTATAGCTTGAGCTGGCATAAATGTACAAAATACTAAAGACAGAATCAATAGTATATTCAGTCTACCATTTCTTTTTGATTTCAACTTCCATCCTCCTTTCTTTAAAATAATATTTAAATATTAATATTCTCCAAGGAATAGAAACCGAGTAAAAAGAAATTTACATTTTTGCTAATATAATAAAGAGTCTGTATCAAACTCTATTCAAAATCGGTACACGTAGACAGGAGGCAAAGGAAAAAGATATTCGTGCATTACTTTCCCTTCAAAATTTCGGCCCGCTTTAAATGTTTAGGAATGCTGCAAATATAACTTCAATTTTTCACTTGTGGAATTGCTCTGTAATTCCATTTTCCTAAATAATCATCAAATACAATTTTCATTTTTTCCTTGAAGTTTTCAGTTGCTTTTCTTCCCGTGGCATAAACTTTATCCTTTATAGTCGAAAACACTTTGAGTCCTGTAGATGTGTAAGTCTTCTCAACAAGGCTTTTGACCACCTCAATATTGCTGAAAACAGTACCTTTGCATGCATTCGTAACATGACAGAATAACCTGTGTTCTATTGGATTGTATTTCGACGTATATGGTGGATAATGAGCCATTCTGATTTCAATTCCAATTTCATTTACCATCTTTTGCAAATCTTCCTTGAAAATATAATTCCTGCTTGAGTTGCTTCCACCACCATCAGCTAAGGTTAAAATGCTATTTGCTTCTGGATATTTGTTTTTACCGTATTTTTCCCACCAGTCTTTAATGCAGTCACAACAAAACTCGCTTGTATCCTTACTGGTTCCTAGGGTGATGTATCCTTCGTTACTTTTTAGATCGTATATGCCATGTGGAATTACAACCCCATCTGAAAATGTATTGAAGTCGTGGTCATATACCTTTACTGTGTGGGTACAATAAACTTTACCATCACGGTAGAAATTACCTATGACTTCTTTTTTTACATCTATACTGATAATAGGATTAGCGCTTTTTGAGTACTCTTCCTTTAACTCGTGAATTCTCTCAAATTGCTCATTTCTATCTTTAGAGTCTTTCATTGTGACAGCTTTTTGCATTTTCCTTTTTACAAAACCATGTTTCTTTAAGAGCTGCTTTACTACATAGGGAGTTATATTCATACCCTTTGATTTAAAAACCTTTGAAATTTCTTTAAGGTTCAGGTTTGTCCATTTTAGTTCTTCATCCATAGGGCTTCCAGCCGTATGGTTTTTTAGAATATCAAAAAATATTTCATCGATATTTTCCACCGTGTCGATGATTTTCTTTTTACCCCCACCAGGCTTTCGAATTCTGTCCTCTGGGGTTTCTGTACCATTGGTGATTTCATTAATTCCAGCCATGACAGTCTGAAAGTGGCAGCCCAGGACACTACTAATATAGATTTGTCCTCCGTGACCTAATTTAATTGCTTCGATAGCTGCGTATCTTCTCCGATCTTTCTCGTTCAAACTATCATAAAATGCTTTCATTCGAGTTTCAATTTCTTCAGGATATTTTATGCGTAGCGTCAAATTAGATTCCTTTTAATCATTTGTAATGGCTTCTAACAAACATTATAGATGGTAAGAGAAATAATTGAAATTATATATGTTTTGTTCCTTAAGTTAAAATAAAAATTAAAGTAGAAAGTATTAAATGCAAAGATTCTATTGCATTCTGTTACTGCGAAATACAACGAAGATCTTTTCTTTGTCTAAGAGTCTTATATAGGGCATCAGGCTGGTCCCCTGATGCTCCTAAACTATTAATTTTGATATTGCCAAATATCACTCCAAACTGTCTCTACTCATAAAATTCCTTTTTAACAAATAAAATTATGTAAATAAGCTATAAAAAGTTTAGGTATTTCAAAACAGGACAAGAACAATTATAGTTTATTTCATTTACATGTTGCATATTTATTATATTTCACAATTATAAAAAATAGCCCATATATATTTTATCCAGTTTTTATCCCATAAGCATAAATAACTTAATAGAAAAAAGGACGGTTAAAACATATAAAAACAGTATTTTATGTATCGTTTGACACTTTTTTTTGAAAATTATAATGTACAAATATGGGAATTGATTATAATTATTTATCATTACAATAATCCAACTTGTGTATAATTTTGCTCATAAATAATAAGGCTTCGGACTCTTTGATGTAAATCTTTTCTATAGAATGTTTTCTGTAGAAAATGAATTGAGTGTTAGATTACCTTTTTGTCCAATCAGAGTATTACAGTAACTCTAGTTTCTTTCTATCAAAACCTTTGCAGCTACTATCATGTGAGTTCAGGAAGTTTCGCTATTGATTTTGACTTGTCCTTGTGGATCTCAGAAGTATCTCCGTAATTATTCTATAAATATCTTCAATATTTTGAGCCTTAGTTATCGGATCTAGCATGTAACAGATAGTACTGTGGAAAGTAAGCGAATAATAAGTTATGTAATCAAAAAACTTGGAGTCTCTATGTTTTTAACCTACCATTTCAATGAAATTCCTGTGAAGACTTCCTGCGCAATGAATATAGAGTCTTTTTAATTTTTTCTGGATCTTCTTCAATTTTGAAAAAATCAAGAAATTTCATTCTAATTTGAGTAAACTAATCTACTCATTTTGAGAAAGTTTATTTATTGATGCAAGAACTTATCCATTTTTTTTGTTACATGCCCTATTTTTATGGAGATTTTCATCAGCTACCGCTATAGGAATTCCATTTTAAATTGAAGAGTTATTTTTTCTTCTACCTTTATCCATATTGGAATCTTGCCCTCATTAAAGGTGAGAATCCTCTCCATTTTCCAGTACTGAAACACCGTTTGTTGAAATAAGTAAACAAATTATAACAGAAATTAGTTAGCCCACTATCAGTTTTGAATGATCTTGCTTTGTCTACAATATCACCTATCAAAGAAAATATCTGTTCCATTGTGTTATCTGTCTCAGGTGTAAAACCCTTTTTCAAGAAACTTACATTTTTCGTGAAAATCTCTTTTGCATAAGAAATTGCTTTATGAGACGCTTTTGAAAGTTCCAGGTTAGAATCCAATTCTCGGATCTTTTGAAAACATACAACAGCACTGATAACCGTATCAGAGCGTATTAATTGACATATCTCATTGTACACAAGCTCATCATTACCTGGAATATTGTGATAGAATTGAATTCGTCACTGTATCTCTTACTAACGTTTTTTAATTGATGAAACACACAAAAGGAGTGAACCACTTCAGGGAAGACACTTTTTACAGCTCCAATGATTGCTTTATCTTCGTCAGAAACGATCTTTTGTATTTTGCCTTCAGGAAATCGGTTTTTTATTCGTATGAAAAGAGGCATCAGAGCTTCAATTGTTGGTAATCTGTCAGTTATCTCAAAATCCAAAACGACCTTTTCTTTTGTGGCAATAACGTAAACAGATTTATATCGCATCTTTTTCCATTCTTTTTCTGAAATTTCTCTTCCCAACAGAGCTTCAAACTTTGTTTTCCACCCTTTCTTGATCCAATCTCCATCAACATACAATGTTCTGTCAAAAGCAATATTTTGATCTAAAAGTTCTTGCTTTGAAAGCTCTGCTTGTTGTTGCTCATATAACCATAATGAAGTGGCACAAGGAGCTCTTCCACAGAAATCAGTTAGTCCTTCTGTATATGTTTCTCCAATTTTTCGAGAATTGTTTAGACTGCATCGCCCATCGTATCTAACAGACATTTGTTTTTCATAGAACTCATAACTGTAATTTGCAGAACCAGGAACACCAATAATCTGATCATGGAAATGTTTCTTACAAGAAAAACAAGTCCAGTATGTAACATCGCGAGCTATAGTACCGTGACTTGATAAAATAAAACGAGTGTAGTGAGAGTTTACATGTAATTTATTTCCACAATCATCACAATGAGTAGGAGAAGATACAAAGAACATAGGGTAGTATCGATTTTCAACCAAAACCTTTGGTAAAGGAATTATTATTTTTCCGTCAACAACCGTTTTTGCCATTGATTTGTCTATTGCGAGGTTCCCTTTTCCCATTCACAACTATATTATATCAATATAATTAAAATATTATTGTTTTGTATGATATGAGAGAAAGTCTGAAGACCAGAAAATAATAAAAAGTCTCTGAATATATAAGCCGGATAACTTGTTAAAATTCCTACTCTAAGTTTTGAACTCGAAAGGTATGTTTCTCTGAACTTGGTTGTTCCATATGACATAGGAATACAGAACATATGACAGATTACCGGAATATCAAATGCAAAAAATGTAAGAAACACATAGTCGGGATTCTCTGTGCCTGTTGATGTTGGTTTTTAGCTTAAAAATAAGAATATGAAAAAAATAAACAACTGCATTTCCTGGGGAATCTTACTATCCTATCAGCAGTTCCAGTCATAGAAACAGACATAGAAATTGATTAATCCGGTTTCCCATATCCTGAGAAGAAAAAATCAAAATCATAATGCTGAAGTCTTTTTTGAGAATTTAAAAAAACAAATTTAAAAGAAAGAAAAAATATAGGTAAAATCATGAAAATGATAGCGATAAATGGAAGTCCTCGAAAGAAATGGAATACAGCCACCCTGCTGGAAAAAGCTCTTGAAGGTGCAGCTTCAGAGGGCGCAGAAACCGAACTAATCAACCTCTATGATCTCGATTTTAAAGGATGCAAGAGTTGTTTCTCCTGTAAAGAAAAAGGTGGAAAAAGCTTTGCCAGATGCTCTATAAAAGATGAATTAACCCCTGTGCTGGAAAGATTGGAGGATGCCGATGCCGTAATACTTGGATCGCCAATTTACCTTGGAAATTCCACGGGAGAAATGCGATCCTTTATGGAGCGCTATATATTCCCGTATATAACCTACTCTATTGACATACAGACATATTATCCCAAAAATATCCCTGTCGGTTACATTTATACAATGAACATCACAGAGGATCTGTTTGAGGCGTTTGGTCTTCGTAAGGTTATTGAATTAAATGAAAACTTTGCAAAGAGAATCTTTGGGTATTCCGAATCGTTGTACAGTACCAATACATATCAGTTTGATGATTATTCAAAGTATGTTGCTGATAAGTATGACCCCGTAGAGAAGGCAAAAAGGCGAAAAGAAGTGTTCCCGCAGGACTGTCAAAAAGCCTTTGATATGGGAGCCAGATTCGTTAAGCGGCAAAAAGATCTGGAGGCAAATAAGTAAGAGTGCACACCTTCGGACTCATCGCTTGCAGTCCTTCCAGTTCCTTTCTATCAGATCCTATGAGAGCTAAGATGTTCATTGAGGATAAAGGGATAATTATTAATACAGAATATACTTATCGCGTTACGGATATGATAAAACTAAAAGAAACACTGGATAATGCAAAAAAATACATAAAAGAAATAATGGATAATGCGAAAAAATACACACAGCTATGTAAACTTTTGTATGCGGACACACGAACTCCCAAAATTGCAAAAATATTATTATGGATTGCCATAATCTATGCATTATCACCAATCGATTTGATACCTGACTTCATACCTGTGATTGGGTATCTCGATGATATAATAATCCTTCCTGCTCTTTTGTATCTTGCAATCAAATCGATGCCCAAAGAAGTATATACGGAAAATTATAACCAAATTTTCAAGAAAAACGAAGCTAATTTACTTCTTTAAATATGATCAAAGCCGAAAAAATAAATGAATGGTCACACATTGGGTTATACTCGCATGAGAACTTCAATCAAAATTCTTAACTTGCGGTTTTTTTCTTTTAGTGACTTCAATCATGCACAGTTATGGCAAAACCTGTGAATTTTTCATTAAATCTGATTTTGCAGGATTTGTTAATATAAGAACGTTTTAAGATAGAAGGTTCGTATTTTAAGGGAAAATCACTTATTTTTCGTATCCTCTTCAAATTCAAGGGAGAATTTTCCAACCTATAAAAAACGCAACAATTTTTTTATACATTTGTAAAGTTAAATGCATTGATTGAGGCTGTTTTTGAGACTTGATTAAATTCGTATTTTCAGCAAATATGTGAAATTTACTTTTACCCATACAATTTGAAGAGGATACAAAAATTAAAATAATTTGTCTGTCCTTGGAAAAAATTATAGCATTAAATAGAGTAGAAGTGAAGCAAAAATAGGGAAATAAATTTTAAAAATCGGTTACTATTCTTTTTTTGGCTTTTCTAGATCAAATTATAGGATCTAATATAATCAGTATCTCCAGAATACTATCTAAATAATGTTAGTCCAATGAGATAATTATTTATAATCAGTATATGTAGTTTATATCAAAGTAAAATTAAAAGAAGTTTATAGTGGGGGAAAAATATGAGAATTCGAGTAGTTAGTTCAAGGGAAGAAATCTTTACATTAAATCCTAATGAGCGTATTGTTCACCTGGCTTTCAGACCCTCAAACAAGGACATTTTTGGATTGGTTGAAACCTGCCCGAAAATTGAGGTAATTCAGTTACCGAAGTCTTACATGGCTACGGTCTCAAAATCCATAGAAATGTTCCTTGAAATGCAGAGAATCCAGCTTATTGAAGGAGATGTTTGGGGTCACAGGAAGGACATTAACGAATATTACACCATTCCATCTTCAGTGACTGAGAAAATAAAAGAAATGAAAATCGAAGGTAAATCCGCTGAGGATATTGAAGCAAAGGTTTCAAGGGAAAGCAAGCTTAACCCCGGAATGGTTGCTTACATCATGAGCAAAGAAGCTCCTGCCTGAATTCATGCAGGATAAAATATATCATCAGTAGGCAGACACTTTACTGGAGATTGAAACGTACAGAAATGGGTTGCATCTTTCGTGATCTAATCTCCAGTTTAATTATTCTATTTAAGGTTCCGTTGCAAAAAATTCAAAAAATATGTAAATCTATCTTGACTTTGTCAGATTAGACAGTTACTCCAATCGCTGTTATCAATTTCACTACGAACAATATCTTTGGCATATGAGATCTAATGATGACGCTTTATCTTGTAATGTGACATAATCAAGTTACATTTAATAGGATAATTTCTCCTTCATAATGCTTTCATTTAAAGGAATTAGATAGCATATTACTATCTTTGGTTTTCTTTTTATTCTATAGTATCATTAAAAAATATTTTTTGCAACGGAACCAATATTCCAAGTATGGAAAAATTATGTCCGTTGCTTCAGGATATATTTAAATTATAACAATGAAATTATACCAATATGGGAAATGCTTCAGAGCATAAAGAGTTGTTTGAAAAAATTACTTCATTCCTTAAAAAAGAAGGAGCAACTACGATATCGGTTTTTGGCTCTTATGCAAGAGGAGAAGAAAAAGCGGAGAGTGACATAGATATTCTTGTAGAATTCTCCAATACAAAAAGTCTACTTACCTTGGTCAGAATCGAAAGAGAGCTGTCAGACTTTCTTGGAGTAAAGGTCGATTTACTCACTGAAGCCTCAATTAGCCCTTATCTTATTGATGGAATTAAAAACGAGGCGAAAGTGATCTCAGCATGAGAAAGAATGACTTGATTTACCTCAATCACATTCTCAATTCAATCGAAAGAATTGAAGAATATACTGGAAATATAGAAAAAAGCAATTTTCTGTCTAATAACCTGGTTCAAGATGGAACGATCAGACAAATTGAGATCATGGGGGAAGCTACTAAGAATTTATCAAAAGATTTTAGGGAAAAATATCCTAAGGTTCCTTGGAGCGATATCGCAGGTATGAGAGACAGATTAATTCACCACTATTTTGGAGTTGACCTTCAGGCCGTCTGGAGCACTGTAAAAGTCGATATCCCAGATTTGAAAGATGACATTTTGGCTATACTCGATGTTTTTGAATTTGAAAATTAAACTATTTTTACAAGTTCTATTTTTTATATGTTCATTAATGCATAGGTTTGTTGTAAAACCTATGCATTTTCCTAGTTTTAGCCTCAATCCTACATTCGGCAGGTTAACAATTAATTTTCAATATTTTTACTGATGGCGATTTAGAAATGATGCTCCATAATTGTGTGCAGTTGTTAGGTTTACATATGACCAATTATTAATTTCCCATACAAAACTTCAATGAAAAAATGATTCAGTACTTATATATGTGGTGGGAGTTGAGCCACACGTTAACCAACTTTAAACCCAATATATAGTTAGCTAATATTCAAAAACGGTATCGGAAAAAATATTCTAATTTTTAATGTCGACCTGCCGAAAGCAGGCTCAATTTTAGATCAAAATCTGGGTGAAAACGGCAAAAATACAGAGGTTTTATTCAAATGTATGTACCTATTCAAATGTATGTACCATACAGAATAATTACCAGAATCTCCACCAGGGCTTTTTAGATCCAGAGGCTTCAAATGCTTGTTTTATTATATTTATCAAGTGATACAGTACTTGATTTATTATAGTTGTTTATCATATATTGTGTTATGGGGAAGGATAGAGAAACAATTTTGTTTAAGGTATCAATAGACATGAACGAAGAAACACCAAACGAAATTGATTTAAGAATGTCTAATTTAAAAGAAATTTCTTCTAAATCAAATGGTAAAACGTTTTTAACACTGCGTGATTCAAATGCTATTGAATACAACAGTAATAGAAAGGGGTTCATGATACGCAGGTTAGGACGAATTGTATCAATTTCAAATGATGATATGAATTCTCTTATCAAAATGACAGACGATGACATGGGATCTTATATTACGAAAAGATTCCAAGGAGAGGAAAGAAAACAGGACATTTTAAAAGAATTCGTAAAAATAGTAATTGATGGAAAGGTGACACCATAAATTGTATTGATATTGTTAACCAGAGAGGATACGAATCAACCGTATATTGATTCTCATCAATTGATTTTTTTCTTTTTTTGTATCGTTTTCCAATCGTATAAGCCCTCTGATCATGTGTAATGTTTCTTTTCGACAACTGATTTCAATCATCCATATAATGACATCAGAACGAGAATTAAAATCTTTTTTCTTTTGTTGTAAATTCAACTCTCAATTTTCGGAATATTTCCCTGATTTTCGAGGTTTATATGTAATACACGGATAGTATGTAATTATAAACACAAAAATAACGCTCAAGTCGAATAAAATTTAAATTCGTAGTTTTTTATCCCACATTCCGCAGTATTTTTTTGAAAATCAATATTTTTCCTGATAGCGTTTTTTGGAACAGATGCAAATAATGTGGATTTTTAATGGCATTTGGTGAAAATTGAATGATATCGTTTTTGGTCTCTAAATTTTCGGTACGCTTTCAGTTGAATCATCTTGGGGATGAGAAATTACCCCATCCCCGCATTCTTGTAATAACGCGAATAATTTCAAAGATAAAAAAGAGGAGTTTCAGGCGTAGGGATCCCGCAGCGCCTTGTTGACGCCGAAGGTCCTGCGCTCCTCTACCGTCTTCCGGTTCTTGTCTATCTTCTCCTTCGCGAGCTTCGTGACGAGCTCTAGACCTGGCTTGACCTCTTCGATGGGCTTCGTCTCGAACAGGCCTGCATCGACATCCCTCGATCTGCAGGATCGGCACAGGCATGAAAGCTGCAAGGAAAAAATCTCTTATTAAAAAATGATCTTGGCACTTTTATGAGAAGAAAGGAAATCAAAGTTGCGCTGGCGCACCCCGCTGCAAGCAACGGGGTATGTTCGCGCCACCGCTCGAAATTCCGTTAAAGGAAATAATAACCCTAAACAGTTTAGTTTGAGCAGAAGTAAACAACCGAAAAATGGAATTGATAAATTATATAATCATCAACGGTTACCGGGGAAGTTTCCATCCCCGCAGCAAGCTAGCGGGGTATTCGACTGAAATAAATTCAAACATTCTGCGTAGCTGCAAATCCATTTCCTGTATACGACACTATCGGCCTGGGAAGGTCAATATCCAGTGCCTCTTTTAAGACCTCCTCAATGGTCTCTACGGGTATGAATTTAAGTTCGCTTCTGACATCATCAGGCACATCCTCCAGATCTCTTTCGTTTTCTTTCGGTAGAATTACCTTTTTTATACCAGCTCTGTGTGCTGCCAGAATTTTCTCTTTTATGCCACCCACAGGCAATACTGCACCACTTAATGTTATTTCACCTGTCATGGCAAGTTTTGGATCAACCGCTTTGCCCATAATCAGGGATGTCAGAGCAGTAAAGAGTGTTACGCCCGCTGAGGGTCCGTCCTTAGGTGTTGCACCCGAAGGCACGTGGATATGAATGTCGCTTGAAGTAAAGTCAAAGCTGTTTGCAGTGTTTGCAAGCCTTGACCTGACAAGGCTCAAAGAGATCTTAGCAGACTCCTTCATCACATCCCCTAGCTGGCCTGTAAGCGTAAGCTTTCCGTTGCCTGGCATAAAGGTACCTTCGATGAAGAGAATATCTCCTCCTACAGGTGTCCATGCAAGTCCTGTGACCACGCCAGGCACATTCTCTTTTCTGGCTTCTTCCTGCCGGATCACCTCTTTTCCAAGGATCTCTTTAAGCATATCCGCCTTGACCACATAAGGAAAGTCAACCTTCCCTGACACGATCTTTTCGGAAACAAACCTCGCAGTCTTTGCAAGCTGTTTTTTAAGCTGCCTGACTCCTGCTTCGCGGGTATATTTTTCGATGATTACCTTTAGGGCTTCATCTTCAATTTTGAGTTTATCCGCATCGAGGCCGTGTTCTTCCAGGGTACTGGGGAGTAGGTGGTCTCTTGCAATTGCAAACTTCTCGTTCTTTGTGTAGCCCGAGATCTCAATCATTTCCATTCTGTCAAGAAGTGGCCAGGGGATATTTGCCACGGAGTTGGCAGTGGCTATGAACAATACTTCAGACAGGTCATACGGGACTTCCAGGTAGTGGTCTGAGAATGTGCCGTTCTGTTCGGGGTCAAGGACTTCCAGAAGGGCACTTGCCGGGTCTCCTGCGTAGGAGGATGAAAGTTTATCGACTTCATCGAGGATAAATACCGGATTTTTCGTGCCTGCTTTTTTCATTCCCTGAATAATTCTTCCGGGCAGAGCGCCTACGTATGTCCGTCGGTGCCCCCGAATTTCGGCTTCGTCTTTGACACCCCCAAAGCTGACCCGGACGTATTTTCTGCCAAGAGCATCTGCAATACTTTTTCCGAGGCTCGTTTTGCCGGTACCTGGAGGACCTGTTAAGAGCAGAATTGAGCCCTGCTTCTCCTGTTTTAATTTCATTACCGCCAGATGCTGGATTATTCTCTCCTTGACTTTTTCGAGTCCATTGTGATTGCTCTCAAGCACACGACGGGCTTCAGCAATATCGATGCTCTTTTTCTCTTCTGTTACCCAGGGAAGGTCCAGCAGGAGGTCCAGATAATTTCTGATAACGTGGCCTTCTGGATTATGGGGGCCTCCGGCTTCGAGTTTCTTTAACTCTGACAATGCCTTCTTTTTACCTCATCAGGCATCTTCAAATTCTCTATTTTCTCCCTGTATCCGGCATCACCTGAAGAGGAATCATCACCTTCATTGAGTTCTTCCTGAATTACCTTCAGCTGCTCGCGTAGCATCGCCTCTCTATGCGACTTGCTAATCTTATCGGTAACTTTTTTTGCCATTTCGATCTGGATGTTGATATTCTCTTTCTGGTTTGTCAGTATATGAAGAAACATAAGATATCGTTCACGAACAGAAACGATCTCCAGAAGGTTTTGCTTTTCTGCAAGTTTTACAGGTATGTACGGCATGACAAATCCCATTATCTGGTCAATGGAATCCATCTTATCAATTGGCCGGGTAAACTGTTCAGCCCCTGAAACCGGCTGCTTATCTCATGAATTGTCTTTTTTATATTCGCCATCACTTCTGCCTGAGCATCCTCGTCGAAATCCGACAGATCATAGATAGGCTTATATGAGGCATAGAACAGTCCGTCCTTCTGGTACAGAGAAACAGCCTCTACTCTTTCGAGAGCCTTTGCAATGACAAGATATCCGTCATCAGCAGGCTGTACAAATGTTACCTTAAGCAGATTTCCGGTTTTATATAAATCATCTTCTGATACTTCTGAAGGTTTTGTGCCGCTCTTTACTGTCAGCCCGATAGCATTCACGAATTCGCCATTTTTCATCTCAGTTAATAGCATTTCTCCGGTGATTTTATCAGCCAGGAATTTTGTCCGGCTTTTCGGGTAAACCACTATGTCAAAGAGTGGTATTACGATGCTCTCTCTATTATCCTCAGTTTTTTTTGAATACATTGTCAATCGTCCCATTATTATCTCAAATATTTATTATCTCAAATATTTATTATCTCAAATATTTAGTTTAAATTAACCTAACTATTTCGGCGGACAAAAAAATTACCTTATCTTTTCCAGGATTTTGATAAGTGTATCCATCTCTTTTTCATCCAGTGAATTCGCCATTTTTTCAATAACCTTCAGCAAAGCGTTCTTTTCGGCACGGGCTATCATCTGCCCTTTGTCTGTTAGACGAATGTAAAAAATTCTGCCATCTTCCGGAGACTTTTCTCTGTAAACACATTCCATTTTAGCAAATTTGTTGACCATCTCAGTGATCGTAGGTTTTGAGTTTCTGGTGATTTTAGCAAGCCTGCTAAATGTTACTTCCCCGTGTTCATCAATGGCTTTTAAATATCCGATCTGCTTCAGGGTGATATCCGATAATCCGCATTCAGAAAAATCTGACAAGAGCATTCGCTTTTGATATTGATCAGGTTTTCAAAAACTATGAATAAATGCTCTTTTTTCTCCATCGTATCCTTATCCTTCTGGTTAGTTAGGCTTATCCTAATTATATACTTTTCGGTTCTGTCAGGTTTACTGGCTCCAAAAAGCAGGGCTAAGAGTAAAATCAGGGCAGAATCTACCGTGGGTATTTCTGTTTCTCGTATTTTTAAAGATAACCCGAATAATATAGCCCACTCTACTTCCGACCAGCAGCAAAACCTTGACAGTGTCTGTTCTGTATACATTTTCTTAGCGCATTAATCCAGAAATTTATGTCCTTACTTGAAAACAGGTCAAATTGCCGCTCTCATTCAGTTAAACCCACAACTATTATATGTATCTAAATCTTACAGAGTGCCAGCAGTTAGTTTTGTATGTAACTATTTCTCAGACACCTTTTATTTCAGAATAAACCCCCGGCTTCATACAAATCGAGGATAAAGTTATGGAAAACTCAAGAGAAATCTGCGGCCTGATCGCTTATATCTACTGGAGTCCCCTGGTATATATAGCAAAAGAACTCGAAGCTTACAGGAATGGAAGTTTCCAACAGATTTGAATGAAGTCAGAGTGTGAGAAAAGAAGTGCAAGAAATCGATTTCTCTATACCCTTTATCTTTTTCTTGTCTTTATTCCCCGCATGGAATAATATTTAGAATCATTGTTTCAAAAGCAGTTTGAACCTGAACTACATACTTTTTCTATCACACAAATTGGGGTGACATAAAATTAATTGCAGCGAATTGAAAGATGGTCAGGTTCTTACTTGTGAAGGATGCGGATTCGAGCTAAAGGTAGTAAACGAGTGTGGAGATTCCTGCTGTGCTACGGATACTTGCTGTACAGGCAACATAACGTGTTGCGGAGAACCAATGAAATTAAAACGATAAGTTACTAAAACGATAAATCACGTAAATTAACGAATATATAAAAAATATTTTAAAGAAGAGACTGAAAAAAAGAGCTTAATTAGGGTTTTTTCTGGAATATGGAATCTCCAAGCTTATTTTTATTATTTTTTTCTTTTTAACTCTCGTACCTATAATTTTCCCTGATCTCCGATTCTTTGAGGACCTTAATCCCCAGTTTTTCAAGGACTTCGGAAATTCTGTTCCGATCTTCGCTTTTCATGGATTTCCGGTCAAAATAGGCAAAATCGGCCTTTGATTTCTCAACAGCCTGCCTGACCAGAGTCTCGTCCACGAATTCCAGCTGGTATTTGGGAAAATTGTGCCCGAAAGAGATCCCAGTTTCAAGCAGAAGTCCTGTCTGGCGCATGGCATAATGTCCTCCTCCAAAACCAAGAGCAACAGGCACTTTTTCAAGGGAGACTGCAAGGATGGCTTTTGCAGCAACCTCACCTGCTTCCTCATCCTTCCATTGTATTTCAGTGCTTCCTATTTCGGCATAAAGGGACGGGACTGAAAGTTCTGTAGGGCCGTGATGGGTTACTTCGAGGGTAACATCGTACTTCAGATTTTTTTGATCAACCAGAAGCTTCATTTCTGTCAGAATGGACTTCATTGCAGCAGGAGAAGAAACTGCAAGTGATCTCGGGCAGCCTCCAAGCCGTGCCTCTCCCGAAGGGTTTCCTGTGCAGTGCACGGTGAGGGAATTTATTTCTTCCTTACTTCTATGCTTGGATGCGAAAATTATAAGGGAAACTGGCAGCCCTGCGGCTTCAAGTTTCTTATCCAGCCCATCCTGGAAGACATGTATCTCTTCAATTTCGACAAGCCTGAATTTCCCGTCCGCTGATTCGCGAGCTGTAGAAAATCCGGAGTTGTCTGGAAGTTTAAGAAGTTCCCATTCCCGAAGGCTCAAAAGGTGGGTTTTAATGTTCTGGCTGGCAAGGTCTGGGGCAGAACATATGATCGTTATTTTCGGATCACTTTTTTCGGGACTTTTTCCTTCCTTAGTGCTTAAGTTTTTTGGATTGCTTTCATCGTTCATTTTGATCAATCCGGGTTTTATTACTTTTGTCCTATAGATTCCGTTAAAATAGATAAAGCCGACCCAAAATGTTGTCTTCTGGTTTGCAAAATTACATAACAACTTAAGGATTTAATTAAAAAGTTAAATTCCGAAGCGGAGCAGATAACTGGATAACTGAGCCGGAATAGATAATTGGACCGAAATTTTAGACACCTATTCCTTAAAAGCAGATTGGAGAGTACTTCTGAAAAGCTTCAACGTATGAAGTTTTTTAAAAAATCTTACAAACGCGTGAGGAAAATTATTTGTGCAGGTTCCTCCCCTGGGGGCGGGAACCATGCATTTTTTCCGGTGGAAAAAAGAAAAAAGGTTTTATTAAAGTGCTGGAATTTGTATCAGCCAATGTGGAAATAAGCGTCTACAAGTTTCCTGATTTCTTCGTTCTTGCCGTAGAGCCTCTCACTGAGCTGATAGTCGTCAAGGGCCTCGAGGTCTTTTGTGGTATCGTTAATCATACCTTCGGTAAAGACATCGTACTCCATGAAAATGTCCTTCTGTTTCTTCAGGGCCTGGGCGGACTCGTAACAGGAAGCAGGAAGGTGCTCGAGCTCGGCAAGCCTGTCTTTATGTTCGTCCTTGAAGATGTTCACGTTGATGTAAAGGTTCTTTGCAACCTCAAGGGCATTTTCCATCTCAAACCCGTGGCGAATACCTACAGCGAAGGCTGCAAAGAGGAGATAAAGGTCAGCTGAAGGGTCTGCAGCACGGAATTCAAAGGTTGATTTGTAACTGTGGTTCCTGAGCTCCTCGTTGTAGTTCGGGTTGGCGATAGTCACCATCTTGCTGGATCCTTCGGAGAACCAGCCAAGGGGCACGCGGATAAGGGCAGAGCGGTTCCTGTCTCCCCAGCAGATGTTGGTAGGAGCTTCCTGGTGAGGAACAAGGCGCAGGTAGGATGTGGGAATTCTGTTTCCAAAGGCAGTGATTCCTGCTGCGATGTCAAGAATGCCAGCCATTGCACGCTTTGCAACATCGCTAACATCACCATTCTCGACCATAACGCTCTTTCCGTCCTTCAGGAGCTTCATATGGACGTGCAACCCACTTCCGGCTTTCCCGACAGTGATCTTCGGGGCAAAACTGACCCTTACACCATACTGCTCGGCAAGCATCCTGAGCATCCATTTTGCAATAAGCAGACGGTCGGCACTGTTTTCAAGTGTGTCAGTCTCGAATTCGATTTCGTTCTGCTCGTAGTAGTAATTGTCATCGGTGAAATTCCCTACTTCAGAGTGACCGTACTTTATTTTTCCGCCAGCTTCGGAGATGTATAACATTGCTTCCTTCCTGAGCTGGTCGAATTTGGTGAAGGGATTAGATTCGTGGTATCCTCTCTGGTCAACGGCCGGGAAATTCATGTTGACTTCATCTTTGTCGGCAATGATGTAATATTCGAGTTCGCCCATTGCCTGAAGTTCATAGCCTGTCTTCTCGGTCAGGGTCTGGCCAGCCTTCTTCATGACGGTTTCAGAAGCGCTTTTGAGGGGGTTCCTTCCTTGTCGAAATAGGAACAAAGAATGTCCAGAGTGGGGATTTCTTCAAAAGGATTTAAAAAGGCAGTCCTGTATTTAGGCATGACATAGAGGTCGCTTGAGTCTGCCTCAATGTATGAAAAAAGACTTGATCCGTCCACTCTCTCCCCAGCTGAAAGTAAGTTGTCAAGGTGCTCTTCGTCTCTAATAACGAAGGCGAGGGCTTTAAGTCTCCCATCCCCGCCAACATAGCGGAAAGTCAGCATTTTAATGCCGTTTTCCTTGACAAACTTTATAATGTCTTCTTTGGTGAATTCGCTTGCTGGTTTATTGAGGTACTGTACCAGTTTGTTCGGATTCAGTTCTACAGATGATGTTTTCATTATTATCCCTTCTTTTTTAATTCGAATATCCAAGTATCAAAGCCTTATTTTAATACTGAATTCTTTTAGGCTTATTCGTTGCCACATTAACCATAATTTTATGAATTCTTGCGTGATAGGAAGAAGATAACTGACTGCTGTCTATATAAAGTTTTTCTTTTTTTAATTTTTAGAAAAAAATATTATAAACTAAAGGGCAGCACAGCTTTATTTCGCATCGTTTTGCATAATTATATTTTTTTCATTAAATGGAGATGTCAAGTTAAGGGTTTTGCCTAATAAATATATTGAACGAATACAATATAGTCATTGAGTAAAATTAGTTCTCAGATTGATAGAAGCAGCCAGAGATTTCTATTTGTTTCTTATTTCGATCTATTTTTATTCGTCAGGGAGGATGGAGGAAAAATATGGAGATTTACAATATTCCTGAAATTGCCAAACATATTTACTGGGTTGGTGTAAAAGATTGGAACCGCAGAATGTTTGATGCTTTGATTCCGCTGCCTCAGGGGACAAGCTATAACGCTTACCTTGTGAAAGGAGAAGAGAAAACAGCCCTTATTGATACCGTGAATCCTGGTTTTGAAAAAGAATTCGAAGAGAAAATAAACCTGGTTTCCAGCCTGGAAAAGCTGGATTATCTTATTATGAACCATGCCGAGCCCGATCACTCCAGTGCAATTCGTTATATCATGGATAGGGCTCCTGACTCGGTGCTTGTTACAACGGAAAGGGGCGTGAAAATGGCAAGTCTTTACCACGAGCTGCCTGAAGCCCGGATTAAAATTGTTGCTGATGGAGATAGCCTCGAGCTGGGGGGAAAAACCCTTCGTTTCATAGAAGCGCCCTGGCTCCACTGGCCTGAAACCATGTTCACATATCTGCCTGAAGACAAAGTTCTTTTCCCATGTGACTTTTTCGGAGCTCATACTGCTCAGGGAGTCTACGATGAAGATATTGAAGACCTTATTCCTCTGGCAAAACGCTACTATGGGGAAATCATGATGCCTTTTGGGAAAATGGGGGCAAAAGCTCTTGAAAAAATAAAGGACCTTGAGATCAAGATCATTGCCCCCAGTCATGGACCTATCTACACAAACCCACAGCGTATACTTGAACCCTATGCAAAGTGGACTGCAGGAGAGACCGAAAATAAAGCCCTTATCGTCTATGTTAGTATGTGGGGTTCCACAGCAGAGATGATAAGGACAATTGCAGAAACCTTACTAAAAGAAGGTATAAATGTTAGAATTTATGACCTTGCAGTCTCTGACATAGGAGACGTTGCAAGGGAAATGGTCGATTCGCGTGCTATTATCCTTGGAGCTCCGACCGTCCTTGGAGGCATGCACCCTCTTGCCCTTTACGGCACTTACCTGATAAAAGCTCTCAACCCGCCTGCAAAGTACGGGGTTGTACTGGGGTCCTTTGGCTGGGGCGGAGGCGCACTTAAACAGGCAGGGGAAATTCTGGTACCTTCGAAAATGGAGATTGTGGGAACCCTTCAGGTGAAAGGCAGAGCCAGGGAAGAAGACTTAACAAAGGTTAAGGAAATAGGCCTGGAGCTTGCTCAAAAAATGAAATCATAACTAGGAGTTACGCAGTTGGCTCTTGACATATCGTTTTTAACAACTTCCCATCCATACGAATTAATTTAATGTGTATATTGGGTTATTTAAATATGCTGTCACTGCCCCTCTCCGAATTTTCATCGTACTTTCGAACCAGGATATCCCCGTTTTGATTCTTTGTAACTCCAGTCTAAGGAACGCTCTTAATGAGAACATTATATGTGCTCTTTGTGACTCTTCCTTTCTTGCCTGACATTTTTCGACCCCACAGAACTGCTTTATTCCTCTGTGGTATTCCTCAATTTTCCATGACTTCTTTGCCAACTCTTCACGTTTTGATTCATCCATATCCTGTACATCTGTAACCCAGTGTTGCGTGTCTCCATCTTTTGAAACTATCCTAAACACCTTTACAAATCCATATGCTTTGAGATGAACCACAAGTCCTTTTGGAGGAATCTCTACTGTTTCAAGTGGCACATTTCCCTTCTTATCAGGATTTACCAAACGATTTTTCTTTAACCTTGTAAGGAAATGCCATTCTTTCTTCTTTATTGCTTTAAGGTTTTTCACACTTGCGTACCATGTATCAAACAAAACAAATTCGGGATTAAAACCACGTTCTTCGGCTTTGTCAAGCATATCGCGGAAATGGTCATTCTTTGTTTTGTCGTCTTCATCAATGTTATAAATTCGAAAATCGATAGGTATAACAGTTGTACCGTCTGTCCAAACTAAGGTGACCAAACCTATCCCCTTTACAGCACGATGATGTTTTCCACTCCACATACGACGAACAAAAGCCATTTCTTTTGCGTATGGTTTATCTAATGTTGAATCGTCAATAATTAGAAAGCCTTCTTCAGGCTTAACATGACTTTTTACTTCTTCCCATAATGCTTCTGTGTCTGGAGGTTGCCTTTGAAGGCAACGAGTGAAAGCATCGTGAGAAGGAGCATTAGCTACGATTGGATAACATCTAGCAGCTTCAGTACAGCTGAAAACGTTAGATGCCGCAATGAGAAAATTAATGAAATCAATGTCAATACACTTAGGTGGGTTTATATCCATAACTCCGTACGTTTTTGGGGAACTATGGAGATATTAGTATATTTTAAATGATATTACTTTTTCGGCATTTCAAATGCGTAAGTCCTAATAACCTAAAAAATCTCTGCCTGAAGATTCATGCCTGAAAGACCTTTTAAGCATGCACTCAGGCTATTTCAGTCCGGTAATATATTGCAGTTAATCTGGCCGAGAGACCTTACATAACCTTTTCAGCAGCATGTGTAAATATCCATAAAGGGAAATCCCTAAAAACGCTCCCCATAAAGGCATGAGGCTTTCAACTCCTGCCCATCCTTTTAGGGTTGCAAATAAAACTGCACTCAACAAAGCTGTCAGTTGAGCTGCATGGATCCGAAGCGGGTCTAAAGGAATTCCTGTAAGGTCCCCTCTTGATTTTATTTTCCGGGAACTGAGAAGCTGTGGAATAAATAGGAGAGTTGCCGCAAGCATGAATAACCCTAAATGTGTATTCATCAAAATGCTTTCTTTTCCTGCAGTCCTCACAAAAACAAACAATGAAATTAAAAATGCGATGCCCCCAAAAATGCGGTTGCACCGATTGGGTTCCGGAAGGAAAGAGTCCAGGAAAAATGCAAGTGCTGTAAATAAGCCGAAAAGCCATTCTACCTTAAATGAAATCCAGGTTGAAAGCAGAAGTATCACAAGAGAATCAGAAGTTTTTGCAGCCAGGCCCGTACTTCTGTTTATTATACGGATAAGCAGGAGTTCCAGAAAAAGGGCTAGCATGAAAGGGGAAGGAAAAAGCAGGAACCCTGCACAACCCAAAAAGCCGCAACAAAAGCTGAGAGCTCATTGTCAGTATCCAGCTCCCTTGCAAATGCCCAGGCAAGAAATACCGATACTCCTGCCCTTAAGCCAGAATCCGAAGCCGAAGAAATCTCTTCCCCAGGAAAAGTTGAAGGCCTGTGGTTCCCAGGAGAAAAAGGAGGGTAATTATTACAATCGCCCTGTTTGTGGGATAAGCAAGGTTTATGGAGCGAGCAACTGAGCTTAACCTTTCAATCTTCATTTTTATCTCTGATGGCTTAAGATGTTTAATTTTTATGTTGTTTTGTTTTTAACAGAAAAAGAAACACAATTTCTTATGGTATAGAATGTTTGAAATTAAAAATGATTTAGGGAACTGAGTATTATTACGGAGAACAAATCATTCTATGAATGAATTTCTTTGAGAACCGGGTGAATAAGAGTTTTATCATAGTCATTTCATGAAACAGCCTTTTAATAGGCATTAACGCCCATATTTATGTTTATCTCTATATTCCTGAATTTCAAGTTTAAGATGCAGGAGTTTCTTATGGAAGGGAGGTCGAACTAAAAAAAGAACTGAATTTACTTGAAATTACTCTGGTAGGAATTGGCAACATTCTGGGAGCCGGAATTTACGTCTTGATAGGAAAAGCTGCGGGGCTTGCAGGCAATATGGTCTGGTTTTCCTTTCTGTTTGCAGGAGCTACTGCTGCTCTTTCGGCCCTGAGTTACATGGAACTCTCTTCCATGTATCCAAGGGCAGGAGCTGAATATGAATTTGTAAAAAGAGCGTTTGGAGAGCGCGTGGGTCTATTTGTGGGGCTGCTCGTCATTGGGGTTGTGGTAATAACCAGCTCTGCGGTCGCCCTTGGTTTCGGGAGGTATTTCAGTACTATTTTCGGAGGTGGAAATCTAGTAGGAGCGGTGAGCCTGTTTTTTGTCCTTAGCTTTATCATGGTTTATGGAATAAAGGAATCTGCAAGGCTGGCTATTTTCATAACTCTGATAGAACTTCTGGGACTTTTAATTATTATTTACGTGGGACTCCCTTACCTTGGTACGGTAAATTATTTTGAGGCGCCGGAACTGGCAGGGATATTCGAGGCTTCGACGTTGATTTTTTTGCATTTCTCGGTTTTGAAGACATTGTAAGGCTGTCGCAGGAGACACAGAATGCAGAGAAAACGACTCCTAAAGCCCTGCTTATTGCCATATTCTTTACTGTTTTCCTTTATATCTGTGTGGCAGTAACAGCCGTAAGCGTGCTTGATTTTCGGGTTCTCGGCCTTTCAATTGTCCCGCTTGCGGATGTTGCGGCTGTCGAGCTTGGGAACGGTGCTTTTGTCCTTCTGTCCTGGATCGCCCTTTTTTCCACAATGAACACGGTACTTGTAGTTATGCTTGGGGGTCAAGGATTGTTTACGGCATGGCATATGCGGGTTCGCTTCCAAAAAGCCTCTCAAGGGTACACCGCCGCTACCAGACTCCATGGGTTGCAATTTTCGGAGTTGCATGCCTTTCAATCCTGTTTGTCCTGCTTAGGGACATTACGACAGTAGCAAATATTGCTAATTTTATGATTTTTATTGTCTTTTTTATGGTCAATCTCTCCCTTATAAAGCTCCGTTATGCCGACCCTACAAGAACGCGCCCTTTTAAAGTTCCTTTTAGTGTTGGCCGCCTGCCCCTGCTTCCGTCGCTTAGTGCCCTTTCTATTGTATTTCTCTTTTCCCGACTAAATGCGGAAGTCATAGCTTATGGGTTTGTTCTCATAGGGATCAGTGTGCTGATAGTGCTGCTCAAAACCCGAAAGAAAGGCCTGCCTGCTTAATTGTATAATTTTTCATTAAGTTCTGAAAATTGACCTGCTGTAAAAATGCTTAATATGGATTCTTTATCCAAAATATTGTAAATTAAAGCTTTTATTGTCGATTAATCATTATAATATGTCTCGATTCTTTCTCAAGCCTATAATATTCTTTTTTATAGGTAGAAATCGCCCATGCATATTTTGAGATCATCCACGATTTCTCGTTTGCGCTGTGTGCCTGTAAGGGATTTTACGTTCCTTAATAACTAAAAGAAGCTTATTGAAGCTTTTTTTGAGAATGCGACTATTTATTTTAAATATTTATTGATTTCAGTTAATTTGGCATCTTCATATTCACCAATAATTAGTTTTATATACCTTAAATCCTATTTGAATCGCTTTATTTTACGGATTATCAAAATAATTCATTATGGATTCAATAATTGATACAACCGATTAGATACTAAAAATTATTAATCAGAATTAGCATAAGTTTAATTACGGATCAGTTAAAATTTAACAAGGGAGTAGATATGAGAAAAGAGCATTATGAGTTTCCGCTGGAGGATTTCGTTGCAAGAGACGATTTTAACAGAATTAAAAAGTTCTCCCGGGATAAAGAAACACCATTTTTGATCGTTGATCTGCAGAAGATAGAGCAAAGTTACGAAAATCTGGTAGAGCACATGCCCTTTGCAAAAATTCACTATGCTGTAAAGGCTAACCCTATGGACGAGGTTGTGCTTGCCCTGAAAAACAAAGGCTCCAATTTTGATGTGGCAACGGTTTACGAACTTGATCAGCTGCTCGGGCTCGGGATAGAACCTGAAAGGATCAGTTACGGCAATACTATCAAAAAAGAAAAGGATATAGCTTATGCATATCAAAAGGGAGTGAGGCTTTTTGTTACTGACTCTGAGAGTGATTTGAAGAAATTATCCAGAAGAGCTCCAGGTTCCAGAGTATTTTTCCGCATACTCACTGAAAGTGACGGTGCTGACTGGCCTCTTTCAAAGAAATTCGGTTCGCACCCTGACCTTATATACAAGCTTATTCTGAAGGCCGAAAAACTGGGGCTTGAGCCTTATGGACTTTCTTTCCATGTTGGTTCTCAGCAGAGGGACATTGGCCAGTGGGACAATGCAATTTCCAAATGTAAATACCTCTTTGAGGCCGTGGCTGAAAAAGGCATCCATCTGAAGATGATCAACCTTGGTGGGGTTTTCCTGCAAAATATCAGGCGCAGGCTCATGACCTTGAGACATATTCTAGGGAAATCCGTCGCTTTTTACATGAGGACTTCGGGGAAGAGCTGCCTGAAATTATAATAGAACCCGGGCGCTCTCTTGTAGCCGATGCAGGTATAATCGTAAGTGAAGTCGTAATGATCTCCAAGAAGGCCAGATTCAACCAGTACAAATGGGTCTATCTTGACATCGGCAAGTTCGGGGGCCTTATCGAGACCCTTGATGAATGCATTAAATACCCTATATTCTGCGATAAAAAAGGTTGTGCCGAAGAAGTAATCCTTGCGGGTCCGACCTGCGACAGCATGGATATTCTTTACGAGCAATACAAATACGCCTTCCCCCACACAATGAGAGAAGGAAACCGCGTATATATCTTTACAACAGGCGCGTACACTCAAAGTTACAGTTCTGTGAGCTTTAACGGCTTCCCGCCGCTCAGGTCTTATCTTATTTGAAAGGGCTGTTCTAGCCCATTTCTATATTTATTTTCCTGTTGTCTAGATTAATGCTTTTTCTTGATTACTTATTTATATGTGTTATTATGGAGTTATAATTTTTTTGTTTTATTGAAATTTTTAATTGAGGCAAAAATACATGTTAGATCAGTAAATTTAATCAGAAACTATTTTTCAGACGGATTATAATATATATTTACAGGATACTCTAAGAGAATGCAGGTTGAGAGTTTAGAGTGTTTCCTCTCAATCTAAAGGGGTTGGGATTATCGATAGGGCCCCGCTAAATGGGAACAGGGCCCTTATCATCCATTCTTATAAACTTTTCAGGCATCCTTAATTTTGCTCTATTTCTTTACTCTGCTTACGCTGATACAGAGTTTTTTGTGTTAGAACTAATCCCAAAACTTATAATTGAATCTCTGATCTCGTATTCTGGAGAATTAATCAATTTCAGTTCATGAAAATGATTTCTAAAACTCTTACTGATGAGGATAAAATTGGTTTTGGGATTAGCTCTTAAATAAAACACATGAGAAACCTGAACCTCTTTTCCGGTTTTTGTTCTCTGGAAGGCAGCTAAAAATATAGTCCTTTACTGAAAATATATCTTTTATTTGTAGATCTCATAAGTATTTAACGCTATTAAAATTTCAGAAGGAGAAAAATTATTTAATTCTATTGAAATTTTAGATCAAAACAGATTTTTTGGATCGGTTATGATATATATGTACAAATGATTATAAAATGAATGTAGATTAAGAGTAATAGGGTTTCCTCTTAATCTTTGGGTTGGATCGCAGGTAGGGACCTGAGAATAGGGACTCAGACCCTACCATCTACTTCTATGCTGTTTCTCTGCTGACAATTGCTTTTAATGTAATTGCTTTTGACGTAATTACTTTTTAACTTCTCTTCTATAATTCTTCCTTTTTTTCACAATGTCTTTAATTTTTATAAAGCTTATGATTTTTTCTGGATTTCTAAAGTTCTTTTATAGCTGCTTTTTTGGATCTGTATTATTTCGAAATTTCCCGAGCGTAGTCAGACGAAGCTTTCAATGAAATTTATCTGCAATTTAATATTGTTAATAATACTTAAATTAAATATTTTAACGTCATTAAAAGTTTCGCTGCAAAACAAATGTACAATATGTTTGAAAATTCAAATTACAAATTGTTTTTTAGGTCGGTTATGATATATATCTCAACGTCATTATAAATGTATAGATTAAGAGAATAGGGTTTCCTCTTAATCTTTGGGTTGGATCGCAGGTAGGGACCTGAGAATAGGGACTCAGACCCTACTATCTACTTCTAACTTGACAAACTACTTTTAAATACTATTTGTTAACAAAGACTTCAGAAAGTATTTTACACGAGTCTTTCTTTTCCTTACAATGTATTCGGATTTAATAAAGCTTATGATTGATTTCAAATTTATGCATAAATTTAACTTTCCGTTTTGTTTTGGAAAATTGTACCTTTTGCTTGCGTTTTTATCGATTTTCCGTTACTAAGGTGCAATTTTTTGGACAAGATAAATATGCAAAAAATATCTGATATTAAAACAATTAAAGACAGTAACGTCAGCTGAAAGTATTTTAATTACAACAATTAGTTTACAGAAGTAATAAGAATTTACTGAAAAATTGATGAAAATTGATGAAAAAATACTGAAAAAAGCTAACAGGTAGAGAAAGATATTCCTCCGCCTTTTTATTCATAGAAATCAGTTTTTCTTAAATTCAGTTTTTTCTTCAGATCTTAACGTTTTCTCTGGCCCACTGTGCCCCTGCTTCGAGAACCGTCTGATTAAATTCAATAACTTTAGGTTTGCCTGCGAAGTTTTCGGCAAGAGCATCCTTGAAGGCTTCTTCTTCAAGGCCTGTTGCGTTAAGGCCCATAAGGACTCCGAGCATAAAGGAGTTGGCTGCTTTCTCAGAGCCTGCTTCTTTGGCTTTTTCGGTTGCAGGAACTGCAACGGCTTTAACACCTGCAGGCGTCTTGGCTTCGCCTATGGAGGAATCATAGAGGATAAAACCTCCTTCTCTAACTGCCCCTTCGAACTTTTCCAGGGAAGGGCGGTTCATAGCTACCAGGATATCCGGGGTGTAGACAGTAGGAGAGCCTATCGGCTGGCCTGAAATCACAACCGAGCAGTTGGATGTGCCCCCTCTCTGTTCCGGGCCATAAGACGGGAACCAAGAAGCATTGAGGTTTGCTTTTACCCCTGCCTGGGCTAGGATAATACCCATACTGAGGACTCCTTGTCCTCCGAAACCTGCAATCTTGGTCTGGATCGGGGCAAAGTCCTTTCTGGAAGGTTTTTCTTTGGCATCCGCTTCAATACCATAAAGTTTCTCAAGGGTTTCAGTTGTAAAGTCACTGATTCCACGGTGCAGGGGTTCGGTTTCTTCGGAGTTATCCCTGAACTTCTTGAGAGGGAATTCCTTTTCCATTTCCTCATTAATGAAACTGACAGCCTGTTCGGCATCCATCTTGAGGTTAGTCGGGCAAGCAGCAAGAACTTCGACAAAAGAATATCCTTTGCCGTCACGCTGGATCTCAAGCGCCTTTCGCACGGCTTTTCTGGCTTTTCTTATATGGGAAATATCAGATACCGAAACCCTTTCAATAAAAACAGGAGCTTTCAGGTTGTCCAGAAGTTCACACATATGCAGAGGGTAGCCTGCAAAACAGGGGTCACGGCCTTCAGGGCAGGTAGTGGTCTTTTCACCCACAAGAGTCGTCGGGGCCATCTGTCCGCCTGTCATTCCGTAGACTGTGTTGTTCACAAAAAAGACTGCAAGCTTTTCACCCCTGTTTGCTGCCTGAAGAGTCTCGTTCAAGCCTATTGATGCGAGATCCCCGTCTCCCTGGTACGAGATAACCACAGCATTTTCTTCTGCTCTGGAAACCCCTGTCCCTACTGCAGGGGCACGTCCGTGGGCAACCTGGATATTGCCTGCGTCAAAGTAATAGTAGGCAAAAACCGCACAGCCCACAGGGCTGATCATAACTGTCCTGTCCTGAATCCCGAGGTCATCAATTGCTTCGGCAATAAGCTTGTGAAGAACCCCATGCCCGCAACCAGGGCAGTAATGAGTGGCTGTCGAGGCTACCGCTCCTTTGCGAGGGTAGTCTGCGTACAGGGCTTTTGGCCTTCCTATTACTTTTTCTCCATTAATGATTTCCGCTGCCATTTTCATGCCTCCGCTACCATTTTCCTGATTTTATCCATAATCTGGTCAAGGGTGATCAGGTTCCCTCCCATACGATTTACAAGCTCTACAGGCTGTGAGCAGCAGATTGCAAGCCTGACATCATCTATCATCTGTCCATTACTCATTTCCACGGAAATAAAGGAGCAGCCCCTGTCTGCCAGGGCTTTCAGCGGTGCCTCAGGGAACGGGGAGAGAGTTTTCGGCCTGAAAAGGCCTACTGTGATGCCTTCCTGCCTGGCAAGGTCTACGGCTGATCTGCAAATTCTGCTACTGATCCCATAAGAAACAAGGACAATTGAGGCATCATCTGTCAGATATTCTTCATAATCCACTTCATTCTGCCTGATCAACTCGTACTTTGCCTGTAGCATCTCATTGAACTTTCCGAGTTCATTGAAGTCCAGGTAAATTGAGGTTATCAGGTTAGGCCTGGTTTCGGCTGTACCGTTAATTGCCCAGCTGGTGTCGATCTCAGGAACCGTAGCTTTCTGCGGGAACTCGAGAGACTCGATCATCTGTCCGAGCACACCATCTGCTAGTACCACAACAGGATTCCTGTACTTGAAGGCAAGCTCAAAGGCTTTCATAGTAAAGTCGCACATTTCCTGCACGGAATTTGGGGCAAGCACGATATTTTTGTAGTTGCCGTGCCCTCCGCCTTTTACCACCTGGTTGTAATCTGCCTGCTCAGGTCCTATATTTCCGAGTCCAGGGCCTGCCCGCATGACGTCTATAATCACACAGGGAAGTTCTGCGCCAGCAAGGTATGAAAGCCCCTCCTGCATCAGGCTGATTCCCGGACCTGAAGAAGAAGTCATGACCCTGTGCCCTGCAGATGCGCCTCCGTAGACCATGTTAATTGCCGCCTCTTCGGATTCGGCCTGGACGAATTTTCTCCCTATTTTCGGGAAGTATTTAGACGCATCATGAAGGATCTCACTTGCCGGAGTTATTGGATATCCGAAGAAACAGTCACATCCGGCATAAAGTGCACCGGCGATCACTGCAGAGTTGCCTTTTATCAGTTGTGTTGCCATATTTTTTCTCCCTTTCCGCCTTATCTAGCTTCCTCTTCTTTCATGGGAATATGAATCTCGATTGCAAGAGGTTCAGGACAGGTATAATAGCAGCTTGCACAGCCTGAACAGCCTTCTCCTTTATATTCCACATAATGGTAGCCCCGAGAATTCAGGTTTTCACTCATGAAAAGTACGCCTTTGGGACAGGCGAGGAGGCAGCGCCCGCAGGCTTTGCACTCCAGAGTGTTGATAACAGGATATGGTTCTTTTTTATCGTTCATTGACATATGGGGGTCCTCATTTCGTTTATTTTTCAATTATCCGTAGTTCTTCTCAGCTTCCAGGCTCGTCCTGGAGGCCAGGGCCATCTGGAGTTTTTATTTTTCTTTTCCCAGATTTTTCCCAGTCCCTATTTTTCTCCAACCGGTTTTGTGTGACAGAAAGAAGAGCCTTCGGTTTCTACGTATTTTTCTTAAATTTTATTATTTGTTATATACCTTACATTAAAGGAAAAATTGAGATAAGACTTTAAAGCAAGTCTGGAACCACATTTTTTTTAAAACAAACTTTTCAGAAAAAGTTAAAGCTACTTATTTCTTTCCTTTCTTTTCCTTTTTCTGATTTAATCTGAATTTTTCTTTCTTTTCTGACCAGATCTGATTCCATTTGCTTGTTTAATTTCATCTAAAATCATTTCAGGTTAATTTTTATTTCCGGTTTACGTCTGGTCTTTATCCCGGATCTCAACCCTGCGGATCTTTCCGCTAATGGTCTTCGGAAGCTCATCCACAAACTCTATGATACGCGGGTACTTGTAAGGAGCAGTGACTTTTTTTACGTGTTCCTGAAACTCTTTTTTAAGCGTTTCTCCCGGCGCGTAACCTTTTGTGAGCACAACCGTTGCCTTGATAACCTGGCCCCTTACAAGATCCGGAGCACCTGTAATTGCACATTCGAGCACTGCAGGGTGCTGGATAAGGGCGCTTTCCACTTCAAAAGGCCCTACTTTATATCCTGAAGTCTTGATAATATCGTCAGCCCTTCCCACAAACCACAGGTAGCCGTCTTCGTCCATCCAGGCCATATCTCCTGTATGGTAATAGCCGTCGTGCCAGGTTTCTTCAGTCTTCTCCGGGTCTTTTCCGTAGTGGACGAAGAATCCTACAGGTTTTCCTCCTTTTGTGTTGATAACGATTTCTCCTTCTTCTCCTACTTCACAGAGCCTACCGTCCCTGTCCATAAGCTCAATTTTATAACCAGGAGATGGCTTTCCGATAGACCCGGGTTTTGGTTCCATCCACGGGTAAGTTGCGATAGTTACAACAGTTTCGGTCTGCCCGAACCCTTCCATGAGCTTTATTCCAGTAAATTCAAGGAACCGATTAAACACCTCAGGGTTCAGGGGTTCGCCTGCAACGACCGCATATTTCAATGTACCGAATTCATACTTACTCAGGTCTTCTTTGATCAGAAATCTGTAGATTGTCGGCGGGGCACAGAAAGTTGTAACACCGCATTTGGAAGCTTTTTCAAGCATGTTTTTGGCTTCAAACCGGTCGTAGTCATAAACAAAGACCGCACAACCTGCTATCCACTGCCCATAGATCTTTCCCCATACGCATTTTCCCCATCCGCTGTCTGCAACCGTATAATGCAGCCCGTCATCCTCTACATTCTGCCAGTATTTTGCGGTAAGAATATGTCCAAGAGGGTAGGTAAAATCGTGTTCCACCATTTTTGGGAAGCCCGCGGTTCCTGAAGAGAAATAAACCAGAGAAATATCGTCATTTGTAGTTGTAGCCTTACCTGCAGGACGTTCAAAGTCAGGGAAGCTTCTTCAAGCTCTTTTCTGAAATCAATCCAGCCTTCCCGAGGTTTACCTCCAACGACTGTTTTTTTAAGCGGGATATCCCCACACTGGGAATGAGATTCGTCCACCTGCTCAGGAACTTCATCCTCTGATATGCAGACGATCATTTTCAGGCCGGCTTTTTCTATTCGATATACTATATCTCGTGTCTTGAGCATATGGGTTGCAGGCACAGCAATGGCTCCCAGTTTATGTAATCCCAGGATACAGTACCAGAACTCATAACGGCTCTTTAAGGTAAGCATTACATAGTCGCCTTTCCCTATCCCGTGCTTTGCAAAGAAATTTGCAGCCTTATCGCTGTAGTACTTGAGATCTTTGAAAGTAAAGGTTCTTTCTTCTCCATTATCGTCACACCAGATCATTGCAAGTTTCTCAGGAAAATCTCTTGCATAGGTATCGACCACGTCATAGGCAAAGTTGAAATTTTCAGGAACCAGGATTTTAAAATTTTCCTGGAAATCCTCGTAAGATTCGAAATCGGTTTTAGAAACAAATTGGCTCAGCAAGGAAGTCATTCTGGACACCCGTTTTATCTGCTTATTATTCATCTTTCCATATTTTTTAGGGCTTAAGGGCCTGTGAGAATTTCAAAGTTTTTATAATTTTATCCCGCATATCCGGTTTTTATCAGATTTGAGATCAAATTACTTTAAATCAAATTACTTTAAATCAAATTACGTTAAATCAAATTACGTTAAATCAAATTACGTTAAATCAAATTACGTTAAATCAAATTACGTTAAATTACATTATAGCTGCCAGGAACTTAGCAGGCTCTCCTTCAAGAGCTTCCATGGCGTGTTCGTATGTGGAGTCAAAATAAATGGAGTCTCCTTTGTTCAGGGTAATTTCATTATTGTGGATATAGACCTTCAGGCTTCCTTCAAGCACGTAATTAAATTCCTGCCCTGGGTGAGAGTTGGTCTCAGGCTTTGTTCCATATGGTTTGGGTTCAACCGAAACTATGAAAAATTCAGCTTTTTTGTGAATGAATTTTTCAGCCAGGTTCTGGTACCGGTACTGTTTTCTCCTTTCAACGCTGACCCCTTTTCCGTCCCTTGTAACGGTAAAAATATTCATGCGTGGCTCTTCACCTGTCAGGAGGGTAGCCATGTCTACACGCAGCTTGTGTGCAATTTCAAAAAGTACACTTGCCGGAATATCCTCACTTCCACTTTCATATTTCTCGTAGATTTCATCGGATACCTGCATATATTCTGCCATTTCTTTGACTGTGAAATCCGATAGTTCCCGCAGTTCACGGACTCGAGCTGCAATTTCTTTTATTTTTTCCTGCATGATATATCTTCTCCAGCTGGATTTTTCAAGAATTAACTTGAGATTTGCTTAAAAACCTTTGGCTTTACCCAGGGTTAATGCTTGTTTGAAAGGAGATTTTTCTTCCAGAGCCATTGAAAATTATAATAAATATACATTATCATTCATGGTTCTTCACAATTCCTATTATTTATTATAACAGGATTGGATCTATAGTAAACCTGCATTGGTCTCGAGTAACGAATTTTATGCACAACTTCGAATACCAAGTATATCGATTTTCCAACATAATTCTTATATATATTACATAAAAAATAACACTTTTTAGCGTTTTGCACCTTAACCGAAGCCACATAAGTAAACCTGCAACTTTTAAAGATAAGAAATTTTGTCTGGATATCAAAAATCAAATTGAATGCGGCCACCCCACCCTAAAGAGGCTGTCCGACAATTCAATTTAAGGGCAAAAACATGTGAAAAATAAGGCATATAAAGCCTTTAAACTGAAAAAAGGAATTTGTATATTACTGGAAGTAATTGTCGGACAGCCTGTAAAGGATAGGGTATTCGTGACCCTCCGCACTCCCAAAGTAATAACCCAGTTAAATTCTAATTATTTAGAATACAACCGATTGAGCGACCGTTAATAAGATTCAGCCTGCTTAGCCATTGTAATTTGAAGAATAAGGCAGAATATTTGCCGAAAGAAATCTGTGATATGTCGCGACCTGTAGTGCTGGAATGTGGGAATTTAATGCTTTGGGGATACCATAACTTTTAGCGACCAACTTCTCATATCTATGGAAGAAACCAGAGATTTCAGGCTAGGACCGGGGTAGTTCAGGCTTGATCTCTTTAAAAAACAGTTTTTAACAGGCTGTCTCAAAACTCAAACCATTTCTACAATTGGATAATGAGCAACGTTGGCTTTAAATTCAAATCATGAATTTTATGAAAATTCAAGTGTAAATTTACCTCATAGTAGAACTTTTTATCACAATTGTAGAATCGAGTTTAGTTTTGAGACAGCCTGTTAAAATTATTTTTATCTAGTAGATTCCATACACGGGATTATTTGAAGGTGAATGATCTAGTAAAGAGATTTTTCCCGGTAGGATCTTTTTGGGTACTTTAATTTTTATTTCCGTTTCATAATATTGGTTTAAATCAACAATTTTATATGTCATCCTTTTTAGAAATAATTCTATAAATTCCTGGATTAATGTGCGGGTTAAAATGACAAAAATTCGAACTTTCAGATGGATCTGCTTATTTGCAATATTTATGGCTCTGATTCTAATATCAGAAACCGGGGCGGCAGGAAATATTTATGTTTCTCCCGGAGGGTCGATCCAGGCTGCAGTAGATAAAGCATCTTCAGGTGACACTATCCTTGTAAAACCCGGAGAATATAAAGAAAGTGTTCAAATCAATGAGGATAACCTGACAATAATCTCGGATTCAAAAAATCCCGATAATACTGTTATTATCGGAGAGAATAAAGAGAACAACGCATTCAACGTAATTGCCCATGATGTGACAATCAGCGGTTTCTCAATAGTTAACAGCAAATGCGGGATTTACCTCAATGGCGCTCAGAACTGTTTTATAAGTGATAATGATATATCGAAAAACTACATTGGGATCTGTCTGTCTAAGTCCGACAATAATACCTTGAGCAATAATATAGTATATTCGAACATCGATTGTGGCATCAAATCATTTGCTTCTGCGGGCAACACAATATACAACAATTGCTTTAATAACACGAATAACGCAAGGGAAAGTAAATTCAACGTCTGGAACCGTACTGCAGGCAATTACTGGAGTGATTATGCAGGACAGGATAAGGACGGAGACGGCATAGGTGACGTGGCATATATCATCAATCACCGGACAAACAGTATTGATTACAGGCCGTTAATGAATTTCACTCCCGAACTTACGGTATTGCCAGAGGCAATTTTCACTTCCGATGTGACAGTCGGATATGCCCCTCTTACAGTTGAGTTTATCGATTTCTCCAAAAATGCCAGCTCACTGATGTGGGATCTAGGAAACCTGAAGACTTCGGACTCTTCTGACTTTTTGTATACTTTCTTTAATGAAGGCAATTATAGGGTCACTCTAAATGCCACGAACGAGAATGGCAGCGACTCGACATATGTGACCATAAATGTTCTGAAGGCTCCGGGTCCTTCTGATCCAATACTCCCTGAGGCTAAAATCAGTGCCAATGTGACAAGCGGCTATGTTCCTCTTACCGTTCATTTTGTTGATTTTTCCAAAAATGAAGACTCTCTATCTTGGAGTTTCGGAGACGGGAAGAAATCTTGCTGCCCGGACCCGCGGCACACTTTTTGCTGTCCGGGGAACTATACAGTCTCTCTTACGGCAAAGAATAAAAATGGCAGTTCCTCAACCTGTGTTGTCGTTACCGTTTTGAAACCGGCAATTCAGCCTTCTGCCCTGCCAGTAGCTAAATTCAGTGCCAGCACTACCAGAGGATCTGCTCCCCTCACGGTTGAGTTTGTCGATATTTCGGAAAATGTAACTGATCGGTTATGGGATTTTGGGGATGGCAACCAGTCCGCTGAAAAAGTCCGGAACATACTTACACGTCTTCAGGAAATTATACGGTGGGCCTGACAGTGGGCAATGAAAACGGGAACGACTCAAAAGAGATTATGAATTTTATTCGGGTTGAGGCTACTGATAGCACAGGTAATGCATAAAGGATCGGTTATTCAGGAGACGCGGGGGATACTGCTAATGCAGAATATACTGAAGATGCAGGCTCTTAATAGAGGAGAATTCAGTAGATACTCACTCCTTTGACTGAGGGCAGGTTTAGAATCTTGTCCACGAGATTTCCAGGCACTTTCTGGTCGGTGATAATGGTGAGTCTTGGATTGTTAGTAAGATAGGGATCATCCGAGACAGCCTGGCGGATACTCAAATTATTTTTGGAGATCAGGCCTGCAACCTCTGCAAGAATGCCCGGGTGGGCTGCGTCTTCCGGGATAATAATGATTACTCCCAGGCCAAGAGAAGGGGCTACGTCTCTGAGAAAAGGGATAGAATGAACATTTTTAAAAATATTGCTTAGAAGTTCATCTGAGATAATTGTCTTTGTGGTTGCATCAACCACTCGCCTGTCAACACCTGCTTCTTTTGCAAGCTGTGTATGTGCTATCTCAATGCTTCCGGAAGTGACCTTTCCTTCTTTATTCACCTGAAACCCGCGTTCAAAGAGCAGCGTAAGCACTTTTGCCTGCGCAGGGTATTTTTCAAATTTTGTGAGTAATGTCTGCCACATATAAACTTCAGTTTAAGCCGGGTTCCCTGATATATAGTTTCTTATCATGATCCATTGTCAGCCGAATAAAAGTTTTCCTGAATTGCATTTTCGGATATTTTTGGCGTTAACTGTTGCCTGCGTTAATTTGATGTACCTGCAGGACACGAGTCTTTTCATGGAAGATTCCAGCGCAGGCAATAAACAGATGTCCGAAAAAACAAATTATCAGCTGCTTCTTATTGCCAGTCTCAACAAAGAAATAGAACTAGCCCGCAAGCTTGATCCTGAAAAGCTCGCAACTGAAATCCGGAAAATAGGTTTCTCCTGCCAGCACTGTGGAAAATGCTGCAGGCGGGCTTTCGGGGACAATAGGGTAGTACTAATCCCTTCCGAGATCGAGAGAATCCGGAAATATACAGGCCTTTCAAAACTTGAGGTCGCAGGGCCACTTGTGCCGGATATCACTATCCCGGATGAACCTGGGGAGGATGAAGAAAATAACCATGAAGATTCTTTCAGGGTACCGGAAGAAAATGAAGAACCAGTCTCCTCTGAGTTTCTTAAGCTTCTTCAGGAGGATATCGATTGCGAGGGCAATATTCATGCCTTCGGGTGGTTACTCAGGAGGAAGAGAAATGGAGACTGTATTTTTCTTGAAAAAGATACAAACAAATGCCGGGCCTATCAAGTGCGCCCGATGCTTTGCAGCACCTATCCTTTTTATATCGAAGAGCTAAGATTGCAGATATGCGAATGTGAAGGGCTCGGATATCCTATATCTGCAGAAGACAACAAGAAGCTGGCAGAAAACCTCCTTTTCAGGTACATTTCGGAACTTGAGGACATACTTAATATGTATGAAAAATTTGTAAATTTCAGGAGAGGGGAAAAGGGCCCAGAGCTTGCAAAGAAGAGCCTGGAAAATGGTACATGTACCTATATAGTTCATGACAGCACCGGAAGTACTAAAGTTATTGATTGATAGCACAAAATCAATAACGCTGTAAATCAACAATGCTGTAATACTATCGATAAGACAATCGTTATTTAAACACGTTTGTCGTTTCATGCGCCTGAGAGATTTTTTTGCCTTTGTTTGCTCTGTGCCATCAATTAAATTTATTTATTAGAAAGAGCCAGTTATTCCCTATGACCGGGATGTCTGGTAATGAAAATCGTCCGATGACCATTTCGGAAAAAATATTTTCGAAGGCCTCTGGAAATCCCGTAACAGCCGGGGATTTCGTTCTGGCAAATATAGATCTGGCAATGACACACGACATTACGGGTCCGCTAGCAGTCAAAGGCTTTTACGAGATAATGAAAGATAAAGACGAAAAAAGTATGGGATCCTAAGAAAATAGTGATCGTATTCGATCACCAGGTTCCTGCGGATTCTATTAATGCCACAGCAAATCATATTATGCTCAGAAAATTTGCTGAGGAACAGGGTATTTTAAATTATGATGTTTATGAGGGCGTCTGTCACCAGGTTCTTCCCGAGAAAGGGCATGTGCTTCCAGGTGACCTTATAATTGGCTCGGATTCGCATACCTGCGCATATGGGGCTCTGGGTGCATTTTCTACAGGTGTAGGGTCTACTGACATGGCGGCTGTTTTTGCTACAGGCAAACTCTGGTTCAGAGTACCCGAGACTTTCCGCTTTGAAGTGGAAGGTAACCTGCCAAGGCATGTTTACTCAAAAGACCTTATCCTCCACCTGATCGGTGACGTCGGTGTAGAAGGGGCAAGGTATATGGCAGCCGAGTTTGCAGGTTCAACAATCCATTCTCTTTCTATTCCCGAACGCATGACCATGTCCAACATGGCAATCGAGATGGGAGGAAAGGCAGGAATCATCGAAGCCGATGAGGTGACTGCAAATTATCTCAAAGAACGGATTATGTATTATGAGTTTGACCCATACTGGAAATCCGATGAGGGCGCGGAATATTCTGAGGTCCGTTATTACGATGTCTCTGATCTGGAGCCCCAAGTGGCCTGCCCGCACAATGTGGATAACGTAAAGCCTGTAACCGAAGTAGAAGGCACGAAAATCGATCAGATCTTTATGGGTTCCTGCACAAACGGCAGGTTCGAAGACATTAAGGTCATGGCAGATATCATGGGTGACGAACCTGTGGCAAAGGGTGTACGCCTCCTTGTTGTTCCCGCCTCAAGAACCGAATACATGAAACTGTTGAGAGCCGGGTATATAGAAAAACTTATGAATGCAGGCGCAATTGTGGAATCTCCCTGCTGTGGGCCCTGTATGGGCGGCTCCTTCGGTTTGCTCGGCTCAGGAGAAGTGGGCCTTGCAACCTCCAACCGCAATTTCAAAGGTAGAGAAGGAAGTGCTGAATCCTTTGTGTATCTTTCTTCCCCTGCAACTGCAGGAGCATCAGCCCTGACCGGAGAAATTACTGATCCAAGGAAGGTTTGAAAATCTTCTGCTTTTACTTTTTGAATACTTCTCTGTATATTATATAAACAGGTGCTAGAATGCAGGATGCTGATTTATCAATTTTGAATAGGGTATACGAGATTATCTTGGACCGGAAACAGAACTATGACGAGAGTTCATATGTCTGCAAGCTTTTGAACCACCGCAAAGGCATGAATAAAATTCTCGAAAAAGTAGGAGAGGAATCAATAGAAACAATTCTTGCAGTCAGGAATGAAGACCATAAAGAAATCGTTTCGGAAAGTTCGGACCTTATCTTCCATCTTCTGGTAATGCTTGCGGCAAATAATATCACCCTTGATGAAATCGCAGCCGAACTCAGTGCCAGACATGAAAGCATGAAAAGGGATTGAAGACCTGAAGGTTTTTCTATCTCCTAGTTTGAAAATGCGGAAAACGCGATATTTTGAAAATATTGGTATTTTTTCCGGCTGCTTTTGCGGGATTTTATCCCGCTCTTTAAATAAGCCCTGAGAAATATTAATTTTTAGTACACTGCAAGTTCATTCAGGACATCGGTTTTTGACAGAGTCCCTTTGGGTACGCCATTGATTGTTACGATAAGTCTTCCTACATTATATTTATGGAAGAGTTTTACTACATCATAGAGTTGCATATCCCCATCAACTGTGATAAGTTCTTTTGTCATAATATCTTTGACTTTTACGTTCGGTTTTCCCTGGGCAATGGCGTGGGCGATATCCGTATAGGTAATTATCCCTACGATTTTCCCTTTATCCTCCACAGGGGTTCCATGAGTGTTATTCCGGATAAAAAGCCTTGTTGCTTCCTGAATACTTGCGTTCAGGTTCACAAGCAAGGGAGGATATTTCATATAATGTTTAACATGCTTTTTAGGAAGAGAAACCATTTCCGTAATATTGAAAAGAATAGAGTTGTTAGTATCATCCCTTCCTGTAACCTCTCCACGGATTATCAGGCGATTTACAGGCGTAGGACCCACCTGAAGCTTATCTTCCATCACAAAGTCTTTTGTATTTCCTATTACACGAATGACTCCGTTACAGGCGTCAGGATTCCTGACGGTCGTAAAACTAATTTCGGCGGCTGTAGCTCCGTTAACCATCACATTGTTTCTGTAGAGAGGAACCACTGACTCATTTTTAAGTTGCTGGATCCGTAAAGAATCGTACGCTGCTCCTGTAGGTTTGTACCCTCCTTTTGGTCCGGGCACCCCTTCCACAAGCCCCAGGGCCTTTAATAACTGCATCTGGTTGCGGATAGTTCCAGGATTGCGCTGGATGACCTCGGCTATCTCTTCCCCTTTGATTGCCCGATCCTTTTGCCGCTGAAGGTTGATTAATGAAATAATAATATCTTTTTGAATCGAAGTGAGTTCCATATTACCACCATTAATTTCATATACCTTTATAAGGATGATGTATAACAACTGTACACCGATAATGTATGTTATCGTATGTATTTACCATAATTAATGATTATAAATTCCTATTACAAATTACTATTACAAATATAAAAAGAGTCCGGTTATGCTTTGAATATCCAGCTGGTTTTATGCCTTATATTGAAGTTTATTACAGGATTTGTAATTACAAATCCAAAGCCGAGCAATAAATTTCCTTTCAGGAAATCAACTTCAGGAATCTCTGCGAAACTTTTGCTTGCGTGTTTGTTTTGTTAAAACTCTTCATTCATAAAAATCTTTATATAACTTAACAGAGCCCCCAGAGGGTTAGAATATGATGATATTTGAGAAAATCCATACAGTTCCCACTTCCGATGAACTAATAAATAAATCTTTCAAGCGGGCAGCAAGAGCAATGTCCGGGAAAACTATCGAAGACAGGGAAAGCCGGTTCAAGGCCAATGAATCCATGCTACTGACAGCAGCAAACATCTTTACAGATAATCTTGCAAATATAGTCAGGAGGTTCCCGAGTTTTGATCAATTACCCAGGTTCTATTATGAGCTTACGGACATCCTTGTAGGCGTGGAAAAACTTAAGATGTCCCTCGCATCCGTAGACTGGGCCAGCAGGAAGATACATGAAGTTGCAAGGAGCTACGTTGGAAAGATCCGAGATTCGGACATTCCCGAACCTGTTAGAAAAGAGGCTTTCGGAAGGCTTGCATCCATTATCAAGTCCATAAATAAGGATCTCCTTTTCCTCAACAAAGCCAGAAATATCTTAAGGAAACTTCCGGATGTCCAGGACGAGCCCACGATTGTGATTGCTGGTTATCCTAACGTTGGAAAGTCAAGTTTTGTCTCGAGAATTACAGGTGCAACTCCGGAAATCGCTTCCTATCCCTTCACAACAAAAGGAGTAACAATTGGGCATTTCACCCGGAATGGAGTACGCTACCAGGTTATGGATACGCCCGGGCTACTTGACCGCCCAATGTCCGAGAGAAACTATATTGAGCGCCAGGCAATCACTGCGATCCACTTCCTTGACGCGGTCGTATTGTTCATGATTGACCCAAGTGAGAGCTGCGGGTACGAGATTGAAGACCAGAAACGCCTGCTTACGGAGATTAGGGAAAATTTTGAACTCCCTCTGCTCCTAGTCGCAAACAAGGCTGACAGGCCTGAATTCCAAAAAATGGATGAAGTAGAACGGAATATTTCCACGATTACCGGGGAAGGGATCGAAGAGGTAATGGACAGGCTTATGGAGATGATTGAAGAAAAGCGCCTTCTCTCTTCTTCCGAAGAACCGGATGAAGAGTCCAGTATCTGATTTTTGATTATCTAATTCCATTTTTTATTTTAATCAAATTCAGACATTCTATTGAACTTTTTTAGGATGCCATTTAAGATCAGATTACTCCAAGCTGCATCAGCAGGGCCAGGAAAAGGAGTATAAATCCTGTTGTCAGCCTTATTTCCACTCTCCATTTTTCCCTGAATTCAGTGACTTTTTTCGGGCTAAGTCCGAAGGCAAGCAAAAGCCCAAGACCTATTACAGGGAGAAGGAGCCCGACATTGTAAATTCCCATATATACCGTTCCTCTTATCACATCGGTTTTTGTAACCAGGATACTCAGAAGAGACAGGTAAATTGCCCCTACGCATGGAGCTTTGACCAGGGAGAACATGCTTCCTGAAAGAAAGGACAGCAACAAAAGGTTCTTTTTGTCCATTCTGCCCATAAAGTTCTTCAGGGATTCCGGAGTCCTGAAGGTTGATCTTGCATGCTTTTTCAGCCAGTATGCATCAAAAATATGCCAGCAACCAAGCAGTGCAATAAGCAGGGCTGCGACTATGGTGAAACTTCTCTGGATTTCAGGCAGGAAATTGACAACGCTGAGGATACTCACTCCTGCGAGCATATACATGGTAAAGATTCCCGCTGAAAAACCAAGCGTGATTTTGAGCATTTCCTTTCTTCTTCCATGCTGCGCAAGGGTGAGTGAAGCAAGAAAAGCCATTACCGCAAGCAGGCAGGGATTGAAACCTGCAAGAATACCTGCTGCCAGGAGTAAGAAAGGACTAATTTTCTCAAGGTGCTTATTTTTCCCTTCTCTGCTTCCTGTCAGAGGAAGTGAAAGTTCCTGCGCAAAAAGCAAAGGGGAGATCTGGATAGTTTCTGTTAGAAAAACCCCGGCTGAATTTTGATATCCCCCATATAAACAGCCTGTCAGTTTACTTTCAGCTGAAATGACAGAACCAGCAGCAGGACTCAGCAACAAGAATATACATACCAGTACGAAAATTCCTTTATTTACAAACAGTGGACGCATGCATCGCTTTTTCATATGCCTTTTCCGAATCTGTTTTTACGATGATATTCAATATTTCTTGGATCAACGGGCGCACTGTTTTTGATGAGATGCAGACTTTTTACCCATCAATGCCCAGTTTAGTTCTTATAGCCGAAAAGTGCCTGTACTCAATCAAGTTTTTCTCTTCCTAAAACGAAAAAATTACGTATTGATAGCAATTATCTCTTTCGACTCTGTTAATTCATATTATACTTTAGGTATTAATTTATGTATCCGTATCAATTTGTTTATCTGTACTTAGGTTTTATGAAGCTTACCTGAAGTTGCTCAAAAAACAAATAGTGATCGAAGTATTTCCAGGAGATTTAGTAGTTTGATAAACTTCCAACCGAGTAGACTGAGATGTCAGTGTAGAGGGCAGTAAAGTCTAAAATGATATAATCATTTTCTTGGCAAAAACTGGTAGCAGCTGCGTTCCTACGGGAAGCCTCTGTCTAAAGCATCTAACAATAAATGACGGTTCAGCTCAAGAATTTCCATTTCAAGGTTCTGTACTGGCAGTTATTAGATTATAACTACAGCTTTAATATAAGGAAATACAGCTTTAATATAAGGAAAAAAAGAAAAAGATAGAGGAAAGAAAAGAAAAACAGGGAAAAAATGTTCTCTTCACAGGCATCTCCGAACATTCTTTCAGAGCATTCTTCCAGAATACTTTTTCAAAGTACTTTTTCCATGATGCTCAGGGCTTTTTCAATATCTTTCATTGAAGCTGCATAGGAAATTCTTATGTAGCCGTCACCCTCGCTTCCGAAAGCTGTGCCTGGCACGACAATAACGCCATTTGAGATCAATTTGGAGGCAACATCTGCAGAATCCGAGACTTTCGGAAAGGCATAAAAAGCTCCTTTAGGAAGAGCGCATTCCATCCCAAGTTCGTTTAGCCCTTTTACAAGCACATCCCTGCGCTTCCTGAATTCTTCTTGCATGACATTGACCGAATCTTTAGGCCCGGTCACTGCGGCATAAGCGGCTTTCTGAGCGATTGAATTAGCGCATGCCTGTATGTACTGGTGCACCTTGAGCATCTGCCCAATGTACTCTTTTCTGGCTGCCACATATCCGAGCCTCCAACCGGTCATCGCATAACTTTTTGAAGTAGCGTTTACGGTAATCACGTTGTCAGAGTAGCTGGCAGGGCTTACATGCTCTCCTTCGTAGATGAAGTATTCATAAACCTCGTCTGAAAGGATGGTTATATTGTGGTCGTCTGCAATCTCAGCCAGAGCTTTGATATCTGCCCTGCTTGAAACTGCGCCTGTAGGGTTTGAAGGGGAATTGAGGATAATAGCTCTTGTCTTCGGGGTAATATTCTCAAGAACAGCCTCGGGCTTTATAGTAAGGTCTTCTGCAAGGGGAATACTTACTGCTTTGCCATTAAGGATCTCGGTAAGTGCATTGTAGGAAACGAAGCCGGGGTTTGAAATGAGAACTTCATCCCCAGGGTTGAGGAGGGTTGCAAGGGCAATGGCAAGAGCTTCAGAAGCTCCAGAGGTAACAATGATTTCCTGTGGGGAAACAGAAAACCCGTTTTCCTCCTTGAACTTTGAACTTAGAGCTTCTCTTAACTCGGGAATTCCCGAGCCGACCGTATACCCCGTAAAGCCTTCGTTTATGGCTTTTATTGCCGCCGCCTTGATATGCTCAGGGGTATCAAAATCCGGCTGCCCGAGTCCAAGGTTAATTGCATCCGAGCCTGCGGCTTCGAAAATCTTCCTGATCCCGGATGTGTCTATTCTGGCTACGTTTTCTGAAAACTTTATTTCTTTCAAATTGAGCCCTCCTGTATCCCTGCAAATTAACTGTTTTTAAATATACCCACTGCTATTTGGTGATTTTCAGGTCTTCATTCGATGTTCGTGTGCCTTGATTTAAGTTCGGCTTCAGACGCACCTGTAAGCCTAATAAGTTGAGCGATTATCGAATCAAGGAAAATAAGAGAGGTAATTTCAAAAGATGTGCCCAAGGGAGGCAGGTTTTTGTAATCTCCCCGCATATTTCTTTCAAGGTAGCCGCCTTCATCAAGGTCGTTTTTAGTCTTGCTCGGAAGAATCATAGCAATATCTGAGATTCTACCGAGTGTTGATTCTTTTTAGAGGTAACCGTGATGAGAGTTGAGCCAATATCTTTTACTATTTTTCCAAGGTCAGCTATAGAATGGGTTTCCCCTGACCCTGAAATGGCAATCACCACATCCTGCGGCTGGACAGCAGGGGTTGTGGTTTCGCCGACCACATACGCACTGAATCCTAGGTGCATGAGCCGCATTGCAAAAGCTTTGGCAACAAGCCCGGACCTTCCAGCTCCCATCACAAAGATTTTGTCGCCTTCCAGGATTTTCTGGATCGTAGCCTTTATGGCTTCTCTGTCAAGTCTGCCAATTACATCATTGAGATTTACTACGATCAGTCTCATTGATAATATTACATCTTCACAGTCGTTTACCTTAGTATTATTCATATGAGTTCTCCAAAAAACATTGGGTAAAATAATTGATTCCTTATAAATAATAAATTGGTTAGAGCCTTATCTACTTGTTTACATCAATAATTGGAAATAACTTTTGAAACTCCTTCCCGATACCCTTCTTCACTTGCCTATAAATATATTTTGGATAATTCAGGACTCTGGTCCAAAATCTAGTGATTTTTGCATTTCTTGATTGAAAATCTGAATTCGTAAGAAGAATTCAGCCTCCAATCAAAATTAACATTCGATATCTAAAGGCTTCAACCTAGAAGTAAAATCACAAGGATTGTAACCAATTACAAAATCTAGTGATTTTTAATTTTACGTTCATCACTGGATTTTGGTACTGAGTCATAATTCAGGATAAAGTTATGGAAGTATTCTTCGTATCCTACAACAATTAGCAGTCTGGGTTCTTTATCGGCTTGTTTGCGGTTCAGTTTTATAATTAATAGCTTTCAGGTCCCAGTTTTCAATATTGTTTTTGAATTCATGATAAAGTCTCTGAATATCACAGTCACTCCCATTCCAGTAAAAGTCCTTACGCGCTTCTCCCTTTCGGAGCTCTTCGAGTATGAACTTTGACAGATGGAAAAGGGCTTTTTTATTGGAAAAAGGAATACTATAGTTTACGCGATAACCGCCAGCTGTTTTTCCATAGGACACGAGTGTGTACCCTTTACTCTCATACTCCGTGATTTCATCGAAGTTGCAGATTATCTCAAACTCATGAACCGTAGACTGATCCACTTTTGAAATCCCTATGAGTACCTGCGCTATAATGTAATCAGGAATCTTCCGTCCAAACCATACGGCAATTTTTCCGTAGGTACAAATTACGTTGACATCATTCCTGCCCATCTCAAAGGAGCCTAGGGACTGCGGAGGGGATATTTTAGCTTCCAAATCTTGGGTCTTTTGGGCACACATTGCTTCCACTTCGTTTACTTACTTGCAGAGACAAGTGCACTGATCAGATTCCGATCTTTCTTAAGGGTTTTGAGCTGGTTTGCAGGCCCTATCACTGTAAGTCTCTTGTTGCTCTGTTTTTTGAAAAACTTTCCAAGCAACGAAGAGTCCGCATTTGCAGGATAACTTTGCATTTCAATACCTGAAAATACATCAGGCTGGATTGCTGACATTGTCATCTCGATTAGCTTTGCTTCCTCCATCGGGTTCAGGCCTTTTTCAAGAACCAGGATTTTACCTTTCCGTACCTCATCGATTATGTATCGGACTTTTTCCATAGAAGCCATCTGAGATATTCTAGCTTCGGATATCAGATCAAGTTGAATTCCCTGCATTTCGATCACCCGAACTGTTTTGCCAGAGCTTCATAAAATGAATCCATCCCGACTCCATCAAGTGCCGAAACGGGCACCATGGGGTGCTGCGGAAAGGCATCCTTTATACCGGCTGGGTCGGAATCAGGAAGATCTACCTTATTTGCTACGATCAAAAGCGGAAGGTTTCTGGCTTCCATATTTCCTATTACAGTTACGTTGACCTGGGTATAGGGGTTTTCTGTTGAGTCCATAACCAGTATTACGCCGTCGAGGTCATCGAGCCATTTGACAGCTTCAATCACGCCTTCTGTCGCTTCTTTAGATCTCTTCTTCGATTCGGAGTCGCTCATTCCCTGCTCCATAAAGTCATGGAAATCTATTTTTGTGGCAAGTCCGGGCGTATCTACAATATCAAGGCTGATTGTATGCCCGTTAGCTTCTATACTTACGGCGTTCCTTCTTTTTGCATGCCTGGTTTCATGGGCGATATGAGAGACAGAACCCATTGTTTCGTCGCCTCCAACCCAATCCTTGAGGATCCGGTTGCTGAGAGTCGTCTTACCTGCATTGGGGGGCCGTAGATTCCTATGCATGCTCCTTTTTTCTTGAACAGCTTGTTGAACATTTTTGAAAAGCTTACCTTAAATCGTTTTATCATATTCATAGCTTCCCTCCTTGGGAAAAGCATAACACCTAAAGATTTCTCGGATTGCTTTCCTTTATGGGTTAGTATCTATAGTAATTTTTTGCCTACTGATCCATATATATAAATAATTTCTATTTGTTAGACTGAGGGAATCGGGCAAATTGGAGAAGTTTCTTTCTCCTTTCCGGTATACCTGGAGATAAATAAGAAACTTCGGATCCTTTCTATGGTAAAATAGAAAGTGCCTCCGTGAAAATAACACCAGCATATAAATAAATTACTTTTAATCATCCGTTTCCCTGAATAAATTAATAAAAAACTTTTTATAAAGAAGGTTTTCACATCTTCTTTAACTCTTTTCACTTGTATTAAATTTTTTATATCTGTACTGATGTTCGATACTTTCCTTTATATCTTTTCCTATTTTTATTCATTGAATCTTAAAAATAAAAATTGTTTTTCTTGAGAACAGACTTTTCGTATCCTTCTAATATAATTATCTCTTTGTGGCCCTTTCCAGGTTATTTTCTCTATATAAATTTCAAGATATCTTTTGAGCAGGTCAGGTCATTGAAAGATAAACCTCTTATCCCGAATTTAAGATCTTAGCTATATATTTAATTTTTTTATTACTTAAAGAATATTTTACCTTAAAAGAAAGATTTCTTTATCTTTTTAATTGTGGAGTACATCTGATATCCCTAGCAGAATATCTACTCATTTGTCCCGAATTGCCGAATTTATTGCAATTTCGGCTATATTGGAACCGAGGTCTCCTATTCTGGACAGGCTGTCTACAACTGTCCCGAGTAAAATCATGATTTCATGTGATTCCAGTTTTAGAATAGATGCATGTAATTCCTCTACCTGTGCGCGCATATTGTCAACGGTATCTATAATTTGATTGGCAAGAGAAGTATCGACACCAAAGAGGGCTTCTATTGACTGCTTTACCAGCTCCATGTAAGCATTATTGAGCTTCTCTATATCTTCAATTATGTTATCATTAACAGGCTGCTGTATTTTTGAAGCAACGTTTGCTATTCTTTGTGCATGGTCTGCTATCCTTTCCAGTGGGCTTGCCGCCATTCTAAACTCATGATATTCTTCTATACTTGTTTCTGCGGAATCCGGCATTCTCCCTCCACAGAGAATAGAGCGGAACTGTTTGGAAATCAGAAGACATAGCCTGTCAACTTCGTCGTCTCTCTGACTGACATCAGCTGCAAGGTCGTGATCTACATTTTTAAGGGCTCTTACTGAATCCTTTTGCATGGATGCTGCAATAAGGAACATCCTGTGTACACCTTTTTTGATAGGAAGTTCATTTGGGTTAAGGAGACCCTGAATAACCACACAGTTTGAGCTCTCTTCAATAATTTCGGGGCCTATCAGTTTGTAGCAGACCTTGCGGATTGCCTTTTTCTGTTCTGCAAGTATTCTTTGTGAGGAAAACTCGATCCTGTCGTATCCATAGAGATATGCAGCAATGATATCTCTCTCCAGTGCTTTTACTTCCCGGTCAGTCACATCAATTCTTTTGGTTTTGATTGCCCGCTCTTCCAGAATGGGGTCTATCAGTAGTTTTCCGTCTGGTCGCGCTTGAAGGGAAACCCTCATACCGGTTTCGATTCCCACTTTTTCGGCCCATTGTTTTGGAAGGGAAATGATGTAAGTGGAACCGCCTGTCTGCTGTACTTTCCTGGTTTCGATATTGATTCCCCGTTTTTGGTTAAAACTGCTAAACCTGAAATCGAGAATTTACTCTTATGTTTATAATGATTCCCGGCTAATATTTAGAAGTAATTCCGGAATAATATTTAGATATATATTTTCTATATACGCAGCATTCAACTTTACTATTTATATTTGTGGATTCCTCTTTTTGTGAATAAGTTGCATAACATACATTCAGGGACTTTATATTTGCTCTGGAAATAAGTAGCAAAAAATATTAAAGAACAGAGCGTTCAGAGCTTGATGACACTTGAAGGGCACGCCTGCGCGTCGGGAGCAGGAACCATAATAAACGCCATAGCTACCTGGAAGGGTGCAGCATTTGGGATAGATTTAAAAACCTTTGCAACGGTTGAGCTTTCAGAAAGCGACATCGGGATTTCGGGTTACATCGAAGAGATGCCTGAAGGAGACGCACGCCTCATAGAGCGCTGTGTTGAAATGACCCTTGAAAGGTTCGGGCTTGAACTGGCTGGCACGGTAAGGACGAGCAGTGAAATCCCTCTTGCAGGCGGGCTCAAAAGCAGTAGTGCCGCTGCAAACGCTTCAGTTCTAGCAACCCTCCGTGCAGTTGGTGAGACTCTTTCCCCTCTTGAGATCGTAAAACTCGGGGTAAAAGCTGCAAAAGAAGTGGGCGTTACTGTAACAGGCGCGTTTGATGATGCATGTGCTTCTTTCTTCGGAGGGATTGTGGTTACTGATAACAGAAGAATGGAACTTCTCAGGCGCGAAGAAAAAGAATCAAAGGTCCTGATATTTGCCCCTGCCAGGAAGGCTTTCAGTGCGGACACGGATGTGAGACGCTCCAGACTTATCGCCCCCTATGTGGATATCGCATACGGTCTTGCTCTCGAGGGTGACTACGAACAAGCCATGACGCTAAATGGTTTCCTTTATTGTGGGGCTCTTGGCTTTGGTACGGAACATATGCTTCGAGCTCTCGAGTGCGGGGTAAAAGGTGTGAGCCTGTCTGGAACCGGCCCTTCCTATGCAGCACTTGTGAGGGTAGAGCAGGTAAAAGAGCTGAAATCTGCCTGGGAAAGCTGTGGGATGGAAGGCAGGGTTATAGAAACCTCTATAAATAACAGAGATGCAATGTCTTTATATCGCGAGGAGTACACTTGAGTGAACTTGGAACTGTCCGCAAAGAAATTGAAGAAATCGATAGGGAACTTCTTGCCCTTATAGATAGAAGAGTGAATCTGGCTGAAAAGGTGCTTGAATCAAAAAAATAAATGGAACTTCGATAAATGACCGTAAGCAAAATGAGGTTGTAATCAACAGGGCCTTGAATGCCGCAACCGAACTCAACCTTGATGTGGGGTCTATAAAAGATATTTTTGAGATTCTTATCAGAATGAGTATAGAACGCCAGAATGAGTTGAGTGGCAAAGGAAACCTTCCCTGATGCCCAAGAGGAGCTAAAAATGGTTGATATCTCAGTGATTATGGGTTCCGAATCCGACAGGTCAATCGCCAATCGTGCGACATCTGTGCTTGAAAAGAGCAAATACACTTACGAAGTAATGGTTATTTCCGCTCACAGGAACCCGGAAGAACTTGACAGCTACATCTCAAGTACTGATGCAAAGGTCTTTATCGCAATTGCAGGTTTATCTGCAGCCCTTCCAGGTGTTGTGGCTTCCAGAACGAAAAGACCTGTAGTAGGAGTCCCTGTAAGTGCAAAACTAGGCGGGCTCGATGCTCTCCTCTCTATGGCCCAGATGCCTCCAGGAGTGCCTGTAGGAAGCGTCGGGATCGATAATGGAGCAAACGGCGCATATTTTGCCCTGAGAATTCTGGATTTAATTGACACCATTAAGGCTTAAAGAACCTATCAAAGATTTAAAGAATTCGTTAAAGGCTTAAAACATCAATAATTTACTATATTCTGTAGGCTTTACCCCTGCAATCTTTTTTCAAGCCATTAAATTATTCACTTCCTGTTCAGCCTTTAATTGTTCAGGTTATCTTTTCTTTTAGGGCAGAGCTTTTTGTTAAGATGCAAAAAGGGATAATTCTGAGATGTGGTGTTAAGAAAATAGTGTTAGGAAAGTAGTGTTAGGAAAGTAGTGTTAGGAAAGTAGTGTTGGGGATAGGGCATCTGAGTATTGGGAGTGAGGGAAGTTGGGGGTAAAGTAATGGCTGAGGTTTAAAACAGAAATAAATTTTTCCCAGATGCCTTACCTCTAAATATACGAGATATTATATAAAAATAGGGATATACGGCGGTTTCAGGGCGAGATTTTCCCAGTACTTTCATTTTTTGAGAATGATTTTTAAAATAGGACTTCACAGGTAAATCCGGATTCAAGCTTGAAAAATCATATGAATAAAAGATAAGGTCGTCCATTTGTATTCCTTTGTTATTATTTAACAGTAATCGTAATAACGTCTAGCCTCGTTCTTTTTCCGTAAATTTGGCGTTTGTAGAGCCATCGTGTTACAAAAGCATCAAAACGCAATCAAAAGTCGCGTTGGGTATTCTATTTTGAAAACACCAATCCTGTACCAGTGGACGATCAAAGATAATGCTTTGAAAAAATTGCAGTGTTTTTACTATGAAATGAATGTAAAAGTCTGTTTACCAGGAAGCCTTTCTTGAAAATCAATTTTTGTCGACAAGTTTTGCTTCCAGGATCTTCAAGGAGCCAGTGTCACCTTGCCATTCAATTTCGCTTTTTACAATTTCAATGCGCTTTTTAAAAAAGGGAGCATCAAGGACGACAGTCTCGTATTCTCCACCTTCGCCAGCCATGTGAACCATATATCTGCGGTTCAGGGCTTTGAGATGTTCGATTGAGTTTACATTCAGAGGGCGGCCCAGCCAGGATTTATCGAGGCCATCAGCTGCGACCTTTACAATCCGTATATCGAGCACTTTTGCCATCTCATTGAGCAACTCTTCAGGGTCTCTATGCCAGAGAGGGGCATAGACCTTAAGCCCAAGGGAGTCACAGATCTTTTGCACTCTACCCGCCTGATACTGAGATTCAATAGCGCCTACGGATACTCCATCTACACTCACTCTTTTAAGGGCGAGGGTCAGATCGTCCAGTTCAAGTTCCTTTATTCCGCTGGACTGCTGCTGGATCAATGGGATTTCACAAGCGGCAGAGATTAATTCCACCATGTGGAGGTTGATGGAATGGTACATGTAGGAATCGTCCCTTGCGGGAATTATATTAATCAGGTGGGTGACTTCATGCCCTTCTTCAAGGGCCTTATATATGGCAAAAATCGAGTCCTTGCCACCGGAAACCAGTGCTGCGAGTTTCATCTGCATCCCTTTATGTTTTTACTATCTGTTTTCATACGTCAGGGTTATACTGCGTGAATCATTATATAATATTTTAGATACTTTTTGACTTTTCAGCATATCATCTTCGGTATTCGCAATTTCAACACCCTTTATCCAGCTTTCCGAAACTGGCTTCGTAACGGACTTTCATTTCTTCCCATGTGGGAAGGCCTGTCTGGCAGCCCCGGCTCTCTACAGCAAAAGAGGCTACAGTTGACCCCACCTTACCACATGTGGAAAGAGAGCATCCTCTTGCAAAGGCTAGAAGAAAACCAGCCCTGTAAGCGTCCCCTGCTCCCGTAGGGTCCACAGCTCTGACAGGAATTACAGGAATCGTAAATTCTTCCTTTCCGGTATAGATCCTGCTGCCTTCTGCATCGTATGTGACCACGATAATATCAATCAGGGCCTTGAGTTCCGAAAAGCTTTTTCCAGTCATTTCCGAAACTCTCCTGATTTCGTGCCGGTTCGCAAAAAGGATATCAGTATGAGCAAGGATAAGTTCAAGGTTTTCTTTTGAATATGTAACCAGATCCTGGCCAGGATCAAAGGATACAAAACCTGCAATTTGTGCGATTTTTGCATTATAGACGGAATCTGCGGTTGCAAGATGAACAAAATCCACAGGTTCGGGTTCTAATTCTTTGAATTTTGAAGAGGCTCCCCAGTAAAAATAGGTTGTCTGGTTGTCTTCCCTATCCGTGAAAATAAATGCCTTGGAAATTTTCCGGTCCTCAAGCCTGTAGAGGCGGGAAAGGTCAACTTGCGCGTCTTTAAGGAGTTTTTCATATCCCGAGCTTGCAAAATCCGTACCAACAGGAGAAATCAGTTGACTCTTTCCCCCAGCTTTGCGATGGCAACAGCAATATTGGCAGCCCCCCACCAGGGTATTCTTCGTAGTCAATGACAGGGGATGATTCGTTTTTTCCTGCTATTTTTTCAACATCTACGATGTAATCAAGGGCAGTGTGCCCCACGATAGAAATTACTCTGTCCATATAGTGTCCTCTTTTTTCGTGGGTTCTGGAGAAGCTCAGGGGTTTTAAGGTTGGATATGTCTTTAAAAGTCAGGTAAGCACGCAGGAAAAACAAAATATAGATAATATACGTTCTCTTTTCAGCCATGCGTCTTTTTAAGCCCTGCCTGGATGAAATTAAAGGCATAACTAACCCCAGCATTCTATTTTCTTCTATTCCGGTATTTTTACAGGTTTTCAGTAGAAAATCTATTTATTTACTTGCTTTGCTCTTCTGCTGCTGTTCACCTTTCTCGCCTGAACGTTCAAATTCGGTCACTTCGACAACTGTTAATGGAATATCCCTGAGGGATTTACCTATCACGGATTTTGCTATCCTTTCCGCATGCTCTGCAGATTCGGCATCAAAAACCTTCATCTCAAAAATAAGTCCTACAAGAGCGGTATTTGCTGCTATGAAAACACTGCTAAAAGGCTCACCGCATGCCGGGCAGGACGTGGTTCCCACGTCGACCTCTACAAAATCCAGTTTCGGGTTCAGACGCTTTCCAGCCTCAGAAATTGCAACCCCTATAGCGTCATCAGCCGTCTTTACGTCTCTAACCAACCAAGCTGCTTCAAGTACCACATGGAAGTTCTTCATTATTGTCCACCTTAATTATTCAATTATACTCATTTTTCAAGAATATTCCCTGATCAGGAAAAGTTTTTACAGAATCTAAAGAATAGAATAATGTATATAAATTGTTTCTGCTTCAAATAGAATAATATTGTATAGGCTTTATTTTTTATATGGTTTTTTAGTTAAGCTTTTAATTTTTAGTTCTGCAATCTTTAATCCTTCCATTTAAGATCTCTATATTTTCTCTCTGAAATCTGGGCCTCTACATTTTTTTGACTTCCTTCTCTTTTTCCTCTGTCATATGGTAAAAAGAGTTTCGTCATCTACTGCAAAAACCCCGAGTTTTGCTCCCGCGTCAAGCCAGGCATGACCGTAACTGAAAGAGGCCAGGGCATTTACAGGGTCTTCGTTTTCCAAAAATACACCCCGTCTTTGTAATAGGCTTCTGCCATTGTGTAATAATCCTTTGCAACGGTATACATGTGGGATCCCGGAATTGGGGAGTATTTTGCTTTCTTGAGTGCTCTTTTTAACATATCTTCATATCTTTTGACCTTTTCATTCAAATCTGCAGGCATGTTGATCACCAGGAAGGAGGTAGAAGTTTCATTCTTTTTTCCTTATTCTGCCTTTTCCATAAACCCCATTGGGCCCTGTGCAAGTTTCACAAGCGCTTCAGCTTCAAGAAAGTGTAGTTTTCCGGGAATTACGAGGATATGAAGAGGGTTTCCAAAATCGAAACTCTTTAAGTTTTCTACATAGTCGGCTTTCACCATTGGCTTTTCCGAGCCTGCCCGGGCTATTCCTACTGCAGCAGTTCCGCGCATAACCCCTTCTCCCCGTATTCCTTCAACCTCCAGGAGAAGCTCGAGTGCAGTATTTATGGTCATGTATCCCTTTTCCTTATCTATATCCAGAAATACGAGAGTATGCAGGCCAAGTTCGGTGTTCTGTTTTATAATGTCATAAGGAGTTTCCGAGATTATTCTTGTGCCTCTCCTGCTTTCATAGGGATGAGGGATGCTTGCGGATTTCCCGAAGCGATAGTTCTGCAACCCTGTAAGCCCCGAAACGGCTGAAGCAATGGAAGCTCCATGAATCAGGCAAGTCTCTATCCCCAATTTTTCGGCTCTCAGGCGCAAATCTACATGGGTTGTGGAGACCATTGTATCTCCTCCAGTCAGGAAGCAAATATTCCTGTCTTTTGCTTTGTTCAGCCAGTTAGGATACTGCTCCACATCCTCTCTTGAAAGCAAAACGACTCTTTTTCCGTAAAGCTTTTCCATTTTCTCAAGGTTCGTACCCATGAGACACGATGTATAGAACTCCGCATAAACCAGGTCAGCTTCCCTGACAGCCTCAAGTCCTTTTAAAGAAATGTCGTATTCATCAAAAAGGCCCAGGCCTATAAATGTGAGCATATCCCGCTTTAGGGGCCTTGTTGGCTTAAAGCTTTTTGTCCAGGTATATCCACTATATTACTTCTTAATTTTACTGATTTACGGATCCGCTTAACTTATTTATATCTAGAAATTAATACTACGAATAAGCTTACGATTGCAGTTTTTAGAGGTGGTTTTTAATCATGGTTAAAGTTACACTTATCCACGCCAACTGGTGCACTGCCTGTCCGGCAGCTCGCAGACTCTGGAAAGACCTGAAGTCCGAATATGACTTTGAGTATGAGGAAATAGATGTGGAAACTCCAGAGGGTCAGGCGTTGATTGACAAATATGGCATAGGTGGGGTTCCTACGACTATTATTGATGGGGAGATAGCTTTTTCAGGTCTTCCGAAAAAAGCCGATGCTATCATCCGTATTAAATGAATTTGTTCAAGGAATTTGCACTTTTTCCAAAACGATTTTTCTAATTCAGGAGGCAATTATGTACGATCTGATTATTGTAGGAGGGGGCCCGCAGGGCTCGCAGCTGGGATCTATGCCGTACGTTTCGGGCTTGAGACTCTGATTCTTGAAAGAAGCGAAATTAGCGGCCAGATTGCGCTTGCAGACATCGTAGAAAATTACCCTGGCTTTCCATCGATTTCAGGACTTGAATTAATGGAGAAATATAAAAGCCATGCTCTGGAAGTCGGGGTAAAAACAAAGATAACAGAAGTCCTCTCTGTTCGCGCTGAAGAGAAAAAGAAAATAGTCTCCACGGACAGCGGAGACCTTGAATCAAGAGCTGTCATAATTGCCACAGGCGCAAATCCCAAGCATTTGAATGTGCCTGGAGAAAAAGAGTTTATCAGTAAAGGGGTTTCCTACTGCGCCATCTGTGACGGGCCATTTTTTAGAAACAAAACCGTTGTAGTGGTCGGAGGCGGCAATTCGGCAATTACCGATGCCCTTCTCCTTTCAAAAATTGCCCGCAAGGTTTATCTTATTCACAGGAAGGATCGGTCGAGAGCCGCAAAAGTCCTTCAGGACCGGGCTTTTGCAACTCCGAATATTGAATTCATTTTTAATGCCTGCTTACTGGAAATCATAGGAAGCAGCGGAGACATTCGAAGGGTTGAAAAAATTGTCTTCAAAGACCTTAAAAGTGAGGAACACCATGAACTGGCTACAGATGGTGTTTTTATATATGTAGGCATTCATCCGAACACTGAAATCATTGATGTGAAGAAGGATGAAGAAGGATTTATCCAGACGGACCGATCACTGAAGACCTCGGAGAATGGAATTTATGCTATTGGAGACTGCCGTGACACACCAATCTGGCAGCTTGTGGCAGCAGTTAGAGATGGGGCACTCGCAGCTACTGCTGCAAACGAGTACATCGAAGATCTCAAAAAACAGGTTACATGAAAGATTATCTGAATCGGGACCTTCTGGATGAAATTGCCTTAAGGTTTCGTATCTATATATTTGAAAAGAAGGGACAGTAAATTTGTCCTGCCCCGAATTTATATTTTCCGCGCTCTTCTCCGCGCTTTTATTTTCTTAATCTAGCATGTGGTTGATTTTATTGCAGAAATCTATAATCAGCCTTGTTGCCTCGCTCTCCATATTCAGCTGGAAAGTCCGAATTTGTTTTCCCAGGGGTTTTTCTATGACAATACCTGACGCAATCAGAGGGGTGATAACCCTTGATACGCTCGAGTGAGACAGGCCCGTTTCTTCAGCTATCCCTGAAAGATAGGTTGATTCGTTCTGGCGCTCGATCAGGTTCTTAAGGACTGTCATTTGTGCGGTTTTTCCGAAGATTTTTTCTAGTGGATCCATTGTTATCATCTCAGAGGTGGCTGTTCTCCGTAAGCGATTCTTATTTCCAATATTAACTTGCTATTTACGGTTATAAACTTATCTCCTTATTGGTTAAGTCCGGCGATCAATAAAAATTCTTCTAAATATTTGGAGAACTCTTTTCCATTCATACTATATTAAATTTAAATTATTGTATGTTACGAAAAATTTGAGAAATGTTTAATACCTAATAAAATCTATACTGTATGGTGATGGAGGGTGATGTACAATAAAAATCTTGATCATGAGATTTTGAAATTGATTGAAGCACAGCCTGAAATAAGCGAGGGAGATATCGCCTGTACTCTTTCAGTCCCAGAGGAACTGGTAAAGATCCGAATTGCAAATTTTAAAGACACAAGGCAGAAAATCCTGATTATGGGTAATGGGAATAACATCTCAAATATTAAGATGACGCTTGAAGCTGAAGATTATAACGTTGTTAAAGTCAACGTTGTTAAAGTATCTGGAGGCTTTTCCGCACTTGAAGTGGTAAAATCTGAAAAACCAGACCTTGTTCTGCTGGATACCGGACTTGCGGATATCGAAGGTTTTAAAATATGCAGGCAGCTTAAAGCCAGTTCAAGGTACTGGTGGATACCAGTAATGATGCTTAGTGAAAGTGACGGGGTGAAAAATAGAGTCGAAGCTTTTGAGTCAGGGGCTGATGATTATGTTTCTACTCCTTTTAACCCTCTGGAACTGAGAGCCAGAGTAGGGATGATATTAAGACGTACTAGAATCTAACCTGAAAAGAGAAAACCGACTTATATCTGGAAAAAATTTCTTTCTTTCTTTTCTAAAGTTCTGTAAACTGGGAGGACTACTCTGAAAAGCTAAATATTTTTAGAGCCTTTCTCCAGGAATTTTATTTCCTGCATCTCTCCAGATATGTTTGAAATGTACCCATATATGTCTTTATGATTTCTTTACGAACTCCTTTAACTGAATTGATTAATTTATTTTTCCCGCTGTAGCCTTCTTTATAGTAATATTTATTATATTTATAATGATCTCCAGAATACATTTTTAGAAGAAGGACAGATGTGGAGAAAAGAACCTTGCTTATTGTAAGTTTTTGCAGACCAGAAATCCATAAAGTTTTCAATCTAAAAAGGCAACAATGAAGTTTTGACCGGCCGCGAGAGGGAGTAGCCCCTACTTTTGCTGAAATCGAACTTACCGAATTTCTCCGGCTTTATTTTCGGAATCAATTTTTCCCCGGTCAGGGCAGGATAGCGGATCAAATAGAGGAAAAGCGGAAGAACTTAAGCCTGAGATAAATTTATTTCCTTAATTTTAATACTAATTTGAAAGAATATAATATAAAGTTATTTTATTTTATCTAATTATAGTCCATATTTTGAAAACATTATTTTTAAAATAATAGTGTGTAGGAATATTTCAAAATCCTTAAAAAAGAGCAAAACGTAAATCATAATGTGTAACTGTAAATAGGTTCTTATTTTTAATACGGAGCTGAAGTGCAAAATTGATTTAACGCTCTGAAAGCAATATTATTGCTGAGTATATGTAGTAAACGGTGGAAAAACGTAATCGAAAAAAGGTGTGGTTAGAGCTATGACTTCGAATGAATGGTACAATAAAGGCGTTGCACTCCATGAACTTAAACGGTTTTCAGAAGCTCTGGATGCATACAACAAAGCTCTTGAAATAAACCCTGACAATGCAAAAATTTTGTTTAGCAAAGGGATGGTGCTGAAAAACCTTGTGAGATATGATGAAGCTCTCGATGCCCTTAACAGATCCCTTCAGATCAACCCTGCAGATGCTAAAACTTGGTATTCCAAAGCTGAACTGCTTTTAGGTCTTATGCAATATAAAGAAGCTCTGGATGCATACTACCGGGCTATATCTCTTGCTCCTGAAGACCCTGAAGTCTGGTACAGGCGGGGAATGGCTTTGAGGGAAATGAAGGCATACGAAGACGCTATGGATGATTTTGAGACGGCTATTCGCCTCTATGAAAAGAGCTATGATATGGGCTCTATGAACGCAAGCGAATGGTGCAAGAAAGGCATGGGTCTCTGTAAGATACAGAGTTATCAAGAAGCCATTAACGCTTTTAACAGGGCTCTTGAGTTAAACCCTGCAAACGGAAAAGCCCTTTATAACAAGGGCGTGGCTCTCCGCTGGCTTGGAAAGCACGAAGAAGCAAGATTATATCTCGAAAAAGCAGTGGAGGTTTTTGACACCAAGATTAAAGCAAATCCCGAGAATGCCAGGTTCTGGTACAATAAAGGAATTGCCCTGAGAGACCTGGAAAAATACAACGAGGCTCTTGAAGCTTTTGAAAGGGCTATCGATATCAATCCAAGTTTTACAAAAGCCTGGATTGGCAAGGGTATTGTATACGACAGGGTTAAAAAACACCAGAAAGCAATGGAAGCCTACGAAAGAGCAGTCGATATAAATCCGATATATTCGGATCTCCTTTAAGTAGCCAAACTGCAGGGCTTTCCATAACGCAGCAGATACAGAGTAGAAAAAAGCCGTTAGTCATCCTTCACTGGACTAGTGGATCTGGCGGCCAAAAATTTTCATTTCTCCTTCTCTATCTGGCTTATATAACGAATATGGAAAAGTGGTTGTGAAATAACGGATTTGAAAGAATGATATGAAAAATAGATTTATTTATATTTTTTATTCTTATCCTTTATTGTGCGAATTTCAGGTTTAACTGCGTGCCTGTTCAGAGCCCGGATAAATCAAGCAAATCCGAAAATGAATTGAGCCTGAAATCGAAGCATTGATCCGTTTCTTCTGCCGGCCTCCAGTCTCCGTACGAAGCATAAGCGGTTTTCAATCCAAGCTTGCGGGCGGGGATCATGTCCCTTTTAATACTGTCTCCTACTACCAAGCTTTCTTCCGGCTTGGTTCCAAGAGCCTGAAGGGCAAAAAGAAAATGTGTGGGATCTGGCTTTTTTGTGCCCGTCATATCCGTAGCTACGAGAAGATCGAAGTAATCCAGAAGTTCGACCCTTGTAAGCCTTGCCCGAGCATGGTAACTATTAGCGTCCGTTATAATCGCAAGCTTCAGATCCAATTTTTTTAGCTCATCAAGGGTGTCCTTTACGCCGGGATAGAGTTCGAGGTTTTGCAGCTTTTCCCTTTCATATATCTCACAGCACTGCCTGTAGTTCTCCGCAGTAAAAAGCCTTCTTTCCATCATATAGTCCCTTATATTTTCATAGTCTTCAAAACCGTAAACTCCTCTCAGGAAATATTCAAAAAGTTCCGAAGGTTCTTCTGCAACGTCTCCTTTTCCAATATACGAGAGAATCTCTTTACAAGCTCCAAGCTTTGCGGCTACGAAATCAAAAAGGGTATTGTCCATATCAAAGAGTATTGCCTTCAAGGTTTCGGGATAAGTTATTTCCATGGTTTTCTGAATCCCTTTAATGTTTTTCTAAATTTTTTCCATTTTTTGATCTGCCCGATTTTTGTGGATTTAACAGGTCTCTATGCCTTGTTTTTTAAATTCCTTACCTCCGTCCCAGAACTATTCCTAATTCTGTTTGGGGAGAGCCTATAAAAGCCATAAAGGACAGATGTATAAATTATAAACGAACAATGGATTTAAGTAAATAACTAACGCGGGCACTTGAGAATCCGCAGGGTTTATTCTAAAAGGCAGTACAGGAAATTTTGATATGAGTTCCGAAGAACCAAAGGATAAAACCTTCGTAAACGAAGGTAGAGAAGAGAAAACTGAAGCTGAAAAGGGGAAGGTTTCCGAAGATTTGTATGTTCTGAGTGATTCGGGGGATGTAGGTAAGCAAGAAGTTAGCGATGAAGTCCTTGCAGCCGAATTTAACGAATGCGGACTCGACTTTCTCAGGCTTGGAAAGTTCAATGAAGCAATTGTGGCTTTCGATAAGGCAATCGAGAAGGACCCAACTAATATCTACCTTTTAAACAATAAGGCTGCAGCTCTTGAAACCCTTGGAAGATACGAGGAGTCTCTCGACCTCTATGAGAAAGCTGTCAAAATCAATCCCCAAGATCCAGACCTCTGGAATAATATGGCTTTCTCCTTTTCTCAGGCTGGAAAATACGAAAAAGCTATTAAAGCCTATGAAAAAGCTCTTGAGCTCAGGCCTGACTATCCCAATGCATGGTACGGAAAGGCCCTTAACCTGAGCCAGGCAGGAGACTACGAGCATGCGGTCGAAGCCTATGAAAAAGTCCTCAAGGAAAATCCTGATTATAAAGAAGCCTGGGTAGGAAAAGGCATAGCTCTCGGGCAGATGGGAAATTATGACGAAGCAATTATTGCTTACGACAAGGCACTTGAGCTTGATCCTGGCTTTCTCGAAGCCTGGCATTATAAAGGAGTGGACCTGGACAGCCTTGGCAATTACAGGCAGGCGTTGAAAGCGTATGAAAAAGCCGTGGAACTGGATCCAGAGAACGATGATGCCTGGAATAATATGGGAATAGATCTCGAAAACCTCGAAAAGTATGACGAAGCAATTAAAGCTTTTGAAAAAGCCATCGCAATTAACGCAGAAAATGCCGATGTCTGGTATAACAAAGGCTTTACTCTCAGCCAGATGCAGAGATTTGAGGAAGCTGTCGAGGCATACAGAAAAGCCACGCAGCTGGATCCCGAATATTTTGAAGCCTATTCCAGCCTGGGTTTCGTGCTCGCTCAGCTCAAACGTTTTGAAGAGGCCCTGGAAGTATATGAAAAGGCACTTAACCTCAATTCTCAGACTGCAGATTCATGGTTTGGAAAAGCTATCTGCCTAAGTTTTCTTGGACGGGAAGAAGAGGCTGAAGATGCATACCAAAAAGCTGTAGAAATTGACCCCCGGTATGCTCAGGCACGGGGAGATATACAGTAATCAAAAAAGATTAGGACTCAGTACCAAAATCCAGTGATGAACGTAAAATTAAAAATCACTAGATTTTGTAATTGGTTACAATCCTTGTGATTTTACTTCTAGGTTGAAGCCTTTAGATATCGAATGTTAATTTTGATTGGAGGCTGAATTCTTCTTACGAATTCAGATTTTCAATCAAGAAATGCAAAAATCACTAGATTTTGGACCAGAGTCAAGATTAGTTAATCTTTATATTTATTTCCATTTTAAGTTCGAATGACCCATTTGAGAAATAGAAATGAATAAATAATTGAATGTTGGATTATTTATAAGAACTGAACGGCAGAATTAAGGCCAGAATTGTATGAAATACACCGTTTTATCGAAGTTACACACCCTAGAGGGATAGAACTCAGGTCATAAAACTGACTAATTTGACCTTATAGTAACAAGGGATGATGGAAAAAGTATTCTTCTCGAGTATGAAGTTGTTCCTCTGCCCCAACTAACTAATACCAATGCAAACATTATCCTACAGGAGTTCATAAATCCAGCGTCGGCGGGGTCCCCTAAATAGAAAAGCCCGCAACCGAAACAGCCTACAGCCTCGAGGTCGCAGGCATATGCCTCTTTTTTAACGGCGACCACTAAAAGTCTGTAAGGCTACTTCCTCCCCGGTTTCGAAGGATTTGAGAAGTCTGCGAAATAAATATTGGATGATTTTACGATTTTAGAAGGGAAAAGACAGAGGAAAAGTAAAGATTAAATCTTTTCTATTTTCTCACAAGGAAATATGCCGATTTCCAGTCCCAAATTAAAACCTTAGTTTGACAGTTTGGTTTTTATGTTGAAAGATTGTTTTCATATTCGTAGGAATAAGAAGTAATTTATATCAACAAATTTTTGCCCATTTTTTACGATTTAATTTGACAGATGATTCTCTTTCTTTTGATGGATGTTTTCATAATTTTTGATCAAATTTTTGGTATCGAATTTGACAGATAGCATGAATAATGGATAAAATATAGATACTATCTAAAAAGTCAGGTGCCAAAAGTGCTAAGGAACAAAACATATATAATTTCAATTATTTCTCTTACCATCTATAATGTTTGTTAGAAGCCATTACAAATGATTAAAAGGAATCTAATTTGACGCTACGCATAAAATATCCTGAAGAAATTGAAACTCGAATGAAAGCATTTTATGATAGTTTGAACGAGAAAGATCGGAGAAGATACGCAGCTATCGAAGCAATTAAATTAGGTCACGGAGGACAAATCTATATTAGTAGTGTCCTGGGCTGCCACTTTCAGACTGTCATGGCTGGAATTAATGAAATCACCAATGGTACAGAAACCCCAGAGGACAGAATTCGAAAGCCTGGTGGGGGTAAAAGAAAATCATCGACACGGTGGAAAATATCGATGAAATATTTTTGAGATTCTAAAAAACCATACGGCTGGAAGCCCTATGGATGAAGAACTAAAATGGACAAACCTGAACCTTAAAGAAATTTCAAAGGTTTTTAAATCAAAGGGTATGAATATAACTCCCTATGTAGTAAAGCAGCTCTTAAAGAAACATGGTTTTGTAAAAAGGAAAATGCAAAAAGCTGTCACAATGAAAGACTCTAAAGATAGAAATGAGCAATTTGAGAGAATTCACGAGTTAAAGGAAGAGTACTCAAAAAGCGCTAATCCTATTATCAGTATAGATGTAAAAAAAGAAGTCATAGGTAATTTCTACCGTGATGGTAAAGTTTATTGTACCCACACAGTAAAGGTATATGACCACGACTTCAATACATTTTCAGATGGGGTTGTAATTCCACATGGCATATACGATCTAAAAAGTAACGAAGGATACATCACCCTAGGAACCAGTAAGGATACAAGCGAGTTTTGTTGTGACTGCATTAAAGACTGGTGGGAAAAATACGGTAAAAACAAATATCCAGAAGCAAATAGCATTTTAACCTTAGCTGATGGTGGTGGAAGCAACTCAAGCAGGAATTATATTTTCAAGGAAGATTTGCAAAAGATGGTAAATGAAATTGGAATTGAAATCAGAATGGCTCATTATCCACCATATACGTCGAAATACAATCCAATAGAACACAGGTTATTCTGTCATGTTACGAATGCATGCAAAGGTACTGTTTTCAGCAATATTGAGGTGGTCAAAAGCCTTGTTGAGAAGACTTACACATCTACAGGACTCAAAGTGTTTTCGACTATAAAGGATAAAGTTTATGCCACGGGAAGAAAAGCAACTGAAAACTTCAAGGAAAAAATGAAAATTGTATTTGATGATTATTTAGGAAAATGGAATTACAGAGCAATTCCACAAGTGAAAAATTGAAGTTATATTTGCAGCATTCCTAAAATGGCACAAAAAATCTCTACCCATTTACTTCTTAGTGGTTTTGAAGCTAGAAAACCAGCAAATCAGAAGGGATTTGATGAAATTTTTGAATACTGTCATTTGATTTATGGCGAAAAATTGAAGTTTCTCACTAAATTGAATTTATACTGTCAAACTAAGGTTAAAAAGGAATTCACATTAAAAGTAGCCTTAAAAATAAGAACCGTTTTTTAAATCCTGTTTTTCGCAAAATGGAAATTTTCAGCAATTCTGGATTTCAAATTTCGATACTGTTATAAATTTTCAATTCTTCTCATTAACTACCACAGTCCCCTTCATAGAAGGATGGATCGAGCAGTTGTAATTATAGGTTCCGGCATCTGTAAACAGGAAATCGTACGTATCTCCTTTTTTCAGTTCGCCTGACCCGAAAGCAGACCCTCTCACGGTATGAATGACCGAGTCCTCGTTCTTCCATCTTACAGTATCACCTGTTAATATTTCGACTGATGCAGGGTTAAAGGAAAAATTCTCAATGGTAACTTCGACGATCTTTCCTTCTCCCAAAGGTTGAGGCGTTACAGCCGAAACCGGGACTACAGGTGTTTCAACCGGAGTTACAGGTGTTTCGGCTGGAGTTGCCGGTTTATTTCCTGCACATCCTATTGCCAGGAATATGCTAAGTAAAACTATGAAAATTGCAAGTTTAGGACTTACGCAGTTGAACAGAAAAACAGCAACACTAAATACTTAACTGTCTAAATCCCACTAATTCCGATGATGCTGCTTGTACTTGATTTGGTACTTCAAGTGCGTAAGTCCTAAAGTTCTTTTCTCATTTTTTCCCCCATAAAAATGACGTGCTTTATAATTAATATTTTGATTTTATAATGGTTCCTACCAGATTCTAAACGTAGTTTCTGTTATGATTTAATTTGGTGTCAGGCTCTTTGAAGGTAAAATAGGAAACAAATTAAGGAAATTTGCTTTTTCCAGCTTTAACTCTTTGAATCAAGGAAATAAGTTATTTTTAAGTGTCATGAAATAAAGTATTTTAAAAGAAGGTTATCAGATGTACACGGTATCTTGCAGGTTAATAAGAAAAAAACAGTTCACTCCATTGTTAAGAGCTGGATTACTTTTTCTAAAAAAATGAAGCCCTTTTTAAAAAGCTCTCTCTTTTAAGCTAAATTTGTAGCGACCCAGATATGCCTTCTTAGGCAAATAAGGACTTGTATACTTACTTAAGGCCTTTTTGTCGTCCTGTTGCCTGAAGGAAATGCCACAGCTACGCTTCTTTGTATTAAAGTTTATATTACAGGATTGTACTGTAAATGTTTTGTATTATGGGCAGAATCCGAATTACCAATAATTGTCTTCGTTTCATTCGAGAATTTAACCTTTACTCAGAATTACTTAATGCTCTGCCCATATCTCGTTTTATTAAGTTTTCTTCAGGCCCATCCAATTATTTGCCCGTATTAGGTGTTACGTGGATTACTCCACCGTTCCCGCCAGTAGTGCCTGTAGTGTTTCTAGCCGGAAGCTGTCTTTCGGTTGCGGTTTCTCTTTCAGTTGTAGTACGTTTTACAGTCACAGTCTGTCTTTCAGTTACATTCTGTACTCCCGTTGGAGTAACTACTTCAGCCGGAGTTACTGCTTGAACAGGGGTTTCTTCGACGACTCCAGTTACAGCTACTACTTCCTGAACCGGAGTTACTACTTCAACTCCAGTTACTACTTCAACCTCAGTTACAGCCTGTTCTGGAGTTCCTGTTTCATTTGGAGCCCCATCTTTCTGACCAGCACATCCTATTGCTAGAAAAACGCCGAACAACACTATCAATATAACAAGTGCTTTTCTCATATTTTCCCTCCACTTAAATTAGGTGTATTATAATAGATGCTTTATAATTGATATCGAGGTTTTATAATAATTACTGCTAGATTCTGAACACAATTCTTCTTAGACGATCAAAAACTGGTTATAAATTTGGAGATTCATTCTTTATCGGGTTTTATGAATGTACTTTAAGACCCGGAATCTTTATTTTCCTCTTAATGCTCCTTAAATTATAATACCAGGAATCCCAATATTATTAAATGACTTTTTTCGGGGAGGTTATGAAAATCAAATCCGTTAATCCTTACACTGAAGGAGTAAACTGGACATATGACTCATTTTCTTTCGAGGAATGTGAGACCCGGATTGAAAATTCCAGGGCTGCTTTTTCCGGGTGGAGTTCATTGTCTGTTTACGAAAGGACAAAGTATCTTGTAGGGGTTGCAGAGGTGCTTCGACGGAATAACGATATCTATGCCGAGATTATTACAACTGAAATGGGAAAGCCTATCAGGCAGTCGAGAGATGAAGTCCAGAAATGCACCTGGCTCTGTGATTATTACGCTGAGAATGCGGCTTTGTTTTTGAAAGATGAGGTTGTGGATACCGGGGCTGAGAAAAGCTATGTAACTTTTGAACCACTGGGAGTGATTCTCGGAATCGTGCCCTGGAATTCCCCATTCTGGCAAGTATTCAGGTTTGCAATACCTACAATGTGTGCAGGAAACGTGTGTGTAGTCAAACATGCCTCGAATGTGCCAAGATCGGCACTGGAGATTGAGAAAGTATTTCTTGAAGCCGGGTTCCCTGAGCATGTTTTCAACACCCTGTTAATTGACTTAAAAACTGCCATGGAGATTATTGAAGAGGATATGGTGGATGGTGTATCTTTTACAGGCAGTATAGGTGCAGGCTCGGAAATAGGAGAACTTGTAGGAGGAATGATCAAGCCTCTTGTGCTGGAACTTGGAGGATCCGATCCTTTTATAGTACTTGAGGATGCCGATATCGAGAAGGCCGCGAAAGTTGCAGTTAAGTCCCGTTTTCTCAATACCGGACAGAGCTATATTGCTGCCAAGAGATTTATCGTTGTAGAAGATGTTGTGGTGGATTTTATTGAGGCATTTGAACTCAATATTCAGGAACTGAAAATCGGGGATCCGATGGATGAAGAAACTGATATTGGACCTGTTGCAAAGAAAGAATTTGTCGATAGTCTTGAAAAGGTTCTGAAAGATGCGAAAAAGAAAGGAGCAAAGCCTCAAATTTACGGAAAGGAACCTGAAAAGGGCTTTTTCTTCAGGCCGACCCTTATCCCTGCAGCTAGTTCAGACATGAAGGTCTGTAATATGGAAGTTTTCGGACCTATTGCGCCGGTAATCACGGCAAAGGACGAAAACGAAGCAGTAGAAATCGCAAACTCCACAGAGTTTGGGCTTGGGGCCGAAATCTGGTCCGGAAATCTGGAAAGGGCTGAAAAGCTGGCAAAAAGGATCAGATCCGGATTTGTAGCTATCAACGGGATGGTTAAGTCCGACCCGAGGCTACCTTTTGGCGGGGTAAAGAAGTCCGGAGTCGGGCGAGAGCTTTCCCACTATGGGGTTAAGGAATTTGTAAATGTCAAGACTGTGGTGGTTAACAAATGAAGGCTCTCATCCGGATTTCCAGAATCAAAGTTGCGCTGGCGCACCCCGCTGCAAGCAACGGGGTATGTTCGCGCCACCGCTCGAAATTCCGTTAAAGAAGACAATAAACCTAATAGGTTTAGTTCTAGCAGAAGTTAACAATCGAAAAATGGGATTGATAAATAATATTATCATCAACGGTTACCGGGGAAGTTTTCCATCCCCACAGCAAGCTAGCGGGGTATTTGACTGAAATAATAACCCTAAACAGTTTAGTTTGAGCAGAAGTTAACAACCGAAAAATGGAATTGATAAATTATATAATCATCAACGGTTACCGGGGAAGTTTCCATCCCCGCAGCAAGCTAGTGTCGCGTCAATCCTCAAAGATTTAACGATTCTGAATAGTTGCAATTGATTTTATACGACATTTTGCTGTTGACTCGACACTAGCGGGGTATTCGACTGAAATCAAATTGATCGTAAAAAGACACGAATAGGCTGCAGCATTTATGGCTATGACTGGAAGGCTGACAGGCTTCTTGATGTGCTTTCGTCTATTTTGAGAGCTTTTCGGGCAAGAAGACTTTTTCGGGAATCCCCAAGTCAGGCAGAACCCATCTTAGGGATGCGCTGTCTGGACACTTGGCGACGAATTCGGAGTTTATTCTAGGACTTACGCACTTGAAGTACCAAATCAACTGCAGTAGGCTTACAACTTTTCTGAAATTCAAATTATAAATTTGATGGCTACTGTGCTTGATTTTGAATCTGAAGTGCGTAAGTCCTATATTCGTTGCGCTGGTAAGGGCCTTCGCATAGAATAGAAGAACAGAGTGAGAACAGGCGTAAGGCTTACTAAATCCTTTTCTGGTAAGCTTCTTTGCCTTGAAAATCGAGTATATCTTAAGTCTACGGAGATTACTACCCTAATTTGACAGATCCTGCTAATTAATACAGTATTTTCTTACAAAAACACGTTGTGTCGACACATTATATTTTTGTAAAATGAAAATGTCAAAAATCAATAAACACAAGATATAAATTTGAATTTTATGTAGAAAACAGAAGCGTGAAGCCCATTTATACATTAAAAAATGTATGCTTCTGTCAAATTAGGGTTACAAAAGAAGTGCTGGATAAGAACCTGTTAAGGAGGTTCTGGTAATGGAAGAAATTTTTGAGCAAAGAAGCCGATGAACTACTCAAAATTGAAAAGTTATTGTAACTTGCTTGATTCCAGAGTATATTGCAGCTTTTGTGCCTTCAAAAGCATTATAATAAGATAATCAAGTACGGAAAAATGGGCGGCAGAAAAGTTAAGAGTGAGACGTTTTTCCCACATTAATCCAATAAGATTATTGGTGGGATTCTTTATTTAGCTTGATTGTAATAATTTTAGTTACATCGTCTCGATTCTTTTCAATTGAATTTAAAGCTTTTAAGTTTATGATTCTTAAAAGGTCCTTAAGTTTGTGGTTCTGGTCCTAACACTTTATTCTTTAAAACCATTGGTTAATTGAAGCCACAGGTTAAGGTAGCGATATGTAAGTAAATAAGGTAATGTTTAAAATATCTTAATTAAGGTACCCTTTTCTTTCAAGCCATTCAATCTGGGGCCTTGTGTATTTCCAGGTAACATCGGCTTTTGAATTCTGAACTTCCCACGGATTGGCTATGACAACATCGCCTTCGCGGATCCACATTCTCTTTTTCTTGGAACCGGGAATCCGACCCATTCGGACTACTCCATCCATGCATTGTAGAGTAACTCTTTTTGACCCCAATAAACTTGCTACTGTTGCCAGGACTTCGTTTCTGTCTTTGCGGGGAGTTCGCACCCTTGTTATTTCTTGGGGACCATCTCCTGCGCCTCCCGACGTGGTGGATCCTAATTTTCTTTTTCTAATAGTGCTTCTGTAATTAGCCAGATTAATTCCTCCAATGCTGATTTTTTTAGTTTAATAATCTCTAAAACCTTTTTGCTGGTTTCTATTCTTAATTCCGGTTGTTTTTCTATTTTTCGCGAGTGGTATAAATCTCTGCTGTTTCCGAATAAGATTTAATTAATTTATGATGAATCAGGCTCCAGGACGCATCCGCAGAAATAAAAGGCGAAAAATAGAAAAAAGAAAACCATTAATGAAAAATGAATTAAGTGTTAATCTAAAAATTAACACTCAATGCAGATTATCTTTAAAACTTCCTGTGGTTAGGAAGACATTCTCTGCAGTAAACCGGCCGTCCTTCAGTTGGCTTGAACGGAACTTCGGTCTCAACACCGCAGTCAGAACAGGTTACTTTGGTCATTTCCCTGGGGCCGCTGTTGCCGCCTCTGAAACTTCCACGGTTGCTGTCTCGGTTGCCGCCGCGGAAGGAATTCCCTCTGTCATTAAAACCCATATTTGTTTCACCTCCGCTTATAACGGATAATTATAGAGTAAAAACAAGATTGTATAAAATTTATTGATTAAAAACAAAAATGGAGTTTTTAATAACAGATTATACGTCTCTTTATTTTCAACTACTTCTACATAGCCGTTTAATTATATAACTCTTCCTATGAAAAAATAGACTAATAGTGGTAAAATCCTCTCAGCCGAATGCCTATAAAGCGGATATCTATCAAGCGAATATCTGTAATCTACACTTTAATTTAAGTATAAGGAATTGAGGTATCAGTTCATGAACTCCAATAAATACTAATCTGCTGAAAAACATATATCGTTACTGATTTAAAATAAATTCAAAGAAGGTTCAAACTCATTATTCTATAAAATATGTAACAGTACACTCATTTGAAATAAGTATAATATAAAAAGAAGCATCCGTTTGGCTTGGCCAAACTAAGCTAAACGGACATAATCGTCATGTGAAATATTTGGAATGAACACAGCATTAATAGCGGTTCTCTCTGGGTGTCCTGTGGTTAGGAAGACACTCTCTGCAATAAACTGGTCTCTCAGGGTCAGGCCTGAAAGGTACCTGAGTCTCAGCACCGCAGTCAGAACAGGTTGCATTGTGCATTTCTTTTGGGGCTCCGAAACCTCCACGGTTGCTATCTCTTCCCCTGAAAGAATTTCCTCTGTCATTAAAAGCCATTTTCTTTTCACCTCCGCTTACAGCGGATAGTCAATAGTTTAAAAATAAGACTGATATAACTCTTTGATTAAAAACAGAAATTAGTTTTTAATAACAGATTATATATGTCTCTTTATTTTTAACGCTTTTAGTATACAATCAAATTATATAAGTTTTACCCCCTAAAAATCAGGAAAACGCGAAAAGTATTTTTGATTTGGATCTTCATCGTTGTTCACGTTAAACCCAATCGATCAGATTATTTTCTGACAGATTTGGCAATTGCCGTGGAACTCACGAGCAAGACAAAGATAAGTTGAAAAGATAGAGGTAAGCCCTTGAAGAAAGAACCAAGGAAAAGAGGAAGAGAGGTTTAACCGAAAATTGGTTAAAACCGGATTAGTCAGGACAATATAATCTTTATTTAAACTTTAATGTGATATTTCAGGGATTTATTTCAGGTAACCTTTTCTTTCAAGCCATTCGACCTGAGGCCTTGTGTACTTCCAGATTACATCGGCTTTGGAATCCTGAATCTCCCAGGGAGCGACGATTACTACATCTCCCTCGTGAATCCACATTTTCTTATTCTTGGACCCCGGAATTCTACCCATCCGGACTATGCCATCCATACACTGCAATGTGACTCTTTTTGAGCCTAAGAGGCTTCCTACGGTTGCCAAAACTTCATGATTCTCCTTACGTGGAGTACGCACCCTTGTTACTTCCTGAGTAGCCGGTGCGACGCTTCCGGTTCCTGCTTTCCTCTTCCTAATATTACTTCTATAGTTTGCCAGGTTAATTCCTCGTAGTTTTATTAATTAAAATTGTTTTGTCAATATTTCTTGTATTCTATCATATTTTCGGATTTTCTGTGTTCACCAATTCTTTAGGTACTTTGGTGTGAATGTTCATAAATAGATAGGAAATTAAAAAACCTCTAAAATATCTTAACTCTCTGAAAAACCCAAATCTCAAGAAACCTTTAGATTTTAAAGATCCTTCAGTTACTCCATAACCCCTACTGGAGTTTGCTTCAAAATCCTTCAGAGTAATTCTATTGTATTTAAGTGAATTTTAAGTATGTGTAAGGGATATATACCCTCACTCTATAAATAAATTAATAACTATTTATGACTATTTAAGAGTTCCTATGCCCTTCACCCACATGTAAGGCGAAAAACACAGAATAAAAAGCGGAGTAAGTGTTGAGATTATAAAATTTGTAAATCAACACCTTCCATTGAGAAACTTGAACTTAGAACTTCCTGTGGTTAGGTAGGCAGTCTCTGCAATAAACTGGCCTTCCTTCTGTAGGCTTGAACGGAACTTCGGTCTCAACACCGCAGTCAGAACAGGTAACCTTGTGCATTTCCCTGGGGCCGCTATTGCCGCCTCTGAAACCTCCACGGTTGCTGTCTCGGTTGCCGCCGCGGAAAGAATTCCCTCTGTCATTAAAACCCATTTTGTTTCACCTCCGCTTATAGCGGATACATTTATTCAATAAAAACATGATCGGATATAACTTATTATTTAAAAACAAAAATGGAGTTTTTAATAACAGATTATATGTCTCATTATTTTTACTAATGATAAAACCATTTTTATGTATATAAGATTAATCCATAAGAACCGGAAGAAATAGGAGCATATTCCTCAGAGAAAAGGGTCTGGAGTGACATATAATACATAATAATAAATAGGGAAGGAAAACTCTGTTGCAAGAAGGTTTCCATGATAATAATTAAAATCAAAAGTTTCTAAAATCAAAAGTTTCAGAATTTTTGGAAATTAGAACTTTCTGTGGTTTGGTAGGCAGTCCCTGCAGTAAACGGGTCTTCCTTCAGCTGGCTTAAATGGAACCTGAGTCTCAACACCACAATCTGAACAAACTGCGGAGTGCATTTCTCTGGGGCCACTGTTGCCGCCTCTGAAACCTCCACGATTGTTGTCTCTGTTTCCCCGGTTGCCGTCTCTTCCCCTGAAAGAGCTCCCTCTGCTATCATTAAAGCTCATTTTTGTTTCACCTCCGCTTACAGCGGATATCCTGTAGGTTGCTATAAAAATAAGATATCTAAACTCTTTTATTAAAAACAAAAACGAAGTTATTAATAACGGATTATGACTCTTTATTTTTACTGCAAATATTTTGCTAGTTATTATCATATATAAATTTTTCTACAAAATACCTGAGATATAATTACAAGGCTTTATGCGTCTTCAACAGCCGTTTTATTTGAAAAAATACGCATATAAATTCTACATATAATAGCTATTTTTATGGGACATATAAACTTACAAAATGGACGTTAAAAAATCGCTGATAAACAAAGATAATATAATTAGTAAAGAGAAGATAACTAATATATTGATGAATTGTTATTATCTGCTTTTACTGGCGATTCTATTTGAAGTCTGCGGAACTGTATGCATGAAACTTTCCGAGGGTTTATCAAGATTACTTCCGTCGATCTTGATCTTCGTTTTTTATGCGATCAGTTTTTCTATTTTTACTCTGGCTCTTAGAGGTATAGATGTTAGCATTGCATATGCAATATGGGCAGGGCTCGGGACAGCTCTAATAACTGTGGTCGGAATTTTCTGGTTCAAGGAGCCTGTCAATGCTCTGAAAATCGCTTCTCTTTTTGTTGTTGTGGCAGGAGTTATCGGGCTTAACCTTAGTGACAGAATGACCTGAAATGAACCCGAAGACCTGTGGGTTTCAAAACCAGTAGTGAAATAAATTATGGAATCAAAGTCTTTTAGCAACAATAACAAATCCGTTAATATTATTCCCTGTCCTTGTTTTGAGCTCTTCAATCCTGAAGTAATCGATATCGAACCCGCAGTTTACCAGCAGACACACCAGTTCTTTTTCGGAAAAATGATGTGCAATATACTCGATTTCTCCTGTGTGGGAGTTTAGGGCAAGGAAAGAGCCTTCTTCTTTTGTAATCGGAAAATCTTGGAGGTATCGGCTTCTGTAAATTTTGAGGTGCCAGTTTTGGCCGAATTCCACAAGGTAAAGGTAACCTTCAGGTTTCAGGACCCTGCAGGCTTCCCGTATTATTTTTATTCTTTCCCGTGCATCAGGTACGGAGGTTAAAACAGCCTGCATCACTACAAGATCGAATTTTTGTGCAGAGAAAGGAAGTTCAGAAGCATTTCCAATTTCAAACTCAGCTTTCCAGATCATCTTTCCATGCAGCTGAAGGATTTCTGAAGCAGCTTTTGAAAGCCTGATAGCCTCCGAATTTACATCTATCCCGGTAACTGAATATCCGAGGGAAGCGAGTTTCAGGGTAACTTTTCCGAAACCGCATCCGATGTCGAGAATTTTGTAGCCGTGATGTAAGTATTCGTAAATTACAGGATATAAGTCCAGACTCGAAGGTATATTTTCTCCTGAAATATTTTTCCAGTATGCTTCTGACATATACAACCTAATACAACTTGGAAGTAAAAAATATTTCGAGATCTTATGCTCAAACTAAAAATTCAGGAATTACCGGGTTCGAAAATTATTGTTAAAAAATCCTTACCCCAAAAATAATTTGAAGATTATTTTCTCGAAAATATTTTTCTCTGAAAAATACCTGCTTAAATATAAAAAATATATTTCTGGCAATCCCTGAGACCGTTCTCGGAATTGCCTTGAAAGATTCTTCTGGTAAGGGAGCAACCCCTAAAGTCTCTGAGGTGGTACCAAACTTCTTCTAATAATGGTAAATATGCCAGACGTGGGTTGTAAAGACCTGCATAGGAGGAATATGTCTGTGTGTCAAGAGGCAGGGCAAGAATTAGAAGATTTTGTTGAAAGCGTTTACTCAGCTTCGTTGAAAAATGAGCTTTGAAAAATTCAAAGATTGAAAAGAATAACATTGAAATTGACCGTTCGGGAGCCTAAAATGAGTTTGATTTTTTTTATAAAATTAAAATAGCTGGAATAACTCATAAAGTTGGAATAGAATGCAAAAATCAAAATTAACAGAATTATGAAAACTCATTTAAAATAGTTTTATGATTTTTTTCTCTTTTCGAAAATACCTTTTTCTGATCTTCCGCATTTAAGTTCGATACTGCCTCCATATCCTTTCTAGAAGCGTTTAAAAAATAGACAACGTGGAGATTATTCCAGGCTTACCCTGAAAACCTCATCGGCAGCCGGAGAATAACCCCTTATTCAATTGTTTCTATTTTTTCTTTCTTGACAAAGGGCTTACTGATTTTTTCCGGCATCCAGGCAGGTCTATTTTTTGGGGCTTTGACAATGCTTTTCCATGCCTTGAAAACGTGCATCTTTTTTGTCCCGCGTTCCCTTAGTCGAATAGTATCAGGTTTTGATTTGGTTCCAGTGCCCCTATTTGCAGCTTTCAGAGCAGCCTGACGAGGCTGTTTCCCCGTGAAAACTCCATGCTCATTGCCGTCTTCGTCTCGTAAAACAAAATTTCTCAGGTCAGATATAAAATCACCTTGCAAATTAGTTGTTAGATACTGATTAAGTTTCTAAGTATATATAATTTTTCTGTGAATGTTATCGATAGTTATTGATTTATGAAAAATTCCCATTATTTTATGAAGAGCTGATCCCAAAACCCTTCCTGTTCTTAATTATTTAATATCTTTAGGATTATATCCAGGATCAGGAACTTGATTAGATACTCAAACCGAAAGGTTAAAAAGGCAACTTTTGAGTTTTGGGATCAACTCCTTAATTATCTAGACTTTTCAGCGTTGATAACTCACTTGATAACTCAAAAGAGGAGAATTTTTAATATCTTCTGGGATCGCCAAAATTTACAATTAATTTCACTGGCAATTGAGCGCAGTCAATATAAAATCCAGAAAATATTAAAAGTTTCTTATTCAGTTCTTTTTCACATACTCTTAACCTAAGCCTTTTCTCTCGAAACTTGGCATTCGTCTACGAATTTTTTTAGTTCGTTGTCTGCGGTTTTGCAGCTGACAAAACCTGGTTTATCCGTAACTTTGATGGTTAGAGTGGACTTTCCATCCCATAAGAAACGCGCAACAATCCCTTTACTAGAAAGCTCTCCCTCGTCTCCCGGCGGGACATAAATACCATAGTCCTGAAGTTTTGTCTTCATGCACTCAAACGTATCAGGTGAAACATTAGAAAATGTTGCGGGTTCACAAGGCTTTGCATGTGCGAATCCAACAGAAAAAGCCAAGAATAGTACTAGCAAAGAAGCTGTCAATTTCCTATTCATCCTTTACCCCCGTATAAGAATTCGGCCGTTCGAGTCGACCACATACACAGACTATATTAAATAAAACACATTTTAATCTAAATCAATTTAATATAAATAAATTGATATTACTCAATCGGTTTATAAGTAGCTAACCTCTGCTACTAATAAGATTTAGTACGTTTTTTATAATACTGAAAAATAAGCAGTCTAAATTTCCTGTATTGAATCGCCTTTAGGTTCATCCTGATACTTTTGAGCATCCTTTTGACGTCATTTGGCAAGTGGATCTTCTGAACAGTTGGTAAGCTCCCAGGTGTACCAAGTATGGCATCAACAACATTCTTAAGTGTTGACTTACAGCACGCTTAAGCTCAATTATTGATTCAGGGCGTGCTTCTTGTTTACCTGTTACCCTATTCACAAGCATTCTTGCGCTTGCTTGTAGATCTGCTTTTGTAACTTTCCCTGCTGCACCTGCAAGTGTGGGTATGTCCCCACAGACAATGCCTCAATAGTCCCCAACGGCTTGGAGTCCTTTGCGATAAGTGCAAACTACACCAAGTGTCCGGACTCAAGAGATGAGACATACAAACCTGCCTGATCACTCTGTCTTGCAACGAAAGTCAGCGTTTCATGAATGACTCTGTTGGAAAGTCATTAAGTAAAAGAGAAAAGTGTGACGCCTGGGAATCGGGCAAATCATCTATCTCATTTAGACAGCCAATTGGTAACTTTAGGTAACCAATAGGCGACCCAAGACAAAAAGATAATATTAACCGTGGTAAAGTTTACGATCATTTGCATATGTAAAAGGGCATGATGGGAACAATATAAACATTCTATATAACGGATACTTTTTCGTTAGTAATTTTTACAATATAACAAAATAAGCACAAGAATGAAATGGCAACATTGAAAATTTATTTATTTGTTGAAATCCATTCATTGATTACTAAAAAAATTATGCAGGTGATGGAAATGAGTAAGAAAGTAAATGATTCAGCATTACAAGAGTCCGTAGAAGCCGCAAAAGTGTCAAATAAAAACAAAAAAGTGGCAAAAGCGAGAAAAGAAAGTTTGGGTGAAAGAAGAAAATAAAATGAAATTGAAAGGAGGAGGTTACAGTAATAAAAGATAAGTAGCAATGAGGTCTAAATGGCAATTAATGAGTTACTGTAACCCTCCCACCTGACCTCCTTGACTCATTATCTTGCACACTAATACACTAATTTTTTACCACTTGTTAATTTTTTATTGTAATTTTCTAAAGGTTACGCTGCTTTTATGGTTCTTACTATTAAAAACTAAAATTTTTTATAAGTAACACCCCTCTTAAGTTTACTGTTTTTTAAGGAATAATAATCATCAAATTTGACATTCTTAATCACCTGTTAAGAAGCTCATCTTTGCGGTAACTTAATTCCAGATTGTCAACAGCCTCAGGATTTATGTTCTTCACTCTTCCCGTTAAACTTATATCCTTTTCTTTCAAGGAAAGCGCAATAATTATAATCCCATTTTGTTAAGTTTTGAAAAAGGTTCTTTACACCATTTTGCAAATGGTAGTAGTGTTTGATAGTGAGGAACTATAGTCAGATTCCTTACTTTCCGGCCGTGCTCTATTTCAAGCATGTGGTTTTTCATTAACTTATAGTTTTCAGGGAGGATTTCATGCTCAGCTTCTTCAAATTTTCTGAGCCGGTATTCACAGGTCAAACTAGTATAAAAAATAAATTCGTAAACTATTCCAATGCAGGCAAAAATGCTCATTCCACTCACATTAAGCCGATTAAAGCCCTCACATTCGGAGAAACCCTTTTTGATGTTATTAAAGGCTCGGCCCACCTTGGAGGAGCTCCACTTAACCTTGCAGCCCATCTCGCAAAATTGGGAGCAAAACCGGCTGTAATCACGGCAGTCGGGAAGGATGAGCTCGGGAAAACTCTTCTTGCCAGAGCTAAAGAACTGAAAATTGATACTTCATATATCTTAATCGATAAAAAGATGCCAACAGGAACTGTTAATGTCGAACTGAAGGATGAAGGAATCCCTATTTTTACTATAAAAGAAAGTGTGGCCTGGGACGCGATTACGCCGGATGAGACAAAATTTAGGGCTCTTTTGGGAGAGGAATGGGACGTTTTCTGTTTTGGGACGCTTGCCCAGAGGTCGGAAGAAAACAGGAAAACTCTGGAAAGGCTGCTTTCGGAAATAAAGGCAAAACATTTTTTCTACGACATAAATCTCAGAACCGGGTTCTACAACAAGGAATGGATATTATCTTCCCTCAACCACTCCACAATTCTCAAGATGAACGAGGAAGAAGCTACTACTGTTTCCAACCTGCTTTTTGATACCAGATACCCCTACAAAGCTCTCTGCCGCCTCCTTACGGACAGGTACCCCGGCATATCCGTAATTTGCATAACAAAAGGGCCTGAAGGAGCTGCTGTTTACCATAAAGGCATTTATGAGGAAATAAAAACCACTCCTGTAGAGGTGGCGGATACCGTCGGAGCAGGTGATGCTTTTTCTGCGGGTTTTCTTTACGCCTGCCTCTCAGGATACGGAGTTTCAAAAGCAGCTTCAATTGCCTGTATCCTTGGGACATATGTGGCATCAAAACCGGGTTCGGTGCCCGAATACTCGGAAGAGCTCATGGAAAAACTTAAAGCTGAAGGTTTAGAATTAAACTCAATTAAGTGAACTCAATTAAATAAACTTAATTAAGAATCTAACGAATTTAATTTACTGAAATGACCGTTTTTTAGAATGGAATTCCCCAGAGAGGATACCATTTTTCCACATTTTTTTCGATAGGCATTTCCCTCTCCATTTCTGCCCTGAGCCTGAATTCAAAGGGACTGTCCCTCTGCTTTCCTGAAAGAGGAATAAAGGGGTAATAGGTTCCCTGTTTAAAATTATAAATCCAGTAAACTACTTTCCTGCCGCCGGCTTTTCCTTCACGTTCGGCTGTTCCGGCTTCGGGTTCGCTGTCAAACCTGTAAATGGCACAGAGGATCTGCTCGCCAAAGCCGTGTTCTTCAAGGGTCTCGCTTACCAGGTGGATGTTTGCAACAAGGTCTTCGAAGTCCAGATCTTTAAAAATAGCCCACAGGAAGTTGAATTCGTCTTTTTCCAGCCTGAATTCGGTTTCCGTTTCCTTTGAACTGTACTCCAAAAGCTCCTGAATCTCCTTTCGTGCGGATTCATAGGCTGAAGCTCCTATTGGCTTAAAGCAAATTCCTGCCAATCCTGATGGTTTTAGACCGAGATTGCTTTCCAGAGTAATGCTGGCTGTAGAAATTGCAAAGAGCTTGTCGCTTTTTGCTTTCGGAAGACTGCTCCTCCCGAGAACCGCATCCATAAAATCACGAAGGCCCATTTAATTTCTCCTTGTTTAACTCATGTCCTGTTAGCTCATAATCAGTTAACTCATATCCTGTTGCATCTTTTCGAGCCTGGCTATTCTTTTTTCCACAGATGGATGAGTGGAAAAGATGTCCATTATAGAAGAACCTGAGATTGCAGGGATAATGAAAAAGGCATTCATTCCCTCTACTTTCCTGAGGTCTTCATTCGGGACCCTGGCCATAACCCCGCTTATTTTCATAAGAGCAGATGCAAGATCAGACGGTTGACCGGTGATAATGGCTGCACCCCTATCTGCAGAATATTCTCTGTAGCGGGAAAGGGCACGAATCAGGAGGAAGCTGACAACCCAGACTGCAATTGAAACCAGCCACACAAGCAAAATACTTCCGCCTTCTTTCTTCCTGTCTCCTCCCATGTTTCCGAAGTAAAGGCTGTAACGGACAAAGTAGAAGGCAAGTGTTGAGATGAAACTGGCAATTGTCATGATAGCCATATCCCTATTCTTGACGTGGCTCAGCTCGTGGGCAAGCACTGCCTCAAGCTCGGCTGGAGAGAGCTTATCCATAATCCCTGTCGTAACTGCAACAACAGCTTTATTTGGGCTCCTGCCTGTCGCAAAGGCATTTGGGACCTGAGTCCTGACAATTGCCACCTGCGGTTTCGGAAGATCTGCTATTGCGCAGAGCCTGGTAATCATTCCATGCAACTGTGGCTCTTCACTTTCAGAGACTACATGTGCCCCCATTGTCCAGAGAACCAATTTGTCCGAATAAAAGTATTGAATACCCATGAAAAGCCCGATGAATAAAATCATGAAGACCGGAGGCGTTCCATAGTATGTAAGAAATGCCAGGAAAAAAGGTAAACTACTGCCAGTAAAAACATTGTGAAAAGCATCCGTCCCTGAAGTCCTAAGTCCCTTTCCCACTTTCTTTTCATATTTTGTTCCGCCTACTACTTTGTAGATTAAATCGTAACTAGTAACCAAATCCATCTTAAATGATAGTTAAATGATACTGAATTTAAGGTTAAATAATAGTTAACTCAGAAAATAAAAATTAAATCCAAGTTAAATAATAATTCAGTAATAAATAAACCTAAGCTTATAAGTTGATAGCATGTAGATTAAATAAACTTAAATAAACGTGCAAAGATGAATAAATTCAAAGAAAAGTTCGGATAAAGCCGATAAGAGTCACACAAACCGATATTTCATCTAAAATGTGAAACTGACTTTTTTATCTCCAATAAAACATTTCCTCAAGGATTTAAATTCTTTCCTCCACTGTGGAAGAGAGCAAGGTTTTCCAGATGTGAGCTGGGTCAGAAGATCAAAAGAAACAACTATGTACAAAAGAGAAGTTTAAAGAAAGAAGTCGAGGATATTAAAAGAGAACTGGAAGATATTAAAGAAAAAGCTGGAAGATATTAAAGAAAAAAGTAGAGGATATGTTTTAAAAAACAATAATAGTTTAGCCAGAGATAAAAATGTTATAAATCTGCTACATAATAATAGCAGACTATTTATAATTGGAATGTAATTTCCATAATAAATTCACTAACTTTCACTATAGAAGTACAGGTTTTTATAATCGAATGTATAATTGTCGGATCCATTTCCATGCACGTGGGAGTGCTTTTTGCAAAACTGCCGCAGGAATCATCCGAGATTCTTTCCAAGACTTATTTCAAAAGTCTTGCCGGGCTCAGAATAATTAAACAATGAAAATGAAACTCCCATAAACTCAAACTTTCCTATTAAAAAATGTTAAGGCTTAGTTATGCAAAATATACTCTCAGTCCAATCCCTTACAAAGAAATTCGATGATTTTACGGCTGTAAAAGACATCAGCTTCAATGTTGAAACCGGTTCGATTTTTGCTTTTCTCGGCCCAAACGGGGCAGGCAAATCCACAACCATCAAAATGCTCACAACCGTTTTGAAGCCCACATCAGGGGAAATCAGCATTAATGGCTTCAACGTGCTTAAAGAGCAGGACAGGGCCCGGGCATCATTCGGGATCGTCTTTCAGGACCACAGTCTTGATGACGAGCTTACGGCTTACGAAAATGTTGTCTACCATGCAGTTATCTACAAAGTACCAAAAAAGAAAGGGCAGAAAGAATCCGGGAAGCTCTGGAGATCGTCGGGCTTTGGGATCGTCGGGAAGATTATGTTAAAAAGTATTCAGGCGGCATGAAGCGCAGGCTTGAGATTGCGCGAGCGCTTGTCCACTACCCGAAAGTTCTCTTTCTCGACGAGCCCACTGTGGGCCTCGATCCCCAGACTCGAAACTCCATCTGGAACCATATCAGAAAACTTAACGAAGAAAAAGGAATGACAATTTTTCTAACTACACACTACATGGAAGAAGCTGAGGCAATTGCAGACCAGATTGCAATCATTGACCATGGGAAAATTATAGAATCCGGTACAGTTGAGGAAATAAAGAGACGGACAGAATCCGAATCCTTAGAAGAGGCTTTTCTGAAGCTGACAGGCAGGGACATTCGGGATCAAAATAACGAATCTGGAAATAAAGTGAGAACGATACGGGGCATGAGAAGGAGGAACAGGCATTGATCGAGGTAATCTATATCCTTTGGCTCAGGCAACTAAAACATTACTGGCGCTCCAAATCCAGGCTGCTAGGCTCTCTCGGGCAGCCCCTGCTCTTTCTGGTAACGTTCGGTTTCGGTTTCGGCCCCATGTATGCAAGGGCCAGCGGGGGAGCGAGCTACATGGATTTTCTTGCCCCTGGAATTGTCTCCATGTCAATTCTCTTTACAGCCGTCTTTTCCGGACTTGAGGTAATCTGGGACAGGCAATTCGGTTTTCTCAAAGAAACGCTTGTAGCTCCTATCTCAAGGACAGAAATTATGATCGGAAAAACCTTTGGAGGTGCAACCATAGCCATGATACAGGGCCTGATCGTGTTGAGCCTGACCTATGTGCTCGGGTTCAGGATTCCTAGTCTCGGCAGCCTTGGACTTGGGTTAATCTTCATGTCCCTAATAGCCATCTTCTTCACAGGTCTTGGCCTTGCCATAGCTTCAAAAATGAAAGACATGCACGGCTTCCAGCTGATCATGAACTTCCTCATCATGCCAATCTTCTTCCTGTCAGGAGCCCTTTTCCCTCTTGAGAACCTGCCCTCGGCAATCTATTTCATAAGCAGGATCGATCCCCTCACCTACGGCGTGGACGGTCTGAGAGGGGCTATTACCGGGATGAGTGTATTCGGAATCTACAGCGATCTGGCAATAATAGGTGTACTGTCAATCCTTGTCTGTGCTATAGGGGCAGTGCTTTTTTCGAAGATAGAAGCATAAAACCCGAATTATGTCTTGAAAGTACGCAGTCCTTTCTTTTTCAAGATTTTCCAAGGGCTTTTTAAAGTTCGAAAGAAAGACGTGGGAAATAAGTCAAAAAAGTCTGAATTCCATTTCATAACACGTCTCTTTCTGGCCGCATATATTTTTTACTTCTTTGATTATTCGAAAGCCAGTTTTTTTGTACAGCCTTATGGCAGGAAGGTTATTTACATTTACATATAAAAGAATAGATGATATTCCGTTTAACTTCATTTCCTTTATACTATTTTCTAACAACTTCTCGGCAAAACCCCTGCCTCTGAAATTCCTGTCGATTGCAATTGAAACTATTACCGATTGTTTCTCAAAGCCTTTTAACGAAAGTATCGGCTTCAGGTAGTATATGCAGTAGCCAACGACCTTATCCCCATTCTTAATAACATAAAAGATATTTCTGGAATTCCTTGAATACTTTACAAGCTTTTCCAGGCTTCCGTTTTTAAACCCTTCGGCCTGGATTTTACGAATTTCCGGAAGCATAGAATCTTCTACAGATACGATGTTTTCCTTTTCTATCTGTTTCCACTGCCTTAGAAGGAGAACGCCAGCAGCGTCTTGCAGCAGTTTTTTAAAACTCATTAAATATGTAACTGATCGAGTGTGAACTTTTGTGAGACCCATCCAAATCACTTTTTTTAAGGCCATTGGTAAATTTATCTTTAAGAAATATTATATTACTATTAAAAACCTGCCCCTTTCATTAAAAAAGGATAAAACTGCCTGAGGACAGCCTGAGACGGAAATGCCGCTCCTTTGAAAGAAGGCTTACTTTTCAAGATTTGAGTAAATTTCCTTAACTCTTCCAACCTGACCATTCGTTAATTGAACTTTTATCCCATGCGGATGAGTTGGAGAATTGGTTAAAATTCTCTTTACAACGCCTTGAGTGATTTTCCCGCTTCTCTGGTCCTCTTTTAAGACAATTCCAACATTTAACCCTTCTTTAATGTTTGCTCTGATACTTCCATTGCTCATGGCAGAAGGTAAATTTGGGAGTATATAAATCAGTACGTTCTTAAAAACATTCAAATAGGAATTCCGTAGGGTATAACCGGAATGGCGTATTCTGGATCTTAACTCTTTGCTTTCGCATATTCAATTGAAACAAAAGTTGCAGCGGCAAGAGAAATAAGTGAGAAATTCCGGCAGTCCATTCTTGCAGAGGCTTTTTCCAGAAAGCTTGTGCCTACAGAGGCTGAGATTGCCAGAAGAGAAGGCAGGGATTATGAGACGGCTGAGTTTTGCTTGAGAGAATAAAGGAAGAGAGGGGTAAAAATGGGAAACAATGAGAAGCTTGATGCTATTTTTAAATTCAATCTACTTCTTTTTTCATTTTCTGGAAATACCAGCCTCCTTCGTTGGCCGGTGAGAGCGCCGGTACCCATAAAAAACTAAAAACTCTTCAACGCACTGAAGAGCTAATTCAAAAAGCATCAAAAAGGATTGGAATGAAAATATTTACTTGGAAAGATCCCTGTTTTTCACAAACAGCCATCCTTTTTATGCGCCTGCTCGGCGCTGAAGATATCAAAGACTTAAACCTGCTTATTATCTTTGTCAATTCTGGAGGATTCGATAGCTTTGTACATTTAAACAATATGCTGAATCCGACTATCCCTTTGATTTCATTTCTGAGGCCACTACACCTCGGAATAAGTTGCTTAACTCTTGAAGTATTTTTCCTCAAAAACTTTATTGCAGAAAGGTCTTAAGAGAAAGCAATTCATTTATAATAATACTATTATAATGTATTATCAACCGGGGTATCACGGCTATTAATGCAGACAATGTCTTATTTTTTCGGCTTACACTTCTTTAAAGGGAGCCATATCTATTGAAAGAGTGATATAGCTGTGATTATTTTCCAGGATTAAAAAAGCATTTTAGAACAGGAGGAGTACCATGAAATCAAGCACCGAAGATCAGGTGGAAGGTAAGCTTCGCAAAGCAAAGGGTGAGATTAAGGAGACCGCAGGGAAACTGATCAAGGATCCCGATTTGGAAACCGAAGGTAGAGTTGAACAGACGGAAGGTAAGATACAAGAAAAGAAAGGTCAAATCAAAAAAGTGTTTGATAAGTAAAAGAGCGGTGTCTCATGCGCCTGTATCCAGTCGCCTAAATTCGATAGGTCTTAATGTCAGGGGTGCGAATTTTTCCGGCTTCGGGGGAGATATAATTGTTGATTGATTAATCATATCAATAGTGCCGCTCCTGCATAAATGATATTTTGGGAGCATGACTATCTATTCTCAACCCTGGGCGACATATTTTTTGACTATGCCCGCAGGAATTAATGTACAGAGTAGAAAAGGAAAGAGCCTGTTCCCTCCTATATTCGGATTGAATCCCAGATGCCGGTTTAAGGGCTCTTTCCGCAATTTCTTTTTCTTATTCGTCCAGATATGGGACAATGAATCTGACTTTCCGCAGATGTCTTCAAAAAAATAACATTTTTCCTGTTATCGTTTTTGGAGAAATATTCGAAAATTTGCAGTTATTATCTTTACTGAAGCTTAAGAAAATGGCTGCTATAAGTCCTAAATGAAGGCAAAAGGTCGAAAGTTTTGGAAAAAATTCAAAAACACATTTTGAGTAACCAAGTCGGTTTTCAGAAAAAACGATAGCAGGAAAAATTATGAAAATTGAAAGGACATCTGCGGAAAGTCAGATGAATGGAATCTTTAGGCGAAAGTTTTAGGGAGGGGCAGTTCACACTATTTATGTATATATTGTATCGAGCTCATCGATATAAAGGGGCACAATTCCTTAAGTAAACAGTAAATTAGATCAGTACACTAAATTAATAAACTGAATTAATAAACTAATTAGTAAATTTATTCAGTATATTAGCTCAGTTCAGTATGTTGGATCAGAATTCAACCTTCGGGACTTCCCTTTCTGCTTGCATGGTTTCAAATAACTCTTTCTTCTGGAACCCCATTAAAGATGCAACAATATTTTTAGGGATTGTCTGAATACTGATGTTATATTTCATAACGGTATCATTATAAAATTGTCTTGCATAGGCAATTTTGTTTTCGGTCTCCATGAGGTCTTTCTGGAGCTGTATAAAGTTCTGATTGGCTTTCAGGTCAGGATAATTTTCTGCAACTGCAAAAAGGGATTTCAGGGTGGAGGAAAGGTAATTGGAGGCTTCCGCCGTTTCATTTACATTATTTGCAGACATTACTGCAGCCCTGGCTTTTGTAATGTTTTCGAAAAGGTTTTTTTCGTGTTTTGCATACCCTTTCACTGTTTCTATCAGGTTGGGGATAAGGTCATAGCGCCTTTTTAGCTGGACTTCTATCTGCGCCCACGCATTTTCTACCCTGTTTCGCTGCTTGATAAGGTCATTGTAAATTATAACGAAAATCAAACCTAAGATTATTGCTACTATTACCAGAATTTCTACTATCACATAGATCACCTTCTATTTATCCAAAATACTTTATCTCGCACCGCCGCCGCCGCCACCAGCGCCGCCACCTACTCCGCCTACCCCGCCACCTCCGGATGGAGCAGATGACGAATAGGCATTCCCAAAACCGGAATCAAATTGAGCATAACTGTGGTGTATAAAATAGAAGCTACTCCCTTGAAGCTGTTCAGATGGAACTACCAGAGACATATTGTGGAGGACTTCCTTTGCGACTCCCAGAGAGGTTGCATACACAAGATAACGATCCCAGATCTTTATCGATTCCGGAGGATGCTCTTTGAGAGCAGAAAAGTCTGTGAGATATTTTTTAAAATTATCCCAGCGTTTATAGTAGAGTTTTCCCTCAGGGGTCCAGCGACCAAGTATCTTTTCGAAGGTTGAGGAGAAAATCAGCATAACGATCCCAAAAATAAGGATGAGAATAATCAGCATATTCAGATTTGCAGCTAAGGGAAACTCTTCTGAAGGGAAATATTTCGAGAATGCAACTAAATAAATAAATGCTGCTATTGAAATGGCTAAAGAAAATATACTCATATATGTGTTTCCTGTGGATCGAAAAAGTTTATCAACCTCAGTGTGTACTTTGACTTTTTTATTCCACGCAGTGATAAATTCATAGAAATCAGTTCCTTTTCCAAGCTCTTTTTTCAGTTCATTCCAGGAGATTTTACTTTTTGAAGCATGGCTTTTTAACAAATTAAATACGTCTTTTTCAAAATCATCCAGTTCACGTATATTTCCTTTAACTTCCGAATAAGTGTCGAGGTCGATAATTTCGATTACAACGTCTTCAGAATCGGATTTAAACAGACCTAATGCTTTACTTTCTTCTGATTTTACAGTGTGTAGAGAAATATAACCAAGGTTAACAAGATCCATAACCGTAGCTGTAAAGCCTTCCATTGTGGGAATTCCCATTTTCCCCCGCATGATGGCATTGACGACTGCAGCTTTGGAATCTGTAGGCGGCTCTCTCTCATAGATCGCTTCATAATCTATTTTTGGTTCTCTTCCGTATCGGAAATATATAGCGAAAGGAAATACCAGAGCCAGGAACGCAAACAAGAGTGTCAGATTATAAAGGTTCTTTAAGATCAAGCCTCTATGTTGGTATTCATTCTCAATAGCTAATATTTGTTCAAGCCCTTTTTCATCATCTACCTGAACCAGGCTGGAATTGGGAGACGTTATTCTTGGAAAAACCACTCTGATTTCATACCATTTATTAGAGGGAATCTCTGTTGTCTTTAAATTAAGGACGTTCTGTTTCACATTCGCATTCTGTGTATAGCCAGTTGGATGGGTCCAATACTGGATTTCACTTTCGTTTTTCACAGGAAGTGTAATGCTTCCCTTTAAACTTCCAAGAGGTTTCTCCCATTCTTCACCCCAGAGCTTATAGTGGAGTTCGGAAACATCGCTATGGACTTTGACTGCGCCATAATGATCGTAGGAAATAAAAAAAGTCACTTTTTCAGGGGTGGGGTTCGGAAGCGAGCCTACAAGCTCGTATCCTTCGGAAGTCGGATTAACACTGAATTTACATGCCTCGTCTGAGCAATATCCTTTGATATTCTGGATGGATTCTTCGGGCGACACCTTGAGTGTTCTAAAAACTTCATTATAATTTCCTTCAAATATGTAGGAAATAGTTTCTTCAACATGGACTATGCCGCTAGGATCGATAGTTATATTCGTTGTAGCTCCTTCCAGTGTGTAATCTCTTGCACTGGCTGAGGGTGTCAGGCAGAGAAGAACCAGCAGAAGAACAACTATTTTCAATGCTATATAACCTATATTTGCTTCTTTGGCAGGTTCAACAGAACCATTTGAAAGGCGCAACCAAATTCCTCCAACTCAGTATTATTTTTAAAATATTAACCTTTTTCTAAAGTTCTCTTAAGACTTAGTTCCTAACTGGCTCGCAGACGCTTATTTTTTTATAAATGGAGTATGTGTTAAGCACCTGACCTTCTATAAATTACTTATAAGTTTGGAAAATTTCATTAATTGAGATCTATTTCATTAACTTACTTAAAAATATATTAATTATATTTTCTTTTAAGGCTCCCTTATTTAGTTTTCAGAATTATATTAGGTATTACCTTACATTTTAAGGTAAAAAATTCCTATTTTAAAGCAGAACGTCTCTTGCAAATTAACACTCAACATAACTAAAGTACTTTTTAAAGTCAATTGCTTTCTGTATAAATTCTTTTTTCAAAATCAGATTCTGTCAAACTAAATAGCTTTATCAACATATTTTAAAGGGGCATTCTGGCTTTATTTTAAAAAAATCTATTTTAAGGCTTATTTGCATCAGACCTTCTTACTTTTGCTTTACTTTAACTAATTTTCCGGACACTCGTACCGGAAATTCCACTCCGATTTATTATTTCCACGTTCTCCGGCAGAAGCTTAATATTTAATCTGCTATTTTTTTGGATTGATCGGAGGATCATCAGCTCTATTAATTTACAGGCTTCCTGAAATGAGCTTTTAAGCTTTCAAACTCCGCAGAAGAGCCCTTTTTTCCTAAGAGGAAGGGAAAATAATTGTTGATGACAAAGATCACAGGCACCAGGCAAAGAAGGTTCAGCACCGTTAAGCTAAGGGCAAAAGCGGTATTGTAATAGAAATACTCAAGCTCGACTCCGAAACTCATAAGTGCGAGTTTTGTCAGGACATCCTTTAGAGGGAAATGAAGTGCAAGCACGATAAGGCTATTTCTTCCGTAATATTCAAGCACCTTTGAACTCCCTATTTTTTGAAAAGATAAACAAAGGCAAGTGCCCCTGAAAAAGCAAAGAAGTAAAACGAAAAGAAGCCCCCATATTTCAGGACGTTCATGTTAACTTTATCTGCTGTTGGAAACTTCAGTAAGTACCCAAGATAAAAAAGATTCACAAGTATAAGAAGCCCAGGTAAAAAGTTGTCACGCCTGAAAAGGCCTTCTCCGACCCTCGAGCTTGACTCACAGCTAGACCCTGGTCCTTGACCTGTTTCGGACTCCGTGAATTTTCTAAAGAGATTGCCAGCTCCGTAAAAGACCACAGCAGCAAGTGCTACATCAATGTTCCAGGGCAGTCTGAAAGGCACGTAAACCGAATAAAGGTACCCGAGAATTCCGGATGCAGTAAGCAAAAGTACAAACTTGCCAGGTTCCCTGTAATACTTTTTGCAAATCCATAAAAGAGAAGCTCGGTTACGAAAAGACAGGTCAGGAACCAGAGAGGGGGATTATAAGAGACAAGGGGGCCCAGCGCGTACAGGATGGAATAGATGCCGTAAAGAGCACTGGCTTCAAAAACTCAATATTTGTGATTCCTGGCTGGAATCTCGTATCCAGTAAAAAGTAAAACAGACAGGTCAGCAGTGCAAAACAAAAGTAAGGTACGATAAGAGACCTTAATCTTCCCTTTACAAAATTTGTAGCTGATCCTGTATATTTCCCAAAGTCAAACAGGAATCCGGAAATGAAAAAGAAGAGCGGCATGTGAAAAGAGAATATGTAAGTATCAAGCGCCACCGGCAAGCTGTGGTGCGCAAATACTACAAGCATAATTCCTATTCCTTTTAATGCGTCAATCCAGTGAAGTCTCATATTAGCCCAGAATATAAACACGGTGTACATTATAAATATATTTTTTGGATTACCAAAACTTCCACTAGGGTTTGTTAGTCTCCTTATTTCGCTCCGTTTTTGTGTGAAAAATAGTTTGCCTAGTCTTTGTATAAAACTATTCTAAATCAACTTCAAGTCGCTGAAAACAAATAACAAAAATATATGGCATTGATAACTAAACATAGTTAACTCTTTATTTCTGAATTTCATTAAGAGAAGAACAGAATAAAGTCATCGCCATTATCGTCTGAATCAGGAGAATTAGGCTTTATTTCTGAATTTCATTCAGAGAAGAACAGAATACTTTAGCATTTCAAGACTCTTAGTATAACACTTTGTCTTTCTTCTCAACCTTGCCAGAAAGTGCCTCAATATGCTGTTATATCCTTCAACAGTATACGTTTCCGCTTTTGATTGAGTGTGAATCTTTTCTGGAAGAAACTCTGCATATGCCTTCCAGTGATCAGTCATCACTTTTTCAATCTATTTTTCTCTAATTTTTCCCAGAGTTGTTTCCCAGTTTCCGTTCCTCTACTACCAAAAGAGCAGTTGATGAACTTTTTCCCAACTCTATCAACAGCAATCCAGATCCAGCAATATTTTTTTGTTACCGATGTAAGTATGCATTTCATCCAGTTCAACAATAGACATCTAATTTTCATTTTTTAGGTCCTCTAACTCCTGACCAAATTTCTTTATCCATTTTTGGACAGAAACATGACTTACCCCTAAAAATCGTCCTATTGAGCGAAAGCCCAATCCTTCAAGGTAGAGTTGTAAAGCCTGTCTTTTTACAGAAGCGGAAAAAGCAGTTGATTTCAGCTCTACTGTATAGTTATAATCACAATCAGAGCATTTGTACCGTTGACGCCCGCCAACTATACCATTCTTTTTGTGACTGGAACTATTACATTTTGGGCAATTCATGCAGAAATATAGGTTATAAATATATATCTATTTTTGTTTATCAATGCCGAAATAATATATGTTTTGTTCCTTAGTACGGAGACAGATAGTCTGCTCAGTAGATCCCTTCTTATGTTTTCTGACTTCATGGTCGAGGACTGCTTTCAGTAGTTCTTTAATTAGTTCGGATTTCATTTTTTCCTTTAGTTTCGAGATATTCTCGAAACTAAAACTTTGATGGTCCATCTTTATCCGATTGATGTTTTGACACACCTAAATTTCAATAGTTCCCTTAAAGTCCACTTTGATTCAATAATCCCTGCCTCTCTTGCCGGTGTATTTTTACATTCAACCCCTCTTTCATCTTTGTACCTTAATCCTCCATGACCTCTACAGAAGTTAAAATGTGTACAATATAACTTCATTTGATACTCTAACCATTCTTTCATTTTTGAAAACCCTATTGTTTTCCTTGAAACTCTGTTGTTATCCTGTCTAAAAGTCAGGTTTTGTCTTTCAAGTAAAGTTGTTGAGATTTCGCTTTGATCAATATCTTCTCCAAAGATGATCTTCTTCTCTACTTTCTCAAGTACCCCATTTTTTCTTGTTTTGACTACCTGTGCATACCTTAAATCATCAGAGGGAACGATTTTTGTTTTCTTTGGTCTTCCTTTTTTCCCAGTTCTTGGAAACTCGCTCAAAACTCCAAATTGTTTCAAAAGAGCTTCTCTATAAAAGTTCAACCCATCTGTGACAAAAACAGGAATTTTATCCGAAAGACGTTTATTAACTAATTCAACCAACTTGTCTGCAACATACTGTTTTCTTGGACATATTAAAAAGTAAAGTATTAGCCTGCAACCTGGTACAAAAGCTACCCACATCCATGGCCCATCATCTTCGTAATCTTTCATCCGTGGAACTCTTTTTTTGGATTATTACCCACAGTTCGTCCATTTCTATCTTTGGAACATCCAGGTTCTTCATCATAACATCATTTACTTTATCGCATTGTTCAGATGCGCGAACTAACCATCGCTTTATACTGGCAGGTTGTACCTCTAAAACATCGGAAATGGCTTCAATGCTCATACCTTTCATAGACATTTTTAGAGCTAAATCGATAGTTTTCTCATCTTTGCGAAGATCATGATAAAAAGTGTCTGTATGGTCACAAAAAGCTTTGCCGCAATGACGGCAAAGATATCTTCTTGTTTTTTCTCCACGGCTTATGTAAGTTCCATTTCCAATAACATTGCCTTGATCACTAAGACCATAGAGCTCACAGTCTTTGTTCGGACAGGAAACGTTAGTAAATTGTGGTGTTGGACCTCTTTTCCCCATAAGATATACATATAATTTATAATATATAATACCAATCGAATACAAATTGACCATCAAAACTTTGGTTGCGATTCGAAAATATTTAATACATTTAAAGAGAAATTGTAAAGTGGACGGGAAATGGGGGTTTGAATTTTGAGTATAATGCCAAAACTTCAGGATGCTATTAGTGCCCTTAGTCAGGGCCGTTTTTCTGGACAGGATAAAGAGGAAGAGGAAACTTGCCCTTACAGGATAAAGCAAACGAAAAACCGTAAAACCATTACAATTAATTGCAGAGAGTGCGATTCGGACTCTTCCCTGAATGACGCTCATTGCAGAAAGAATATCCTGGAGATTCTGCAAAAGGAAGTTCATGCCGACTGCCTGGTGCTCTCAAGGCTGTATGAACGGGACTATGAAGGAGAAGCTCTGTCTCTACTTTATACTCTTGCAGGCTTCAATGGAATTATTACAGCGTACGAAAGCGCGGAAAAGGTTCCCAAAACCTGCACTTTGCCCGAAAAAAAGCTGTGACGTGGAAAGGAAAGAGATAATTGCTTTTTTAACTGAGACTGTGGAGACAGACCCTTTGAAGACCCGGATGGAAATAGACCGATTCATTCAAGGGAAAATGCTGACGAAAGTTCAGGGTACTATTCCTGCTTGCGCTGCATGTTCCGAGTGTTTTTACCATGTGCTGCATGAAATCGAAGAAAAATTATCTTATTCTCCTGAAATTCCTGCCCTTAAAAAATCCGAAATTGAATGTTTTTCAGCAAAGCCGGTAGAAAATCCAGAGAGAAGAATTGGGAAAACGGTAGGAAAAAAGATAGAAATAATGGCAGGAAACCTTCTAAAGGATACTTCCGGAGAAGTGATCCTTGCAAAAATATCAAGACATATCCCGTTTCTGGAATCTACAAAAAGAGAGAAAAACCAGGGAAACGGAAAAAAGTCCGTAGATGAGGTTTTTGACTACGAAAGAGGGATAAAACCTCATGTAAGGCCCCCTTTTCCAGCTCCCGAGTCTATACTGACGCTCCGGAAAATACCGAATTTCTTGAGTGTTATGACATAGACGGCAGGCAAGGGAGAAAAATTGAAGTTTCGGTTTATAGCTACACCGACAGGCCTGAAAAACTTTACATGATCAGACCACCTGAGTATAACCTCCGGCAGGAGGAGCTGAGGCTGCTTGAGAAAGTAAGGAGGCGGATGATCCGGCATAGGCCAAAGGACCTTGCTTTTGCAGACCCTCAAGGAGCCAGGGAGTATTTCAGGCGCATGGCAAAAAGCTTCTGGAAGAAGAACTGCTCGCAAGCGGGGAAACCTGCAATCCTGAAGAACTTGAAAGCTATGCCGACCTGCTTGCGAGGTATACGAACGGGCTCGGGATCGTGGAGGATCTGCTTTCCGATATCAGAATCACCGATGTATACATCAATGCCCCTGCCGATACAAACCCTGTTCATGTCGTCCTTGATGGAGAAGAATGTGCAAGCAATGTTTTTCTCTCACAGGATGACCTTGATGCCCTGGTATCAAGGTTCAGGACCATCAGCGGCAGGCCCTTTGGAGAAGCGATTCCTGTTCTGGAACTTAATCTTGAGGCTTTCGGGGTAAGGGTTTCGGTGATAGGGGACCCGCTGAGTGCAAGTGGGCTTGCGTATGCTTTCAGAAAGCATTCTCTCTCTCCTTGGACCCTGCCTAAACTGATCAATACAGGTTCAATTTCTTCATTCGCAGCTGGGCTTTTAAGCTTCCTAATGGACGGGCAGGCTTCAGTCCTGGTCGCAGGAGAAGTCGGAGCCGGAAAAACGTCCCTGCTTTCTGCCATGCTCCTCGAGATTCCCCAGAAATACAGAATTTTGACAATCGAAGACACTCACGAGCTGCCTATCGAAAAACTCCAGGCTCTGGGATGGAAAGTCCAGGGAATGAGTTCCCAGTCTTCCGTCCTGAAGTCAGGGGCGGAAATGAGCCCTGAAACCGCACTGAGGGCTGCTCTGCGCCTTGGAAATTCCGCCTTGGTTATGGGGGAAGTCAGAGGGTCGGAAGTAAAGGTGCTCTATGAAGCCATGCAGGTAGGAAAAGCCGGAAACTCGGTTATCGGGACCGTTCACGGCTCATCCATAGAAAACGTATACGAGAGAATAGTTAATACCCTTGGAGTTCCCCCGGCTTCATTTAAAGCTACGGACGCATTAATTATCTGTTCAGGCATAAGGCTCGAAGGAAGCATAAAAAAGATAAAGCGGGTAAGCCGTATCGCAGAAGTCACCAGCGCCGTAATCGAGAATCCCGAGCCCTCGGATATCTTCACGGATATAATGAATTACGATGCCTCCCAGGACTGCCTGCTTCCAGGAAAAGCACTGGAACAGGGACAATCAGAACTTATAGGAAAAATTGCCAGGAAATGGGGGATTTCCATAGACAGGGCCTTGAAAAGTGTCGAGCTTCGGACAAGGATAAAAGAAAAGATTGCAATTGAAGGGACAAAGAGACCTTTTCTGCTGGAGGCGGAAGCAGTCAGCCAGGCAAACAATATGTTCTGGCTACTCTCAGACTCTAAGAAGAAAAGCAAGCCGTATGAAAATGGGTATGGAAATGATTCCGAATCCGGTTGTGGAGATGATCTGGAAATGCTTTATAGACAATGGGAAATCTGGTTTGAAAACTTTGCCAGCAAGTGCGGGAATAAGAAAATCGTCATATGAGGAAAGAGTATGGAAGAAGAAAGCAGCTGGTATGTAAGAGCCTGCAAAAACACGGCAAGGCAATGGATATGGGCTGTTCCTGACTCTGCTGCCTTTAGTAAAAAATGCGAAAAAAGCGTTAGCCAGGAGTACAGGGATGCTCTGCGATTTACGGGCTTTGACCTGGAAGCCTTCGAAACGGTACTGTTTTCTTACTTCGGAACTTTTGCAACTTTGATCCTGCTGCTCGGAATAGACCTTTTCCTGCTGCTTTCCAGGAGTTTTGATGCCAGGAATCTTTTTATCATGGGAACTCTGACCTTTATTATTCCTCTGACCGTACTCTGTTATTTAAGCGAGTATGTGAAGATCAAGGCAGGGTTTATGAAAATATCTTCTCTCGGAGACATCCCTGAAATCCTGAGCTATATAGTTATGTCTATGAAACTGGTTCCTAACCTGGAACATGCCGTCCTTTTTGCAGCCCGAAACTCAGATCGTCCGCTTGCAAAGGACTTGAAAAAACTTACCTGGGACCTGAACCTCAGGATTTACAGCAGCATGGATGACGCTCTTCTTTCTTTTGCCGACCTGTGGGGAAGGAACAGCGAATACTTCAAGCGTTCCCTACACCTGATTAAAAGTTCAACAGCCGAACCTGACGAAGCACAGAGAGTTATAACACTGAACCGCGCTCTGGATATAAGCCTGGAAGGCACTGAAAGCCTTATGGAATCTTTTGCGGCAAAGCTAAAGACCCCAAGTTATATCCTCTACTCGATTTTCATCCTGATCCCTCTCGCCCTAGTGGCTCTTCTGCCTGCAGTCACGGTCGTAGGGATGAAACCTGAAATAATAGACCTTGTGCTTCTCTACGACCTGGTTTTCCCGGCTCTTGCAGCCCTCTACTCCGAATATATTCTCATGCAGAGACCAGTAGCTTTTACTCCCAGACAGATTCCGGATTCCCATCCCGACCTTGCAGACATCAGGCAGAAGAAACGCTTTGCTATGCTGCTTTCAGTCCTGATTATCTTAATGACAGCCCCTCTAGGATATCTCCTGATAAAATTAGGAAACCCTGGAGAGATTGTATCAACCGCACCTCTCGGGGGATATTTTTCACCGACACTTCCGATTATTCTGGGCGGAACTGCCGGGATTTCGATTTACCTGTATTTTTCGTCTGTGCCTTACAAGAAAATAAGAGACCGAATAAAAGAGATGGAACAGGAGTTTGCAGATTCCCTCTTTGTGCTCGGTAGAAGGATTTCAGAGGGAAAAGCCCCTGAAAAAGCTTTTGCCCACACTGCCAGGACTATGGAAGGCTCAAAAATAGGGGAGGCCTTTGAGGAAATTTCAATGAACCTGCTCAGCATGCGGACAAATCTCAAAGATGCGATCTTTGACGAAGACTTCGGGGCCTTCAGGCATATATATTCTGAAAGAATCAGAAACACGATGCTCCTCTTTACGGAAAGCATCCACAAAAACCATGAAGCTGCAGGAGCCTCCATTATAAAACTTGCAGACCACTTAAAAGAGTTGAGTGCAGTCGAGGAAAGAATCCGGCGTTCACTTTATGACGTCACCTCAACCATGCGTTCTACTGCAGTGATTTTTGCCCCTCTTATTGCCGGGATTACCCTTGCCCTTTCCGAAGTCATTACAAAAATCCTGGGCCAGGTCGCTGAAAGGATTAACAGGGTCCCTGCAGACCTGTCCGGAATGCCTGTTGAAATCGGGCAGGGAGCCTTTACTCAGTCCATTTCTCCAGACCATTTTTTGCTTGCAATAGGGGTTTATGTTGTCCTCATCAGTGCTATCTTAACCCGTTTTGCAGGTTCGGTGGAGTATGGAGGAGACCGGACTGAGTTGAAGTACGACCTTGCCTGTATGCTCCCAATTTCAATTATAATATTTTCAGTCTCCACCGCAGCTTCAAGAATTGTCTTCCGCGGGCTGGTGTGAAATAAAGTAATAGGAGTGACCTGAATTCTTCAATAATCTAGAACAGAAAGAAGAACCACTGAAAACACGGAAAAATCTCGTACCAAAAACAATTTCTTATTATTCGATATGATTCACAATTTTCAGCTTTGTAGAAATCCCATGATTGGAAGAATTTCAAATACCTGTGACTCAAAATGTGGGCTGGATTTCACTGGTTGAATCTGACCCTCTCCTGTCTATTTGAGAAAATTTATACAGAATCGATTTTTCAAATGCTTCTTGAGGACTGAGAGTTGGTAATTTTAATTGACCAATTGGAGTATCTATTCACAAATATTGACAAAAATTTGACTAATAGGTAAATAATTAAGAAAAACTTATGTTTCTAAATTAAACTTCTCTATAAATTATATTACTTGAATACTGATAACTATGCAATCCAATTTTAAATCCTTTTAAGGACATAGGATGGTGAAATAATGATTGTTAGCAAAAATATCCTGGTTTTGTATCCCGGGGGCGGATGTGTATACTTAAGACCACCGGTGCCAGAACCTCGACCTGTGCCTCTCTACGGTGTGGTCAGGCCTTTGTATGGTGTGCCTCTAAAATGAAATTGATTCTAAAGTGAAATAAAAGTAGCTTATGCGGTTGAATTCAGTTCTGGTGAAGACAAAGATCTGATTTCGGGGAGTTACCATCTTGGCCACCTGTTATCTTTGATTTCATCAGTTCTGTTACATTTGCTATTGCAACTGACTCTGCTCAAGAGGGTTGGCCTGTTGTGCGTATGGATTACTGGGAGTGATAAAGGTGGCAAATATGCAGTTTCTATCTACTGGAAGAACACAAGTGCGTTCTGTGAAATATTGCATTCTACTTGATCCCTCGGATGGATCGATATGCCACATATAAGCGGGAGGATATGTCTAGATTAAAACCCGGCAAATGTTGATCATAGAGCTTAGGCGGCAGAAAAATCGGTTGTCTCCCTTATGCGTTATTAGACTTGGGAACCCGACTCCCATAATAAGCTCTTTAATCGTCCAAATGTGATCTTTTAACACCCTTCTGCCATAGCAGGTGTTCTCTGCATCAACCTTTTATTTTTTTGGCATGTGGGTAGCTCGCGATAATCAGCGTCTATGGTCCTATTTCCTGAGGAAGAAAACCGAAAATAATATCCCATATTTTAAAACTTTTTTCTAAATGAGTATCCAACTTAATATCCAACTTAATAGAGTATGCTGAATGCTCAAATCCATTGTACAGGCTTTTGATCAGGCTGCTCTATAATACGGAGTAATACAGATGAATACAGATGAATACAGACCTGAATTCTGTGTGTGGGAGCTTACACTCAAATGCAATATGAAGTGCAGGCACTGTGGTTCTATGGCAGGAAAAGCCAGAGAAAATGAACTCACGGTTGATGAATGTCTTAATGTAGCTGAACAATTGGCAGATCTCGGATGCAAACAGGTAACTCTTATTGGGGGCGAGGTCTTTCTATACGAAGGATGGGAAAAGATATCCAGGAAGCTATCTGACAATGGTGTTGACGTTAATCTTATTACTAATAGTTTTTTACTTGGAGACGAACAAATTGCCCAGATAAAATATGCCAGATTAACTAATGTGGGAATTTCTCTCGACGGAATGGAAGACAATCATAATAATATGAGAAATATAAGTACTTCATTCGAAAAAGTAATGGAAGCCTTTGACATACTTAACAGAGAAGGCATCCCTATAGCTGTCGTTACCAGTTTAATAGATAGAAATTTCGAGGATTTATCGCCGATGCACGATTTGCTTATAGAAAAGGGCATAAAGCTCTGGCAGATGCAAATAGTTAACCCAATGGGAAACATGGCCAATAAAAAGAGTTTGCTCCTGGATCCCGCAAAAGTGCCCCTTATTACCAAGTTTATTAGAGAAAAACGTAATGAACAAAAGATCGTTATTTATGCAGGAGACAACATCGGATATTTCGATGAAAATGAATTATACTTAAGAAGCCAGCCTGGGACGATCTGCGAATGGTCAGGATGCCAGGCAGGTTTGAGAGTTGTAGGGATAGATAGTATAGGCAATGTTAAAGGTTGTGAATCCCTGTGTTCGGATGAATTCATCGAAGGCAATTTGCGTGAAGAGTCCCTATCCACAATATGGTATAAAGAAGGCAATTTTGCTTATAATAGAAATTTCGACATTAATATGCTGACAGGAAGCTGTAAAAATTGTGACAAAGGAGCCATTTGCAGGGGTGGATGCAGGGGAGCCTGCTATTTTACAACGGATTCCAAATTTGAAAACCCTTACTGTTGCTATCCTGGAAAAACCAATGTCGGTAAGGATTACTTCGAGAATAACCTCTTGAAATACTATGAGAAAACTTAATTTGTTGGATATGGAACCAGATAGTATACGGCAATTAACCAGAAAAAAGAAGGATATTGGAGTTAAAATTGCAGCCAAACAGGTTGGAGATTTTAATGTCACAGGCAGGGATCTGAAAAAATATGATGAGAGGATTAACCTTTCATCTATTGTTTTCCATATCGAATTTTGGGATTTTGCTTTTTTACTTTCGTTTATAAAGGAATAAGCCAAAGACACAGGCTATTCCTAAATCCATTTCAAATCCAGGTGTACGCGGAATTTCTTTTTGTCCAGCTTCCATTCCTTTATTCCCTGTATCATTTTGATTAGCGTCGTTATTAACGATTCCATTTTCTAATTCAGGCTGTGTTTTCGTTTCGTTTTGTGCAGACGCGACTTTTTCCTTCCCGGTTATTGCAAAGGAAGAGAATCCTGGGCTTTTTGCGATGAAATAGAGGAATTTATCATCTTTTCCTGACGGCTCTACTTCCAGCTGCCCCCATTTTGTATTATTGTACATATTAAGGATGATAGAAGTCGGATCGATCTTTTTATCCTGTATCCAGGATTTTTCAACTTTGAAACAAACGACCGGATTTTCGATGTTCTTTGAGGTTGCAATTCCGCCGTTTCCAACCCATATGTTAAAGGATTTGTAAACCTCGCCGGAAGGTAGTTCGGAAACCAGAGCAGATTTTCCTTTGAGCATTTCAGCAATAGTTGTGGTTTTGCCAAAAGTTCTCTTTGCATCAAAGCTTATATACGCGACACAGGTGGCATTCTTTGCGAAATCAAAATGTACAGGTTTTCCATTTGTAATAAATGCCTGTGAAAGTTCCTTGACTTCAACGTTTTTTGCGGGTTCAGGGGAACCACCTGCACCTCCACCACCATTGGAACTGCTGTGGCTACTTCCTCCACCACTGCCACCGCTTGAACTGCTTGGTGTAAGTACATTTATTTCAGCAGTTTTTGAGTCATTTCCCTTTTCATTGCTTACTGTCAGTTTAACAGTATAGGCTCCTGCTACTGAATATGTATGTATTGGATCCGTCTCGGTTGAACTGGTTCCATCTCCAAAGTTCCAGTATCTCTCCGTTATATTTTCCGATAAGTCGTTAAACTGCACATCTAATGGAACATAGCCCTCAATGACGTTGCTACTGAAATTTGCTAAAGGGCGAACTGGTTGTTCCAAAACAGTTATTACGACAACTTTAGAATCGAAACCACTTGAGTTCCTTACTGTGAGAGTTACTGTGTAATTCCCCCGAGAGAGATAAATGTGCTTTGGGAACTCCTCAGTTGAATAAGTTCCATCTCCAAAATCCCATAACCGTATCGTTGGATTGCTTATACTTGTATCATAAAATTGAACTGCTAATGGAATCGATCCAAAAGTAATACTGCTTGTGAAATTTGCAACAGGTGGATTATTTTTAGATGAAATTTTAACTTCCCAATTTCTAGTTGTTAAATTATTTGCATGTGCTATTCCTATAATTGATGGTGCAGCATTTCCAGTTAAATCTAAAGACCCACTGTTAGTACTATAAAGATCTAATGTCTGGAGTATCCCATCTACTGCTGTTTGATTTAATGAATTAAAACTAGCATTTAAATTAAGTAAACCAGGATCATTGGAAATCTCTAAACTTCTGAGGTTATTATTTTGAATTTCTAAAACACCATTTGCACCTGCGGGGAAACAACCAGAAAAGACAGCATCATTATAATGATTATTGGCTGATAGGACACTTTTTAAATTTGTTGAAGTTAAGTGCAGAGTGCCGCTTTGATTGTCATTCCAATTAAAAAAATCTCTCAAAAGTGGAAACTGACTTAATGGGAATGTGCTCGTTATCTGTGGATTATCTCTAACACATATATGCCAGATATTAGCCCCCGTAGTACCCCAATTTATTGAATATGTTGAGCTTCTCTGAGATGCTCCACGAAGGTCAGCAAGAGAGGGAGCTTCTGATAGATCAAGATAAGAAATATCGGATTGCTCGATGCAAAGCCTGGTCAGAGATGGAACGTTACGGAGCCTGATAGTAGCCAATGACCTGCAAGAAAAACACTCAATCGTATGCAGTGCAGTGAAATTACTGAAATCCAGAGCAGTTATTGGATTATAATTTGAAGCCCATATCTGGAGGTGTGGTGCAACATTTTCTAAACCGCTAACAGCTATTACATTCTGTTGTGCCAAATTTGCTATTGTACTGGAACTTGGAGTTGCTCCACCATCTGAGCCATCATAACCTATATTGATTTTAGTTACTGCACTCCACGGTGTTACTACCAGAGTGTTTTCTCTTGTCCCCGCTGAACCAAAATTCACAGTAGGAGACTGAGAATTAGATGTTGAACCGTCACCAAATATCCATTGAATTGTAGGATCACCTGTAACTGTAATAATAGGTGAAAATGATGAACCAGTAGTTACAAACGTAATATTTGAAGATGGCTCCGCACCTACTATACTCACAAGTATAACAAGTGCCAGCGATGTGATTCCTAAAACTTTAAAAAGATTATGTCCTCTATGTCCTATATTGCTGTTTATTTCGTTCATGTTTAGTCTCAGTTTAGATTGTCATATAAATAAAACAATAAGGTTACAGGACAATATGCTTTTAAAGATAGTAAACTTTTCTACTTTAAAAATATATTTCTATATTATTAAATTTTGTCAAGTCTTCGAGGCTATAATTGATGGCATCTTTTCGAGAAGGAGACTACTAATGATGTAAAATTGCATTATTTTTAGTCGCCGAAACTTGACAAAGCCGATTTAAGATAATGGAGTTTATCCACGTGTTGTCTTTAAATTTATTTCTACAGCCTTTTTACGGCATTCACTTTGAAGTTGTTTCAACAGCTTCATCTTTACAAAAAATCAAGAACATTCAATTTTAAAAGGTCGCACCGATCAATTCCTGGGTTTTGAAATCCAGAAAGCCATCTTTAAAAAGGGAATTTTTTATCTTCCAGACAGCTTCCAAAGTTTCAGGTAACATTTCGATCAAAAACGACATTTTAATATCTCTTATTTTTTAAAAAATAAATTATATTTATAGTTAAAAAAATATTCATGCGTCTTAGGTTAAGTGAGGAATCATGACAAATTGGATTCATTCCCATAATATATGTCCAAAATTTAGATAGACTTTGAACTGGAACAGGATATCGATTTTAGGTAAAGAGGCTAAAATTTGAGGCCAATTTATGACATAAAATCGATAGCCTTCACGCAAGAAAATTCCTTAACCGACGACCAATGAGAATGAATCTAAAAGGAAAAATAAAAAGAAGAAAGTGATTTTTGAAATACGTATGCTGAAGGATAGAAGTAGCTATGACCCCTAAAAATTTCATCCGGAAAAGTTTCCTCTTAAAAGAAATCGACTTTTATCTTGTGACAGATTCCGGGCTCTCGAAGAAAGGGACTTTACCCGATGTCAGGGAGGTAGTCGAGTCAGTTTGCAGGATTGTTCAGCATCGGGAGAAAAATAAGAGCACAAAAGAGATGGTCGAAGAAGCTTCCGAAATCAAGAGAACATGAAGCAGGGCAATATTTCTGATAAACGACAGAATTGATGTTGCTTTAGCGGTTGATGCGGACGGAGTCCATATTGGTCAGGACGATATGCCAATAGAAACCGCAAAAAACTTCTCAGTTCGGATAAGATAATTGGCCTTACTGTCCACGATGGGCATGGGGCAATCCGGGCAGAAAAAAGGGGCTGATTACGTGGGCCTTGGTCCCATATTCGATACTGCTACAAAAAAGATGCGGGAAAGGAAATCGGCCCTGAAAAAATATGAGAGGTTAAAAGTGCAATAGAAACTCCTTTAGTTGCTATTGGCGGAATAAACAAAAAAATTGCGTGAGCGTTATTCAAAATGGAGCTGATAGCCTGGTTGCAATCTCAGCAATAGTATGCAGTGACGATGTGAAAAGAGAAACTAAATTTTTTATTGATATAATCCAGAGAATTAAAAAATCTGATTTTGATTCCTGTATCTGACTTTCCGCAGATGTCTTCAAAAAAATAACATTTTTCCTGTTATCGTTTTTGGAGAAATATTCGAAAATTTGCAGTTATTATCTTTACTGAAGCTTAAGAAAATGGCTGCTATAAGTCCTAAATGAAGGCAAAAGGTCGAAAGTTTTGGAAAAAATTCAAAAACACATTTTGAGTAACCAAGTCGGTTTTCAGAAAAAACGATAGCAGGAAAAATTATGAAAATTGAAAGGACATCTGCGGAAAGTCAGCTGTATATAATAGAGCCCTTTTTTAATCCGCGAAGATATGCAGGGTTAACCGGTTTGAAACCCCATATTCTTCTTGTAGACTGGCGTGTTTAAGGGGACTGTTTCTGAATTGTTTGTTTTTTGAATATATCTCCTTCCCAGGGCTCGTCAAGTATATTGACAGTAACCTTTTCTATCCCGCTAACGCTCAGGACTTTTCGCCGGATCTGGTCCTTAAGGTATTCGATCATAGGGCAGGTGCTTGTTGTCAATACCAGGTTTACGTCTACAGCTGCTCCGTCCACAATTACTTCCTTGACAAGGCCCAGCTTGACAATATCTATCCCGACCTCAGGATCAATCACTTCTTTTAGTCGGGAATAAATTTGCTCATCCTGTTTAAGCCCTGTCCTTTGCGTGGTTATTCCGGATAAAGTTGCGGATTCTTCATGTGCCTGGAACTGTTCTTCTAACTTGCTTAAGCGGTCAAGCATCTGGCTTATCACGATAAGTGCAGGATCAGGTAACTTATTATGATCGAGTTGCCCTGGAGAAACGAATGGCTGTGGCTCCGCAATCCTTGCAGGAACTCCCACGACCGTAGCTCCGGGCGGGACTGACCGGATCACAACCGAGCCAGCGCCTACTTTAGCGTCTCTCCCGATCGTAATTGGCCCTAGTACAATTGCGCCTGAGCCGAGAACCACATCATTTTCAACGGTAGGATGGCGTTTTGTCTTCTCAAGAGCGGTTCCCCCCAGCACTACTCCCATATATATGAGGACGTCATCCCCAACTTCGGCAGTTTCTCCTATTACCACTCCGGATCCATGGTCGATAAACACCCGTTTTCCTAGCTTTGCCCCCGGATGGATTTCAATGCCTGTGAACATTCTGGAGATATGAGAGAGCAAGCGGGCCAGAAAAAAGAAATGCCTGTTCCAGAGAGAGTGGGATACTCGATGTATCCAGATAGCGTGCAGGCCCGGATAGCAGCAGAGAACTTCGAGAGTAGACCTTGCTGCCGGGTCTTTTTCAAAAACTGTCCTGATATCTTCCCTGATTCTCATTTGAAATCTTCCGGTATTAGCTGTTAAATAAACCAGTTAGCCAACTATTATGTGAATAAGTCAAACAATCGCCAATCGGTCACTCAAACAGGTCAGTGCTCAGATAACGTTCTCCGGTATCCGGTAAGATAACAACAATCATCTTCCCGCTCATTTCTTCCCTTGATGCGAGCTGCAGTGCGGCATATGTAGCTGCGCCTGAAGATATGCCTGCAAGAATACCTTCTTCCTTTGCTAATCGTCTGGCTGTGGCAATGGCATTGTCTCCGGTTACCTGAATTATTTCATCGACCAGATCAAGCCGGAGTACATCAGGGATAAAACCTGCACCTATTCCCTGGATCCTGTGCGAGCCCGGACTTCCGCCGCTGAGCACGGGAGATTCGGCAGGTTCTACTGCAATTGCCTTGAAAGCAGGCTTTCTTTGTTTGAGAACGCCGGCAATACCCGTAATTGTCCCTCCGGTTCCCACGCCTGCCACAATCACATCCGCTCTGCCGTCCGTATCTTTCCATATTTCCTCGGCAGTTGTCCTGCTATGGACCTCAGGGTTTGCAGGGTTCTGGAATTGCTGGGGTATAAAATACAGAGTAGGATCTTCTGCAGCCATCTGTTCTGCTTTACTGACTGCCCCTCTCATTGCTTCATGCCCGGGTGTCAGGACAAGTTCTGCTCCGAGAGCCTTAAGCAGTTTTCTCCGTTCTATTGTCATCGTTTCAGGCATGACCAGTATGAGCTTATAGCCGCGGGCAGCGCATACACCTGCAAGTGCAATTCCAGTGTTGCCGCTTGTGGCTTCAACAATGGTGGTACCCCTTTTGATTTTCCCTTCACGCTCGGCTTTCTCGACCATTGACAGTCCGATTCTGTCCTTTACACTTCCCATAGGATTGAAGGACTCAACTTTAACGATTACATCTGCATGCAGACCTTTAGTTATGTGGTTCAACCGGACAAGAGGCGTATTGCCAATTGTCCAGGTTATATCTGAGTATATTCGTCCCATACCATCGCCTTTTTCCTGCAATTTGCTTTTTTCCGGTTCTTTCTATAGTTCAATTTGTTCAAGCTTATATTTAAACAGCCGATAGTGTATGCTTTTTCATGCAGAATCATAGCTTTAAGGTCATTACAATTATCCATTAAGCGCTTCGAAGCGCAGAGGGTTTGAGATCCTGCATTATTCCTCAGAGCAACATAAGAGCAGTTTACACAAAAAATTCACAATTGTGAATTCGTAATATGTTAAATATAAAGTTGTCGAGAAACTTCTGTACTTAAAAGAACTAATAAGAATCCGAAAACGATACAGTAACCATTAAAAATCAGCTTTTATTTTTCAGGTTCTCCTGTGTTACTGCCCGACTCTTCCGGACCACAACTGCTATTGCAGTTGCTCTCAACTCCTCTTGCACTTACACAGATCTTACACATCCTTACCACAAAGTCGTCGACTTTGTTCTCGATTAAGTCCTGAGCAAGTTTTTCGATCAATTCTTTCGTCTCACCCTGGAACTCGATCCTGTATCCTCTTTTTCCCGAAATATACTGGGAAACTGCCGACGGGGCAATCCCCAGCAACCTTGCCGACGTTGCCTGTGACTGTCCTTTTTTTACAAGTTCGATTGCAAGACTGGACCTTATTGCGGGGACCAGATCCCACACAATCTTTTGACACGGAGTTTCCATAATTACCATCACTTTTTGAGATTTTACAATTGAGAAAGAATATATCTTATATACATATATATTTATTATCATAATAAAAAATAATAATGAGTTTGATCCAGGATGCAATAACTTCAAGAAAACCGGCAAGTTTTTAAGAATTTACCTATTTTATTCGGGTATATTCTACGATAAAACTTAAATAGTCGCGATTGTTATGAGGATTCACAATTGTGAAGGTGCGAGTGTGACAGTTGGAGACAAGACCATTTACATGGACAACTCTGCTACAACTCCTGCAAGAAAGGAAGTTGTTGAAGAGATGATCCCCTACCTGACAGAAAATTTCGGAAACCCTTCTTCTATCTATGAGATAGGAAAAATCTCAAAACATGCAATAGACAAAGCAAGAAAAAAGGTTGCAAATGCCCTCGGTGCTGAAGAAAATGAGATATATTTCACATCCGGTGGTACAGAATCCGATAACTGGGCAATAAAGGGGATAGCCTTTGCAAACAGGAATAAAGGAAAACACATAATAACCTCCTCTATCGAGCACCATGCCGTCCTACATACCTGTTTGTGGCTGGAAGGGCAGGGGTTTGAGGTAACATACCTGCCTGTTGATAAATATGGAATGGTAACCCTTGAGGAACTGAAAAACGCGATAAGAGATGACACTATACTCATTTCCATAATGCTCGCAAACAATGAAATAGGAACAATTCAGCCTGTAGAAGAGATTGGAAAAATCGCAAGAGAGAACAGGATATATTTCCATACGGATGCGGTGCAGGCAATAGGCCATGTTCCTATAGATGTCAAAAAGATGAACATTGACCTTTTATCTCTTTCAGGGCACAAGTTCGAAGGACCAAAGGGATGCGGAGCACTTTACATAAGAAAAGGGGTAAAAATCGAAACCCTCCTTCACGGTGGGGCTCAGGAAAGAAAACGCAGGGCGGGAACCGAGAATGTCCCAGCCATCATTGGCCTTGGGAAGGCGATAGAGCTTGCAGCGGGCGAAATTGGAGAAACGGATAAAAACCTGCTTGCGCTGAGAGAGCGCCTGATTGAAGGGCTTCTGAAAATCCCGAAAACCCATCTCAATGGACATCCCACACAGAGGCTTGCAAATAACGTAAATATCACGTTTGAATACATAGAGGGCGAATCTCTCCTTCTTCTGCTGAATGCGAAAGGAATTTTTGCATCCACAGGCAGCGCGTGTAACTCTTCTTCTCTCGAACCCTCGCATGTGCTTATGGCCTGCGGAGTTCCACACGAGATAGTCCACGGTTCACTCAGGCTGAGCCTCGGAAGGATGAATTCCGAAAAAGATGTGGATAGAGTGCTTGAGGCTCTGCCTGAGATAGTACAAAAGCTAAGAAATATGTCCCCACTAACTCCCAAAGAATACAGGACTATCTGAGATAACAAATCGGGGAATTGCAGGGAATTATAAGTAAAAAGGAAATCTCTTTGAAATAATTAGTGAATCAAAAAATAGCATGGAGGACAACTCATGGATTACAGCGTTAAAGTGATGGACCATTTTTCAAACCCCAGAAATATGGGAAGCATTGAGAACTGTGACGGAGTAGGAGAGGTGGGAAACGCGAAGTGCGGAGATATAATGAAGATTTTCCTTAAAGTAGAAGAAAACCGGATTGTGGACGTGAAGTTTCAGACCTTCGGATGCGGAGCTGCGGTTGCATCAAGCAGTATGGCAACCGAACTTATAAAAGGAAAAACCCTGGAAGAAGCCTGGAAACTTTCAAACAAAGCAGTTGCAGAGGCACTTGACGGGCTTCCTCCGATAAAAATGCACTGTTCAATGCTTGCAGAAGAGGCAATCCATGAGGCAATTAACGATTATCTTCGGAAAAAAGGACTTGAACCCTGGAAGGATTGACTCTGGCTTTTGAAATTATCATAAATTAAATCCTGGAGCATATAAATGGAGAAAATTACAAATGAAAAGTATATCAGGCAGATAATGCTTTTTGGGGAAGAGGGCCAGGAAAAACTGAAAAACGCAAAAATATTTGTTGCCGGAGCAGGAGGTCTGGGATCTCCGGTTTCTACCTATCTTGCAGTTGCAGGAATAGGGAAAATAATAATTGCGGATTTCGATTCAGTGGATCTCAGCAACCTTAACAGGCAATTTCTCCACCATGAAAAAGATATTGGGAGAGCGAAGATCGAATCCGCAGAGGAAAAGCTGCTCTCCCTGAATCCTGAAATAAAAGTAGAGATAATCAGGGAAAAAATCACGGATGAAAATGCAGGCTCAATAGTTCCTCCCTGCGACCTGATCATAGATGCGCTGGACAATTTTGATACGAGACATGTCCTTAACAGGCTTGCAGTGGAACGAAATATACCTCTGATTCACGGCGCTGTCTCGGGGTATAGAGGTCAGGCAACAACAATCATTCCAGGAAAAACCCCATGCCTTTGCTGCATTTTTCCGAGTTCCTTCAAAAAGAAGTATTTCCGGTACTTGGGACAACACCAGGGGTAATAGGTTCAATTCAGGCAAATGAAGCGATTAAATATCTGACAGGACAGGGAAAGCTTCTGGAAAATCGCCTTTTATTATGGGACGGCCTTTCATGCTCTTTCAGTGAACTACAGGTTAATAAAGCAGAGAATTGTCCGGTATGCGGAACTAAATAACGATCGTAAGCTTCCTCCTGAATTAGTACCTGTATTATTCCCCAAATTTAAAATAGCCCTGTCGAAACGACACAAAAATGTCCATCAATATTAAAAATAAAGGTTGAAAAACAGGTTTCTGCAGTTTTATACCTGCATTTGAGGAATGAGATTTTTATGGAAGATCGGTTAATTATAGAGGAAATAAAAAAACTCAAACATGAAAGGAATGCAATAATACTTTCACATTTTTACACACGCGGGGAAGTTCAGGAAGTTGCGGATTTTGTAGGGGATTCTCTCTCCCTCTGCAAAGCCGCAGTGAATTCAAAAGCAGAGGTTATAGTTTTTGCAGGCGTTCATTTTATGGCAGAGTCAGCATCAATTATTTCCCCTGAGAAGCTGGTTCTTTTACCTGTTCCGGACGCAGGCTGCCCTATGGCAGATATGGTTACAGTAAAGTCTCTTAGAAGTGAAAAAGAAAAACATCCGGAAGCAGCAGTTGTTTGCTATGTAAACAGTTCAGCCGCAGTAAAAGCCGAATCTGATATCTGCTGCACATCTGCAAATGCAATAAATGTGGTAAATTCAATTGAAAACCGGGAGATTATCTTTATTCCGGATGAAAACCTTGGAGCATTTGTATCCCTTCATACCGACAAGAAAATACATCTCTGGCCCGGATTCTGCCACGTTCACGATAACATCCGTGATGAGAATGTAAAAGAATTGCAAAAAATGCATCCAGGCGCAGAATTTCTTGCACATCCCGAATGTAGGCCTGAAGTCCTTAGCCTTGCAGACCATATTCTCAGCACATCAGGAATCGTAAAAGAAGTGGAAAGGTCGGGTTCCACAGAATTTATAATCGGGACCGAAAGAGAAATTGTCCAGAGTCTGGAAAAAAATACCCGGATAAAAAATTCTATGCTTCATCAGAGAAAACTTTTTGTTATAATATGAAAAAATCACCCTCGAATCCATCCTGAACAGCCTTCAGAATATGGAATACGAAATCCGTGTGCCGGAGCATGTAAGGGTTAAAGCAAAAAAATCGCTGGACAGGATGCTTGAGATCAGCTGAAATTGAAATAAAAGGGAGAGATTGGGTAGGGGTTCTTTCCCGGATATTTCTCTGAAATATTTTTCGAAAATGTCTATCCTGTGCCATATTTATATATTTTGTAATCTTTTCTTATTATCAGGTAAGTATTTATACAATCATCACAATTGTGATGATACGGTAACAATTGGTAATTATATACATAATGGAAGTTGGCGTCAGAATGGCAGAGTGGCTATGCCTCCGGCTGCAACCCGGAGATACGTGAGTTCGATTCTCACTTCTGACTTGAAAAACAGTGAACTTTCCGGGACAGAGTGAAGTACCTGGAAAGTTTCCTGGTTGAGAGAGCAGAAAAATATTGTTGGAGGTTAAAGGAGATGAAGGACGAAAACGGAAATCAGAATGAAAAAGGAAGTAAGAAAAATACGGGAAGTAAAGAAAGTCTGAAAAAAATAGGTTTGGAAAACTGGGAGTTTCTACTCTTGCCGTGCACGCAGGAGCAAAACCTGACCCGACTACAGGAGCAAGGTCAGTTCCTATTTATCAGACAGCAGCGTACGTATTTAAAGACGCTGAAGAAGCAGCCGATCTCTTCGGGCTTAGAAAAGCAGGCAATATTTATACACGCCTGATGAACCCCACAACCGATGTCTTTGAGAAAAGAATTGCTGCTCTCGAAGGAGGCATAGGTGCCCTTGCAACAGCTTCAGGGATGGCTGCAATTACAACAGTTCTTCTCACCTTCACAAAACCGGGAGACGAGATCGTTTCAGGGGATAAGCTCTATGGAGGGACCTACGAGCTTTTCAATTATACTTTCCCCAAGCTCGGAAGGACCGTAAAATTCGTGGACTCCAGCAGCCCTGAAGAATTCAAAAACGCAATTTCCGAAAATACAAAGGCCCTGTATGTGGAATCAATAGGAAATCCGGGGCTTGATGTGGCCGACCTTGAAAAGCTTGCAGAGATTGCCCATGAAGCAGGAATTCCCCTTGTTGTGGACAATACTGTCTCCCCATTGATCTTAAGGCCAATAGAATACGGGGCAGACATAGTCGTATATTCCGCAACAAAATTCATAGGAGGCCACGGGACCTCTGTCGGAGGAGTAATTATTGACTCCGGAAACTTTGACTGGAGTCCTGAGAAATTCCCTGAAATCTGCGAACCTGACCCTGGCTATCACGGCCTGAAATACAAGGAAGTTTTTGGAAAAACAGCCTTTATTACAAAAGCAAGGGTACAGTTTATCAGGGATACAGGAGCATGCATTTCTCCTTTTAATTCATTCCTGTTTATTCTTGGACTTGAGACTCTCCCTCTCAGAATGAAGAAGCACTGTGACAATGCCCTTGAGGTTGCGAAATTTCTGGAAAAGCACCCGAAAGTTTCCTGGGTTTCCTATCCAGGGCTCGAATCCCACAGCAGCCACGAGCTTGCAAAGAAATACCTCAAATCAGGTTCTGGCGCAATAATAGGTTTCGGGATCAAAGGCGGAGCCAGTGAGTGCAAAAAGTTTATCGAAGGCCTTGAGGTCTTTTCCCATCTTGCAAATATAGGGGATACAAAAAGCCTTGTAATCCATCCGGCTTCAACCACTCATGAACAGCTGTCAAAGGAAGAACAGGCGGCATGCGGAGTAACTGAAGACTTTATCAGGCTTTCTATAGGAATCGAAGATGAAAAGGACCTGATTTCCGATATAGAGCAGGCACTCTCAGAGGTCTGAGCATGGGAATTTCGGCCCAAAATCATTCCTTTAGAAACTTTTTTTCGGAAAAAAAGGCCAGAATATAGGGATCGTTCATTCAATTAACTACGAAATACCTGGGATTTTCAGGCTCGAGAGTGGAAAAACCCTTTCTCGTGTCAGTATAGAGTACGAGATGTACGGGAAAATGAATGCTGATAAAAGCAACGTTATTCTGATCTGCCATGCCCTTACAGGCGATGCCCATGCTGCCGGGCTTCATGCAGGTGACAAAAAACCAGGTTGGTGGAATATCGTAATTGGTCCCAATAAGGCATTTGACACTGAGAAATACTGTATCATCTGTTCAAATATAATTGGGGGCTGTAAGGGTTCCACAGGCCCTTCTTCCATAAATCCTGAAACCGGAAAACACTATGGCATCTTGTTTCCTGTCATCACCATAGCGGATATGGTAAATGCCCAAAAAAGCTGATAGAGCATCTTGGAGTAAAACAGCTTTTTGCAGTTGCAGGCGGTTCGATGGGTGGAATGCAGGTACTTCAATGGACAGTCAGCTACCCTGAAATGGTAAAGAAGGCTATTGCAATAGCTACTACTGCATCCTCAACTCCGCAGCAAATTGCATTCGAGGCAATCGGAAGAAAAGCCATAACTGACGACCCGAAATGGAACGGGGAAACTATTACGGGAAAGAAATACCTGCACAGGGACTTGCACTTGCACGGATGATAGGGCATATTACATACCTGAGCGATGCTTCGATGCAGAAGAAGTTCGGGAGAGATCAGCAGGATGAAGCAAGTGCAGAACTCTTCCCTAATTTTCAGGTAGAAAGTTACCTTAATCATCAGGGAGATACTTTTACAAAGCGGTTTGATGCCAATTCATATCTTTATATTACAAAAGCAGTCGATTTCTTTGACCTTTCGAAGAACGGATCCCTCATAGAGGGTTTTTCAGGTGTTACTGCAAAATACCTTGTAATTTCCATAACTTCAGACTGGTTATATCCTCCTTATCAAGGTCAAGAAATCGTATCAGCTCTTAATGCAAACGGAGTTGATGCAAAATACGAGGAAATCAGGTCTCAGTACGGACACGACGCTTTTTTACTTGAAGAAGGACAGCTCAACTACCTCCTAAGGGGTTTTCTCTCACAGATTCTTGTAAGCGATATCATGTTCCAGAATTTCTATTCGGTTTCCAGAGACGAAACAATAGAAAACGCCTCGATACTCATGGTAAAAAAGAAAGTGAATCACCTGCCTGTCATATCAGAGGACGGAAAGCTTGAAGGTATTGTCACCTCCTGGGATATTACAAAAGCAGTCGCCTGTAAAATCACTGGACTGGATGAGATAATCACCCGCAACGTGAAATACGTATACGCAGGCGAAAAGATAGAGACCGCATCCTCAATAATGGAAAACTATTCAATTTCCGCACTCCCGGTGATTGATTCCGAAAACCGAATAATTGGCATGGTTACAAGCGAAAGCATAAGCGCTCTTATAGGAAGGTTCGGTTAATTTTCAAAAAAGCAAAGGGTACCCTCTATCAAACCTTTTGCCATCCCTCTCTTTTTATGCTCGTTCTCTTTTAGATATCAGGTTTAGGGCTATCAAGAAGCTGGAAATGAATATTATAGCGAGTACTGCTGTATTTATGGGGCTGCTTATACCTGAAAAATTATTGACAAAAGGACTGGTGATGGAATAGACAGCATTACTGGCAGAATACATGTTCCTTGTATGCAGTCCGTAGTAAGCCGACTCCAGAAGTACTGCTATAAGCGAGATTAAAACTGCTATCATAAAACTGCGGATTAGAGTGTCAAGTTTCATTTTCGGTCATCTTTACAACTGCATTCAGAGATATAAATAAATTTATTTCAGTCGAATATCCTGTGAATTTTTCTGTTGGGACAAAAAGCGGGCTTGAAATTATAAATCCTGAATTTTGACTCCCTGTAACGTCAGTCGCTGTATTGTGTCGTTCTTTCCACGCTTGACGCAGGAGAGCGGTCTACCTAAAAAACGCACATGATATTCTTTGAATAACAAGCCCAAACAATGAAAGTTCTTTTACCCTATCTTTTTTGTTTACTTACTCCATCATTACCTTGGACAGGAAGGTTGTTTTTTCTTTGGTTCTGCGAAACCGTCAAAAAACTAATCAGTGAATTGCCATCGAAGGCCCAGGTGTGACCTTGATCACGGATGCCAAATTGCCTTTAAAGCAATTCTACTGTCCTTGAAATGATGGAGTAATGTAAATTGGACGGAGAAATAAACAAATCTTGTGGTTTAGACATTCACAAACGTTTTGTTATTGCTACTATCCTCAGCAGATCAGGTGAAAAACAGCAACAACGTTTTGCCAGAGATGACGATGGAATTTTAAACCTTAAAAATTGGGTAACATCAGAAAAATGTGATGTTGTTGCCTGTGAATCAACAAGTGATTTCTGGGTTCCGATTTATGAATCATTGATAGATCATTTGCCTGTTATAGTTGGAAATGCTCGAGATATGAAAGCATTTACACATAAAAAAACAGATAAAATAGATTCAGAAGTAATTGCACAACTTTCATTGAATAAAATGGTTCAACCATCAAGAGTTTTTCCAAAAAGGCATAGGGAATTCAGGTCATATGTTAGGCTTCGCCTAACTCTCGTAAGAAAACGAACCGATATAAAAAATGAAGCTCATGCTATTCTTTCTTCTGAAATGTTACATCTGGGTGATGTGCTGACCGATATTTTTGGAAAAAATGGTAGAGCAATTCTAGCAGGAATCTCTTCAGGTAAGAATGTTGATCAGATTATAGAATCTCTTTCTCCAAATGTCAGGAAAAAAGCTGTTCAGATAAGAGAAATTCTTGACAGAGAAATCTCCCAGAGTGCTGCAATCAGGCTTCATATATGCCTGAGCCTTATAAAACATTTAGATGATGAAATTGAAGTTCTGGAAAGAGAAATTTTCACTTATGCTTATCAAAAGCACAAAAGGGAAATGGAAATTTTGATGTCAGTTCCAGGTATAGGGGAAATTGGTGCGGCAACTCTTCTTGCTGAAATAGAAGATTTCAGGGATTTTTCTTCGGGAGATAAACTTGCTTCATGGCTTGGTCTAGTTCCAAATGTGTATCAATCTGCAGATAAATACCATAACGGTAGAATCACTAAGAGAGGATCAAAAGTAGCAAGGTGGATTCTGACTCAGATTGCTCAGGCAGCAGCAAGAAAGAAAAATAGCAGGTTAAAAGAGTTTTTTAACAGGAAAAAGAAGACTATCGGATTTGCAAAGGCCATTATTGCACTGGCAAGGAAAATTGTAACGATAATATGGCATCTTATTACAAAGGATGAGATGTATGAAGACGAGACTGGATATCAAAAGGGAGAAATTCAAAAGAGGAAGATTGTTGAGACTGAGATATTCTCGGTTGATGAAAGGATAACAATAATTAGTGGAATAATCGCAATTATGGGGAAAAAGGAAGGAGAGAGCACGTGATGAATTTTCTCATCACGGACTTTCATGCCAAATGAAAAAAGAAAAAGAGGATAAAAAGAGACGCAAAAATTGCTGAAAAAGCCAAAAGTGAAAAAACCAAAATCCTGTAAAGGGCAAATAAAAAACTAAAAATATCTGAGAAATACTTCTTTTCAATATTTTCTCTTCAGTCTCAATTTTCTTTCTTTTTTACAGCCTGTTTTCGGCGGTCGACATTAAAAATTAGAACATTTTTCCGATACCGTTTTTGAATATTAGCTAACTATATATTGGGTTTAAAGTTGGTTAACGTGTGGCTCAACTCCCACGACATATATAAGTACTGAATCATTTTTTCATTGAAGTTTTGTATGAGAAATTAACAATTGGTCATATGTAAACCTACAACTGCACACAATTATGGAGCATCATTTCAAAATCGCCATCAGTAAATCTATTGAAAATTAATTGTCGACCTGCCGAATGTAGGTTACAGGGCCGCCAGACAAGCTGGCGGAGGCGTTTATATTTAGTTATAAATAAAAATGAGTCCCCCGTCGTCAAGGAAATTATTTATCAGACCGGACGATGAATTCTCTCCATAATTATTCTATAGTACTCCGGGAACAAGATTAATTAACTGGTTAGAAGTTGTTATTTTCTTAATCATAGAAGAATAAAAAACTCTAAAAGTTCATTTGCCAAGGTTAAACTGATCTCTCATGAAAATCCACGTCCTCCAGCACTCTGCCCCTAACACTCTCGACAATCGAAGAATACACCAGAACTAAAAACCCCCCATTGAGTCAACCCGTTTTTACAAAATTACAAATCCACTTTCGTTTTTCGAGCAATTATCAAAAACGATAGTGATGAATTGGTTATATTTAAGTGCCCTCTGCAGAAAGTTAGATCTAATATTTTTCAAATTTACCTTTATGCCCCATCTGTTTCGTTTATTTATGTATTATTCCTGCTGTTTGATCACCCTCGGAAATTTTAGTACCCTCAAAAATATTTATGGATTTATTATCATACATTGCTTTCAAAGATTCTATAAATATAGACGTATTGCTCGAGAAATTGTTCTCTCCTTCATTTCCCATTGAATGGGTATAACTTATGAATAAATAAGACATAAGAATAATCATAACCAGAGCAACAGCGCAAAAAACGGTTTTGATATTCCTGGTTCTTTTCCTTTTTTCAGCCCTTTTTTTGTTTCCAGGTAGCCTGAACCTTGAATTTCATCCAGATTTTTCGCTTCTTCTTCGTTTAGCTTTAAAATAAAGTCATTACCTTTTAGATTAACCAGATCCTCGATCAGAGTTTTGAGAAGGATTTTTCCCTCGGTTTTTGGCTTTGAAGGTGCTTCACTGGCAATAAATTTTACAAAATTAATCTTGTCTGAATATTCTAAGAGTTTTAGTGCTTTTTTAACTCCTTTCTCAAAAGAGCTGTACTTAGAATCTCTTCTAGAATTCTGTGCCCACTCGTTATCTAAATGGTTTGGAGGTAAATTCACCCGTGAAGTCTTATTAAAGAGCAAATTGAACAAATCTTTGTTATGTTCTTTATGCATAGTTAGTACAAGATCTGCAATGAGGTCTTCAATATATATATTCCTTGAGAGTAATATTTTATAACAATCTTTCCTGCATTCTGGCGATTCAATTTTGCTATAGATATTTGTGAGAACTTTTCTAATATTGGGATCGTTTACATCAGTGGCTTTTTGGACCAATCCCTGAAATATTTCAACTTTCTCTATATCATCAAAGTTGTCTAAAATTGAATTCGATGAACTGCAATAATAGAATGAGTCACTTAATATCTTTTTTACAACAGGGCTTACGGAATCTGACCTGGTTTTACTTCCTTTTGAATAAGAAGTTTTACCTTTAAAGAATTCTTCACCCAACTCTTTATAAAAATTCCAGGATCCCGATTTAGTAAATTCTTGGAACGTCCCGTTTTCTCCGATCTCAAAATCCGGATTTGGTTTGATGAAACTAATAGAAACGTCAGCTTCTGAAGGATATTGTGAAACATCAAAAACAAATGTAAATCTGTGTCTTAATATGGTAATTAATTTAAGGATAAGGGAAAGCCCACTACTGAGTTCTGAAATCTTGACAGATACTTTTTTGCGAGAACGAATCTTGCCTGCTGTATATTCTAAAACTTCTTTTTCTATCGGGGTCTCTTTAATATATTTAAAGTCCCCTTCCTCCCAAAATCCAACTAGCTTATATTTCTTCACGTCAAGATTCTCTACCTCAAATTTAACTCTCTCATAGAACTGCTTTAATAACTGAATATCAGAAACAATCTCATCCTGCAATGGTAAATTTTTGTAGACCTGGATGAATACGACTCTTTCTTCTCTTCCATTCTCAGCCTTTACACTCAAACTGCACCCAAAAATGAGTTCATTCTCTTTTGATTCCAGGTAAAATGCACTTCTTTTTGTATCAAGCTGCGTTGCCAGTTCAGTGTAGTGTTCAAAAAGTGTATTGCCTTTTAATAGCTGGCCCGTTGAATTATATATTCCATAGTCTGAGTTATGGCTGGCATTGGAGAGGTGGAAAAAAGCAAAGTTCTCCGGAGTTTCATCACGACGATTAGAAGCTGAATTTCCCAATTTCTCCAACCCTCCATGGATTTATTTTTGGATATTCCCGCTGCATTTCTGGATTCTCACTTTCCATAGTGAGAGGTTTCATGGTTGCATCCACACTGACCGTGTACATGTAGATCGGCATTTGATATGCCATATTTACAATTTCCTTGAATGTGGTAATCTCGCAGAACAGATCATATATTTCATGCTCTATATCCCTGGCTTCTTTTGAATCCTCCATTATCTTTGAAAGATCCTTGAACATGTCAGTCTTGGTCACCACAATCGCGTACGACTTTTCATTCCCGAATATATTGATGATATCTGAGTAGTGACCGAAGAGTTTTGTCAAATTTGTTTTGCCGCCAGTATGGTAGTCAACGATATGGTCTCCATCTACCAGGAAAATGATTTTCCCTGCACTTTCAAATCTTTTATATACATGGGCAAAAGTGACTTTCTCTACAGCCTCTGCAAATTCATTTTTATGATTATCTCGCAGGTTTTTTATAAAATCTATATTTCCCATATTCTGTTCCAGTGTGGGAACGTCTATATTGAAACGTTTGTTGAGTTCTTTAATTATTGTCCCATATTGCGTGGGATCAAAATTTTTTGTATGTTCTCCCCCATAGTCGACAAATGTCATTCCTATAGGTTTAACTCCTTTTTTGCCTGATAACAAATATATTGCAAGATCTGTCTGGAGGTTGCTTCTTGGAAGTTCTCCCTTCTCTATATCTGCAAGCATATTTTCAATCTTTAAACTTTCTTTGTTTTTTTCCGACACGATAATTTCTTTTCTCTGGCCCCCTAAAACAGTTACAAACTGATTGTAGAATGCCAGCAGTAACAATGTTTTTCCGGATCGTGAAGGCCCATACACAAATACATCATAAGCCTTTATACCGCGAATGGTCTTCGTAAGAAGGAAAGAAAACGCAAATAATGTTCCTAGCAAAATCATAAATTCAAAAAGCTTGTTCGAACCACTTGACATGAACTCCGGTTCTTGAGAAGACCACATAATCTTAATCAAAGCCAGGATTAGATACAATGAGGTAAATACAACAAAAATCTTGATGAATCGACGTAAATACATTGCAAGCCTGTCAAAGCGATTATTATAATAGGAATAAAAACTTAAGTACCCACCTTCCAACATTCCAAACACAAATCCGTCAATACGTAAAAACCCGCTTACGTAAAAGACGTACACAAACGGCAAGAACACTGCAAGTAAGAAAATTCCCCGATTCTGGAGCGAAACTCGAGAATCATCCCAATCGCACTGAAAATAAAGGATGCGACGAAAAAGCTGAAAGTGAGTTTTATGTACCATCCCGTATCTGATAGCCAGTAGGGCATACTCATATATAAAAAATAAGGGATAGGAGAACCCCCAATAAAACCAAAATGATTTCAAAAATCGTATGATTTCTATTGATTTTCAAGCTTCAAGGCCTCCTTTAATGACTTCGTTTCATAAAGGCTCTTGATCTCCTGGGGAATTTCCTCTATCCTTTCATTGTTTGCAATCTTTCCTGCTGCTTCTGAGCTTAAGAGGGCGTTTCGAGTTATGTATTCTCCGTCCTGAAGTTTCAGGACATGATGCAGTATATTTTCCTTATTCCTTGCATAAATTTCCCAGTAACCTCCTCCGGCTACCAGGGGATAAATGTTGTCAAGAAAACTTGATGCGGCAAAAAAGGTCAGAGCAATCTCCCAGGGTTTTGTATGCCCATGGGGAGTGAGCAGGGAATCATTAGGTTTTTTCAAAGACAGGCTCTGATTTATATCTACGCTGATCATGCTCCTCATGAGTTCAGAACGTACATATCCGGAAGTGGATGATACAACTAAAGCAGCTTTTCCAAAAGTCCATCTTTCGGTATCTCCGATTGAAATTTTTAAAGAATTTACTCCAAGTTTCCTACTTTCAAACAGATCCTGGTATGTGGATTTTGCAAGGTTTATGAGCTTGTCAAGTTCTAATTTTCCGTTTTTATCCATATCAAGGTTGCCCATATCAGGATTGGCATTCGTATCCGATTTGCCTTCCACAAGAGATAGGATCTGGGGGTTAACACTTCCAAATTTGGTTTTGTATATGCCTTTTTTTGTTCTTTTTCCGGCTTCGATTTTTTTATTGATTATCTCAAAATGTTCATGGAAATACTCATAATGCAAATTGAAATTTTTTCGGCTTGAAAATGTTTCTGTGTTGGCGGCATCGACTTCAACAAGCATAGCATACTGCAGTTGCTTTTCTTCGATTTCTTCATTTATATCTTTAATATATCTATTTAAATCTTCCATATTAGTGAAGTAATTAGCGGCTTTTAAATGGAGTTCTTTCAGATCTTCTCGCAAAAACTGCCTGATTTTTACCCTATCATCGGATGCAAATATCCGATCCAGTTTATCACTATCTATATTATTTATATTCAAATCCGCAAATACTGAATTACAAATTCTTTCTCGAAGCACTTCAACCTTTTTAATTAGATCAATGGTTAAAAAATTTCCAGGTATGACAATATTAAAGGGTGTATCTATGCGAATAGCCCAGTACTTTATATTTGATTTTATATAATCTTCTTCTTTCCCAGCATGTTCATTATATTTTTTAATTAGTTGCTTTCTCTTTCCCAATATAAGTGCACGCAAGCCGCCCTTTTCAACTTCTTTTATCTTACTTTTATAATAATAATAATTGGTAACGGAATCAATAAACCTGCTTAAGCTTTCAAGATCGTATTCGTTGTCTTTTGAGATAGCCTCAATTTCCATTCTAATATCTTTAGTACCAGCAGACAAAAACCAGCTATTTTTATCGTTCCCTCTAACTTTTCCAGTACTTAATTTATCTATATACCGATCTAATGTTTCTTTCAATTTTTGTTCATTATCCGGAAGGTATTTGATATTCCTGTTGATTTTTGCATAGGACTCAAGGTCAAGATCAATATCATTTAATTTATCCTTGATCTTTTTGTCGATCTCGATGGGCAGGGAGTTTAGCTCGGCCATTTTCTGCTCGGTCGGCTTCAGTTTCATGTTCAGAGTTTGGATTTCCTGATTCTTAGTATTCAGTGCTCCAAGAAGAGGAGATATATCCCTTTTCCCTTTTAGGATATTAATCATTACAGACCTGCAATCTTCATTCTCAACAGCCGCAACCCGCTTAAATAAAATCGCATTTTTTCTTAGAGTATCCAGGGCTTCCGGAATCAAACGGAACAATTTTTTATCGATTTCATCTTTGAGCTTATCTTGAGCAACGCCTTGAGCGAAATTATTAACTCTTGAAATATAGGATATCAAGTCGTTATAAGTTCCAATTTTATCAAATTGAATCTCTGAAACGTTGTATTTAATAAATTCCTCTATTTGTTCCACACTGTGATAATTAAGCAGTTTTGCGATGTTGTTTGTCCATACTTTCTCAATATTCCTATACTCCGTTTTTATGAACTCAAAGACTTCCATCGTTGGAGTGGATTCTCCACTGATATTGAACCTGATAAGGAGACTTTCAATAATCTCGTTTACATCTTTCCTGACAGCATCGATCTCTTCTAGTTCGTGAATAATCTGGCTGTACTGCTCTTTTAATTCCCTAAGCTCTTCTACAGGGTATTCGATTACATGTGAATCGGCAAAAATAAAAGAAGAATAGGATTTTCTTGCGTCACTCAGGTTAAGATCACTTCTTTCTATATGGAAGAAGTTAGTGAGAATCTGCGGGAAGACAGAATCAAATTCATCTACTTCTTCTAGCTCATACTGTCCATTGGTATACTCCGTAGGACCCAGAGATGTAAATATTACATGATCAAAAAGTCTCTCATCGTGAGACACATTTAAGTATTCAAGCTCTGTAAGAGAAATAGCAGCATTAAGCTGTTCTTTTTCTCCTTCTTTTGTTGTTGGAAGCACTGCAAAGAGATAAACTGCATCATCCCGTTTTTCCTTGATATATCTTGCAAGGTCTATGAACATGCCTGAGCCAGTACCTCCACCGATCCCTACTATGATGGCTGTAACTCCTGGATTTGAAAAGGTCGGGAACCCATTTGCCTGTCCTTCACTCAAAACTTTATAAAGAATAGCTTTTGAAACGGCTCTTCTGCGATGCACACCACCCCCAAAATCATCCATAATGAAGTGATCAATACGTTTCAGGTCTTGGAAAGTAACTCCATTGTTTTCGGGATCATTCAACCACCACGTTTTGATCGATTGGGATCTTTTTATGCTTGCTGAAACTGCAGCGCTGGTTAAATCGGATATATGTGTAATATTTGCAAGGTTTGGTAGATAGTAGGACTTAAACTCGATATTTCCCGCTCCCTCCAAATTATCTACTTTCTCCATTATTTTTGTTTCCCACCGCTGATCTTCTGCAGATTCATTGGCATCCGTATCCATCGTATAAATCTTAAGCCTGTTCACATCACTGGAGTAGTAGTGGAGTAACCAATCGTGATTGCATATTTCACGAGCAAGTTTTTTTCCGCATCCTCCCAAACCCACAATTGTGAGGTT
>JAMXHR010000003.1 GCA_023955635.1 Methanosarcina sp. ERenArc_MAG2
GTCATCCCATTATCACTTCTTTTGTTTTTTTATGCCTGGCCGGTAAGAAGTTCATCCTTTCTTACCGGATAAAGGAATCTTATTGCCCATTACATATATATAAAATTTCCTATCAGATCAGTAGTTCCGATCAGACTTACTTCCGAATGACAAAAACATATTGATTTTACTTTATGCCCAGTAATTTTCAAAATATACTAAATTACTGATAAGAGCTTAAAATTCTTCAGCTATAACTTCGACTTACATTTTATAAAAAGTAAGATCTTATTGAGTAATTTCATAGCATAAGCTCTTAAGTTTGTAATTTTTTATTTAGTGTAACTTATATTATAGTTAATCGAGTGCGTAGCACTCGATTTCTTTCTTCATTAAACCATCTCAAACATTCCAGTAACACCTTAACCGGAATTAAATTCAGCGACTTTAGCCTATATCTGACTTTCCGCAGATGTCTTCAAAAAAATAACATTTTTCCTGTTATCGTTTTTGGAGAAATATTCGAAAATTTGCAGTTATTATCTTTACTGAAGCTTAAGAAAATGGCTGCTATAAGTCCTAAATGAAGGCAAAAGGTCGAAAGTTTTGGAAAAAATTCAAAAACACATTTTGAGTAACCAAGTCGGTTTTCAGAAAAAACGATAGCAGGAAAAATTATGAAAATTGAAAGGACATCTGCGGAAAGTCAGCTATATCTAACAGCTTTGTTTATGTCTTCATTTATTAATGATTTTAGCTCATAAGCTGTAATTTCGATAACTGACTTTAGCATATTTAGAACATTGTACATGATGCACTGAATAACAAAGAACAATACTCTTGCTACTAGAGATTTTGTACATGTTCGTATCTTGAAGTCGTTTTTCACTCTATAGCCAGTTTCTATGTTCCATCTTTTTCTGTATTCTTCAGGAATTGTCTTTTCAAATTTCTCAGTTGATTCTGCCTCTTTGTTTGTAGCAAACAGGATGTACCTTTCCTTTTTATCATCGTATATTGCCACAATACTGAAGGAAGGTCCTCCTTGCTTAAATTGATATTCAAAAATAGTTGGAGTATTTCCCCACTCTTTTTAATGATTTTTAAGTTCTCTATTGATAACCTGATTTGATTTAGCTGCTATAACAAAATTGACTTTAAGTTCATCTAATTTTGAAATCACAGCTCTGTTAAAAAATTCTTTGTCAAGGTATGTTGTCCCTGTTTTTACACCTATTATCTTAAGTCTTTCGAAGAAAGATTCGATGAAAAGGGAATAATTCTTGTTCAAACCATTAATGTCGATTACGTCAAGTGTCAAATGAGAAGTTCCAATTATATCCAGGGTACAGAATGATTTACCCCATGAACTGCCATTCTTTGGTTTTATTCCCCTAATTCCGGGAGTATTTTTGTCTCCATAAAATGGAATGTCATGAAAATCAATAGCTATGTCATGAACAGTGTTTTCAAGTTTCATCATCTTGAAAATCTCAAAATTCATTTTTCTGAAAGCAGAAAGAGCATCTTCAATATTATTGTCTTTGATGTAATTGAAAATAGTATCTGCTGAGGGGATTCTTGAGTTAGGATTTTTGCTTTTGAGGTCATTACTTGCAGATTCAAGAGAGTTTGTAGAAGATGTTGAGGCATGTAACAACACGTTTAGAGTGTCCTGACATTCATAATTTGCAGATTCTGGCAAAGTTATTATATCATATTTGCGAAACAATTCAGAGGATACAGCCAGCAAGCTGGCTGTATCTATGGCTATGGAGTCGTTTTTGGTTAGCATCACAAACGAATTCCATGGTTCATTAGATATTTTTTTCGGTAAATCCTAAATATTCGATGACTGTCAAATTTGGCATTCGGAACTTGGGTTATTCGGAACTACTGCAGATTAGAGAATTTATAATTTACGTTGAAAAATGTGGGAATTGAAACTCGGCTATAATGTTTGGCTGGGCTTAACAGGGGCAGACCAAAAAAAATCGATATGTAAATAAAAATGTTAAAAAATAAAAACGAAATAGAATTTAATCGACTCCGGCATCATCTGAAAAGATAAGAAAAAAGATGAATGTCACAATATTGAATCAAATTGCATGCGGCCACCCCACCCTAAACAGGCTGTCCGACAATTCAATTTAAGGGCAAAAACATGTGAAAAATAAGGCATATAAAGCCTTTAAACTGAAAAAAAGGAATTTGTATATTACTATCAGTAATTGTCGGACAGCCTGTAAAGGTCAGGGTATTCGTGACCCTCTGCGCTCCCATAGTAATAAGTCTCAATAATTTTTCCTATTCAGTCTTCGTGCGCCATTTGATCGATCGCCGTCGTAATTGCCAGAATAAGCGCATTATCCTGTCCTGGCTCGATTTCCACTCCATAGGTATCCCGGATGCGGAACCACTTTTTCGAGACTTCTGCAATTTACTCTCCTTCAACATCAATACGGTATTCATGATCCAGAATATCGCCCCGAATATCCATGTCATTTCCATCCGGAACTTCAACTTTCCACCTGTCCCGCAATAGTTTACCGCAAAACATATTATATCATGGAGGAATGGCAATAGTATGAAAATTTTTTAACTTAACGGAGATCCATTAATTGTACAATGGCTTGACTGACAGTGGTCTAACTAATTTTTGTTACAATTTGTTTACTTATTTCAACAAACGGTGTTTCTGCACTGGTAAATGGAGGGGATTCTCTCCTTTAATGAGGGCAAGATTCCAGTATGGATAATGGATAAATGGAAACTTTCAATAGAAATATGCAACTTTATAGCGATAGCTATCGAATAATTATGGTAAAAATCAAAGGTTGTATAAAAAATTGAATGAGTTGAGAAAAGAGTGGATTAACTTTTCCAAAATGAGGATAGAGGTGTAATGAATTTGGATGGAATTCTATTGTTTTTTTAAAATTAGGGAAGAACCAGAAAAAATTAAAAAGACTCTCTTTTTATCATTCGTCAGTCTATGTAAGTCATTCCATGCTTGCTGTTTATCTAGTATATGAGCAAATGCAGAACCAAGGGCAGAAGCTGCCGCAGACTTCACATCCCATTTTTCATCATTTGTAAGTCTCTGTATATCGTTCCATGCTTGTTGTTTATCTGGCAGTAATGAGAATTTGTATCTAAATTGTCCCAAAACCTCAATACGTTTTTTTGGATCGTCGCTAATGCATTGATTATGGAGCTCCTCTTGATCTATCAACTGCCCAACATCAGAAGTCTTTATACATGTTAAGCTTAAAACCGTTTCTTTTTGTCTATTTTCCGGGTTTTCAAATTTGATTTGAGCATATCTAACGGTGAAATTTTTGTTATTTTTGGCTTTTGGAGGTGTTTCAAGATTTCCATGAGGTTAACAAGAACTCAAACAAAATGGTAAAAATAGCAGTGGAATGAGTTAATCATACATAGTTAGGTTCATTTGTTGACTATTAAAGGCAGTGTAGCGAAAGTTCTGTATATTCTAATTGACTCTGTATTCTTTTAACATTAAACTTAGTATTACAGGCTGTCTCAAAACTCAAACCATTTCTACAATTGGGTAGTGAGTAATGTTGGCTTTAAATGTACGACTGTCTAAGTATTCGTAACAAAATAGATTGAGTATTTTTTTATATAAGTTAATCCTATTTGGTCTATATGCTTGAGGAAATTATTTCCAAAAAATATAACTTGCTAAAACCTTTTCTTGATGAAAAAAGCAAACGTTTATTTGCAGCTGCAGAAGCGCTTAGGAATGCTGCAAATATAACTTCAATTTTTCACTTGTGGAATTGCTCTGTAATTCCATTTTCCTAAATAATCATCAAATACAATTTTCATTTTTTCCTTGAAGTTTTCAGTTACTTTTTTCCCGTGGCATAAACTTTATCCTTTATAGTCGAAAACACTTTGAGTCCTGTAGATGTGTAAGTCTTCTCAACAAGGCTTTTGACCATCTCAATATTGCTGAAAACAGTACCTTTGCATGCATTCGTAACATGACAGAATAACCTGTGTTCTATTGGATTGTATTTCGACGTATATGGTGGATAATGAGCCATTCTGATTTCAATTCCAATTTCATTTACCATCTTTTGCATATCTTCCTTGAAAATATAATGCCTGCTTGAGTTGCTTCCACCACCATCAGCTAAGGTTAAAATGCTATTTGCTTTTGGATATTTGTTTTTACCGTATTTTTCCCACCAGTCTTTAATGCAGTCACAACAAAACTCGCTTGTGTCCTTACTGGTTCCTAAAGTGATGTATCCTTCGTTACTTTTTAGATCGTATATGCCATGTGGAATTACAACCCCATCTGAAAATGTATTGAAGTCGTGGTCATATACCTTTACTGTGTGGGTACAATAAACTTTACCATCACGGTAGAAATTACCTATGACTTCTTTTTTTACATCTATACTGATAATAGGATTAGCGCTTTTTGAGTACTCTTCCTTTAACTCGTGAATTCTCTCAAATTGCTCATTTCTATCTTTAGAGTCTTTCATTGTGACAGCTTTTTGCATTTTCCTTTTTACAAAACCATGTTTCTTTAAGAGCTGCTTTACTACATAGGGAGTTATATTCATACCCTTTGATTTAAAAACCTTTGAAATTTCTTTAAGGTTCAGGTTTGTCCATTTTAGTTCTTCATCCATAGGGCTTCCAGCCGTATGGTTTTTTAGAATATCAAAAAATATTTCATCGATATTTTCCACCGTGTCGATGATTTTCTTTTTACCCCCACCAGGCTTTCGAATTCTGTCCTCTGGGGTTTCTGTACCATTGGTGATTTCATTAATTCCAGCCATGACAGTCTGAAAGTGGCAGCCCAGGACACTACTAATATAGATTTGTCCTCCGTGACCTAATTTAATTGCTTCGATAGCTGCGTATCTTCTCCGATCTTTCTCGTTCAAACTATCATAAAATGCTTTCATTCGAGTTTCAATTTCTTCAGGATATTTTATGCGTAGCGTCAAATTAGATTCCTTTTAATCATTTGTAATGGCTTCTAACAAACATTATAGATGGTAAGAGAAATAATTGAAATTATATATGTTTTGTTCCTTAGTATTGGCAAAGGCAACATCAGCATAGTTTCTCGTGCAACTGGTATTTCTGAAAATACAATTAAAAAAGGTTGCACTGAACTGGAAAGTGGCAAATCTCTTTCTGATGATAAAATACGTGCTCCTGGAGGAGGTCGTAAAAAGATTGTTGAGAAAGACCCTACTCTTTTATCCGATCTTGAGGCACTTATTGAACCAACAAGTCGTGGGGATCCGGAATCTCCTTTACTCTGGACTTGTAAAAGTCTTCGAAATATAGCAGGGGAACTTCAGAATATCGGACATAAAGTAAGCCATACAAGAGTTGCGGATATGCTTCACATGCTTGGTTACAGTTTACAAGCGAATAAGAAAACCATAGAAGGAACTGAGCATCCTGATCGTGACAAACAATTTGAGCATATAAGTGAAAAATGTAAAATATTTCAAGGTGAACATCAGCCTGTAATCTCAGTAGATACTAAAAAGAAAGAGTTAATCGGAAATTTCAAGAATGTTGGCCGTGAATTGCGTCCAAAAAAGATCCAATACTTGTCAATGTATATGATTTTAAGGATAAAGAACTGGGAAAGGTAAATCCATATGGGGTATACGACATTGCTAATAATGAGGGATGGGTAAACGTCGGCATAGATCATGATACAGCGTCTTTTGCAGTTGAAAGTATACGTAGATGGTGGAATCTAATGGGGTGTAAATCATATCCTGATGCAAAAAAACTTTTAATTACTGCAGATTGTGGGGGAAGCAATGGATCAAGAGTAAAATTGTGGAAAACAGAATTACAAAAATTAACGGATGAAATCGGATTGGAGATTTCGGTTTGCCACTTTCCTCCAGGTACAAGTAAATGGAATAAAATAGAGCATAGACTATTTTCTCAGATTACTCTTAATTGGAGAGGAAAACCACTAACAAGCTATGAAGTAGTTGTAAACCTTATTGCAGCAACAACTACATCAAAAGGGCTTGAAGTAAAATGCATGTTAGACACGAATAAGTATCCAACAGGAATTAAAATCGAAAAAAACAGGTTGAAAAATTGGGCATTATACTTGATGAGTTTCACGGAGAATGGAATTACACATTCAAACCAAAGAATGGAGTGAGTTAATTAAATTATTTTGTGACGAGCCCTAAGCAGGAGGTATTTTTACATTAATTAACCTCAGAGTGGAAAATTTCATCACAACTGTAGAATAAACTTTAGTTTTGAGACAGCCTGATTAGATATAAATAAGAAATTTTTTGGAAAATCCAGTAATTTTTCCCAATAAAATACTGCATTCTTCCATTTATCTTGATAAATCGTTTTCAATAACAGTTTTATTCAAGCAATAATCAGACTCTGTTCCAAAATCTAGTGATTTTTGCATTTCTTGATTGAAAATCTTAATTCGTAAAAATAATTTAGTTTCTAATCAGGATTAATATTCGATATATAAAGCCTTCAAACCATAAGTATAATCACAGAAATTGTAACCAATTACAAAATCCAGTGATTTTTAATTTTATATTCATCACTGGATTTTGGTACTGAGTCAATAATCAAGTGGTTTTAAGAAAACAACTGTATTATGAACTATCTTGCTTGGGAGATAAATGTATCTAGCAAAGTTTCGATAGTTGCAGTGATTTTAATGGTCACAATAGCAGTTATAACTGCAGAAGTAACCCGAGCTAAATTTCTCCGTGTAAGTATTTTTTCCCAACAGGTTGTTATAGTCAGTTTTGCAGGTATCTAAAACTGCAGAAAAGAATCCTGATAAGTAAAGAAGTAACAACATTTTCAGATAAATACTGATGTTTTTTGAGATACCGTCAAAAGGCCCAATATTTTAAGTGGTTAAAATGCTGTATAGTGTAAATTAAAAATTAGGAGAATTGAACTATGAAAAAACAAAGAATATATTATATATTTTTAATATTTATAATTTTTTGTTTATTCTCAGCAGGTTTTGTGACTGCATCATCAAACATTAAATCTTCATATCAAGCAAAAGCTACTGTTAGTGTAGGAAATAGTCCTTATGGAGTTGCAGTTAATCCAAATGGGACAAAAGTATACGTGGCTAACTACAATAGCAACAATATCTCTGTAATTGACACTGGAAAAAACACTGTTATAGAGACAGTGAATGTAGGAAATAATCCTTTGGGAGTTGTAGTCTCCCCTAATGGGTCAAAAGTGTATGTTACGAACTTTGGTAACAGCAATGTTTCTGTAATTGACACAGCAAACAATAAGGTTATAACCACGGTGAATGTAGGCAGTGGTCCTTGGGGAATTGCTGTTTCCCCTGATGAAACAAAGGCATATGTGACTAACTGGAACAGCAACACCGTCTCTGTAATTAGTATATCTACAAACCAGGTTATAGCCACAGTAAATGTTGGAAACAATCCTTATGGAATCGCGGTCACTCCAGATGGAACAAAAGTATATGTGGCTAACTGTAACAGTAATAATGTCTCTGTAATAGATACAAAAACAAGCACAGTTACAGCCGTAGTGAATGTAGAAAGCGGTTCTTGGGGAGTTGCTGTTTCCCCAAATGGAAGAAATATATATGTGACGAACACCTATAATAACACGGTTTCTGTAATTGATACAACCAAAAACATAGTTACATCCATGGTAAATGTAGGAAAGGATCCTTTGGGAGTTGTAGTTAGTCCAAATGGGAGAAATATATATGTGACGAGCATATATAATAACAGTGTCTCTGTGATTAACACAGCCACTAATACTCTTGAAGCCACTGTGCCTGTAGGATACAATCCTTTTGGAATTGCAGTTTCCCCCAATGGATCAAAGGTATATGTGAGTAACTTGGGCAGTAGCTCTGTTTCTATAATTAAAGTACGAGCCTACCCCAAAAGCTATTTAATTCTTAATCATCAAGAATTTTCAGGATTGTTTTCATAATTAGAAACTGGATTGATTAGTCGGAATACAGATTTAGAGAAGCAATTTTGAGTTTTGGGATGGGCTCTACATTAATTGAAAATTTGTCCAGTAATTATGTGTTTCCTGTAATTGAGCTACTGTAGATTATATGTTAAAAGGGCAATGGTACTTAACCATAGTTATATATGAGACATTATATTTCTGCATGGACTGTCCAAGATGTAAGAGTACCACTCATAAAAAGAACGATCTAGTTGATGGCCGTCAACGCTACAAATGCCATGATTGTGGATATAACTATTCAGTAGAAATAAAATAAACTACTAGTTCTGCTTCTGTTAAAAGACAGGCTTTTCAATTTCAGAGAGTTGACATTTAATTTCGCGCCACAAAAATCACAATGAGTAGGAGATATTAAAGAGAACAGAGAATGAAAGCGATTTTCAACCAGCAATTTCGGCAAAGGAATTAAGATATTTCCTTCAAATATCGTTTTTACTTTTGAATTAGCGATTAATTTATTTCCTCTTCTCATTAAAAAGAATTAATCTCAATGAAATTATATTTTATTGTTTCGCATAATTTGAAAAAAAAACTGAAGACCAGAAAATAATAAAAAGTCTCCAATTTTGTCTTGAAGGATTAGGATTTCGCTCAATAGGGCGGTTTTAGGGGTAAGTCATGTTTCTGTCCAAAAATGGATAAGGAAGTTTGGTCAGGAGTTAGAGGAACTAAAAAGCGAAAATGAGATGTCTATTGTTGAACTGGATGAGATACATACTTACATCGGTAACAAAAAAATATTGTTGGATCTGGATTGTTGTTGATAGAGTTGGGAAAAGGTTCATCAACTGCTCTTTTGGTAGTAGAGGAACAGAAACTGGGAAACAACTCTGGGAAAAATTAGAGAAAAAAGAGATTGAAAAAGTGTGACTGATCACTGGAAGGCATATGCAGAGTTTCTTACAGAAAAGATTCACACTCAATCAAAAGCAGAAACGTATACAGTTGAAGGATATAACAGCATATTGAGGCACTTTCTGGCAAGGTTGAGAAGAAAGACAAAGTGCTATACTAAGAGTCTTGAAATGCTAAAGTATTCTGTTCTTCTATTAATGAAATTCAGAAATAAAGAGCTAACTATGTTTAGTTATCAATACCAGCTCGATTTTTTAATTAATCGGTTTGTCTCAAAACTACATTTGATTCTACAATTGAGATTAAGAGTTTTACGATAAGATTAATTTATGCCTGAATTTTGAAATAATTTCGGTTCCGTTGCAAAAAATCAGAACATTTTACAAAATAGCTGAAGACCTTCACAATAAGGTAATTTGAGTGATTAATGCTGGGTTAAAATATCTTTTGAAGGAGATTATAGTAGCCTCAAGTACAGAAAAATTATTTTTGCAACGGAACCGATTAAATAGTATAGGACTTACGCGGTTGAATCATTTTTTTGCAAGTTACTTTAAAATACGATAATTTGTATAATATTATCTATATATTTAAGGAAAAAATCTTTGAGTTGAACGAAATAAATCCTGCTAAGTGTACTGAATTTGATTACATCAACTTTCTCGTTGCTTCTTCCCGAGTTTTTAGCTGTACAGAAGCTTCTAAGTGCAGTTTTTTCAACTCCACTAGTCCAGCTCATGACTCTTTTACTCGTCTCCTTCGGAGGCAACCCCCTGATACTGAATCATTATGGGAAGAAGTAAAAAATCTTGTCAATCCCAAAATAGGATTGCTTATTATCGATGACACTACTCTCGATAAACCTTACTCCAAACATATGGATCTTGTTTACAGGCAATGGAGTGGTAAACATCATCAAATTGTAAATGGAATCAATCTTGAAACCGTTGTCTGGACTAATAATGAAGCCATAATTCCAGTTGACTTTAGAATCTACGATATAGATACAGACAGAAAAACAAAAAATGATCATTTCCTTGATATGTTAAATAAGGCAGAAGAACGTGGTTTTAAACCAGAATTTGTTTTGTTTGATACATGGTATTCCAGCATAAAAAATCTCAAAGAAATACGGAAAAAAGGATGGCGCTGGCTAACCAGGTTAAAGAAAAACCGATTAGTTAACCCTGATAACACTGGTAATGTAGCAATCGAATTGGTAACTATTCCACCAGAAGGAATGAAGGTTCATCTGAGAGAATATGGTTTTATTAAGGTATTTCGGTTAGTTTCCAAAGATGGAGACACGCAATACTGGGCTACAAATGTACTGGGTATGCAAGAAGAAGAGAGGAAAAAGCTATCAAAGAAAGCTTGGAAAATTGAAGAATATCATAGGGGAATAAAACAGTTTTGTGGAATAGAGCGGTGTCAGGCAAGGAAAAATGATGTGCAGAGAGCACACATAATGATGGCAATAAGAGCATTTCTAAGGTTTGAAGTACACAGAATAAGAACAGGTATATCATAGTTTGAAACAAAATGGAACATTATAAGAAATGCTGTTAACCAATTTATAAGAAACCCAATATGTGTCTTAGCATAAAAACTGTAGGAATTCAGAAGTTGCCTGCAAAGCAGGCAACCGCGTAAGTCCTATAGTATATATTTATATTTCATAAAAATACTAAATATATTACTTAATCCACTTTCCGCAGTAAATTTCAGTAAATTCATATTTTTACCGCTATCGATTTTCAATCAAAAGTGGATTTATTGGACTTTTATGCAGTAGGTAAAAGCAACTATGTGGTGTATTTAGAGACCAAAAACGATATCATTCAATTTTCAACAAATACCTTTAAAAATCCAAATTATTTATATCTGTTCCAAAAACGCTATCAGGAAACATATTGATTTCCAAAAAAGTACTGCGGAATGTGGGCTTAATACTAATATTCATTAAATTATCTTTTAAAGGATATAATCTTAATTATAAATAAATTCAAAAATAAGTATAAAATAACCACTTGAGTTAAATTGTTCACAAGTTACTAACACTACTCGAAAACCAACGCAGCTATGTTCGCTTACCATGCGCTCTTTTGGTAAAAAGTTATAGTCACGCCTGTAATTATTGCAATAAAAAAATTTTGTAGTTCATTGAGCTATTGCATTATTTAGCCTCGTGACTATAAGTGTGCTATTGGTATCTTACTGTGAAATTTCTAATAGAGGGAAACTTATGAGTCTATTCCAAAACCAATTATATTTTTCTTTCAATAAAAGTTTTAGAATTCTTTCAGCGATCAAAATTTTACTAATTAGTATTTGTAAAACTATTTATATATCTAAAGAATCGATTCTTAGTTTTGAGATTAGCTCGTCTAATGTAATTTCTAAATTACCACTATTTCGAATTTGTTTTATTCTGTGCACTTTTTTGTTACTGGTGGAGCCTGTATTGGGCTACAGTCAAGAAACTGCGACTTTAATTCCCCAATCATCAACAATACTAGGTTTGAACAACACATTTCAGCCAACGATAACCAGTCTAAACGTTTCGGTAATCCCAGCTTATGCAGCAGATCCTTATGCAAAGGTCAACACTTCCGGTCTAATTGCTTGGTACCGTTTTGATGAAAATTCAGGTACAAGTGTTACTGATTCAAGTAGTTCTGGGCATAATAGCACAGCCACAAAGAAATTAACATGGGAAAATTTGAAATATAATTCAGCATGTCGTTTTAATGGCGCGAATAGCTCTATAAATCTTCCAAATAGTGGAATGACATGCAATAATACAATGTCTTTTGCATGCTGGTTTAATACGACTACTAATAGCACTTCAAAAAATCAGCAAGTCTTTATCACTCAAACATCAGGCACAGTAAATCGAAATTATGAGATTTATTTAAATGGTCCAACGCCAACCTTTCTTGTAGGTAGCGGATCAGATGCTAGTAGAATTTCATTTAATAATTATAACATTCAAGCCAATCATAATTATTTCATCGCCTATGCAGTAAACAATTATTCATGTACGATGTGGATATATGATGGAACGAAATGGTATAATTCAACAGATACATTTGATTATGTTTTGAATAAGACGTCATCTTCTGGTTTTTCAATTGGGTATTTAAGTGGCACCTCGACAGCGTGGAATGGCTCTTTAGACAACATGCTAATATGGAATCGAGCAATAAATCAATCCGAAGTTTATAGCCTGGTATACGACACCTCAGTTGGAATAAGTGCAAAAACCAACAGTAATAGCACCTATTCGAGTGTGATTCCAGCAAATGGGAATACTGTAAACGTTCCATATTATTCAAACGATTTGCCTATATCTTCACTGGAATTTTTTATTCCATCGACCACTATAATTAACGGTACTTCCGTTTATGATTATCCAAGCTCGATATCTCCATTGAATGTGACAACAAATATTGATTATAACGAATTTCAATCAGTTATCGAAAATGATGTTAATAACACTTATTTTATGAACGTTACTTATACTACAATAGCTGATCATCCAACCGGTGTATATATAAACACCCTAGTAAACGACAGTAATGTTATTAATGCGGATTGGCTGGGTTCAGTAAGTTATGTTGCTACCGATAGTGGGGGAACAGTCACTTATAACGCGGTGAATCAGAGTATGGGGATTCAAACTGGGCCGCTAACTTCCGGTCAGACAGTAGTATATAAAGTAAGCATGGCGTATTGGAACGGTGATAAGCTAGACAACGCAAGCACAATTAATTATGAAGAATTTCCATTAGTTTTCGAAAAAGATGTTAATAACACTTATTTTATGAATGCTACTTATACCGCTATAACTGATCACCCAACAGGTGTATATATAACCACCCTAGTAAACGACGGTAATGTTATTAATGCGGGTTGGCTGGGTTCAGTAAGTTATGTTGCTACCGATAGCGGGGAAACAGTCACTTATTACGCAGCGAATCAGAGTATGGGGATTCAAACTGGGCCGCTAACTTCCGGTCAGACAGTAGTATATAATGTGAGCATGGCGTATGGGCATGGTGACACGGTAGACAACACAGGCAAACGCATCATAAGATGGCAAGGTCTAAACTGGACATGCAAAAATGTTCAAGGTGCAGACCCGGGTTCCAACAACTTCAGTGATTCGTCTAATAATATCTGGATTGATGATCAACAACGGTTGCACTTAACAATTAAAAAAGATGGTGGTAATTGGAATTGTACAGAAATTAGATGCCAAAATAATTACACATTCGGCAAATTTACCTGGAAAATTGATCCAGATAGTTCAGTCTTCAATTTAAGTCAAAAAAGCGCATGGATTGGATTGTTCTCTTATAGAGATGATAACAACGAGACCGATGTTGAGATCTCTAGATGGCAGGGGCAGGGAAATCACCTATTATTGTACACATTACAGCCATACTGGATACCTGGAAACAGTCAAGGATATCTACCAGCTGTGACCAACTCTCAAGGATCAACTACTGACGAAAACGGTTATGATGGCTCCGGCATGACCATTTCAATGGATAGAGAACCCACATATGTTGATTTTACAGCTTTGGATAACAGTGGCAATGTTATAGCATATGAGCATTTCACTAATTCTGCTATGATTGATAAGGGACCTGAACAACTTATGATGAATTTTTATTTGCGTTCAATCCCAACCAGTGGACCTGATGTGGAAATTATTTTGGATAGTGTAAGAGTAAATGCTACATCGGTTTAAAATCTCTATAAAACTGTGATTCTGTAATCTACATTTGCTTAAAACATATACTAATTTCGTGGTCATCCCACCTGAAAGGTTGGATGTGCTTTGAATCTCCTATTTTTTTGGGAATAGTTTAGCGATCTTTGACAAAAGACTTCCTTAATAAGAATTGCATTCCCAACTCCGTATTTTGACACTGAGAATTTGTAACGAAATAACTTAGGCAATGAATAATATAGTTGAAGTTAAATCAATTCATTTGTTTGTGAAAGTGATTTAATACATACTTATATACTGCCTATGTTATTTCGCTGCGAGTCCTAAGAAGCCTACTCTAAAACGGAGCAACGATATAGAGTTTTATCTGACTCGAAGAAGAAGAGGCTTATTTCATCCCTTACTTAAAAGCCGGAGCATTCGTAACCCTCTGTGCTCCCAAATGATAGATTTATTTTTAGTTATTGCCTTTCTTATTCACTTCTTAAGCACTGACATTTTTTAATAATTAAATATTTTGTGGGATTATGATTCTTCGTATTTTATTTTAGTTTTAATGATTCCAAAGTTTTTATCTTTTGAGGCCATATAAAAATACCATAGAATGCCAAAAGGTACCATTATCAATGAAATAAAAAGCATATAAATTGGCATAAGGAATAAGTATCTATTCTTTTTCCCCCAATGATTATAGAATGTAAGTCCAATATATAATCCTATTACGATATAAAGCTGAAGGCTTATTATAAAAAGTGTAAGCCATCTTAATGGAAACATAAGAATCACTACTACGGCGCCATAAAACCAAAAAACTGGATGCTTGAATATAAATTTAAAATTTATAATGAAAAGTCGAAACTCTCCACCACTCCATGCTAATCGTTGCCTATACCATGATTTAAAACTATCAGGAACCGCCGTTAAAACAATAAAAGGTATGTGACCTACATTATAACCTAATGTTATAGCAAGTAATCCTGTTTCAACATCATTTCCTTGAAAAAATAAGGAGTGTCTGTCCATTATATTTTTCAATACATCTGTTTTAGCAACATGACATGCACCAGAGATAAGCCAAGGGCAAAGAAACCTAAAGTTCATTGCAGCATCATACTCAAAAGTCTGTAGCTGAGTCAAAATAGATGAATGGGTATTATTAGGTACGATTCTAATTGATGCTATATCATATTTTTTGTGTTCTAATTCACCTACAAGAAAGGAAATATCTTGAGCAGTTGTTGAATCAGCATCTAAAGTTACGACAAAAGGGGTTGTGACTGTGTGTAAAACATTTCTAATTATTGTATCGCGCATTGATCCTGAAGTTGTTCTCTGTTCAGAATTTGACCTTATTTTATCAACTTCAAACTTTGGCTTATCCTTGAAAAGTAAGAAATTGTACTTTTTCGCCAATGTCTCTAAGTTGGTACAAAACTCCTCTGATTCATCTCCAGTAGTACATAATATAACCCGTGAGCCGTATTTTGATAGATATTCAACATTTTCAAGATACTTAATATTGCCCCAAATTGGAACTAATATTTTATATTCTGCGTGATTTTCGTTGGAAAGCGAATATATATGGAATAAACGGTTTCGTATACTAACTATGATCTCGGCAGCTATAAAGCAAGGACTGACAATCATAGTTATAAATATTATCCAATCCGAGTTCATATTCTTACGTTACTTTAATTTTGACTAATATCGACAGTCTGTTTTATGTCAATAACTTCTGTACAATTTTTGAGAGTATAAAAAGCCCTGCAAGTCTATTTCAAAGCTCCTCCATTGAAGGCTCTAAACAAATTATGGCCTTAAGATAGATCAACATCGACAGTTTGTTTTATGTTAATGACTTCTGTACGATTCTTAATTGTATCAAGCAACTCTTTAAGTCTATCTCGAATCCCTTCTGTTGAAGTCTCTAAATTCACCATGGCCCTAAGATACATTTTGTCGTAATCAGTTATGATCCCAAATTGATCAACATCTACTTTTGTGATTAGTGGGTGTGAAGTTGGTGTATTAATTTCAGATGGATCTAGCAGTTCTTCATGGAGTTTTTCCCCTTCACGTAATCCAGTATATATTATTTTTGGATGTTTGCATCCTGTTATTCTCACAAATTTATCAATCAAATCAACGATTTTAACACTTGTCCCCATATCAAGAATATATGTTTCTCCACAGAGACCTAATGATGAAGCTTCTATAACAAGAGAAGCTGCCTCTGGTATTGTCATGAAAAAGCGGGATACTTCTGGATGAGTTACCTGTATGGGTTTTTCATTTTCAATTTGCCACATTAATGTTTGTAGAAAAGAACCACGACTCCCCAAAACATTTCCAAATCTAACAGAAGCAACTTTTGTTATCCCACCGCAGTATCCAGCAATGCAAAGTTCAGCTAACCTTTTAGTCATTCCCAATACTGAAACTGGTCTAGCTGCTTTATCAGTTGAAATATTAACAAAATATTTTACTTCACATTCAATACATGCTGATATAATGTTATCCGTACCGAAGACATTAGTATTTATTGCTTCAACAGGTGACCGTTCAAGAAGAGGAAGATACTTATGCGCAGCAGCATGGTAGACAATATCTGGATTAATTTGAGTAAATATTCTTAACATTGATTTTCTATCTCTTACATCAGCAAGAATTAGATTTTCAGTAGTTAGGAGGGCATCTCCGTTAAGTTGCAATGAGAGACTATACAAAGAATATTCATCGTTATCAAGACAGTATATTTCTTTTGCTTTTAATTGCACAAGTTGTTGAACAATTTCACTTCCAATTGATCCGCCAGCACCAGTAACTAGTATAACCTTGCCTTTAATAAGTTCCTTGGCTCTATAACTATAAATCGGCGTTGTGTCTCTTTCTAGTAACTTGGTCGAAAAGCCCATGTTGCTGAGATTAATTGAAGGGATTTTATTATATACAGAAAAATTAATATATTTTTCTGCATTCTGCGATATGTTTTCGGTAGACATTGTATACATCACACACATTTAATTTTAAATGGAAAAATCTTATTTTTCCTCATAATAGTTTATAAATTATGACACTTATGCATTTATAAAGACAATTTAAGCACATTAAACATCATTAGTGAAATTTATCTTTTAAGCGTTTAATAATTTAATGTCATTGATTTTAATTCTGATACATAAGCCCATCTCAATTGTAAAATAAATTAATTTTGAGATATGTTCTAACAATTTTTTGTTGTAAACAAAGCTAGAATAAAATACTCATGTAAAAGAAGGTTATCCAGACAATGTGTGTGTGGTATGCGCATAATTAGTTTGATATGCACATGGGCGCAGAAACGGGGCTGAAATTAATGGAGGTAATATTTTGAAAAACCACCGCATTTCCACTACACTGTCAGAAAAACACTGGAACTTATTAAAAAAATACTCTGAAGAATTTAAAACTCAGCAAAAAACTTTGGAGTATGCATTGGAATGCCTGGAAAACAGCTCACAGAAGAGTCTAACATTAACCTTAGAAGAGAAGTATTGGATGCGTATTAAAGGGATAAAATCATTAATTGCCATCGAAAAAACTGCCTTTAAATTGCTAATAGAAACTGCTAATATTGAACTGCTAAACGAGCTTTTTATCCGAGATAAAATCATAGAATATACAATAGAGTTTTACTTTCAGAAGTCTATTAAGGAATGTAGTCTAAAAGAAGTTATAGAAGGACTAGTTATCAATCTTAAGATAACTAACTGGGTCGATACTGCAGATTTCATAGATGGAGGAAATCATTATAAGCTGATACTAATCAATAGTCTTGGCTTTACTTTTTCTAAACTGGTTACAACACTGATTGAAAATGTATTTGAAACTTATGGAGTAATGGCAGAGAGTATAGTTTCCATAAAGACGATTTTCATTAAAATCTTCAAAATTTAGCAATTAAGGGTGTCTCAAAACTCAACTCGTTTCAACAATTGGGCAATTGACATTGTTGAGTTTAAATTTATAGGACTTACGCGGTTGAATCATTTTTTTTGTAAGTTGCCTTAAAATACGACAATTTGTATAATATCCTACATTCGGCAGGTCGACAATTAATTTTCAATAGATTTACTGATGGCGATTTTGAAATGATGCTCCATAATTGTGTGCAGTTGTTAGGTTTACATATGACCAATTGTTAATTTCTCATACAAAACTTCAATGAAAAAATGATTCAGTACTTATATATGTCGTGGGAATTGAGCCACACGTTAACCAACTTTAAACCCAATATATAGTTAGCTAATATTCAAAAACGGTATCGGAAAAATATTCTAATTTTTAATGTCGACCTGCCGAAAGCAGGTAATATCATCTGTATATATAAGGAAAACAAATCTTTGAGTTGAACGAAATCAAATTGCATGCGGCCACCCCACCCTAAACAGGCTGTCCGACAATTACAGATAGTAATAAAAATACAAAAAAAGAAGACATTTAAAACCTTTAAATCGAAAAAGAAGGAATTAGTTCATTACCAGTAGTAATTGTCGGACAACCTCTAAAGGATAGGGTATTCGTGACCCTCCGCACTCCCAAAGTAATAAGTTTCAATAATTTTTCCTATTCAGTCTTCGTGCGCCATTTGATCGATCGCCGTCGTAATTGCCAGAATAAGCGCATTATCCTGTCCTGGCTCGATTTCCACTCCATAGGTATCCCGGACGCGGAACCACTTTTTTGAGACTTCTGCAATTTGCTCTCCTTCAACATCAATACGGTACTCATGATCCAGAATATTACCCCGAATATCCATGTCATTTCCATCCGGAACTTCAACTTTCCACCTGTCCCTCAGAATGGTGATAAGAGCTTTTTTGACTGTTGCAGCGATACCGTCGTCAGGTTTTATTATATCCATAGTATCCCTGAGCTTGAGCAATCTCTCCTTAATTTTATAAAGATCCCTCCCCTGTGCATCCTTGAAAATCAGCGTGTCACGCAGGCGAAATACCTTGCCATCCACATAGAAAGCTTTCTCCCCTTTTTCATCCTCAATCCAGTAGTCTTCTCCGATGGAGAGCAGTTCCTGCGTCATACGATAAATGTGTCTGCCTTCGTCCCTGCGGTCACCAGAGCCACCTTCTGTTCTTATTCCGGTCATGATTCCTCTCTTTAAAATTTGAATTAAGAAGCAACAGCATTTAATCTGACTTTCCGCAGATGTCCTTTCAATTTTCATAATTTTTCCTGCTATCGTTTTTTCTGAAAACCGACTTGGTTACTCAAAATGTGTTTTTGAATTTTTTCCAAAACTTTCGACCTTTTGCCTTCATTTAGGACTTATAGCAGCCATTTTCTTAAGCTTCAGTAAAGATAATAACTGCAAATTTTCGAATATTTCTCCAAAAACGATAACAGGAAAAATGTTATTTTTTTGAAGACATCTGCGGAAAGTCAGTTTAATTGCAGCATTTGAGATTTTTAGATTTAAGGTGGTCTTTCCGCCCGTCCCTGTCCAATCACATGGCTTTCCTGTAAATCTCGATAATATCTTCTTTTGAGAGTTCTCTGGGATTTGTCAGGCGGCAAACATCCTGCATGGCATGCTCAGCCAGGAGTTCAAGGTCTTCTTCCCTTGCGCCGAGTTCTTTCAAGCCCGAGGGAATTCCTATATCAGATGCGATTTTTTTGATGGCATCTATTGCTCGGTCTGCAGCTTCTTCCGGGCTTAGCCCTTCAATTTTCTCTCCCATCGCCTTTGCAATATCGGCAAAGCGTTCAGGGCAGACCTGCTTGTTGTACATCTCCACATAGGGAAGGAGGATTGCATTGCAAACCCCATGCGGAAGGTCGTAAAGGCCACCTAGCTGGTGTGCCATGGAATGTACATAGCCCAGGCTTGCATTATTGAAGGCGATACCTGCAAGATACTCGGCATGTGCCATCATATCCCTTGTCCTGACGTCTTCTCCGTGGGCAACGGCTTCACGTAAATACTTTGAGATAAGATCTATAGCCTTGATAGCAGCCGCATCAGTTGTAGGTGTAGCCATAGTGGAAACATAAGCTTCAACTGCATGGGTTAAAGCGTCCATGCCGGTTGCAGCTGTAAGAGCCGGTGGCATACTTACCATCAATTCAGGGTCATTGACTGCCACGTCAGGTGTGATGCGCGGATCAACTATTGCCATTTTGATGTGTCTCTTTGTGTCCGTAATAATTGTAAAACTCGTCATCTCACTTGCAGTACCAGCAGTTGTATTTACTGTGATAAGCGGAGGAATTCCTTTTGTAACTTTCCCGACACCTTCATAGTCATTTATCCTTCCGCCGTTTTTAGCCACAATGCCGATCGCTTTTGCGCAGTCCATCGGGCTTCCCCTCCAATGGCAACGATCATATCACAGCTCTCTTTTTTGTAGACATCTGCTCCTTCCATAACCGAACTGTCAGTTGGGTTCGGTTCTGCCCCTGCAAAGATTGCTGCTTTTAGCCCTGCATTTTCAAGAATTTTCCTGATATCCCCTGCAAGTTCCTTTCCGTGTCTGCTTTTACCTGAAACGACCAGAGCTTTCGTGCCCCCAAGGTCTTTTGCCTGCCTGCCAATTCCGTTTACACAGCCAGCCCCCATAAGGGCTACTTTCGGGTTAAGATAGGTATATATCATGGTTTCAACTCCCTTAATAGCAGCTTTCAAATTTAATATTTTATTAAAAACAAAATATTAATTGAAATTACTTTTTCCCGGCAGCTAATAAAGTTTTGCTCCTAATTCGAAAAAAAGACAGTTTGGTCAGTTACTGAAAACATCGAACATGAGAATAACTTCAAACAAGGCTTAGGAACAAAACATATATAATTTCAATTATTTCTCTTACCATCTATAATGTTTGTTAGAAGCCATTACAAATGATTAAAAGGAATCTAATTTGACGCTACGCATAAAATATCCTGAAGAAATTGAAACTCGAATGAAAGCATTTTATGATAGTTTGAACGAGAAAGATCGGAGAAGATACGCAGCTATCGAAGCAATTAAATTAGGTCACGGAGGACAAATCTATATTAGTAGTGTCCTGGGCTGCCACTTTCAGACTGTCATGGCTGGAATTAATGAAATCACCAATGGTACAGAAACCCCAGAGGACAGAATTCGAAAGCCTGGTGGGGGTAAAAAGAAAATCATCGACACGGTGGAAAATATCGATGAAATATTTTTTGATATTCTAAAAAACCATACGGCTGGAAGCCCTATGGATGAAGAACTAAAATGGACAAACCTGAACCTTAAAGAAATTTCAAAGGTTTTTAAATCAAAGGGTATGAATATAACTCCCTATGTAGTAAAGCAGCTCTTAAAGAAACATGGTTTTGTAAAAAGGAAAATGCAAAAAGCTGTCACAATGAAAGACTCTAAAGATAGAAATGAGCAATTTGAGAGAATTCACGAGTTAAAGGAAGAGTACTCAAAAAGCGCTAATCCTATTATCAGTATAGATGTAAAAAAAGGTAATTAATCAGCTACCTTTGCTCCTAACTTATTTTTCTGCTACACTCAATGCTTATTATTTTCATACTGGTTAATATAAAAATCATTCATTTCGTGTTTTTTATGGAACGTGATGAAATTCTATTTCTCTGTCACTCTAATCCAGAGGCTATTCTTGATCATATAAATAGTCTTGAGACTGAATTGATTGCTTTTAAAGAAGAAGTTCGAAATCTAAAGGCTCTTTTGAATCAAAACAGTCAAAATAGTAATAGATCTCCTTCTACCGATACTTTTTTCCAGAAGAGAACTCAACATGACGAAAAAAGAGTGGTAGACGTCCTGGTGGTCAGAAAGGACATCCTGGATCTACACTAAAGACTTTTGATTCTCCTCATGAAATCGTAAACCTTCGCCTGTGTAACTGTAAATTTTGTGGTTACAGCCTTTAGGAGACTGAATCAAATGGTTACGAGAAACGGCAGGAAGTTGATCTTCCTGCCTTAAATTTCAGAGTTATTGAGTATCGCAGTGAGATCAAGAAATGTCCTTACTGTGGTTATAAAAACAAGGCTGATTTTCCAGAAAACGTAACAAAACCTGTTCAATATAGTCAGAAGATTCTGGCAATTGCAGTTTACCTGCGGGACTTTCAATTAATACCTTATGGGCGAATTTCAAGGATGCTTAAGGACCTTTTTGGATTGAGGATGAGTCCAGCTACGGTAAAGAGGGCAGAAAATAAGTGTTTCTACAATTTAAAAGAATTCACCAATTACATCAAGAAGCAATTGATCAAAGAAGATGTTATCCACGGTGATGAAACCGGAATGAGAGTCAATAGCCATAATGATTGGTGTCATGTAGTCTCTACGGCTAAATGGACCCTTTATTTCCATGATAGAAGTCGAGGGTCAAAAGCCATGGATAAAATGGGGATATTACCAGAATATCAGGGAACAATGACTCATGACTTCTGGAGTTCCTATTTCAAATATCCAATGTGCAAACATGCGATGTGCAATGCACATCTCAGGAGGGAACTTAAAGGAATTCATGATAATTTCAATCAAGATTGGGCTCAAGAGATGAGTAATCTGCTTGCAGAATCTAAAAAATATGCAGATAAAATGAGGGAATTGGGAAAGAAAATTGAAGGAAAAGAGATTGAAGCATTAAAAGAAAAATACAGAAGAATCGTAATGAAAGGAATTGAGGAAAATCCTCCGCCTAAAAGATTGAAATGTCAAAAAGGAAAGAGAGGAAGACCTCGTCAAAGTAAAGCAAAGAATCTACTTGACAGATTCATAAAATACGAGGAGGAAATTCTGAGGTTTGCTACAGACTTGAGAGTACCTTTCGATAACAATCAAGCAGAAAGAGATCTTAGGATGATAAGGGTTCAGCAAAATATCTCGGGATCTTTTAGGACATCACAAGGAGCGGATGCTTTCTGTAGAAACAGAGGATACATTTCTACAATAATGAAAAATATGATGTCTATAATTGATTCACTTTATGCGGCACTTAAGGGAGCGCCGACAATACCTGAATAATTACAAAAAAAGAAGTCATAGGTAATTTCTACCGTGATGGTAAAGTTTATTGTACCCAGATAGTAAAGGTATATGACCACGACTTCAATACATTTTCAGATGGTGTTGTAATTCCACATGGCATATACGATCTAAAAAGTAACGAAGGATACATCACCCTAGGAACCAGTAAGGACACAAGCGAGTTTTGTTGTGACTGCATTAAAGACTGGTGGGAAAAATACGGTAAAAACAAATATCCAGGAGCAAATAGCATTTTAACCTTAGCTGATGGTGGTGGAAGCAACTCAAGCAGGCATTATATTTTCAAGGAAGATTTGCAAAAGCTGGTAAATGAAATTGGAATTGAAATCAGAATGGCTCATTATCCACCATATACGTCGAAATACAATCCAATAGAACACAGGTTATTCTGTCATGTTACGAATGCATGCAAAGGTACTGTTTTCAGCAATATTGAGGTGGTCAAAAGCCTTGTTGAGAAGACTTACACATCTACAGGACTCAAAGTGTTTTCGACTATAAAGGATAAAGTTTATGCCACGGGAAGAAAAGCAACTGAAAACTTCAAGGAAAAAATGAAAATTGTATTTGATGATTATTTACGAAAGTGGAATTACAGAGCAATTCCACAAGTGAAAAATTGAAGTTATATTTGCAGCATTCCTAAAAGGTTTAGTTGGTTAGATTGTAACCCCCACTATCCTTTAGCCTCATCTTCTATTTATTTTTCACATAAAATAATGTTAAAACCTAAACTCAATATCAATTTTTAAACATTCTCTTTTGAATCTTAGCGAACTGATCCCAAAACTTAAAATTGCTTCTCTAAATCTCGTATTCAGAATTATCACTCGAGTTTAAGATCATCTGACTTTCCGCAGATGTCTTCAAAAAAATAACATTTTTCCTGTTATCGTTTTTGGAGAAATATTCGAAAATTTGCAGTTATTATCTTTACTGAAGCTTAAGAAAATGGCTGCTATAAGTCCTAAATGAAGGCAAAAGGTCGAAAGTTTTGGAAAAAATTCAAAAACACATTTTGAGTAACCAAGTCGGTTTTCAGAAAAAACGATAGCAGGAAAAATTATGAAAATTGAAAGGACATCTGCGGAAAGTCAGATCATGGAAAAATAGTTCTGAAACGTTACTGATTTGAGACTAAAATCGGTTTTAAGATGAGCTTTATAATTGCGAGCGGCTTTTTTGAATCGATTTCTGGACCTGGTTATAGCAAATTTCCATTCATTTGAACTGAATAGCTTAAAATAGTTATTTTGAGCATCTAGAAGCTGATTCCAATAGTTTCCTATAAGGCCTAAACATCAAAATAAAAGTCATACTTTTTGGTAAAAAGGAAGAGAGATAAATTATATTATTGATTAAGGAAAGTAATAATATAATGGATGGAAGAGGAGTAGAAAAGGGACCTCTGCAACTGGATATAGGTATAGTTGTATCAGGCCTTGGAGGAAACTCCAATCACGAAAGGAATCAATTCAATGGCCTTTTTTCCTTGTTTGGCGTCGATTTTGGACTCTATGTTGGACCGTCGTATAATCCTTTTCAGACTATAGGGCCCAGTGTAGGTATTGGTTTGGTCATAGGATCTAATGGTTTTCTGGCTGCAAAATTAGGCATCCATTTCAGAAGAACATTTGGTTTAGCTATGCTAATTCCTATAATTCCTATTTATGGTGCTACTGGAGCAAGCTTTTTAGCCGCGTTGTCTATTCCAGAAGAAGCTAAAGCTGCGGCAGCTATCCCATTACTGTTAGTGCCAGCAACTTTTGTATACCAGGAAAATATCAAAGAACTCCGTAGAAATGGAACAAAGATTTTAACTAAATTTAGGTCGTATATATTAGGAAAACTGTAACTTCATAACATTAATTTTAATATTGAGATAATGTCTATGAAGCTTTTAGTGTAGCGTCCACAGCAAAATGTCGTATAAAATCGATTGGAATCTATCCATAATCTTTAAATCTTTGAGGATTGACGCGACATTAGCATCATATTTAAAAATTTCTCAATCTCCCACGCACTAACCTCTTTAGTGAGCTTCTTGATATCACCATCCGATTACTCTTCGCTTCTCCAGGTCATGTTTTTTCGCAAATTTCATAAAGCTGTAAAGTTCCAGTTTAACAATAGAAGATTGTTATTTATTACTATCACTAATTGTCGGACAGCCTGTTTAGGGTGGGGTTAGGCGTATTCATCACCGATAGCGTAATCGGTATTATTGGAGTGACGGTCCTCTGGCTGCGCTGGCGAGAAGCGATCAGGTTACAAAATGTTTTGCCGCCAGAAACCGAGGACATATAATGCCTAAAAGGAGAATTATAGGAAACTTGAACTCGGAAAGACTGAAATCTCTCAGGCAGTGTTGCGAATTTGCTGTAAATTCAAAGATCAGGGTTAGAGGCCATTTTAACCATCAGTCAGCTTGCTTCAAAACTACCTTAAAACTTTCCGAACCAAAATTTCATAGGAGATAAATCAGATTAGTAGAACTAAAAGAAATATAGATTTGTAATCAAAATTTGGAGAGTCGGCGTTTTGAGATCAACTCTTTGATTACCAACTAATGAAAAAAGAAAAACATAATTAATAACCAATAATTAAAGAAAATAAGCCCACTGAAATTTGCCCATTTGATCTTACTTAGTAAAGACGGTTATTGATGTAATTTTGCCTATGCTGAATAGTTTGTCATCCTCTGTTATACTTGGTTTAAATCCTGTCGGGATTGAGTTACTGAAATAACAAGCACAGGAATATTTTTTTACATTTTTCCCAAATACGGGGATGTGTTCGTTTTTCAGATTTGATCAAAAACTCAATCCCCACTATAAAATATGAGCTTACTTACTTACAGGTATCCAGAAGACCTTTCTTTTTACCTCCTCTTTGCTCAGAGGGGTGTATGTGTTCAACTTTAGCTTCTCCTTCTTCCTTTGGTTCTGCTTTCTTTTCTTCTGCCATGGATTCAACTCCTTATTAGCTTATATTTTTGAAAAATAATATTTTACTTTAAGTTTTCAATATTATGTCCCAGGTCCAGTTACCTTCAAAGGACTCCCAGCTTAGGTCTCGTTAGGATAACTTTCAATAACCTTCTATTTACGGGGGTTTAAGAAGGATTTCCTGATCCTTTTGCAGCTGACGAAAGAAATCGAGACTTTTTAATATCTTCTGGGATCGTCAAATTTATCGGTGTTTTTAATATTCAGTGGTTGCAATCGATCAAAAACCCAGAAATAATAAAAAGTATCTATTTTAATTAGATCCACTTAGTTTATTAACTTTTGCGACAATTTAAATGAGATAAACTCAAATCATATGCGACAGCCCCATTTTAGATGAAGTATGCTTCGGGCCGCACACTCAGTTTCTCAGAAATCGTGAGTCTTCTTTGACTATAGATTTCTTTTACTGAGGCTTACAAGGCAAAGCCATCTTCTTTGTATCCTAACTCACACAGAGCCCCTAGACTTGGTTAAAAACAGTTTCCTTACCTCTCAAAATAATCACATAAATATCAGGGATATTCAAAATTACTATCAGTTATATATTAGGTTATGCTAAACTTACATTAGGAATGTGCTGTAATATATTACTGATGATAATAAATGATACCATTAGACGACATAAATATGTTTTTAAGAAGGACTAGGTTTCAGAAGTCAACCAAAAAGTTGTCTTGAAATATCTAGTTTCTTTTAGAGATCCGAACAACCCAAGATCTGTAGCAACGATTGAAAATAATACAAAAGTAGTGTATTTTCCAATGCATTTCAGAACAGACCTTGACAAGCTAACAATCAATGCCGCAGGTGAGTTAAAATTAACAATCGGCACTTGGGTTCGTATGAATGGAAAACCAATATCAAACGCAACAAAAAAGCAATTTTTAGTTGGGTTTAAGTAGTTTTTACGGTGGCATGGAAAGCGGTATAAAAACAGAGAATATGTCGATCTTGCCGATGATAAATGGAGGGAAAAATTAAATGAGAACTCATTATAAAACGTTTATGATAACCCATGACAAATTATTTAAAATGACTATTGATTTAGTCACTATTCTCGTCCTTTACATACTGCTACTGGCGCTACTTGTGGGGGTGATACATATCCTCCTACAGATCAAATCAGTTCTATTCGGGACTCTTGGGGGCGGTTTTGGTCAAATAGTATCTGGTGTCCTCACAATTTTTGTTCTTATTGACCTTTTCAATACTTTTGTTGATTATCGTGAACATAAAGAAATCAGACTTACATATGTAACCGATGCTACGATTTTAATAGTCATGCGTGAAATCTCGGCAGGGGTCTATGCCCAAAAATATGATTATCAATTTATTTTGGGCATGTCGGTATTGCTACTGACATTGGGTACAATAAGGGCTTTAGCTGTCAAATATCCACACAAAACATGATTTTTCCCATCATTTGTTTAGGCAAATCGTGTAAAGCAGAGAAATAACAATATTTAAGGGTAAAAGGTTGCTGTCTTTGAGAAGATGAACGCAGGAACTGTTGAGGTATATGAAGAGCTTAAATGTGAGAATTATTTTACCAATTAATCGTCCAGATTCATTTTTGGAAGAATATGTTATTGGCAAATTTTATCCCGATGGTATATGCCATTAAAAGTATTACCACAGCTGTTATTGACACTACAAAAAAGGGTACCACAAAAACACTCAGTATCTTTTTGATTTTGTCAAACATTTGATGTTGGGGCGAGTTATTGAAAAACGAAAGCACAATACCATTTCTACATTTTTCAAAACGTGGGCGATTTTGTATGATGGACATTGTACCTGGTTTTTTAGATTAAATCAATACAACTTAAAGAAACGAATACACTGGAGTTTTGAAAAAGCACTGTGCTTTAACAATCCAGGGTCTCAAGTTTACGGTTTCTTAATTGCGTGAATCATAATCAATAACTCACAGATCAAACCTATTATTTAGATGTCTCCACTTTCGCATCTGGAATTGATACTTTCTCTTCTTTTAGTGCTGCATTAGTAGCTTCTGGCGCAGTATTTTTGCCTGTTTCACTTACGGTTTTTGCCCCGTTGTATTTTTTAGGCAGGTGAGCTATAAATTTAGCTCCCCAAATATATTTTAGCTTTCTCAAATATCCCATATAAACGTATTATGCAGAGTAGTTATAAATATAGAGTCCCCAAATATCCTGCAATACATAATGGTATTTAATCCTATAAATAGCCATGGACATTTTAAATTTATTTTAAATGAGAGAAAGATCCAAATTTAGTGCCTAAGCTATAATGTAAAATATGAAAGATGTAGTAAAAATATGGCTTCTGGTCCGAATCTTCGGGAACCGTCACCAGGTTGACATAAAGGGGACTATAAATCGTTATGATAGCAACATTTTAGGGTAAAATGTCATCTACAAAAATAAAAAATATGTATCTTTTTGACACTCCAAAACGTTCTGCCATTTCCTTATATGTTCTTTTTTCGGTTCCGTTGCAAGAAATCTGACTTTTTCACAAAATCATTAAAAATCACATCATAATTCGGAAAGTTAATCATTTTCATTAAGAAGAAAATGACACATAAAGGTGAAAATTATAGTGTCAAATTGCAGAAATATTTTTTTGCAACGGAACCCAGCATATCACCATTGGGATTAGACATTGTTGCATCCCAAAACATCAAGTATTTTGTTGTCGTTGATATTTGGCATCTTCTTCCATTATTTCCTGTGTTTTTCGTCCTCGAATTCTATATCCCCTTTGTTGTCTTCTTTCTTTTTGTGTTTGATGAACTGGTTAAGTCCTGCTACAAACATATATTTTGCTTCGCTTGTGCTTGTTTTGGTATTTTGTCCATCCATTAGCAAAATTGCCTGTGAGATATCCGCTTTAAGATATCCGGCCCTGCTGTATACCCCATACTTTATCAGGAGTTCAGTGCACTTAGTTGCGAAGTCCATGAAAGTTCCATAGTCAAAATTCTTGAATATGAACCCATTTTCAAGATAGGATACATCATAAGAAACTGGATTTTTGGATTCTCCATTCACATTTGCTTTTTCTCTTCATAGTACTTTTTTGATTGGTACATCACTCTGCTGTACACATTTCCTATCAGGAACCAAGCTTTTTTCTTATCTGTATCAAAAAGCTCTTTATTATCTTCAAATAATTCTTCGATTGAGGTATACTGTTTCATTTCTTCCACACCTTTTTCATTTACCTTGGTTCCATTGCAAAAAATCTGGCTTTTTTACAAAATCAGCGAAAATCTTCACAATTCGGAAAGTCACTCATTTTCATTAAGAAAATGACACCTAAAGGTGAAAATTATAGTGTCAAATTGCAGAAATATTTTTTTGCGACGGAACCAGCCACAAAGCATATTCCTTAAGAGGTAAGACAGGAATATCCTTTTATTTTCTGGAGAAAAATGGCTGGAATTGGGGATATCATAATCCACGCTTACTTTGGCGTGAACTTGAATGTTGTCTGGAACACTGCAAATGAAAGACTGCCTGAACTGAAAAAGGATATTAAAAAGATACTATACGAAAATAATTTGAATAAAGCCTTCTTTTAAAGGCTTGAGAGATCTGCTCACTAACTTCTTGATATTTGTGATTTTACAGGAAATTAGTCACTCTACTGTAGTGTCGAGTCAACAGCAAAATGTCGTATAAAATCAATCGCAACTATTCAGAATCGTTAAATCTTTGAGGATTGACGCGACAGTAGAATTAAGTCGACAAATTGGACTTTTAGTAATGGGAATTACCAAAATCGGATAGTAAAGGTGGAAATTGCCAAAATTGGGTAGTAGGCTCCTGGCACAATATTTTTGTCTGTTTCGCTCATGTTTTTACCCCTGCAAATTTTTTATGTTTTTACCCCTGCAAATTTTTTATGTTTTTACCCCTGCAAGTTTTTTATGTTTTTTACCCCTACAAATTTTTTATGTGGACGAGTTATGAATTTAGCTCCCCAAATCTCCCAATTTAGCTTCTTCAAATATCCCATATGAACTTTTCATGCAGACGAGTTATAAATTTAGGTTTCTTTCATACCACACATGATATAACAGTACATTGACTATATAAATAACTATGGATATTTTAAATTTATTTTAAATGATAAAAAACGATCAAAATTTAGTGCCTAAGTTGTAATGCAAAATATAAAAAATGTAGCTTCTAATCCGAATCTTTGGGAACCACTACAAGGTCGACAAAAAAGACTCTAAACCGTTATGATAGCGACATTTATCCTAAATGTCGCTATCCACAAATGTCCTCTTTTCGGTTCCGTTGCAAAAAATCTGGCTTTTTTACAGAATCAGTGAAAATCTTCACAATTAGGAAAGTTAATTATTTTCATTAAGAAGAAAATGACACATAAAGGTGAAAATTATAGTGTCAAATTGCAGAAATATCTTTTTGCAACGGAACCTTTTTTTCTATGTCCATATTGATAACACCAACGTTAGAAACAAATTTATTTTCTTTGAACAAATCCATCAAAATACATGTTCAAATGTTTATAGTACTCATTAATACAACATATTTAAATATAAAAATCTTTAGTAAATCCCTACATATATATAAATACGAATGTCTATAGAATATGTTCTCGATATATATCATATATTGTCGAGTCATCGTATTTTAATGGCATATTATAACTAGACTTTTCGTTTAATATAATATTAATATTATTTGAAGTAAGATTAGCCAGCATTTTAAAAACAATGCCGGTAACAGAATAAAGGAGTGAAATATATGATAGATAATAAGAAAGTAGAATCTACAAAGGAAGATGTAAAAGAAGCCGAACCGACAAAAACCGCAGAACGAAGCGTAAAAAAATAAAATAAATGGTTTCTTTGGAGAAGCTTCTCGAGAAACCTATCCTACTTATTTATAATTCTACAAAACTGACAATTGCTGTTAGTTTTAAGTAGATTAAAATATAATATTAATTAGGGGGAGATTTTGGGGTTGTGTTGAGGACACAGGCTTTAAAATGTATCTCTCTTGAAATTCTAGGAGTTGGAAATATGGTAAGCAGAGAGAATCCACAATTTTTGTCAGCAAGCACGATAAAAGGGGATAAGGTTGTCAATAGAGCCGGAGAGGACCTCGGGAAGATTGAAGAGTTAATGATCGATCTCGAAGATGGAAGAGTAGCATATGCAGTACTCTCTTTTGGCGGATTTCTGGGTATGGGCAATAAGCTATTTGCGATTCCCTGGGGGCCCTGTCACTGAGGCCGCACGAGCATTCCTTCCTCCTTAATGTCGATAAAGAAGTCCTGGAAAAGGCAGAGGGCTTTGATAAAGACAACTGGCCTACAACTAACCGTGGGTGGCTTAGCAGCATGTATAATTATTATGGCCACAAACCTTACTGGCAGGTAGAGTTGCCGGGTCGGACAGATACACAGAGAGAAAAAATGGAAAGGAAACTGTAAACATACTCGGGAGACTTTTTAATGTCTCCCATATCTCAAGCCATTCAGCCTGAAAGAGAATACATTAACCGCTTTATTAAGAAGAAAACTATTATAAGTTATCGGTTAAAAAAACCACAGGGGGAATGAAACATAATTGATTTGATAGGACTTGCAGTAGCCCTTTTAGTATTAGCATTGATTGCATATGTACTGGGCGCACGGGGAATTGCCGGGTTCTCTATGGAAATTGCAAGGTGGCTCGTCATAATCTTTGTTATACTCGCTATTATTTCGTTTTTTTATGGGCGTATTTAACAGTAAGTTGATGAATATATGAGGAAATAAATCCAAATTGCGATTTTCAAAGTACTGAGAACTCATTTAAAGGCGATTGACAGTGAAAACAGGACAATTGAAAAGCTTGCTTTTACTACAAACGATTCCGTGCTGATCAAGAGAACATGTTGTAAAAAGCATGATGAAATCTAAATCAAAATTCTATGTTTTCGATATTTATATATTAGCGATGAAAATAAATAAATTTGTCAGACATCTGCAGAGGGTAAATAGTTAATAGAGATTGCCTATTCATAAACCAGCTCTCTATTATTATATTGAGTATTTTAAATCCATTTTTATTTAATGGGGTAAATTCATACCGTTGGCCCAAATGATCTAATTTTTATATGGGGATAAAAAATGAAAATGATAGTTTCTTTGCTAGTGTCGCGTCAATCCTTAAAGATTCAATGATTCTGAATAGTTGCAATCGATTTTATACGACATTTTGCTATGGACGCTACACTAGTGTTATTCTTGGCTTTTTCTCTGGGGTTCACGCAAGCGCAGACTGGAGAGAACGATACGATATTTAATATGACCGGAAACATGACATGTAACATGACTGGAGTCATGAATGGAAACATGACTGATATGGGTAACATGACCGGAAACATGACATGTAACATGACTGGAGTCATGAATGGAAACATGACTGATATGGGTAACATGACCGGAAATATGACATGTAACATGACTGGAGTCATGAATGGAAACATGACCGATATGGGTAACATGACCGGAAATATAACCGGAAATATGGGTAATATGATCGGAAGATACATGCCACTTTCCGCAGATGTACATAAAAATGCCACCTATTTTCTCAATATGGCAGGAGGTTAAAAACTGAAGCCCATGAATAATATCTTTGAAAAAATGAGGGTATTAGGGTACTAATGCCATTAAATAATTATCATCAAATCATAGACCACATATGATACATAAATCAAAGAATTTACCATATAATAATACCCTTTAAGTTCCAGTAGAAATTTCGAAAAATGTGATTTCTAACCTTGTTTTTATGACATTTATGGTTAATAACGAATCTCATCTAGGGTTCGATGTCGGCTGTGAAATTTTTAATCTAAAGGCGGGTTTTGACACAAAACAATTTTTTGTACAATTAATTTAAAGTAATTATAATATTACTATAATTTGAACTGGAAGAGATAGAAAATATCTAATGGTAAAATATAAGCGCATTGTGAAAGAACAGTCTGAGGGTAAATTTCATGTTCTGATGAATGTGTTTGATGGAGTATTAATACAGAGCAGCTGTATTGGGATACAATAGAGGATATGACTTACACACATGATGTGCAAAATCAAATATAATAGAAGTTGTGGTTTAAACTTATGTTTTAAACAGTTAAAGGTTTAGTGCTATTGATTTCTCAGTTCAACTGCATAAGTCCGATATAATTTATTTTATTATTAAGGGGGTTTATTTACGAAAAGTCTAAAAATATGTCCAAAATGCCATGCTAAACTGAAAGTAAGCTCAGACAGCGAGACCCAGTACTGCATCATTTGTAATTACTGGACAAAGGTAGGTACTGCAAGACTTGATTCGATCATGATTTATGCATAAAGAGTCTGCATTGAGAATGTCGGTTTTTCTATTTTAGTAGTATATGCTAAGCCAGGCTGAAAATCCAGTCCTAGGCTTTAAGAGCATGTCTTAAAATTAAACTTGATCCTACAATCAGGATAGGACTGTACGCATTTGAACTTAAAAACGGCAGCATTAAGCCGTTAAATATTTAAAGTGTAATTTTGACCAATGATGGTTATTGCATTTTAATTGAAATCGTAACTATTCAGATACCCAATAATCACTATCAAAAGCCGTAATTTGCGTGATTTGTGATATATGCTATATTTAATATTATTTTGTAAACTGATGTCAAGTGAAGCCGTTTTTAATTTTATCCTGAATCCTAATTTGGGTTACCCATATAGATAAAATCAGTATCAATTGACTCATTTTATGGTAGCTGAATAGTCACTTGAAATCTTAAGATCTCTGATTTTGAGTTTGACTGAACAGAATTCTGCCTACAAATTCAGTGTTTCAATCAAAAAAATGCAAAAATCAGAGACCTTTTATTTTAGGAGGAACATTTTATGGATATGGAAGACCTGAATTCAAAAATTGGAAAAACTTCCAGAGCGCTTTATCAAAAGCTTGAGGAAGGGGAATCGGCCCTAAACCGCATTATAAGTGAAAAATTTTCGGAAGGACCGAGCATGGATACAGAAGATCTGAATTTAAAAATCGGAGAAGCCGCCGGCGTACTTTACCGCAGGCTAGAAAAAGGAGAATGTACCCTGAGCCAGATAAAGAATTATCTTGCTGAAAATGGATTTGATGCCTCAATTGCTATAATGGCCATCGGCTGGCTCGCGAGGGAAGACAAGATCCACGCTTACAAAGCCAGTAACATATGGTTATTAAAGCTAAATTGAAAGCCCGGATCAATTCATTTTTTGAGCTCATACCAAAATCACTTTTATTCTCAATCAGTATGAGTTTCACAACTGTTTTCCATGATCAGAAATTCGATCGATTATTCAGAATACAAGATTTAAATAAGCAATTTTGAGTTTTGGGTTTAGCCCAAAAGTCCAAGGTTCTGTTGCAAAAAATCATAATAAGGATTCAATTGAATAAGAAGAAAATCAATAGAACGATAATATGCTATCTAATTCCTTTAAGTGGAAACATTACGAAGGAGAAATCATTTGGTTCTGTTACAAAAATAATTTTGCTGCCTTTTTTAGGCTATAACTATTGCTTTTTGTATCATTATTGGCCTGTTTATGGCATATAAATATCCGATTTGTGATGTTTTTCACTGGTTTTGTAAAATTGCCATATTTTTTGCAACGGAACCCATTTTCTGGAGTGCAAACAACATTTTCAGACACTTAAAGAATTTCCTTAAGATAGCATGGGAACCAGATCCAAACGAAAAAATAGTGGCATTCTCTCTTTCAGCGAAGAAAAGTTTGATGTATATTAGCGAAGCTTATCGAAGAAGATATGGAAGTGTTGCTCGCTCTCGAAGAAGCTGATCACTTTTTGTCGATGTAGGCTGAGAGTGATTTTTAATACTCAGTCTTATTTATTCACTGATCCCTCTTTTCTGCATTAAATTCATTAATAGCTTTTGCTGTATTCTCAAGCAGCTTGAAAGCAAGGTCCTGATCCGGCCAGAACGCCAGTCCGCAGTCTGGATTCGCATACTTTATGCGATCTCCAAGAATGGAAAAAGCCGTTTCAAGCCTCTTTTTTATGACATCTGAAGTCTCTAGCTCGGTTACGATTTTTTGCAGATATTCCTTTTCCTTCCAGGCATTAACTCTATACTTTTCATTGATAATGCCTATAAGACTGAAAATATCGGTTCTCGATACTCCGACTCCTACATAAGTATTTGAATCCTCCAGGACTTTTCTATCCAGAAGATCCAGGTAGGAAGGAGTTCCCGCATACTCAAATCCGATGACATTGATAGGGGTCTCACATATAAGCTTATACTTCAATGGGGAATACAGATGAATCTCCATGTCCGCTCCCTGCTGCCGAGCATAAGTAGAGGCAACTGTAAGAGCCGATATGATGTCAGCGTCAGAAAACTGAATCTTATCATTTAATCCCAGGCTGATTTCATCCAGAGCTATAACTCTAATTTTGAAATTTTTTGCTGTTTTAAATGCCTGTTTAATGAATTTCTCAATATCCAGTGCAAGGATATGATATGCGTCCACAAAAGCTGTTGCTCCGAAAGCCTGAAGATACAGATCTGTAGGGCCTGCAATACAAACCCTAACTTCAAGAGTCTTTCCTGTCTCTTTTTTATATTGTTTTGCAACCTCATCAATTATTTCCAGCTCAAGGATTTTTGCATTTTCTTCTTTTAGCACATAAGGTTCATAACAATTCTTATCTTCTCTAATGATATCCAGGAACTGACCTATCATATCTCTAAACTGAGGATACGTGGGAACGTGCACTCCCACATCAATTTTTCTCTGGAAAGCCTCCCTTATTATTGAAAATAGTTTTTCGTCTTCATTTCGATTTTCAGCTACAGCCTTTACCCACTCCCTTGTGATACCTTCAGGTGTGGGAAGACTGCCTTCATCGATAAAAATAATCTCCTGCATGCTTGATATTAAGAGAGCCGAAGTTTTATAGATATTGGAATTGCTCTCGAAATAACCATAGATATATATCAGGGTTATTCAAAATAGCCAGATGTGAGTTCTGGAGAAACTGTGCGGGCGGAAATTTATGTTTCCGGAAGGGTACAGGGCGTAGGTTTTCGGAGGTTTGCAAGAAACGCTTCCGAACGTTTTGGTGTGGACTGTAACCCTTTGAACCTCAGGGACGGAAGGGTCTTTGTAATCGCAGAAGGCGGGCAGGAAGCCATCGAGCTTCTGATAAAAGAGCTTCGGAAAGGGCCCACATTTGCTCACGTGGAAGATGTTGATGTCACTTTTAAAGAAGCCTTAGGAAACGTGTACGGCTTTTCAGTCAGACCCTGATTTCCCTTGATTTATTCAGTTCTTTTTCAGTATTTTTGCAATAGCTGCAACTCCTGCAAGATTGACCAGCCCTATCACAAAATATCCTATCAGATGTTTTGAATTCGAATTAGAAGCCTCCGAATTTCCTTTCAAAAAACCTGCCATAGAAGTGGTATTTTCTTCGGAACCGAGATCCGATTTTACATTTTCCGTGTTTTTATGTCCCTTTTCCATGAATTCTACCACCGAATCGGTTTCAAGAAGAACCTCTTTTTCCTGTTCTTCAAGACTTTTTCCGGAATCAAGAGCAGCTCTGACCATATAGGTACTTCCCGGCTCAAGCCCGAGGAAGACGAACTGATCATCGTTTTTCAGGGAAGTGATAAGGTTTCCGTCCTTCCTGAGTTCTGCAGACCCCTTTTCCGGAAGTTTTATTTGAAGGTTCACGTGCCCTGTCAGAAGAATTTGCTTTCCTTCTACAAACCTTGGCCTGTCTGGAATATCAAGAACCCCAAGAAGTGTTGGGGTAAAATCTTCCTGGCCATGTTTTCCGCTGACAACCCCACTTTCAATATCCTGCGCGTGAACTATCAGGGGAACCAGTTGGGTTTCCTCAGTACTCGAGAATTTTTCGGATTGATGCCCTCCTTTGGAATCATCTTTGGAAAAACCCATCCCATGGTCTGCTGTCAGGACAAAGGCAAGGTTATTTTTCTTGCAGAGCTCGTAGAGTGGGGAGATATCGGCATCAAGACATTCGATACAGTCTATATACCCGTAATTATCTCTGTGATGTCCGCTCGAATCTATAGCTCCTACATTGACAGTGAGCATGTATTTTTGCCCTGGCATGTTTCGGGCCATATACTCAACAACAGTACATGTTGTATCGATGCCCCACCTGTCATATCCACTATATTTTTCACGCGTCTCTTTTGATGTGACATATCCGGGAGCTTTATCAGCCGCCTTTTCCAGAACCTGTAAAAGTCCTCCAGGTATCTCGGGGGTATCAGAGGACTGCTCTTGTTGCTCAAGCACGATTTTCATGTTGTTTATCGAGTTGTTTTCGTCCCTGAGAATAACGTCCTGCTCGGCGCGGATCGACCAAGAATCCCCTTTTTCCATCACCGCAATACAGAGGTAACCTTGCCTGTGTAAAACATCAAAAACAGTTGCGTCTTTGAAACTTACTAACTCGCTATCCGCACCCGGATTTCCTGTGACAAGGACAGAGTGTCCTCCTTCGGTAAAGGTCTGAGGGGCACGGAATTCCAGAATCCTGGCACTATCCTCATTTATTTTCGGAATATTTTCAAGACTGGCTTTTTCAAGAGGCGTGCCGTCAAGTGCATGCGGCGTAAGCTCCGGATAGATAAAAGGGGCGCTCAGGCCGTCCACGATTAGCACGACTACACCTTCAGGTGTATTAACAGGATTTACCTCCGATTCGGTCAGTGCAGAGGCAGGCGCTGGAGAAGTGATAAAGATGAAGAGGATTGTAAGGAAAAACAGAACTTGGAAAGGCTTGAATTTTCTAATTGCGGACATCATTGTAAATTATTTTAAACTCAAGCTATAAAGAATTTGTCTTCTCAGGTTAACTTTCCTGCAGAGCATCCCGTTTTATCCCGTTTGATCTCATTAATTAAAGTTACAGATTCTACAAAATATATATGTTCTGGATTTTTTCTATGCTTTCCGGGTTCAGTTACATTTTTAAATATCTACTCTGTCAGGAAGAGTAAATTCTATAACATTTGCCGCAAAATATCTGTAGTTTTCTGGCAAGTCTATCCCCGGATCCAAAAAACAGGAAATGTTCCCATGAAAATGAACCCACGCTGTACCTATTGCCTGCTTTCGAGAGTGCACTTCCAGTCTAAGCTTTCTACGGATGATGAGGACCTCATAAGCAAGACCATCAAGGAATGCCTTGGAGTTATGAATAACCATTACAGCCCTGAAGCAGTATCTGCCTCCGTAGCCACCAGGATTCACAGAAAATGCTATGAGATTCTGGGGGACAATGACCCTTATGCGGTAACAAAAAAACTCATTAGCCAGGCTGCACTGAAAGTCCTGCCTGCGGCAAAAGAAAAGATTTATGAAAATTCTCCTGAAGACAGAGAACTATTCAGGCGGGCAGTGCTGGCATCTGTGATTGCGAATTACTTTGATTTCGGAATTATGGGCTTTGACGCCAGTGAAGACAAGTTTGAGGCTGCTTTTCTGAAATATTTCGAACACGGGCTTGATGTGGACGATACTCCTAAAATGTTCGGGCTCCTGCAGGATGTTATTTATATTGCCGATAATTGCGGAGAAATTCTCTTTGATATGCTTGTTTTTGATATTATCAAAAAACTTGGTGGAAAGATCACTCTTGTAGTCCGGGGTGGGCCGATTCTCACAGATGTGACCATGGAAGAGGTAAGAGAATTCGAAATCGACAAAAAGGTCGACAGAATCCTGACTACCGGCTCAAACGCTGTAGGTGTCCTGATTGAGGAAGCTCCAGCCGAATTGCTCAAATCCATGAAGGACGCAACCCTTATTATCAGCAAGGGCATGGCCAATTACGAGACCCTCTCAGAACATAACTTCGGGCCTATTGCTTATATGCTTCTTACAAAATGCGAATGTGTGGCTGAAGATCTCGGGCTTGAACAGGGTTTATCCGTCGCAAAACTGATGAACTGTCCATGAGGTTTTATCGGATAAATTTTTCGGCAGCCTTTTATTGCCGGATTACTAAATGACTAGTAGATGAGGCAAAAATAACAGAGTTATATTGTTAGGCGCTATACCTGGATATAAAAAATAAAAATATAATTTTTACTCAAATGAAATCAACAAAATTGAATAAACTGGAATAAATTTCAGGGAGAAATCGAAAATGTGTGAGATCAATGTAATCTTACTTCGTGGAGACAGGCGTGAGAGGATTATGGATTCCGTGGCAAAGATCCTGGTTGAAGGAGATTCAATCCAGCTTACCGGAATTCTTGGAGACCAAATGACTATCGCAGGCTCAATCAAGGAGGTTAATTTTTCACGCGGAGAAGCCCTTATCCTTGCAAACTGAACTTTTTATTTCTTACTTTTGTCTATTTTCCCGGATCTGGGCTTTTTCTTACCTTTTTCTGGTCTTTCTTATTTCCTTTTATTCGGCTTCTGAGAAATTGTACAGCTAGATTATTTTTTTTAATGGATAAAAAATTCACAAAAGATAAAAGGTACATATATAAATTTATATATCCGGGTATTGCTTATAAACACATTATAATATAATCTGGGTTTTATATAATATAAATTTGGAATAAGCTGCAGAATAGCTGTATTTTTTATAGATATCTTACATCAGATTATGAAAACAAAAACTGAATCAATAGTTTGGAAACTATTTCCTGAATAAATTTTAGAGAGCCTGGATTTAAAACGTGTAGGGGTCAAAAGGATATGAAAGAGTTCCCGATGGGTCGAAAAAATTCAAAAATTAAGTCTGTATCTCAAGATAATTATTATTTTATAAAAGGAATACTCAACACGATGCTTAACCCTGTTTGCTGTAAAGACAGGAACGGAATTTACCTTGGTGTAAATGAAATTTATGCCAGGCAGATTGTGGGTCTTCCGGAAGAAAAAATTGTGGGACATAAACTCCTCGAAGTCGGCAGAAAGATTGCGGAAAGGTTTCCAGAAAGATCTGTTGTAAATGGGATCTCTCTGCTGGAGCACGTAAAAGGATGGGAAAAGGATGATGCAAAACTCCTGAGACAGGGTGGAACAAGTACACACGAGTATGAGGGAATTTGTGTAGACGGCATAAAGAGACTTTTTCTGGTAAATAAATCAACTTTCAGCAATGAAAATGGGGAGGCTCTGGGGCTTTTTACGGTACTGCAGGATATTACCGAACGCGATGAAATCCAGAGAAAACTTCAGGAAAAAGAAGAGAGGTACTGTTTTATCACGGAACAGACAGAACAACTTGTATACGACTGACTTCAAAAGTAATAAAGACAGCCTGGAAAGTGCTATTGAAGAAGTTACGGGATTATCTGTCTAAGGAGTTCCAGGACATTCCTCCTGACGTCTGGATCGCATATATTCATCCTGAAGATTGAGAGCAAATTAATGAAAAAGTCATGAAAATCCAGAACGAAGGGGAAAATACAGGCAAAAGTTCAGGTTCAGGGAAAAAAGATGGAACTCACTTCTACGCAGAAGATAGAGGAGTACGCCTTCTGGATTTAAAGATGGTAAACCCTACAAACTTCTTGGAGTAATAAAAAATATAACTGAAAGAGAACTTGCCCACGAGAGAGTACAGAAAAGCGAAGAAAGATCTCGCTCATTCATAGAAAATTTCAAGGGAATTGTTTTTCAGGCAGATAAATATTTTATTCCTCAGTTTGTAGATCAGCTTGAAGATGAAATGGAATTTAATAGGGATAAAGGCACGGAATTTACCATAAAGATAAGTGTGGCAGTGAAATTATAAAATTTATACTGTTTTTCTCAATTAAGTTTTTTGCAGTTAAAAGTTTCTGTACTCTTTATTTTCCAACTTGCTTTTACTAAAAAGAATCTGTAAGCCCCAGAAGCTCCGGATCTCTCTTTAAATTTATTTTTTTATAATACCTCTCCGGGAAAAGCATTTATCTATTCTTACCTATAACCTCAATGTGATCTAAGATATAAGGATCAGGCATAAGTCGAAACATCCAAAAATGTTTATCTATTAAATCATTATATCACATGTCGGCAGTTTGCAGCGCACATATATAACTTATATAACTTATAGTAAAAATTATGACTTCATAAATACACTTAAATTTATACCCATATTCTGGAATTGCATAATCCGCTGTCTGGAATTACGACCTCCTGCAAAAATTTAGGTTTTCAGTGATTAAAGCTATATCTTGAATCGGGTAGAAGAAGATTAAAAAGGATAGGATATAAATGGTTAAAGCAAAGATTGCAGTAAACGGTTACGGAACCATCGGAAAAAGAGTTGCAGATGCCGTACAGGCTCAGGACGACATGGAAGTTATCGGAATTTCCAAAACCAAGCCGAATTATGAAGCTGCAGTGGCTCACCAGCTAGGATATGACATATATGCTCCAGCTGAGAATGTCGGGGCTTTTGAGAAGGCAGGAATGCCGGCAGCAGGGACCATTGAAGAAATGATCGAAAAGGCTGACTTGGTTGTGGACTGCACGCCTGGGGGAATCGGGGAAGGGAACAAGCCTCTATATCAGAAAGCTGGAGTAAAGGCGATCTGGCAGGGCGGAGAGAGTCATACAATTGCAGGTTTCTCATTCAATGCTGCCAGCAATTATGAGGGGGCTTTGGGCCGTGACCTTGTAAGGGTTGTCTCCTGTAATACTACCGGGCTTTGCAGGGTCATCTCCCCGATAGACAGGGAATTAGGGGTAAAAAAGGTAAGGGTAACTCTCGCAAGAAGGGCAGCAGACCCCAATGATGTAAAGAAGGGGCCGATTAATGCAATCGTACCTGATCCCATCAAGCTTCCGTCCCATCACGGACCTGATGTAAGAAGTGTACTTCCCCAGATTGACATCACAACTGCAGCTCTGAAAATCCCGACAACTCTAATGCACGTACACACTGTGAATATGGAAGTCAATACCGATTGCACTGCAGACGATATCAAGAAAATTTTCGGTTCACAGTCCAGAATTCGTTTCGTAGGGCAGGGTATCTCGTCAACAGCCGAAATTATAGAGTTTGCCAGGGATATAAGGCGCCCCCGAAATGATATGTGGGAGAACTGCATCTGGGCGGAATCCATAACAGTGCACGAAAAGGAGTTCTATTTCTTCCAGGCTATCCATCAGGAATCAATAGTTGTTCCCGAAAATGTGGATGCTATCAGGGCCATGATGGAACTGGAAAGCGACGGTGCAAAATCAATTGAGAAGACAAATAAAGCTATCGGGCTGTAAGTCTTTAGGAAGGCTCAGGCTCTGAGGACTCCGAGTGTCCAGTCTGAACATCGGGAGTCCTGTTTGTGAAATCTGGATGCTTTATATCCAAAGAACCAAAAATTCTGAATCCTGATTAATTCTATATCCGGATAACAGAATTTGGAACCTTTAATCTAAAAGAACTGACCAGGGTATGAATTCAACAGATTCGGGCTTTTTGAAATTATGTCGGGAGGCTTTTAAAGCCGCATCAGATTCTATCTGTGATCTTGAAGGTACCGATGCTGCGAGCAGCTTTGTTTGTATGGGAGCCGACGGGACACCGACTACTAAAATAGACCTGGCAGCGGAGAACGCTATCGTCGAGATTCTCAAAGGCGACGGCAGATCCATGAGAATTCTCAGCGAGGAACTGGGTGAGCTTATTCTGGGGGATTCTCCAGAATTTTCTGTTGTTCTGGATCCGCTTGATGGGACTTATAATTCCTCTGTAGGAATTCCCTTCTACAGCGTTTCAATAGCTGTTTCTTCTCATGACCTCTCAGATCTGAGGTTCGGGTTTGTAAGTAACCTTGCGCTATGCGAGGAATATCACGCAGAGGCTGGAAAGGGGGCTTACCTTAACGGAAAAAAATCAAATCTTCCCTGAACTCGGAGTTGAGGGAACTGTGTGTCAGCGTGTACGGTTACCGGCAAAATGTGGAACGGACCCGAAAGATATATAGCAGTGTCAGAAGGGTGAGATTATTTGGAAGTGTAGCACTCGAACTTTGTTATGTAGCCTCAGGCAGGCTTGATGCTTTTGTGGATGTTCGAAACGCTCTGCGCGTGACTGATGTGGCAGCAGGGCAACTAATTCTGGAAGAAGCAGGCGGGCTTATTACGGACGGATATGGAAATTTTTTAAGGCTTCCTGATAATGTTACCGCCAGGGTTGAAATGGTTGCGTCCAATGGAAATGTGCACGAAAAAATTTTAAAATTACTTTCAGGAGGATAAGTTGGCGATAAAAAAATCGGAATCTCCTCACGCTGTGACAGGCCTGAAGTAATTGAAATGGTCAGGGAAATTCTTGCCTGTTTCAGCTCGAAGGTTCAGATCTTTGTCGCCACTCCCACAGCTGATGTACTCGGAATAGAAGGTACTCCAGTTGAGAAAATGAGAGAAGAGGGAGTAGAACTCATTATCAGTGTGGGAGGTGACGGCACGGTTCTTCGGAATATTGCCAAGATGAAAGATCCTCTTCCCATACTCGGGATTAATATGGGAACTCTCGGCTTTCTCGTAGATGTCGAACCCAAAGATGCCGTTGAGACCATAGAGGAAGTGCTTTATGGTTTTTCGTATCTCGAAAGAATGCGAGTTGATGTCTTCCTTAATGGGAAAATGCTTGAGACCGCGACAAACGAGATTGCGATAATGTCCGCAAAGCCCGCGAAGATTATTCAGTTTGAAGTTTATGTCGGTGATTGTCTTCTTGAATCGATGCGTGCCGATGGTGTGGTTTTTGCAACTCCTACAGGCTCGACTGCCTATGCAATGAGCGCAGGCGGCCCTATTATAAGCCCCAGGGTAAATGCGATCGTAGTTGTTCCTGTTGCCCCTTTTAAACTCTCCTCAAGGCCCTGGGTTATTCCTTCAGACAGTGAAATCACAGTAAAATTGTCAGTCCCAAAAAAAGAAGCTGTTGTTGCAATTGACGGGCAGAAATCCTACGGGATCAAGCCTGATGATATTGTCAAACTTAAGAAATCCAGGTTTCCGGCACGTTTTGTGAAGACTTCTGATACCTGTTTTTATGAAAGGGTTCAGAGAAAACTTTCCTGAGAAAATAATTTATCCAAAGCTTGAGTTTTTTCATAAACTTTAATTTATTCTCAAATTTTTAATCCTTTAGAGCCTTCGATCTTGGATATTTTTAATTGTATTTCCAAATAGAACTCAATAATTCAAAATAAGTATCTCCAATATATTAAAAATAAGTATTTCCTGTTCAAAATTGTAAAAATGTTGCTGCCGGAAGCTATTTTCCTCCAAGGAAAACATTTATACATCTGCAGGTAAAGCTATGCTTAATTTTGACGAGATATAATATTTACTAATATTTTCTGACTTTTTGGGATGTTTGAACCCTGGCGCCTCCTTATTCAAACCTTTGAGTTATTTTTCAGGTAGATTATCTGGATATCATTAAAAATGATCAAAAATGCCTCACAATAATTAAAAATCACAGGAAGTAGTAACAATGTCAGAGAGCGAGCAGTATTCAAGAAATAAACTTATGGACTTTATCGAATATCGCCCCCTAGATATCGAAATCTGTGACGTGACGCTCCGCGACGGAGAACAGACTCCAGGCGTTGTATTCGCGAAAGAACAGAAGCTGGCAATTGCCAGTGAGCTTGATTCCATGGGTGTAGAGGTTATAGAAGCCGGATTTCCGGTGGTTTCCGCAAATGAAAAGGAAATAGTGAAGGAAATTGCAAACCAGGGCTTTAATTCAAGGATCTGTTGCCTCTCAAGAGCAGTAAAAGGGGACGTGGACTCTGCCCTTGAGTGTGATGTCGATATTGTGAGCATTTTTATTGCAATGTCCGATATGCACCTCAAATACAAATATCACAGAAGTTTTGAGGAAATGCTCGGCTGCGCTAAAGAAGCTATTGAGTACGCAACTGACCATGGATTAAAAGTGCGTTTTGCAGCCGAAGATTCTAGCCGGACCCCGATAGATCGCCTCAAGCAAGCTTTTAAGGAAGTTGAAGCTGAGTATAAAGTGCAGTACGTAAGCCTTGCGGATACGGTTGGGATCCTGAACCCGACAACAACTCACTACCTGGTGAGCGAGATTTACAAATCAGTCAACACTTCCATCTGTATTCACTGCCACGACGATCTTGGCATGGCTACTGCAAACACGCTTGCAGCCGCCGAAGCCGGGGCAAAGCAGCTCCACACAACAGTCAATGGGATCGGAGAACGGGCAGGAAACGCTGCACTTGAAGAAGTAATGGTAGCTCTCAGGGTGCAGTACGGGATCGACCGTTATGACACAACAAAGCTGACCGCACTATCCGAAATGGTTTCCGAATATTCAGGCATCACACCCTCTGTAAACAAAGCCGTTGTCGGGCAAAACGCCTTCACCCATGAATCCGGGATTCATGTCGCTGCAATCCTTGAAGAGCCGCGCACCTATGAACTCTTCCTCCCTGAAATGGTTGGAGGAAAGCGCAACCTCGTAGTCGGAAAGCACACAGGCACAAAAGCCTTAAAAGGCATTATCAACAGCATCGGTTTCTGCCTTGAACGGGAAGAACTCTGTGCCCTGATTGATAAAGTCAAGGTCTGTACCGAAGAGAAGCATAAAAGTATCTCAAGGGAGCAGCTTGAAAAACTGATTAGTCAGGTCCGGCAGGAACAGAAAACTGCAGAAAAGCAAGATGAGAGGTTTTCTATCTGAAAACCCCTTACTCTTTTCTACTTATTTTTTAATTCTGTTTATCTCCTTTTCTACTAATTTATTCTATTAAGAGCCTATCCGAAAAGTCATTAACCCTGCTTTCGGCAGGTCGACATTAAAAATTAAAATATTTTCCCGATACCGTTTTTGAATATTAGCTAACTATATATTGGGTTTAAAGTTGGTTAACGTGTGGCTCAACTCCCCACGACATATATAAGTACTGAATCATTTTTTCATTGAAGTTTTGTATGAGAAATTAACAATTGGTCATATGTAAACCTAACAACTGCACACAATTATGGAGCATCATTTCAAAATCGCCATCATTAAAACTATTGAAAATTAATTGTCGACCTGCCGAATGTAGGATTAACGCATGTTGAAAAGTTACGATAGGTCGATAATATCGGCATCCTTTCCGGTTGTACATATTGTCAATTGTAAAAAGTTACAGTAGGTAACAACACTTTTCGGATAGGCTCTAAGCCTATATTGCACATCAGGTGGTAGGCTCTCTCATTACTGAAAATATGGTTATATCTTCGTTGTTTTTGTCGTAGAAGATTATTTCGTCGTAGTTGTGGTCACTGGATTCGTTCAGTTCGATACCTACCGAAATTTCATTCTCTTCGTCCCATCTGAACCACCCTGTAAGATCAACACCAACTAAATCTTCAAAATGTTTGAAAATAACCCTATCGTTTCCCCAATTCTCTTTCACAAATTTAATAAGTTGATCGAAAACTTCGGTATTCCGATACACCCCAGAATCGTCTAACTCAAATTCTACCATGTTATATCCCCTTTTAACGTATTGAAGTAATTGATATAAAAGGATTAGGTTTCTCGGGTTTTTTCAAGGTGATTTTTATATCCGACATGAAAAATTTTGATTTGCGAGATGAAGATGGCAATGAGCACGGAGTTTTGACTGGAAAACAACCTAGTCCCGCTGCTCTGAAAGCTGCGAACCGGAGCGAAGGGACTAAGAGCCTATCCGAAAAGTCCCGCTGCTCAATATTATCCATGCACATGCTAACTGAAGCATAGCAAGGTAATTCTCAACCTTTTTTCCCCTCTTATAAGCAGCCTTCTGAATCTGTTTATCCAAGAATGTGTCCTTTCTACAACCCATCTTCTTGCCCTAAAACCTGGTATCTGTTCTTATATTTTCCTCTCCGCGGCTTTTGATATGGGCGGTATAACCATATTCTTTAACCAGTTGTCTGATGTCAGGAAAATCATATCCTTTATCCATACAGATATTCTGAATTCCCTCATCCGGAGAAGGTCTTTCAAAAAGAATGGCATCTAAAGTTTCTTTTACAAGCTTTTTATCGTGACGATTTGCTCCATCAACAGTTACCGAAAGTGGTATACCTTTCCCATCTGTTAAAATACTCCTTTTTGTACCTTTTTTGCCACGATCAGTTGGATTCGCTCCGGTACCAGGTCCACCTAATGGTGCTTTTGTCATAGAACCGTCAATTGCTTGCCATTCCCACTCTAATCCTTTTTGATGATCATACTCCAGTAGACCAGCTATCCACATATTCTCAAAGAATCCTGAGCTTCTCCATTCCTGAAATCGATCATGGACAGTGCTTGGAGCTCCATAAAATCGTGGCAGAGATTTCCATTGGCAACCAGTCCGAAGGAGATAAAAAATACCACTCAGTATTCTCTTATCATCTTTTCGAGGTCTTCCAGGCTTCTTTTTCGGTTTAGGGAGAGGGAATAATGCTTTTATTTGATTCCAAAATCCGTCAGAAATCTCGTAGTCTTGTACGTTTGTTCGTCTTACCACTAACCAATATTAACCTAAAATCTAGTTATTTTACTTTTCGGATAGGCTCTAAGAACTTACTTCCATCTCTCAATAGTGTTTTTCATTTCACTTTTTCATTAAAACCATTCTTCTCTGAACCTTTCTCTGTTTACATGCGGATCCAATGCTTGACTTTCATATACATTCATTATCGTTTCAAAAGTTCTTTGAGTTCCACATCTATTCAGAATTACTGTCAACAAATCTGATTTCAACAGAAACAAGAATAGGATCCATATTCTTCCTTATTCTTGAAACAAAATATCCTCCGTTTTCCTCAATTCTTGCAAACATTTGAGTTTTGTAAAAACCAAGATCTACAAGAAGAATACGGTCTTTGATCCAGGGACCTATTTTCAATGATGAGACCAGTTTCTTTGACAGTTCCCTTAACCACTCTTCGGGAAACATTTCCCGAAGAGAGTCTTCAAGAGTAGGTAGAGGACGGGGAGACATGGGTGCACTAATATACAGATTATTAATATAAAAACACATACAGAAGTGATTCTCTAACACTTAACCGATGACGCATGAATTGAATTCCGGTTAAGGGGTTACTGGAATGTTTGAGATGGTTTAATGAAGAAAGAAATCGAGTGCTACGCACTCGATTAACTATAATATAAGTTACACTAAATAAAAAATTACAAACTTAAGAGCTTATGCTATGTAGGACTTACGCACTTCAGATTCAAAGTCAAGCATAGTAACCATCAGATTTAGAATTTGAATTTCAGAAAGTTGTAAGCCTAATGCAGTTGATTTGGCACTTCAAGTGCGTAAGTCCTACTGTCGAGTCAACAGCAAAATATCGTATAAAATCAATTGCAATTATTCAGAATCGTTAAATCTTTGAGTATTGACGCGACACTACTATGAAATTACTCAATAAGATCTTACTTTTTATAAGATGTAAGTCGAAGTTATAACTTAAGAATTTTAAGCTTTGATCAGTAATTTAGTATATTTTGAAAATTAGTGGGCATAAAGTAAAATCAATATGTTTTGTCATTCGGAAGTAGGTCTGATCGGAACTACTGGACTCATCAAAGGACTTAAATAGGATAGCACTGATAAATTGATTGTTTGAAAGATTTCAGTAAAGCTCAGGGTTGGGGAAAACTCGAAAAGTGAAGTTCAATTGGGAGAAAAATTCTCTTGATTACAACTTCTACCTGAATTAATAAGTTCTGCTAATAGTTTATAAATTATGTTAAAAGTTAATAAGTTATACTAAAAGCTAAAAAAATATTGAGTTAATGATTGAGAGCCCCATTTGATGACCCTTGGGCTCTCAATCGGTGAAACTCCCTTTGAAGAATACTCCCACATATTCTTCGCATAATTGCAAGAGAAACAATTCAGAGATCCACTTGGCTTTATTGGTTGTAATGATTGATTGAGAGCCTTTAATTGTGATCCCTTGGCTCTCAATCGGTGAAACCCCTACAAAAAACTCCCCATACATTATGCACAAAAGTGCACTATTGCGTTTCTCTTACAATTACATCCTTCTAATGCTGAAATTGTATATATAATAGATTACGTTAAATATTCAATTACCTTTTGTTTTTGTATTCTTGTAAACTTTTGGATAAGGGAACATTTTTCAATATTGTGCAAAAATATAATTGGTCTTTAAAATAGCATGACACCTAATTTTTTAATGGCTTTAAATTTTAAAGCAAAAGAGTTAATCGATAAAAAATAATAAAAAATAATATCGACCTAATGCCGATAATATTTAATTAACTGCTGTTTTTCTCTTACCTGTTAATAAGCTCCATGGCCAGTTCCCTGAGCTTATACTTCTGGATCTTGCCGCTTGCAGTTAGTGGATACTCAGCTATGATAAAAATATGCTTTGGTACCTTGTAGCGAGCGATTTTGCTTACTGCGTAGTCCCTTATATCCGCTTCTGCAATATCCGCGTCTTTTTCTAGAATCACAAAAGCTCCCACGATTTCCCCGTATTTCTTGTCAGGAATGCCCACAACCTGGGCATCTTTGACTCCGGGCATGGCATGCAGGAACTCCTCAATTTCCCGAGGATAAATATTTTCCCCTCCTCGAATGATCATATCCTTTATGCGACCTGTAATCCTGTAGTAACCGTTTTCGTCACAGGTTCCAAGGTCTCCGCTGTGAAGCCAGCCACTGGCGTCAATCACTTTTTTCGTTTCTTCAGGCATCTTGTAATAGCCTTTCATAATATTATACCCGCGGCAGCAAAGCTCTCCCACGGTATTCGGAGGCACGGGCTCGTTTGTTACGGGGTCAACCACCCTGACGTCAACGCCCGGGAAAGACTTTCCTACAGTCTCAACCCTGAGTTCAACAGGGTCATCAACTGTAGTCTGGGTCATACCTGGGGAAGCTTCTGTGAGCCCGTAGACACTGGTGATCTGGTGACAGTGCATATCCTTTACGACTTTCTTCATGGCTTCTACGGGACAGGTCGAACCGGCCATTATCCCGGTGCGGAGAGAAGACAAGTCGAACATATCAAACATTGGATGAGTGTACTCGGCAATAAACATCGTGGGTACGCCGTAAAGAGCCGTACATTTCTCCTTCTGGACCGCAGCAAGCACCAGCAATGGATCAAAAATTTCGAGCATAACAAGCGTTGCCCGGTGGGTTAGGATGGCCATAACTCCCAGCACGATCCCGAAACAGTGGAAAAGCGGTACAGGAAAGCAGAGCCTGTCTTTGTATGTGAAATTCTGACGGTCCCCTATAGAAAGCCCATTATTCAGAACATTTTTGTGGGTCAGCATGACTCCTTTAGGGAAGCCGGTAGTTCCCGAAGTATACTGCATATTCACAACGTCGTCACAGTTCACACTTTGAATAACATCATTAAGTTCGTCATCAGGGTAGTGGCTACCAAGGAGCATTAGTTCATTTGTGTTGTACATGCCCCTGTGTTTTTCCTGTCCTACGTAAATCACGCTCTTCAGGCAGGGAAAGTTTTTGCTTTTCAGGCGTCCCCTCTCGGAACTTCTAAGTTCGGGAACCAGCCCATAGATTATTTCTAGGTAGTCAACGTCTCTGAAGCCATCGATAAGAGCCAGAGCTTTCATGTCTGATTGGCTGATTACGTACTCGACTTCATGACTTTTGTAAGCCGTATTTACGGTAACAAGCACTACTCCAATCTTTGCCGTGGCAAACATAAAGGTCAGCCAGTCCGGAACGTTCTTTGCCCATATTCCAACGTGGTCGCCCTTTTTTATTCCAATTCCAAGAAGCCCCTTTGCGAGGTTATTGACTCTTTCATTAAACTGCCCGTAAGTAAAACGCAGGTTCCGGTCCGGATAAATAATAAACTCGTGATCAGGGTCTATAGCTACCTGTTTTTCAAAAAACACACCTATAGTGTCTTCTATAAGATGCATGATTTCAACCTCTTCGTTTGAATGGTCTACTCTTAAAAACTGTCGGCTTACAAGCAAAGATATTCCACATGCTTCAAAGCCCAATTTGCGGACATCCCATAAGTACGTTCAAATAGAGCAAGGGGAATCCGTATCCACTTCAGCAGTATCCATCGCAGAAAACATATGCTCTTTCAGAATTTCGCGGATAGAATCAGGAATAGGAATTGCTTTCTGGAGCTTGAAATCGTAATAGACCAGCACTGCCTGACCTCTTACCTTGAGTTCACCTTCCTGCCAGGCCTCGTGCCCGACAGTAAAGGAACTGTTTCCTATCTTTGCAATAAAAGTCCTGATCTCCACATCAGACCTGAAATACATCTGGCGAAGGAAATCAAACTCGGTCCTGACAAGGATCAGATGCCATACATCAGGGCTAAGATCAAGATCCGGCGAAAAAAGCCGGAATATGGAGTTTCTTCCTATTTCGAACCATACCGGGAGGACAGTATTATTTATATGCCCAAGCCCGTCTATGTCCCCAAAGCGCGGACTGACAGTTGTACTGAACATTTTTGATTCCCTTAACTCTCAAATGCTTATTTAACTTTTTTAAATCTGGAACTTTCCGCCAGTTTAAATTAAGTCCTTAATCTCTTTTCTACCTGACTGCGACTTTACAGAGGAGCGTAAACTACAGCCAGAATTCTCGCATCCTCTTTTCCTGCTGCATGGACATCATGCGGGATAATCGAGTCATAGTAAATGCTGTCTCCGGCGTTCAGTCTCTGGACATCTTTTCCATAGAATATCTCGATTTCCCCGGATAGGACATAAATAAACTCCTCTCCTTCGTGTGAAGAGAGCTTGTGACTTTCCTCGGGAGAAGGGTGGATATCAATGATAAAAGGCTCCATGTGGCGGTCTGCTTTATCCGAGGCAAGGGAATAAAACTCAAGAGCACTTTTCTTAGGCCTCTCAGTCTTCCCCGAAAAACGGACTACATTCTCTGACAGCCCTTCTCTGATAATTACAGGTCCGCTCTGGGGCATATCGTCCAGAAAGGTGCCGAGGCGGACGCCTAAAGCCCTGGCAATCTTTAAAAGAGGTGTTAAGGACGGAACCAGGGCTCCGTCTTCTAGCTGCTGGATTAATTCCACGCTGCTCTGGCTGGCTTCAGCCAGTTCTTCAACGGTCATATCCCGGGCTTCTCTAAGCTGGCGTATCTTACTACCGACACGGTTCTCTTCTGACATTATAACCTTCCTCACAATTGTTTTAAGGTAGCGGACCCGGCAGAAAAATGTAAACCAGAATCCTTTTGATAGCCTATCAGGCTTATCTCTTTTGCATCCATCTATTATAAAAAAGTTTTTGAAATAGCTATGCCTAGTAAAAAGCGCCAGCTATCGAAATCATACTGACATAATTAGTTAAAAAAGTATTTTAGTAACTTATAAAATAATTTAGTGAACTCGTGACATATAAGCTTTCTGGCCTCCATATTAAATTTAATGTGCAGGTGACCTGGTGCCGTGAAAATATGTCGTAGAAGAGAATATATATGTACTGTTCAGACTATATATAGAATATGGCAGGTTAAGCCAAAATTATATTTGTTTAAATACTTTTTAGGTAGTCCATCATTTATTGATTGATATTATTCAAAAATAATCGAAATACTGTTTCCAGCTCTTTTTTCCCGCAATTTTTACACTGCTGGAGCCAACCTGCTGTGTAAGTATATAAACACAAGCAAAATCCATATTTAAAATTAGGGCATTGGTACCTAAATACTGATATATATTATGAGAACTTATATCTCTTGATGAACTGCCCAAGATGTAAGAGTCTCGATCATAATAAGAATGGTAAAGTTAATGGCCGTCAACGCTACAAATGCTCTGATTGTGGATATAATTATTCAGTAGAGCTAAAATCAACTGCTAGTTCCGCATCTGTTAAGAGACAGGCTTTACAACTCTATCTTGAAGGATTGGGATTTCGGTCAATAGGGCGTTTTTTGGGGGTAAGTCATGTTTCTATCCAAAAATGGATAAAGAAATTTGGTCAGGAGTTAGAAGAACTAAAAAGCGAAAATGAGATCTCTATTGTTGAAATGGATGAGATGCACATTTACATCGGTAACAAAAAAATATTGCTGGATCTGGATTGCTGTTGATAGAGTTGGGAAAAAGTTCATCAACTGCTCTTTTGGTAGCAGAGGGACAGAAACTGGACAAAAACTCTGGGAAAAGTTAAAGGAAAAAGAGATTGAAAAAGTGATGACTGATCACTGGAGGGCATATGCAGAGTTCGTTCCAGATAAAATTCATACTCAATCCAAAGCAGAAACGTACACTGTTGAAGGGTATAACAGCATAGTTAGGCACTTTCTGGCAAGATTGAGAAGAAAGACAAAGTGTTATACTAAGAGTCTTGAAATGCTAAAGTACTCAGTTATTCTCTTAATGAAATATAGAAATAATGAGTTAACTATATTTAGTTAACAGTGCCGTTAATTTTAACTTTCAAGTCTTCCAGTTGCTTATAGCATATTTTATTTCTCCTTTTATTCGTTCTTTTTTGCTTCTAAGAGTTAGTTAAGTTTTGATTGTGAGCTGATCGCAAAACTTAAAATTGCTCCTCATAAGTTCGAAGCGATGCGTACAGGCTTAGAATGTATTATGAAATCGAGAATCGCATATGTATTCCCAAATGTTGCAGAAAATCTGCACAGGTATGAGAGCCTTCGAGCACCACTTAACAATTTAAAAAGGGTACATGTTGACAAGCATTTTGTACTACTTTTTTCTGTTAATGAGGAGTCAAAGAGTGTTATTCTGGAAGATTACGACCATCCTGATAACATCTACAAACACTGAATATTACGCTTATTAATCTTGTTTTCTAACATTTTTTACGTTTGATCGTATGTAAGCGGCTAAATACCTTACATTCCTATAAGTTCTGGAATATACAAGTTTTCAAACATATAGACAGAAAAGAAAATAAATTTTTAAAAGTGTAGGGCTTATGCATTTGAAGGATAGAATCAAGCACATGAATCTTCAGTGTAATTACTGAGAGTTATATAGTTAAACATCTGCTGCTATCGTTTTTGGTTCAACGTAAGTCATTATTAAGTAAATAAGGCCATATATGCCCCTAATATAAAATTTACCAGCCATAAAACTAAAAGAATTTGTATCTTTGCTTTAGTTTTCCATCTTCTTTTGATTTTCCAGTCTCGTCTGTTAATCACAACTATAAATCCGAGGAATTAAATCACAATTCCTATTAAAGAATGAATTAAAATTACAGAAGAAACTGTCTGCGAGACTATGGGAGACTATGGCATTGTATGTAAAATTAATCATATAGGGGACAGACAAGATTATTAGCAAATATCCGAATGTGGATATCATATCGTGTCTGTTTAGTTTTTCTTTACTTAATTTACCTGTCCTTAGGAACAAAACATATATAATTTCAATTATTTCTCTTACCATCTATAATGTTTGTTAGAAGCCATTACAAATGATTAAAAGGAATCTAATTTGACGCTACGCATAAAATATCCTGAAGAAATTGAAACTCGAATGAAAGCATTTTATGATAGTTTGAACGAGAAAGATCGGAGAAGATACGCAGCTATCGAAGCAATTAAATTAGGTCACGGAGGACAAATCTATATTAGTAGTGTCCTGGGCTGCCACTTTCAGACTGTCATGGCTGGAATTAATGAAATCACCAATGGTACAGAAACCCCAGAGGACAGAATTCGAAAGCCTGGTGGGGGTAAAAAGAAAATCATCGACACGGTGGAAAATATCGATGAAATATTTTTTGATATTCTAAAAAACCATACGGCTGGAAGCCCTATGGATGAAGAACTAAAATGGACAAACCTGAACCTTAAAGAAATTTCAAAGGTTTTTAAATCAAAGGGTATGAATATAACTCCCTATGTAGTAAAGCAGCTCTTAAAGAAACATGGTTTTGTAAAAAGGAAAATGCAAAAAGCTGTCACAATGAAAGACTCTAAAGATAGAAATGAGCAATTTGAGAGAATTCACGAGTTAAAGGAAGAGTACTCAAAAAGCGCTAATCCTATTATCAGTATAGATGTAAAAAAAGAAGTTATAGGTAATTTCTACCGTGATGGTAAAGTTTATTGTACCCACACAGTAAAGGTATATGACCACGACTTCAATACATTTTCAGATGGGGTTGTAATTCCACATGGCATATACGATCTAAAAAGTAACGAAGGATACATCACCCTAGGAACCAGTAAGGATACAAGCGAGTTTTGTTGTGACTGCATTAAAGACTGGTGGGAAAAATACGGTAAAAACAAATATCCAGAAGCAAATAGCATTTTAACCTTAGCTGATGGTGGTGGAAGCAACTCAAGCAGGAATTATATTTTCAAGGAAGATATGCAAAAGATGGTAAATGAAATTGGAATTGAAATCAGAATGGCTCATTATCCACCATATACGTCGAAATACAATCCAATAGAACACAGGTTATTCTGTCATGTTACGAATGCATGCAAAGGTACTGTTTTCAGCAATATTGAGGTGGTCAAAAGCCTTGTTGAGAAGACTTACACATCTACAGGACTCAAAGTGTTTTCGACTATAAAGGATAAAGTTTATGCCAAGGGAAGAAAAGCAACTGAAAACTTCAAGGAAAAAATGAAAATTGTATTTGATGATTATTTAGGAAAATGGAATTACAGAGCAATTCCACAAGTGAAAAATTGAAGTTATATTTGCAGCATTCCTTAGTATGATAAACCCTATTATGGCAAGTACCAAAGCTATTTTTTGTAAATAAAAAGAAATCGACATAAATTCATCAGTGTTTATGCCCGACATTATGCCTCCTCAGAAACAAGAATGTCCTACGGATATTGCTTAAATAATCCCAATTTAGAATAGTTTTCATCGGCTAATATTTATTCAGTCGAATACCCCGCAGCTTGCTGCGGGGATGGAAAACTTCCCCGATAACCGTTGTTAAATAATCAATTTATATTTTTAGCTACATTTGTACTGTAAATGGAACTCAGACATGCAAACCATTGTGTATATAAAATAAGATATCACATGGTTTTTTGTGTGAAGTACCGTAAAAAGCTTCTTTTAAAGACAGAACTCGTAAACTTTTTGAAAAATGTATGCTTTGAAATTAGTGAAAGATGCTGTTTTGAGTTTGATGCAATTGGTAGTGATGGCGATCATGTACATCTTTTTGTTGGAGCTGAACCAAAGTATTCTCCTTCAAAAATCATGCAAATTATAAAAAGTATTACAGCAAGACAAATCTTTAAACAATACCCTGAAATCAAAAAACACCTTTGGGGTGGTGAACTGTGGAGTGATGGAGGCTACATTGGAACTGTAGGAGATGGAATAACTTCCGATGTTATCAAAAACGATGTTGAAAATCAGGGAAACCAGGAGGAAAAAGAAGCATATCAGCAAATGAAAATTCTTGATTTTGAATAACCATTACAACCAGAGCGGTGGCGCGAACATACCCCGTTGCTTGCACCGGGGTGCGCCAGCGCAACTTTGATTTGGAAACAGAGTTTCTGATCTTCCAAATTTGGTTCTATAATGGGAATAAGAACTTACATACTTGAACTGAAAAACAGTAACATTGAGCCATTAAATGTCTAAAATGTAATTCATGCGTCATCGGTTAAGCGTTAGAGAATCACTTCTGTATGCATTTTTATATTAATAATTTGTATATTAGTGCACCTATGTCTCCTCGTCCCCCACCTACTCTTGAAGACTCTCTCCGGGAAATGTTTCCCGAAGAGTGGTTAAGGGAAACTGCCAAAGAAACTGGTCTCATAGTACGTGAGCGTAAAATTGACCCTGTCGTCATTTTTTGGGTTTTAACTCTTGGTTTTGGTGTTCGCTTGCAGCGTACACTTGCCAGTTTGAAAAGAGACTATGAAAAAGAATCAAATAAGACCCTAAGCGACAGCAGCTGGTACTATAGATTCACTCCAGAACTTGTTGAGTTCCTCCATCAGTGTGTTATTCACGGCATAGAAGAGCTTGCAAAAGAACCTGGTAGAAAACTTAGCAAGAAACTCGAAAACTTCCAGGATGTTCTTATTCAGGACAGCACAATTGTTCGTCTTCCTTTTTAGCAGACAAGTTTCCAGCAGCAAGAGCAAGAACAGTAGCTGCAGATGTAAAAGTAGGAGTTATGGTAAGTGCAGTTGCTAACGGCCCTAAAACCGTTGCTTTATACTCTGAAAAAACAGCTGAGATTAAAACATTGAAAATAGGTCCCTGGATCAAAGACCGTATTCTTCTTGTAGATCTTGGTTTTTACAAAACTCAAATGTTTGCAAGAATTGAGGAAAACGGAGGATATTTTGTTTCAAGAATAAGGAAGAATATGGATCCTATTCTTGTTTCTGTTGAAGAGGGACTTTCTAAGACAAAAAGCAAAGAGTTCGCGGGAAAACCTGTTAGTGAGTGTATTGAACAACTTTCTGGAAAAAATGGTGATGCAGTTGTAAAAATAGCATTCAAAAGAAGAGCATATAAAGGCAAACAAAAGCAGGATGAGATGCTTGTACGTCTTGTTGCGGTATATAATGATGAGGATGAAAAGTATCACATATATATCACAAATATTCAGAAAGATGTTTTGAATGCAAAAGACATTGCAAAATTATATGGAGCAAGATGGGACATAGAACTGCTGTTTAAGGAATTAAAAAGCAAATACGCTCTTGAAGTTCTCGAAACAAAGAATGTGCAGGTAATTGAGGCTCTAATCTGGACAGCAATATTAACACTAATAGTTAGCAGAAGGATTTATTCTCTTGTAAGAAACTCAACAGCTCATCCTGAAAAAATGGCTCAATATACGCAGTTACGTTGGAGCACAATATTTGCAGAGAATGCATCAGATTTGTTGACAGTAATTCTGAATAGATGTGGAATTCAAAGAACTTTTGAAACGATAATAGGACTTACGCACTTCAGATTCAAAATCAAGCACAGTAACCATCAGATTTAAAATTTGAATTTCAGGAAGTTGTAAGCCTACTGCAGTTGATTTGGTACTTCAAGTGCGTAAGTCCTAGATAATGAATGTATATAAAAGTCAAGCATTGGATCCGCATGTAAACAGAGAAAGGTTCAGAGAAGAATGGTTTTAATGAAAAGGTGAAATGAAAAACACTATTGGAAGATGGAAGTAAGTTCTTAACCGATGACCAATGAAGGTTTTTTAAATGACCATAATCTTTGCGTATTTGCTTTTGTTTGTGGCGAAGATTCATCCAGAAAACCTATGATATATTGCTCATCTGAACCAATATATGCTGGAATTGCTTCGGTTAACTTTTTTAAAATTTCTTCAGCGTTTTCAGGCCTTCTGTAGTCAAGAGTATTAGGTTCCTCCAAAATCAATGTGTAAACTGAGGATTAAGAATGCTTATTTTAGGTGATAGGCATATAAACAGAGCCCCCAAATAAAAGTACACTCTTAAAGTCCAATTTTGAGAGAAATAAACCCAATTAAGCTTTAAAAATAATATATGGGCGGGATTAGAGCTCTATTTTTGGACAAATCATATTTTTTTGCAATTACGGCAACAGACTTCGTTTTCCGTTTTACAAAATTACATTTCGAAAATAAGGGATAATATGACCTTAAAATAAAAATTAAGGATATTTGACTCCTTTACTTGAAAATAGATTCTTTATTATATGTACTTTTATTGGGGAAGCACTAGCACTACATTTAATCTACGAAATAAGGCTTATTGACCCTTAAAAAATGAATCATTTTTTGAGGACCCTAAAGAGTATATGGTTTAGAGTGATACATCTTAAAATTATGCAGTATAACTCCGATTTGTTTCTGTGAATACTCTACATCATATTTTTCCTTTATTAGCTCCAAAACTTCTTTGGTAGTCCAATAATCCTTATTTTCCAACAAGGTTTTTAATTCTTCTATTTGCTCATCTGTCAGCTTGGATTTTCTTCCTCCACTAAAATTTGGTATTAAGGCGGCATAACCGCCTGTATTCCAATCATCCTGCCAGTAATATCCTGTTTTCTTAGTCACTCCAACTTTAATAGCAGATTCTTCTACAGAATCTCCCAAATACCTAAATTTGACAAAATAGAGCTTTTCAGCACTCTTGAATTATTTTCGTGTTTGATTAAAACGTTGATCCCATCAAGAGTTACCTTTCGATCAATAGGAATTTGTTCCTTCCCCGCCATAAAAAAATATAAGCATTAATAGGTGTAATAAGTTGCGTTGGAAACTATAAATTCAAAATACATAGATTACAATAAAATCTCTGCATAACAAAGGAATTTGGTTGGATTTTGTTCTCAAACTTAAAGCCAAAACTGCAAAAATGTAGAGGTATTGCCAGAAAAATCTGTTCATAAGAAAAAATGATTTTACAGAAATATCAGCACACTTTAATTAAGAGCCTATACAAAAAGTCAGTAATGAATGTTGAAAAGTTGCAAGAAGTCTGAATATCCGGGCATCTATTCAGGTTTTGCATATTGCTAAAGGAAAGTTACGGTAGTTAACAACACTTTTCGTATAGACTCTAAATAAACAAAAAGATCCGACTACTCAGTTCAAATTAGATTTGAGATTCTTCATTTCAGAGGATTTCTACAGAGCAAATTATGTACGACTTAGAGTCCCTTCGATAAATATTGTGAACTGCAATCTCTTTTATCTGCAGTACTCACAACCAAATGGATACTCGTATACAGATATTTTGTGACTTTTTAATCATAACTGGAACTCTCAGTCCCTCACGCCGTCGATCTCAACAATGAGATGTCGGGGTCCGCGTAGAGTGGAACTCTGCCGGTATGGGGGTGGATCATGCACGAGTCTAGGGTTTTCGAGTCGTCTTATGATCTCTGTTAGTGCGATCTGCGTCTCCAACCTTGCAAGTGGGGCACCGTAACAGTAATGGATGCCACTGCCAAAGCCAAGGTGCATATTATCCCTGCGATCGGGATCGAATTTATCGGGGTCATGAAAGCGAGTCGGATCACGGCTTCCAGAGGCAAGCAGCAGGATCACAGGCGAGCCTTTCTGAATCGTAGTACCGGCAATATTAATATCGGTGAGAGCCACGCGGTTTGGCAGAATTTGGACAGGAGGCTCATAGCGTAGCAGCTCCTCGACCAGGCGAATGACCAGATTTGGTTCACGCCGCAGCCGCTCGAGAACCTCGGGGTGCCTTAATAGTGTGAGCATGCCGTTTGTGATCAGGTTCACTGTAGTCTCATGACCGGCAATGAGCAGCAAGCTTGCAGTGCTCACTATATCTGCCGGAGCCATCGCCCCGTCGGGACCGTGATCTATTATAAGTCCTGAAAGCAGGTCGGAACCAGGTTGCTTGCGATGGCGCTCGATCAGTGCTTCCATATACTGCTCAAGTTTCTTAAAGGTCTGGCCAGATTGTTCTTGTCGCCGCTTCCGTTCCTCCTGGCTTTCCTGGGGGTCCAGGTCAATGCCTTCGATAATAGCTTCTGACAAAGAATGAAGGTGTGGCTGATCCTCGGAAGGTATCCCAAGCAGCTCGCTGATCATCTTCACCGGAATTGGATATGCGAAGTCCTCGACGATGTCAATCGACGCCTTGCCTTTCATAGTGTCTATCTGCCGATTTGCAAGGCGAATCAGCTGGGGTTCCATGTCAGTCACTCTGCCCGGCTTGTGCGGAGGGCCAAAAGGCCATGTAGCCTGCCGACGCAGTCGATCGTGCTCAGGTGGATCTAGACCGATGAAGCTTGGAATTACTTCCGTTTCTGAACCCTGGTTGGGTACGGGTACTTCTGCTTCCTGTGCCTGATTTTCAGAAGCAGGCTCCTGATTGGTCGGAAAACCTGCAGGAGCAAGCTCGCGCACGAAACGCTTGCGGAAGTCCGAACCGATCCGCGGATCGTGGAGTAGAGAGACAATCTCCCGGTAGGTGCTGACAACATAGCTACCATCTGTTTGTCGTGTAATTGGTTTCCGGCGTAGCTGGGCATAGAGCGGATAAGGGTTGGCACGGTTGGCGTAGTCAAGAACTTGCTCATACAAAGATTGCTGCGTCATGATCCGACTCCTGTTATTTGGGTTGGAACCCTGGCGGTACACGCGGATCCTGTACTTTGGCGCTTGTGGATGATTCCTCTGGAGGAGATATGCTCGGGCCGGGACCGGTCGGTGTAGCAATGGGACTATGGGTAGATTGTCCACGAGGCGGAAATCCGGCAGGAACTGGCCGAAGCTCGGCTGGCCCATCAGGAGCATGCAGTACAGGCGGAAATGGTGCACGGGCCTCAATCATTGCCTTGTAAGCAGGCAGCCAGCGGGCCATATTTACAGTTAGTGCTGCGACAATTCTACCCTTGTGGCCATAGGCCGCAACTAACCGACGTTCCGCTATCGATCCCTGCGTGAGCACAACCTCATCGGCGAAGGTTGGGAGGCCGACAGTCTTCAGGTTGACGCCAAACTGACGGGACCAGAAGGCAGGCAGGGTTTCGTATGCCCGGCGATCTGCCGGAGCACTCATCATATTATGCGCGGCCGTTCTTGCTTGCTCAACAGAGTTTCCCCAGTGCTCGACTGTCAATAGCTCGCCTTCGTAGAGCGGATGAGGCCAGCGAGCCACGTCCCCGGCGACGAAAATGTTGTCTGTGGCCATTCCATTGGTGTTGAAAGCGCGACAGGTGGAATCACAGATTATCCCACGGGAGTCAAATGCCAGCCCGGAATCATGCAACCATTCGACGTTTCGTACTGCTCCAAGAGCGACCACAGCCACATCTATATCGAGCGTATCGCCATCCGAGAGGTAGGCATGGCGCAGCCGTCCGTTCTCATCTCCCTCAAGCGCCGTAATCGTAACATTGCAGCGTAGGTCAACTCCGTGCGCGCATTGGAGCTGACCAGCAAACATGCCCGCAGCCGAACCGAGAGCACCGATGAGAGGCGTAGAGCTGCGTTCTGTGACCGTGACAGTCAGATCTAGCTCTCTGCAGACTGAAGCAACCTCGGAGCCGATGAAACCACCTCCGATCACCAGCACTCGCTTCGGCCCGGCAGCCAACCTGGCTCGTAGCTTGGCAGCATCATCGCGGGTACGCAACAGGCATACTCCATCAAGGGCAGCCTGTGCCGAATCTGGCCACGGCCGGGCACGCGTCCCGGTGGCGATCAAGAGACGGTCAAAGCCAAACCTCCTCCCATCAGCAAGCTCGACTTCCCGGTTCTCAAGAGCAAGCCCTATGGCGGGCACACCAAGCAACCACTCGGCATGGAGATCAACCCTCTGCGGTAGGGTCGTGTGCTCTGCCGGTAGCAGGCCTGTGAGGACAGTTTTAGACAGAGGCGGGCGATCATAGGGGGCATATGGCTCGTCGCCGATCACAGTTATCGTCCCGGTAAATCCCTCGGAACGCAACGCCTCTGCGGCACTCAAGCCAGCCAACGAGGCGCCAACGATGATTATTCTTTGTACAGAGGAGGCTGTCTTCTCGGTATCACTACTGCTCATTATGATTTCCTCGCTGCTGCCCCAATTGCTCATCCAGCCAGCAAATACTAATTGCCTGTACCGGGCAAGCTGCAGCAGCCCGTTCTACCTGCACTCGTAGCGAATCATCCGGCACATAATCATATTCGAGCGACTCTCCATCCTTTATCCAGAATACCGACGGTGCAGCAAATACGCACTGAGCATAGCTCTCACATCGGTTCAGGTCGACCACGATTCGCAGCATTGCGAAACCTCCAGTTCCAGAAACTTAATAAGCAGCCTCAAGTCTTTTCAATCTTGGGGACCTGTTTTGCCTCCAGGTCATTTCGTACGACGAAAACCGCATGATCAAAATGGTCAGGAATCATGCAGTGTGTGCCTTCTACCCTCATTAACGCAATTGGAGCTTTCTCCATCTAATCCCCTATCCAAAAATTATCATTGCCAACTGCAGAAGTCTGCGAAAACAGCAACTCATTTTTGTTTATTTGGCCTGTTATCGAACTCTTCGTAATTTAACAATTCGTCTTCTGCAATATCTTATAGTAAGCGACCTCATGAACCCTTAATAACCAAATGTTTATCATTTCAGCGTTTGGTACCATCCCCATTGTACAACGCTTTCAATATCACCCTGATAAACTAAAGAAGAGCCTGGGACAAAGACTTGTAAGATAATAATTAGGGAATTTTTATATATATAAGTATTTGGCTATGTAGAAAACTTATCTAAATCAGTTTCAAGAGGCTGAAAATAAATACGTATAAATATATCTGGCTATTCAGTTCAAATTAGTTGGGATTTGTTATTCAGAGGATTTCTATAGAGTCGTATTCTTGTCTTTCCTTACATCTGATTGTGAAGTAAAAATTGAAAATAAATAATATTAACACTTTGGGTCTATCATTAAGTGGTTGTTAAGAGTATTCTGAAAAATAAAATCAAACAGGTAACTGTGGACGACCGAGTTTTGGGATGATTCCATAAAAGATGTGAACTGATTAAATAAAATCCAATTCAATCGCTGTATTTTTATAATATTATTTACATTATATTAATTGGTTCATGAGGGAGTAATCTGTGGAGTGAATTCAGGACAGCCTAAAATCTGATCCCGTAATATACTTCATTAACATGTATCTGTAAAATGGAGCAAATTCAGGACAGCTTGAAATCTGATCCCGTAATATACTTCATTCGTGCAGGTCAAACCTTGTGAACCACCTTACAACTAACTTTTTTACTCGACCTTCAAGCCTGTAGTACTTTTTTCTCATTTTTTACTGCTTTTCCCTACCTTTTTCGCGTTCTTCTTTTCTTCTGTCTTTGCCTGGCTGTAATCGTTAAAGCCTTCAGGCATATAACCAGACCTAAAATTGCCACCTTCAAGGGCAAATATCGAATCATTGTGTTTTTCAATACACTTTTAAAACACGTCTAATAGTTAACCTGCACAACATTAAAACCTCAATCGTGAGGTCGAGAATGAGCCAGTTTTTTCTGTCCCGGCACTCCTTTTTCAGTTTTCTAAGTAAAATTTTCCGTCTCGATTCTTAAAAGTATATTTTGCCCTTAAGCGAAAAAGATATTCAGAGAGGAAACGAAAAGTTTCTGGCTACTACCTGCTCTCCAAAGTGCAGGTAAGTATAAAAAAGCTTGAAAAATAGTAATAATAATTTGGACTATTAATAGTTTCTAAATGGACTCGGCGGGATTTGAACCCGCGGCCTTTACGTTGCGAACGTAACGATCTACCCCTGATCTACGAGCCCTTTTAAAGAAGAGAGAAGAATGAAAAGATGAGTTTTCCGGACGCATTGTCCGGTTCTCTTCTCTTTCTTAAATGCGGTAGAGTTCCAGGATCTGGATGTTTTCGACGCCCGGAACTTTTGCGAATGCTTCTTCTACGGCTTCGGTTCCGCCTTCCTCGTCGTTAACGATTAACGTAACGATCAGTGCCTTTAATCCGAAAGCGATAGGTTCTTCGATAATGTCTCCATAAAGGTCAGTCCCTGCCGGGATTACACCTTTAAGTTTATCTTTTAGTTCTACAAGGTCAGTGTCAATGCTTTCCGGCATAATTTTCATTTTTGCTGCGACTTCTCCCATTCTGATTCCTCTTATATTTATATCTGATCCTGTTGTTCTGGATTTCACGTTACTTGTTTCATGTGATGCGAGACTTTACCTTAATTCAGGGAGCCTTATACCCACACTTGGAGCAAGTGTATACATTACCCTGCTGCCTGCAGCTTGTGCATCTTCCGATCTCTTCTCCGCACTGTGGGCAGGGAAACTTTACATAGCCCTTTTCCACGAGGCGAATTCCGCATGAAGTACAGTATTCAACTTTTTGTGATGACATTTTTTCTCCTTAAAAGTTATTCCGCATAGTAGATTTGTAAAGTGTTGCCGGTGAATCAGGTGCCTTTCTTAAGCATCGATTTTCTGCTCTTACTGGCGCCTTTATTAACATTAGCAGATTTAATTAACTGAATATAAATAATGCTTTTTGAATACGCTTTGCTTCTCCCTAGTCATATACGATATACGATTTAAATATTCCCCTTTACTACAGTACCAAGTACAGGCTTCCCATACACTGCCCGAACCACCCTTTCCGGACATTTCCCGTTTACAATTAAGCATTCCATTCCGTTTTTAAGGAGGAATTCCGGCAGGACAGCGTCGATGCAACTTACACAGCTTCCCGTAAAACTGGCAGCAGAGATTTCCCTGACCAATTTTTCGTCCCTGAATATTCCATCCACATCCGTAGCCTTTATAAACACTGCCTCGATCTGCTTTGCAACCCAGGCTGCAATAGTGTCAGAAGTCACATCCCAGATATGAGGTAGAGGGTCTTCGTTTTTCAGGAGCCTGTAGGGAAACAGGATAGAGATTCCCTGATGAAGGTCTTTTATCGAATCTGTAGCTATTGCGCTGCTTTTATCCTGGAGGTAGCAGGCATACTGTTCCATACCAAGTATGGCCATCCAGTGGGCTGCGTCGGCACCGAGAGAAAACCTCTCGTCAGCTTCCCTTGCAGCATCAGCAAACAATCCTCCTCCAGGTACAATGAGAATGGAACAGGGCAGTCTTGCGGATATATGCTCCCCATCTGCAGCCATAAGGCTTCCGGAGCCAAATTCTTTTACTAGCCTGCCTAAAAGGTCGGGAGCTTCCTTGATGAGGCTCCCCCTATTTTGATTACCACTCTCATAATCTTCCTTTCAGAGTTTTTATTCACAGGTGCTTTCGCTTTCTATTCAGTTGCATCGAAACCTGGAATTTCAGGCATCCAGCAGTCTGGCAGCAGCATATGCCGGGAAGACCTTTGAAATTTCCTCTCCCCAGTACCCGGAAACTGAGATGCATTCGAAATCAAGCCTTTCTGAAGCTTCTTTAATCATAAATTCTCCCAGTCCTGCTGCTGCGATTCTCTCAAGCCCGTTTCTTTGCGCGACCTCGGAAATAGCTTCAGCCAGGGCAGAGACCTGTTTTTCTTTTACCTGGCCTGCTATTTCGTATACATCTTCTTCTCTTATTTCGGAAAGGTCCGCACAGACCAATCTCGAAATCCTGCGCATAGCATCTTTTTTGCTCCTGCCTGCTCCATCGGCAGTTTCACACGTATACATTTTTTCATCAATTTCCCCAAGCAGGAGATAAGCATCTGCAGTTGTTGCAAAAAGCTCTGAAGCGGTCCTACACCAACCCCTTTCAAGTTTTACTTTTTCGAGAAGTGTGGCAAGGTTTGTCCTTAGCGTACCTGCATATACAAGTTCACTCCTGACCAATCTTTCAAAATCAGTAAGTCCTGCTCTGTGCTCCCCGGAAATAATAGGGATAATGTCGCTTGTGGTACTGCCCACATCCACAAAGATGCAGTCCCTGAGTTCTGTTCCTATTAGCCTGGCTGAAGCCGCCCAGTTGGCAGCAGCAAGTTCCCTTAGACTATTAGCTTCGCTCTGGAACCTGCCCATGTTGTTTATGTACGAGGCTTTTGAAGGGCCGAAAGCGGAATCAACAGCTACCTTTATAAAACGGATTCCCTGTTCCTTGTCTTCAAAACAGTCCGCAAGTTCGCCTGTCATAACAATGGCGACTTTTTCGGGCTGAAGCCTCTGTGCGATTTCCTTCAAGACCTCCGGAAGTCGGGTATTTTTCCAGAGAGGTAAATAGTGCAGTTCCACAATTGTTCCGTCCGAGGAGGCAACTTTGGTATTCGCTCCTCCAATATCAAGCCCGATAACTTTCGAATCCATTTTTGATCCCTTTTTCCAATCTTTTTTTCAGCTTTCCTTATATTCTTCACTCCGATGGTTTTTCAGCCTGTCCGAAAAGCTCGCCAAGAACATCCTTTGAAAAGAAGGATGAAGGGCGAATATATTCAACATATTGCCAGCGTTTTTCATGCATGGATAACTCGAAAATCCAGGGATTTCCTGCGAAAATGTAGGGATAAAGATAAGCTGAAACCGCGCACAATTGTTAATACCGTCCAGGTATTGGAGCCATTCATTGAATTTCTCGGGGACAGGCAATTATCGGAAGATATAGTTTATGACTATATAGAGACGCTGGATGAGCGCACGTTCAAGCGACAGGGGAAGGAAAAGACATATGCACCCAGCACAAGATATTTTATAGAAACAACTCTAAAAAATTTATTGCACCTCATCCACCCAAATTGAAAAACAGGTTCAAATACTCCTCAATCAGAAGGCTATAGAAGCGCCAGGGAATAAAAAAGTGTGGTGAAAATTTTTGTAATCCCTGGAATGCCTATTATCAGGATCATGTTTTTTACTCTGAAAATATTGATATATAAAGTGAATACATGTTAAATATGTTCAAGTACCTAGAAATTTAGTCACGTGGGGTAGTTAGTAGTTTGTCGTCAATGCCGATTGGTATTGGACTCGTCACCCTGAAGCCAATCGGCATACAACTCTTTTCAGGATTGTTTGTGCTTAAAAAATATCTGATAAAACTGTCTGATAATAGGTTCCACTTTATAAATCCACATGGTCAAAAGCTTATCAATCAGAAGGCTATAGAAGCACCTGGGAATAAGAAGCCTGACATAAGTTGTGGTAAAGTCTTAGATGCCTGTTAAAATCATTATTTTGTTCAGTTATCATTCCTATTTGAGGCTATATTACCCTGACAACACATATTAAAAACAGTATTAAGTTCAGTTCTCTCCTTTGTCTATGGGGGTATATGACGCACATTCAGTGTTACAGCCCCCATAACCAGAAGTCCAAAAGTACACCTATCAATCCGGATGTGCTTAGGTTCCCTGCTATCGTTATGCACAGGCTCGTACCAATATTTATGATAAATACAACCATCCTTTATGAGATTTATTCTTTTTTGGGTTTTTGATTGATTGCAGTCATTAAATGTGGAAAATAATACTAAAGTTTGGTAGTTCCAAAAGATATTAAAAAGTATATCCTTTATAGTCATTGTATACCCCCTTTAATCTAATGGATCCAAACATATAAAAAAATTATCGCATGTAGTCATGTAGAAAGATACGCGTATTTATATTCCAACTGAGAACATTATCAAGTGCCTTTCATTTAATTTCCCTTAAAGCAATCTGTTTATTACGGTTGCTTCAGCCTGCTCGAAGTATGTTCCAAATATGATCAGGTATCATATTTTTGGATAGAAACAACAGAAGAAGGAGAAAAAGACAAAAGAACATGGAAGGGATAAATTGTTCAGGCTCCCTTAAAAACTGTTAACTGTTTAACGCCTTAAAAAACTGTTCATAGTTTGCATTACATTATCCGGAAGCTCCGCAAACTAAAGAGATAGTAAAAAACTGGAAAACTTTTTTTAGTTAGGTGATTGTTACTCTGTTATTATAAGCTCTATTTTCTGACTATTGATTCCATAAAACCCTTCATATCCTATTTTATAAACTGCATTATTATAAAATTTTATATTAGTGAAAGTCTTTACCCTGAGGCCATTAACCAAAGAATCATAAAAAACACAGTTATACACACTAATAGAATCGCAATTGATACAATGAATGCAATTGTAATACCCTTTCCCATGCGGTTTGGCTCCGTTTCCATCACCATTTGAATTAATCTCCAAATTTCTAATTGTATAATATAAACTCCAATTCCTTATATTAATGGTTTTCATGCAGACCATCCTGCAGACCATCCTGATATGATTTAGAATTGTAATTATCCAAGTACTGATTTGTTACATGAAAGTATTTGTACAAAACAAATTGGTTGGTATTTGTAAAAAAACATACAGAAAAAGAGTCATGAAGATCAAAGAGAAATACAAACTCAGAAAATCCAGCGGCCCTTACATTAACCATGTCGATAAAGAGAATCTCGATGCTTTCGTAATGTCCTTCGGAGGTGCTACCGCATTAAACCTGACACATGCATCGGACTTAGAGCCTATCCGAAAAGTGTTGTTACCTACTGTAACTTTTACAATTGACAATATGTACAACCGGAAAGAATGCCGATATTATAGACCTCTCGTAACTTTTCAACATGCGTTAATGACTTTTCGGATAGGCTCTTAATCGAGGCTAGTACTGCGATTCCGAAGTATGTTCACAAAACTTTACTTTTAAAGCTATTTCCCGATTATGAATTTTCCACTAGATCGGGAATTTATTTTGGAATCGAAGCACTAACGCTTATCTTGATGGTTTCTTCTATATCTCTATGTGGCAGCTCTCACATGAGAAACAGGGCCAGTGCCTTACATCACACATTGTTATCTTCTTTGATACCATTTATCAATTTCTCTAAATAGTTAAGACTCACAACTTTAAAGTATTCTCCTTTAAATAATCCTTTGAAAAGCAGTATTCTCCCTCAATGTGCACCGAATCCGACAGTTCTCCGAATTTGTTTTTCAAAAGGAGACTTCCAATTTCCTCCCGCATAACATGGTTGATCCCAAAAAGTGAGGCCGTGGGTCTGGGGTTTACATCAACTACGTAAGGAACATCGGCAAGTACGATATCTACACCCACATATCCAAAACAATTCAGACTTTTCACTGTGGAGATTGCAGTCTCATAGAGTTCCTCTCTTCTGGGAGTCTGGTAAGGAGTAAGGCTGCCGTTGTATTTTATTCCGTAAATCCCTACTTTACCATTTTCTCCGGTTTCTCCTTCTTTTTCGCCAAACTCTATGAACTGGCGGTTTACAGTGAGAGGAAGCGGCTTTTTTCCTGCAATGAGGCTTATGCTCAGGTGCTTTCCCTCAATATATTCGCTTGCAATGAATTCTTCGTTGTTCTCGAACTCCGTGACAAGGTATGTTGCCTCAGCTCCGCAGCCAAATCTGGGTTTTGTAACGTACTTTTTACCTTCTTCAGCTTTTTTCACGATCTCAGGAACCTTGATCCCGGCTTTCTTTAGGATTTCCGTACAGAGTAGCTTATCCGCGCAGCAAGCTGTCGATTCAGGCGAACATCCAAGGTTTACAGTGTTTTCTTCAAGGATTCTGTTGAGTTCGGGAAGCATCCGATCAGGGGCAATAACCAGTCCAGCATCACATTCCTGTGCTTTTCGCTCGATTACCTGCCTGAAGTCTTCTGCCGTGGATTTGAAGGCCGTGCCTGCACATATTTCCGTGCTCGCCGACGGGTAATACACTTCATGCCCCAGATGGACAAAGCTTTCTGCGAGGGTTTTTAACATAGCCGCTCCCTCGGGGATCAGGGACTTTTCACTGTCCGTACCGACAGCGAATTCTGCAATCAGGATTTTCATTAGAAATGAAAAACTCGGTCATTTATATATCACTTTTTGTCCTGTAAGAATTAAGAGCAAAAAGCCGACAAAAAGGGAAAATCTCTAATGTAAAGGCTGAAAAAAGTGAAGGATTATGAATTAAGTTAGTATAAATGAATTAAGTTAGTATAGATGTAAAAGTTTATATAAATTATATAGATTATATCATAAAAATTAGACATTGTAAAATATACAGGTGCCTGGTACTATTGAATCGCAAAAATTCTAATTCTCAGTCGGTCTTTGAGAACCCGTTTGTAAAAACCCTTTCTGTCGCAGTTTTCATGGGTATATTCCTGGTTGACATGGGACTCGGGCTCTTTGAGATTTTTTCCGCAAAAACAAGTCCATTGCCTTCCTCACTCGTACTTTTGATCTTTGCAGTGACGTTTATCGCAGGAATGGTTTTTTACGAAAGGAATGGATTGGATACGTTCAGTTCTCTTTTCGGGGGAGCTCTTGCAGGTTTCGGTTTTTCCTTCGTGTTTGTCTCTCTCGTAGGAGGCGTGCAATTTGCGCTAGGAGGAGGAATTTCGGCTCTCGGATGGGAGCAGGTGATTTCTGCAGTTGCGGGATCCATGATCGTAAGCATTATAATGCTTAAAGCACTCTTCTATAAACTTCAAAACCACTTTTACTGATTTTTCTTCTTTATTTTATTTCCTGAAGCATATGTACCCCAGTTTTCAGAAAAGTATTTATAGAATTACAAACAATCACAGGTCAGGACGAGCGTAACCGTTATAAATAATTGATGGGGATCGAGTAATGAAGATATTTAATAAAGAGGAAAATTCGGATTCTAAAGAAGATATCCAGACTGGGGCTGAAAACCCTGGATCCAAGAATTCTGGTTCTTCGGCGGAAAAGGTTAATGAAGCACGGGAAAGTTCCGAAAAGGCTTCTGTCAGTCAGGAGGCTGAGAAAAGCACTGAAACCATCTGCCAGGAGGAAAACCAGATTCTCAAGGACCAGCTTTTCCGGCTTGCAGCAGACTTTGACAATTTCCGAAAACGGACCGCCCGCCAGATGGAGGAAAATCGAAAAGTCGTTCTTGAGCAGGTGCTTCTTGACTTTGTTGAAGTTACGGACAATTTCGACCGCGCCCTTAAATCTGCAAAGACTGCGGAGGATATGAGTTCGATCGTCAGCGGAATAGAACAGCTTTCAAGGCAATTTTTTCAATCTTCGAAAAGTACGGGCTTGAGAAGATCAAGAGCGAAAAAGCCAGTGAATTTGACCCTCACAGGCACGAGGCAGTTCAACATATCGAGACCTCTGAAGTCCCGGATAATACTATATTAGAGGTTTATAAACCCGGATATGCCCTTAACTCGAAAGTTATCAGACCAGCTATGGTTTCAGTTGCCAGAAGCCCTGATGAAGCAGAGAAATAAAGGAGACAAAAATCCGGAAATATTTAGTAAGTTATCATGTGAAGAATGCTTTGCTGAAAAAACAGCCTTATTGCCTTAATAAGTATTTATTTCATACCAAATCTAAGTTTACTATACTTAAATTAACACAAAATCACTATACATTAAATGCAGATAAAAATTTAAAAACGCTTATTCAGGTATAACTTAACTCCTGAATTTAACTTAATAACTTTACCAGATAATTTAATTAAACAATTTAACTTAATAAATTATCTAAATACTTTGATTGAATGGTTTAACTAAGTAATATGAGGAATAACATGGCAAAAATACTGGGTATTGACCTTGGTACTACCAATTCATGCATGGCAGTGATGGAAGGCGGGGAAGCTGTCGTGATCCCTAACGCAGAAGGCGCAAGGACAACTCCTTCCGTGGTCGGATTTTCCAAGAAAGGGGAGAAACTTGTAGGTCAGGTTGCAAAGAGACAGGCCGTTTCAAATCCTGAAAACACTGTCTATTCTATTAAAAGACATATGGGAGACGTCAATTATAAGGTAACCCTGCAGGGAAAACAATATAAACCGCAGGAAATCTCCGCAATGATTCTCCAGAAGCTTAAATCCGATGCAGAAGCTTATCTCGGAGATGAAATCAAGCAGGCTGTTATCACGGTCCCTGCATATTTCAATGATGCCCAGAGGCAGTCCACAAAGGATGCAGGGTCAATCGCAGGCCTTGAAGTTCTGAGAATCATCAACGAGCCGACTGCCGCATCCCTGGCTTACGGGCTTGACAAAGTAGATGTGGAACAAACAATTCTTGTCTACGACCTCGGTGGCGGAACTTTTGACGTGTCCATTCTTGAACTCGGTGGCGGAGTCTTTGAGGTGAAGTCTACTAGTGGTGATACTCACCTCGGAGGAGATGACTTCGACCAGCGCATTGTCAATTACTTGCTTGCCGAATTCAGGAAAATAGAAGGAATTGACCTTTCCAAAGACCGGTCTGTACTCCAGCGCTTAACCGACGCTGCCGAAAAAGCCAAGATCGAACTATCTGGAGTTGCAAGTACCAACGTCAACCTTCCCTTCCTCACAGTTGGCCCTGAAGGGGAGCCCAAACACCTTGATATTGACCTGACCAGAGCCCAGTTCCAGAAGATGACCGAAGACCTTCTTGAAAAAACCCTTGTGTCGATGCGCCGGGCTCTCAGCGATGCAAAGCTCACGCCAAATGATCTAGATAAAGTGATTTTGGTAGGAGGTGCCACCAGGATGCCTGCAGTAGTCGAGCTTGTGGAGAACTTTACAGGAAAGAAACCGTATAAGAACATCAATCCTGATGAAGCCGTTGCCGTCGGGGCAGCCATTCAGGCCGGTGTGCTCGGGGGCGAAGTTAAGGATGTACTGCTGCTTGACGTAAATCCTCTTACTCTCGGGATCGAAACTCTCGGTGGCATAGCGACTCCGTTGATTCAGAGAAACACAACAATTCCCACAAAGAAAAGCCAGGTCTTCTCAACTGCAGCTGATAGCCAGCCTTCCGTAGAGATTCATGTCCTTCAGGGAGAAAGGGGAATTGCTTCCGAAAACAAAACTCTCGGCCGTTTCATTCTGGACGGAATTCCGCCAGCTCCAAGAGGCATCCCGCAGATTGAAGTCACCTTTGATATCGATGCAAACGGGATCCTGCATGTAAGTGCAAAGGACCTCGGGACCGGCAAGAAACAGTCCATTTCTATTCAGAAGCCAGGTGGGCTCTCGGACGCTGAAATAGAACGTATGGTTAAAGACGCGGAATTGCATGCCGAAGAAGATAAGAAGCGCAAGGAAGACGTCGAGAACAGGAACAATGCCGAAGCCCTTATCAATGCTACGGAAAAGACTTTGAAGGATGCCGGAGATGTGGCCACTGAAGACCAGAAGGCAAAGGTGAATGCCGCAGTTGAGGATCTTAAGAAAGAGCTTGAAGGCAAGGACAGCGAGGCCATAAAAACAAAGACCGAAGCTCTCCAGGAAGCCGTATACCCGATTTCCACTGCCATCTACCAGAAAGCTCAGGAACAGGCTCAACAGGCTGCCGAAGCAGGAAGTACTGACGCAAAAGGTCCTGATGAGACAGTCGTTGACGCCGACTACGAGGTAGTTGACGACGAAAAGCGTAAATAAATTAAGAGGAATTAACAGTAATGAGACAGGGCTGGAGATTCGCAGGCCTGACCGGAACCTGGTTGCAGGCTCCGGCCCTTTAATCTTTTTTAAAACAACAGGGAATCCTGATGGCTACAACACGTGATTACTATGAAATTCTCGGATTGTCTAAAGACACCTCGGCCGAGGATATAAAGAAGACATATCGGAAACTTGCACTGCAGTACCATCCTGACAGGAACAAGGAGGCTGGGGCTGAGGAAAAGTTTAAGGAAGTATCCGAGGCTTATGCCGTTCTTTCAGATCCTGAAAAACGGGCCCAGTACGACCGCCTGGGACACGCCGGAATCGATGGGCAATACAGCGCAGAAGATATCTTCCGGGGCGCGGACTTCGGCGGTTACGGGGACATTTTCGAAATGTTTTTCGGAGGGGGCAGAAGGGGTCCTGTGGGGCCGAGGAGAGGGTCCGACCTCCAGTACGATCTTTATATAACCTTTGAGGAAGCAGCTTTTGGCGTCCGCAAAGACATAGATATCCACAGGACTGAAAGATGTTCAGCCTGTTCCGGAACCGGAGCCAAAGAGGGAACAACTCCCAAGAGATGTCCCACATGCGGCGGTACAGGGCAGGTTCGCACGACTCGCTCAGGATTGGGTATGCAATTTGTGAGCACTACCACCTGCAGTACCTGTCACGGCAGGGGCCAGATCATTGAGTCTCCCTGTCCTGTCTGTAATGGGGCAGGCAGAGTTCAAAACCGGAGAAAGATAACAGTAAACGTGCCTGGAGGAGCGGATTCGGGCATGACCCTGAGGCTCACCGGAGAAGGCGATTCAGGAGAGCCGGGCGCGCCGGCTGGAGACCTGTATGTAGTTCTTCATGTGATGGAACATAAATATTTCAAACGGGTCGACTACGATGTAATCTCTGAACTTCCAATCTCATTTACGCAAGCTGCACTTGGGGCTGATGTGATGGTTGATACCCTTTATGGTAAGGTTAAAATGAACATCCCTGCGGGAACTCAAACCCATTCTGTATTCAGGCTTAAAGACAAGGGAATTCAGCACCTTCATGGGCACAGAAAAGGTGACCAGCTCATAAGGGCCATAATCAAAACTCCGACAAAGCTTAATCAGGAACAAAAAGAGCTGCTCCGTGAGTTCGAATACCTGAGCGGCGGCAAGAAGTCCGAGAAAGATGAAAAGGATAGGAATGAGAAGTCCAGGAAAAGCAAGGGGCTTTTTGAAAAAGTAAAGGACGCATTTGAGAGTTAAAAATAGCTTTTAGCTCAATTTTCGTCTTTTCTTTAATACATTTTTCAGGACAATATTTCTTATAGAACTCGTCCCAAAAATCAAAATTTGCTTCTTGAGCCTTGTATTTAGAATAATAAAGCGCATTATCATGAAAATAATTCTGAAAACTCTTAATAATTAAGAATAAAATGGTTTTTGGAATAGGCTCAATAAGTGAAACTCTTTATACATATTAGGTATGAGATAAAGATGTTACCTTGTAAAGGTTCTACTTTTGATCCTTTCTACTTTTGATCCATCACCGAGACCTTATCTATGATAGTATATTTAAGGGTGCCCAAATAGGCAGGTGCCCGAATAGCTCTTTATAATAACGCTTACTTCGTGGACATGCACGTTGAGGGTCTTGGCAAGGGCATATATAGAGTACCTTATTCCAAAAATCTTTGTAAAATATCAACAACTTATCAGTGCAACTTTGCGTTTTTCCAGATTTTAAATCCTCCGTAATAAGACCGGTACACAAATCCTATCAGGCTGCTGACTCCATAAGAAATAAGACGCTCCAAAAAACGAAACTGCCTGCAGACGCAAGAGGTAACCCAAAATATAGAAGCACAGAGATCAGCCCTCCATAAATTATTCCAAGACCTCCGGAGGTTAGTGGTAGGGCTCCAAGCAGGAAGGATAGTATTGAAACTGTTATAATCAGATTCAAAGAGAGATCAATATTCAGGGCTAAAGCAACCAATTTGAGACGTAGTACATCAAGGGTCCAGACTCCACAGGATAGAAGGAGAACAGGAATAAAAGATTTGTTCAATTGTTTCCAGTTTTGCTGTACAATCTTAAAGAGGGAAGCAAATTTCGCTCGGAAAAATCACAATATCATTCCTGCTGCCAGGAAAGATAAAAACAAGAGATGGGTTGATTTTAACGTTAAACTATCTATTAGGGGTAAGAATTTAATCTCCAAAGATGGAAATGAGTGTAGAATATAAATTAATAAGAGAGCAACAGGAATTGCTTCAACCAATCTCTCGAAGAAGATTGTTTTGAAAGCGTTGGTATAGCTTATCCCAAAGAGTTTATTGGCCCAAAGTATTCTGAAGGATTCTCCTCCGGCCATATTTCCCCCGGAGTAATGTTATTTACGAATATTGTTCCGAAATAAATGGGAACAAGGCTTGTGGCTTTTAGATCGTAACCAACGCAGGAAAGAACCTGTTTCCAGCGCACTGCAAATAAGTACACGCTCAGCAGGTAGACTGAGACAGCCAGAATAACATAACGTATCCTGGTTTTCCCGAACGTTCTTAAGATCTCACCCAAAAGAGGTGCGAGATCTATCCAGTAGGTGCGGACCAGAAATACCCCTGCTGTTAGCAGTAAAAGGGCCGCGATGGCTTTTGCCAAGGTTCCCAGGTTCAAAAGTACACCTTCACAAGGGTTCAGGGTGGAATTTAATTGTAAGTACGTTTTTCAATGAATAAAAGCTATTTATGTATTAGGACTTACGCACTTGAATCACCGTAAACTTAAAATCATTTAAAATATAATTTCTTTTTTATATATTCGAAAAATGGTTGGAGTTATGCCTATAAATCCACCCAAATGTATTGCCCTTGATTACATCAATTTTCTTATTTCAGCATCTACCGTTTATAGTTGTACCGAAGCTGCTAGTGTCGAGTCAACAGTAAAATGTCGTATAAAATCAATTGCAACTATTCAGAATCGTTAAATCTTTGAGGATTGACGCAACACTAGTGCTTCGATTCCAAAATACACTCACAAACCTGCACCTTTAAATCTGTCCATTGATCAATGAATTTTTTCTTTCATTAATGGATTCGTTTTGGAATCGGTGCACTAGCTGTTATTCATCTTTAGTCAATGCTCCTTCTCATGATTGTTTTACTCGCCTTCTTCAAAATCAATCTTCAGATACAGACTCTTTATGGAATGAAGTAAGGAAATTTGTTACTCCTAAAGAAGGTTACATGATTGTCGACGATACAGTATTGGATAAACCTTATTCTGAAAAGATGGGCTTTGTTCGGTACCAGCGGAGCGGAAAACATCATCTTACTGTAAAGGGGATAGGCCTGGTTACCTTAGTTTGGACAGACGGTACAACCGTTATCCCTATCGATTTTCGAATTTATAACATTGATGAAGACGACAAAACAAAGAATGACCATTTCCGCGATATGCTTGACAAAGCCGAAGAACGTGGTTTTAATCCTGAATTTGTTTTGTTTGATACATGGTACGCAAGTGTGAAAAACCTTAAAGCAATAAGGAAGAAAGAATGGCATTTCCTTACAAGATTGAAGACTAATCGGTTGGTAAATCCTGACAACAAGGGAAATGTACCACTTGAAACAGTAGATATTCCTCCAAAAGGACTTGTGGTTCACCTCAAAGCATATGGATTCGTAAAGGTGTTTAGGATAGTTTCTAAAGATGGAGACACGCAACACTGGGTTACAGATGTACAGGATATGGATGAATCAAAACGTGAAGAGTTGGCAAAGAAGTCATGGAAAATTGAGGAATACCACAGAGGAATAAAGCAGTTCTGTGGTGTCGAAAAATGTCAGGCAAGAAAGGAAGAGTCACAAAGAGCACATATAATGTTCTCATTAAGAGCTTTTCTAAGACTGGAATTACAAAGAATCAAAAGTAGAATATCCTGGTTTGAAAGTACTATTAAAATTAGAAGAGTAGCAGTGACAGCATATTTAAAGAAACCTCTATACACATTAAATTAAATCGTAGATTGGAAGATTGGAGAAAAACGGTATGCAAAGAGCCAACTGCGTAACTCCTACTAATGATAGATGAGTGAGCCTTGCAGTATTATACGGTATATTGGATGTGGTGGCGCGCAAACAAACCAGAAACGGCTCTTGCATGAAGCGGCACACTATTACAAACGGAACCTTTGGAAGAACAATGAATGCTGGGTAATCACATCATCAAAATAGGCAAAAGTATAAAGGGAGAGTTCACCGTTATAAGCGATTACTAACTTTTAAGTAGTAAACTAATCTTAACTTTTCTGAAGTTGTGCTTATAGCTCTTAATTGTTTTTAATATGTCTTAAATATATGAATATGAAAAAGCAATTAAGTAGCTTTTTCAGAAAAATCACGGAAAGTCTAACTATGAATAATTTTAAAAAACTAGGTATCAGTAACGCTGTTTTGAAATCAATAGATGAACATGGCTTTGAAAGCCCTACAGCAGTACAGGAAAAATCAATTCCCCTAATACTTGCTGGGGAAGATGTTATAGCCGGAGCCGCAACAGGTTCCGGAAAAACACTCGCATTTGCTTCCGGCATATTACAAAATTCCGAAAAAGGAAAAGGAATTCAGGCTTTGATCCTGACCCCTACAAGAGAACTGGCGGAGCAGGTGGCAAATTCTTTCAGGAAATTCTCAAAATACGACCCGTTAAATATCGCATCTATCTATGGCGGTGTAGGGATCAATCCACAAATTAAAGAATTAAAAAATGCCGAGGTTGTTGTGGGAACACCCGGTAGGCTACTCGATCATATCAGCAGAAATACCATCAAACTCAATAATGTGAAAACCCTTGTCCTTGATGAAGCAGACCATATGTTTGATATGGGATTCAAAGTGGATGTAGAAAAAATTATCAAGGAATGTCCTCAAAACAGGCAGACCCTTTTGTTTTCTGCGACCATTACAAAAGATATTGTCCGGCTTTCCCGCAAGTACATGGAAAACCCGGTTCGAGTATCAGCAGAGTCTTATATCGACCCGCAAAAATTGAATCAGGTCGTTTATAAAGTACAAGATGACATGAAATTATCTCTGCTCGTGTATCTTCTACAAAATGAGAAGTCAAACCTCGGGATGGTTTTCTGCAACACAAAAAGAAACACTGACAAAGTCGCAAAAAACCTGAGAAAATCAGGTATCAATGCCGTGGCAATTCATGGAGGATTGACACAGAACGAACGAACTCGCATAATGGAAAAATTCCATTCCGGGAATATATGTGTCCTTGTATGCACAGATGTAGCCGGAAGAGGACTTGATATACAGGGTGTTTCCCATGTTTACAATTATGATATTCCCAGGGAGAGTAAACAGTATATTCACAGGATTGGAAGAACTGCACGAGCAGGAGCAGAAGGAAAAGCGATAAATATCCTTTCCAAAAATGACCATGCTAATTTCATGAGTGTGCTGAAAGACAATGATGTGGATATTAAGGAACAGGCACTACCTGCTCTGAAGAAGATTGTAATTGAAAGACCGGAAATAAGGTTGCCAAAGCCGGTAAATAGGATGAACAACCCCTCCAGAAAAGGTCATAAACCCAGGCACAAAAACTATTAGACACCGTTCGTCTGTGCATTGCATTATAACTAACCATTGATCAATTGGCATCGACAGGAGCAATGGACTGCTCCTGCAAAACCCAGGCACGAGAATAAGAACGACGGCCAGTTCGTGCCACTACGATGTCAAAATGCACCCTTCCGATGCCTTCGGACCAATGGGCAGAGGTCGTTGACTGTGGGGTGGGGGATTTATGCTAAAATCAAATTGCGTGCGGCCACCCCAACCTGAACAGGCTGCCCGGTAATTACCTCCGGTAATAACTGAATTCTTTCTTCTCCAATTTAAAAGCCTTAAATACCTTTTTTACCATCTTTTTCTCCTGAAATAGAATTGTCGGACACCTGTAAAGAATATAATATCCAGACATCCTAATGTCGGGTCAACCTCAAAATGTCGTAATATTTATCTTGTGTCTTATTCATAAAGAATCTTAGGGATTACTTATTAATAGATACACTGTGACACTCACTAAAAATGAACGTGAAGCTCTTTGTGAACTTACCTCAACTGGTAATCATAGCTCTCAAAAAATTCTCAATGCTCTGATCTTACTTAATTGTGATAAAGGTGAATGGAATGTTGACCATTCAACCAATGAAGAAATCTCACGTATCCTGAACATCAGTATGAGAAAAATTGATCGCGTAAAAAAGCGATTTGTTGAGGAAAGTCTTGAAGTTGCCCTTTATGGAAAAAAAGAAATCGTATTTATACTAAAAAAGTTGATGGTGATTTTGAAGCCCATTTAGGAACAAAACATATATAATTTCAATTATTCCTCTTACCATCTATAATGTTTTTTAGAAGCCATTACAAATGATTAAAAGGAATCTAATTTGACGCTACGCATAAAATATCCTGAAGAAATTGAAACCCGAATGAAAGCATTTTATGATAGTTTGAACGAGAAAGATCGAAGAAGATACGCAGCTATCGAAGCAATTAAATTAGGTCACGGAGGACAAATCTATATTAGTAGTGTCCTGGGCTGCCACTTTCAGACTGTCATGGCTGGAATTAATGAAATCACCAATGGTACAGAAACCCCAGAGGACAGAATTCGAAAGCCTGGTGGGGGTAAAAAGAAAATCATCGACACGGTGGAAAATATCGATGAAATATTTTTTGATATTCTAAAAAACCATACGGCTGGAAGCCCTATGGATGAAGAACTAAAATGGACAAACCTGAACCTTAAAGAAATTTCAAAGGTTTTTAAATCAAAGGGTATGAATATAACTCCCTATGTAGTAAAGCAGCTCTTAAAGAAACATGGTTTTGTAAAAAGGAAAATGCAAAAAGCTGTCACAATGAAAGACTCTAAAGATAGAAATGAGCAATTTGAGAGAATTCACGAGTTAAAGGAAGAGTACTCAAAAAGCGCTAATCCTATTATCAGTATAGATGTAAAAAAGAAGTTATAGGTAATTTCTACCGTGATGGTAAAGTTTATTGTACCCACACAGTAAAGGTACGACTTCAATACATTTTCAGATGGGGTTGTAATTCCACATGGCATATACGATCTAAAAAGTAACGAAGGATACATCACCCTAGGAACCAGTAAGGATACAAGCGAGTTTTGTTGTGACTGCATTAAAGACTGGTGGGAAAAATACGGTAAAAACAAATATCCAGAAGCAAATAGCATTTTAACCTTAGCTGATGGTGGTGGAAGCAACTCAAGCAGGAATTATATTTTCAAGGAAGATATGCAAAAGATGGTAAATGAAATTGGAATTGAAATCAGAATGGCTCATTATCCACCATATACGTCGAAATACAATCCAATAGAACACAGGTTATTCTGTCATGTTACGAATGCATGCAAAGGTACTGTTTTCAGCAATATTGAGGTGGTCAAAAGCCTTGTTGAGAAGACTTACACATCTACAGGACTCAAAGTGTTTTCGACTATAAAGGATAAAGTTTATGCCAAGGGAAGAAAAGCAACTGAAAACTTCAAGGAAAAAATGAAAATTGTATTTGATGATTATTTAGGAAAATGGAATTACAGAGCAATTCCACAAGTGAAAAATTGAAGTTATATTTGCAGCATTCCTTAGTTGCCCTTAGTTGCAGCGAACCCCCTGAAGGTTTTGCAAGATGGTCTTTGAGATTGTTAGCTGATCAGGTTATAGAGCTTGGCTATATCGAGAACATCTCCCATGAGACAGTACGTCTTATATTAAAAAAACGAAATCAAACCCTGGCAAAGGAAAGGATGGATAATTCCCCCGGAACAGAACAGTAGCTTTGTTGCAAATATGGAAATGGTTCTTGATGTATATAAGCGTCCATTTGATCCACGAAATCCTGTTGTATGTATGGACGAATCCCCAAAACAACTGATCGCAGAAACCAGGATTTCTGTCCCCTGTTCACCTGGGAAACCAGCCAGGTATGATTATGAATACAAACGTTGTGAAATGTGTAATATATTCATCGCCTGTGAACCGTTGTCAGGAAAACGCGTGGTGAAAATTACGGAAAGAAAAACCAAGCGAGATTGGGCTTGTTTTCTGGAAGAAATTGCACTTCAACAGGAAAATGCAGATAAAATTACGCTGGTAATGGACAATCTAAACACACATATTCCAGGATCTCTCTATGAAATGTTTCCACCAGCAAAGGCGAAAGCACTGTGGGATAGATTTGAGTTTGTGTACACACCAAAACATGGAAGCTGGTTGAATATGGCAGAGATTGAATTGAATGTACTTACAGTTCAATGTTTAAAACGGAAAATGGATAATATCGAAGTTGTTAAGAAAGAAGTATTGGCCTGGCAAAAGGTCAGAAACAACAAAAATTCAAAGGTTAACTGGCAATTCACAACAGAAAATGCAAGGATAAAATTATCACGTCTTTATCCGATACTTGAGGATTGACGCGACACTAGTACTGCGATTCCGAAGTATATTCACAAAACTTGACTTTCGAGTATATTCACCGATCACGAATTTTTCACTAAATAAGGAATTTCTTTTGGAATCGAAGCACTAGTGGATCAATTCCATATATCCTCAAAAAAGACATGTATTATTTGTAAATTTGTTAATTGGTATAATATTACTCCAACAATAAGTATCAGTGTAGAGTTGGTGATATAAGTCTAGGACTTACGCACTTGAATCACCGTAAACTTAAAATCATTTAAAATATAATTCCTTTTTATATATTTGAAAAATGGTTGGAGTTATGCCTATAAATCCACCCAAATGTACTGCCCTTGATTACATCAATTTTCTTATTGCAGCATCTACCGTTTATAGTTGTACCGAAGCTGCTCGCTGTTATTCATCTTTAGTCAATGCTCCTTCTCATGATTGTTTTACTCGCCTTCTTCAAAATCAATCTTCAGATACAGACTCTTTATGGAATGAAGTAATGAAATTTGTTACTCCTAGAAGGTTACATGATTGTCGACGATACAGTATTGGATAAACCTTATTCTGAAAAGATGGGCTTTGTTCGGTACCAGTGGAGCGGAAAACATCATCTTACTGTAAAGGGGATAGGCCTGGTTACCTTAGTTTGGACAGACGGTACAACCATCATACATATTGATTTTCAAATTTATAACATCGATGAAGACGACAAAACGAAGAATTACCATTTCCTCGATATGCTTGACAAAGCTGAAGAACGTGGTTTTAATCCCAATTTGTTTTGTTTGATACATGGTACGCAAGTGTGAAAAACCTTAAAGCAATAAGGAAGAAAGAATGGCATTTCCTTACAAGGTTAAAGAAAAATCGGTTGGTAAATCCTGATAAGAAGGGAAATGTACCACTTGAAACAGTAGATATTCCTCCAAAAGGACTTGTGGTTCATCTCAAAGCATATGGATTTGTAAAGGTGTTTAGGATAGTTTCTAAAGATGGAGACACGCAACACTGGGTTACAGATGTGCAGGATATGGATGAATCAAAACGTGAAGAGTTGGCAAAGAAGTCATGGAAAATTGAGGAATATCATAGAGGGATAAAGCAATTCTGTGGTGTAGAAAAATTTCAGGCAAGAAAGGAAGAGTCACAAAGAGCACATATAATGTTCTCATTAAGAGCTTTTCTTAGATTGGAATTACAAAGAATTAAAAGTGGAATATCGTGGTTTGAAAGTGCTATTAAAATTAGAAGAGTGGCAGTGACAGCATATTTAAAGAAACCTCTATACACATTAAATTAAGTCGTATATTGGAAGAGTGGAGAAAAACGGTATGCAAAGAGCCAACTGCGCAACTCCTATGTATTTTTTCAGAACATTACATACTTGCGTTCTACATCCCGTTTTTCTCGCTATGCGCTTCAATTTACTGTAGAGATAAGCTAAAAGCTAAAAAGACAGATGTAGATTAGAGAAAGTATTCAAAGATTAAATATCAACCCTCTAATGGTACACACTATCGGAAGCCTGAATAGAAAATAATAGGTTGAAACAAGTAAAACAAGAGCACTAATTCTTAAACAATATTATTAAAGCCAACTGAATCTATTTATTTAGCGAGGAATAAGTATTTATAATCCCACCACCCTACGTTTTCCGTTTGTTGTCCTTTTAGAAGAGAGCCTAATTTGGAACTAATATCACACTCGTATAACAGTCGTGAACTAAATGATAACACAAGATATAACCGTGGACGGTTTAATGCTCCTCCTCTTTTTGGTCATTGTTACCGGGGTAGCATTACCTTTCAGCAATTTCTTCGTCCGTGTATTTTCCGGAGATATGTCCAGAGGAATTCCAGGTCATATCGAAAAGGCGATCTACGGACTAATAGAAACTGGTCCTGATAGAGAAGATGGGTGGAAGGGCTACGCCCGGGATATGCTCGTCTTCAATGGTATAGGTTTTGTAATTCTCTTCACACTTCTTCTTCTGCAAGGTTTTCTTCCTTTTAACCCACAAAATTTCGGGGCTTTTGATCTGCACGTTGCACTTAACACTGCTATCAGTTTTGTCACTAACACAAACTGGCAGGTTTACAGCGGCGAAACTGCAGCAAGCTATCTTACCCAGATGGCCGGTTTTACAGTCCAGAACTTTCTTTCCTCTGCTACAGGCATCTGCATAGCGATTGCAGTGATGCGGGGAATCACCCGCCATTCTACCGACAGGATAGGCAACTTCTGGGTGGACATGACTCGCTGTACACTTTATATTCTTCTGCCGATAGCTTTCATTTTTGCCCTCTTGCTCGCCTCCCAGGGTGTCATCCAGAACCTGGATCCTTATGCCCAGGCCACAGGGTACGGTTCTGCAGGGCAGCAGACAATTGCAATGGGGCCGGTAGCCTCCCAGGAAGCGATAAAAGAGTTCGGTACCAATGGGGGAGGATTTTTCAATGCAAACTCCGCACATCCCTATGAAAATCCGACACCTTTGACTAACTTGATAGAAATTTTCCTTATTCTCCTTCTACCTGTAACCCTGCCTCTGGTCTTTGGAAGGATGATCGGTAACATGCGACAGGGATGGGCTATCTACACTGTTATGCTAATATTATTCTTATGTGGGTTTTGTGCACTCTATGCTACAGAAATGGCAGGCAACCCCCTGGTAAAAGAACTCGGTGTTTCCGGGATATCCATGGAAGGAAAGGATGTCAGGTTCGGGCTCCTGGGCTCATCACTCTTTGCCACATCCACCACGGCGACTTCTTGTGGGGCAGTTAATTCCATGCATGATTCACTCACTCCACTCGGGGGCTGGTGACTATGTTCATGATTCTTCTCGGCGAGGTCGCCTTTGGAGGAGTGGGATCAGGGTTCTACACCATGATCGGATTTGTGGTGCTTGCAGTTTTCATTGCAGGACTGATGATCGGAAGAACCCCTGAATACCTTGGGAAAAAGATAGAGGTATTGGAGATGAGAACAGCCGTCATAACCGTTTTGGTTCCTGGAGTCCTTGTTCTTCTGCTTTCAAGTATCGCACTTATTCTGCCAAATGTTGCAGAGGTAATGAAGAATCCGGGCCCACATGGGCTCTCCGAACTTATTTACGCCTTTGCATCCATGGCTAACAACAACGGCAGCGCCTTTGCCGGGCTTGATGCAACAAGTGCCTTCTACACACTCACAGGTGCTTTAGCAATGGCGATAGGCAGGTTTGTCCCGGCGGTTGCCATGCTGGCTATGGCAGGATCGCTTGCACAGAAGAAAAAGTTCCACCCAGCTCTGGAACTCTTCCCACTGCTACCTTTACATTTTCTATCTGGACAATTATGGTGATCCTGATTATAGGTGCTCTCACTTTCTTCCCGCTCTTTGCTATGGGACCAATCGCCGAATACCTGGTTATGATAGGAGGGAACTGAAACCATGTCACGGAAGCGATATCCCCGTTTAGGCGCTTTTGAGCCGAAACTTATCCGTGAAGCACTCATCTCTTCATTGCTTAAACTGGACCTGCGTAAGCAGAAGGGAAATCCTGTTATGCTGCTGGTAGAAATCGGAGGGATCCTAACCACTCTGAGTTTTCTAATCGGTGTTTTCTCTGCTACCGCCAAATCCTCTTTCTTCACAGGCTTTGTCTCTCTCTGGCTATGGATGACTGTGCTTTTTTCCAACTTTGCAGAATCTCTATCCGAAGGACGTGGGAAAGCCAGGGCAGCATCCCTTCGCCAGTCAAAAACCAGCGTTCCTGCCCGAAAACTCACAGCAGAATCTTTCGATGCTTCTTTCACAGAGGTTTCTTCCGCCGATCTCCGGCAAGGTGACATTGTCCTTATAAAGACAAACGAAATAATTCCTGGAGACGGGGAAGTGGTGAAAGGAGCCGCACTAGTCAACGAAGCCGCAATTACCGGAGAGTCAGCACCAGTCATACGTGAATCAGGTGGTGACCGGAGTGCTGTTACCGGAGGAACGACTGTTATCGCCAACGAGATCATCATCAGAATTACCACTGAACCCGGGCAGAGTTTTCTGGACCGCATGATCTCCATGGTGGAAGGCGCAGAGCGGCGGAAAACACCTAATGAAATTGCTCTTGATATCCTGCTCCTTTCGCTTACAGGCGTATTCCTTGCGGTTGTAGTCAGCACCTACTCGGTTTCTGCATACAGCGCCGCATCAAGCGGGATGGGATCTCCAGCCAGCCTCACAGTATTGATTGCGCTTTTTGTCTGTTTAGCTCCCACAACCATTGCAGCCCTGCTCCCGGCAATCGGAATAGCGGGAATGGATCGGCTATTCCAGTTAAACGTCATAGCTCTCTCAGGAAGAGCAATCGAGGCTGCAGGGGATGTAAATGTCCTGCTGCTGGACAAAACTGGCACTATCACTTTAGGTAACCGACAGGCAACTGAGTTTTTGCCAGTAGGTGGCCACTCCCATGAAGACCTGATGGAAGCTTCTCTTTTTCTTCTTTCTCAGACGAGACTCCTGAAGGTAAAAGCATTATCACTCTCATCCAGGAAAAAACAGGAAAGGTTTCGGTTTCCCCAGAGAACGTCACTTTCATACCATTCTCGGCAGCCACCAGGGTAAGCGGTGCACATTGCGGCGAGATAACCTATCTGAAAGGTGCTTACGATGCGATAACTAAGGCCGTTCTGGAATGTGGAGGCACCATTCCGTCAGATCTGAAGGCAAAAGTAGATGGATTCGCATCTGCAGGCGGTACACCACTTGTGGTTGCTCGCAATGAAGTGACTCTAGGTGTGATATTCCTCAAAGATATCTTGAAAACTGGCATCAGGGAGAGATTTGCAGACCTGCGTCAGATAGGAATAAAGACGATTATGAT
>JAMXHR010000004.1 GCA_023955635.1 Methanosarcina sp. ERenArc_MAG2
TAATCTAAAATTGCTTTTTACTTTTTGTTTTGATACTGTTTTTAATGCTCGTTGTTTTTCCTTAGCTTTATAACTAATATAACCCCAATTTGACAGAAGCATATATTCATGTTTACTACTATCTTTTGCTCACCCTGGCTAGTGTCTTGTCAATTTAATTATTTCACATAATACTTTGACATTTTCTCGTCCGCATTCTTCCTCGTAAATTTCCATTCTATTTTCTTTTTATGTTCATTCCTTCTCTTTGTCCATGCATCCACTTCGTGTGTAAGTGTCTCCATATCCCCGATCCTTCTGCCTGTACATTCAATATCCATAACATTGATCTCTATTTCTGCAGCATTAAGCCAACTTGCATGTTTTGGCGTATAATGGAATTCTATCTTGTCCAGAATTGTTTTTGCTTCTTCTTCGCTGAATGTTTCGTAGAATGACTTTTCTTTATGTATATTGAGATTATCCGTAACCAGTCGGATGACTTCAGCTTCAGAATATTCTTCGGTAACGAGAATTTTCACGAATTGTGCAAAATCCTTCATAGTTCTTCTTTTGGTTACCTGAGTCACCCTTTTTCCTGCTTTGAACTCTACTGCCATGAATATGTTTGCTGTTCCGTTCCTGATATATTCATAATCATACCTCTCTGGACTTCCAGGCTTCATAGGAATGGGAATTCTCTTATCTCCAAGCAGTTGCTTTGGTTTCTCGTCAAGACAGATAATAGGGTTTTTAGGGTCGTAATCCTCTTCGTATAGGTCAAGAACGTCATACATTCTCTTTCTGTACTCGGAATCAATCGTCTGAATGCACCACATCCGTCTTAACCAGGGTTTAGTTTTGCTTTTTTAGAATAAGCCTGATGCTCTCTTTGTTTATTGTTTCAAATCCTTCTTTTTTCTTCAGTTCTTCAGTAAGCAGTGTAAGCGACCATCTTTTGCTTCCATCGGGAGAACTGGTACATGCGAGCGCAATTATTTCTGCAACATGTTTTTCGGTGTATTTTATAGGTTGACCAGGTCGTGGTTTGTCAAAAAGAGAACTCAGAAGACCTTCTTCAACGTATCGTTTCCTGATATTAAAAGTAGTATTCCTGGAAATACCTAATGTTTTCGCTATCTCTGTACCTGTTTTATGCTGGTTTGAAAGGAGGAGGACACGTGCTCGGGTGATTTCTCGTGCACTTTTATGTCCTTTTCTCACAAAGTCAAGAAGGAAATTTACCTCGTGATCTTCAAGGTTAATAGTAAGCATGAAGATGTAAAGGGATTCAGAGCTTATAAAGTTAACAAAGAATTAAATTTTCGCGACACTAGTTTATTAACTAACTTTACTAATTTTCGTGAAATAATAAAATTCTAAAAAATATAATATTTTAAGTGGGTCGCTACACAACTATCTTCTGAATATTCGTCGACCATTGGAAATTTTTTGCTATTGACAGAAGCCTTTTTCCGGGTGACCCTCGGAATATTTAAAGAATGCGTAGACTCAGCAGGCATTGCCCTCATTCGTAGATCTGTTGAGCCAGATAGTTCTGGATGCCTATTTGTTTGATCTCGTCGAGTTGAGCCTCGATCCAGTCGATATGCTCCTCTTCTTCTTTCAGGATCGACTCAAGAAGCACTTTGGTGTTGTTATCTCCCAACTCCATTGCCAGACGGATGCTTTCGTTGTAACCTCGGATGGCTCCTTCTTCGGCCCCATGGTCATGATCATGCATCTCCGGCACTTCGGCCCCAATGGTAATTTGGTTCAGATTGCTTACAATTGGGTTCCCTTCGAGGAAGAGGATGCGGGCGATTAGCTTCTCGGCGTGTTTCATCTCGGCGATGGCCCGTTGCTTGATCGCCTCTTCCAGTCGCTTATAATTCCAGTTTTCGCACATTTCGGCATGGACAAAGTACTGGTTGATAGCTGTCAGTTCCTCGGCCAAACGAGCATTTAGATGTTCGATGATCTTCTCATTTCCCTTCATACACAAACCCCTCTGCAAAAGAAATTATAGTTTTTCACAGTTTATATTATATTCTATAATAAATTTCTACATATTTTATTGGCTCTTGAAAGTGTTTAGTTTCATGTGTCGGTTGAATATACTAGTGCTTCGATTCCAAAATACACTCACAAACCTGCACCTTTAAATCTGTCCATTGATCAATGAATTTTTTCTTTCATTAATGGATTCGTTTTGGAATCGGTGCACTAGTTGAGCTGATCCCAAAACTCAAAATCGCTTCTCTGAACCTCGTTTTTAAATTTACTCTACTTTTTATCTTCAACATTACGTTTGCCGGTAAGATTATATTGTTTACAATTTTCATTTGGGCAAGCAACGTTATTGAACTTGGTTTTTGGACATAGTTTTCCCAGAAGTATTATGTAATGCATCTTATATAATACAACCTGAATATAAATAACGAATCTGTTAATATAAGTAGGGTATTCTTGATCTGCAAAAAATCCTATAGAAGGTTACATTTCAATTTTCTTGACCACGGAGATCGATCTGCTCGTTCTTTCTATGCAGCTGGTCGTAACGTGCCTGAATTTTTATTTTTAGAGACTTTTATAAATTTTTTAATCTTTTTTGGGTTTTTGATTGATGACAGTCAACTACCTGTGGAATCAATGTTAAATTTTGACGATTCTTTAATATTGTAAAAATCGTCTAAAACTGTTAAATATAATGAAGCCTTTAATTATTATGGAGGAATTTTTATGGAAGGCGAAAAAAGTCGACGTAGACGATGGAGATATTTTTAAGTATAAATTTGGTAAGTGGGTCCTAAGCGTAGATGAATGTGCTTTTATGAGTCTAAGAGATATTGAAAAGAATAAATCTATGCGTCAATATTTGATTGAGTCAGTTGATAGTTGGGTTAACAAAAAAGAGGTATTTTTTACAGATGAATTTATTTCTGAAATGTGCGACTTTATTAAAAGCGAAAATGAAGACCTTTACTACCTTTTAATGAAGAAATGCGCTCTAAAAGGCATAAGTGTAGGGGAAGGTATATTTGAAGCACTTAATTTGTTGAATTGTGGAACAATAAATGAGCAGCAGTGCAGACAGGCTGGCGATGACTTCTCCGATGAGTGATATCTTCGGTCTGTTTTTATATCCAGAGAATTCAAGTAGATTTTATTTTTCCTATTCATCGAGTTTTTGCAGGCAGAATTGTCCGGTTAAATCTAAATCCGGACTCTTCTTTTTGATATATCTTTAAATAGAACTCACACATATTTTTTGTTGGGATAACTATGGATTACATCGAAACCTGGAAAGAAGTTATTCAAAGACCTTCTGATTTTTACAGAAAAATGCCAACAACCGGAGGATACGTTGAGCCACTCACTTTTGCAGCAATCAGCTCTCTTATATATGGGCTTTTAGCTGCACTTTTTAACCGTGAAATGATGGGAGGTATGTATGGTATGGGTGGTGGAGGATTCAGCTTTTCCACTGCACTTATGACCGTAATTATGGCCCCTATTGCAGGTATAATTTCTATCTTAATTGGAGCTGCAATAATTTATGTTATTTATAAAATTCTTGGAGGTACTGGAACTTATGAAGGCACTGTAAGATTCATATCTTACGCAAATGCCGTAATGGTGATCTACTGGATTCCTATTATAGGCTGGATTTTCGGGCTTTATGAAATATATCTTTATATCGTAGGCGGTATGTTTGTGCATAATGTAAGTATGGGAAAATCAGCAATAGCCGTACTCCTGCCTATTATTCTGGTCTTCTTACTTTTCATAATTATAGCAGTTCTGGCAGGGTTATTTGCATCTTCCAGGATTTTTCCCTTCTAATTTAATCATCTCCTTCTTGGAGACTGTTTTTTATTTTTTACCAACTATAACTTAAATTCTTTAGAATCGCTTGCCTCAAGCTAAATATTTATATATTAGAAATCCCTTTAATTGATCTACACGACTAAGGCGTGATCAAAAGTGCCAAGATGGCGGAGCGGCTACGCAATCGCCTGCAGAGCGATACCATTCCGGTTCGAATCCGGATCTTGGCTTTTCTTTTAAATACTCAAACAATCTTAAATTACTCTCGTCAAAAACTACATTTGAATATACACGCTGCCAAGATGGCGGAGCGGCTACGCAATCGCCTGCAGAGCGATACCATTCCGGTTCGAATCCGGATCTTGGCTTTTCTTTCAAATAATTTTTATTTCTCTTTTACATAAACTTTTTGTTCTTTAATTCTTCTCTTGTCACAACTTTTTGATTAGATTATCTATCTTTTTTCGTTTTGTCTGCTTTAGCGAATAGAGCGAGTGAAAAAGACCCGTGATATTGCGATTATATCACAACTCCAAGGAAATTTCTGATTTCCTGTAATTCCGAAGCGAAACTCAAGTACAATTTCATTCCGGTTTGAATCTAAACCCGAGTTTTCATTTAAACACTCTATCAATCTAAATATTTATATATTAAAACGTACTTTCTTATAATACACAGACTGCCAAGGTGGCGGAGTGGTTACGCAATCGCCTGCAGAGCGATTTACTCCTGGTTCAAATCCGGATCTTGGCTTTCTTAAAATTTTAAATAACTTCCTAATTCGTTCCTTATCTTAATTTTTTTCATGGTTCTAAGGTCTTAACTTTTATAGTAGAGAAGACTAATTTTCGGCCATGGATATCGATGAACTCATGCGGAGACTTTCTGAGCTTTATCCAGAAGATTATCCAGATGGCTTTCAAGATCCTTTTTTTGTACTAATTTCCACAGTGATGTCCCATAGAACCCGGGATAATGTAACTTACCCTTCAGCAAAGAAGCTTTTTGAGATATTTTCTACGGCCGAAGAAATGGCAGAAGCCGACGTTGTCGAGATTGAAGCTCTTATAAAAGATGTGGGTTTTTACAGGGTCAAAACAGGAAGAATAAAAGAAATTTCCAGAATCCTTCTGGAGAAATATGATGGCAGGGTTCCTGATGATATGGAAACTCTCCTTGAATTGCCTGGAGTCGGCCGGAAAACAGCTAACTGTGTGCTTGCTCATGCTTTCCTTAAAGATGCCCTGGCAGTGGATACTCATGTTCACAGGATTTCCAACAGGCTCGGGCTGGTAAAGACGAAAGTCCCTGAGAAAACTGAAAATGAACTAAAAAAGATCTTTCCGCAGAGATACTGGAAACATATAAATCTCTTGCTTGTAAAACTAGGACAAAATGTCTGTCGGCCTATTTCTCCCAGGTGTGGAGTCTGTGTCCTGAACGATATGTGTCCTAAAATTCTCCTTTAATAGGGAGTTTCCAGTAGCCCCAAAAATTCCAAAATCGGAATTATGAGGCTCTATCAGGGCTCGAAAAAACCTTCGGGACGATACGAGATTATATATATAAAGCTGGCATTTAGCAGGCAAAAGGGTTATGCCTATCCTCAATTTGATGGCAAATCAATTTCAAATATTACGTTACCTGCACGGTTATCAATATTCCGGATATGACATTTATCACATTTACGAGGTCAAATATGTTTCAAATAGGAGAAGCGTTAATGGGGCAGGGTTCAGAACTTGCCCATGTGGATTTGATGATAGGAGACAAAGGAGGTCCCGTAGGGCAGGCTTTTGCAAATGGCTTCACTCAGCTCTCAGCCGGACACACTCCGCTTCTGTCCGTTATCAGGCCAAACCTGCCGCCTAAACCTTCAACCCTTATCATCCCGAAGGTTACGGTAAAAAATATGGAGCAGGCAGCAAAAATTTTCGGACCTGCTCAAGCAGCAGTTGCAAAGGCAGTAGCGGATTCTGTCGAAGAAGGTGTAATCTCAAAGGATCAAGCTGAAGACCTTGTTATTGTAGCCAGCGTCTTTATCCACCCTGATGCACAGGACTACAGTAAAATTTACAGATACAACTATGGAGCCACAAAACTCGCAATCAAGCGGGCTCTTGCAGGCTTCCCGGATATTAACACTGTGCTTGCAGAGAGTAACAAATCCACTCATGCCATCATGGGGTTCAAGGTCACAAGGCTCTGGGATCCACCATACCTGCAGATTGCTTTTGACAATCCGAACCTCGAATTTGTGATGTCTGCTATTTCCCAGATTCCTAAAAGCGATCACGTCATCATCGAGGCAGGCACACCCCTTATTAAACGCTATGGTATGGATGTCATCTCGAAGATCCGACAGGTTAGGCCCGACGCCTTTATCGTGGCTGACTTAAAGACTCTGGATACCGGAAACCTTGAAGCAAGAATGGTTGCAGACGCTGCAGGCGATGCAGTCGTGGTCTCCGCCCTTGCCCCGATCAGCACTATTGACAAGCTCATTGAGGAAGCCCATAAGACAGGTATCTATGCGGTAATGGACACTCTCAACCAGAACGACCCGATTTCTGTCTTAAAGCAGCTCAAGGTCATGCCTGATGTCATTGAACTCCACCGTGGAATTGACATCGAAAGCACTGAACATGCCTGGGGCGATATCGCCGAGATTAAGAAGGTTGCTCCAAAGGCTCTGATTGCTGTTGCAGGCGGAGTCCGTCTAGACAAAGTACCTTTGGCTCTGAGCCAGGATGCTGACATCCTTGTAGTCGGACGTGCGATCACCAATGCAAAAGATGTTAGAGAAGTTGCCGAGCAGTTCATCAACAGCCTTAACAAACCGGAAATTGATCAGTTCAGGGTCATGACTGACTTCTGAGCAAGTTTAAGAATTTCTTAAAGAAAATTCCTTAAAGAAAATTGCCGGAAAAATGCTGTTGAAGAACAAAGTCATGCAGCATTTTTGGCAGAAATCTATACTAAAAAAAGCGTTGAAATACGCTTTTTCATTTTCTTTTTATTTTTCAGGAGGGGATTTCTTGGTTTTGCCATTAATCTTACTGAATTACAAGACTTATTTACAGGGCACAGGCCAGGGAGCAGTTGAAATTGCAAAAGCCTGCAGAGCTGTGTCCGAAGAATCAGGCATCGAGATTGCAGTAGCTCCCCAAATTCCGGATATTTACAGGGTAGCCTTGGAAGTTGAACTTCCGGTCTTTTCCCAACATCTGGATGGGATAGGGGCAGGAAGCTTTACAGGCCATATTTTCGGAAAATGCATAAAAGAAGCAGGCGCTGTCGGGACTCTGATTAACCACTCTGAAAGGCGCCTTACCCTTGCAGAGATCGAAGCGTCACTGAAGGCTGCAAAAGAACTCGGGCTCAGGACAGTCATTTGTACTAACAATGTTCCAACGACAGTAGCAGCCGCGGCTCTCGGTCCAGATTATGTTGCAATCGAGCCTCCGGAGCTTATAGGTAGCGGGATTCCTGTCTCAAAGGCTGACCCGGAAGTTGTTAGCAACTCGGTTAAGGCAGTTGCAAAAATCAATCCCGGAGTAAAAGTGCTCTGTGGAGCCGGGATCTCTAAAGGTGAAGACCTCAGGGCAGCCCTCGACCTTGGCTCTCAAGGCGTGCTCCTAGCATCTGGAATCGTGAAAGCTGCGAACCCCAGGGCTGCACTGGAAGATCTTATCCGTCTGGTTTAATCCAGTTCTTGAATTTCAGGTTGAACTCCAGTATTTGTCCCGAGGTACTTGATGAGAGGTTCTACTGCCCTCTCATCTTCAATTTCAATTAGCAGGAGCACAGAGTTTGCCCTGATATTCTTGTTCTCATCGCTCAGGCCTCTGATAAGAGATTCTACAGCTTCTTCTTTTCTATCAATAAGGATCCTTGAGGCACAACTTCTTACTTCTTTGTTATTGTCCCCTAAAGTTCTGACAAGAATTTCAGTTGCTTTTTTATCTTCTATTTTGCCTAAAGCAGTAACAGCAAAGCTCCGAACTCTGGAGCTATCGTCCTCAATAGCTTTTTCAAGAGTCCCCATTGCTTTTGAGTCACTTGTTTTTCCCAGAGCTTCTAAAGCAGTACACCTGAATGTTTCATTTCCATCTGCTGCGGCACTGTTGAGCACGCTCACAGCCGTAGCATCACCTATATTTCCAAGGGCCCATACTGCGGCAATTCTCACAGTTTCGTCTTCATCTTGTAATGCCACAATTAAAGGTTTTACTGCTTTTTTATCTCTTATTGCTCCCAGAGCCAGAGCCACATTTCGCCTTACTGCGGGATCCCCCTCATATAATCTTGGAATTAGGGGCTCCACTGCCCTCTGGTTTCCGATTTCTCCCAGAGCAAGGGCTGCACAACTTTTTACTGAATAGTTTTCGTTCAAAGCCATGATAAGGGGTTCTACTGCCCGTTGATCTCCTATTTTTCCGAGGGAAATTGCACTACGCTCTTTTACGTTGTCGTATTTATCCATTTTCAGGGCAAATGATAAGGGTTCAACTGCCTTTTCGCTTCCGATTTCTCCAAGAGAAAAGGCGGCACAGGCTTTAGTCTCATTGCAGTCTTTGACAAGTACTTCAATAAGAGGTTCGACAGAACTTTCATCTCCTATTTTTCCCAGTGCGAATATGGAACTGACCCGCATATAACTATCTTCATGCTTTAATGCCTCTAAGAATTTCTCCTGTGCTTTTTCATCCTCAGGATCAACTCCAGAAATCTCTTCGTATTTTTTTATGTTTTGCGGCTCTGCTTCCAGTGCATTGATGAGGGGGTTTGCTTCTGAGTTCCCTAATTCTTCAAATGTATTTGCCACTTCCTTCCGGAAGCTCAGGTCTTTTTCTTCTACAGCTTTGAGGAGAGGTTGATCTGCTTTTTCATCTCCTTCTTTTTCAGTAAATTCAGCAGAAGTTTCTGTTTTTGCTGTTTTTTCCTTAAACAATTCAATAAGTTCTGGAACAGCTCTCTCATCTCCCATTTCAATAAGTGAAAACACAATATATTTTCTAACCATTTTGTTCTGATTTTCAAGAGCTTTTGTCAAAGCAGGGACGGCAGGTTCTCCTATTTCTGTCAGTGCCCAGGTACAGCTCAACCTTAAGTCTTCATCTTCAGTTGAAATGTTTTGTATAAGAGGTTCTATTGCCCTTTCGTCTCCGATCTGTCCAAGAGCCCAGGCTGCTGTACAGCGTGTATATGAATCATCATCTGAAAGAGCTTCTATAAGAGGGTCAACAGCTGGTTTTCCAATTCCTACAAGAATATCCCCCGCGTACAACTTAACATCTTTATTTTCATCTTTTAATGCCTGGACAATCGGTTCAGTGTTTCTGTCCCCGGTTTCTATGAGGGTATTTGCAGCCACATTTCTTACTTTTTCATCAGGATCTTTTAACTGCTGGACGAGGACTCCTATCGCTTCTTCTTCTCCTACTTTTCCAAGAGCTTCCACGACAAAACCTCTTACTTCGGGATCTCCATCTGAAAGGGCATTTATCAGAGCTTTTTCTGCTCTCTGATCCCCAATCTCTCCCAATTCTATAGCCACAGTGCAGCGGACTTCCCGATCTTCGTCATTCAATGCCTGCATCAGGGTTTCTGTTGCTTTCTCTTCCCGAAGTTCTCCGAGAGCTACAACAGCTCTCCTTCTGACCTCTCTATCTTCGTCATTCAATGCCTGCATCAGGGTTTCTGTTGCTTTTTCACTTCCAATTCTTCCGAGGGCTTCCACAGCGTTCCTCCGGACTTTTCTGTCCTCATCCGAAAAGGCTTTTATCAGGGGTTCTTCGGCTTTTCCCCCTCCAATTTTTCCTAGAGCTTCTGCTGAACTGGATCTCACCCCACTGTTATTATCTTCGAGAGCCAGGCAGAGGGTCTCAACAATTTTTTATTTTCTACCGATCCTGAGAATAAGGACCCTTCCCAGTCATCTTCCTTTGAAGAAGACCCTGTCTTTGCAATTTCCCCAAGAGCCCAGGCTGAATTGGAACGTACTCTTCTGTCTTCGTCTGAAAGTGCTTGGATTAGTTCCTTTTCTGCTCTTTCACTCCTTGCATTTCCAAGAGCCAGAGCTGCACTACTTCTAACCTCCGGGTTTTCGTCCTTTAAAAGTCTTATCAGAGCTTTTTCTGCTTTTTGCCCACCAATATTTCCAAGAGCCAGAACTGCCTCAAATCTTGGTTCCGGGATTCCCGAATCAATGATTTCTATAAGGGGATCTACAGCATTCTCCCCCATTTCCTCCAGAGAGAATCTGGCCTCCTTTCTGGAATCTACGTCGTCGGCTCCCAATGCCTGTATGAGAGGTTCTACGGCCGGTTGACTTTCGGATTCATTCACATCTAATAAGGTTTTATTAGGGTTTTCTTTGTTGCCTTCGCTGAGCCCGGAAGCAACTCCAACCATTGTCAGTATGAGCAGTAAGAGTACTATTTTAGATACTGAATGATTCATATTTCACACCATTTTCATGAATAAATCTCAGCTTGATTTTGAAACCCTACTTTGACAGAAGCGTACATTTTGTAATGTATAAATGGGACTCATGCTTCTGTTTTCTTCATACAATTTAACTTTATATAGTGTCGCGTCAATCCTCAAAGATTCGACGATTCTGAATAGTTACAATCGATTTTATACGATATTTTGCCGTTGACGGAACAATAGAACGTTTATCGATTTATGACATTTATTATTCTATCAATATGTTGTGTGTCGATGCAATGTGTTTTTTGTATAAAAACACTATATTAATTATTATGATCTGTCAAGGTAGGGTTGAAATCCGAAGTTTAAATTTCGGCTCTGTAGAAATCCTCTAAAAACTTTAAGTTATAATTTTTTTATATAAGTTCATCCCATCCATAATTATATGTCTCTTTAAGTATTTACATAAATAGTATTCATTAATCTAATTTTTGCTTTACGAATTATGTCTAAAAAATCTTCAATTAATAACAAATATTATGAACATGTATTCTATTAATAATACTTATTAGATATCTTCAAGAACTTCGGCAGCAATCCGCTGGCAATTAGTCCAGGATTCTATAAAGTACTTTTAAAGTATCTCCATTTTATAACCATTATAAAAGTCTTGCTAAGTGATTTGCTAAATTTTTTACCTTTTTTCGACATCTTGAAAAAATACCGAATAAGTAATGGCTAGATCCGATATCATCGCTTGGAAGGCATTGTTCTTTGTTGTAAACTAATAGTTTCTCCACTATTGCTGTAAATTAAAAAATGTATTTTTCAAAAGTTTTGAAACTTGTTGGAAATAATCTTTCTAACTAGCTAACGATAAAGTAGTAAAAAATATAATAGTATTTGGGTAAGAATCGTTACTTTTCTGGCTAACAAGTTCCCGCCTGTAGATACAAAAGTAGGAAAATTTTTTGAGTTTTTTCTGTTTTCTTTCCTTTTTTAACATGATACACCCCTTCGTTTTTGCGGAGAAAAACAAGAAGTGATTTCAAAATATCTCTTTTTTAAAAAAGCGATTTTATATTAACATATGAAACAATAATATTTCATTAAAAAATAGTAAAACTTGATTGAAAAACAAATTTCTAATAGAAACCCTGAACTGATATGAATAAAAAAAATGCGGCTTTTTCAGCCGCTTTTTAAAATCTCTTTTTTGAATTACTGATACGCCAGGATAAGAGGCTTAACTGCTCTCGGGTCTCCTATTTCAATGAGAATTAAGGCTGTTTCATCCTTGAGTTTTTTATCTTTAGTCTTCAGATTTCCTATAAGAGGATCAACTGCAGGTTCTCCCATATCTATAAGCCCTTTTCTGGCACTAGCTCCAAATTCTTTATCTCCCAGTTTTGCTATAAGAATTCCTGCAGAATCCTGATTTTTGGTTTTGCCAAGGGCAAGAAAAGCTTCCTTTCTTATATTTACATCTACGCTCGTGTCGTCAAATACTTTCTTGAGAGTCTCTAATGCTTCGGGATCTCCTATTTTTCCCAGGGCTAACGCTGCAGCTATCCTGACAGAAACTTTTTCCCCATTATCGGTCAGTACACCGGTTAAAGTCTCAGTTGCTTCAGTGCTTCTTATTTCTCCAAGGGCAAGAACAACGCTTTTTCGGAGGTCTTCATTTGTGTTTATGGAATCTTTTGCTCTTTCTCCGGAAAGTTTCCCGCTGTTCAGGACTTCTATCAGGGGCTCCACTGCCATCTCATTTCTTAGTTTTCCGAGCCACAGGGCTGCGCTACTCCTCATACCGGCTTTATTGTCTCGCAGTCTATCAATAAGAGGGTTTACGGCTGTTTCTGTTCCTATTTTCCCAATGGCAATGGCAGAATTGATCCTGATAGTATCGCTCTCACCGTCTTTCATTTGTTTCAGCAGGATTTCTACTGCCCTTTCATCCCCAATTTCTCCAAGTGCAAAGGCTGCACTGCTTTGTACCGGAGGATAATCCCGAGTCAAAATTCCTATCAGGGGATCTACTGCTGCCTTTTCTTTTCTCTCTCCAAGAGCCATTATAGCTGTAATCCTCGCGCTTCCACTTTCGCTTTTAAGAGCTTTAAGAAGCTTTTCGGTTTCGCTTCCTGGCTCTTCAGGTCCAAATTGTGAAAATACAATGGAATCATAGATACTGGAGTTCTGTTCTTCTGCTGTAAGGGCTGCTTCAAGAGAATCTGTTTTTTCTTTGTATTCCATATTAAGAGAATCGGCAAGATTTTTTCTCATTGTTTTATCTTTTGCTTCTAAAGCCTGCAAAATATCATCTGAGGCGTCTCGTTTCCATTCTTCGGTTGTACTCTCGTTTGCAGCCTTATTTGAAGCCTCCTTTTTTCCAAAATTTCCGGAAAGGATATCTTCTGCTCTGCTATCCCCGGTTTCAAGAAGCGCAAGAAGTACGTAACTATTTGTTTTCTCTAAGTTCGAAGCGTTTGACTCGATTTTTTCAACAAGAGAGTTGGCTGCAGGCTCTCCAAATTTCCCCAGTTCGGCTGCGGCGTTTAATCTCGTTTCAGGGTCGCCGGTCTCCAGCTTGTTTGTGAGATTTATGATCAGATTTTCGCTTGAAACTCCAGTTTTTGTTTGGGTGTACGTTTCATTTTGACTGATCTCAATAAACCTATCACTATTTGATAAAAGTGAAAAAATTATGGCAAGAATGATGAGGACAAATAGAAGAGAAATTTTCCATCTAACTTCGGACATCATACTATCTTTTTTTTATTGTTTATATCACTTTCTCTTCTTATTTATACAGATCTCTAGAGCAAAATTCTTTCTATTTCTTCAGTCTCGGATTTTTCCTCTTATCCGACATCCGAGACCGCAAAGAAGGGCCGTAACTCCGATTTCGACAGAATCTGCATCACAATCCCCAAAAATAATTATCCTATAAGTAACGCCAAGCCTTCTAATTCCTTTTCTTTCTTTTTGGGTTTCTACACAGTTAAATCCTCTGTAGATATCACTGATTTCGCAGGCTGCAAGCTGTTTGTTTGTATTTATAGCATTGAGAATTATTCCAGGGTCAGCGCCCTCCGGAATAAAGACTGAAACGTCCCTGGTAGAATGTTCAAGGTTTTCTTTTCTCCATTCTCTCAGTTCTTGCTCTGAAAGGAGGCGAAGGTTTTCAAGCTTGAGTTTTATAAGTTTGTTTTTTATAGCAGGGCCAGTACCTTTTGAGACCAGTTTTGTAAGAGCTATTTCATCAGGGCCCACTTTTTCCAGAGTACCTACATGGATTTTTCCGGAATAAAAATGAGAAAAGCCACAGACTTTTCCTACAGAATTCAGGATAGTTTCGTATTCGGCTATTCTGGAATTTATCAGTTTATCCGATTTGCGCAGGGCATGAGCGGTATCTCCGTATTGTCGAGCAGCAGCCTTCATTTTTCTTGCAAAACCTTCTTCGTCATGAGCCTGCACAAGACTTGAGAGTTCTTCACATTCCCTTATGAATGCCTTATGAACCTCCAGGATGCCAGGGTTTTCCATCTGGATAAGAGCATACAGATAAGGATTCTGGCCAAGAATCCTGCCCACGAAATCCAGCATTATGTCGTAAACGGGACTTACGAATTTTCTGGATTTCTTTACATCAAAGTCTAGCCTGTCAATGGTAGTCCCTATGCTAATATAAGCAAAATGAGTAAGTCCCTGCACAACCGAGACAAGACTATCGTGTTCTGCTGCAGTGGTAATTTCAACATGGGCTCCGCTTTCCTCAAAGAGTTCTCTTATTACCGGGAACCATTTTTCCGAGCGCCCCTTTACAGGGACAAGAATCACAGTCTGCCCTCTAATAGTGCGAATTGTGGGGCCGAACATTGGATGAGTCCCCAGAATGTCCACATCTGAAGGGGCGAATTTGCTCATGGCTTCAACAGGCTTTACTTTGATAGAAGTAAAGTCCATAAGAAGGCTTCCAGCTTTCATTTTTGGGGCAATTTCTGCAATAGTTTCTTCAGTTACATTGATGGGTACAGAGACTATTACTATATCACTTTCCAGAGCAGCTCCTTCAAGATTCGAGGCAAAAGGGACTTCCAGTTTTCTGGCAATTTCCGTTTTTCCCCCTTTTCCCCAGACTGTAACTTCGTAACCTCTTTCTTTGAAAAAACGGGTAAACCATTGTCCCATTTCTCCGGTTCCGCCCAGAATCAGAACCTTCGTTTTTTCAGGACTTCGATTTCGAGGGTTTTGGTCCCCGGTTTCCAGATCCGCACTCAAGCTTGCAAAGCCTCCAAAACGGTTTTTTTCATGAGTTCGACTGGAGGTTCAATTCCTGTCCAGAGCTTGAAAGCTTCAGCTCCCTGATAAACAAGCATTAAGGCCCCACTCACAGTTTTTGCGCCTGCGGCTTTTGCTTCTCTTAAGAGCTTGGTTTCCAGGGGGTTGTAGACAATGTCGAAAACAGTGAGATCAGGATGAAGATTTTCTGCTGTGGTAATGGCAGTGTCTGTATTCGGGTGCATCCCAAGAGTTGTGGTATTGATCAGGACATCTGCATCTTGCAGCAGGGCTTTTAATCCCGAGAGCCCTCTTCCCCTTACATTCTCTGAAATGGCTATGGCTGAGACATCTTTTGCAAGCTCAACTGCCCTTTCTGCGGTCCGATTTATTATTGTGATTTCAGCACCATTGGTTGCAAGCTGGAAAGCTATCGCCCTTGCAGCTCCGCCTGCCCCTGCAATTACTATCTTAGACCCCGCTATTTCCACTGCAGCCTCACGAAGCGCTTGTTTTGCACCCAACCCGTCGGTATTGTACCCTGTGATTTCTCCGTTTTTCCCGAAAACGACAGTATTTACAGCTCCTATCCTTTCTGCCAGTGGATCAGGCCGGATACAGTCAAGTTTTAAAGCTTTCTCTTTTAAGGGCACTGTGAGGTTAAGCCCTCCAAATCCCATAGCTTCAGCCCCAAGAATTGCTTTTTCCAGTTTTTCAGGTTTGACTCTGAATGCATGATAGATGCAGTCCATTCCAAGGGCTGAAAAAACTGCATTATGCATTGCAGGAGAAAGAGAATGACCTATAGGGTCTCCAAATACGCCAAAAACTTGCTTCATTCGAGCAGCTCCATTATTTTCTTTAATTTATCTACAGGAAGCTGTCCAGGGGCTGCGGAAACTGTACCTTCGACAGACGCGTATGTCAGGACTGAACCATAAAATGGAGCAATTACCCTTGTATGTTTTCCAAGCTCGCCCATGGCGATTGTACACACAGCTTTTCCAGCTTCACGGGCATCCAGCGTAACTTTTAACAGATCAAGTACGTCCCTCATCGAGCGCGGCATAACAGCAAGTTTGGCAATGTCTGCTCCTGCCAGGAATGCTTCTTCAAGAGTTGCTTTTATTTCCTGAAAAGAAGGAGTTTTTAAAAAATCATGGGAGGAAATAATTATAGTTTTTCCGCAGGTCCTTGCCGCTTTTACTACGCTGTCTCTCTCTTCTCTCTCTGCAGAGAGCTCGATATCCACTGCATCTGGCCCGTCTTTAATGGAGAGAAGATTTGTAAGAAGTCCGACTCTGTCTGCCTCTTTTCCTTCCCAATTTCCTCCTTCTGTATTGGAGCGATTTGTGACAATTACCGGAAGCCCGGTTTCGGATTTTATTTTCCTGATTGTCTCTGTAGCTATTTCCAGATCCCTGATTCCCAGCAGATCAAGCCGAATTTCCAGAACGTCGGCTCCCATTTGGGCTGCCTTTTTTGATGTTTCAAGGGGTTTTTCAAGGATTACTGCAACGACTACAGCTTTTTCTTCAAGGTCAAGCGGGCCAATATGAATCATTGCTTGCTCCAGGTTTCCGTTTCCGCTGACAATTATTTCTCTTTGACAGGTTATTTTTCTATAATCGTTTCTTCGATCTTTTTCCCGAAATGCCTGGCTCCCTCTTCCAGGCGAACCAGAATTTCATCGCCTTTCTTGAGTTTGGCAACAGAGATGGGATTTCCGTCTTTTCCAACCAGCTTGATAGTTTCTGCATTTTGCAGGATGGCGCTCAAAGTCCGGTTTCCTGCTTTTGCTTCAATGAGCATGAGAGGGCGGCTTTCTATCTTAACTCTGCCCACAATGCCTTCTCGCTGTTTTCCTTTTGAATCTACTATAGTTACCGTATCTCCGGTCCGGAGTTCCGAGAGGTAGCGGGTTTTGTCTCCGATTTTGATATAAGAGTGAACGGCACCCGCATTTACCCTGAACGGGCGGGCTGCAACATAAGGACTGTCATCGGATTCGGAATTTACCAGGAGCATTCCGCTTGCCTGAGAGCCTATCAACATGCCTTCTCCCTTTTGCATGAGGTTACATGTGTCCACACAGACTCGATCCCCCATTCCAAGAGGCTCGACACGGGTTACGACTGCAGATTCAAGTTCGGCACTTTTGTTTTCCAGCTCCCTTGCAGCCTGGATAGTGTCTTTTATTTCCTGGGGATTTCCGCTGTCCAGAAGTACCCCGTCTGCTCCGGTTTCAAGAGTCTGGAAAGCAAGTCTTGCTTCTGCTGCACTCTTTACTCCAAAAATGATCTTCACTTTATAACGCTGAAGCTCGGCTATCAGGTTCTCTAGAGGGATAACCTTCCAGTCCGTGCCTGTTACAAGCAGGAAATCGCAGACCTTTCCCATTTCGGCTGCGAAATGCTCATAGCGTTTGTCCCGTATTACGACATATCCGCCTACAGCTACTCCTTTATCTCTGAGAAGAGTTGCTGCGTTTATATCAAGAGAACCCGGAATTTCAAGGGATAAGGGTTTTGTTCCATCGCCTTCTCCTCTCTTTCCAACAACCACGATGTCAGCCCCTGATTTATTGTCACGGCCAAAGGTTGCTACTGGAATATTTCCCAATTCCCTGACCTTTTCCACATCTCCTGGGTTTACAAGAACACAGTCGGCTCCTGATTCAAGGCCTGTCGTAATTCTTTCTTTCTGTTCTTCCCATCCGCCGTCATCGGCTTTTATCCAGACACTTTTCTTTTTCAAGGCTTCAACCCCGGTATACTTTCTGTTTTTACTCCGGTCTTTTCCCTTTTTCAATTTTTATTATCGATTCTGATCTAGCTTTTCAATATCTAGTTTTCATTTCAGCTGTTCCAGAGCTTCTTCCACAGGCCTTCTATGGTGCACGATTTCGCAGATAGCCCTGGTAAGTCTGACAGGATCCTTGTGCTGGAAAACGTTCCTTCCGATTGCAGCTCCTCTGGCCCCGGCTTCCATTGCTCCGTCAATCATTTCCAGGAGTTCCATGTCAGTTGAGGTTTTAGGCCCTCCTGCAATAACTACAGGCACTGGGCAGCCTCTGACCACATCTCTGAAACTGTCCGGGTCTCCAGTGTATACGGTTTTCACAACGTCAGCCCCAAGCTCGGCTCCGATTCTCGCAGCATGTGCAACATTTACAGGATCATGCGGATTGGTAATTTTCTTGCCTCTGGGGTACATCATAGTAAGAAGAGGCACTCCCCATTCCGTACAGTCTCTGGAGATTTTTCCGAGCTGTTCAAGCTGGTCGGCTTCTGTTGCAGAGCCTATGTTGATGTGCATAGAAACAGCATCTGCTCCCATCTTAATTACTTCTTCCACTGTACAGACCTGTACTTTGGCATTGGGATCCGGGCTCAGAGAAGAAGAGCCACTGATGTGCACAATAAGCCCTATATCATGGCCATATCCTCTGTGTCCGTATTTTACCATTCCTTTTTGCATAAGGACGGCATTTGCTCCTCCTTCTGCAACTCTGTTCACTGTATCAGTGATATTGATAAGCCCTTCGATAGGTCCGTCTGAGATCCCATGGTCCATGGGAATAACGACCATGTTTCTGCTTTCCCGGTTCATCAGCCTTTCTATTCGTATTTTCTTTCCAATTTCTGACATTAAAATCCCCTTCGAGTGTAAATGTCCCTCAAATCGTATGAACGTTATTTATTTTAAACACGCATGCTAGTATGTGACATGGTAGCACGCTTAATCTATTTAAAGGTATTCCAATTAGCTGCAAGATAAGATATGCACTCTAATGCAAATGAATAGTCTTGAACTTTTCTGTATAATATTGTCCTATAGTGATCCTTTTTGTGGCTTTTTTTACTTTACATGCACAGTGTTATTGAAAATGCATTTCCATTCGTAAAAATAAATTCTGATTTAAAGCCTCTTGCTTTCGAAAAAATACACAGGTTTTGAACTCCGGAAAGATACAAGAATTAAAATAGGATAAGATTGGCTAATAGAGTAAACTCAGAGTGTAATAAAATACTATCATATCAAAACAGGAACGGAAGGATTTATGAAAGAACTGAAAATTCTTGTTGTTAATAACTACGGACAATTCTGCCACCTTATTCATCGGGCTGTTCGGGATCTTGATATGGATACAAAGATAATTCCCAATACAATGCCAATTGAGGATATCCTGGCAGAAGAGCCGGATGGTCTGATCCTGAGCGGTGGGCCGGAAATGGATAGGGCAGGCTTATGTTTCGATTATGTGCGGGACATTGACCTTCCTATTCTTGGAATCTGCCTCGGGCACCAGGCAATTGCCCTGGCATATGGAGGGCACGTTCATGCAGGAAAAAAGGTGGGTATGCAGAAATTGAAATAGAGGTGCTCGAAGAAGACGATATTCTGCGGGGACTGGGCCCAAAAACCACTGTATGGGCTTCGCACGCAGATGAGGTTGCCATTCTTCCTGAGGGTTTTATTCATCTCGCCCGTTCTGATATATGTGAGATCGAAGCCATGCGCCATCCTACAAAACCCATTTATGGTGTCCAGTGGCATCCTGAGGTTTCCCATACCGAAAAGGGAGAAGAACTACTTATGAACTTCTTTGAGGTATGCGATCAATATTGATCCATGAAAAGTTTAAAAATACCCAAAAATTTCAAGGATTACAAAAAAGAGACAGAGCAATTATTTAAATGGTAGAGAACTCGGGGGTGAATTACATCCCGAGTTTTTTCTTCATCATCTTCTGAATATTGAATTTTCCGCCTCTAAAGCCTTTTAGAGCTGTTTGCATTGTCTTGTGGTATTTCAAAAGTTCCCTTACTTCTTCAGGACTGCAGCCCGAACCTCTTGAAATCCTTTTGATTCTGGAGCCTCCAATGAGCTTGGGATCGGTCATTTCCTCTTCTGTCATTGAGTCCATAATAATCTTATAATTCTTCATCTTGTCACTGGTAGCCTGGAACATTTCGTCTGAAAGCTTCACGCCTCCCATTCCTCCCATTCCCATGGGCAGCATGGACATAATCTGCTTGAGAGGTCCCATTTTGTTCATGGCTTCAAGTTGCTTGTACATGTCCTTTAGAGTAAAGCGCCCCTGCATTAAAGCTTCTACATTTACGTCTTCTTCGCTCAGGGTCTCTTCTGCTTTTTCCATCAAGCTTTTGAGATCTCCCATACCGAGAAGCCTTGAAATGAACCTGTCAGCTTCAAACTTTTCGAAATCTTCCGGTGTTTCTCCGACGCCGATAAATGCAATAGGAGCTTTTGTTTCGGAGACAGCCGAAAGGGCTCCGCCTCCTTTTGCGGTTCCGTCAAGTTTTGTTATAATAACGCCTGTGATTCCTACAGAGTCATTAAAGGCATGGGCCTGCTGGCTCGCCTGCTGTCCGATACCTGCATCCAGAACCATGAACTTGTGGTCTGGCTTTGCAACAGCATTAATCCGCTCCATCTCTTCTATCAGCTCGGCTTCCAGGGCGTGCCGGCCTGCAGTGTCCACGATTTTTATGTCGTATTTTTCCAGGGCTTTGAGCCCGTTTCTGGTGATTTCAATGGCATCGGGATTATTTTCTTCTCCATAGAAGGCAACATTGAGCTTTTCACAAAGGGTTTTAAGCTGGTGATAAGCTCCAGGACGGAAGGTATCTGCGGCAATTACTCCTGCTTTGAGCCCTTTTCTCTGGAAGTAACGGGCAAGCTTTGCAGTACTTGTGGTTTTTCCGCTTCCTTGAAGCCCCACCATCATGATAGTCTGGGGTTTGAGCTGGATCTCGGCTCCCTTGCCGATTATTTCCATCAGTTCCTGATAAACGATGCGGATTACGTGCTCCCTCGGGTTCATGCCTGCAGGAGGATCTTCTTTCATTGCCCGCTCTTTGATTCTCTGGGACATTCCCATGACAAGTTTTACATTCACATCGGCCTGGAGCAGAGCCCGCTGGATATCCTTTACTACTTCGTTGACCATACGCTCATCAATTCGCCCCGCGCCGATCAGCTTCTTGAGCGCCCCCTGTAAGGAGTCTCCGAGTTTTTCCATTACCATATGAAAGTCGTCCTGCTCAGTTTTGCTCAGTTTTTGAGGATGAATAAAAAGATACTCACACTTTTTTTGACCTTGTGTAAAAAGTAACCTTCCTTAATAAGCCTTGAGTTTCAGTAGCTTGAAAAAGGGATAAGTGAATCCATTGTAAAGTATAAATTAATAATCGGCTATAAAAAAGTTACCGGGTAACTAAAATCTGAAAGGGTGTTAAACACAAACAAATTCAGGAAAGAACTTTACTATAGCGGGGGATGGATTCGAACCATCGGTCTACGGGTTATGAGCCCGTCGGGATCTCCTGGCTACCCCACCCCGCTACCGGGTAATTAAAATCTAAAAAGGTGTTAAACACAAACAAATTCAGGAAAGAACTTTACTATAGCGGGGGATGGATTCGAACCATCGGTCTACGGGTTATGAGCCCGTCGGGATCTCCTGGCTACCCCACCCCGCTACAGGGTTTTATTTATCAGGCCACTTTGCCTGGGACAACTATCAGAACATACTAACGATCGTTTATATAGTTTTCGCTTGGCTTTTTAATCTTCAAAGATCTATCGCGGAATTTAGGCGTTTCTCTAACGGAATTTCTCAATTCACTGTAATTTTATAATATTTCTTATTTTGTCTGTTATTTTCTCTGGCTTTTTCGGAAATATATTTGAAATCCGGAACCCTAAATCATATTATGACGAGGTGTTTATTCTGTGGGGCTCATTGTGAAGTGAAGTGTGGAATTTACTGCGAAGACTATCCGGGAATCCAGGGGAAAAATGAAAACGAAGAAAGTGCAGAAGTTCTTGGATGCACACAAGTTGGTACATCCTATATCTGTGATAACTGCCTTAAGGATCTGAAACAAGCGCTGGAAATCCTGTGAAATTGCTGGAAAATAAAGCTGGAATTTGAAAGGGAGTGAATATTTTTCATACCCTTGTTCTCTTACTGGAAAGAATGTAAAAATGGAAGAAAGGCATGAAAAAAGAGGCTGAACCTCAAACAACTTCAACATTCAGTGTGAATTTCTCTTCCGTACCTGTTTCATTCTCCCAGGGTCTCTTATATATCCCTTCTACCTTCTGGTTACCTTCAGCCACGGCTTTTATTTCCCATATATGGACTCCGCCAGCACCAACAAGAGGATGCTCAACTCCTTCAGGTTGCTCCGCAGGATAGTATTTTCCCGAGATATTGTCGGCCCCCGGCTCATGTTGAGTCCCTGGCTCAGATTGAGTTCCCATGAATAGCCCGTGGTCGGGTTTTCTTTAAGCCTAAGGTAAAATGTGCTTCCATTTTCGAGACTTATGTTTGTTCCGTTGTTAGCTTCGGTTATTACCTGCTGTCTCGGCGGCATAGGAATGGGTGGTTCTTCCAGTGCATTATTGATCGATAGTTCAAAATATCTTATTACTCCGTTCACGTTTACAGTGTAATTCCCAGCTTTGAGGCCCTGGACTTCAAGGGGGATAGTTTTCGTAAAGTTCTCTATAGCCTGCGTACAGACCGCATCTTTCGGGCGTTTTGTGCTGATATTGACATTGAAGACGTTTCCTTCCCTTTCAGCCTTTGTTTCGTTAATCTCGGTGCATCCGTCAGGCAGGTAGCCTTCTGCTATCACCTGCACCTGTACTGGAAAAGATTCAAGGATCATAATCTGAATACTTTCTACGTTTGCAGTACCGTATACGTATTCTTCTCCACTGGTTCCCTGACTATCGTTTGTTATATTTTCCGGCTCTGTATTGTTCTGTCCATCATCAACGCAGCCGGAAAGAGTTACCGCAAGGATCAGAGACAGAACCGCAATAATTTTCACATCTTTCGCAGATTTATTATCTGGTACTCTTTTCATTTCTTCCCCTCTTCTTCTTTCTGATATGGTTATGAAAAGATGCGTCTGTTCGGATTTATCCTTTGCTTAGACTTCAATTATGTTCGAAGCTTTACAGGCTAGATTTCTTTTATCGCTATACGGGGTATTCGAAGTTGTGCATAAAATTCGTTAACCGATGATCAATGAATTCAATATTAAAGCCCAACTCTTATCTTTGAGCTGATCCCCAAACTCAAAATTTGGGATCGTTATATCCATTATTCACATCTTACGGAATACATAGGACCAGCTCCACTTTTTTGGGAATATGATTATATCCTGAATCCCGGAGCAACTCTTCATTATGTGAATAAGGGGGATGATACGGGTGATATCATTTGTCAGGAAAGGATCCTCATACTCCCTGGTGAAAAACTCGAAGAAGTTAATCAAAGGTTATCTTTGATGGCAATAAAATTGCTTTCAAAGATGATGAATGCCCTTGAAAGAGGAGATGTTCCCGGAATAAAGCAGTCAATAACAACTCCCAACCGTGAGAGCCAGAAAAATTAAACCTGACGAATATGACGAGCTTATAAAATGAAATGAGTGGGATGTTGAGAGAGTATTTCATTTTTTAAACAGAACAGAAGTATCATTATACTCTGCTGAAGAAAAATAGTTTGCACAAATTCGGGTTCAGGATTAAAATTCTTGAGGAAAACTATAATATTTCCGGATCCAAAATAGGGAATCTTTATAAAGGAAAATTCAAGGTATTTTTTCGTTTGCAAAGACGGGAAAATCTATGTTGACATCAAGTTTTCAATCGCGAATTTCCTTTCCTGTATTTACCTTTATATTTCCTGAGCCCGGTCTTTATAATTCAGAATAAGGTCTTCAGCCCACTTCAGAGGAGCAGGCTCGAAGCCTATAATGGTTTCCTGGTCAAAAGCGCCTTTCGAAGTAAGAAAGTCAGCAGCCATGAAGAATTCGGTTTTGATTAGCATGGCTACCTTTATCTCGTCAATACAGATAAAAAGCCGCTTTTTTCCTTCGACAGGTAAAGTTTCAGTTCCTTTTCAAAATCGTTTTTTAGTCTTTCATAGATTTTTTTGTTACTATAAGGGTTATCTCGGTACTATCATCTTGATTATCCAGAAATATTCCTGAAAATACCGGATGGAATATTGAAGAAAAAGAGAGTATTTTTTTTGATTTTTCTATATTCTCCCGAAATACGGTAGGAGGTTCAAAAATATTGTCCGGATCCGGTTTAACAATGGAACAGGGTTTTAATTCATCAAGCCTTTCTAGGAATGCTGTTGGTAAGCCGCTGAGATCTCGTTCCCGCCAATAATCCGCATTTCCTTCAATGACCTTCAGAGTATCGAGCAGGGGCTCCATTTTTTCGACAAGAATTTCTGCAAGAGGCGTAAGCCTGTATTCCCCCTCTTCCTGAAGAACCAGATGCGCATCTTTCAGTTTTTTGATTTGAGGGAGCATTCCTGTCGAGTTGACATTAAGAATATCTACAATTTCTTCTATTGTTTTTTCTCCATTTTTGAGCAGAAGTAAAAGGTCTCTTCTTTTCTGAGACATAAAGAGCAGGTCTATCAGGGCTTTATCCATTGATTCCACTTTCCAAGTTTCGCACTTCTGTGAAAGACTTATTTTCCTTCGATTTTTCAGGAAAAGTTCATAAAAGAACTTGCTACTTTGTGAGGGATAATTTGAATACTTTCTGAAATGTAACTTTAATTGCATTTCTCAGGATAGCGAGAGTTTCTCATATACCTTTTAAATATTTCTCTTTTAATCTTTTCCTTATTATCCTTTGACAAGATAAGAAACCTTAAAATCTATGATTTATTATATAGCTCGAAGATAGAACTTGGGAAGTGCATACTCCTGAAACAGTGAGCATCCTTACCAAATGCGCAAATTCCGGATCATGGAGGGTTTTGCATAGAATCGTTCAAATGTGTGTTTACGAATTGGGATTACATTTATAACTTGTGCCGAAATGTCTCAAAAGAAATTAAAAGTTCGGGATATGAACCGGAAGTAATTATTGCGCTTGCCAGGGGCGGCTGGTTTGCCGGGCGCGTACTCTGTGATTTTCTGGGGCTTGACGACCTCTCCAGTCTTAAAATAGAGCATTATATAGGATCTGTGGCTATCGACAGCGGTGAGCCTTACATCCGATACCCCCTTTCAGACAATGTGATGGAAGGCAAAAAAGTGCTTATCGTGGACGATATCGTTGATTCCGGAGAAAGTATGCTGAGTGCCAAGGCTTATGTGGAAGGTCGGAATCCCAGGGAAGTCAGGACTGCTTCATTACAGTATCTGGGAAGTTCGAAACTCGACCCCGATTACGTGGGTGAACGGCTCGAGGATTGGGCCTGGATTGTCTATCCCTGGAATTTCATGGAAGATATGATCAGCATCCTGACCAAATGCATGAAAAAAGACCCTCAAAAACAATGGAATCTTGAAGATCTCAAACACAGCCTTTATATAAACCATGCAGTTGAATCTGTTGTTTTTGAAATCACTCAGCCAGGAAGACTTCCAGAAGTCCTCGAGGAGATGGAGAGGGTCCGCAGGGTCAGTTCGGGAACCATAAATGGAATAAAGCACTGGAGGCTTTTATAAAAAAACTTTACTGTAAATTTATATTCATCAGCAGGTTAATAATCCATGCTTCCCACTGGAAAGCCGGAAGAGATTTGCAACCCGAAGGAGCTTTTTTGCCCTTGCCGCCTGGAGATTTCTTTTTCGCTTAAAAATAAATGTTAAACCGTAAATACAAATATGCATATCTATTTAGGGTATCTATTTAAAGTACCCATCCAGATATCACTTAAATTTACTACTCTGGATACCCATTCAGAGTATCTGTTTAAAGCACTGACTATATGGTTGTATCATTTACGAAATTAGTTCATATTATATATTGCCGGTGAATTCATGCCCCACAGATGCACCAGATGCGGAACCATTTTTGAAGACGGAGATACTGTCGTCCTAAGCGGCTGCCCGAACTGCGGCTGGAATAAATTCCTTTATGTAAAAAAGGAATCCGAAGGTTCGGAAAACCAGGGAAGGCCCGCTCTGGGAGAACAAAAGCTGGATCTGGAATCCTCTCTGGATGAAGTTGTCAGAAATATTGATGAGGCTCTAGCTTCTGAACAGGAAAACCGAAATAAGGAACCAGAAGCCGAAGGGAAAACAGATGAAGACAGAGTAGAGTCTGTAAGGATTCTTGGGCCCGGCTCCTATGAGCTTAACCTGGACTCCCTTCTTGAAAGAAAAGAACTGGTTATGGCAATTAGAGAAGAAGGTTCTTACGCCCTACATTTGCCCTCAGTTTTCAACCAGCAGAAGGAAAAACAAAAAGAGAAAACAAAATCAAGAAAACAGAAATGATTTTTAAATTCACAGAAAATTTTCCGGAAATCTTTTGCCTGGATATTGTTGAAAAATACTTTTTCGGATATTCCTTCTATTATAATCGATTTATTTTTCTCTTTTATTTATCCCCTTAAATTATCCTATCAGCTTTGAATATTTTCCATATGTGTATTTTTCATTTCAACCCTTTATCACTTTTGATGTCTTTTATATCCCGAATTTGACAGAAACATAAATATTAGAATGAATAAATAAGCCATACGCTTATGTTTTATCTTTACAACTGTAATTTAGATACTATGTTCTTTGATTTATTATATTTTCATTTTTCCAATAAATTCTATGTCGACGTAAGGTGTTTTTTGTAAAAAACTACTTTGCAAATTAACAACTTCTGTCAAATTAAGGTTATATTCTTCAAATTTATATATTTAAAATTTGAATATCACGGTCTAAATTAATAAATCTTTTTTAAAAAAAGGCACATAGGTTCTGAATTTGGAATCATTTCTTTTATATCTCTAAGCTGGAGTATGGATGAAAAATTTTATCATACCTGACGGTACTTTTACTTGTTTATTTATAAAACGAATATAACTCTCAATACTAACATTTATATATGATAACTGCTACCTATAGGTTATTATCTTATGTATACTTCTTTACAGTTTTGGTCTTCTTGGCAAGGTTTCAGGCAGGGCTTTTTCGTATTCCTGTCCGAATTTACTCCCAACTATGATTCACTATAATCTGAAAAATTCTAAAAAACAGACAACATGCAAAAGTTCGGCATTAGTGTCTTAATATCTCATAAAATTTAGACAATTATCAGAGGGGAAAATGGATTCAGCAAAATTACTTGACATCCTGGGGAATGAAAATCGCAGGAAAATTATTCAACTTCTTGCAAACCGCCCCTGCTATGTCAGTGAGATTTCTGGCAGGCTGAGAGTAGGGCCAAAAGCCATAATAAGTCATCTGAGCATGCTTGAACAGGCAGGGCTTATAGAATGCAGTGTGGATGAACAGAGACGCAAGTACTTCAATATCGCAAATAATATGCGGCTTGAAGTGTCAGTATCCCCATATGCCTATACAGTGGCACTTCACGACACCGCTTTTGACAGGGAGAAAAAAGGAGAGTCTCCTGCTGCTGAAAAAAGGAGTCTCCTCCCAGAGAGGAGTCGTCTGTTTTCTTTTTGAAACTGAGCAGCAGGCTTCAGGAGCTGAAGACGAGGCAGGAAGAGCTTGCGCAGATGCAGCAACAGCTTCAGGTCGAGTATACAGAAATGATGGACCATTGCCTGGATTCAATTGAAAAGGTTGCCAGAAACGCCGTGGAGTGCGAACTCCTGTTTGAGATTCTGAAAAACGAAACCACTCTAGCTGCCCTATGTTACAACCTGCGCCTGCACCCGAGTATTATTAATGCTAATCTGATAGATCTTGCAGAGAGAGGATTTATTGAGTACAGAATCAATAATAATCAGCATTACTGGAAAATATGTGGGACCGGAGTTGAGAAGAAATGATTGAAGAAATGAATTTGAGAGTAGCAGAGGCTTATCATAAGGACGTGGGCAGGGGAATTGCGAGAATTGACACCCGGCTGATGCAGCAAATGGGGCTGGTAAGCGGGGACATAATTGAGATCTCGGGGAAAGCCAAGGCTTATGCAATTGTCTGGCCAAATGTAGAACGCGAGCAGGAAAACAGGATACGGATAGACGGAAACCTGCGTAGCAATGCGAAAGTGGGAATTGACGACAGGGTCACTATCCAGAAAGTCCAGGCAAAACATGCTCAGAGGGTTACCCTCGCTCCTTCCCAGCCTGTAAGGCTCGTTGGAGGTGCACATTACATCCTCAGAATTATCGAGGGAAGGCCTTTGAACAAAGGCCAGCAGATCAGGGTGGAAACTGTGAATAGTCCTCTGACCTTCGTGGTTGCATCTACAAGACCCACAGGGCCTGTTGTAGTTACTAAGGACACTGAAATTGTAATTAAGGAAAAATCTGTTCAGGAAATCAAAACTCCAGAAGGCATATCATATGAAGATATAGGTGGGCTCAGGAGGGAAATTCAGCTTGTCAGGGAAATGATCGAGCTACCGCTAAGACACCCCGAACTCTTCCAGAAACTTGGTATTGAGCCTCCCAAAGGAGTGCTTCTTCACGGGCCTCCCGGAACGGGCAAGACGATGATTGCAAAAGCAGTTGCAAGTGAAACTGATGCCAATTTCATCACTATCAGCGGGCCTGAGATTGTTTCCAAGTATTACGGAGAAAGCGAGCAGAAGCTCCGTGAGATTTTTGAGGAAGCTGAAAAAGATGCACCTTCGATTATCTTCATAGACGAGATTGATTCCATTGCCCCCAAGCGTGGTGAAGTTACAGGAGAAATGGAGCGCAGGGTAGTTGCCCAGCTGCTTTCCCTCATGGACGGGCTTAAGTCCAGAGGTGAGGTAGTGGTAATCGCTGCTACGAACCGTCCGAACTCAATCGATGAAGCTCTACGCCGTGGTGGGAGGTTTGACAGGGAGATAGAAATCGGAATTCCTGATCGGAATGGCAGGAAGCAGATTCTTCTCATTCATACAAGAGGCATGCCCATTGAACAGGAGGTAAACCTTGGTGAAATTGCCGGTGTGACCCATGGTTTTGTGGGAGCTGATCTGTCTTCTCTCTGTAAGGAAGCTGCAATGCATGCCCTCAGAAGGATAACTCCTGAGATCGATATCGACGAAGAAATTCCGCAGGAAATTCTTGATAACCTCGTGGTCACAAAAGAGGATTTCAGGGAAGCTCTGAAGAACATCGAACCTTCAGCTATGAGGGAGGTCTATGTTGAAGTTCCGCATGTGGGCTGGGACGACATTGGAGGACTTGAAAATGCAAAACAGGAACTTATTGAGGCTGTAGAATGGCCCCTGAAGTATCCTGAAATATTCCAGATTGTCAGTATAAAGCCCCCCGGGGAATATTGCTGTTCGGTCCCCCGGGTACAGGTAAAACTATGCTTGCAAAGGCTGTTGCCAGTGAAAGCGAAGCCAATTTCATCAGCATTAAAGGTCCCGAACTGCTCAGCAAATATGTGGGCGAATCCGAGCGTGCAATCAGAGAAACCTTCAGGAAAGCGAAACAGGCTGCTCCAACTGTTATTTTCTTTGACGAGATCGATTCAATTGCCCCTCAAAGAAGTTCTGGTTCCGATACGCATGTCTCCGAAAGAGTTGTCAGCCAGATTCTTACTGAGCTGGATGGGGTAGAGGAACTTAAGGATGTGATAATTGTTGCGGCCACGAATCGGCCTGACATGGTAGATCCTGCTCTCCTAAGGCCTGGCCGCTTTGACAGGCTCATCTATATTAAGCCTCCTGAAAAAGCAGGTCGGGAAAAGATCTTTGAGATCCATACAGAGGGAAAACCCCTTGCAGATGATGTTAAACTCCCCGAACTCGCTGACATGACTGAAGGGTACGTGGGTGCAGACATCGAGGGTATTTGCAGGGAAGCTGCAATGCTGGCTCTAAGAGAGATAGTTACTCCAGGGATTGGCCGAAAGGATATTGAGGAACTGGCAGGAAAAGTCAAGATTTCGAAGAAGCACTTTGAACGTGCAATCCGGCGTGTGAAGCCAACAACATCCAGGGAATCTCTCTCGTCTTATGAGCAGAGTGCCGAACTCTTTGCTAAATATGCAACCGAGTTTGGAGAAGAAGCTTCCGGGGATGCAAAGCAGGAAAATGAAATCTAAAATAAAAATGTCCCAGGTTTCTTTCAGGCTGAGTAAGTCTGCTTCCTTGCGGTTCGGCAAATCCAGCCTTTTCAATTTTGATAGATTAAGGTACTACTCAAAGAATAATGATTGATAATTAATACTCACCTGACAATGAAATTAAGAATGGATAAATTAATAATGGAGTGATTGTATGGACAGAGAAATCAAAAAAAGAAGACATTTTTTGGTGAAGTGTTCGGAATTGACCCCCTTCAGGATATGGACGAAATGTTTGGCCGCCTCAGCAGGGCAATGGGTATGAGTGTGGAAAATTTCGGACAGCATCCTTTTGTCTACGGATTTTCCGTAACCCAGCGGCCGGGAGAAGATCCAGAAATCCGCGAATTCGGAAATATCCCTATGTTTGAGCAAAGGGAAACCGGAGAAAAGCGTTATCTGGATATAAGAAAACCCCTGATTGATGTCCTGGAAGCCGAAGAGACCGTGCATGTGATTGCTGAGATGCCTGGCATCGAGAAAGAAAACATCGTACTGAACGCAACTGATTTAATACTTGACATCGAAACAATAGATGGGAATCCAAAATATTCCGAACGTGTGGAACTGCCCGTAAAGGTGGACCCCCAGAGTGCGAAAGCCACATACAAAAACGGTGTGCTGGAAGTTACCTTTAAACGGCTGGAATCCAGTTCTCGAACCTCAATCAATGTTGAGTGATTCTCGGGAGCACAGAAAATCAGAGATTTTCTGGGAGTTGTGATGTAATCGCAACAGCGCGAGGAAAAGCAGAGGTAATAATGGTGGGCATAAGAAAAAAAAGGATTTCTTTGAAGATTTTGGATCTGAACTTTTTGACAACCTGGAAGAAATGATCGAAGCCCTCCTGGAAGAAATGGGAGAGTCCGTTCCATTCGTTTACGGATTTTCTATCATTCGTCGCCCGGGGGAAGATCCAGAACTCCGGGAGTTTGGAAACGTTTCGGAAGATTCTCAAGATGAAGATAATCTCTTCTCCTCCGAAATACAAGATCCTTTAATTGATATCTTTGAAAACGAAGAATTAGTACACGTACTTGCAGAGTTCCCGGAAATTGGAACGGAAAATCTTCTGCTGCATGCTACTGCTCAAAATCTTGAAATCAGAATACTCGGGTCTTCCGAATATTCTGAAGATGTGGAGCTCCCGGTCCGGGTGGACCCGAAGAGTGCAAAAGCCACCTATAAAAACGGAGTGCTTGAAGTTACTTTCAGACGTTGTGCTGAAGAAAAACCCGTTGAAATAGAAATTAATTGATGTTAACTAGCGTGAAGAATCAATTAAATCATTTATGAAGACCGAGGACCAGAAAAATTGAGTCTGAAGTTGGCTAAAACACGCGGGAAATAGAAATGTGAAATAAAAGTTAAAAACAGATAGTATGCAGAATATTTTACAGAGCAAAGCTTTTTTCTTGGTTAATCTAAAACAAATTTAACCTTTTTTGTGTACTATTTATCTATCCGATTTATACTATTTATATTATTTATATTATTTATCTATCCTATTTGTACATCTTTTAATATTATTTTACAGCTCTTTTATTGATTTCTCTCATTACAAGCTATTTTTCATTACAAGCTATTTTTCCTCTGGTAAGACTTTTAAATCAATTTGGTGGATAGGGTTTTCTGAAAAACTATCTTTAATATACTCTTTTTCTTTTGGGGAATATATTTTGGCAAACATTCTTTTGTTTAGACAGGAATATTTGCGGATTACCGAATCTTCTGTAAAACATGATTGACTCTATATACCTTTCATTTTTCTCGGTCTGAGCAATCATAGAACTACTGAATAATAGTTGATTTAAATATGATTTCAGGTAAGCGGAGGATGATACATGTTTCTTTTCCGACATTTAGTTACTGAACAATAGCTGATTTAAACACGAGTCAAGGAGGGGTTTACAGTTTTCTCCTATTTGCAAGTAGAGCTTACGGCCTTCTTCATTTCAAAAGAGAAATTTTACTAACTCAATAATTTTATATATAATTTGTCATCTGAATACAATCTTTGATAACATCACGACCATAAACGAAAATAGTCTGTTTCATGGAAGAATAAAGAGTATAACTCAAAAAATACGTATTACATGATGTAAAATTATTAAATAAGATTATATAAAAACGGTGCAACTCTCTAAAAAAGTAAAAAGATTTCTTACTTATTATTATAACTCATAAAGTTATGAATTTTTACGCCTCTTTCTACACTTTTGATAGAAACAAAAACACAAAATATATACGTATGCTCGTTTAACAGGAAATCTATAGTCTCGAAATAAAAGAAGTATGTGTTGCCTAGGATGCTAGCTCAGGATATATTCCTGGCTGGAGGTGGGTTTGACTCCGCAACCTCTGAGACCAGTGTCAGTCCTGGCAGAAACTCCAGGATAGTCATTCATGGACTTGAAAGATAGAGCAATTTTTCATGCGAAAGATATTCAATTTTATATTAATGAGATTCATAAAAATAAAGAAAGTAGATTTGAGGTTTTCTTATTGAGAATCAAATAAGAAAATCAATTGAACATCTTTTTCAGAAGCATGGAAATTGAACTGATCTATTGAGAAAAACATTAAAGCAGGTTTTAATAAAACCAAAATTCGAGACTTTAAAACGTTTAATAAAAATAAGTTCTTGAAACATTTTGTAATCTACAGTGCTCGCAATTAACAATTGTACTTATTACTAAACACATATTTGTTACATATTTCATGTATTTATTCAGTTATTTCAGCCCTCAAAAACGGAGCTATATGTTGCTAAAAGGGGTTTAAATTATATAATTTGTTAAATGTGACTTTAGTGTGAACACTATAGACTAAAATTAAAGGAGGAGATAAGTAATGGCTCTTGAACCAGGAGTTTTAATTGGATTTCTTGTAATATTCCTGGCCGTATTACTCGGTCCTTTTAAAATACACGTTATTGAGGAAAATCTGGAGGTTTTCCTGTTTGTTTGCGGAATTGCGGCAATGACCATTTCGGGTTTTGTTGAAATTCCAGGTACAGAAACAGGCTGGAGAATGGAAATCATCGAAGAAGCATTGACTTCGCCGCTGGCTTCTTTACATATTGGCGGTATTCCAATCGGCATATTCCAGATAGTGCTGGTTGTTGGTTTAATTATCTTTAAATGGCATGAACCTATCCATAAAGCAATCAGGAAAATGGCTTCAGCGCTCTCTCTTAAGATTATGGCTTTTATCCTTATTGCCGTCCTTGGCTTATTTTCCAGTGTAATGTCCGCTATTCTTGCGGCAATCATTCTCGTTGAGATGGTTAATGCACTGCCTCTTTCACGAAAATCCAAGATCGACCTGACAGTTATTGCATGTTTCTCAATAGGACTTGGCGCTGCGCTTACCCCCTTGGCGAACCTCTTTCGACAATCGCCATCTCAAAACTCTCCGGTGCGCCTTACCATGCCGATTTCATGTTCTTATTTAATATGCTGGGTAAATATATACTTCCAGGCATCCTTGTTTACGGTCTTGTTGGGATGTTCTTCCTCGGAAAAGTTGATCTGAGCGGCTCTGGAATGAAAGCCGAAGAGTATAACGAGACTTTGAAGGATGTCGTAATGAGAGCTGTTAAGGTCTATCTGTTTATCATGGCTCTCACATTTCTCGGAGATGGTTTTAAGCCTATCATATTCGAGTACTTCACACAAATCCCTTCCACGGTACTCTACTGGGTAAACATGGTCTCTGCTATTCTGGATAATGCTACTCTGGCAGCTGCTGAGATAGGACCAGCTATGAGTGAATTACAGATAAAGAGTATACTTATGGGGCTTTTAATTGCAGGCGGAATGCTGATCCCGGGCAATATTCCGAACATCATTTCTGCAGGCAAACTGGGTATAACCAGCAAAGAATGGGCAAGACTCGGAGTACCCATGGGCCTTGTCTCGATGGCTATCTATTTCGTCATCATCTTTGTGCTTAAGATCTAAGCTCAAAATATGCCCAACTAACTTTATACGGATCCAGTTCCAAAATCCAGTGATGAACGCAAAATTAAAAGTCGCTGTATTTTGGAACAGAATCACACCCCTCAAAACAGTATAAAACTGATTGTATTCTTACAGCATTTTCTTCAAATTCTATGGGATAAATAATCTCAAAGAAGTACTGATAATTTTGGAATTTAGCCAGAAATAAGAAATATACTGAAGAGATCCATTTAATTCTTAAACGTGGCTAAATTCTCATATTTTTTAGCTGAGAAATTCTTCCTTTGAATTTGAAGAAGATCTCTTTTTTCTTCGATTGAGCTTTTCAGTAGTATTTCCCATTGCAATCCTTTTTGGCTATTCTATAGAAATTTAAAAAGTAACTTGTTTTTTATTTTTCCTGTATGATATTCTGAATTGAAAATTTTTGTATTTAATGCGGACTACTATTTATAAAATAATTTTAGGTTTTTGTTGATTATCTTAAAGATACGGCACGAAACGAATCCTGCAGGTCTGGATCAAAAACACTCACTTCAAGCGTCTGAAAATTAATTTTAGGCAAGTCCTTCAGTAGGAAACAATTAAATATTTTTCTAAAGTTAATGGAAATTAAATCTCATTTCTAGGGAAAATATATTATGGAAGAATATATAATAAATTAGGCATTTATATGGTAAAAAATTCAGAATTCAAAGCGTTCAACAGTATACTGATTTGACAGGCGTTTATTCTCTGGAATAATTGTTAGAGGAGGAAAAAGTAATGGCTCTTGAAATAGGAGTTTTAATTGGATTTCTTGTAATATTTTTGGCAGTATTGCTTGGTCCTTTTAAAATACACGTTATTGAGGAAAATCTGGAAGTATTCCTGTTTTTCTGTGGAGTGGCGGCAATGACACTTTCAGGCTTTGTCGAAATTTCGGGTACGGAAACAGGCTGGAGAATGGAGATCATCGAGGAAGCACTGACTGCGCCTCTGCATGTTGGAGAGATATTCGGTATTCCAATAGGCATATTTCAGATAGTGCTTGTTGTCGGATTGATCATCTATAAATGGCATGAACCGATCCATAAAGCAATCAGAAAATTGACCGATGCGCTTTCTCCTAAGATTATGGCTTTTCTCCTGATTGTTGTCCTTGGTTTATTTTCCAGTGTAATGTCCGCCATTCTTGCGGCAATAATTCTCGTTGAGATGGTTAATGCAATGCCCCTCTCACGAAAATCCAAGATCGATCTCACAATCATTGCCTGCTTCTCAATCGGACTTGGCGCTGCGCTTACCCCTCTTGGAGAACCTCTTTCAACAATCGCTATCTCAAAATTATCTGGTGCTCCTTACCATGCCGGATTCGATTTCTTACTTAATATGCTCGGCATCTATATCGCTCCAGGAATCCTTGCATACGGTATTCTCGGAATGTTCTTCATAGGAAAAGCTGATCCAAAAGACGTTGGAATGAAAGCAGCAGACTATAACGAGACTGTGAAGGACGTCATAATGAGGGCTGTTAAAGTCTATGTGTTTATTATGGCTCTCGTATTGCTTGGAGATGGTTTCAAGCCCATTATATTCGAATATTTCATACAAATACCTTCAGGGATTCTTTACTGGGTTAACATGGTCTCAGCTGTCCTTGATAACGCTACTCTGGCAGCTGCTGAGATAGGACCTGCTCTTAGCGAACTGCAAATAAAGAGTATACTTATGGGCCTTTTAATAGCAGGTGGAATGCTGATTCCAGGAAATATCCCGAATATCATTTCTGCAGGCAAACTGGGTATAACCAGCAAGGAATGGGCAAGGCTCGGATTACCTCTTGGACTTGTTTCGATGGCTATTTATTTCGTCATCATCTTTGTGCTTAAGATCTGATCAAAATATGCCCAACTAACTTTATACAAATTCAGTTCCAAAATCCAGTGATGAACGTAAAATTAAAAGTCGCTGAATTTTGGAACAAATTTTTGATACAGCTTCCCAAATTATGCTTAATTGGCTACATTTTTTAAAATTATATTCAAGATCAGTTTCAATTATCAATCCTTATTTTGCAGTTATTCTCTCCTCTACTAGCCTCTTAGGGCTCGTCACAAAATAATTTAATTAACTCACTCCATTCTTTGGTTTGAATGTGTAATTCCATTCTCCGTGAAACTCATCAAGTATAATGCCCAATTTTTCAACCTGTTTTTTTTCGATTTTAATTCCTGTTGGATACTTATTCGTGTCTAACATGCATTTTACTTCAAGCCCTTTTGATGTAGTTGTTGCTGCAATAAGGTTTACAACTACTTCATAGCTTGTTAGTGGTTTTCCTCTCCAATTAAGAGTAATCTGAGAAAATAGTCTATGCTCTATTTTATTCCATTTACTTGTACCTGGAGGAAAGTGGCAAACCGAAATCTCCAATCCGATTTCATCCGTTAATTTTTGTAATTCTGTTTTCCACAATTTTACTCTTGATCCATTGCTTCCCCCACAATCTGCAGTAATTAAAAGTTTTTTTGCATCAGGATATGATTTACACCCCATTAGATTCCACCATCTACGTATACTTTCAACTGCAAAAGACGCTGTATCATGATCTATGCCGACGTTTACCCATCCCTCATTATTAGCAATGTCGTATACCCCATATGGATTTACCTTTCCCAGTTCTTTATCCTTAAAATCATATACATTGACAAGTATTGGATCTTTTTTGGACGCAATTCACGGCCAACATTCTTGAAATTTCCGATTAACTCTTTCTTTTTAGTATCTACTGAGATTACAGGCTGATGTTCACCTTGAAATATTTTACATTTTTCACTTATATGCTCAAATTGTTTGTCACGATCAGGATGCTCAGTTCCTTCTATGGTTTTCTTATTCGCTTGTAAACTGTAACCAAGCATGTGAAGCATATCCGCAACTCTTGTATGGCTTACTTTATGTCCGATATTCTGAAGTTCCCCTGCTATATTTCGAAGACTTTTACAAGTCCAGAGTAAAGGAGATTCCGGATCCCCACGACTTGTTGGTTCAATAAGTGCCTCAAGATCGGACAAAAGAGTAGGGTCTTTCTCAACAATCTTTTTACGACCTCCTCCAGGAGCACGTATTTTATCATCAGAAAGAGATTTGCCACTTTCCAGTTCAGTGCAACCTTTTTTAATTGTATTTTCAGAAATACCAGTTGCACGAGAAACTATGCTGATGTTGCCTTTGCCAATACTAAGCGCTTCTGCAGCTGCAAATAAACGTTTGCTTTTTTCATCAAGAAAAGGTTTTAGCAAGTTATATTTTTTGGAAATAATTTCCTCAAGCATATAGACCAAATAGGATTAACTTATATAAAAAAATACTCAATCTATTTTGTTACGAATACTTAGTTCATTATCCCTTTTCAGAAAGCTATCTTTTCAGAGTGTATTATTCAGCTTTTCAACAACTTTTTTTCAAATTTTGCATGTTTCTTCTTATCTATATAAATCTATACTTTGCACCTGGGGTAGAAAAGCTGGAGAAATATGATAAATGTGGAGACGAGACTATTTGCTATTAAAAATTTGAGAATAAAAGCTCTGCGAAAAGTGAATGGTTTAATCAAATGTTAACGGAATAATATATAATATATTAATATATTATAGGACAATATATAATAAAACAAGTTTCTATAAGACCCAGTCATTCGAGATTTTATACTGTTTAACATTAAAATAAGTCTTTCAGGCTCTTTAAACCGAAAGTAATAATCAAAGGGGAAATAAGTAATGGCTCTTGAAATAGGGGTTTTAATTGGATTTCTTGTAATATTCCTCGCCGTATTGCTTGGTCCTTTTAAAATACACGTTATTGAGGAAAATCTGGAAGTATTTTTGTTTGTATGTGGAGCACTTGCAATGACACTTTCAGGTTTTGTTGAAGTTCCGGGTGCAGAGACAGGCTGGAGTTTGGAAATAATCAAAGAAGCAGTGACTGCGCCACTTCATGTTGGAGAGATATTCGGTATTCCAATCGGCATATTTCAGATAGTGCTTGTTGTTGGATTGGTTATCTATAAATGGCATACCCCAATCCATAAAGCAATCAGAAAATTGGCCGATGTGCTTTCTCCTAAGATTATGGCTTTTCTCCTGATTGTTATCCTTGGTTTATTTTCCAGTGTTGTGTCAGCTATTATTGCGGCAATAATCCTCGTTGAAGTGGTTAATGCAATGCCTATCCCACGAAAATCCAAGATCGACCTCACAATCATTGCATGTTTTTCAATCGGCTTTGGTGCTGCGCTTACCCCTCTTGGAGAACCTCTTTCAACAATCGCTGTCTCAAAATTATCTGGTGCACCTTACCATGCCGGATTCGACTTCTTAATTAAGATGCTCGGTATCTATATCGTTCCAGGCATCCTTGCATACGGTATTCTTGGAATGTTCTTCCTGGGGAAAGGTAATCCAAATGACCATGGAATGGAAGCAGCAGACTATAATGAGACTATAAAGGATGTTGTAATAAGGGCTGTCAAGGTTTACTTGTTTATTGCAGCGCTTGTATTACTTGGGGAAGGTTTCAAGCCCATTATATTCGAATACTTCACACAAATCCCTTCAACGATACTCTACTGGATTAATATGGTTTCAGCTGTTCTTGATAATGCTACTCTGGCGGCTGCTGAGATAGGGCCTGTCCTTAGTGAATTCCAAATAAAGAGCGTACTTATGGGGCTTTTAATATCAGGCGGAATGCTGATCCCCGGGAATATTCCTAATATCATCTCTGCGAGCAAATTGGGTATCACCAGTAAGGAATGGGCAAGGCTCGGATTACCCCTTGGACTTGTCTCGATGGCTATCTATTTCATTATACTGTTTGTGCTCAAAATCTAACATTTTCAAAATTTTCTCCACATTTTTGTTTGCAAAATTTTGCTGAAGCTAAATCACATTGGTTTTTTGTTCTTTCTCACCGAATTTCGAGTTTTGCAGATGTAAGAGGAGGATATTTTTTCTGTTAAGAGGGGTATTTTTCCCTGTTACTGAGACTTTTGAGTTTTCATTTAAGATCTCTTTTTCTATTGGGTATATAGGTTATTTACCTACTATTTATTTCCGTTCACGTATATAGACTAAATCGAATAACTACTTATATTGGCCGGCGAATTCTAATCCCTAAAAAGCTAGAAATGTGAACCAGCAGGACAGAGGAATAGATATCACAAAAATGGTACAGCTTTCAGATATTCATTTTTCAGAGGCATACTATATGCCCGAGATTGCAGATTCAATGCTTGAAAACATAAACCGTAGCGCTCCGGATATTGTAATAATCACCGGCGACCTGACGGAAAACGGGCTTGCATCCGAGTATAATGGGGCAAAAACTTCATTGACAGGATAGAATGTAAAAACAAGGTGATAGTTCCGGGAAACCATGACTCGAGGAATGCCGGTTACCTCTTCTTCGAGGATATTTTCAAGGCCAGATCGACCTTCGGGCACTTCGGAGAAGTCACTGTTGTAGGGCTTGATTCTTCCCAGCCGGATCTTGAAGAAGGGCACATAGGAAGGGAAAATTATGGCTGGATAGAGAAGGCTTTCTCAGGCAGCGGTTTCAAGGTTTTTGCCCTTCATCACCACCTTATTCCAATTCCCAGGACTGGCAGAGGAAATAATGTCCTTGTAGATGCAGGAGATGTTCTTGAACTCCTGGATCGTTCAGGTGTGAACCTTGTCCTTTGCGGGCACTGGCACATCCCCTGGGTCTGGAGATTAAATGACATGCTTGTCGTCAGTGCAGGAACTGTCTGCTCTTCCAAAATTCGTGGAAAAACCTCTCAGTGTTACAACCTGATTGAGCTTGATGCGCCAGAACTCGAATCCAAGCGCTGGCACTTAAAGGTTTACAGAGTTTTCTCAAACGGAGAAAAAGAGCGGGTTGTCGATAGTATAATATAATGTGCGCTTAAGAACCGATAGGATTCTGAAGAATGAAGAACCTGCTTAGAGAAGCTATCTCCTCCAGACACAGAATCTATTGTGGAAATAATAAATATTCAGGTTGACAAATTCTGGTTTTCACATAACTCTATTTATTTTTTATTACTCCTTTTTAGCTACTCGATCTTTTCTTTCAATATTTCTTCTTCTCTATTTTTCATACATTTCATACCCCTCAATATCGTATCCTTCTACAAAATCCTGATCATTTACGCCATATTTTTTGGAAATAATTTAAAAATATGAAACCAGGTTTAGGAATCAATATTAGTAGAATATTTTTTTCGGTCCATATTTTACTTCTTTCGAATAAACAAGTTTTTATTTATGTTCAGTTACTTCCTTCAATCAGGACTATTATTCTATCTAACAAGATTCTATTCTGAAAATTAAACTATCCAGTCAGGAGTAATGAAAATGCGCAGGGACTATATAGACAGGGACTACAGCCCGAAGAATACAGATCTGATCTGTGAATTTCATCTCGAACCTTCAGAAGGAGTAGATTTTGAGGAAGCTGCAACCCATATGGCAGGGGAAAGCTCTATTGACTCCTGGACTGAAATTGCCACACTGAGTCCAGAACTTGCAGCGAAACTGAAGCCCTACGTCTTTTACGTGGATGAGGAAGCACAGACTGTAAGGGTGGCTTATTCCGAAGAACTCTTTGAGCTGGGCTCTGTCCCGCAGGTTCTCAGTGCTGTCGCAGGAAATATTCTGAGCATGAAGATTGTTGACAACCTCAGGCTGCAGGATATTGCCTTCCCTAAGTCAATGCTCCGAGAGTTCAAAGGTCCGAACTTCGGGTTGTCAGGAATCAGGAAACTTGTGGGTGTGCAGGACCGGCCTCTTATAGGAACTATCGTCAAGCCAAAGGTTGGATTAACCTCTGAAAAACATGCTGAAGTTGCTTACAATTCCTTTGCAGGAGGTTGCGATCTCGTTAAGGATGATGAGAACCTTACAGACCAGAAATTTAACGGCTTTGAAAAGAGAGCCGAACTAACCCTCAAGCTTGCAGAAAAGGCAGAGTCTGAGACAGGGGAACGTAAAATGTATCTCTGCAATATCACTGCTCCGACATGTAAGGAAATGATTCGCCGCATGAATATTCTTAAAGATTTGGGTGCCAGCTATGCAATGATCGATGTCGTGCCCGCAGGTTGGACTGCTCTTCAGACCCTGAGGGAAGAAGCCGAAGACGTGGGACTGGTTCTTCATGCCCACCGCTGCATGCATTCAGCCTATACACGGAACCCACGTCACGGGATAAGCATGGTTGTCGTTGCCAAGCTCTGCAGGCTGATAGGACTTGATCAGCTTCACATAGGCACGGTTGTCGGGAAAATGCACGGAGAAAAACACGAGGTTCTGACCCTCCGGGACGAATGCGTTCTCGATAACGTGCCTGCGGATGAAAGCCAGCATGTCCTTGCCCAGGATTGGGGGAGCTAAAGCCCATGTTCCCTGTCGCTTCGGGAGGGCTTGCCCCTACAATGATTCCTGACCTGTATTCTATTTTCGGCAAAGATGTTATTATGCAGTTTGGCGGCGGAATCCATGCACATCCTATGGGCACGGCAGCCGGAGCTGCTGCTTGCAGGCAGGCACTTGAAGCGAGCCTTGAAGGAGTTACTCTGCAGGAGTACGCGAAAAGCCACAAAGAACTTGAAGTTGCCCTTGGCAAGTGGCTAAAGAAATAAGCCGAAAAAAGCAATAGAAATAACTATCGAAGAGGAGTTTATTCTTTGTGCAGGCAGAAAACGGAAATAAAGTAGAGACTCTGGTTTTTCGGGTTTCCGAAGAAAACTTTGATGCCGTTCTTGACAAGGCGGCAGCGATCATCAGGAGTGGTGGGACTGTAGCTTTCCCCACGGAAACTGTTTACGGGCTTGGAGCTGACGGCCTGAACCCCAATGCAGTCCTGAAGATTTTCGAGGCTAAAGAGCGCCCTCCAGGAAATCCCCTTAGTCTGCTCGTTCACTCAAGGGAAGATCTCGGGAAGGTTGCAAGAAATATCCCGGAGAAAGCTTTCAGGCTCATGGATGCTTTCTGGCCTGGTCCCCTTACTATCGTTCTGGAAAAAAACGATATTGTCCCGGCAATTACCTCAGGAAACCTGCAATCAATAGGAGTCCGCATGCCTGACCATAAAATTCCTCTGGAACTCGTGAAGAGGGCAGGTACTCCTCTTGCTGCTCCCAGTGCCAACCTATCTGGAAAGCCCAGTCCCAGTCTTGCATCCCATGTCATAGCCGATCTTACTGACAGGATAGATGCAATTATTGACGGAGGGAAGTTATCATAGGTCTTGAGTCAACTGTAATTGATATGACTGTAGAACCGCCTGCTTTGCTCAGGCCCGGAGCCGTGAGAAGTGAAGATCTTGAAAAAATTATAGGAAAAGTCCGGCCAGGATACAAAGATGGCGAATCCAGGACTGATGAGGCTCTACTGGAAAAGAGGGCAGGTCAGAAATACGGACATTATACTCCTGATACAAAGGTTGTGCTTGTGGAGGGGAAGTAAGGCCGTTCCGGAAAAGATTGTTAAATTACTTGAAATTTACAGAAACGAAGGGCAGAAAGTCGGGCTCCTGCTCACTGAAGAAACTGCAGGCCTCCCTGCTTTTAAAATGTTGGGCACTTATGAATACTTTTTGCTGGGACCCAGGGAAGAGCCAGAAGTCGCTGCCAGGAAACTTTTTGAAGGGCTAAGGAACATGGATAGGAGAGGGCTGGATATTATCGTGGCTGACGGCTCTTTCAGTCATTCGGGGATTGGGGATGCGCTCATTAACAGATTGAGGGAAGCATCTTCCGTGAAGTTTGTTGTTTAAGTTCCATTGTAACGGCAGAATTGAGGACTCGGTTAATACTTTAGAGGGATTTTTTGAAAGCAGAAAAAAGAAAATCTGGTAAAAATGCGGGCTTATAAAAAAGTCATGGGGCAGAACAAGAAAGTAAATAAGATTAATTTTGCAGTTCTGGCTACAGGCCTGCTTTTAACAGTTCTTGGCATGGAGAAGATAGGAAACTATCTTCTTTGGGTCGGTATGTTTGTCCTTTTTGTGACTGTTATTTCAGGCATTTTCGCCTCCGGATCTGTGCGCAGGCAGAGATAAATCTGACTTTCCTAATGTTCTCATAAAGGGGCTTTTCAAATGGGTGAAACGATTGCAAGTGAGGAGATGCATGAATATTTTAATGAACTTGAAGCGAGGCTCAAAGAGGCAATCGATATTGCAAATATGGCTCGAGCCCGCGGAGGAGATCCGAAGCCTATTGTAGAAATTCCCTTGCCAAGGATCTTGCAGATAGGGTTGAAAACCTTATAGGAGTAGAAGGGGTCGCTGTAAAGATCCGTGAGCTTGAGATAAAGATGTCCAGGGAAGAAGCAGCTCTTGAAATCGGGCGCCAGGTAGCAGAAGGAGAAGTGGGGAGCTTCGCCGCAAAAAAGATGCAGTTGAAGCTGCGATCCGGGTTTCCATGGCTGTCCTTACAGAAGGAGTGGTTGCAGCTCCTATCGAAGGTATTGACAAGGTCGAACTTGGGAAAAACGACGATGGTTCTCAATATATCAGGATCTTTTATTCCGGGCCAATCCGGAGTGCAGGCGGGACAGCCCAGGCCCTTTCCGTGCTTGTCGGTGACTATGTAAGACGTGGGATTGGAATTGACCGCTATAAACCAAGGCCAGAAGAAGTAGAGCGATATGTAGAAGAAATCCTGCTTTACAAGAGGGTTGCAAGTCTGCAATACACTCCTTCTGAAGATGAGATCCGCCTGATAGTCAGGAATTGTCCTGTCTGTATTGACGGGGACCCGACCGAAGAAGCCGAGGTAGAAGGGCACAGGGATCTGGAAAGGATAGGGACAAACCGCGTTAGAGGGGGAATGTGCCTTGTGCTTGCTGAAGGGCTCGCCCTCAAAGCTCCCAAGGTCAAGAAACATGTCAATAAGCTGAATATGGATGGGTGGGACTGGTTGGAAACGCTCATAGGAGGTGCGAAAAGCGAAGGGGATGAAGAAAATGAGCAGAAAAACAAAATCAAGCCGAAGGATAAGTACATAAAAGACCTGATTGCAGGCAGACCTGTTTTTTCTCACCCTTCAAGGCCAGGTGGGTTCAGGCTCCGCTACGGGCGTTCCAGAAATACCTCTTTTGCGGCTGCAGGGATTAATCCGTCTACTATGGTGTTGCTTGATGATTTTATTGCTAATGGGACTCAGCTTAAGGTTGAAAGGCCTGGAAAAGCGGCAGCTATGTCTGCCGTGGACTCGATAGAAGGACCGACTGTGCGCCTCTTTTCTGGAGACGTTGTTCGTATAGATAATGTGAAGGAAGCCTATGAAATCCGCTCGCAGATAGAAGTAATAGTGGACATCGGGGAGATCCTGATTAATTACGGCGATTTCCTGGAAAACAACCATCCCCTTATGCCTTCACCGTATGTTTTCGAATGGTGGCATTATGACTATGAAGCAGCCTGCTCTGAAAAAATACCGGAAAATGAATTGAAAAATCCTTCTGCAGCTCTGGCTCTCAGGCTTGCAGAAGAATTCGATGTCCCTCTTCATCCGAAGTTTACCTATCTCTGGCATGACATAAACCGAAATGAATTCGAGGCTCTAAGGAAATTCGTGGCTGATGAAGGAAATTTTTCGGCTGAAAACGGAATCCTCAGGTTACCCCTAAAAGCCTGCCTTGAAAGGGGTATTAAATCCGTACTTGAAAAACTTCTTGTACTTCATAAAGTAAAAGATGAGACAATCCTGATTGAAGAATCTCTTCCTTTTATTTTCTGCCTTGGGCTTGACAGCCGCCTGAAAGAGAAGGCTCAGATGCCTGATACTGATAATATGGTGGATGCTGCAGCTTTTCTGAGTGGATTTAAGGTTTTCCCCAGGGCTCCTTCGAGAATAGGGGCAAGAATGGGAAGGCCGGAAAAATCTGACCTGCGAAAGATGTCTCCTGCAGCTCAGGTCCTCTTCCCGATAAACAATGCCGGAGGAATTACTCGGAACATTGTATCGGCTTCCGATTATACAGCTTCCATGAATGGGAAAATTGGGGAAATTGAAGTTGAAATGGGACTCAGAGAATGTCCTGTCTGCAGAAAAGAGACATATTTCTGGCGCTGTGAGTGCGGAGAATATACACATCCAAAACTTTCCTGCCCCCGCTGCAAGATCGATGTAAGGGGAGCTGAAACCTGCCCTAAATGCGGAAGAAAAGCAACTTCTGTTACAAATGTCAAACTGGATTTTCATTCCATTTACAAGCAGGCCTTTGAGAATATAGGGGAAAGGGAAAAAATGGATCTAATCAAAGGAGTAAAGCGGCTCATGAATGGGCAGATGACCCCCGAACCCCTCGAAAAAGGAATCTTGCGGGCAAAACATGAAGTCTTTATTTTTAAGGACGGGACTGTCAGGTATGATATGTCAGATATCCCTCTTACGCATATCCGGGCTGATGAAATCGGGATAACAGCAGCCAAACTCCGGGAACTAGGTTACAAGGAAGATATTTATGGAAAATCCCTTGAAAGGGATGAACAGATTGTCTGCCTGAAGGTTCAGGATCTTGTTATTTCTTATGACGGCGGCGAGTACATGCTGCGTACGGCAAACTACGTTGATGACCTTCTTTTGAAGTATTATAAGGTTGAGCCCTATTATAATGCTGAAACCATTCAGGATCTGGTAGGCGTACTGCTAATAGGGCTTGCTCCGCATACCTCTGCAGGTGTGCTCGGGCGCCTGATAGGGTTCACGAAAGCTTCAGTCGGCTATGCGCATCCTTTTTTTCATGCTTCAAAACGCAGGAACTGTGATGGAGATGAAGATTGCATAATGCTCCTTATGGATGGAATCCTTAATTTCTCGAGGGCTTATCTTCCGGATAAAAGAGGAGGAAAAATGGATGCTCCTCTTGTGCTCACTACAAGGATCGATCCTAAGGAAGTAGACAAGGAGGCACATAATATAGACGTGTCTGCGAGGTATCCTCTTGCGTTCTACAGGGCCACTCAAGAAATCAAAAACCCCACTGAACTCGAAGGAATTATGGATCTGGTAAGCAGTCGGCTTGGAACCCCGGAGCAGTATGAGCATTTTATGTTTACACACGACACTACAGATATTGCTGCAGGCCCGCTTAACTCTTCATATAAGACTTTGGGAAGCATGATAGACAAAATGGAGGCTCAGCTTTCCCTGGCTAACAAGATAAGGGCAGTAGACGCTCCTGATGTGGCTGAAAGGGTGCTTAAGTCTCATTTCCTTCCCGATCTTATCGGAAATCTCCGTTCATTTTCCAGGCAGCGAATGCGCTGTGTCAAGTGTGCAGAGAAGTTCAGACGCCCTCCTCTGACCGGTACCTGCCCTAAATGCGGAGGCAATGTTATACTGACCGTGCATGAGGGATCTGTTCGTAAATATCTTGAAATTTCAAAAGAGATTGGGGGACGATACGAAGTATCCAGCTACACTCGACAAAGGATTGAACTGCTAGATAAAGATATCTGCTCTCTGTTCGAAAATCACAGGGTTAAGCAACTGGGACTTTCGGATTTCATGTCTGGATCTCCGCGCTGAGAAAGAACAAAACGAAATATCATGATTCGAAATAAATTTATTCTGATAGGCCAGGAGGAGATAGGGCCGTTTGAAAGCCCGAAGATACAGAGGTATTTATTATTCAATTCCCTAACCTTAATATTTCAAGTCCGGCTTTTCTTCTGGAAATAGGCTTTTTTCAGCCTCATATTTTCCCTTAAAGGAGAAAATCTATCCAATTTCGATTGATAGTCCCGTATGTACTTCGCATGTAATTATATAATTTTATGGGCATTTATATAGTATCTGTCTGATTATCTGTACTCCCTTATGTGGCTATTTTTGAATAAAGTATGGGCTTTTCTTAGATCTGGGTTGAAAGCTTCGTTTGTCATTCGATTTTATTCCAGAGGCAGCCCAAGTGAGTTGATTTGCTCTATAAGCTCAGTAAAGTTTTCGATTTCCAGTTCCAGAACTTCTTCTCTGGTCATGCCTATTGACATTTCCCCATCTACAGAAAGACATTCCGGGCCCCTGCGAACAAGCCTGTCAACTCCGTCTCTTTTAAGAGTTTCTTTAACTTCCATATCGTGGACAAAGGCCCGTCCTGGAATAAAAACGGTTTCATTAACCTCCGATAGGTCCAGCGTTTTGAAGTCTTCTATCGTAATTAGGCACCCGATGTCTTTTTTCGGGGAGACGATATTCACAGAGCCTCCCAGGGTCTCAAAGATTTCCCTCAGTCTTGGGGCTGCTATCCGGCCTGTGATTACTGTGGCTTTTTTTGTGATTTTCGGAAGCTTTGCAAGGGCTTCGGGAACATTCCGAATGGCAAAGGGAGAACCAATTAACGGATCTTCAAGCGGAGTTCCTGTGACCCTCATAGAAGGATGCTTTGATGCAGAACTGCGCACCAGATCGGTGAATTCTCGGATAGTATGTGGAGTTATGCCCTGAATGATAGGGGCGTTGTTCAGAATCAGCCCGTTTTCCGGGAAGTTTGCAAACCTCATCAAGATAGCCCCTTTTGCACCCATGATCTCCAGATCACTTAGAGTTCTATCAAGGACTTCTCCGTCATTTACTCCCGGAATTAGTACGATTGCCCCGTACACGTCGCAATGAGTACAGAAATCTTTAAGAACCTGCAAAGACGCCTCAGGTTCCGGGTCTTTCATATATTCAGCTCTTAAAGCCGGATCAGTTGCAAAGACTGTAAAACTTACCTCTGTGACTCCATGGTCTATATAAAAAAGAGCATCATCAAATTTGGAAAAGCCTTTTCCACTTGTATATCCCAGGTGTATGGGAGTCCTGAACTGAGAAAGGAAAGCGACAAGGTTTTTCAGTTCTGGGTAACAGCTTAAATCGCCTCCTCCGCTGATAGTGAATTTTCCGATTTCTCCACTTGCAAAAGAGAGCTTTCTTGCAGTCTCTTCCAGTACCATCTGAAGAGGTTTGAAGCCTGAGTATGATTCTTTTACACTGCGGGTACAGTAGTCACATCCCTTTTTGAAAGGAAGACAGTACTTACAGCCCAGGGACGGAGTCTCTTTAACCTTTTTGAAATAACAATATTTGCAAAAGCCTCTGCAGTCTACCCCGGGATTTCCGCCTACGTCAACAACTACTTCCATATTAAACTTTCGTATTACGAGGATATTACTAAATCTTTTTGGTATGATTTTCAGGCAATTAAATAACATCTGGAAAAATTTATTGTCATTTCATCAGCTTCCTAAAAAATATTTTAATTAAGTCTTATTGTATATTTTTGGCAGCTTTAAGTAACGTTGAAATTATATTTCTCTATTGATCCCGTTTTTTTATATGATCATACAAAAATAGATCTCACATTAATAAAATCAATTTTAAAAAAATACATGAATTCATCTATCGGAGAACACAAAAGATTTAAGTACCTTCTAAACGAATGAGAATTCATTGGGAAAGTGGACACTTAAAAACGATACGGTACTTGATTTATTGGGTGCAAAAGCACTCGAATAGGTGACCAGTCCCAAAATGATTCTAATAAATTAAGGAGGAAATTAAAGTGTCTGACACAGTAGACATCTACGACGACAGAGGAAAACTGCTCGAGAGCAAAGTCGACATCATGAACCTTGCTCCAACAAGAAACGCAGCAATTAAAAAAATCATCTTGGACACCAAGAGGTCCGTTGCAGTCTCCCTCGCAGGTATTCAGGGAGCACTTGCCAGTGGCAAGATGGGCGGAAAGGGCCGTCAGATCTTAGGCCGTGGACTTAACTACGATATCGTAGGCAATGTTGATGCTATTGCAGCAAGCGTTAAGGACCTTATCCAAGTCGATGAAGGCGACGACTCAAATGTAAAGATTCTTAAGGGCGGAAAGAGCCTGCTCGTCCAGGTCCCAGAGTCCAGGATGACCGCTGGTGCCGATTATATGTCCGCAACCACAGTCGGTGCAGCAGCAATCACCCAGACAATTCTGGATATGTTCAAGACCGATATGTACGATGCACCCATAGTGAAGGGCGCTGTTTGGGGAAGCTATCCGCAGACAATGGACCTCATGGGCGGAAACGTTGCAGGTATCCTGAGCATTCCCCAGAACAACGAAGGTCTCGGCTTCTCCCTCAGGAATATCATGGCAAACCACGTTGCAGCAATCACCAGCCGATCTGCAATGAACTCAGCTGCTCTCTCTTCTATCTATGAGCAGGCTGGTATCTTCGAGATGGGTGGCGCAGTCGGTATGTTCGAGAGGCATCAGCTCCTCGGTCTCGCATGCCAGGGCCTCAATGCCAACAATGTCGTATATAACGTTGTAAAGGAAAACGGTAAGAACGGTACCATTGGAACCGTTATCCAGTCCATCGTTGGCAGAGCAATTGAAGACGGCGTTATTTCCGTTGACAAGACAGCTCCCTCCGGATACAATTTCTACAAGGCAAACGACGTCCCCATGTGGAACGCCTATGCAGCAGCCGGTACACTTGCAGCCACTCTCGTAAACTGTGGTGCAGGACGTGCAGCTCAGAACGTTTCTTCAACACTTCTCTACTTCAACGACATGCTTGAGAAGGAAACCGGTCTCCCAGGATGCGACTACGGTAAAGTACAGGGTGTCGCAGTAGGGTTCTCATTCTTCAGCCACTCCATTTACGGTGGCGGTGGACCTGGTGTCTTCAACGGTAACCACGTCGTTACCAGGCACTCCAGAGGATTTGCAATCCCCTGCGTATGCGCAGCAGTAGCCCTTGATGCAGGTACCCAGATGTTCACAATTGAATCCACATCCGGCCTCATTGGTGACGTGTTTGGTGGAATCAAGGAATTCCGCGAGCCGATTAAGGCAGTTGCAGGAGCGCTCTAAACATATAACTCGAAAGGTCTAACGATGTCAGACTCTGCTTCAAATAAGGAAGATTCTATTCAAATCGAAATCTTTCCCAGTAGAATCCTGTCCCCCGAAACAGCTCAGAAGCTCATAGGTGAGATCTATAAAGTGGACGGGGTAATCCGCGTTATGGTGCAGGGCAATAGGCTGCCTGATAAGGTATCCGCCGGCCCAGGCACTGGGGAAAAAGTGGAACATCCACTAAGAAAGCCTATTCAGATTGGAGATCAGGTTATTGAATTGAAGATCTGTGCAGGCAGGATCAGGATTGAACTTTCAAACGCCGAAGCTAAAGAAGCTATCAGGGAACTGTGCGAAAAATTGCTCCCCTTTCCCTTTGAATTCAGGGAAGGACATTTTTTCCGGAAAAAGCCTACAGTAACTGATTATGCAAAACTTGGTCCTGAAGCAGACCCTCGCTTGCTTGGTATGGTAGATCCGAAAGCCAAAACAAACCAGCTCGTCTTCATTGAGAAGCAAGAGAAAAAGGATGAAGATGAGTGAAAAAGTATGATGATCGATCGGGAAACGCAGGTAGTTGACTGCAGATGTGGTGCGGGACTTGGCAGAGGAGGAGGACTTGCTCAGCGAGGGACTCTCTCGGAAGCCGGCCGTGCTGAGGTTGTAGCTATTGCCATGAGTCCCGGCCAGAGACATATCACAAAACCGGTGTGTGAGATCACATACGGCATGAGGAAAGAAAACATTCAGGTCAGTGTGCTGGTACTCTATTCAGGTTCCGGAATCCCCGAATCAGGTATGAGGACCGGATCTTTTGTATTGAGTCCGGTAGAAGTCTCACAGATTGAAATGCACAAACTGGCTGTTATTCACCTCGGAAATATCAAGGACCATGTAATTAGGAAAGCCAGGGAAATCTTGAGCCAGGCTAATATCCCGGCAATTGTAGTCAGCCAGATCCCGGTAGATTTTGAGGATTTTGCAGAAGCAGGGATAAAGACGAGATTAGTGATGCCAAGGGATGAAAATATTCGTACGAAAGGAATTGTGATGGATATGGTGAGTGGAGTTACACGCGGTGATTCCTGTCCCAGGGATAAACTAAATTCAATCGTTAAATACGTCAAGACTACATTAGACCAGTTAGAAGATCACAAAGGAGTTGCATGAGATGGCTTACAAAGCACAATTTTATCCAGGCGCAACATCAGTTGGCGTTAACAGAAGAAAGCACATGTCTGGGAAACTTGAGAAACTCAGGGAAATCTCAGATGAAGACTTAACTGCAATCCTCGGACACCGTGCCCCCGGGAGCGACTACCCGAGCACTCACCCACCACTTGCAGAGATGGGAGAGCCTGCCTGCTCGACCCGTGAGATCGTTGCATGCTACACCCGGTGCAAAAGCAGGTGACAGAGTCAGGTACGTTCAGTTCGCTGACTCCATGTACAACGCACCTGCGACCCCGTACTTCAGATCATACTTTGCAGCAATTAACTTCAGAGGCGTAGACCCAGGTACCCTTTCCGGCCGTCAGATCGTTGAAGCCCGTGAGAGAGATATGGAAAAGTGCGCAAAGGTCCAGCTGGAAACCGAAATGAGCTGCCCTGCACTTTCCGGTATGCGCGGTGCAACAGTTCACGGTCACTCCGTCCGTCTTCAGGAAGACGGCGTAATGTTCGACATGGTCGACAGGAGAAGACTCGAAGGCGGCACCATCATTATGGATAAGGACCAGGTTGCAATTCCACTCGACAGGAAAGTAGACCTCGGCAAGCCAATGTCCACTGAAGAAGCCGCAAAGAGGACCACCATCTACCGTGTGGACAATGTAGCCTTCAGGGCCGATGCTGAAGTCATTGAATGGGTACAGAGAGTATTCGATGAGAGAACCATATACGGATTCCAGCCGAAATGAGGTGACCACAATGGCAGCAGATATTTTCTCAAAATTCAAAAAGTCAATGGAAGTCAAGTTCACACAGGAATTTGGTACAAACCAGCAGTCTACCACGGACATCACCGGCAAGACAGAAAAGTTCCTGAGGCTTGGACCTGAGCAGGACGCCAGAAAGGTCGAAATGATTAAGGCCGGAAAGGAAATCGCAGAGAAGAGAGGCATTGCATTCTACAACCCAATGATGCACTCCGGTGCTCCTCTCGGTCAGCGTGCAATTACTCCTTACGTCATCTCTGGCACTGACATTGTTGCAGAACCTGATGATCTCCACTACGTAAACAACGCTGCAATGCAGCAGATGTGGGACGACATCAGGAGAACCTGTATTGTCGGTCTTGACCTCGCTCACGAGACCCTTGAGAAGAGGCTGGGTAAGGAAGTTACCCCTGAAACCATCAACCATTACCTTGAGGTCCTCAACCACGCTATGCCCGGTGCAGCAGTGGTTCAGGAAATGATGGTCGAGACACACCCAGCCCTTGTCGATGACTGTTACGTCAAGATCTTCACAGGCGATGACGAGCTTGCAGACGAAATCGACAAGCAGTTCTGTGATCAACATTAACAAGGATGTTCAATGAAGAGCAGGCAGCTCAGATTAAGGCCTCCATCGGCAAGACCTCCTGGCAGGCAATCCACATCCCAACAATTGTCTCCAGGACAACTGACGGTGCACAGACCTCCAGGTGGGCAGCCATGCAGATCGGTATGTCCTTCATCTCCGCATACGCAATGTGCGCCGGTGAAGCAGCAGTCGCTGACCTGTCCTTTGCTGCAAAGCACGCAGCTCTCGTCTCTATGGGTGAAATGCTCCCCGCAAGGCGTGCACGTGGCCCTAACGAGCCCGGTGGACTTTCCTTCGGTCACCTCTCAGACATAATCCAGACAAGCCGCACAGTAGCTGACGACCCAGCAAAGATTTCCCTTGAAGTCGTCGGTGCAGGCTGCATGCTCTACGACCAGATCTGGCTCGGATCCTACATGTCCGGTGGTGTCGGCTTTACTCAGTATGCAACAGCTGCATACACCGATGATATCCTCGACAACAACGTGTACTACAACGTCGACTACATCAACGACAAGTACAACGGTGCTGCAAATGTCGGCAAGGACAACAAGGTAAAGGCAACTCTTGACGTAGTAAAGGACATTGCAACCGAGTCCACACTCTACGGTATCGAGACCTACGAAAAGTTCCCGACTGCCCTTGAAGACCACTTCGGTGGGTCCCAGAGAGCAACCGTGCTTGCAGCTGCAGCCGGTGTTGCATGTTCCCTTGCAACCGCAAACGCAAATGCCGGTCTCTCCGGCTGGTACCTCTCCATGTACCTGCACAAGGAAGCATGGGGCCGTCTCGGCTTCTTCGGATACGACCTGCAGGACCAGTGTGGTGCCACAAATGTTCTGTCCTACCAGGGCGACGAAGGTCTCCCAGACGAACTCCGTGGTCCAAACTACCCCAACTACGCAATGAATGTCGGTCACCAGGGTGGATACGCAGGTATCGCTCAGGCAGCCCACGCAGGACGTGGCGACGCATTCACCGTCAACCCACTCATCAAGGTCTGCTTCGCTGATGACCTCCTGCCCTTCAACTTTGCTGAGCCCAGGAGAGAATTCGGCCGCGGTGCCATGAGAGAGTTCGTGCCTGCTG
>JAMXHR010000005.1 GCA_023955635.1 Methanosarcina sp. ERenArc_MAG2
CCGATTCCCTGAGTTATTGGTATTTCTTGAGTCTTTTAATATATAAATCTATCAATTAAATTATATCTCCTGTAAACAGGTCTACCTGGCATTTTAATGAGTCTTTTCCTTGTATCAGACTATCACAAAATTGAGGCTGACTGGAAGCCTGGTGTCTACATGCAGGGCAAAAGTATTCAGCGCCTTCGTGCAACTGACTGCGCGACAGTATTATACTTGTAAGGAGTCAAATATACTTGTAAGGAGTCAAATATACTTGTAAGGAGTCAAATGTACAGGTATGAAATTCTGGCAGGTTTGGTTTAGAGGATAGTAAAAAATATGGTAGACGCATGTACTCATAAATTCGGCCAGAAATCCGGGTGGCAGTATCAAAAAAGAGTTATTCGGAAACCGAAAAGTTTACTCTACGAGTCTGTTTCAAAGTTAAATATATAAAAGAGAAGTTTCCGGTGCTCTGCAAGGAGAGTTTGTGGTCTTATTTTACGCGCGGATCTGCACCGAATCTTAGTGTGGTTGACAGTATCCGGTGATATAAAAGCATAAAATTTAATAAAACTCAAAATATTGTATAAAGATATATCTATTTTGTGTTGATAATTCTAATAAAACTTATCCAATAATTATTTACTCAATGTTATTTACTCGAGAATCATTTTTCAAAAATAAGTTATTCAAATAATCATTTTTCAAAAATAAGTTATTCAAATAATCATTTCTCAAATAGCTGTAGATATGAGGCAGAAAAATGGCAAATAAACTTAAAGAGCTTGACAGGTCAGCCGAGGAAGGCTACAACAGAGCCAGGATTTCCTTTCAGATGGGCAAGTTCGAAGAAGCTCTTGCTGCGTATGGGGAAACTGATGAGGCCTGGAGAAAAATGGCAGACCTACTTCTTGAAAAAGGGAAGGAGGAAAGCGGAAAAGAGTTTCTTGAAAAGGCTCAGGAAGCCAGGTCCTTTTACGGAATGTCTCTTTTTAAGCTTGAAAGATATGAAGAAGCCCTGGAGATTGTTGATGCTACCCTTGAAATTAAGCCTGACAGCCCTATCGAATGGTCAAACAGGGGTTTTGTGCTCTCAGCCCTGGGCAGGCGTGAAGAAGCCCTTGAAGCCTTTGAAAAAGCGCTCTTCTTTGATCCGGAATCCCCAAAGATCCTGACCAGTAAAGGGATAGTCTGTTTCAAAATGGGGCTTCTGAAAAAAGCTCTTGAGACTTTTGATGAAGCTCTGGCAGCAGAACCCAAGAAAGCGTCTGACTGGACCTGCAAAGCCCCAAGGTTCAGTTTCTTTTCCCGAAACAAAACCCCTGTAATGAGGCCTGACAATGCAGGTACATGGTACTGGAAAAGCAATGTGTTTCTGGAACTGGGGGAAAAAGAAAAGGCACTGGACGCCTGCAAACATGCCCTTGAGAGCGACCCAGACCACCTCGATTCTCTTCTGCAGGGAGGAAATTTGCTTTGCGAATTTGCCGAATACGGAGAGGCTTTCAAGTGCTATCTACGGGCTCTGAAACTCAGCCCGAAGAATGAGGCTGCCAGAAAGGGAAAGGAGTTTTGCGAAGCGAAGATTAACACGTGAATACATGGGTTCAAGAAGGAGTGGGGGCGCAAAATAATGCAGAAATAAGGGATTGGGAGAACTCCAAAAAAGAGATCGAAAAAATGTATAAGAGACCGAAAAAGGAGGGAAAAGCCCTCGTATAATTGATATACCATCGTGACAATTCATATTGCTATGAATAGCAGCAGTAAATCCGAGAATTCAACTTCATCTCCTCACCTTTCCGGCAGTGAAGCCCATGATAACCTGGAAAAAGCAATTGCAGGAAAGATCACTCCTACTTACGAATCCGCTACTTTTTCGAGACCTCCCCTTGACCAGTTAAACGGGATTCTGCCCGATTTCAACAGACGACTCTCTCCGGAGCGAGACCTGGGACTTTCTCCTCTCGGACATTCCCGCCTGAGTCCCGAAACTCTTCCGAGGCTTGTTTCTAACGCATGCATGGGTATTGAAGCTGCTTTTCCTGAGACCGTGCCCGAAGCTACTGAGATTCCAAAAGGATTTGAGATAAAACCCGATCTTGCAGGAAGAACACTCACAGGGGCAAGAATAGGCTCTCTGGCTCTCAGCCCAGACCTTCCTATCGCACCTCTTGCGAGCAGGCTTGTAACTTTCAGGCAGGCCGAAGAGGGGCTGAAGGAAGCTGAAAAGGACAGGAAATAAAGAATTTTGCAGGTTTTTAATCAGGCTGGCCCTGATTACTTTTTCTTTTTTTAAAACGGGTTAGTGTATATTTTTGTCGTCTTTGTATCGTATATAAATGATTAGCAGGAAAATCCGCAAAAAACGTTATTTAACCTGCTCAGCAGATATATTTTAGTGCAAAATTCATTTTTAGTGCGAAACTCATTTTTCGGGTGTACATCTGCGGAAAGCAAGTTACTTGTCAGTGATAGGATTAATTATACCGGAACATCTCATAAGAGCCTTCAATTTATTCATATCGACACAAAACTCCTTTAGGTATTTATTATATTTTAAGTCAGTTCCATGCTTTTTCAATCTATTCATCTTTTTGAAGGTCCTGTGGTGTACAGAGTGGCAAAAACGATCAATTCTGACCCTATTAAGTCCTCTCCTGTCGATTTTCAATCAAAAAATTCCAGCAGGTGCGAGTTAAGTAAAAGTTACACTTTATCCTGTCTCTTTAGCTCGAATTTACCTTGCTGTTCGACCGGACTTAATTTCCTGCCTTTTTCAGAGCTTTTTCAAATTTTTCAAGCCCAAGGTCGACTTCTTCGTCTGTTATTACGAGGGGTGGAGAGAAGCGGATTACGGAATCCCCACAGGGCAGAAGCAGGATTCTTTCTTTAAAGGCTTCTCTGAGAATTTTATCTCTCCGGAGGGGTCTATGGATTTATCCGGTTTTATGATTTCGACGCCTATCATCAGGCCGAGGCCGCGTACGTCCCCGATGCAGGAAAAATTTTCCTGAAACTCCCTGAGCCGCTGCCTGATACTGGAACCAAGTTTCCTGACTCTATTTTCCGTATTTTCTTTTTCAAGAAATTCCAGGGAAGCGAGAGAGGCGGCTGAAGCCAGGAGATTTCCTCCGAAGGTATTTGAGTGGACACCGGAAGGCCAGTCCATAAGCTCACTGTTTGCAAGCATTGCGCCCATCGGGAGGCCTCCTCCAAGGGCTTTTGCAAGGCAGGAGATATCAGCCCTGACCTCAAAATTTTCCATGGCAAAAAAGGGGCCTGTCCTGAAACAGCCAGTCTGGACTTCATCGGCTACGAGGAGAATATTATTGTCCGTGCAGATCCGTCTTACTTCTTTATGAAACTCTGGAGGAGGGACGATATACCCGCCTTCTCCCTGGATCGGTTCAATGAAAACGGCAGCTGTATCTTCTTGGCTCAGCTCCCGTTTGAAAATAAGGTTTTCGATCTCTTTTGCACATTCGATCCCGCAGGAAGGGTATTCGAGTTTCAGGGGACAGCGGTAGCAGTAGGCATAATGGGAATGAACCGTGCGGATAGAAGGGAAATGTTCCTTTTGCCTGACTTTTGAGCAGGTGAGGGAAAGGGAACCCAGGGTACGGCCGTGAAAGGAATTATAAAATGAGATAAGGTTTTGCCGCTTTGTTTTCCAGAAGGCAAGCTTGATTGCAGCTTCCACTGCTTCGGTTCCGCTGTTGCAGTAAAAAACTTTTGAATAACCTGAGAGCTCTCTCAACTTTTTTGCAAGTTTCAGAGGGGGCTCGGCAAAAAAATCCCCATATCCGCAGTGGGCCATTTTTTCAAGCTGGGTTGAGATTGCAGCCTTAATCTCAGGGTTAGAGTAGCCTGCATTCATGACAGCAATCCCTGCAACCAGATCGAGATATTCTCTTCCGTCTACGTCCCGGATTACGGAACCTCTGGCCCTATCCACAACAAGGGGATACGGGCGGGCTTCGCAGGCAGACACAATATCACAGTCCTGCCCGATAATCTCCCTGGCTTTCGGGCCAACAACATCAAGCAGTCCGAGTTCCTGTTCGAAAAAATCAAGATCCAATAACTCATTTTCCCCTGGATTTTCCATCCTTCTTGCCTGTTCAAATTTTTCCGGTTTCTCTTGATCCAGAATGAATTCCTCCCCAATCTTCTTCCCACTCTCGGTTTCATTCCGAATCTATCTGGGCTTTCTGCAGCCTGCCGCTATAGTCTATATATACGGCTTTTACCTCGGAAAACTCCCTGACGGCGTCGGCCCCTGCTTCTCTGAAACCGTTTCCTGTCCCTTTCACGCCCCCGAATGGAAGATGAACCTCCGCACCTATCGTCGGAGCATTAACGTATGTAATCCCTGCGTCAATTTTCTCGATAGCCTTGAAAGCGTTTCCGACATTTCCGGTGTAGATTGCCGAAGAAAGCCCGTATTTACTATTGTTAGCAGCCCATATTGCTTCTTTAAGGCTCGATACCGTGAGAATACTGAGTACTGGCCCGAAAATTTCTTCCTGTGCAATCCTCATGTCAGGCCTGACATCCGTAAATATCGTGGGCTCGAAGAAATAGCCAGGAAGGCCGGGGTCCAATCTGTTTCCCCTAAAAGAAGAGCTGCCCCTTCTTCTTTTCCGATCCTCACATACCTTTCGATTTTCTCAAGCTGGGCTTTATTAATTACGGGCCCTATGTCTGTCTCAGGCAGGAGTCCGTCTCCTATCCTGAGAGCTTTTGCTTTTGCGAGCAGCCTTTTTATGAATTCTTCTTTTATTTTCTCGTGCAAAATCAGTCTGCTCGTAGCAGTACAGCGCTGGCCGGTGGTTCCAAAAGCTCCCCATAACACGCCTTCAAGAGCCAGTTCAATGTCGGCATCATCCATAACAATTACCGGGTTTTTGCCTCCCAGTTCCAGAGAAACCCGTTTCATGGTTTTTGCACATTCTTCCATGATCCATTTTCCGGTATCAAGGCTGCCTGTAAAGGAAATAGCTCTGATGCGCGGGTGCTGGACTACGGCTTTTCCAACAGTCCCTCCAGGTCCTGTTACTACGTTAATCACTTGCGGAGGCAGGCCTGCTTCAACCAGGATTTCTACAAGTTTGAGGGCAAGTAAAGGCGTGTCGCTTGCAGGCTTGAAAACTATTGCGTTTCCTGCTATAAGGGCAGGCATAATCTTCCAGGCTGGAATCGCAATTGGGAAATTCCAGGGCGTAATAAGAGCTACAACTCCTATAGGCCTCAGCATAGTCATGCAGAATTTTTCCTTGAGTTCGGAAGTCGTTGTTTCTCCAAACAGCCGCCTTCCTTCCCCTGCGGCGTAATATGTAATATCGATAGCTTCCTGCACATCTCCCCTGGTCTCAGGCAGCACCTTTCCCATTTCTTTCGTCATAAGGACAGCAAGTTCTTCCTTTCTTTCCCGTAAAATCCGAGCAGCCTTCAAGAGTATCTCGGCCCGCCGAGGAGCCGGTATTTCGCTCCAGATCAAAAACCCTGCTTCTGCAGCCTCAACTGCTCTGTCCACGTCTCCGATTCCAGCTACCTGTACTGTTGCAAGGCTTTCCAGAGTAGTCGGATTAATATCCTCAAAAGCCTCTCCAGTTGATGAATCGCTGAACTTTCCCTCTATAAACAGTTTGTACTCCTGCACCATACAATCCCCCTAAAAACATGAATATATTAGGAGATAAATATATTCCAGAATCTTTTTCGGGACTGCAATGGATAAAGTCGACTTCTTTACTGAGCAAAAACAGATTAAATATGTGTGACATAAGGCGCCGTAAAACGAAAAGAAAAATGCTCTGAATTAGGGTTTTGAAGAATGATAATATCAAAAGAACCGAATAGTATAAGAAAAGTAAACCATTCCTGAATATATGGGAAAAGGGAAAATATATGGAAGTCCGGATTAGCAAAAGCTATGACAAATATAAATAAATGCTCTGAATCTGGATAAACAGCTGCCACAAAGGTTAAAAGTTCTTCCTTTGTTTTTTAGCATCCTGCACAATCGCTGACAATCTGCCAGATTCTCTTTGACAGTTCGGAATACTGAGCTTTTGGATCTCCTATTTTTTGAATAAAGGAATTTGCACCGTTTTCCATTGCCTTATCCATGATTTCTTCCTTTCCCACTCCCGTAAACAGGATGAAAGGGATATCAATTCTTTTATCACGGATAGTTCTCAGGAGCGTGATGCCATCCATAAAAGGCATATCATAGTCCGAAACTACCACATCATAGGAGTCTTCTTCCAACTTCAGGAGAGCTTCCCTTGCAGAGTCCACAGTATCTGAAATTATATCATGGAAGACTTCTAAGAATGCCTTTGATAACTCTAAAAACATAGGGTCATCGTCTACAAGCAGTACTTTCATGGGGGTCTTCTCCGTAAGGTTATGGTTTTTGTAACCTTGTGAGGGAACTTTATGCCTCTTCCCATCTCCCGGTAAGAGACAGTAGTAGTTCAGCCATTTTTTTAGATTGTTAATAATAGTTCTCTCAATTAATATAAAAAGTTAACTTTCACATTTCAGGAGTAAAGTTTATTATTTATCTCCTGAATGGAACTTTTCTGATATTCAACCTGATATGCTCATGGCTTAAACAGTTATAGTGAACACAGTTTATATTCCTACTTTAGAAATTATATCATGTATATCCCGATACGTTAAAAAAATTCGATTAAGTAAGTGTGGCTTTCCCAGTTCACATTTATTGATTTCAAATTGGGCTCTCTGTTGTTTAGTGGGCTTGGTTATGGGGAATATAGTTTATAATGTTAAGATTTCTACTGTGCCCACTATAATTTTTAATCGGGCAATAATTTTTATTAGGACACAATTTTTTGAATAATTAATTTAAAATAGTTTTCGCCAGTAATAACTAGCGGTTAGGAACTAAATAGAGACAATCCACTATACCAAAGACATTTCTAAGGGTTGCTGGTTCTTCGGTGGGAACCATTGCTGATGATATCAACACCATTGCTGATGATATCAACACTATACTAATCAGCAACATTGTTAAAACAATCATGCCTGTTCTAATTTTATTAAGCTTCATATTTTTCTCCTAAAGTTATTTTTCCTACGAAGCACAATCAGGCAAGCTTAAATGTGCGCAAAGCTAACATAAATCATGTCTCATATGACTTGTTTTTAGAGAGTTCGGGTTATCGGGAAATACGTCTAAACTCTTTAAATTTACCTTACCTAACTCCTTATAAGTTTTCTGCGTGGACTTTCAATATTTCTTGACATATTACGGTTTACAATTAATTACTGCAGAAAAAGGTTCCGGAACTTGTTTCGCCTGATTCAGGAGTAGTTTCCGGGAAAATTTGAGATAGATGCTCTTTCAGTCCCTCAGCTCTGAGAGCTGAAAATAGAAGGACAGCGCATTCGGCAGGTCAGGCCGGACTTGCATTATGTTTTGTTAACATCCTGTTTTCCGGAATTGCCCTTTTCTTTTTTAGAACCGGAGAGACGCTCCCTACTTGTATTTATTATAAATCGCCTTCGAATCTCTGGATTAAAACAACAAGAAAAAGATCAGGATCTCTTTGATCCTGATAAGGAATCCAGTTTCAGAAACATTGCTTCCAAAGATATATCCTTTATCCTAGATTCGGCAGGTAAACATATAGATTAATATAATTAATTTTATATCTCTTTCCTGGTCTTCCCATGGCAGAGATAAACAGCAGTAGAAGAATTGAATCCTCCTTAAAACGCACAAAGTTCTTAGGTCACCTTGGGCTTGTCGCTGGAGTTTTCAGAGAACTTGAAGTTGACAAACTGATCGATGAGAAACTCCCAAAGGAAAGGGATCATAATGTCCCTCACTCAGTCTGCATCCTTGCCATGGTAATCAATGGTCTTGGTTTTATAGGGCAACGTTTGTACCTGTTTCCTAATTTTTTCAAAAACGTTTCTACGGAAAGGCTCTTTGGAGACGGTGTAACAAGAGAAGACCTGAATCAATACGCTATCGGAGAGACTCTTGATAGAATCGTAAAATATGGCCCTACAAAACTGTTTACGGAAATTACTCTTCATATTATGAATCGTCTACCTATTCCTGTCCATTGTTTACACGCTGACACTACAAGTGTCAGCGTTTATGGGGATTATGATGACGAAGAAACTGAGTCTATTGATATTACTTTTGGAATTCCCAAAAACGGAAGATGGGATCTCAAACAATTTGTACTAAGCTTGATTGTTAATCAGCATGGGATACCTCTTTTTATGAATACTCATTCAGGAAATGCTTCAGACAAAAACACAATTCTGGAAGCAATCAAGTCTCTCAAATCTGTTTTAATACCTGAAAGCAAAGTGTACTATGTCGCTGATAGTTCCTTTTACACAGATAATAATCTCAAGAACATGGGAAAGACATTCTGGATCAGTCGCGTTCCTGCAACAATTAATGAGGCAAAGGAGTTGCTAACTGCAAATTTGAACCTGAAAATGCTGAAAAGCGATGATAGATACTCGTTTTATCAAACTTTTGTGGAATATGGTGGAGTCAAACAAAAGTGGGTTTTGTTGCTTTCTCACAAGATGAAAGAGAAGAGAGAGGGAACTCTCGGAAAAAAGATTGAAAAAGAGCTTGAAAAAGCAGAAAAGGCTTTTAAAAAGCTGAAAGGAGAGGACTTTTTCTGCGAAGAGGATGCATTAAAAGCTGCGGAGAAATGGATTCAAGAATTCCCGTCTATTGTGTTTGAAAAAGTAGATTTGAAAGCTATTAAGAAACGTGAAGAAGGTAAAAGAGGCAGAATTTCAAAAGATGAGAAATTAAATACTTATTACAGGATTGATGGCAGCATAAAGGTTAATAACGCTTTTGTTTTGAAAGAAATGGAGAAAATGGGACTTTTCATTCTTGCAAGTAATGATATTAGTATTTCTCCTGAAGAGATGCTAAAGTATTACAAAGGACAGGATAACGTAGAAAAAGGATTCAGATTCTTGAAAAGTGACACATTTAGCGTATCAAAAGTTTACCTCAAGAATAAAGCAAGAATAGAAGCAGTGACCATGATAATGGTTCTCTGCTTAATGATTTATTCAATAGCAGAATGGAAGTTGAGGACAAAATTAGAGGAACAAAATGAAACGGTTCCAGATCAAAAAGGAAACCAACAAAAAGACCTACAATGAGATGGATATTTTTCAATTTCCAGGGGATTACAGAACTTATAACTCAAAAAGAAGAGAAAATAGAGTCAGAAATATTGAATATGGAAGAGATTCACTGGAAGATATTGAGTCTCATGGGGGAGAAATATGAAAATATATATCTCTAATTACGTTAACCTGCCGAATCTAGGCTTTATACTGCTCGATGATTAATAAGGGGGCTTTATGAGACTGGAAGGTCAGACAGCCATTGTTACAGGTGGAGGAAGGGGAATTGGAAGGGCAATATGTCTGGCGCTCGCAAGAGAGGGAGCAGACATAGTAATCGTCTCAAGGACCGGAAAAGAGATTCGGGAAACTGCCCGGATGGTCGAAAAAGAAGGGAGAGGGGCTCTTGCTGTGAGAACCGATATCAGAAAAGAAGAAAAAGTCATAAACATGATCTCAGAGACGGTAAACGCTTTTGGAAGAATTGATATCCTCGTAAACAATGCAGGAGTAGCATACAGAAAATACCTGATAGATACCTCAACAGAAGAATATGATGAGATCATGGATACAAATTTAAAAGGCATGTTTTTCTGCACAAAGTATGCCCTGCACCATCTGCTTAAGAGGGGAGAAGGCAGGATCGTGAACATATCTTCAGGTGCAGGAAAGCATGGAATACCAATGCTTCCGATATACTGCGCTTCAAAATTCGCAGTTATCGGTTTTACTGAAGCCCTTGCTTACGAAACAGGGGGTGGACTTCAGGTGTATGCAGTCTGCCCTGCCGGGGTAGATACCAGCATGTATCACTCTATGTATTCGGATGAGCCTGTCCTCAAACCCGAAGACGTTGCAGGAAAAGTTCTGGAACTCTGTTTGCCTGAAACGAGTCTTCCATCAGGCTCTTCAGTCGAAGTTTACAGGCGTCCTATCAGGGTTGTTTAATCTGGCATTTTCACTGTCGAAAAGAGGAATAATCTTTGAATTTAAGGTGAACTATGTTCAAAAATCGTAAAGATGCAGGAGAAAAACTTGCAAGGGCTCTTGAGAGATACAGGGTAGAAAATCCTCTTATTCTCGCTATTCCACGCGGAGGAGTGGAGGTAGGGTTGCAGGTTGCAAAGAAGATGAATGCCGATTTTTCCCTCATTATTGCCAGGAAACTGCCTTTTCCGGATAACCCTGAAGCCGGATTTGGGGCAATAGCCGAGAACGGGAGCACTTTCGTTTTCGAAAATGCGCATTACTGGCTCGCAGGGGAAACAATCGAGCAAATAAAACAGCAGCAGATTGCCGAGATCGACAGGCGCGTAAAAGCTCTAAGAGGAGGAAATCCCTGCCTGAGATTGCAAATCGGACCGTGATTCTCATCGACGACGGCATTGCAATGGGTTCTACAATGCGGGCAGCCATCGGACTCTGTAGAAACAGGCAAGCCGGAAAAATTGTGGTTGCTGTACCTGTGGCTGGAAAAGAGATTGCAGAACAGATTCGAAAACAGGTCGATGAGCTCGTGGTACTCGAGATTCCGGTCTCATTCAGGGCTGTTGCTGAAGCTTACGAGAGATGGTATGACGTCTCGGACGAAGAAGTGCTCGACCTGCTCAGAGAAAGGATAAGGGAAAAAGAACTTAAGGATCAAAAATTTGATGGGCTCGAAACCTGAAAAATCCTACTTTTTAAATAGATCCGGAAGACGAAAATAGATCCGGAAGACGAACATCAACAGTATAACTACAAAACTAAACCCTCTTGCAGTTAGTATTTTTTTACGTTAACTTTTCTACCTTCTCTAAAGAAATTTCTGCAGCAGGCTTTTCAAAAGCTCTTCACAAATAACCAGATTATTAATATTTCCAGGCAGGTCAGAGAGTGCAAACCGAAGGTCAGAAACCATTTCAAATGTCTTCCCAGGTATGCCCTCATATTCTTCTTGCCTTTGAGGGCACCTTTTACATATCACTTCTGAAAGCTCGGAGAAGGCATACTCAGATAAAAACGTTACGTTATTTCTGAATAACAGAAAGTGTTTATTCTTATAGAATTTACCTCTTCTAGTTCACTCAGCAACCATGCAGTTGCTGAAGCGGAAAAAAGATCATATATATTAAAAATAGACATATATAGATCTATATGTTATATAGAGTGCCCCGAAATATATGGAAACTATGAAATATAATGAAATTGTCTGGAATCCATAAAGTTCTGAATTCAAAAAAAAATGTTCTAGATAAAGATTTATCACTAACTGAAAAATGTGTCTTTTATAAAATGTGTCATTTATAAAATGTATTTTTTATAAAATGTGTATTTTATAGTAATTATAACAGTTTTGAAGTTTAAAATTTTTGGAGTAGGAAAAAATGGATCTACTTGTCATAGCGCTTATTTTAGCTGGCCTTTATATGGCCTGGAACATAGGGGCAAACGACCTTGCAAATGCTATGGGGACTTCGGTAGGAACAGGGGTTCTATCAATTAAACAGGTAATTGTTCTCGCTACTATCTTTGAGTTTCTAGGTGCTGTGCTCTTCGGGAGACGGGTTACCGAGACAATTGCAAATGGAATTGTTCCCATTGAGATTGTTGGCAGGGTCCACCCGGATATCGTGGCGCTTGGAATGCTGGCTGCGATTCTTGCAGCCGGCTTCTGGGTGACTCTTGCAACCTTGTATAACCTCCCAGTTTCAACCAGTCATTCCATCGTCGGTTCTGTGCTCGGCTTCGGGTTGATCGCAGCTTACGATGGAACCATCTCTTTTGCAGACATTCACTGGGGAGAACTTACGAGAATTATAGCAAGCTGGTTTATATCTCCGGCTCTTGGGGCTGTTTTTGCTTATCTGACTTTTTCTTTAATAAGAAAAATTTATCTTCATAGGGCTATAGACTTGCCTCTTGTTGAGAAAAAATTCATAACCTTACAGCTCATAACTGCCTGTTATATTGCATTTGCGCACGGGTCAAATGATGTGGCAAACGCTATCGGTCCTCTCTGTGCAGCGCTCAGGGTTATAGGAGTAACAGGAACCGGAATCCCTATGTGGGTGCTTGTAATGGGAGGCCTCGGTATGGTAGTAGGAATGGCCACGTGGGGCTATAAAGTGGTTGAAACTATCGGTTCGAAAATTACAGAACTGACTCCAACACGTGGTTTTTCCGCAGAGTTTGCAACAGCCTCAGTGGTCCTGCTCCACAGCTATAGTTCCCTTCCTATTTCGACTACCCACACGCTTGTCGGTTCCGTTGTAGGTGTAGGGCTTGCAGGTGGGATTGCAGCCGTTGACCTGCGCGTGGTCTGGAGGATTATTTCTTCCTGGATAGCAACAGTTCCTATAGCCGCCCTTACATCGGCATTGATCTTTGTGGGGCTTAAGGTGATCTTTTTATGAAAGACTACATTCGTTCAGTCCTTGACGTTGTCACTGAATCTCCCTTTGTCCCCCTGGAAAAACATGCTAAAAAAGGAGTGCTTGCAGTTGAAAAGCTGGCTGAAGCAATGGAAGCTTACTGTGCAGGAAATCAGGCTGTTCTGGAAGAAAGAACAGACGAAATTGACAAGCTGGAACATGACGCTGACAAACTCAAACAAAAAATAAGGGCAGGCATTCCCTCTTCAGTGAGGTTACAAGTTGATAAAAAGGACCTTCTTTCGTTCCTTAAGCAGCAGGATTCTATTGCTGACTTTGCCCAGGCGGCGGCCTACTGGATGACTCTTCGGCCCTGTAAGACCCTTCCTGAGGAAATTAAAGAAGGTTTTTTGGAATTAATGGCGACATCCCTGAAAACCACTCGGAAATATGATGAGCTTGCAGGCGAGCTTTACAAGCTTCTTGCTACCTCTTTCAGCAAGGAAGAGATCCAGGAAACCATGTCCATTATTCCTGAGGTTGAAAAACTGGAACATGACGTGGATGTGCTTGAAACGGCCCTCTTAAAAATGATCTTCAAAAATGAAGACATTATCGGAGGCGCGGGCGTTTGCCATCTAATAGGGCTTGTTGAAAGAATTGGAGGAGTTGCCGATAAGTCCGCAAGTGCCGCTGACCGCCTGAGAACGATGATTCTCAGAAGATAAATCTCTTCTAATCCTTACTTTTTTACCTTATTTTTTAGTTTATTAAATTAATACTTCCGTCTTTATGATATGTGGATTTACCTAAATGCTGTTTATTTATATAAAGATGAAATAAATTTCAATTTTTAAATATTTATCTTGAGAGCTTTCTCATTATTATCAGAAATTTATTAATAATTCTCAGGATTTCCGGAAAATAAGTGAAAAGAAGGCGAAAGCCAAAGAATAGCCTATAGAATATGACAGAAGTTGTAGGCACATAAGAGATAAGGGAGAAATCGTCCTGTTATCCCATTCGTCCTGTTATCCCATAGAACAAATAACCGGTTAACACTGCCATATGTGTATTTTGATTTTATTCCTTCGAGTGGGATTTTTAATTGCACCTGAGATTTAAAACGATAAGGAGTTAAATTATTAAAAAGGAAATGGGAAGGAAAATGAAAAATAAAGGAAATAGACAGATGAGATTTATTATGAATTATAAAACCGTTATTTGTGTAGTTTCATTGATTATGATTATAGCTGGCCTGGGATGTATTTCGCAACCGGATAGTACACAACCGGCGGATACTGATAATGAAACTAATGGGAATTCCAGGGATATCGAAGGGCTTTGGATGGGAAGTCTGGAAGGTCCGGGTGGATTAGAAGTAAGAATTTTGTTCAATATTTCCGCCAGACCTGACAGTTCAATCAATGCCACTATGGACAGCCTTGACCAGGGAGTGGCTGGCATACCTGTAGAAACGGTTACTTATAAGGATGATAACCTGAGACTTGAAGTGAAATCCATCCGGGGGTTTTTGAAGGGACACTTAAAGAGGACGGTAAAACCATCGAAGGGGAATGGACACAGGCAGGATCGGTTTTTCCACTTGTGCTTAATCATATTGAAAAAACGCCTGATCTGCGAAGAGAACAGGACCCTGTAAAGCCTTATCCGTATGCTGAAGAGGAAGTTGTTTATGAGAACAAAGAAGCAGGAGTAAAATTGGCAGGGACGTTAACCCTTCCCAGGTCTGAGGGGCCGGTTCAGGCCGTAGTGCTCATAACCGGTTCAGGCCAGCAAAATCGCGACGAAGAGATCTTGGGCCACCGTCCATTTCTTGTGCTCTCGGATTATCTGACACGTCGGGGTATTGCTGTACTCAGGGTCGATGACCGGGGCATCGGAGGATCTACAGGAAACTTCTCGCAGGCCACGACCGAAGATTTTGCAGGGGATGTACTCGCAGGAATTGAATACCTCAAAAGCCGAGAGGAAATAGATTCGAACCGGATTGGGCTGATAGGACACAGTGAAGGAGGTATAATTGCACCTCTTGTAGCAATGCAGTCTCCAGATGTTGAATTCATTGTATTAATGGCAGGTACCGGCCTTCCAGGAGAAGATATTATGTACTTACAGAGTGATCTAATTGCCAGGGCGGAAGGAGCAAGCAATGAGACTATCGCCAGGAACGAGGCTCTCATGAAAAATATGTTCTCCACAATAAAGAAGGAACAAAATAATCTAATTGCAGGGGAAGAACTTCGCAAGCTTTTAACAGACGAAATGGCAAACATGAGCGAGACCGAAAAACAGCATTCAGGCTACTCTGAAGCTAACCTCGATGCTCAAATCCAGCCGTTGTTATCTCCATGGATGCGCTTTTTCCTCACATATGACCCCAAACCGACATTAACGAAAGTCAAATGTCCCGTACTTGCGATAAATGGTGAAAAAGACCTCCAGGTTCCGCCTGAAGAGAACCTCCGTGCTATCGAAGAAGCCCTAAAAGCAGGAGGCAATGAGAACTATACAGTAAAAGAACTGTCAGGACTCAATCATTTATTCCAGACTTCTCAAACCGGATCTCCAACTGAGTACGCAAAGATTGAAGAGACAATCTCTCCGGTCGCTTTGGAAATTATAGGGAACTGGATTTCGGAGCATACACAGGAAAAGTAAGCTGGTGAGTGTTCAGGAGGAGATAAAAATATTGCCATATGGGGTGTGCAGGCCCATTTTTCCTTATCACTTTTCTCCTCTTTTATTACGCTCGATCACATTTATTCTTGTCTATATGCTGCTTTGAGGGATTTTAATATCGTGAGGGTGCAACTTGAGCCATTTACACTGGCATCTTCATACTCACAGGTTGCTTTCAGAATTATCGTTCAGGTTGAACTTTGCACTGTTCCGTGGAAAATCGGAGGATGTTGTGATCAAAAAAACTGCACTGCTAGCTCTGAAAAATCCAGCTGTAACAGATGATTCCTTTGAAAGTGTCTTACCGTGTAAGACGTTCAAGCTTAATACAAAGTAGGAAAAATCAGATTGAGAATTTCGAATCCCATTATCTTGAAAATCCCTATATTTCCAGACACAGGATTACAATTTATCGAAATTCTCTTTAATTTATTTTTTAGTCTGTGGGGCATTTAGTCTCTTCTTTTTCAGAATCTCAAAACCGCACCTTCCAGATACCCGAGAAGCAGGCGTTCAGCCTCGATGAGTCACAGGAACTCGCGATACCAGCACTTTATCTATTCGATTGCCATCCATATCCACCACCTCGTACCGCAGTCCCCCTAACACGATATGGTCTCCGGTTGCCGGTATTCGCTGCAAAATGAAAATGATCAGCCCGGCAATGGTCCGGTAATATCCCAGTCCCTCCTCTGGAAAGGAATCTACAGGCAAGATATCCTTAAGCTTTTCAATAGGTGCATCTCCGTCTATCAACCAGGAGCCGTCTTCCCGAACAGTAACTTGTGACTCCACAGGCTCGCCAAAGGAACGGACTTCACCCACAATTGCTTCAAGGATGTCATGCAGCGTGATCACGCCCTGAATGCTTCCGTATTCGTCAGTGATAAGGGCAATATGCACTCCGGTTTCTTTAAATAATTCGAGAAGCTTCAGGACCGAAACACTTTCAGGTATAAAGAGTGGTTTTGTGACCGATGCTCCTATATCAACAATACCTTTTTCAAGAAAAGTTGCCAGGACACTTTTAACGGATACTACGCCGACAATTTTATCCAGTTTCCCCTTATATGCTGGAAAATTTGATCGGCCACTTTCGCTCATCTTCCGAAGGTTTTCATCGACGGGATCTCCAAGATCGATCGCAATGAGATCAGTGCGATGTGTCATCAGGGAATCAACGCGGCGGTCACCGATCTCAAGCACGCCTTCTATCATGCTCAGTTCGGCTTTCTCAAACACTCCAGCTTTGGTTCCTTCCTCAAACATAATCTTAATTTCCTCTTCTGTTACCGAAGGTTCGGTAGTCTTCCTGACTCTCATAAGCCTGAGCACAGCTTCGGTAGAACTACTGAGAATTATCACAAACGGCTTTGCGATGACAGATAGATATAACATAGGTTTTGCAACGCTAGAGGCAATTGATTCCGCATTATTTAGTGCAAGCCTTTTTGGGACAAGTTCTCCAAAAATTAAGGTCAGGTAGGTGATCACAAGTACTACAAAAGTGATGCTGAGCGCATCACCGTATGGAGCCAGAGCAGGGAATTTCCCAAGGTAAGCTGCGACTCCTTTTGCTATTGTGGCTCCACCAAGCGCACCTGCAAAGATCCCCACAAGAGTAATTCCTATCTGGATTGTTGAGAGAAATGGAGTGGGTTCATTTGCGAGCATAAGTGCAGTTTCTGCCCGTTTATCTCCTTCCTCCGCCCTTTTTTTGAGGCGGGTTTTTTTGGCAGAAATAATGGCAAATTCTGACATGGCAAACAGGCCATTGAATACGATCAAAACAAGGAGAATTATAATTTCAAGTAAATATGACATTTTGGAGATATTAGTCGGATTATAACTTAAAGCTACTTATAGTCCACATGTAAATTTGTGAATTTACAACTTTATACACTGGTATTTTTCTTTATTCTCACCATTTCAGGCAAAAACCTCATAGGTTCAGGCCCCGAATCAGCAGGTTTTGAAATATTGACTGGAAGACAATCTGACTTCAAAAAATTCTTCCTGGCATGTTCTCATTGATTGCCTTTACCCTCCTGACAAGGGCAGGATGTGTTGAGAGCAAATTTGTTGACCAGATCCAGAACCCTTCAGGCGTCCTTGCTGTTTCCAGGTATTCCTCGTAATTTACATCCCTGTAAAGGTGTTCGCCTGCGGAGAGAACTATAAGTCCTTTTTTTCCGGAAGGGGCAAGCCGGATTGCAATCCTGTCTGAAGTATATTCCCTTGCTCTGCTCAGGGCTGTCCATAAAAGATTCTTGAGGACAGGAACAAAGGCAATCGGAAAGATTGAAAGGTTATAGAGCAGGGTCACATGACCTGCCTTTATGTGAGCCATTTCGTGGGCAACTATGAATTCCAGAGAATCAAAATCTCCTTCCAGATATGCGACCTCAACTACATCCGCATAAAAAACTACGTAATTTCTTCTGAAATACAGTCGGGTAGCAAAAGCATTTATCAGCCCACCTTCCTGGATCAAAAAGGCATCAGGAACTTCATTAAGGTTCAACTCAGAGGAAAGGCGTTTTATGATTTCATAGAGTTCGGGAAACTGTTTTTCTGAGAGCTTGATCGCGTTTGCCATCATCCCCCCGTAGGTTTGCCCGGAAACGAATGAGAGAAAAGCAATCGCTATCGGAACTACCAGTACATACTCGACCCCCAGTTCTTCAGGATACAAAATCGGAATCGTCATTAAAGTGATATAAATAAAAATGCTGACTAACAGACAAATAATAAAAAGAGGTATTTCAGCAGGATGCCTGAGATTTTTTATTTCACTATCCAGCAAGGTATTTGTCCCCCCATATATCTGAAAATTTGAAAATATGTTTCAATAATCCCGGTAAATGTCACAGTACATTTTAATTTTTTAGCCAAAGATTCTAATATACCTTAGACTTCCGACAATATACATTTTACTCTCGTTCATGTGGAAGTCTCCCCGGGGAAAAGTAAGGCAGTTTATCTAATTTCAGGACAATTAAGGTTTTGAGCAAGATGCCAGTCGATCAGATCCCAATTGGTAAGTTTTCTTTCATGACCCGCCTCTCCCAAAAAGCTCTCAGGCTTTATGACCGGAAAGGGTTGCTTGTTCCGGAAGAAGAGTCACTAAAAGGTTGCTTTTTATTCCTAATTTGACAGGTTCTGCTAATTAATACAGATTAACGTTGCAGTAAGGAAATATAGAAAAGATGGTGAGGGAAATAGAGTAAACGATAACCCCCTAAATAAAAGACAGAGGTGCCCCTGAAATGCCAAAACAAGGGCGAGAGGTGACATAGGTTATTGCAGGTAGAACCGACCTGCTTTATTGTAAAGGGCGGTTGTAATGCCCTAGTTTTTTTGAGCAATCAATGGTTTTATGTGTATAAGCCATACCCTAGCTGTACATACATATATTAGTCTTAAATATATATAATCATTTCGCATGTATTATATACAATGATGGGGAATACGGATTCCTGCGTTAAGACATGTACATATTCACACACATAATGAAACTCCTGTACTGCCTTGTCCAGTGTGACACTCTGACAACACAGAAATACTGTAAAACAACATTACTGCTATAATTTAGCAGTCGAGCATTGTCAACTTTTGCATAGCCTCTTGTTATCACTTTCACAGGGTTATATTTCAAACGAACCTACGTATAACGGCGGCGACATTAAACGCCTCGTCCCTTAATAAATAACTTATACCAACAAGGGAAGTTTTTGTCGTTATGCTGTTTTAGAACGACATTTTGTCGTTTTATTCAGGTATGTTCGTTTCTATGTCGTTCTATTGTCTACTACTATACTACACAGTACTGCTGAATTCTGTCGTCGTCTTGCGACACACAGCCGCACATCTTATTAAACTTATCTATATTGCCGGATTATCTCAGTTCCGTAGCCAGAGGCTTGAAAAGTAGTATTGTAGGGATATGGCGGGTGCGACAAGGTTGATGTCTGTCTGTGGAGCAGGTCACATTAAAAAGAGTAGGGTTTCATTCCGCCCCACAAGGCGCCTGAACCCATGGCTTTGTTTATATACTCAACCTTCTGTGCTCAGTCCTACAGCGCTAAGTGCTTGGACATAATCAATCATACCAAGTTAGCTTTAACCCTTTGAAAAACTGGGGAACAAAGGTTTAATTAAATTCCTTTGTCCATCTCACAAATTAGATTAAATGATTTGTTTAGAATAATACATAGGCAAAATTTTAACCTGTTGTACAGTCTCTCGCACATATAGTCACGCCTGTAATTATTGCAATAAAATCAATTTTGTAGATCATCGAGTTGTTGCATTATTTAGCCTCGTGACTATATCTATGCACTTTGAGGTAATTCTCTGTTCCTGTCTTTAACTTCTATATGGGAACGTACAAAAGCCATTTTATTTTTACGTGCTGTCTGTTCTGCAGGAGTCATATTATCCCATTTCTTCTTAGCTGTGTACTCTCGGGAAGTTAGGCCACCCATTTTGAGAACACTAGTGTCTAGGAAATTTAGTTATGAGTCACTATAATTAAGAAAGGGACTACGGATGAGGACTAGTTTAAATATTAATGCCCTTTAATTAAGTTGCTAGGACACTAGTGTCGAGTCAACAGCAAAATGTCGTATAAAATCAATTGCAACTATTCAGAATCGTTAAATCTTTGAGGATTGACGCGACACTAGTATACAGTCTGTTTGAAGGTACTGAAACCTACTAAGTTGTAAATAAAAGAAATGTATTGTATAGTTTTTGGACATATCCTATATAGTAGTAAACTAAACTAATCATTTTCAAAGAAAGTGTTCCTTATCATATAGGTCGTACGCACTGGAAATACAAAATCAAGCACAATCAGCGTTGTGAATGATTTAGTGTTTTTATACAGTTGAAGGCTTAATGCTATTGAGTTTTCAGTTCAACCGCGTAAGTCCTATATCATGATTTAGATCGCTTGAAGTCTCTTTCTACTTGTTTTCAGTTCAACTGCGTAAGTCCTACTTTTTTAATCTCTCTGAATATAGCTTCTACTTTATACATATTTTAAATTGTATATATTATATTCCTCTTTTTAACTATATACTTTATTCAGGCATATGTATCTCTATTGTATATGCAGAGAATATTTATATACATCTATATTAAATGTTACATTGTATATGTAAAAAATAGAAGACATTGAGATAATACATTAGTTAGTAGATATTAAAAGGAGTATAAGTGAAATGACAAATAAATTTAAAGGATGCAGATTCCTCACATTACTCGTGTTAGGATTTGTGCTTCTGGGAATTGGATGTAGTGCAGGGACTCCTGTACTGGATTCGACTCATGCGACAGCACAGAAAATTTCTGTGAAAGGCTCTGATACAATTCTGCCTCTTGCACAGGCTGAAGCTAAAGAATTCATGAAGGAAAACTCTGGAAAAACTATATCAGTTACTGGCGGTGGATCTACTGTTGGGATTACAGCTTTCATTCAAGGTAAAGTGAATATTGCCACATCATCCAGAGAAATGACATCCCAAGAAATCAAAGCCGCTAAAAAGAATGGAATTAAACCTGTGAAGAATGTTATTGCCTATGACGGCATTACGGTAGTTGTAAACCCTGCAAATAATGTTTCTAAGCTTACCTTTAATCAACTGCGCGGTATTTACAATGGGAGCATCAGTAACTGGAAGGACGTTGGCGGTAAGGACAAAACTATTTCCGTAATCGCTAGGGAAAGCAGTTCCGGAACTTACGCAGACTTCCAGAAAGACGTCATGCTAGGGGACAAATATCGGTCTGATGTCATTACCAAGTCTACTACAAAGAAAGTGGTTACTGCGGTTTCTAAAAACTCCAATGCAATCGGGTACATTGGCTTTGCATATCTCGATAAAAGCACAAAGGCCTTAAGCCTGAATAATGGAAAAGGCTATGTGTATCCAACTGCCAAAAGGATCCGCAGTGGTACATATCCGCTTTCAAGACCTCTTAACTTCTATAATAACGGGAAACCCTCAGGCCTCACAAAGGAGTTTATTGACTTTGTGATGAGTGCGACGGGACAGAAAATAGTGAATACAGTCGGTTTTGTTCCGGTATAAAAGTAAACTAAGAAAAAGATGTTTTTAATGGTAATAAATATTTAGCAGAAACTATAGGAAAAAGCGATAAGATTGGTGTTCTTCTTCGCAAGCACTCTTACTGTCGTAATCTTTTCCTTATAGATCTATTTTTCTTGTTTTTCATTAACGTCTCCTCTGATTTTTTAGTTCATCAACCATTTTGTATGAGTTAAAAAATAGGATCGCTCAATACATAAATTTACTCAAAGGGACTCGTGATATTTGCGTGGAAAATAAAAAGTCGGAGAAAAAGATAAAGTTTCTGGCGGAATTATGATATGAAAATTTTTCTGCCCGGATAGTATGATGAAAAGAGTTTCCTGAGTCCGGAAAAAGTTTGAAGCAAAAGTAAAGTCAATATTTATATCCTTAAGTTTGACTGCGCAATCAAGAGCCTCTTCAATTCCTTTTTCACTGGGAGGGACGTCCATCCATCCAGCAAACCTGTCACCAGGCTTCAAACCAGGCTTTCCGTGCCTACAAAGTATAAGATAACCATGAATTACGCCCCAGAGAATTGCGCCAATAAAATAATGTCAGTAAACACTTTGTTTTTGCACCTTTAAGACTTTAAAAACTTGAGGATTATCGCGTCATCAAACAGGCCTGAACTCCAGCCTGGTGTCATAAAGAAGGTGCCAGAGGTCGCCTTTTTGGTTCATTCTTTCAGAATCAATTGCAGCCCCAGGTCCTCCTATTTCGAATATGACACTCAGTTTCCCGAAAGTGACCTTTCCGAGCCTGCTTTCCATCCTACTATAATCAAGTGCATCGGCAAGCCGAATAAGGGCAGCAGCTTTCAGGGTAAGATCCTGCAAATCGTCAGGCATTTTTCCGAAAGCTTTTCCTCTGAGTTTCTCGAGTTTCTTTTTTCGATCTTCCTTTTATGCAAGAAAGTCGTCCAGGCAACGACAGGCCATAACCTGTCAGGTAGTTCGGCAGGCGGGTGCAGGCGCAAGATATCTCTTCCTGCTTTGTGGTGATTTTCAAAATCTGTAACCACGCCGGTATCATGAACAAGCGCAGCTATTTCCACAAATTTGCGCATTCCGGGGTCCAGCCCGTGGATAGAATGGAGGATATCAAAAAGTTCAAGAGCATTCCTTGCCACGTTATCTGCATGGCTGCGCTCGATTCCGTACTTATGGAAAAGAGCTTCCAGAGGCAGAGGTTCAGAAGAAAAGTCTTCCCCGGACTTGCTCATCCCTTTCAAGTCTTCATCTGAATTTACACTGGACTTTTTTTCATTTCTCTTTCTCTTATTTACATCAGTATTGAGATCAACTCAAGCTTATTTTTGAATTCTCTTTTTTCTATATGCTATATTATCCTCTCTGCAATAAAAACATATACAATCTCCATGTTTGAGGAAATGTAGAGAGATTTTTGCACTCACGGTTTTCAATAACTCACCCCCAAGACCAACTTTACATATATAGAAAAAATAAAAAAATAGAGAGAAGGAAATTAGGAAAATATAAATTTGAGAAATAAATATCAAATAGAATAAAAATATAAACTAGTATTGAGAAGCTTATTTTAAGTTTCTCGACTCCTTCGAGAAAAACGAAAGACAGGGCTTTCAGGTGATAATAATGGAACCCGAGAAAATTTCCGAAGGCAGAGTTGTCGCATTTATAGACATAGGGACTAACTCGGTCCGACTCCTTCTGGTACGGATTAATCCCAATGGATCTTACCAGCCCCTGACCAAGCAAAAGGAAACAGTCCGGCTTGGTGATAAGGAATTCATAGACAGAATTCTGCAGCCGAAGGCGATGGAACGCGCAGTCATTGTCTGTAAAAAGTTCATGGAACTTGCCAGGGCCTACAGGGCAGAAGAGGTTATAGCTGTGGCTACGTCGGCAACACGGGATGCGAGCAATAAGGTTCAGCTTCTCGAAATGTTGAAAACGGAGGCAAACCTGGAGGTTTGCACAATTTCCGGAGCCGAAGAAGCCCGCCTGATCTATCTTGGGGTTTCAAGCGGGCTCCAGCTAGGATACTCAAAAGCGCTGTTCATAGATATCGGAGGTGGAAGCACTGAAATATCTGTAGGGGACCAGAGCCAGTGTGATTTTCTTTATTCTCTTAACCTTGGGTCAATCCGGCTGACAAATATGTTTCTTCCGGACGAAACAGGCCCTGTTTCCGATAAACAGTATGAACAAATTAAAGCCCATGTCCGGAGCAAGGCTGCTGATGTAACAAAGGAGTTTTCCAAATACAAGGTAGGTTTCGCGGTTGGGAGTTCAGGAACCATAGAAAACCTTGCCAAGATCGCTTTCGTTTACTTGCACAAGACAGACCAAAGCTATGAAAAGCTGAAGTATAAAGACCTGAAGAAAATTGTCAGGGCTATGTGCGCTATACCCCTCGAAGAGCGACGCAAGTTTCCGGGAATCAACGCGCAAAGAGCAGATATTATTATCTCAGGGGCTGCAATTATTGAGACTTTTATGGAGGAGATGGAGCTTTCCAAAATCAGGGTCAGTAAATACGGACTTAGAGAAGGACTACTCGTAGATTACATCTCAAAAAGCGAGTTTTCCTACATGGTTACCCAGATGTCTGTAAGAAAGCACAGCATCATGCAGCTTGGGCTTACCTGCAATTTCGATGAAGAGCATGCCCATATCGTTACCAGACTTGCCCTTGAACTCTTTGACAGTATCCAAGCGCTTGGAATTTATAAGTTCAGGGAAGGGGAAAGGGAACTTCTTGAGTATGGTTCAACTCTACATGACATAGGGACATTTCTATCGTATGATACCCACCAGACACATGCTTATCACTTGATAAGGGAGAATAATCTTCCAAGTTTTCAGCCTGAAGAAATCGAAATCATAGCAAATCTTGCCTACTTTCACAGGAAAAACACCCCTAAAAAGAAACATCCCAATCTGGTCGGGCTTAATAAAGAGGCGGTAAAAAGCATCAGGGTCCTAAGTGCACTGCTCCGCATAGCAGAAGGTCTTGACCGTTCTCATAATGGAATTGTTTCCCATGTTCGATTCTACATTGCCTCTACCGACAGCCTGGTGCTTGAAATGCACGCCCAGCGAGAGTGCCAACTCGAGATATGGGAGGTAGAAAAACAGAAAAAGTATTTCAAGAAAATTTTTGGGTACAGCCTCCAATCTAAGTTATTATAGAGCAGGATTTCATGCGTTACAGGTTTTTGATTGCACTTTCAATTCTTGGTCTGAACTCCTCACTCTGGACTTTTGCCCAGGCTTCCGGAAAAGTATTGAGTAATGTCTGGAGTTCTTCTTCCCTGTATGTCTTGTAGGCTTCTAATCCTTCAAGACCTTCGGGAATTTTCTTTTCTTTGGAATATTTTTTCCCTTCCGAAAGACCCCAGTCTCCGGTTTGCAGATATGACCCCAACAAATCTATTGCAACTACAGCGTCGTGCAAGTCCCCAAGGTGATCCTGCAAAGCTGTAACTTCTTTGATCATTATCTCTGCTTCCTTTCCCAGCACGTCTCCAAAGAACTCAAGTGTATAGCGTAGTCCTTTGGATGCAATCCTCAACCTGTGCAGCCTCTCTATAGAGACATATGGTCCTTCTACCCATTCGGAATAGGCACTTATGTCTGCGAAACGGGCATAGAGGATAGAAGGAAGTACATCCCTTACTCTACATGGCAGAGAATCGCGTTTTGTAGTTGTTGTGGGCAGAGCCCAAGATTCAGAAGCATCAAGAGAGTCTGAGAAATCCTTTTTGAAATTGGCGTATCTTTCGCTTTTCAGGTAGATTATCATGTTTTTCCGGGCTTTTTTCCTCTCTTCAGCGAGCACAGTAAATAAGGGATCAAGATTATGTTCGTTCTCAGGCGACAGCTTTTTAAGATATTCTTCAGCTTTTTCCCGAAAGACGTCTAGATCCCTGACATCGCTGAGTGCTCCAAGAGTACTTTTTAGTCCTTCCAAGTGATGTTCAAGCTTTTTAGAATCAAGGTACGCTTCAAAGACCTTTGCAGCAGCTCTCATCCTGCGGATCGCAACCCTCATATCGTGCAGGTCTTCTATACTTTTTCCTTTTCGAGTTCCTTTTTCATGGGCAAGCATTCTAGCAAATTGCCGGGAAAAAACCTTCTGAGCTACCATAGCCATGGAGTTTTCAGGTCTGACTGCAAATTTCAGGTCCTCTTTCTCTTTTTTATTTTCTTCCTTTTTTTCGGTTTCTTCCTTGATTTTCTCTGCTTTCTTTTCAATAATTTCAGCTTCACCAATCTTTTTCCTCGATATGAAGAGGAGTTTTGTACCGAAAAGGTACTCCCAGAGTTTGCTTCTCTTTTCTGCTCTTTTTACAGCTTTTCCCGCATCCTGCCCGGAAATTTCGATTTCAACTGCTCCCTCGATCTGCCTGATCCCGTCTGGCAGGAGTCTCCAGTCCCCTTTTTCAAGGAGGTCCGCAATCCGGAGAAAAGATGCGAGAATAAGAGCTTTGTTCTTGATTTCTGGAGGTAATATGAGATTTGATTCTTCAAAAACTGAAGAAAGGTTCTTTACGCTGATTTCGGGAGACTGAAGTTCCACAATGAGAGCAAGCATCCTGAGTTCGTGGAGCTTTAACCCTTTCAGAGGATGGGTCAGGAGAATTTCCTTACCAATCTTGGATTTTTCTTCTGGGGAAACCAAGCTTCCTATGCCTTGGAGGAGAGCTGCAAAGCCCAGTATTTTTCTTTCTTGCTGTCCTAACCTGTGATAGGGGAAAAGTCCGTCAAAAAGTATTAGTGCGTTAGTCCTTATCTCTTCTGCCTTCGCTTCATTTGCTCCATAGAGCTCAAAAAGGGTCTCAAGGGTCCACTCTTTGAAGCCGATATTTTCCTGGCTTTTGCCCAGGGCGTAGCGCTCGGCCTGGAAATGGAATTCTCTTGACCCATTATTTTCAGAGCTAAAGGGAAAGCTGAAAAGCCTTTCTTTTTCAAACCGGGAGTACAGGGCTTCGATCTCTCGCTCAGGAACTTTTAGAAGAAGGCTCACTTCTGCTGTATTCAAACCCTTTTCAAGTGAAAGGAGAATTTTAGCCTGCTTTCCATATATATTTTCTTGATCTGCAAGCTGCATACAAAAAGCTCTTTCCCTGGAGCTCAAAAGGGTTTTTTCCGACAGATTCTCTTTGAAGAGAAGAGCCCTTTCGAATTTGGAAAAGGGATCTTTTACAAGGTGGTAATTTTCTAGCAGGTATTCCGCAATAGCCTGCAAATCTTGATGGGTCCCTTCAGTCTTCAGTTCAATTTCAAGTTCGCTGTAGAGCTTTTCTCTCTTTCCACTTTTAAGGCTCACATGGTCCAGAGAAAATTCAGCTATATATCTTTCCCCTAATTTCACCTGGAGCACAACCCTTTTTTGTTCAAGTTTCAGGAATGAGAGCAGGTCAAAGCCCGAGCTAAGTTCTAAAATCATGTTCCTGATTCTGGCATCGGGACACTCAAAGACAGAAGCCTCTTCCGGTAGGAAACTGACATATTCTTCTCTCGTGTGCACCCTATTTTCAAGTCCCCCTAGGCTTTTGATGGTCAACCACTGTCCTTCTTTTCCCATCTCTTTCCGCAGCCGTAGAAAATAATCCTCAGCCATTAAAGCAGTTTTCTTTGTGTCTAGGAAGGTATCTTCAATAAGTTGTACTGCAGCTTCGGAAAGGGAATAATCTCCCAGTTGAGATAGCGTTTCAAGATCTTGAATACCGGCTTCATCTACTACCAGAAACTTTGATTCTATTTCCATGTTTTCTCCCCTATAACATTATAACACAAACAAATATAGTCATTTCTTATTACCTACATTCGGCAGTAAACATGACTAGAGATGTAGGATTTACGCGGTTAAACTGAGAAATCAATAGCATTAAATCATTCGCTGTCTAAAACACTAAACCAGTTACAACGCTGCTTGTACTTGATTTTGTACTTCAAGTGCGTAAGTCCTAGAACTTATCCCAAAACCAATTTCATTCCCAAATCCATAAAGTTTCAGGAATTAAAATTACTGAGGTTAATCTTAGAGAGAATAACCTTGAAAAAGCGGATCTTAAACGGGCTAGCTTTGAAAGAGCTGACCTTATGGGAGCTAATCTTAAAGAAGCTAACCTTGAAGAGGCTAACCTTGAAATGGCCAACTTAGAAGGATCTAACCTCACGAAAGCGAACCTTAGGGGAGCTTATCCCCCAAGGGCTCAAATTAGAGGAGCTAAGTTGATAAATGCTCACATGGAAGAGCTAAATTAGTAAAGGCCTATCTCGAAGAAGCTAACCTTGCAGGTGCTTATCTTTTTATGGCAGGACCTCGAAGGAGCTAATTTTAAAGGGGCAAACCTCTAAATGGCTTACTTCGAGGAAACTAATCTTCTAGGAACTCACCAATTAACAATTGGTCAGTTGTCTAAAAGTAAAAACATTTCATAATACAAAATTAGACAAAGAGTTTCGCCTACTAAAAGTAAAATACCCTGTCCTCTTTGAAATACCAAATAAGTGACAGTTAATGATTTTAGTACTTATTGAATTTTCAATCAACTTCGTAGTCCGGATGAAACAGAAGTGGTCGTATGGAGGTCAAACATCCTTAGTAGTATCAGTAAAAAAACAATTCAAAACGGCTTTGAACTTTTCATTATTGCATTTACTATTTTATTATAGCGATAATAGCTTTTGCAACGTTGAAGACAGATATATCTACGTGGGTGATAGTTACTTTGTGGGGTAGCAGGTACGTTGATTTGGTGGTTTCTCTGTTGGTTTGCCTTTTAGCTTCTATTTTGAATAAGCTCTGCAAGTTACCACAAGCTTTTGTGTGCTACCCCCAGGCTTCTCGGGCTATTTCTCTCAGAGACTATTCCAAAAAATCAATAATGGTATTTGAAAATTATAACAGGTCTATAATATCGAGTACTTGCTCGATTCCTTACTTAATTTATCCTGGTAAATAACTGATGCCTTGTAGGCATCAACTACAGGATGTATAAAAAATAGATCTTGTGAGCTGCAGGGGAAGAGATGCCTGCAGCCTTATAATTAATTACATTAGAAATATTTTATTTGTATATTATTTCTTTAGCGGTATGTACCCGACTGTAGTCACAATGTTTTGCCCTTTCTCACTCGTCACAAAGTCGATGAATTCTTTTGTGAGGCCTGAGGGTTCCCCATTGGTGTAGAAGTAAAGAGATCTTGAAAGGGGGTATTCGCCACTGAGAATGCTTTCAGCAGTTGGGGTTACAGATCCATTTCCTTTGTCCAGGTTTAAGACCTTTATGCTGTTATCGAGGTATGCAAAGCCGATGTATCCAATTGCATTGGGGTTCTGAGAGACCTCACCCACAATTCCCCCTGTAGCAGCCTGGATAATGGCATCAGGCCGGTATTCATCCCCATTCAAAACGTCTTTCTGGAAGTCTTTATAAGTTCCGGAACTGCTGTCCCTGGAAATCGCTACAATTGGCTTATCCTCACCGCCAACGTCCTTCCAGTTGCTGATACTCCCGTTGTAGATACCACGCAGCTGGTCAAAGGTAAGATCAGAAACAGAATTCGCAGGATTTACAACCACAGTAATACCGTCATAGGCAATATCATTCCTCATAGGATTAATTCCATTCTTTTTAGCGGCTTCGGTTTCGTTAGCATCTATTTCTCTGGATGCAGTAGCGATATCCACCTCACCGTCAATTAGCGCCGCAATCCCAACACCGGACCCTCCTCCAGTGACTGTTATACTTTTCCCAGAGTTTTCATTCATGAATTCCTCAGCTTCAGCCTGTGCAAGAGGAAGAACTGTGTCCGAACCTTTCAAAGAAATGCTCTGTGCTTCGGTGGCAGTAGAGTTCTGTGCTGCTTCGGCAACAGTAGCTTCCTGTATTGGGGCTCCTTCTGAAGAGGTTTCCTGAGTAGGAGAGGGTCCTTCACTACTTTTTCCAGCACATCCCATTCCCAGAAACACAAATCCAATCACCAGTAGTGTGAGGATTGCGTATATTTTCAATTTATTTGCCATGTTAAATAACCTCCTTTAAATAAATAAAGAGGATTTCGAAAACCTCCAAATTTGGCTGGATGTTTATAACGAAGCTATAAACAATTATTGAAGTTAGAGGTTTATCAAAATTCTCATTAATATAATTTTCTACATATATTCAACTCGCTACCCGTACAAGATATACAGAAAGTATATAACTATATAATATTTATCGATATATTCTATAGTTTCGAATATACTAAACAGATTTTTGGAAGTAAGTAACCTACTATATAACTACTATATAAACTATAGAAAAAAAGAAAGAACACTGAATCGTATTAATTATACTCTTCCAAAGCCAGTTTAGAAATAAAGTGCCTTAATACTTATTATTGATATAAGGTGCATAATCAGACTTCTATCGACTCTAATTTCTTATTTTTAATGATTGTACTCTATATCTACGTATCTATGAAACATTTTGTGTTTGACTACTATTATTATGACATTGCAAAATGTGTCTTCTCATCTTTCGCGATGTACATTATCGACCTCTTGTGACATTTACTGCCATCAATGACTTTTCGGATAAGCTCTTAGTCCTCAGAGCTGCACTTCCTCTGAGAGTAGATACACTTCTGTATATATCATTAGAGCTTGTTGGGCTCTTAGAATCAAACGTTGGTTTTGTCGGGATCATGGGTTTTATGGCTAGGAATACTTAATTTGAAACTAATTAGTTTAGATTAGTACAATATAGAATATATCCAAAAGATATATAATAAACTTCTTTTATTTACAACTTTGGAGGTTTCTAGTGATTCGATTCCAAAATACGCTCACAAAACCCAAACTTTTAAATTTGTCCAGTGGTCGGCTGGTTCTCATTTCCATGATGGATTTATTTTGAAATCGATACACTAGTACCTTCATACAGAATTAAGATTCTCATATTTTTTCTTCATCTAACTGTATAACTATCGTATTTTTTGATCACTCCTGTAGGTATTGAAAAAAATTTGGCTACGGTGATGATTTTTCCCCTTTGAATTCATATTTACAGATGCTATGCGATGCATGACTGAGTTTAAAAATTCGAAATTCACAACCCTTGTTATGTATTCTGTCCCCAAGCACCTCTACAAGCCAGTCCCTAAAAGTATTGCCTGCCTGGCTTCACTGTCCGAATGAAAAATCAATAATGGCATGTTAAAAATTGGGTCGTCTGGTTTTATACGGTTGATGTTTTGAAACATCTGAATCTGAGCAACTCTTTTAAAGTCCATTTTGATTGAGTGATTCCCGCTTCTCTTGTAGGTGTATTTTTACGTTTAAAACAGTTTTCATCCTGATATGTTAACCCACCATGTTCTCGACAGAAATTAAAATACGTGCAGTACAGAATCATTCGATTTATTAAGTACTCTATTTTCTTCGAGAATCCTATTGTCTTTCTTGAGATCCTGTTGTTGTCCTGTCTGAATGTCAGATTTTGCCTTTCGAGTAAACTTGTAGATATCTCAGTTTCTTCAATGTCTTTTCCAAATATAATCTTCTTAACAATCTTCTTTAATTTTCCTCCCTTCCTGTTTTTGATTACCTGAGCAAAGTTCAGGTAATCAGATGGAACACGTTTTGGATTCTTTGGCCTTCCTCTCTTACCTGTTCTAGGAAACTCTATTATTTCTCCAAATTGTTTCAGAAGAGCTTTCCCATAAAATTCCAAACCATCAGAGACAAAAAGAGGCAATGGTTCTGAAAGACGTCTAGCCGTTAATTTAACTAATTCATCCGCAACATACTGTTTTCTCGGACCAATGACAAAAGCAACTATTAACCTATAACTTGGTGCAAAAGCTACCCACATCCACGGTCCATCATCTTCATAATTTTCCATTCTAGGGACGATTTTTTTGGACTATTACCCATATCTCATCCATTTCTATCTTGGGTACTTTCAGGCCTTTCATAAAGACCTCATTAACCTTATTGCAGGATTCTGCTGCACGATCTAACCATCTACGTACAGTTGCTGGCTTTATATCCAATACATCTGCAATACCCTCTTCACTCATCCCTTTCATGGACATTTTTAAAGCTAATTCAATAACACGTTCTTCTTTACGGAGATCATAATAGAAAGTGCCTGTATGGTCATTGAATACTTTGCCACAGTTCCGACAGATGTATTTTCTAACTTTTTCTCCACGACTCACAGATGTTCCATTTCCGACAACGTTGTCCTTACCTTTAAGGCCATAAAATTCACATGAATCATTTGGACAAGCGACGTCAGTAAATTGTGGTTTTGGACCTCGTTTTCCCATAAATAGTATTATAATATTTGTATTATATAATATCAACCCAATGAAAATAGACGACCAAAAATTGTAATAGGTCTATAATCTCAAGTACTTACTCGATTGTGAATCCTTCTATTGTAAAAATTGCACTAGGTCATAACACTTTTTGATAGGCTTTTAATTAGGTTTTTCAAAGAGGTCGGGATACTTCTCTTTTAATTTTATGAAAAGCTTTTCATCTAATTTTGCATTATAAAGGGTTTTTACATTAGAAAGTTGGTCAATTAATAAGTGCTGAGCTCCTTCTAGATTTGCCTCCTTAAATTTAGTCCCTTGAAGATTAGCTTTTCTAAAGTTAACTCTTTGAAGGTCAGCCCCATTAAAATTAGCTCCATTGAGGTTAGCCCTTTGAAGGTTAGTATCCTCAAGTTTAGCTCTTATAAGGTTAGCTTCTTGAAGGTCAGCCCCTTGAAGGTTAGCCCTTTGAAGTTTAGCCTTTATAAGTTTAGCTTTTATAAGGTTAGCTCCTTGAAGGTTAGCTTCTTTAAGTTTGGCCTCTTCAAGGTTAGCCCCCTCCAATTTAGCATCTATAAGGTTAGTTTTTTTAAGTTTAGCCTTTTCAAGGTTAGCCTTTCCAAGGTCAGCTCTTTGAAGGTTAGCCTCTTCAAAGTTAGCCCCTATAAGGTTAGCCTCTTGAAGATTAGCTCCTTGAAGGTTAGCTCCTTGAAGATTAGCCTCTTCAAGGTCAGCTCCTTGAAGTTCAGCTTCTTGGAGGTTAGCCTCTTCAAGGTCAGCTCTTTTAAGGTTAGCCCCTTGAAGATTAGCCCCTTGAAGATTAGCCTTTTCAAGTTCAGTTCCTTGAAGTTCAGCTCCTTGAAGTTCAGCTTCTTGAAGGTTAGCTTCTTGAAGATCAGCTCCATAAAATATAGCCCCTTTAAAGTTAGCCCTTTCAAGATTTGCTTCTACAAGTTCAGCTCTTTGAAGGTTAGCCCCTTGAAGGTTAGCTCCTTGAAGTTCAGCTCCTTGAAGGTTAGCTCCTTGAAGGTTAGCTCCTTGAAGATTAGCCTCTTCAAGTTCAGTTCCATAAAGTGTAGCCATTTGAAGATTAGCTTCTTTAAGGTTAGCTCCTTTAAGGTTAGCTCCTTTAAGGTCAGCTCCTTGGAAGTTAGCCTTTTCAAGATTAGTTCCTTTAAAGTCAGCTCCTTTTAGGTTAGCACCTATAAAATCTGCCTTTTCAAGATTAGTTCCTTTAAAGTCAGCTCCTTTTAGGTTAGCACCTATAAAATCTGCCTTTTCAAGATTAGCCTCTTTAACAATCATATTAACTCCAACTCACACCTAATCAGTAAATACTCTATTTATAGGTTTATTTTCTACATATTCCTTGTCTATTACCAATGATTTATAAGTCCCCACATCCGTATTCTTAAATATGTAGTTGTAGAACCCTCTAAATACTGCTGGTTTTTGGGTTTTTTTCTTCCTGATCATAAACAGGGAAATCTGAAGCTATGAGCTTCTATTGGGGATGTGGCATGGTTGAAAAAAAATCGATAGTCAGGGAGCTCGGAGAGGAGGAGCTCCTTCTTCCCGAGCTTCTGAACTCTGCTCTCACTGCAAATGACATAATCAAATATTACTTCACTCTCCTGCAGACTGCCAGAGATAAAGCAGAACATCCACAGCTGGAGTTTCCTTCCTTAAGAACTGAGAGGGAAAATGCAGGAGAAGAAAACGCAAATTTTGACAGGATTGTTTCCGAAGCCTTGAAAAAAGGGCATGACACTTATGTTATTCCTTTAGCCGAAGAAATTCTCTTCAGAGTTTGGAGCTGCATGGATGAAATGCTGAAACCCCTGCTTGCTACCGGCAGGGCTGAGGGGAAGGAATTTGAGGCAAGGCTGGAAAAGTTAAAACGCTCCCGAATCGAAATTGAGGAAGGGATTCCGGCAAGAGAACCCGGAATTCTGGGAGGGGATTTTATAAGAACCCTAACTTCTGGAGACAGAGGAAAGGGCGACAGCCTCCACATTCTGGTCATGGACGTCCACAAGGCCTTAAACAAGATGCAGGAGGAGCTTGCTGTTGAAAATCTCGACGGGGCAAAGGTCTATCTGGTAGCAGAAGAGTACAGGGAGCTGATAATCGCTTTCATGTCGGGTGTGAACCGGACTTTTCCCCTGAAGTTCGAGCACCCAGGACTTGGGACAACTGCAACCCGCATTGCAGGCAAACTTGTGATCCAGAACGATATCGGAGAGACCGAAGCCCATGTGCTCGTGGTCAATGTAAGGGGGCTTGACGCATCCGTTACTTATACTGATATTCACTTGCGGAGGCTGCTTTTTTCCAGAGCCTTTTTGAAGGCAAAGGTACGTTATGGGAGGATACAGTCTCCAGGGCCGCAGGCAAGGGATTTGAGGACAAGCTCTATCACTTTTCAGTGGGTCGCTTTAGAGCAAAGAATAGGGAAGAACTGAAGAGCTTTCTGACTCTTTTGGGTTCCAGGATCGTTTTTCTCATCGACTGGAACCGCGCCAGGAAAAGCCTCCGGAATTTTATGCGCAATGTGGACTGCATAAAAGTTCTCCACTGGGCAGCCGAAAATGAATGCGGGCACAGGGCATTCCTGATACTGGGAGGGGAACAGCTTATCTTTGGAGCTCTTGAACTTGCTTACAGAGCGCCTCTCCCCTATGGGGAGCCACTCTACCAGATTATAGGGAATGAGAGAACAGCCGAATATTTCCAGTGGGTCCTGCAAAGGGCATCAAAGGGGCTGCTTGCCGGAGAATCCCTCCTTCTTATCCAGGACGAGATCCGAGCTGAGCTTCTAAGGTATTTTCACTCCGCAGAGCAAGACCTTATGGAGATATGCTCGGAACATGCGTCCCTGATAGTTGAAACTGCAGGGGTTGTCCGTGATTCCCTTCTCTACATTGCATATAAAGGAGACCCGAATTTTGTTCTCAGGAACTCAAAGAGAGCAAAAGTATGGGAAAGCCAGGCCGACGAGTTTGTAAACAAGATCAGAACCATTTCCAAAAGGATTGAAAATGCGGAGTTCTTTGAAAAGCTAATCTCCCATATGGATGACATTATTGACGCTCTTGAAGATGTTGCCTTTTTTGCCACTCTTATCCCTTCGGTCAATATATCCAAGAATATTATGGAAAGCCTGGAAAAGATGGCCGGGATAGGCCTAGAAAGCAGCCGGGAGTTTCTGAAAACTATTTATGCTTACCAGTGCAGTACCCGGATCTGCACCCTTAAAGAAATGCAGGCGTTTTTCGGGTCTACTGCTCAGGTTATCAGCCTGGAAAGGATTTGTGACGAGGCTTTTAGGGAGGCAAACAGGATAATAGTCGAAGAAAGCACCGATTTCAAAGAGGCCATGCTTGCCCGCGATCTTGCAAGAAAAATAGAGGAAGCTTCAAACTCCCTGATGCTTGCAGCCTTTACAATCCGAGAGAGGGCTTTTGAAGTACACGTCTGGGAGGGATACGGAAATGTCTGAAAATACCGAGGGAGCTGACAAAAAGATAACAGAAGCAAGGATGCTTGAATTTGGGAACGGAAAGGGGAGTATGCCCCCAAGGAAGCCTTTGGAGATAAAGGTTCGATCCTTATAGCCATGTCTTCAATGAGTATCCCGGTACCCCCTGGTTTTGTCCTGAGCATCTCGGTATGTGAAGATTATTTCAAAAATTCCAGGCATATTCCCGAAGATTTGCCCGGACTCCTCAGAAAGGGAATCCCTTTCCTCGAAAGTGCAACTGGAAAGGTTTTTGGGGGTTCTCCTCCCCTGATGGTTTCGGTAAGGTCCGGAGCTGCGGTTTCTATGCCGGGCTCTATGGAAACCCTCTTGAATGTGGGACTTTCCAGGGATACAGTCAGGTCCCTCATTGCCAGAACAGGGAACCCCAATTTCGCCTGGGACTCGTATCGGAGGCTAATAGAGGGATTTGGAAGAATAGTTTTTACCCAGGATCCTTCCTTATATCGGGGCCTGTTGAACTCTGTAATCGAGGCTGCTGGAGTTCCGGAAGAAAAAGAACTGGATTACATGGAGTTGAGGGAACTTGCAGGGGATTATGAACGGCTTTTCTTCGAAGAAAGCGGGAGACCTTTCCCCGAGGATATATACGAGCAACTTGAACTTGCTGTCAGAGCAGTGCTTGATTCCTGGATGACGCCCAGGGCGATGAAGTATCGGGAAATCCACAATATCGAGGGAGTCAGGGGCACGGCAGTTACGGTACAGGCCATGGTTTTCGGAAATATGAGCATGAACTCAGGTGCAGGGATCTATTTCACCCGAAGTCCATGGACAGGGGAAAATCTGCCTGTAGTCGATTTCAGGTTCGAAGCTCAGGGAGAGGAAGTGGTATCAGGCTCAAGGGCGGGGACGTCAGGAATTGAGCTGAAAACTGCCCTTCCTGATATTTATGAGGAACTTGAGGGAATCGGGGACAAGCTTGAAGCCCATTTTAAGGACGTGCAGGACATTGAATTTACTGTCGAAGAAGGAAAACTCTACATCCTCCAGAGCCGTGATGGAAAATGTTCTCCAATGGCAACCCTGAAAATCGCGGTTGACCTAGAAAAAGAGGGACTTATTTCCCCTGATAAGGCTCTAAAAAAACTGGAAGAAATAGACTTAAATTCGATTTCGGTGCAGAAAATCAGGTCTGATAAGCCTCCCTCGCAAAAGGTGACTCTGCTTCAAGTGGGGTTGCTGTAGGGAAGATTGTTTTCAGCAGTGAGAAGGCAAAGAGCTATTTTTCCGGGGAAGCTGTAATTCTCGTCCGGGAAATCCCCTCTCCTGATGATCTTCCCGGAATCCACATATCTGCAGGCCTTCTCACATCCAGGGGCGCCAGAACTGCTCACGCAGCCGTTGTAGCTCGCCAGATTGGAAAAGTCTGTATTGTCAACTGCCATGAGCTCAAACTTGATCAAGGAGGCAGGAAATGCAGCATCGGAGGAAAGGAGTTCCTAGAAGGAGACGTGATAAGTCTAGACGGGGCAAGCGGAGAGGTCTATGAGGGAAAAGTTGAGGTCACGTTTGAAAAGCCTATAGAACTGCTTGAAGTGGTGAATGTATGGAAACAAGAAACAGCTGCTTGAGGACAGACATGTTTTTCTCTGGGATTAAATTTATAGAGGATTTTTGATAAATCCCAATTTTTGGCTGGTTGTTCATATAGAATATATAAATAATTCATTGAAATCGAGAGCTTTTCGAAATTTTTTGTAGTAAGAGCAAAAACTAACAGAAAAACGTGAAAAAAGCAACGAAAGAAAATTATGAAGGGAGAAAGCCATGAAGCCAAAGATAAACTCAACCAGTTTCGGCTCGATTACGGTCAAAAGTAAGACCTTCGAGTATGATATCATTATTCGTATGGATGGACAGATAGAAAAGCGCAGGAAAAAGCTTTCTAAAAAGATCTACGGAACCTCCCATAAAGTCTCGCTTGCCGAGGCTAAATACATCCATGAAAATGGAACAGAGAAGATAATTATCGGTACTGGCCAGACCGGGTATGTTGAGCTTTCAAAAAAAGCCAGAAAATTTTTCGAAGAAAAAGACTGCAAAGCAAAACTCCTTCCTACTCCAAAAGCAATCAAACTCTGGAACAGAAGCAAAGGAAAGGTAATTGCAATGTTCCACGTTACCTGCTGAAATTTGATTTCGACTTTAGCAATTTGAAAGCTGGAGATCTATTTTTAGAGTGAGTAGTGCAAAAAAGACCCAGACTCTAAATTGATACAATTTTAAAAACTAAATCCTGATGAGCAGAAGATAGCTTTCTAGCATAGTAATGTTTATTTTAGTTCAAAGCTGATTAATTACAAATGGATGTCCTAGAAAGAAAAGACCTTCGAGGAGCTCATCTTGAAGGAGCTAACCTTAGAAGGGCTAATTTTAAAGAGGCTGAACTTCAAGGAGCTGAACTTCAAGGAACTGAACTTGAAAAGGCTACTTTTAGGGACTAAACTTGAAGGGGCTTACGGTGTATCACTTGACCAGTTTTCTAAACTGAAAAAACTCTATGATACAAAATTAGACGAAGAACTCCTTATACCATTAAAAGAGAAGTATCCCACCCTTTTTGAGGTACCAGAGTACTATGAATGACCGGATATTACCAAAACTGGTTCCGTTGCAAAAAATTCTAAAAAATATGTAAATCTATAAGTAATGAATAAAAATCAAAATATTCAAGGAAAATGTACTAACATTATAAAACTAAACCAAACAATTGATTAATGTATTTCTTCATTAAAAACATAGTAATTTAGGTAATTTACTTGTCCTTTTTTGATCATATTCATAGCTTCAATTCCTTTTAAAGTCTTATTAGCAGAATTAGCAGATTGAAAAGACTGAAATCCTAACATTGGATTAACAATTCGCTTTATAGACCTATAATATACTTCAATGACCCTGCAGAAGTTCCGGAAGAGGAGCTTATGACTGAGGTCCAGATTCAGGTCAGGCAAGAATAATTAATTAGTGTCTCCAGATTTCTGGAGCAATTACCTTTTTTCTCAAGAAAGACGACTGTATTATAGGTGGGGGGCTCAGGCTGGATTTTCTGTTCCTCAAAACCTTCAGGCAAATCAAGCAGAAAGCCCATATTCAGCAATTTCATTAATCCTTTTTCGTAAATTCTGCAAGAAATCCTGCATCCGAGGGGTACTACCTTTAATAAATGATCGAGAATCTCTTTTTTAGGTTCGGCCTGGGCAGCTATCATGAGAGCCCTGGTGCCTGTGTCAGGATTTATGAAGTCAGTTGAATTTAGAGATAAATGATTTCCGTTAATTACAGCGATGTCATCCGAAAGCCCGAGCTTATCAAGTACTTTCATTGAGAGCCTTGCCCTTGCAGGGTCCTGTTCTATCCCTGTGCCCTTTACCCTATAGTGCTTGAGGAAAACAATAAGAGTCAACGGGAGAGGCCCACTCCCAAGGAAAAAAACCCTGCTTCCGACCTTTAGCCCGAAGCCTTCATATTCTGTACGGACCAGCCTGAGGTAATTTCTGTAAAAGGAAATTCCTTAAGGACATTCCAGGGCGATTGGCTTGCAAGGATTTCTTTTGCATACTCGGTTTCCAGTCTCACTGTATACAGGTTTCTAAACCTGTTCATGTGAGTGAAAACAGGTTCCAGTTCCCGTTTATTCAGGAGAGTGCAGGCGACGTCACTTTCTAAATTCAGGGTAATTAAAGAATCCAGCTTCCGAAACAGTTTCTCAGTCCGGTCCGAAGAGCAGTACAGGATTTCTTCATCAGACAGACCCCTGATATCCCGATACAACTCGAGCATTTCTCCGAGAAGAGATTCCGAAAGCTCCAGGCTCTCATTAACCGCACTAACCATATCAATCCCCGAAGAATACTATGGTGCGCCTGAATATATCCCTATTGGGAAAACAGAAAACATGTCTTACAGGAAACACATATAAACTGGCTTGCCAGATAATATACTGGAGAGCACATGAAAGTTTTTGAGTGCAGAACCATTGATATTGCCCCTACGATTTCAAGATTGCTGAAAATTCCTATTGTTCCGCCTACTGGCAGGCCAATTCCTGAAGTCGAGAATTACGCAAAGGAGAGGGGCTGCAGGCGAGCAGTAATTATCGTAGTTGACAGCCTTGGGTATTCCCTTTACAGACATTTTGCTCCAATAATGAAAAACTTGAATGAAGTTGCCGAGAAAGGGTTACTCTTTAAATGCAAATCTCCGGCAACCATAACGTCCCCTGCTATTGCATCAATCTTCACGGGATACCTTCCGGAAGAACATAATATATATTCAACAGCGGATATTTATACTGAAAGAGCAAAAGACTCTGAAAACCCGAGACTGAAAAGCATCATGGAATGGGCTTGCAGGGCAGGCATGAAAACGTCAGCGGTTATCGAGTCCGAAGGTGCGGAGAGTTTCAGGGGAAGGATAAAAGAATTTTATGGAGTCCCGGATTCCGAAGATATTTTGGATTACGACCAGCAAATCACGAATTATGCAGTGCAGGCCCTCAGGGAAAAGCCCGATGTCCTGGCTGTGCACCTCAGGACTCTTGACCGTTTTTCCCACAGGGCAGAAAGCTGGGATGAATTAGAAAAGGCTGCAAAAGACGTGGATAAAAATCTGGGCCAGATTTTCCGGAACGCAGAAAAAGGCACTATTTTTTTATCTGTGGAGACCACGCGGTTCATGGGGGAAAAAGTGGTTGAAGAATGCGGCGGGAGAAGAAGTCAAAAACCACGGGCAAAACCTTGTGGCTCTTATCGTCGGCTGTAGCCAGGAGGTTTAAGCCTTTTCAGCCGTGCCCGCGAACTATTAACTTATTTTTAGATATTAGGAATTGGAAAATACAGTACTTTTTGGACTTAATACAGTATTTTTTGGACTTTATGCTTCCAAACTTGGATACGTAGATAAAGAAATTTCCCTGGAAAATTAGTACATTAGAACTTTTGCTCGACTTCAAGAACCTTACTGAAACACCGGATTGTCCGGCTGGTGTTCTTATGCAGAATTCCGATACCTCCTGCCTCTTCCCATTCATGGATATTTTCGGAGTTGTCGTCAATCAAAATTCTTGCAATCCCTGATTGTAAAGCCTTTTCCGGGCGAAAACAGAGAATTGCATTTTCTGCATAAGAGACTCCGAGTTCTTTCCTGAGCCATTTGATTTTTCCCTCTCTCGCATTGGCTAAAGCCTTTTTTCGATCGGGGCCCGGGAGCGCAGAAAGAATTGTAGGAAAAAAACCCGAGCTTTTAAGGAACCCATGCAGTTCCCGTCCCCCGGACATCCAGGGCATTCCTGACCAGAATTCGGTCCCTGCATATGTAATTTTTTTCCAGAAGAGGTCTTTATCCTTGCTGTACCAGAGCATCATATCATCACCTAGCTTTTCACAGGCACCCGTGAAATCCGTGAGGACTCCGTCCATATCGAGAAAAAGCTGTATTTCTTCCACAGGCTCGGAAGAATAAGAAATATCGGACGAATAGCTTGAAAGAGCTTTCTGAAGGCTTATCGGATTATTCTGGATAGAACTTTGATTGAAAGAAATAGGCATAACAAACGTCCCCTCGTAACTCTGGCGGCAAATGACTTCCCACTAATACATTAAGGTATTATGATGAAAAAAGTACTCATAGTAAATAAATTTGATGTGATGAATGAATAATTAAGGTAAAAGGTGAAGAAAAGAGAAGAAATAAAAGAGAATATTAAGAGATTAAGAAGATTAAAAAGATTAAGAAGATTAAAAAGATTATGAAGATTAATAAGATTAAGAAGATTAAAAAGATTATGAAGATTAAAAAGATTAAGAAGATTAAAAAGATTAAGAAGGAGAAAATATCTACCTTCCAATCTGTTACACCTGGTTTTATTTTTTCTTTGAAAGCGGAGCTTCAATTTTGTCCACCAGTTTCTTAACATCTCCCTTGATCTCTGAGGCAAGTTTTTTTGCACTATCTCCGGTTGCATCAACCAGTTTTTCAACCCTGCCAGTAATGCTTTTTACCTCATCCTTTACATCAATGGACTTTATTTCCCCTGTGAGTGTTTTTATTTCCGCATTTATGTTTTTTGCCATTTTAGAGGCTTCATCCCCGGTCTTCTTTGCAAGGGCATCAATATCGTTCCCAAGCTTCCCAACTTTTTCCTGAATTTTGGAACTCTTTTTACTTGATTCGGTTTCTTTGGTTGCACTTTCCTTTGTTGTCACCATAAACCCCTCTGGATTTAATATAGATAATAGATTTATCTCAAAAAGATAGTCTGTTTTTTTAGACACATACTTATGGACTTTTGTAATTATAAAATTATCTTTAAAAGTCCAATTAAGGACTAATTATAAACAATTTTTTAAGGAGATGAGCCCAAAAAGAGGCTTAAAATTAAGTTTCCCTATCCTCAACAAGGCAACAGATAGTCTCAGCTATTTCATATCGCACTTCAAAAACAATTTTATACATATAAATGTAGCTAAACCTCAAGCCATGTTTGCAATTTTCAGCGTTTCCCAGGACAGCGCTGTAAAATCCGTCACAGTCAAATCTAGTTTTAAAAAATAAAATTTGTTACGCTACAAGCTTATAAAGTATAAATTAAAATAGTATGCTTGTAAAAAGTAAGGTAACTTAACTTATTAAAAGATTTTATGGATAATTCCGGCAGGAAATGGATAAAGAGCCGGATCAGGATATCATACTCGGGAAAATCAGCTCTCTGCGATAGAGTAAGCTATTCAAGGCTATAGAGGAGACATGCAGACTTTAGTTATATGCATAGATAGAGATAACGACCTGGGTGAAAAAGCAAAGCTAGGAACCCCAATAGTAGGACGGGAAGCAAACGTCCAAGCCGCAGTCGCACTTGGGATCGCGGATCCGGAGGACTCGGATACGAATACCATTTTTGGCGGAATCAGGATTCTTGACGAATTGCGGGCAAAGGGAGCTGACTCGGAGATCGTTTCTTTTGCAGGAGACAAAAACGTTGGAGTGATCTCAGACCAGAAAATTGCCGAGCAGCTCGAGACTTTCCTCAAAATGAACGACGTGCAGAGAGCGATATTTGTTTCGGACGGGGCAGAGGATGAAACTCTTGTTCCTATTGTCCAGTCCCGTATGAAGATCGACTCCGTGAAAAGAATCGTTGTAATGCAGAGCGAAAATCTGGAAAGTACCTATTATATCCTGAAACACGTCTTTAGCGACCCGAAGATATCCCAGACATTCTTTGTGCCTTTAGGGCTTGCTTTTCTTATTTACGCCATATTCCTGCTTGCTCGCTATCCCGAAGGTGCAGTTGTGGGAATTCTTGCAGCTGTCGGACTTTACATGTTATACCGGGGCTTCGGGCTGGATGATATTGTCGCCCTTGAAAAAGAAAGGTTATGGGACGCTTTTCTCGAACAGAGAATGGTTTTTATCAGCTACACTGCTTCCCTGCTTACATTGCTTGTAGCAACTGTATATGGCGCTATTGAAGTATGGAAACTTTATTCGGCAGAGGGAGTCTGGTATCATGGAACCCTTACACTTGTTTCGATATTTATCAATGCCTCAGTCTGGTGGTATGCAGGAGCCCTGCTGCTTGCTAATCTCGGAAAAATATTCGACCTGAGGATGGAAGATAGACCCATATACAAAAATATCTCAATCTCTCTCTTTGTGATCGCAACCGGATTGCTCTTCTGGGGTGCAAGCACATACATTTTAGCGACAGCTTCCCTTTCCGAAGGCGTCACTAATGACGCAGCTCTTGCACTCCAGTACTTCGTGTATTCAATCACTATTGCAGTTCTTATTGCTCTTGCAGGCATAAAATATACTATGTCAAATCAAGCTCTCGGAAATGAAGATAGAGTAAAGGGAAAAAGAAAGAATAAAGTTATGTGAGGGCAAGGGACATGACAGAGAAACCTGAGATCTGAGAAACTTAAGACCATAAGCGGAATGAAAATATAAAGATGCAAAAATTTAAATTACATATAATGTTTCTTTAAACCTCTCTCAGTTATAAATAAATTATTTTAAAAAGACCATTAAAAATTCTTTTTTGATGAAAGATGGCGGACAAGAGTAAAAGCCGCAAGGGAGGCATAAAATGGAAAAGGCAGCTGAAAATGTTGAAATTGCAGTGCTCGGCGGCGTGGGTTTCAATTCATACGTGGAATTCGAAAGCCAGCCGGTACATACTCCTTATGGGGAAGTTACAGCCTATCTTACCCTTATAAAAGGGAAGAGAGTTGCACTAATTCCCAGGCATGCCGGAAAAAACCACATCCCGCCGCACAAGATTAATTACAGGGCCAATATCTGGGCGGTACACGCCCTGGGGGCAAAGCGTGTAATCTCCACAAATTCCGTTGGATCGATGCGAGGGCATTCAGTTGGCAGTTTTGTAGTACTTGATGACTTCATTGATTTTACCCGGAACAGACCTTCGACCTTTTACGACGACACGACAGTACATGTCGATGTCTCTGAACCCTACTGCCCCGAAATCAGTGAAGCTCTCAGGAATGCCCTGGGAAAACAGGGAATTTCCTATACCACAGGAATTTACGCGTGCACCGAAGGCCCTCGTTTTGAGACCAGAGCAGAAATTCGCATGATGAGCCAGTTTGCAGATGTTGTGGGTATGACTGGCGTACCTGAAGTAATCCTTGCAAAAGAACTCAGCCTCTGTTATGCCTCTCTTGCCATTGTCACAAATCAGGCATGCGGAATGGCCTCTCAGAAATTAACAGCAGACGAGGTCACTGAGGTCGTGGGAAAAGATCAAGATGCAATCTTTGAGATTATTGTGGATACAATCGAAAATATTCCAGAAACCCGAAACTGCAGGTGCAGATTTGCAAAGGAAGGAGCCTGCCTATAAGAACCGAATTTTAAAAAACCAGAGAAAATACCCTTCATCGCAATACAGGCTCCATCCGATATTTTGTGCAAATACTCTTCTGTATAATATTCTCTGTAAATACCATCAATATTTATAGAGCTCTCAGCTGAGTTTTATTTATATAATAAATAAGTGATAAAATATTTATATAATAGCCGCCTATAGATGTGTCGCTCAAAAGAAGATAAATACAGAATGTGTGCACGAAAAGAAATAAGGTAAGTATGCACCGGAACAATGCTGGAAGAATTAATAATATTCTCGCCTGTAAATTCAAACATACGATGCAAGAATTAAGAAAACAGCATCCATTAGGCGAATACCATTGATTTTTGAGTTCCTAAAGGAAGCTTACTTATAACATTCACATATCAGGATAAACAATGACGCTCTGGGTCCTAAGCTACGCTGAAAAATCGAAGATAATAGTTATGGCTATAAAGGACCGGATGAAGCAGCCGCTTTATGTGGCCGAGCTCCATGTAAAGGAGAGTTACAAAGGACCACGCCCTCATAAAATAAGGCTTCTCACCGGCAAGAAAAAAGACGAATTTATTCCTCCCCAGCAGTTCATAGAGCTTTTACGCAGTGCAAATAGAATCATGCTTGCAGAAGGAGGGGACCCTTCAAATGAGATTGCTTTTCTCGAAATGCTCAAAGGTTTTCAACTCGATGCAGACAGAGTTAAAATCTGCAAGCACTGCTGGATCAATAAACGTTTCAACTTTGTAAATAACAAGTCTATCAAATATAACAACGAACTCATCTGCTGGGAATGTGCAAAAGAAGAACTTCTGCGTGCAGTCCGTTCGGCGGGTGTGAATTACGGGGAAAAATCCGTAGATTTCCTGGAGCAGGTTCTCTCTAAAACAAGGGATCTGGATAGAACTGTCCGAATGCTGACCCCTGAAAGGCTGGATCCCGAGTTCACTCGTTATGATACTATAAGGACAAAACCTGCAGAAGCTACTGTCAGGATAAAGAATCTTCCTCTTGCAAAAAAGTTCAAGGAAATGCTGCTCCAAAAATCCGAGACTCTTCTCCCTGTGCAGGCGCTGTCTATAGAAGCAGGACTTCTGGAAGGGAAAAACCAGTTTGTAGTTTCGGCAACCGCAACCGGAAAGACCCTTATAGGGGAGATGGCAGGAGTCCAGAACCTTCTGGACAAAAAAGGAAAGATGCTCTATCTGGTTCCCCTGGTAGCTCTTGCAAACCAGAAATACGATCAGTTCAAAGAACGTTATTCAAAGCTCGGGCTTACGGTTTCCATAAAGATTGGCGCAATCCTCATAAAGACATCCCAGCGCGTGAAAATGCAGACCAGCCCGGGTGCGGATATAATTGTAGGAACTTACGAGGGCATAGACCATATGCTCAGGTCAGGAAATACCGATTTTCTGGGCAAAATAGGGACTGTGGTTGTGGATGAAGTCCATATGCTCGAAGACCAGGAAAGGGGGCACAGGGTGGACGGGCTGATAGGAAGGCTGCGTTATGCAGCACCTGAAGCTCAATTTATTTACCTCTCTGCAACCGTTGCAACTCCCGAAGCCTATGCAAAAAGCTCGGGGCGCAGCTTGTCCGATACGAGCACAGGCCTGTTCCCATTGACAGACACCTCCTTTTCTCTCAGGAAAATGAAAAGGCAAAGCTGATTTCGCAGCTTGCAAAGGAAGAGTATTCAACGTTCTCTTCCAAAAAGCACAGGGGACAGACTATTGTCTTTACAAACTCGCGTAGAAACTGTCACAAACTTGCAGGAGCCCTTTCAATCCGAGCAGCTCCTTATCACGCAGGTCTTTCCCAGTATGAAAGGAGGAAAGTTGAAACTCTCTTTGCAAAAGGAGAGCTTCCAGTAGTGGTAACTACTGCTGCTCTTGCGGCAGGCGTGGATTTTCCTGCTTCTCAGGTTATATTCGAGTCTCTGGCAATGGGGATAGACTGGATCTCGGTCCAGGACTTCTTGCAGATGAGCGGAAGGGCAGGCAGGCCAGACTACCACGATAGAGGAATTGTCGTGCTTATGCCTGTGCCAGGGAAATCTTATACAAACTCTCAGTCCGATACCGAAGAAGAGGTTGCAATCAAACTGCTGCAAGGAGAAATGCTTTCTATAGGGGTCGAATATGGAGAGTCCGAGCAACTTGAAGAAATTCTTGCATCCATTGCAGTCACCTCGTCTGTCCAAGACCTCAGACTGATCCATAACCTGATGTTCGGAAGTTTCGACCTGGATAAACAAATCTTGCGCCTGCAGAGCTACCGCTTTGTAGAAAGAAAGGGAAATAAGATAACGCTTACGCGCTTTGGGAAAATTGTTGCGGCTCATTTCCTTCCGGTATCCAAAGCTTTCCTGATTCGGGATGCAGTGCTTGAAGAGAACGATCCCTTGAAGATCGTAACGAACCTGGAGTTTTTCGATGCTGCGTATTTTAAGTACTCAAACCAGATCGGCAGTTCCCTGCATGTGAATATGCCTTCAAGGGTTTTTCAGGGAGCTACTCTTGATATAGTCTTTGATGGGGAGTCACTTTCCCAGCTTGATGCGAAAATCCGGGAGCTCATGTTGAATTTTGCTTCGGACTTTTTAACCTGTGTGTGCAAAGACTCGCCTTACTGTGGTTGTGCAGAGCAGAAGTTTTCGGAAAAAATTATCAGGCTACGTACTGAAGAGCTTGACCCGACAAACATTATAAAAAAACTGGAAGATAAATACGGGGTTTCAGCATATCAGGGCGATGTTTTCGGGTACCTGGACAATGCAGTCCGCAATCTTGATGCTGTGGAACTGATAGCAAAGGTCCACTCAAAAAAGGGTGTTGCAGAAGAGGCAAAGAAGCTTAAAAAGAAAGTCCAGGGCTGAAAGATCAAAAGCTTTTTTGCAGGTAACATTCTATAGTGAAGTAATAATATTCCTTTTTATATGGGGAATAAGTCTTTTACATTAAATGAATATCCAGTATCTGAAATAACTGGACAGTATCTGAGATTAGAACTTGCTCTCAGGAATATTCTTGAGAGCAAAGTATAGAGGTAATTTTATGACCGAGGATGTTGAATCCAGGGAAAAGATAGAAAGCTCAGCTTCCAAAAAAATAAAAAAGCATTACTATTGAATTCGTGAAACCTGAAAACTTCCGGCAGATATACGCTATCGGAGCCGCAGGCGGGCACAGCCCCTACGATTTCAGGATCGGTTTTTACAATGATACTCCCAAGATGTTCGGGGATGCTTCCGAGGCAAGAGTTATCGAAAGGAGCGTTGAAACCGAAGTGATACTCTCTCCGGTTGCTGCTCTTGAGCTTAACCGCTGGCTGACCCAGCACATAAATGAATACGAATCCGTTTTCGGACCCATTGCAAGAGCAATCCCGAGGCCGAGAAAAGAAATTGCAAAAACTATTGATGAAAGTACGGATATTCAGGGTTATATCTGACCCGCATAAAACAATTTCCAATTCCTGCGAAATCAAAAAGCTTGAACCGTGTTTTTTGGAAGGAGCTGTTCGAATTCAGAGGTCTTTTAAGAACTCTGGAGATCGATGGTTATATATCTCTGTAAAGGGTATGTAATTTTCAGTTTTCTTAAAAGCCGGTGGAGTGAAGATACAGAATAATTTCTCAGTTGCTAGCAGGAAGCGGCTGATACAAACAGAAAGCGGACCGTAGGTGTGGATACGGCTCTAGTGTAGCTCGCCCCGCATCGGCTTGGGACGTAAGAAACAGGAATCCGGGAGTACGGGGAAAATACAGAATAAATCAGCGAGGGTTTAAATTTGTTCCCAAATAAAAAAGTTCAGAAAATCGTTGGATCTAGGATCCAGGTAGAAATGAAAGGCGACCTTAATCTGCTTGAAGGCACTCTTAAAAGTGTGGATGACTACATGAATCTTCATCTTGTGGATACCATGGAGATTGTAAAAGGAGAAAAAGTCCGCTCCCTTGGTTCTGTGGTGCTTCGGGGCAACAACATCATATTGATCACTCCTGTCGAAGAATGAACATTCGCAAATAATTTCATTAGTGTGGAAGCATGGATCTTGAAGAAGAAGCCTACAATATAATACGAAGACATAAAGAAGGCGTTTTTCAGAATGTCATCTGGAAAGAGCTGGATATCGACAGCAGGAAATGCTCCAGAATTATTAAAAAGCTTCTGGATAAAGACCTTATCATACGTGAGGTTGGTGTCTCAAACGGGGCACGAACATACCTCCTGAAAGCAAAAGAAGAGGTTAAGGAAAAATATGACCTCCTTCTTGCAGGAGAAATGTTTTCGGCCTGCACAGGCTGCACCGGCGACTGTCAGCCCGAATACTGCGGGAGACTCAGCGAATGGATTGGAAACCTCACGGCAGAAGAAGCCCGGAAATCGGAAGAAACCGACGAAATCACAGAAGACATTGAAGATGAGGAAGAAACTACAGAGGAAATCTAAAAAAACAGATTTCTAAAGTAATGCAAAAGCGAGTATATCCCTGGAAGGTTCGGCAATCGATAGCTATATATAATAGAACCCCTTATTGAAGAATCCCTTCAATAGGGGAAATACGTCCAAATATGCGAAAAGCTCCGGTAGTGTAGTCCGGTCAATCATTCCGGCCTTTCGAGCCGAAGACTCGGGTTCAAATCCCGGCCGGAGCATCAGGATCTTTTTTCTGAAATGAATTTCAAACGGTTCTTTTTATTCTTCAAAAGTTCATGATTTTCTTATGACGTCCCTCCGCAAAGCCAGTGCTGTAAGCCGTAAGGACTGAGTCGAACACGAACCCTTGACTTATGGCCTGTCTGTCCGGATTTCTTTATTTTAAGCCCGGTTATTTGGAAAAAAATTTAGACACCTTAGGACAGGTTTTTCCGGCGAGTTGCGTCATTCCTTTAAAAAAGAATATATAATAATTTCAAAAGTTATTACATAAAGCTTTATCTGAGTAACAGATTGCACCAGAAGGATTTGTAAAGGGAAAGCTATATATATCACTAACATCTATTGAAGGTCTCGCTGTGAGATGCGATGTGCTCCGGTAGTGTAGTCCGGCCAATCATTCCGGCCTTTCGAGCCGAAGACTCGGGTTCGAATCCCGGCCGGAGCACCATATAATTTTTT
>JAMXHR010000006.1 GCA_023955635.1 Methanosarcina sp. ERenArc_MAG2
GCGCAGCTGGGAGAACTCCGCAAGGTCCGGACCCTTCCTAATTGCTTCCTGAAGCTTCCTAACTTCTTCCTGAAGGCTTCCTATTTCTTCCTGACTGCTTCCTTTCTCTCCCTGCAGGGCTAACGCTTCAAAGGCTGCAATTGTGGCCTTCGTGGGGCTCTCATATCCAATGCTTCCTATTTGCTTCCAAAGGCTTCCAGGTATCCAGACATTTATTTTCTGTTTATCTTCTGTGGTCATAGGAAGCAATTAGGAAGAAATTGAATAAATAACTTCCTGAAATTTCCTAGTTTTCCTGATGCTTTCTAACCCGGAAGCTTTTAGGAAGTATTCCGGCACACTCTTTTATTTTCTTAGATCTTTTTACACAGATGCTTTTGTTTGCTCGGTTATTCCAGGGACTATAGGAATACGGGGTATTTTGCCGATTACCGCACCATGAAAAGCAAAATCATTTTTCAAATACACACAGCAACCCATATCTTAAAGCCGCTTGTTATCGTTTTTTACTGATATCGAAAATCAAAACAATTGCCTTAAAAATTGTCTCACTTCTGAGGGGTTTTTTAGAAAGTTATTGGTTTTGTCTAATGTTACGACTGATAGAAGAGAAGGGTACTTAAAAACTCAAGTATTACAAAAAAAGCATTGAAAACCCGAAGTCTTGTAATTATTTTCTAGTGTTGCCTTGAACCAGATATTAAAATGTTTAAAGTGTTGCTTCTCATTCATATTCTATGTATGTATGAGAAGGTTAACATTAAAATTTAATTATATTTGTCCTAATTTCTCAGAGTTTAAGAAGTCCTGCAGGCAGGAGAGAAATTTAACTTCTTAAATCTGACTGTCTAAAAGTGATTACTGCAAAACTGAAAATGTTTTTCTCTTTTCTCCTTATGTGGTCCTTGACCTGGCTTAACCTCCAGAGCAAAACATAGGCTTTTTCTTTCCCTGCATGTTTGATTTTCATGCTTTAGGTGGTAGAATTATGTCTTTGTTTTTCATTCCACTTTCAATATTATCAGAAACGAATTTAGAAAAACTTTGAAAAACTTAAATACTTCCCTTGTGGTATATTATTTTTCATGAGAAAGTCTATATTTTTTTTGGTATTATTAATCGTTTTTTGTGCAGGCTGCTCCGAAAAACCACAAACTGTACAGCAATCGATTGAAGATGCTGCAACATATGCAGATGAAACGACTGCAACACTAGAAGGGGACACGCTCAAAGTCGTGATGTTCTCAGATTCCACATGGAGCGCGGAACATTTCAGGGATATAATGTTTTCTGATACTGTTTCCATTTTAGGAACTGTCAAAAATTATCCTGAAATCAATACCGTGAAAATAGATTATCAAGGGCTGCTTTTAGACACCAACAAGAATGAATTTAGAGATACTGTTTTTCAGGGTGAATTTTCGACGGCTGAGACTAATCAGGTAGGCTGGGAAAATGTCGGAATGCTTGACCAGGAAGAGATGTTACAGAAAAAAGCTGGTAATTTTTGGGTACATCCTGCCCTGAAATAACCAATTTTTTTAATTCATTATTTTTCTTTTTTTTATTTCCTTTTTGTGTCACAAATACACGCCTAGCAGCTGAAGGCATTCGATGTTTTCAGGCTAAAATAAGTATCTTGTGAACCTGTCCCTTTTGTACATTACTCTTTTAAAAGTGATCGAGGTATAGTATTTTTGCGACTCCGGTTATCGGTGACCTTCTGGACATGGAGGACCTTAAGAAAAAAAGAACGTTTTTTAAGTAACTTAAGCAAGTAATTCAATGGCTGCAAAAAGATCTTTTATGAACTCTTCTGTTATTTGCGGGGAAACTACGAGATTATTATTTAGAACGATTCTCAAAATTTGATTATCTTTTACTTCTCTTTCTTTTTTATAAAAATATTTTCGGTAGCGGTTAGTTACTATCCTTTTGGTAACTGACTATCTTTTAAGTAACTATCGGTTTTTTATTCTTCAAAATGTATATTCAGTTAACGGCGTTAACAATGTAAAAAGAAGTTCTGATTTGAAAAACACATGTTGAACAAAATCACTGTTCGCATTGGGTTAATCTTCTGACAGTAAGAGAGTTTAAATACTATCAATGCTATAGATTAATCCATATGATTGAAACACTTGAACCTATCCGAACAGTTGAAACGAAAAAACTTCATTGTTTGCGCTGTAATTACGACTGGTTCCCGCGGGACGCGGATAAACTCCCTCGCACATGCGCGGGATGTGGAAGCCCGTACTGGGACAGACCAAGAAGAGCAAAGAAAAGCGAACAAAAGAATGAATAAAACAAGAAAATAATGTTAAGTAGGGCCAATCGGTGCGACCAACACCAATAAGCCCAAAATCGAAAAGTCGAGCAACCTAACGGATAATTAGGTTAGCCTAATACTTAAACGTTCTCACATCGCACTATTGCCAGCTTCTAAAAGAAACTTGCAAGACGTATATTATTGTGAGAAGTTTAAATATGTTTCGGCTACCCGGAAAATGCTTCGGGTGTGACGTTTTCGGTTTTTGGTAATGGCTCTACTTCCTGATTTTCTATAAGAAAGTTAAGGAAGTTACACAATGAGTAAAACAAAACAGACGAATGAAAATACTCAGGTATCGACTTTAAACAAACGTTTTTCTGATTTTGAAGTATGGCGAATCCAGGAAGATCCGGAGGACTGCAGCAGGGGAGATATTAAGAGAGCTTGCAGACTCGGGGGGCTTTTTAATGATGGCTAATCCGGTTAGCTGTGGTTATCGGCCTGTTTGCGCTGAGTGCGTTAACTGTCCGCTTACCTGGTCAATGTGCCCGAATATGAGCAGGGAGAGCGGGCAGGAAGAGCAGCAGAACGGGAGGGTGTTTTAATGTCCTCCACTGGCAGCAGGGATAAAATCGAGGAAATAAAAGACCGGCTTGATATAGTGGATGTCATAGGGCGAGATATCACACTACAGAACGATGGAAACGGCGTATATTCTGGATCGGTTCCTCCAGTGGGAAAGAGTGGGAGAAGTTTAAAGGTAGATCGAAACGGGCAACTGTGGAACGATACGAAAAACGGAAAAGGCGGGGATGTCCTGGACTGGATCGGGCGCGGATTCGGTGACCCGAAGGGCGCAGACTTCCCGGAAGTCCTCCGGATAGCTGCAGATCTGGCAGGCGTGGAACTCGAGGAAATGACCGAAGAGGACAGGGACGCAGCAAAAGAAAAGGCTGATATTCATAACCTCTTTACGGCAGCTGCAGAGGTTTACCACAACAATTTAACCCCGGAGCTTTACGATTTTATTAAAGATAAGTGGGGGATTACCCGGGAAACTGTGGACCTGTTAAAAATCGGGTATGCAACTAAAGGCAGGAACTTAAACGACCTGGACAAAACGACCCTGAAAAAATCAGGCCTTGTTTTTGTTAACGGTGGACTTCTAGGCGGGGAAGTGTTCACGGGTAGAATAATATTTCCTTACTGGAAAAATGGGAAAGTTGTTTACCTTATAGGCAGGGAAACCGAAGAAACCCCGGAAGCAGAACGCGAAAAGGGGATGAAATACAAAAAGCTGTTAGTCCACAAGGAAGGGCGGGAATATGTGAGCCCTTCAGTACAGAACTCTTATTTTTATGGCGAGGACAGCTTAAGAGGCTCCTATTATTGTGTTATAACTGAAGGTGTTGCCGATTGTATAGCAATGTTACAGGCTGGGATATCTTGTATTTCTCCGGTTACTGTACAATTCAGCAAACATGATCATCCTAAGTTAATAAGCCTTGCAAAGGGGCTAAGTAAGGTTTTTATCTGCAATGATAACGAGACGAATAAAGCAGGCCTCAAAGGGGCACTAAGCACAGCTGAAGCACTCGAGGGCGCGGGGATTGAAGCCCGGCTTATTGAATTACCTAAGCCTGAAGGCATTGATAAAATAGACATTGCCGATTACATGAAGGACCATAACAAGGACGATTTTAAAAAGCTCATGGATTCAAGCTCGAGGCTGTGGACCTACAAATTAAACCAGCAGGTAATAAACCCGGGATCCGAAAGCTTAGAACGGCTTAGAGCGTTCAAGGTCTTCATATCAAATGATCTTCACGGGATGGCCTCCGGAGAATGGGAGATTTTTGTAAACAACGAAGTCGCCAAAAAATACAGGCTCAATAAGAAGGATGTTAAAACCACTATTGAAGAGGTAACAAAAAGCAGGCAGGGAAATAATACAGAGGAAAAACAGGAAGATAGCGAAGAGGGGAGGACGAGGAAGGGAGCACACGGCGCGAACTTCCCCCACTCGAAGAGAGGCTTCAGGCATATCCAGAGGAAATAATCAGGAAAGCAAATAATATACTAGACACAGGCGACCCTTTCCTTTATATTTGTGACACTTGGAATAAAATCCATGTAGGCGATAGGAACTTAGGGGAAATGCTGGCCTGCTCTATAGCATGTACTCAGGTTTTAAACGCGGGGCTGGGGATCCATGAAAAACCATCCGGTGATTCAGAATCAGGAAAAAGTCACGCTTGTTTATCTATGGGTAAATTATGCCCTACATGGAAGTTTAGATCAACCACGTTTTCCCCTAAAGTCCTTTACTATATGAATGATCTAATGCCGGGGACAATACTTTACACGGACGATGTAGACCTATCAGATAAAGGCGTAATATCTACCATAAAAAAGGTAACTGCTGACTTCGAAGAACAGACTTTAATGGATACTGTTATAGACGGAAAGCCCGCGAAAATGTCAATTCCTGAAAGGATTAATTTTTGGCTTTCATCAGTTGACACTATAGACGATGTTCAGCTAGGGACCAGATTCATATTTTCAAACACTGAAGGCGGGGCAGACCACGACCACGAAGTAAACCACAAACAGAAAGGAAGATGTTTAGGCACAATACCCGAAGAGCGCAACGAGAGCGTTTTAATCTGTAAGTGTATGTTAGAATATGTCTGCAGCGACCTCTATAACGTGTTCTCAGCTTACGGTTTTGTTTCAACCTGGAGCGAAGAATCAAAGAAAAGGAATCAAGAGAAGTTTTTAGATGTCCTGTTATCAGTAACGGCTTTCAACTACAGGCAAAGGGAAACAGTGAACGGAAATTTAATAGGAACTCTTGAAGATTGGAAAAGAGCGGTTTCCATCTATTCGCATGTGGCACAAAACAACTCATGCATGCTGACAGATGAAGAAATTATAATCCTCTATACTATTCACGATATGGGGAAAGCTTACGACGGTGACGGGGTCCCACATAAAAGGGTTTTCACTTACATGAAAGAAACTAACAAGTTTAAGAAATCAGATTCTACCTTAAAAAGAATCCTGCTTGGGGACAGAACCGGAGGAAAGCAGGGATTTAAAGAGAAAGTTCCAGGGTTCACTTTTGAAAAAATAGAAATGTCTAAGCTTGACGAGAACGGGTTAGAAGTCAAGGGAGCAGGGAAAACCCGGGCTTTATGTTATTCTTATGATGGTGACCTGTTCGATGGACTCGCGGAGGGCGCGGATGTTGTAAGCGCTATAAAAAACGGGATATTTGTAAACTGTGATTACGAAATAGCGGAAGCTCTCGAGCAGGCATTTAAGGAAGATCCTTATCAGATCTACAGACTTAAAGACAACTCCGGAGAATTGGAAAAATGGAAGCGGGAAGCCAGAAATCAAAAAATACCCTCAGAATTCATCAGAAATCATCAGAATTCAAACGCTCTGAATTCTGAGAAATCTATTCAACTGATACCGAATAATAATAATAAAACTAATAATAATAAGCTCAGAAATCAGAAAACCGAAGATATAGAGGGGGAGAAAAAAATAATAGTTTTTCTTCTCCTGCAATGGATAATAACACACACGTTTCAGAGCATACCCTCAAAAACGTGAATTCTGTGAATTCTGTGAATTCTGAGCCCTCCGCTAGCGATCAGGCTTTGAATTCTGAGCCCATTAAAATGAATTCTGAGACCTCAGAAATCAAAAGTCCGGTGAATTCTGATATAATAAGCCTATTGAAACGAGCTTTGATAAAATTCGCATGGGATGAATACAAAGGCACAGTACAGGACATAGACGAGTTTATAAGAAATTTTAATAAACGAGTTCCGGAGTACAAAAAATCATTAGGTCCGGATGCTATACGTTACAATGCTGAAAAATTGCATAAGAGAGGATGGAGATAAACCCCCATCTATTCTTTTTTCTTTTCCTTCTATGGTCCTCAATCCTGCAAGTAATTGAATATCAAAACCTCTTTTTCCTGCAGCTCTCCTGAATGAAAATTAATACGTGGTATTAATATTCCGTGAAAACAAAGGTTAACTACTTTTTTCACCTAAAATGAAAATATACTTTTTAATTCGAACCTCTATTTATCGAATAATGCCTCTTGTTATCTTTTCTATTTTTTAAAATGCCTTAAAACGTTCGGATTCGTTCGGATTAAAAAACCCGAAATAAACCCCCGCTTCTTCACATATTTCACCATAGTTTTTAGTGCCTTCTGATATCAATAATGCGGCTTTTTTACGCTGTCCAGTCCATAGGAAAACTAGCGGATTCCGGGGGATCAAGTCTATTTTTTAACTCATGCCAAAGAATAGCATTTTTTAAAATGAAACCATGTCGAAAACTTGATTTTTCTTGATCTTCAATCCCTGCAGGTAATTGAATATCTTCTCTCTTTTCTGAACCTTTCCTGAATAAAAAATTAATATATGGTTCTAATATTTCGTGATTATGTTTTATTATTTTGTCCAAATTTGTCCAGGTTTTTTGTCCCGAATCATCGAGTAACAAAAATGTAAAAATCACACAGGGAAACGATAGACAAATATTATTTTTGTCCTGATTTGTCCCGGTATTTGTCCAGTTATTTGTCTTGAAACGTTCTATAACCGTTATACAACGTTTTGAAACAAACGAACCCTTACAATATTGTTTTTGTTTCGTTTTTGTCGTGATTCATCTGGTGGGCAGTTTTTTTAAATCGTCTGGTGAAAAGATCGACCGCTTCTTATTTTGTTTCACTTTCGTTTCAAATACTGTCTGGTTTTGTCTAACTTTGTCTAAGTTCTGTCTGGTTTCCCGGTTGATCTTTTTCAAAAAGTGAAAATTCATAAAATAACTGCAGTAAAAAAAGTCAATTCGAATTTCTTTACTTATGGCAACTGATACTGATTTTAAATAATAAATCACTGTAAAAAATTAACTTTTATTAACTTAAAAAATCCAATGCTCATTTTATTGAATGGCTCACCGGAGCGCGATTCAATAAATAAAACACCGGTTAAAACCTTGTGATTCATAGGGATAATTGCCGGGATCCTGGAATATCTCAATTGTGTTAATTTTCGCGCTGGCCTTGCATAGATATCAGCTGATGAATGGTACAAAAAGGATAATAATTCTTTTTTACATTGTTTAAAAATTAGTATTAGGAAACATGATATACACGTTCCTGATTATGTTTTTGAAAACTTTAAATCACTGTCCATAGCCAATCTGTGATCCAACTAAGATCTTCTAGAATCGTACAAAGCATATTAATTTCCCCCTTCTTAGTTACTCTTTTTCTCTAAATTATTTACAACAGTTATATACTTAATTCTCTTTATATGTGAAACTGTTATAATGTTAGAACATAAATAAAAATAGTAAAAATAACGTCTATTGTTTGTGTTCTCAATTTGAAACACCACACGGTTTTTTTATTTTCGGGTGCCTCAATTGCCTTCTGATTCACTATGTTTGTTAATTCTTTCACCCCGTAGTATTATTCATAAGGATTTCTTCTTTAAGCGTTATAAAACAGAAGGACGTAATTAAATTGTCCAACAGACCTCTTTTTGTAGATGTGCAGGGAGCTTCGGGGGAGGCTTCCTGTAATTCACCTTTCTAATCCATTACCAAAACTTCCAAAACGGTTTTTTATTACCCGGTACTTCAATTGCCTTTTAATTTTTCAGGCTTTTGATAGCTTGTGAAAATAATAGAATATCTTTTTAAAGAATATGCTAATTATTATTGGGCTTTTTTGACACTTTGGTCGGTGTCTGAAAGTTACACACATAAAAGGAGTTAATTGAAATAGCTATAGAAATAATGATGTGCCTTATAATTAGTTTACAGTATCTTGTGTTGATTAATGCAAACTTAAAACAAGTTAATAAGGCCGTCACTTTGGTTAAGCAGATAAAAGAAAAACTTTGGAGATGAAAGAAAAACTTTTGTCTTGACCGGTTTTTCTTAAAAACGGATAAATTGGAAATGTCAGATAAACCTTTCCAATTTATCACTTATTTGCTTAACCATTTAATACTTTATTATTTACTGTGTACAGTTGGTGAGGGAATAAGTTTTTAAGTTGCGAGTACATATCATTAATTTGAAGAAAAAAAGAACGTAGCTATTTCAATTAATTCAAGGTTCAATTCCGCTCAAATAGACCACCTGTAGAAATACAGGATTTGAGCAGGAAACCTTGACGGTAAAATCTCTATTTTTAAAATCTTTTCCCAGAACTTACACAATGCTTTCGGTTCTCATTTTTCGAGAATACGCAGATCTACACTTCGAAGAACAAGTTTCTTTTTTAGGGTTCTCAGTAAAGAAAGGCTGCAGGCAATTTTTACAGATCTTCTCAATTTGTGCTTTTCCTTCCTGGAGGACTTCCGGCTTAACCTCGTGCTCGATATCAGGACTTTTCTTTATGGTTAGGCTCTCTTCAAGGTCCACATCAAAAAGCCTTTCTTCCTTCTCTCTATACCTGCTTTCCTTCTGTGCTGGCCTGCTTGCTTCCTGGAATTTCCTGTTTTCTTCCTGATTGCTTCCTGTTTCTTCCTGTTTCTTCCTAATTGCTTCCTTCGGGCTTCCTATTGCCTTCTGATTGATCAATGTTTGAACCTGCAGGAAATAATTATTATGCATGTTCTTAAGGTCCTCTTCTCTATGGCCTGCTTTATCCAGGGCTTCCTTCAAAAAAGATATATGCCTTTCCTGTTCTTCTGATCTGGCGCGCAGCTGGGAGAACTCCGCAAGGTCCGGACCCTTCCTAATTGCTTCCTGAAGCTTCCTAACTTCTTCCTGAAGGCTTCCTATTTCTTCCTGACTGCTTCCTTTCTCTCCCTGCAGGGCTAACGCTTCAAAGGCTGCAATTGTGGCCTTCGTGGGGCTCTCATATCCAATGCTTCCTATTTGCTTCCAAAGGCTTCCAGGTATCCAGACATTTATTTTCTGTTTATCTTCTGTGGTCATAGGAAGCAATTAGGAAGAAATTGAATAAATAACTTCCTGAAATTTCCTAGTTTTCCTGATGCTTTCTAACCCGGAAGCTTTTAGGAAGTATTCCGGCACACTCTTTTATTTTCTTAGATCTTTTTACACAGATGCTTTTGTTTGCTCGGTTATTCCAGGGACTATAGGAATACGGGGTATTTTGCCGATTACCGCACCATGAAAAGCAAAATCATTTTTCAAATACACACAGCAACCCATATCTTAAAGCCGCTTGTTATCGTTTTTTACTGATATCGAAAATCAAAACAATTGCCTTAAAAATTGTCTCACTTCTGAGGGGTTTTTTAGAAAGTTATTGGTTTTGTCTAATGTTACGACTGATAGAAGAGAAGGGTACTTAAAAACTCAAGTATTACAAAAAAAGCATTGAAAACCCGAAGTCTTGTAATTATTTTCTAGTGTTGCCTTGAACCAGATATTAAAATGTTTAAAGTGTTGCTTCTCATTCATATTCTATGTATGTATGAGAAGGTTAACATTAAAATTTAATTATATTTGTCCTAATTTCTCAGAGTTTAAGAAGTCCTGCAGGCAGGAGAGAAATTTAACTTCTTAAATCTGACTGTCTAAAAGTGATTACTGCAAAACTGAAAATGTTTTTCTCTTTTCTCCTTATGTGGTCCTTGACCTGGCTTAACCTCCAGAGCAAAACATAGGCTTTTTCTTTCCCTGCATGTTTGATTTTCATGCTTTAGGTGGTAGAATTATGTCTTTGTTTTTCATTCCACTTTCAATATTATCAGAAACGAATTTAGAAAAACTTTGAAAAACTTAAATACTTCCCTTGTGGTATATTATTTTTCATGAGAAAGTCTATATTTTTTTTGGTATTATTAATCGTTTTTTGTGCAGGCTGCTCCGAAAAACCACAAACTGTACAGCAATCGATTGAAGATGCTGCAACATATGCAGATGAAACGACTGCAACACTAGAAGGGGACACGCTCAAAGTCGTGATGTTCTCAGATTCCACATGGAGCGCGGAACATTTCAGGGATATAATGTTTTCTGATACTGTTTCCATTTTAGGAACTGTCAAAAATTATCCTGAAATCAATACCGTGAAAATAGATTATCAAGGGCTGCTTTTAGACACCAACAAGAATGAATTTAGAGATACTGTTTTTCAGGGTGAATTTTCGACGGCTGAGACTAATCAGGTAGGCTGGGAAAATGTCGGAATGCTTGACCAGGAAGAGATGTTACAGAAAAAAGCTGGTAATTTTTGGGTACATCCTGCCCTGAAATAACCAATTTTTTTAATTCATTATTTTTCTTTTTTTTATTTCCTTTTTGTGTCACAAATACACGCCTAGCAGCTGAAGGCATTCGATGTTTTCAGGCTAAAATAAGTATCTTGTGAACCTGTCCCTTTTGTACATTACTCTTTTAAAAGTGATCGAGGTATAGTATTTTTGCGACTCCGGTTATCGGTGACCTTCTGGACATGGAGGACCTTAAGAAAAAAAGAACGTTTTTTAAGTAACTTAAGCAAGTAATTCAATGGCTGCAAAAAGATCTTTTATGAACTCTTCTGTTATTTGCGGGGAAACTACGAGATTATTATTTAGAACGATTCTCAAAATTTGATTATCTTTTACTTCTCTTTCTTTTTTATAAAAATATTTTCGGTAGCGGTTAGTTACTATCCTTTTGGTAACTGACTATCTTTTAAGTAACTATCGGTTTTTTATTCTTCAAAATGTATATTCAGTTAACGGCGTTAACAATGTAAAAAGAAGTTCTGATTTGAAAAACACATGTTGAACAAAATCACTGTTCGCATTGGGTTAATCTTCTGACAGTAAGAGAGTTTAAATACTATCAATGCTATAGATTAATCCATATGATTGAAACACTTGAACCTATCCGAACAGTTGAAACGAAAAAACTTCATTGTTTGCGCTGTAATTACGACTGGTTCCCGCGGGACGCGGATAAACTCCCTCGCACATGCGCGGGATGTGGAAGCCCGTACTGGGACAGACCAAGAAGAGCAAAGAAAAGCGAACAAAAGAATGAATAAAACAAGAAAATAATGTTAAGTAGGGCCAATCGGTGCGACCAACACCAATAAGCCCAAAATCGAAAAGTCGAGCAACCTAACGGATAATTAGGTTAGCCTAATACTTAAACGTTCTCACATCGCACTATTGCCAGCTTCTAAAAGAAACTTGCAAGACGTATATTATTGTGAGAAGTTTAAATATGTTTCGGCTACCCGGAAAATGCTTCGGGTGTGACGTTTTCGGTTTTTGGTAATGGCTCTACTTCCTGATTTTCTATAAGAAAGTTAAGGAAGTTACACAATGAGTAAAACAAAACAGACGAATGAAAATACTCAGGTATCGACTTTAAACAAACGTTTTTCTGATTTTGAAGTATGGCGAATCCAGGAAGATCCGGAGGACTGCAGCAGGGGAGATATTAAGAGAGCTTGCAGACTCGGGGGGCTTTTTAATGATGGCTAATCCGGTTAGCTGTGGTTATCGGCCTGTTTGCGCTGAGTGCGTTAACTGTCCGCTTACCTGGTCAATGTGCCCGAATATGAGCAGGGAGAGCGGGCAGGAAGAGCAGCAGAACGGGAGGGTGTTTTAATGTCCTCCACTGGCAGCAGGGATAAAATCGAGGAAATAAAAGACCGGCTTGATATAGTGGATGTCATAGGGCGAGATATCACACTACAGAACGATGGAAACGGCGTATATTCTGGATCGGTTCCTCCAGTGGGAAAGAGTGGGAGAAGTTTAAAGGTAGATCGAAACGGGCAACTGTGGAACGATACGAAAAACGGAAAAGGCGGGGATGTCCTGGACTGGATCGGGCGCGGATTCGGTGACCCGAAGGGCGCAGACTTCCCGGAAGTCCTCCGGATAGCTGCAGATCTGGCAGGCGTGGAACTCGAGGAAATGACCGAAGAGGACAGGGACGCAGCAAAAGAAAAGGCTGATATTCATAACCTCTTTACGGCAGCTGCAGAGGTTTACCACAACAATTTAACCCCGGAGCTTTACGATTTTATTAAAGATAAGTGGGGGATTACCCGGGAAACTGTGGACCTGTTAAAAATCGGGTATGCAACTAAAGGCAGGAACTTAAACGACCTGGACAAAACGACCCTGAAAAAATCAGGCCTTGTTTTTGTTAACGGTGGACTTCTAGGCGGGGAAGTGTTCACGGGTAGAATAATATTTCCTTACTGGAAAAATGGGAAAGTTGTTTACCTTATAGGCAGGGAAACCGAAGAAACCCCGGAAGCAGAACGCGAAAAGGGGATGAAATACAAAAAGCTGTTAGTCCACAAGGAAGGGCGGGAATATGTGAGCCCTTCAGTACAGAACTCTTATTTTTATGGCGAGGACAGCTTAAGAGGCTCCTATTATTGTGTTATAACTGAAGGTGTTGCCGATTGTATAGCAATGTTACAGGCTGGGATATCTTGTATTTCTCCGGTTACTGTACAATTCAGCAAACATGATCATCCTAAGTTAATAAGCCTTGCAAAGGGGCTAAGTAAGGTTTTTATCTGCAATGATAACGAGACGAATAAAGCAGGCCTCAAAGGGGCACTAAGCACAGCTGAAGCACTCGAGGGCGCGGGGATTGAAGCCCGGCTTATTGAATTACCTAAGCCTGAAGGCATTGATAAAATAGACATTGCCGATTACATGAAGGACCATAACAAGGACGATTTTAAAAAGCTCATGGATTCAAGCTCGAGGCTGTGGACCTACAAATTAAACCAGCAGGTAATAAACCCGGGATCCGAAAGCTTAGAACGGCTTAGAGCGTTCAAGGTCTTCATATCAAATGATCTTCACGGGATGGCCTCCGGAGAATGGGAGATTTTTGTAAACAACGAAGTCGCCAAAAAATACAGGCTCAATAAGAAGGATGTTAAAACCACTATTGAAGAGGTAACAAAAAGCAGGCAGGGAAATAATACAGAGGAAAAACAGGAAGATAGCGAAGAGGGGAGGACGAGGAAGGGAGCACACGGCGCGAACTTCCCCCACTCGAAGAGAGGCTTCAGGCATATCCAGAGGAAATAATCAGGAAAGCAAATAATATACTAGACACAGGCGACCCTTTCCTTTATATTTGTGACACTTGGAATAAAATCCATGTAGGCGATAGGAACTTAGGGGAAATGCTGGCCTGCTCTATAGCATGTACTCAGGTTTTAAACGCGGGGCTGGGGATCCATGAAAAACCATCCGGTGATTCAGAATCAGGAAAAAGTCACGCTTGTTTATCTATGGGTAAATTATGCCCTACATGGAAGTTTAGATCAACCACGTTTTCCCCTAAAGTCCTTTACTATATGAATGATCTAATGCCGGGGACAATACTTTACACGGACGATGTAGACCTATCAGATAAAGGCGTAATATCTACCATAAAAAAGGTAACTGCTGACTTCGAAGAACAGACTTTAATGGATACTGTTATAGACGGAAAGCCCGCGAAAATGTCAATTCCTGAAAGGATTAATTTTTGGCTTTCATCAGTTGACACTATAGACGATGTTCAGCTAGGGACCAGATTCATATTTTCAAACACTGAAGGCGGGGCAGACCACGACCACGAAGTAAACCACAAACAGAAAGGAAGATGTTTAGGCACAATACCCGAAGAGCGCAACGAGAGCGTTTTAATCTGTAAGTGTATGTTAGAATATGTCTGCAGCGACCTCTATAACGTGTTCTCAGCTTACGGTTTTGTTTCAACCTGGAGCGAAGAATCAAAGAAAAGGAATCAAGAGAAGTTTTTAGATGTCCTGTTATCAGTAACGGCTTTCAACTACAGGCAAAGGGAAACAGTGAACGGAAATTTAATAGGAACTCTTGAAGATTGGAAAAGAGCGGTTTCCATCTATTCGCATGTGGCACAAAACAACTCATGCATGCTGACAGATGAAGAAATTATAATCCTCTATACTATTCACGATATGGGGAAAGCTTACGACGGTGACGGGGTCCCACATAAAAGGGTTTTCACTTACATGAAAGAAACTAACAAGTTTAAGAAATCAGATTCTACCTTAAAAAGAATCCTGCTTGGGGACAGAACCGGAGGAAAGCAGGGATTTAAAGAGAAAGTTCCAGGGTTCACTTTTGAAAAAATAGAAATGTCTAAGCTTGACGAGAACGGGTTAGAAGTCAAGGGAGCAGGGAAAACCCGGGCTTTATGTTATTCTTATGATGGTGACCTGTTCGATGGACTCGCGGAGGGCGCGGATGTTGTAAGCGCTATAAAAAACGGGATATTTGTAAACTGTGATTACGAAATAGCGGAAGCTCTCGAGCAGGCATTTAAGGAAGATCCTTATCAGATCTACAGACTTAAAGACAACTCCGGAGAATTGGAAAAATGGAAGCGGGAAGCCAGAAATCAAAAAATACCCTCAGAATTCATCAGAAATCATCAGAATTCAAACGCTCTGAATTCTGAGAAATCTATTCAACTGATACCGAATAATAATAATAAAACTAATAATAATAAGCTCAGAAATCAGAAAACCGAAGATATAGAGGGGGAGAAAAAAATAATAGTTTTTCTTCTCCTGCAATGGATAATAACACACACGTTTCAGAGCATACCCTCAAAAACGTGAATTCTGTGAATTCTGTGAATTCTGAGCCCTCCGCTAGCGATCAGGCTTTGAATTCTGAGCCCATTAAAATGAATTCTGAGACCTCAGAAATCAAAAGTCCGGTGAATTCTGATATAATAAGCCTATTGAAACGAGCTTTGATAAAATTCGCATGGGATGAATACAAAGGCACAGTACAGGACATAGACGAGTTTATAAGAAATTTTAATAAACGAGTTCCGGAGTACAAAAAATCATTAGGTCCGGATGCTATACGTTACAATGCTGAAAAATTGCATAAGAGAGGATGGAGATAAACCCCCATCTATTCTTTTTTCTTTTCCTTCTATGGTCCTCAATCCTGCAAGTAATTGAATATCAAAACCTCTTTTTCCTGCAGCTCTCCTGAATGAAAATTAATACGTGGTATTAATATTCCGTGAAAACAAAGGTTAACTACTTTTTTCACCTAAAATGAAAATATACTTTTTAATTCGAACCTCTATTTATCGAATAATGCCTCTTGTTATCTTTTCTATTTTTTAAAATGCCTTAAAACGTTCGGATTCGTTCGGATTAAAAAACCCGAAATAAACCCCCGCTTCTTCACATATTTCACCATAGTTTTTAGTGCCTTCTGATATCAATAATGCGGCTTTTTTACGCTGTCCAGTCCATAGGAAAACTAGCGGATTCCGGGGGATCAAGTCTATTTTTTAACTCATGCCAAAGAATAGCATTTTTTAAAATGAAACCATGTCGAAAACTTGATTTTTCTTGATCTTCAATCCCTGCAGGTAATTGAATATCTTCTCTCTTTTCTGAACCTTTCCTGAATAAAAAATTAATATATGGTTCTAATATTTCGTGATTATGTTTTATTATTTTGTCCAAATTTGTCCAGGTTTTTTGTCCCGAATCATCGAGTAACAAAAATGTAAAAATCACACAGGGAAACGATAGACAAATATTATTTTTGTCCTGATTTGTCCCGGTATTTGTCCAGTTATTTGTCTTGAAACGTTCTATAACCGTTATACAACGTTTTGAAACAAACGAACCCTTACAATATTGTTTTTGTTTCGTTTTTGTCGTGATTCATCTGGTGGGCAGTTTTTTTAAATCGTCTGGTGAAAAGATCGACCGCTTCTTATTTTGTTTCACTTTCGTTTCAAATACTGTCTGGTTTTGTCTAACTTTGTCTAAGTTCTGTCTGGTTTCCCGGTTGATCTTTTTCAAAAAGTGAAAATTCATAAAATAACTGCAGTAAAAAAAAGTCAATTCGAATTTCTTTACTTATGGCAACTGATACTGATTTTAAATAATAAATCACTGTAAAAAATTAACTTTTATTAACTTAAAAAATCCAATGCTCATTTTATTGAATGGCTCACCGGAGCGCGATTCAATAAATAAAACACCGGTTAAAACCTTGTGATTCATAGGGATAATTGCCGGGATCCTGGAATATCTCAATTGTGTTAATTTTCGCGCTGGCCTTGCATAGATATCAGCTGATGAATGGTACAAAAAGGATAATAATTCTTTTTTACATTGTTTAAAAATTAGTATTAGGAAACATGATATACACGTTCCTGATTATGTTTTTGAAAACTTTAAATCACTGTCCATAGCCAATCTGTGATCCAACTAAGATCTTCTAGAATCGTACAAAGCATATTAATTTCCCCCTTCTTAGTTACTCTTTTTCTCTAAATTATTTACAACAGTTATATACTTAATTCTCTTTATATGTGAAACTGTTATAATGTTAGAACATAAATAAAAATAGTAAAAATAACGTCTATTGTTTGTGTTCTCAATTTGAAACACCACACGGTTTTTTTATTTTCGGGTGCCTCAATTGCCTTCTGATTCACTATGTTTGTTAATTCTTTCACCCCGTAGTATTATTCATAAGGATTTCTTCTTTAAGCGTTATAAAACAGAAGGACGTAATTAAATTGTCCAACAGACCTCTTTTTGTAGATGTGCAGGGAGCTTCGGGGAGGCTTCCTGTAATTCACCTTTCTAATCCATTACCAAAACTTCCAAAACGGTTTTTTATTACCCGGTACTTCAATTGCCTTTTAATTTTTCAGGCTTTTGATAGCTTGTGAAAATAATAGAATATCTTTTTAAAGAATATGCTAATTATTATTGGGCTTTTTTGACACTTTGGTCGGTGTCTGAAAGTTACACACATAAAAGGAGTTAATTGAAATAGCTATAGAAATAATGATGTGCCTTATAATTAGTTTACAGTATCTTGTGTTGATTAATGCAAACTTAAAACAAGTTAATAAGGCCGTCACTTTGGTTAAGCAGATAAAAGAAAAACTTTGGAGATGAAAGAAAAACTTTTGTCTTGACCGGTTTTTCTTAAAAACGGATAAATTGGAAATGTCAGATAAACCTTTCCAATTTATCACTTATTTGCTTAACCATTTAATACTTTATTATTTACTGTGTACAGTTGGTGAGGGAATAAGTTTTTAAGTTGCGAGTACATATCATTAATTTGAAGAAAAAAAGAACGTAGCTATTTCAATTAATTCAAGGTTCAATTCCGCTCAAATAGACCACCTGTAGAAATACAGGATTTGAGCAGGAAACCTTGACGGTAAAATCTCTATTTTTAAAATCTTTTCCCAGAACTTACACAATGCTTTCGGTTCTCATTTTTCGAGAATACGCAGATCTACACTTCGAAGAACAAGTTTCTTTTTAGGGTTCTCAGTAAAGAAAGGCTGCAGGCAATTTTTACAGATCTTCTCAATTTGTGCTTTTCCTTCCTGGAGGACTTCCGGCTTAACCTCGTGCTCGATATCAGGACTTTTCTTTATGGTTAGGCTCTCTTCAAGGTCCACATCAAAAAGCCTTTCTTCCTTCTCTCTATACCTGCTTTCCTTCTGTGCTGGCCTGCTTGCTTCCTGGAATTTCCTGTTTTCTTCCTGATTGCTTCCTGTTTCTTCCTGTTTCTTCCTAATTGCTTCCTTCGGGCTTCCTATTGCCTTCTGATTGATCAATGTTTGAACCTGCAGGAAATAATTATTATGCATGTTCTTAAGGTCCTCTTCTCTATGGCCTGCTTTATCCAGGGCTTCCTTCAAAAAAGATATATGCCTTTCCTGTTCT
>JAMXHR010000007.1 GCA_023955635.1 Methanosarcina sp. ERenArc_MAG2
GGCCGCCAGACAAGCTGGCGGAGGCGTTTATATTTAGTTATAAATAAAAATGAGTCCCCCGTCGTCAAGGAAATTATTTATCAGACCGGACGATGAATTCTCTCCATAATTATTCTATAGTACTCCGGGAACAAGATTAATTAACTGGTTAGAAGTTGTTATTTTCTTAATCATAGAAGAATAAAAAACTCTAAAAGTTCATTTGCCAAGGTTAAACTGATCTCTCATGAAAATCCACGTCCTCCAGCACTCTGCCCCTAACACTCTCGACAATCGAAGAATACACCAGAACTAAAAACCCCCCATTGAGTCAACCCGTTTTTACAAAATTACAAATCCACTTTCGTTTTTCGAGCAATTATCAAAAACGATAGTGATGAATTGGTTATATTTAAGTGCCCTCTGCAGAAAGTTAGATCTAATATTTTTCAAATTTACCTTTATGCCCCATCTGTTTCGTTTATTTATGTATTATTCCTGCTGTTTGATCACCCTCGGAAATTTTAGTACCCTCAAAAATATTTATGGATTTATTATCATACATTGCTTTCAAAGATTCTATAAATATAGACGTATTGCTCGAGAAATTGTTCTCTCCTTCATTTCCCATTGAATGGGTATAACTTATGAATAAATAAGACATAAGAATAATCATAACCAGAGCAACAGCGCAAAAAACGGTTTTGATATTCCTGGTTCTTTTCCTTTTTTCAGCCCTTTTTTTGTTTCCAGGTAGCCTGAACCTTGAATTTCATCCAGATTTTTCGCTTCTTCTTCGTTTAGCTTTAAAATAAAGTCATTACCTTTTAGATTAACCAGATCCTCGATCAGAGTTTTGAGAAGGATTTTTCCCTCGGTTTTTGGCTTTGAAGGTGCTTCACTGGCAATAAATTTTACAAAATTAATCTTGTCTGAATATTCTAAGAGTTTTAGTGCTTTTTTAACTCCTTTCTCAAAAGAGCTGTACTTAGAATCTCTTCTAGAATTCTGTGCCCACTCGTTATCTAAATGGTTTGGAGGTAAATTCACCCGTGAAGTCTTATTAAAGAGCAAATTGAACAAATCTTTGTTATGTTCTTTATGCATAGTTAGTACAAGATCTGCAATGAGGTCTTCAATATATATATTCCTTGAGAGTAATATTTTATAACAATCTTTCCTGCATTCTGGCGATTCAATTTTGCTATAGATATTTGTGAGAACTTTTCTAATATTGGGATCGTTTACATCAGTGGCTTTTTGGACCAATCCCTGAAATATTTCAACTTTCTCTATATCATCAAAGTTGTCTAAAATTGAATTCGATGAACTGCAATAATAGAATGAGTCACTTAATATCTTTTTTACAACAGGGCTTACGGAATCTGACCTGGTTTTACTTCCTTTTGAATAAGAAGTTTTACCTTTAAAGAATTCTTCACCCAACTCTTTATAAAAATTCCAGGATCCCGATTTAGTAAATTCTTGGAACGTCCCGTTTTCTCCGATCTCAAAATCCGGATTTGGTTTGATGAAACTAATAGAAACGTCAGCTTCTGAAGGATATTGTGAAACATCAAAAACAAATGTAAATCTGTGTCTTAATATGGTAATTAATTTAAGGATAAGGGAAAGCCCACTACTGAGTTCTGAAATCTTGACAGATACTTTTTTGCGAGAACGAATCTTGCCTGCTGTATATTCTAAAACTTCTTTTTCTATCGGGGTCTCTTTAATATATTTAAAGTCCCCTTCCTCCCAAAATCCAACTAGCTTATATTTCTTCACGTCAAGATTCTCTACCTCAAATTTAACTCTCTCATAGAACTGCTTTAATAACTGAATATCAGAAACAATCTCATCCTGCAATGGTAAATTTTTGTAGACCTGGATGAATACGACTCTTTCTTCTCTTCCATTCTCAGCCTTTACACTCAAACTGCACCCAAAAATGAGTTCATTCTCTTTTGATTCCAGGTAAAATGCACTTCTTTTTGTATCAAGCTGCGTTGCCAGTTCAGTGTAGTGTTCAAAAAGTGTATTGCCTTTTAATAGCTGGCCCGTTGAATTATATATTCCATAGTCTGAGTTATGGCTGGCATTGGAGAGGTGGAAAAAAGCAAAGTTCTCCGGAGTTTCATCACGACGATTAGAAGCTGAATTTCCCAATTTCTCCAACCCTCCATGGATTTATTTTTGGATATTCCCGCTGCATTTCTGGATTCTCACTTTCCATAGTGAGAGGTTTCATGGTTGCATCCACACTGACCGTGTACATGTAGATCGGCATTTGATATGCCATATTTACAATTTCCTTGAATGTGGTAATCTCGCAGAACAGATCATATATTTCATGCTCTATATCCCTGGCTTCTTTTGAATCCTCCATTATCTTTGAAAGATCCTTGAACATGTCAGTCTTGGTCACCACAATCGCGTACGACTTTTCATTCCCGAATATATTGATGATATCTGAGTAGTGACCGAAGAGTTTTGTCAAATTTGTTTTGCCGCCAGTATGGTAGTCAACGATATGGTCTCCATCTACCAGGAAAATGATTTTCCCTGCACTTTCAAATCTTTTATATACATGGGCAAAAGTGACTTTCTCTACAGCCTCTGCAAATTCATTTTTATGATTATCTCGCAGGTTTTTTATAAAATCTATATTTCCCATATTCTGTTCCAGTGTGGGAACGTCTATATTGAAACGTTTGTTGAGTTCTTTAATTATTGTCCCATATTGCGTGGGATCAAAATTTTTTGTATGTTCTCCCCCATAGTCGACAAATGTCATTCCTATAGGTTTAACTCCTTTTTTGCCTGATAACAAATATATTGCAAGATCTGTCTGGAGGTTGCTTCTTGGAAGTTCTCCCTTCTCTATATCTGCAAGCATATTTTCAATCTTTAAACTTTCTTTGTTTTTTTCCGACACGATAATTTCTTTTCTCTGGCCCCCTAAAACAGTTACAAACTGATTGTAGAATGCCAGCAGTAACAATGTTTTTCCGGATCGTGAAGGCCCATACACAAATACATCATAAGCCTTTATACCGCGAATGGTCTTCGTAAGAAGGAAAGAAAACGCAAATAATGTTCCTAGCAAAATCATAAATTCAAAAAGCTTGTTCGAACCACTTGACATGAACTCCGGTTCTTGAGAAGACCACATAATCTTAATCAAAGCCAGGATTAGATACAATGAGGTAAATACAACAAAAATCTTGATGAATCGACGTAAATACATTGCAAGCCTGTCAAAGCGATTATTATAATAGGAATAAAAACTTAAGTACCCACCTTCCAACATTCCAAACACAAATCCGTCAATACGTAAAAACCCGCTTACGTAAAAGACGTACACAAACGGCAAGAACACTGCAAGTAAGAAAATTCCCCGATTCTGGAGCGAAACTCGAGAATCATCCCAATCGCACTGAAAATAAAGGATGCGACGAAAAAGCTGAAAGTGAGTTTTATGTACCATCCCGTATCTGATAGCCAGTAGGGCATACTCATATATAAAAATAAGGGATAGGAGAACCCCCAATAAAACCAAAATGATTTCAAAAATCGTATGATTTCTATTGATTTTCAAGCTTCAAGGCCTCCTTTAATGACTTCGTTTCATAAAGGCTCTTGATCTCCTGGGGAATTTCCTCTATCCTTTCATTGTTTGCAATCTTTCCTGCTGCTTCTGAGCTTAAGAGGGCGTTTCGAGTTATGTATTCTCCGTCCTGAAGTTTCAGGACATGATGCAGTATATTTTCCTTATTCCTTGCATAAATTTCCCAGTAACCTCCTCCGGCTACCAGGGGATAAATGTTGTCAAGAAAACTTGATGCGGCAAAAAAGGTCAGAGCAATCTCCCAGGGTTTTGTATGCCCATGGGGAGTGAGCAGGGAATCATTAGGTTTTTTCAAAGACAGGCTCTGATTTATATCTACGCTGATCATGCTCCTCATGAGTTCAGAACGTACATATCCGGAAGTGGATGATACAACTAAAGCAGCTTTTCCAAAAGTCCATCTTTCGGTATCTCCGATTGAAATTTTTAAAGAATTTACTCCAAGTTTCCTACTTTCAAACAGATCCTGGTATGTGGATTTTGCAAGGTTTATGAGCTTGTCAAGTTCTAATTTTCCGTTTTTATCCATATCAAGGTTGCCCATATCAGGATTGGCATTCGTATCCGATTTGCCTTCCACAAGAGATAGGATCTGGGGGTTAACACTTCCAAATTTGGTTTTGTATATGCCTTTTTTTGTTCTTTTTCCGGCTTCGATTTTTTTATTGATTATCTCAAAATGTTCATGGAAATACTCATAATGCAAATTGAAATTTTTTCGGCTTGAAAATGTTTCTGTGTTGGCGGCATCGACTTCAACAAGCATAGCATACTGCAGTTGCTTTTCTTCGATTTCTTCATTTATATCTTTAATATATCTATTTAAATCTTCCATATTAGTGAAGTAATTAGCGGCTTTTAAATGGAGTTCTTTCAGATCTTCTCGCAAAAACTGCCTGATTTTTACCCTATCATCGGATGCAAATATCCGATCCAGTTTATCACTATCTATATTATTTATATTCAAATCCGCAAATACTGAATTACAAATTCTTTCTCGAAGCACTTCAACCTTTTTAATTAGATCAATGGTTAAAAAATTTCCAGGTATGACAATATTAAAGGGTGTATCTATGCGAATAGCCCAGTACTTTATATTTGATTTTATATAATCTTCTTCTTTCCCAGCATGTTCATTATATTTTTTAATTAGTTGCTTTCTCTTTCCCAATATAAGTGCACGCAAGCCGCCCTTTTCAACTTCTTTTATCTTACTTTTATAATAATAATAATTGGTAACGGAATCAATAAACCTGCTTAAGCTTTCAAGATCGTATTCGTTGTCTTTTGAGATAGCCTCAATTTCCATTCTAATATCTTTAGTACCAGCAGACAAAAACCAGCTATTTTTATCGTTCCCTCTAACTTTTCCAGTACTTAATTTATCTATATACCGATCTAATGTTTCTTTCAATTTTTGTTCATTATCCGGAAGGTATTTGATATTCCTGTTGATTTTTGCATAGGACTCAAGGTCAAGATCAATATCATTTAATTTATCCTTGATCTTTTTGTCGATCTCGATGGGCAGGGAGTTTAGCTCGGCCATTTTCTGCTCGGTCGGCTTCAGTTTCATGTTCAGAGTTTGGATTTCCTGATTCTTAGTATTCAGTGCTCCAAGAAGAGGAGATATATCCCTTTTCCCTTTTAGGATATTAATCATTACAGACCTGCAATCTTCATTCTCAACAGCCGCAACCCGCTTAAATAAAATCGCATTTTTTCTTAGAGTATCCAGGGCTTCCGGAATCAAACGGAACAATTTTTTATCGATTTCATCTTTGAGCTTATCTTGAGCAACGCCTTGAGCGAAATTATTAACTCTTGAAATATAGGATATCAAGTCGTTATAAGTTCCAATTTTATCAAATTGAATCTCTGAAACGTTGTATTTAATAAATTCCTCTATTTGTTCCACACTGTGATAATTAAGCAGTTTTGCGATGTTGTTTGTCCATACTTTCTCAATATTCCTATACTCCGTTTTTATGAACTCAAAGACTTCCATCGTTGGAGTGGATTCTCCACTGATATTGAACCTGATAAGGAGACTTTCAATAATCTCGTTTACATCTTTCCTGACAGCATCGATCTCTTCTAGTTCGTGAATAATCTGGCTGTACTGCTCTTTTAATTCCCTAAGCTCTTCTACAGGGTATTCGATTACATGTGAATCGGCAAAAATAAAAGAAGAATAGGATTTTCTTGCGTCACTCAGGTTAAGATCACTTCTTTCTATATGGAAGAAGTTAGTGAGAATCTGCGGGAAGACAGAATCAAATTCATCTACTTCTTCTAGCTCATACTGTCCATTGGTATACTCCGTAGGACCCAGAGATGTAAATATTACATGATCAAAAAGTCTCTCATCGTGAGACACATTTAAGTATTCAAGCTCTGTAAGAGAAATAGCAGCATTAAGCTGTTCTTTTTCTCCTTCTTTTGTTGTTGGAAGCACTGCAAAGAGATAAACTGCATCATCCCGTTTTTCCTTGATATATCTTGCAAGGTCTATGAACATGCCTGAGCCAGTACCTCCACCGATCCCTACTATGATGGCTGTAACTCCTGGATTTGAAAAGGTCGGGAACCCATTTGCCTGTCCTTCACTCAAAACTTTATAAAGAATAGCTTTTGAAACGGCTCTTCTGCGATGCACACCACCCCCAAAATCATCCATAATGAAGTGATCAATACGTTTCAGGTCTTGGAAAGTAACTCCATTGTTTTCGGGATCATTCAACCACCACGTTTTGATCGATTGGGATCTTTTTATGCTTGCTGAAACTGCAGCGCTGGTTAAATCGGATATATGTGTAATATTTGCAAGGTTTGGTAGATAGTAGGACTTAAACTCGATATTTCCCGCTCCCTCCAAATTATCTACTTTCTCCATTATTTTTGTTTCCCACCGCTGATCTTCTGCAGATTCATTGGCATCCGTATCCATCGTATAAATCTTAAGCCTGTTCACATCACTGGAGTAGTAGTGGAGTAACCAATCGTGATTGCATATTTCACGAGCAAGTTTTTTTCCGCATCCTCCCAAACCCACAATTGTGAGGTTTGGAGGGTACTTAAAAGATTGACTCGAGTCATCTGCCCTTTTCATTCGGTATCTTCTCCTACATCAATATCATCCTTAGAATTAAACCTCACACCAATTAAAAAACCGATCACAAGGCCTAGAATTATTCCCGGTATAAGCCACCAGTATGAAGGCCATTTATCATTTTCAGTCAAATGATCAGCAAGTGTTTTTGACTCTGTAACAAGCCCTTTGTCGTGAAGGTCCTGCAGATAGTTCTTGAAAAAAGGATCTTCGATTTTGTTTATCTGTTCTCTAAATGATTCAACTTCCGGTATTGAAATTTCGAAGGGACGTGTTTCCACGCTTTCGATCAGATTTCCTTTACTATTTGTAAGTGTTATCCTGTCATAAGCATAGCCTGTACTTTGTTTATATTTAACAAGTGTCACTCCATCATACTGTTTCTCTTCAGATATTTGTGGGATTTGTCCATTAATATTAACAATAATTGATGTCGTGCTTTCATTAACTGGAAAATCAAATTTGTTAGAATCACTTGTAAAGTTCAAATTTGTGAAATTATATAAATGGGAATTATCAATTTTAACCAGATCAGTGTCAAAAGAGATATAATCTGCAGCTGGTGGGATATTATTTAGTGTTAATGTATAATTTATTATCTGTCCCTCCAAAACTTTTTCTTGTGGTTGACCATTGATCTCAATGTTTGTTGCTGATACTGTACTTCCAATAAGTAAAAGTAAGAACAGTGATAAAAATAAGTAGTTTACATCCTTGAGTGATTTCATTTTTTATTACACCACCGCTTTAACATTATTTAACGACACCCTCTCTGTTAACTAGTCTATATTATTAGATAATTTTTTTAATTACGTAGTTACTTTAATACCATTTAACTATACAATCATTTCTTCATTCATTCATTTATAGTCAATGTAAGAAATATTTACACATATAAACAAGAA
>JAMXHR010000008.1 GCA_023955635.1 Methanosarcina sp. ERenArc_MAG2
GCCCTAGCTCCTCCCCAGTGGTAGAGAATAGGGCTGTAGCAATTGCATTACGCTTGGTTATATCCTCCATCCCCTGAAGGCCTTTTATGCTCTCGTTGAAGAGTTGCTCTTGGCTTTTAAGCTTGCCATTGGAATCTAGGACGCTTACCCCTAGCATCTTGAACATATCAGCACTTTCACCGGCTCCACTTGCCGCCTCCATTGCCTTTTCAGCTAGTGCCGCCATATCCCCACTGGCTTGCTCCATGCTGTAGCCTACACCCTTCATGACATAGTCCCACTTCTGAAAGCCTTCAGTTGAGAATCCGGTTACCTGGCTAAACTTGTCTATCATCTTTGCGTTTTCAGACGTACTAGCAAGCAACCCTCCAAGTGCTGTAAGCGCAACACCCAGGCCGGCTGCTATACCGGCTCCAACTTGTACAGCCGCCCCGACCATTTCACCAAAAGTTTTGGTTGTTTTTTGTGCGCGCTGTTCCGTTTCATCGATAGCCTCATTGGCTCCATCGTTATTTATAAGTATTGATCCGAATAATCTAAACAACTCCGTGATTTTCCACCCCCTTTTATTTAATACCTAACTCTTTCTTGTAAATTTCAATATCTTTACTCAGGGTTTTTAATGCTTCCCGATAGACTTTGCTTGGTGATTGTTCCGGGGTTTCTTTATCCAGGGACCTGGCTTGAGCGTACATTCCAACATAGATATCGACTAAAAATCCATACGCTTGGTGTGGCGTTAATTGTTTTTCGAGTTTTTTTATGGAAAAATTCTTTAAGATGGCATATACCCCTTGATCCACTACTTTCATCTCTTCAGGCCCCTTTTTGCTCTGTGCTTTCTTACTCTTTCCCTAGTCTTCTCACGCTTAATTCGTTCGGCACAGTCGGGGCAATAGCTGGCGGCAAATACATTTCCGTTTCTAAAGCCCTTTTTGCATATAGTGCATATACCGGTAAGTCTATTTACTCCATCTTTCCCCTTATCCCAATAGTTTTTGGCTAATTTCTGCATATCTTTATAAGTCCTCGCTTTTCTTGGTAAATAACCTGTGTAACGCTTATACCACAGGGGGTCTGGGTATGACCTGTGTGTTATTCTAAGGGCCACCATCGGTACCGAAGCTGAGGATATCCGCTTTTTGGAAGGAGGGGGCACTGAGGCCCCCGGTTATATCATGGGTTATTCTTCTCGAAATTTCCTTTCCATGTGTCAAACTGTCCGCTGTTTAACTGGGTTATATTAAATAATTGGACACCTATACTTGAGGACAAATCAAACTTTTCTCTAATACCTTTACTTACACAAGGTCTTACTAAACGCACTGCGGTAGCAAATTCTTTATTCCTTACGGTTGCAAAAGAATGAAGCTCGGCCATTAACTTTTCAATTTCAATAGCATGTTCTTTGATGTTATTAATTAAGGGCTCTACCTCTGCCCTGCATTCCCTAATATAGTCCTGGCGTAATACTTGGCATTGCTTGTACACCTCAATACCATTCTGCTCGGCAAGGTGATCAGTGCTAACCTTATCTAACATACTACGTGCAGTTCTTAACCTAGACTCGATATCTACAATCTTATCAATGTCACTGATATCTGTAGATGTCTCTAGCTCCGCTTTCTTACCTTCTAGGTTTTCAATATAAGCCTCAATCTCTGACCGTTTCTTTTCACATTCTAGAAAAGGTGTTTTTATCTCCTGTACATAGCTTTGTAATTTAACGAGAGATTCCATAATTTTGTTTTCATTTTGTGGTTTAAATGGTAACTTCATGTCGTTTCGCTCCTTTTAATTTTAATAAATTCAATCTAGCTTGCTGCCTTGAAACATTACTTCCACTACCAGGGTTTGCAGCTTGTGCTTCTTCACTGTTACTACCAAATAAAACACCGTCAATAAATCCTAATCTCTTTGCCTCATTCGCATTTAACCATGTCTCGTGATCCATCATCTCTAACAATTTACTAAGTTTTATCCCTGTCTTACAGTGATAAGCACTAGCTATGGACTCATTGTTGATCCTTAAAACTTCGGCTTGATGATCCATAACTCTGTGGTCACCTCTCGCGATCGTTGACACGTTGTGAATCATAATTTGAGCAGTAATACTCATGAGCACCGGATCGCCAGCCATAGCAATTACTGAAGCTGCACTTGCTGCCAGTCCCACAATTTGAACAGTCACGCTCCCTTTATAATTTTTTAAGTTAGCGTAAATTTCAGATGCCGCGAACACATCGCCGCCTGGTGAATTGATTTCTACTATCAAATCATTTCCTTTTGCCGTTTCTAATTCAGCTATTACTTTTTTCGGGCATATCGCTTCCATGCCAAGCCATTCATAAATTTCATAATCACTATTTGAGGCGATAACTCCCTTAATATTTACCTTTGCTACCAACGAAGACACCCCCTATCATGTGTTTTTCCTCTTTAACCTTTCTAGGCGAAACTGACATTCTTCAGCTTCATTTTGATTTTGGCCTTGAATTCGGATACCTTTCCAGTTGTTTTTGCGATACTCCTCGATCATTTCAACCATTTTCTTTTCTTGAGGTGCAAGGTAATTGCCTGTTCTCTTTTTCTCATCCGCCCAATGCTCTATCTGGATAATCTGTTCATCAGTTAATGGCTTTCGTTTGTTTAACATAATTCTTCATTCCTTTCTGCATAGCGTGGGCACTCAATACAATTTCCTGTCTGTACATTTCTTCCTCGTTTCCATCCAACGTACATGCAGTAACAGTCTGAGAGGCAGCAGAATATTTTTGGGGCTATGTGAGTTTGGTTTTCTTTTTCGTAATAAGCCCTTTGACAAATTAGCATTGATTTATCTCCTTTCCTGAGTAACAAAAAAGAGGCCACACGGGCTTTTATGCTCCGCGTGACCTCTCGTTTTTCGAGTCAGTCTGTATTATCTTTATTGATTTTCTTAAGTCCATTCTGACTAGTTTTCCGTCTTGGATCGTCATACTGATCTCACCATACTTGAGTCTATCTAAATCTTCAATGCTGTTCCAGATTTGATTTATCATCTGATCGGATAATCTTTCCACACGATCACCCTCTTTTTAAGTTACCTCTATTATATCATAACCAAGCCCTTTTTCAATAGGCAAACTCTTAATTATACAACTATTTACACATTAAATGCAATATGAATATTTAGGTTTCAGACCTTGGGTCCGATAATGGGCACTATGACAAGTAGAACCGATACGCAAAAAGCGTATTCGTTCAAATTCGGCCTTAATAGCCGATTTTGTCCTCAAAATTGAAAAGTAAAATAGGTTTTTTTGCTCGAAGGTCAAAGTCTGGATTTCTCCGGATTGCTTTAATTTACTATCATCCCTAAAATGGCTGTGCTACGAATAAATCATTTCTTGGATAATAGGTGAATCCACAGGTGAAGGATGATTTACCGTTCCGGTTCTTTAAGCATACAAGTTCGATCTGGCGCGGATCAGCAAGCTTGGCGTTTTTAATGGCCTCACGTTTTTCCTTAATCTTACCGTCTTTATTAAATACTTCACTATTGATCGCGTCCAGCTGCAGCCCCCAGAGAACATCACATGTATACTCGATTGATCCACTTTCCTTGAAACTCTCAAAGTCTATTGGTGTTAAGTAATTCCCCGGTTAAGGCTTGATATAACAAATAGTGTAATATCAAAATCCCTGGTCATTCGTTTAAGCTCTGTAACCGTACTATCAATGCGCTGCTTATCTCCCAGGTGCGGGTCTCCTTGTAAGATTTGGAGGTAGTCAATTACCACTACAGGACTTACCCCATGATCTTTAATATATTGCCCCACATAGCCCCGAATTGTGGGTGCTGTCGTGTTAAAGTTACCCTCTATGACGTTTACCCTTTGGGCTGTCTCTTTATAGGTTTCTATGGCCTTCCTGACACTCTCGCTATTATTTCCGGTTCGGATACTAATTCCGCTTACTGCATCCTGTTTATATTGTTCCGTTGACTGTAAAAAAGTGAGCCTTGAAAGGCTTTTACTAACAAGTTCTAACCGGCTTTGCTCTAAACTGAAATAAATTATATGGTTTCCCATTCCGGCTAACTGATCTGCTAGTTGGTGCGTGAATGTGGTCTTACCTACAGAGGATATTCCTCCGATGACATAAAGCCCTGGGTACAATCCATTCAGTTCTCTATCTAGGTTAGGGAACCCTGTCTTTCTGTCCTTGTATGTGCTATGCCTCTCTCTGTCTGACTGGAAGTTCTCATTCAGGTATCTAAGTACCGAATCCGGCTTATCCCCTGTGGTTACATTCGACCCCATACAATAGCTTTCAAAATCCTCTTTAGCAAAGACTTCCTCTGCTCTCATCGGCTCATTGAGTGATCGACTGCATCCGGAAATAGCTCTATTTATAGTCAACCCTTTATAATCTTCCCTGTCCCATTTCTCCCGATATAACCGGCTGCTCTTGAATACCTGGTCTATTCGGTTGAAGTCCTTGTTTAGCCAGAACGCTAAGTAATTACATAAGGCCTGATCAGCGCGGCTGTGATCGTCACCGTATGCGCTCATGTCTCCATCATATAAGGCTTTGATCTTGGCACCATTAGCACTATTAAAGGCTCTTTGTAATATTTCGTAGTCGCTCTGCAATGGCTCCCCAATTTTGGGAGGTAAGCTAACGTCCTGCTGCTTCGCCTGTTTGGCGTACTTCTTATGCAATAAGTCTAATGCACTTTGTCTCATTTCTACGCCATGGTTACTTAATTTATCGCCAGTAACCGTGAAGTAATGCTCGTGACCATACATTTCTATCTTTGCGCCATCGCGCTTATTGATATCGTTCGGAATGCTACCCTTAACAATTATATGAATACCGGTTCCGCTTGGGCTTTTTTCTGTGTAGCTGTTGCATTGGCTCATTATCTCCTGTGCATAATCATTAAGCCATCCGTCCTCTATGCAATCGTCTAAGTCTATTCCTACTAGGCCGCTCCCAGCGAACTGAAAACCCATACCGTTATATTTCGCAGGATCAAAGCATTTTAAGGCATCTGAGAAACTACACCAGGTATAAGGATCGTTACTCTTTGCCTTATTCCCATTTATCTGATAAGGAACCTTCGTCCATCTTCCAGGCTTACCGTTTTTACCCTCAACGAATTCCTTTCGCCATAATACCCAGTGATCCAGTTCCCGCATGATCGCGGGTATGTTATTTGCATTCATCCGGTTCCCTCTCCTTTATCCACAGTGGGGGGTTGTGTATATTTTAATTAGGCCTTGCATATGATTGTACGTTAAAGGGGTCGGGGATGACAGTCCCCCGACCCCGCACACTAATTCACTAGTTTATTAGTTTATTAGGATGATTTTCACACCCCTTCAAGGCTTGTCCCGCAAGGGTTTCATTGTTTATGGGTACGACACTTCCGCGTATTATCTACGACACTTCCGCGTATTATCTACGACACTTCCGCGTATTATCTACGACACTTCCGCGTATTTTTTAGATACTCGCCGGAGTCTTGTAATCCTTGTTTATTCCCTTATGTGTAAAAGTTAATAATGTATCTAAAACACTTACAGTTGGGGTAATTTCAGGTATTTTTAAATCAGTAAAGTAATCGTATACATCGGTGTTATTTTTTAAAACTCTGTACATTGCAGTGAATGCTCTTTTAAGAATTATATTTTTATCCTTGGACATTGCCGTTTGATCTAGTGTCTGCTTAAATGTCGGAACCCGGTCAATGAGTGTGCTAGCCTTAATGCGCGGGTTAACTTTTTCTCCTGCTTGCTGAAGCAAAATAATAATCTGCTCTGCTAGTAAAATTCCATTTTCGTTTTTACATTTAGTCCCTACATTGCTGTGCATGAGAAAACTATGATTTGGATTTTCATAAACTTTCTCAGTGCCTTTTACTTTTTTGTTCGCTTACTGCTTAGCTTAATTGCTTTGTCCAGGATACCCATGAATCCACTATACAGTGTGATCTTCCCGGTATCCTTATCGTAGGAGTTAAGATGCAATAAGGCATATATACTCCCATTTATAACCCCAGCTACTGAGTTGAACTGGTTTAACTTTGCTAACAATGGATAGGCATTTCCCTTATTGATCTGTATGCCTAAAAATCTAGCTAGTTCCATTTCGTCAATAACATAGGTTCCAGGTGCTAAAACATCCTCTTTCTGCTGGTATATGATGGTGTAGATGCTTCTTAATAGCGTATAATCGAGCGATTTTATATCCTTACTGGTTCTTAAATCCTGTAAGGGTATCTTGATCTCTGGATGATCCTTAACAATGAGCGCGCCATTGTTTTCGTCAAATCCGGTTTGTTTGAAGAATTCCTCATCTAGCACTGCTAAATATGCATGGCCGCTGATATTGGGACTTAGTGCGGTAGCGTATTCCTTGACCGTTATTGTAGCCATGCGAGGAATAAGTCTGTGTGGTTCGTCAGTTTTTTTGGGCCTTCCCTTAGGTTTTCCCTGAGGCTTATCAATCAGCATTTCTAACATAGTCTCATAAGAGTGAACACCTTTTTCTAGCGCGTCTATGAGATCGTTAAAATATGCATCCGTATATTTTTCTCTTTCTTCAGGAGAAGGGTTTCTAAGTCTTTCTATGGTTCTTTTATTTTCTTCCATAGATTCTTTTATATATTCGATTTCCCCAATTTCCTTAATCCTTGCTTCTCTTTCTACTCTAACTTTTTTCCATTTTCTTCAGCAGCCTTTTTAAAATTCTCTGCCATTTCTTTAGTCCAAGGGTGTTCTTTTCGCCTTTCCTGCATTTTTTTGCGTATTCCTCCGTGATCCACGGGTCTATTTTATCAGGCACCTTTTTCACCTCCTGTAATATTAACTTTGTATATAAGTTAATATTAGACCCTACTTACCTACCTAACAGTCGCGCCCAGAATCCCCTCTTAGGCTCTTCCTTAAGTTCCCTAAGGCGTTGGTCTACTAAATCATAATGAGCCGCTTCTCGTTCTTTCTGGCGCTCTTCAATAGCCTTTATAGTATCATGCAGAACGGATATTTCCGCTCTCAAAGCTTCATTTTGTGCCTTCAAGGCTTCACCTACTACTGATCCGATGTTAACAAGATCGCTATGTAATTCCTCCAAAGACCCTGCCATGGTCTGAACAATAAGTTGTTCTAGTTCCTTTACCTCGACTTCATGCTTTACCGGGATCACATGAACCATCTCAATGGCTGTATTTATTTCCCTAGGGTCAATGTAATACTGTTCTCCAAAGGGTCCTGGAAGCTTAGTTGCCTTCAATGATCCATCCTTAATCCTTCGGCGTACAGTTGCGTCACTGACACCTAAACGCTCTGCTGCTTCAGGGATGGTAAGTAATTTTGGTGCTTGCATATGGGTTGTATACCCCCTTTTTCGTAATGCCTAAGCTTGATTGTATAGGCATTATAGCTTTTAAGGGGATACTCGTACAAGATTAAGCATGATGGATAGGGTAGTATATATAAGATTATACAAAGTGATTTAGGGGCTATTCAACCCCTTTCAAATTTCAAAATACTTACTAGGAATGTTTTTCTTAATAAGTTCCTCAATAAAACCGTTCACATAAATTCCTTCATCGATCTTGAAATGCATAAGTGCCTTGTATACGTCTTGACTAATCTCAATAGTTAGCTTTTTAGGTTTTTCGCCCTTGCGTGGTGGCCGGCCAACTCTCTTTGGCGTTGGTTCATCACTGCTTAAAATAGCCTCTAATCCTTGACCTAAAGGCTTATCATAAAGATGTGAAGCATCATTAGGGTGTCTTACGTGATGCTGGGGATCGTGCTTGATGAATAGGCCTTCTTTATTCCGGATATAACCCTTTGCTTTAAAGGGTGTTGTTACGTTGTCTGCAATCCCTAGTTCCTTACATATGTGAGACAGCTTTTTGCCGGCTGCCATTTCTGCATTTAAAAAAGAAATTCTGTCCTCTGTATTTAAACCTTGATAAGTTGCTTTATCCATGCTGATCCCACTCCTCTAACATCTCTAATCTTAATACCAGGTCTTAGGGTCTATAACGTGCATCCATACGTCTCGGCCATCTTCCTCATACTCAAACCTTAGATACTGTTTATGTTCACCTTCTATGGCCTCAAGATGTGCGTAATCCTCATCCTTCCAGGTTCTATGGACAGTCTTTAGGCCGTTCCTGTCAATGGCCATTACAAGCCCACCTGACACGTTCCAATAATCATCTTCAGGGTTTTCCTTGACTAGATAATCAAAGTCCTCAACAAAGTAGATTCCCTTGGGGATCATAGTCAACCTAGTATCTAGACCAAAACCATTGAAGTAATTAACGATGAACCTTTCATAGAGCATCTTGTTCACATCGTCAAGCCTGGAATATCCATCGACTGACTTAAAATCAATGCCATGAACCCTAAGTAAATCGTCGGTAGTCCTTAGTCTATAATCCTTAAGTCCATTGACTTCATAAAGCTTTTCAAGCTGGAATCTATTCATCTTGTATCCCCCTTATTTAATATATTAATTAAATACAGCTTTAATTATACTCTTATTTAATGGCAAAGTCAAAGGAAAGAGGGGTAAAAACCCCTCATTTTAAGCCTAAATCACTCTTGATAGACTCCCATATCTTACTACGAACCTTGGCCGGGGTAGTTCCTTTGGGAAGTGGATCATGACCAGGCTTAAAGCCCCCAGTAATGGGTAATTTCTTCTTTGGCTTGTAGTTCGGGTTTTCCTGCTGCTTCTTTTTCTCATGGATTTCATTGATAATCTTTTGAGTAATCTTATTCGCTACGCCGGCCTGTTGGGGCTCTGCTTGGGGAACCGGAGCCAAAACGATGGAGCCGGCCAGAACAATGGTCATAACCTTTATCACAGGGGGATTGCTGGAATCATATTAAAGCACTCCCTTCTTTAATAGCAGCTAAAAGATGAACCTCAAACTTCATCCTGCGGGTATCGCTTGAAATGATATCCCTGATCCGTTGGCCACGCTTCACGCTATCAACTACAATAATCACTTTGGGGAACCTTAGGGGATTGCCTAACCGCCTCAACATAGGAGAGCCTAGTACACCCTCTCTGTGGTAAAGCTCCGTATATTTCTCGATCTTATCAAATCTATTTCGATTATTGCCGCTTTCGAATTCAATACATAACCAACGGATTTCTCCGGTCATTGGAATCTTCACTGAGCATAGAGCATCACATTGCAGAATGTTGCCAAACTCTTTAAGTTGCTCCAGTTCCCAGGTTAATAAATTATCGCCATATCGACGCATAAGCCAAGCATAACACCATGTTACTCCAAGGGCATGTTCTATGCTATCCGGTAATTTCCTCTGATAATAGATAGTTGCCGTGTCTATGGATAACCTGGTTTTCTTTATAAGCTTACGATCAACCAAAGATTTTAGGCGCTGCCGGCACTTTCTCAATCCACTGGGGAACCTGAAGAATAATGCTGCTATCTGATAAGTGTCGGCAACATTACAAATTGTAATGGTGTCCAAAATAGCTTTATCCCGGGATGAACCTTTCTGTATGTTCGTTAGTGCATTGCTCAAACTCACGCACCACCTTTGAAACGTTATTAGCCTGGAGAATTTCAATAGCTCTATCAGCGTCTAAAAACATGGACTGAAGTAATTCTTCCGTTCTCCATTTCCAAATACAACGTCCAGCGATTGCAGGTAGTTCTGAGCCTCTTGAATTCCCTTTGCCAAGAATAACCTGAGAATCATTAGCGTCACCGTTACAGTAGTAACAGAGCCTTCCTGCAAGGTTAGAACGAATGTCTGTAAACCCCTTAGATGTGTTAGCAGACGGTTTCTGCGTGGCAAGTATTACTCCAATGCCGCCAGCTCTGGCCTTACGGACTAATTTATCGATCAATTCCCACGAAGCGTTGTCCTCGATGTCTGCTGCTTCATCAATAATTAGAACTTGATATTGTACTCCTTTAAGCCGTTGAACCTTTTGAACCTTGGCAGCCCTCAGCATAGCAGCTCTTTTTTCCATTTCATTGACGGTCCTTTTGAGCATGGTCAACACTTCATCTTCACTTATGGCAATTTCGAGATAGTCTTCAAGAATAGGAAAATCAATGGCTTTTTTATCAATAACCGAAACCTTACATCCGTGAAGAAGGAAGGCTACAACCATCCCTAATAGTTGTGAAGTTTTGCCGTAGCCAGTAACCCCACCAATAAGCATATGATAGACCTCGGACATGTCAGCAACCTTTACTTTTCCATCAAGTGAAATGCCTATAGGAAATGGTGCAAGCATGTTTGCATACTGCATAGGGTTAAATGCATAGGGTTCAATCTCTTTAAAATTAGCCTTGTAGGTCTTAAGGATTAACTTTCTTCCAGTGGCCTCGATCTCCACAAAGGAGTTTAAATAAGACTCAAAGTAGTGCCGGTTAGTCTCGAAGTCAGTCCGATCCACTCCGGGAGGAAGAGCAAAGACATAATCTATTCCGGCTGCTGTCTTATGCTCTTTCCTGAGTATTGGCCTTACGCCTTCCTTGTTTTGCAGGTGAACCGCCTCAATAACGTCCTGAATGCCTTTTCCTTTTAATTGCTTGATACCCCATGTGATCAATGAAGCTGCCACGCCTATGATGTCAGGTTTTACTGCTGGCATAGATCAACCCCTAATTAAAGATGGTCTTATGGCCTTCCTTGGCTCTTTCAATCTCACCCACTAGGAATAGAGCGTCTTTAAATCCTTGGCGGTAACATGAACCCTGGAGTCCGGCAAGTTTTTCGCCTTCAATCTCTGACGATGCAGAAATATACCAAAATAGCTTTTTCCATTGCTTTTCACCTAAGCGCTTCTTGAGCTTTCGATCTAATGCTCTGTCCCTAGTAAGAATTTCCTCGTATTCTCCGCTAGTGTAAAAATCACAATCCCTGGATCGTTCCCAAAATAGTTCATTGACTAATTCCTTAAGGGGTAATACATCGTCGTTTATGGACATTTTCTGTTATACCTCCGTTGATAGTTACTTAAGCAGCTCCTTCTTTCTCTCCGTACACCACTTTTTCCAAGAGTTTTCTACTCTCATAAATGTAATCAGACACAATATCTACGAATCCAATAATTTGGCCATAATCATGGAACCATTTGAGGGATTGCTCACCAATTTTGGTTCTCTCTTCGGCTTTAGATGACCAATATTTTACTGCCTCCATTGGGTCCGGTTTATCAACGAATGCATACTCGTTCATCCAGTGACCTAATAGCATATTGGCCTTGTCAAGTTTAAGTATGGCATTCTCAGCCTCCAGAGTTCGCTTATTTAATTCAATTTGAAGTTCCTCCTGTGTTTTCATTTCTCTCCATCCTCTCTAAAAACATTATTGAGTTGTTGTAATTATTCTACGACATCTCGAAGGTAATGTCAATGTTTTATCGAATATTTTCTTTGCTTTATTATAGAATTACTCTTATAATGTATAGGTAAGGGAGGAATATAGAGATGTTTACATTTAATCCATTATGGAAGTTATTAATCGATAAAGGCATGAACCGGGAAGACTTAAGAGAGGCGTTAAACCTTTCACCATCAACTATGGCTAAGATGAGTAAAGGGCAGTATATTTCACTGGAAGTCTTGCACCGAATATGCGCTTACCTGGACTGTCAACCAGGTGCCTTATTGGAATACATTCCTGATCCACAATCTAAAAAGTTCAATCTATTGCCGAACGATGACAAAAAGGGTGCTCATTAAGTGAGTACCCTTTTCTTAGTGATCCGGATCGGCGCGCAGCTGGTGGTCGCTTCGCTCCTCACCTCACATTTTTTTATACCTCCTGCCATTCTTTAAGCCGGGGTTTTGGTGTTCATGGCTTCTTACTCTCATCTAGCTTTCAGGGTTTCATATCGTTCCTTTTAGGGAACGCTTTACGGCCTGTCCAGGGAACGCTTTACGGCCTGTCCAGGGAACGACTTACGGCCTGTCCAGGGAACGTTCCTTTTCTGTACAAGCTTAGGGTATCCTCCAATTTGAGGACTGGCTAAAGCATGCGATTTAAAATCACAGCCTACATACTCAAAATCCCCCTTGTGGGCACCATAACCACAGGAGGGGATTAAACTCATGAATAAGGATGAACTTCCGGAAATACTGACCGCAAAACACATTGCAGCTTACCTGGGGATTTCTCGCCGGCGTGTTTATGAACTATTTCAATTAAAAACAGATTACGGTGGTATCCCTAACTTTGAGATTGGCCTCACAAAGAGAGTTGAGAAAAAGGATTTTCTTGAGTGGATTGAAAAACGAAAAAAAGAAAAGGCCAATAAAGCCTAAAATTTAATAGATAATTTTTAGTAAAGCCCCTTCTGGGAGTCGCTTTATTAATAAAATGGAAAAATACTTAAAAAATGATACAAAACTGAACAAAAATGAATGTTTTACGTATTTTTATACCCCTAGAGGGGTTATACTTTGTTTGAGCATACGCGTATATATGTGATATGCTCAAGGCAGACAAAAACGAACTTGTGGTAGGTTCGAAAATGTGCAACGGATTAAACAAAGGAACGGGAGGGCAGACCCGTTCTTTTGTGTTTTATTTTACTAAAATAAGAGGACTACGACTATGGCCAGCGAGGTAAATCGTCAGTCGGGCAGATAGACAATTACACCCCAAAACATAGCTTTCGCCCTCCCTGCTTCAGGTTTTCACCTTCTGCCTAGTAGTTATTACAACATAACTAACATAAGCACGAAGGTTGCCACATTCAGCAATGTCTGCACTAAGGCAAACATAATTGTGAGTTTGTGGTAGGTCGTCATGTGCACTCACCTCCTAGAGAAGAATGAGCTGGCTTAAAAAGTATTTTATCACTCTCCTTCTCATAGCACTATGAGTGAAATTTATCTGTATTCAGCTATAATTCAAGATTTATAGTGAATATCTTCCAAATGCTACTCCTATACCTGTCTTACTATGCAATATTAAAAGACTGGCGTAGTAACCATGATTTTCTTTAAAATTTTTATTAAAGGGATTTAAAATGGACTCGGAAATTAATCTGAGTTCATTTATTTATTAATCCAGTTTGAGTGACTAAAGGGGGTAGTACGTGTTTTTGTGCCCCTCACGAGAAAATCATAATTAATTCTGGAAAATGCCTGTACCAAGGGTTCCAGCGTTTTGCATAGTGTTCACATAGGGGTGTGTGCATAGAGTGAACACCCCTATGTGAACACCGAATTTAATTAAATAAAAAAAGGCCGGATTTATTTCCGACCCTTTTTTTATTATTTGGAGTATTTTATTTTTAGAGTCTTATTGACTGCCCTAACCTTTGCATAACCCTATCCATAAGACGGTCTACTCCATAATCATCCAAGACATTCGCGTCATTAATATTTATCGTAATATTCCCTCTGGTAATTCCTCCACCGGCCCCAGCCATAGCCATGGACTCTGGGTTAGAAAATATTCGCGACCCTCTTGGAGCGTTAATTAGCTCTGGCCCTTCTTCTCCTACCCATGTCAGGCCGCCTCGCCAGAAATTTGTTCCTTGAGCGTTATATCCGGCATTCCCTAGTCTTTCATCCATAGACTTAGCTGAAGACTTATTAGTGTATTTCAACTCTACCCTTGAAATTAATGGCGCATTAACACCAGGTATTTTATTAATCATCTCAATAAGACTGTTTATCATGTCAATGGCACCATTTACGCCCTTTCTAAAGGCATTTTCTACATTCATCCACAGCTCTCCAGCCTTCGCCTTAACTGTATCAAAATTTTGGTATAGGGCCACGCCTGCTGCCGTTAATAAGATAATAAGGCCTGTTACCTTGGCGAATGGGCTTAGATTCATAACAAAATTAAGCGCCCCCTGAGCTATTGTTGCTAGTTCTGTGGCTATGGTCCACGCCTTTATAGCTGCACTCATAAGCCCAACTGTGATCGCTCCGGCCCCTATACCAGCAATGATCGGCGCGACTACGTTCCAATGTTCGGTAAAAAATTCCTTTGTTTCAGTAATGGCAACTCCTACTTTATTGATTGCTTGCCCTGCAACCCCCATAGCATAACTAATTTCATTTTCTATTGCCGGCATATTGGCTATAACCCAATCAAGCATTGCCTGGAAGGTTGGTAGAACTTTATTAGCTATTTCCGTCCAAAATGCTCCAAACTTAGCTTTCATGTCTGCAACAGTTTGGGCATACTTAAGGTTTGCTTCAAGAGCATCCTTAGACATGACTAGGCCTAACTCAGCAGCCTTGTTCTTAGTTGCCTCTAGCTCTTCTGCTGTCATGTTTAGGATAG
>JAMXHR010000009.1 GCA_023955635.1 Methanosarcina sp. ERenArc_MAG2
GAAAGGAACGGATGGTTAGTTAACGCGGACTGAACACCTCGTTGCCTTGGTGCTTACATCCCGTTTCTATTAAACCGGTCTTTTACCGGAATCCTTAAAGAGGTCTCTTTTTAGGTCAGATTTCGAGCTTAGATGCATTCAGCTCTTATTCCTTAGCGCGTAGCTGCCCGGCGTTGCCTTGTCAGACAACCGGTACACCAGTGGCGCCGCTGCTTGGTTCCTCTCGTACTAAAAGCAGCTTACCCTCAGACCTCTGGCACCTCTAGTAGATAGTAACCGACCTGTCTCACGACGGTCTAAACCCAGCTCACGATCTCCTTTAATAGGCGAACAACCTCACCCTTGGCCGCTGCTGCACGGCCAGGATGGAAAGAACCGACATCGAGGTAGCAAGCTGCCGGGTCGATATGTACTCTTGCCGGCAACGACTCAATTATCCCCGGGGTAACTTTTCTGTCATTTTTGGCCCCCACCAAGGAGGCTCAAAAGTTCGCTAGAACCGACTTTCGTCTCGTCATCCACTGCTGTGCTGAATAACGTCAGGCTGACTTATGCTCTTGCACTCTTCAGCGAGTTTCCGACCCGCTTGAGTCAACCATTGCGCGCCCTTGATATCTTTTCAAGGGCGTCCCGCCCCAGGCAAACTGCCCACCTATCGGGGTCCTCTTCTCAGAGTTAGGGTCGTAGTTCCAGAAGGGTAGTGTCCCAATTGCGACTCCACGGATGCTGGCGCACCCGCTTCGACGTCTCCTACCTACACTGTACATCCAGAACCACAACCCAACGACAGGCTGCAGTAAAGCTCCACGGGGTCTTCACTTCCCCCTAGAGGTCTCTAGACTGTGCACTAGAATGTAAGCTTCACCGGACTCCAGTTAGGGACAGTAGGGCTCTCATTGATCCATTCATGCAAGTCGCCAATTAAGCGACAAGGTACTACGCTACCTTAAGAGGGTCATAGTTACCCCCGCTGTTTACAGGCCCTTCTTCCCGTTGAACCGGGGTTTCAGGTACCTGCACTGAGCAGGATTCAGAGATTGTACTAGCCCTTACGGGTTTGCAATCTCCTATGTTGGTATTAGACAGTTAGAGCCCCCTGGTCACTGCGACCTGCTTTCTACAAAGCAGGCACTCCTTCTCCCGAAGTTACGGAGCTAATTTGCCGAATTCCCTTAACTGAATTACTCCGACACGCCTTAGCCTTTTCAGCTAGGGGCACCAGTGTCAGATCTCGGTACGGACATTTAGCTGTCCTTTTCACGGGTCCCTGGGTGCAGCCGACTTTAGCCATTACAGATTCACCCGCTTCTCGCCATTACGGCTCTCCACAGGTTTCGCTGCTTAGACGGCGCGACAACGCCGCTCGGCCTGCCCTGAGACGTCAGAGCTTAGTGCTAAATGGTACAGGAATATTAACCTGTTTCCCTTTTGGCGTACTCGAGTTACGGTACGTCTTAGGACCGACTAACCCTCGGCTGACGATCATTGCCGAGGAAACCTGGCCCCTTCGGCGGCAAGGATTCTCACCTTGCTTTGCTGCTACTATTACCAGGATTTTCGTTTGTGAACGGTCCACAGGACTTTACAGCCCTGCTTCTGCCCGAACACAACGCCTTCCTACGAGATTACCTTGCGGTACTCCGTGGTATCGGTAGTCGACTTGAGCCCCGTCAATTTTCGGGGCCCCAAACCTCGACTGGTGAGCTGTTACGCACTCTTTGAAGGGTAGCTGCTTCTAAGCTAACCTTCCAGCTGTCTTGGGCTTGGGACGCCCTTTAGTGTTAACACTTAGTCGACACTTGGGGACCTTAACCACGGGCTGGGTTGTCTCCCTTACGGACTACAAGCTTACCCCAGTAGTCCGGACTCCGACCTTCTTAAATGACGGTGGGTTTGGAGTTTGACAGGCGGGTGAGGGATTTCTCCCCCGGAACCGCCAATCAGTGCTCTACTCCACCGACGATCTCCAGTCAGGTCATGCTGCGACATGTTTCGGAAGGAACCAGCTGATGCCGGGTTAGATTAGCATTTCACTACGAGACGCAGGTCACACGAATGATTTGCAGATCAAAACCGCTTGCGGTCCTCCACGTAGCTTTCGCCACGCTTCAACCTGCCCACGCCTAGATCACCCGGCTTCGGGTCGTACCCCAGTGACTCCACGCACTTGTATACGTCGTGCCTCGCCCGTGAGGGTTGCGCACATGTTGCTTTCGCTTCGGCTGCCCAGATAAAAGGTTAGCCATCGCCACCAAGATACACTCCCTGGCCCGTTCTTCAAAACGTAAGATACGACACTGGCAGTGGCGTTCGTACTGCATTCTCGCGAATGTTTCCTTCACGTCAAAGATCCTTTCATGCCGTATCGTTCTATCACTATCAGGTTTCAGGCACTTTGCACCTCCCTTCTCGGGGTACTTTTCAGCGTTCGGTCACCCTACTATTTCGCTATCGGTCTCAAGTAGTATTTAGTTTTGGAGGTTGGTGCCCCCGGATTCCCGCACGATATCCAACGCACGGTACTCAGGGACATGTTCCGGTCTTCTGGTTTACACCTACGTGACTGTCACACTCTATGGTCTGCCGTTCCAGGCAAGTTTGGTTTTACCGCGAGACGTTTGAACAGCCCTACAACACCACATTTCCCCGAAGGGATTCGGTTTGAACTGTGCCGGTTTCACTCGCCGTTACTAGCGGCATCTCGTTTGATTTCTTTTCCTGCTCCTACTGAGATGTTTCAATTCGGAGCGTTCCCGATCATTACTGATCACTAGGGAGAGGTCCCATTCGGAAATCCCGGGTTCATTGGCTCCATGCACCTACCCCGGGCTTATCGCAGCTTGGCACGTCCTTCATCAGCTCTTGAGCCGAGCCATCCACCTGATAGCATAACTCCTGTTACACCTAACCAGGTCCAGTTAGCGTTCAATATACAGCACCTATACATGACTTCATGTACCTGCGTGTCAACACAGGCAATCCGTCCTTCCCCGAAAATTTACTTTCCGGGTGCATTAGAGAATGAAATGGTTGAGGTTTTGTCGGTTTATCGGCATCTGGGTGGTGGGTTTTTTACGCTTAGGAGGTGATCCAGCCGCAGATTCCCCTACGGCTACCTTGTTACGACTTAACCCCCTTGCAAAATTCAGGTTCGAACACGGCACAGAGTCCGTGCCCTCACCCATACCTCACTCGGGTGGTTTGACGGGCGGTGTGTGCAAGGAGCAGGGACGTATTCACCGCGCTATATTGAAACGCGATTACTACGGATTCCAGCTTCACGAGGGCGAGTTACAGCCCTCGATCCGAACTAGGGATGGGTTTATGAGATTGCCAGCCCCTTTCGGGGGAGGGACCCATTGTCCCATCCATTGTAGCCCGCGTGTAGCCCGGGAGATTCGGGGCATACTGACCTACCGTGGCCCGCACCTTCCTCCGATTTAACACCGGCGGTCCCCACAGAGTACCCATCATCCCGGAGGATATGCTGGTAACAGTGGGCACGGGTCTCGCTCGTTGCCTGACTTAACAGGATGCTTCACAGTACGAACTGGCGACGGCCATGCACCTCCTCTCAGCGATTCAGGCAAAGTCTTCAGCTTGGCCTACATATTGCTGTCGCCCCCGGTGAGTTGTCCGGCGTTGAGTCCAATTAAACCGCAGGCTCCACCCGTTGTTGTGCTCCCCCGCCAATTCCTTTAAGTTTCAGCCTTGCGGCCGTACTTCCCAGGTGGCTCGCTTCACGGCTTCCCTGCGGCACCAGACACGGTCGCGCCATGCCTGACACCTAGCGAGCATCGTTTACGGCTGGGACTACCCGGGTATCTAATCCGGTTCGTGCCCCCAGCTTTCGTCCCTCACCGTCGAACCCGTTCTGGTAAGACGCCTTCGCCACAGGTGGTCCCACAGGGATTACAAGATTTCACTCCTACCCCTGTAGTACCTCTTACCTCTCCCGGTTCCAAGCCTGGCAGTATCCCCCGAAAGCCTAATAGTTGAGCTATCAGATTTCCCGGAGGACTGACCAAACCGGCTACGGACCCTTTAGACCCAATAATCACGATCACCACTCGGGCCGCCGGTGTTACCGCGGCGGCTGGCACCGGTCTTGCCCGGCCCTTGCTAACGGGTGTATTTTACACACCCGGACAGCCAGCATATGATGCTGGCACTCGGTGTCCCCTTATCACGGTTTCCCGCATTGTAAAGTTTTCGCGCCTGCTGCGCCCCGTAGGGCCTGGATTCATGTCTCAGAATCCATCTCCGGGCTCTTGCTCTCACAACCCGTACCCGTCGTCGGCTAGTAGGTACATTACACCCACTACTACCTGATAGGCCGCAGACCCATCCTTGGGCAGACGAATCCATTTTACGCAGAAAGCATTCCAGCATATATGCGTTATCCGGAATTATCCCCAGTTTCCCGGGGTTATGCCGGACCCAAGGGCAGGTTATCCACGTGTTACTGAGCAGTACGCCATGTTCACGAAGAACATATGACTCGCATGGCTTAGGCGAACACCGATAGCAGTAACCTCTGGCAGGATCAACCAGAATTGTTAAACACACTAGATTGAAAATTAAAGGTCTTGGTCGCAGAAACTTGCACTAACAACTAGCAATTCAGTTATTCTAAGTTTCGCGATGATGTTTTATAGAAAAAAACTCTCACCGCCCAGAATTAACCGAACCGACAAAATCCTCGTCAGACAGGAAATAACTCCTGGCTCCATTAAAAGATGAAAGAGATATAGTATAATTCAACTCGCACAATTGCTTTGTGTGAGGGATTCATACAAGACGTTTCTTGTATATAAAGCTTTTCCCCGAAAGGAAAATTGAACAAATTTGAAAGATGGAAAATGAATGAGTAAAAGATTTCAAAAGAGTTATACTTTCGAATCCTTAACTTCGTCCGTTTTTATGAACCATTGTTTGGAAAACAATGCTCCAAGGAACCATCTGATTCTGTTTTCAGATTTCGTTTTTCAAGTTCCGTTTTTCGAACTTCGTTTTTCAAGTCCCGTTTTTCACATCTTAGATGCGTTGTGACGCCCCAAGAAGCAACCCTAGAAGGGGGTATTTAATATAAATAGTTTTCCGTTGAAGGCACAATGAAATAAAATTATATAAAACCATTTAAAAATACACATGGAATTTATATACCAGAAGCGTACATTTATGTAGATGATTATCATGAATGTACGAACTGAAAGAAGGGATCGATTTTTACATCGAATCCATGCAGAATAAAAAAGTAACTATTTTTGACACAACACTACGTGATGGAGAACAAACCCCTGGGGTATCCCTGACTTCTAATCAGAAGCTGGAAATTGCCCATCAACTTGACAAACTTGGGGTAGACATAATAGAAGCTGGATTTCCTATCTCGTCAGAAGGAGATAAAGAATCCGTAAAATCGATTTCTAATGCCGGACTGGATACCGAAGTCTGCGGACTCGCCCGTGTGTTGAAAAAAGATATCGATGCCTGTTTTGATAGCGACGTTGGCCTAGTGCATACTTTTGTTCCGACCTCAGATGTACAGAGGATATACACCATTAAAAAAGCCGGGAAGAAGTCATTCAACTGGCTGTGGAAGCTGTCCAGTACATCAAAGACCATGGACGGAAGTGTATGTTTTCTGCAATGGACGCTACAAGGACTGATCCTGAATACCTCATACAGGTTTTCAAAGCAGTCCAGGAAGCAGGATGTGATATCATTAACGTGCCAGATACTGTTGGCGTTATGGTGCCGTCCGCAATGTACAGACAGATAAAGGACATTGCAGCTGAAATAACAATTCCCATCGATGTGCATTGCCATAATGATTTCGGACTTGCGGTAGCAAACAGTCTCATGGCAGTCGAAGCAGGCGCTTCCCAGGTACAGGTCACGATAAATGGCATAGGCGAGAGGGCAGGAAATGCCGACCTTGCCCAAACGGTCATGAGCCTCAAGGCAATGTATGAGGCAAAAACAAACATTCGGACAGAATACCTTGTTGAAACCTCTAAAATGATTGAAAACTATACTGGAATCAGACTTCCTCCAAACACCCCTGTGGTCGGCCAGAATGCTTTTTCCCACGAGTCGGGAATCCACAGCCAGGGAGTACTTGAAAAATCCGATACCTTCGAACCCGGAATAATGACTCCGGAAATGGTAGGACACAGACGACGTATTGTCCTCGGCAAACATACCGGCAAACATGCAGTCAAGCAGTCCCTCGAATCTGCCGGGATAATAACAAATGACAAGCAGCTCGATGAGATTGTATCCAGAATCAAAGAGATTGCAAACAAGGGCAAACAGATCACAGATGCTGACCTTTATGCGGTTGCTTCGGCCGTGCTTGGAAAAGCAAGTTCCGAAGAAGAACTGATTAAACTTAAAGAGGTATCTGTAATGACCGGCAACATCCTGACGCCCACGGCAGTGGTCAAGGCAGACATTCAAGGCAAAGAAGTCATTGCAGCAAGGACCGGAGTTGGCCCTGTAGATGCCGCCCTCAATGCTGTAAGAGATATACTGGGAGAAAGTAACCACTTTAAACTCCAGGATTTTAGAATCGATGCCATTACCGGAGGAGCAGATGCCCTTGCAGATGTGTACATAGGTCTTGAAAACGAACAGGGCAGAATTGTAACTGCCAGGTCTGCAAACACGGACATAGTTATGGCCTCCGTAGAAGCCCTTGTAAACGCCATGAACCTGCTGTATAAAAAGGAAGAAAAGATCTGAACTGACAGAAACGGCTAAAAGAGCTGGGAAAACTTCTAGTTCAAAATATGGTTCAAAGTATGGTTTAAAATATAGTTCAAAGTATAGTTCAAAGATAATTTCAGACAAAAAATCGGATAAGGACTAATACCTATTCGTTTTTCAGGTTTGTATTCCACAAATTATGTATAAAAAGTAAAATAAAATGAGGTGGAATACAAATCCATGCCTTATCCAATTATTGATTCTCATTGTCACCTTGATTTTCCAAAATTCAACCGCGATCGGGAAGAGACTATTTTCCGAGCCAGGGAAACAGGAGTTGTCGGAATGATCAATTCCGGAATTTCGCTGAAGGGTAACCGCATAAGTCTTGAACTTGCGGAAAAGCATGAAGATATTCATGTCACACTTGGCCTGAGTCCTGATATCGGTAGAGAAGGTAACGATAAAGAAATAAATGCTATCCTTTCCCAGATTGAAGCCAATGCAGGAAAAGCAGTTGGGATTGGGGAAGCCGGCCTTGATTTTCAGGACTGCAAAACAAAAGAGGAAAGGGAGAAGCAGACAGCGTCATTCAAAAAAATAATAGAGCTTGCAAAAGACCTGGACAAACCTCTTGTGGTGCATGCCCGAATGGCTGAAGCTGAAGTCCTGAAACTTGTCAGGGATATAGATACAGTTATCTATCATTGTTACAGCGGCTCTGTTGAGACCATGAGGGAAATCGTAGATATGGGGTACTACATTTCCCTGGCAACCCTTGTCTGTTTTTCCGAGCATCACCGGGTTCTCGCAGCAGAGGTGCCACTTGAAAACCTTCTTCTGGAAACTGACAGTCCCTTCCTTTCTTCCCGCAAAGGCAGAAATGAGCCTGCCTTTATAGTGGATTCGATCCCTGTAGTAGCTCAACTTAAAGATATGGAACCTTCGGAAATTGCTAAATCCGCCACAGCAAATGCAAGCAGGGCTTTCAATATATAAGGATTTAAAATAGTTCTAAAGAAAAAGAAATAAAAAAGAGCAAAAAGAGAGAGGAATATAGGAGGAAGAAATACGGAAGTCCGATACATTTGTCCCACAGCTTACGATTCAAGTGTCTATCTGGTAAATGGGAAGGTCCTTGTCGACGCGGGAATGAGTAGTGATCTGATTATTAAACAACTGGAGAAATATATCAAGCTTACAGACCTGAAACTCATAATTCTGACCCACTGTCATTATGACCATACAGCGGCAGCAGCAACAATCGCAGAAAAGAGCGGTGCAGAAATCGGGATACACAAAGCCGACCTTCAGGGCGTAAACGATGAATACCTGAGCGTATCCGTGCTTTTCGGAGACCGCGCACCTGCTGTCAAGCCTACAATTACATATGAAGAAGGGGATAAAATTGACATAGGAAATGGGGAACAGCTGGAAGTTATCCACACACCTGGCCACTCAAAGGGGAGTATTTGCCTCTATGAACCGGTTTCAAAAAGTCTCTTCTCCGGGGACACTGTATTTCCGGGTGGAGGGTTCGGGAGAATGGATTTTGAGGGCTCAGAACCTGAAAAGATGCTTAGCTCGGTGGAAAAACTAACAAAACTTGATGTAAAAACCCTGTATTCTGGACACGGAGCCCCTGCGGACAGGGAAGGAAACAACCAGATCATGGCCTCGTACAGGATGCTGAGAATGATGATGGGAGTATGAAGACGGCCCTGGAAGACAGTCTGAGAAGAAGAACCGGATATGAGAATAATCCCACTGCCTGTCTAACCGGGGATTGAATCGAATGAGGAGCCTGGAAGCACATTATGGCGAAAGATACGGAAGTTTCAAAAGAAAATAAAAAATTCAGCCTGGAGAAACCGGATAAAAAGAGGCTGAACAGAAAAACCGGTTTTTTTGTCCCAAAAAAAATGGAAGTAAGACAAGAAACAGTAGAAGAAGCACAATTAGAAACGAGGTCCAAGACAAAATACGAAAAAGCAGACGGACAGAAAACAGAAGCAAAGTCCTCAGCAGATACAGATAAAAAACCGGAAAAAAGATCCAGAATTAAGACCGGAAAAAGGGCAAAAAAATCAGAAAAGTCTGTTTCTTCACGCACACCTACATTAGAATTCCTTCCAATGAGCCCTGAAGAAGTAAGATCTCGCGGCTGGAAGGAACTGGACATTATCCTGGTAACCGGAGATGCTTATGTAGATCATTCCAGCTTCGGCACCGCGATAATAGGAAGGGTGCTTGAAGACGCTGGATTCAGGGTCGGAATAATTGCCCAGCCGCGGTGGGACAGCCCTGAAGACTTCAGAAAACTTGGAAAGCCCAGACTTTTCTTTTCCGTAAGCGCCGGAAATACTGACTCAATGGTCAGCAACCTGACCCCGGGCCTGAAGCCTAGAGAGAAGGATGCATATTCCCCTGGAGGCAAAACAGGGCTTCGCCCGAACCGAGCTACAATCATTTACTCAAACAGGATAAAAGAAGCTTTTCCTGAAGTGCCTATCGTGCTGGGGGTATTGAGGCTTCCTTACGACGCTTTGCCCATTACGATTATCTTTCAGACAAGGTCAGACAATCCATTCTGGCTGATGCGCCTGCCGATCTTGTGGTCTACGGCATGGGAGAACTTCAGATCGTAGAAATTGCAAGGCGCTTACAGGCCGAGGAAAGTATCAGAGATGTAAAAGACATTCCGGGAACAGCCTGGAAGATGGAAGTTAAAGCCTGGAAAGAACTCAAAGAAAGAGGCAAAAAGACAGAGAAAGAACAGAAGGAACAGGATGTACCTGAACAAAAATATGGGAAAACAACTGCAGAGACAGCCGAATTTTTAGAAGAATACGTTGAAATCCCTTCTTTTTCCGACGTTTCTCAGGATAGAGTAGCCTTTGCAGAGGCTTTCCGCAAATATTTCATGGAACAGAATCCTGTTACTGGAAAAGGTGTTTTCCAGCCTCACCCGAAAACCGTCATTGTGCAGAACAGGCCTATGCGTCTCCTGACAGATGCTGAAATGGACCATGTATATGAGTTGCCGTTCACTGGTGAAGCCCACCCTTCCTATACAGAATCTATCCCTGCCCTGGAAATGGTAAAATTCTCCCTTACAACGCACAGAGGCTGCTTCGGAGGCTGCACCTTCTGTGCAATTACACAGCACCAAGGACGCACGATTGCAAGCCGCAGCATCGACTCCGTCCTGAGAGAAGCAAAAAAACTTACAGAAAAACCGGATTTCAAAGGCATTATAAATGGGGTAGGCGGCCCCAGCGCCAACATGTACGGCATGGAGTGTAAAACCTGGGAGAAGAAAGGAGCCTGCCTGGATAAGTCCTGCCTTTACCCCCGTATCTGTCCTGCTCTGGACACCAGCCATAAAAAGCTGCTCGAACTCCTGCGCCGCCTGCGCGAACTTCCAGGAGTCAAGCAGGTCTTTACAGGCTATGGAGTACGCTACGACCTGGCTCTTGAGGATGAAGAGTATCTCGAAGAACTTTGCGCCCACCACATTAGCGGACAGTTGAGAATCGCACCTGAACATTTCTCAAAACGAGTCACGAATGCAATGTGCAAACCCGGCAGAGAAGTCTATGAAAAATTTGCCGAAAAATTTACAACTCTCAACAGGAAGTGCGGCAAGCGACAGTACGTTGTAAACTACCTGATGTCAGGCCACCCGGGATGCACTCTTGAGGATATGATCGAAATGGCAGAGTATGTGCGGGACCATGGAGGCTATACAGAACAGGTACAGGATTTTACCCCTACCCCTATGACCGTATCGACCTGTATGTATTACACAGGGCTTGACCCGTTCACCGGCAAAAAAATATACGTTGCACGGAACAAAAAAGAAAAAGTCATGCAAAGAGCCCTTATGCACTACAGGAGCCCTGCAAACTATGAGCTTGTATATGAAGCCCTGGAAAAAGCGGGAAGACTCGACCTTGTAGGAAATGCCCATAAGTGTTTGATAAGGAGAAAAAAGGGTAAAAGATTTATGATAGCTCAAAAAAAGATAAAAATGATAGTATCAAACTGCAGAAAGATTATTTTTGCACCACAACGTGAAAAGGCGCTTCGGGAATTTTTGTTCCTAAAGTGCCTTTGCTTCATGTAACTATAGCATATGGTTACCGCGTTTTCGAGTTAAATAATTTTTCAGGCTCCACCGAGTTTTCTTTGGCCGTCATTCCCTGCAAAGTTATCCGATAAATCGAAACCATATTCCCATCAAGTGAAGAGCGATACTTCTCAATCAAAGTGCTGGTTAAAGGATTACTGTAATACTTCAGCATATATTTGTCAAGCAGTTTCTGGAGTGCTTCGGCTGCTTCTTTGGAGTCAGTCACCTTTTCAGCCTTTCCAAAAAGCATTACGCTCATGTATGCCGTATCTGCGTGACAGGGCACCGGGTCAGTCACGGTACCATGTTCCTTATATATAGTGAAACATACGAGAGGATTTTGGGAAAGAATATTTTCCTTTTTACCCGACCCCATACCATGAAAGTAAACAGAACCTTTGTGCCATACATAATTCATCGGAACAGCGTACGGGAAATTACCATTTACCATTCCAAGCACGCCGGTTCTTTCTCGCAAAAGAAACGTTTCGATTTTCTTCGTATCTGTGCAGTTTCTCTGTGTATAACTAACCTGCTCCATTAAAGTACACCCTTCCTGTACATTTTTTCCAGTTGTGTAAGAAACATATTCATCCACTTATTGTCTTGTTCGGTATGTTCTAGGTGAATAAGCAGTTCTTCCGGAACCGTATCATATGGAAAGAGAATTAACTAAAAGCAAAGGCGTAAAACCGTTTGAGCAATCATCCGCGCTCAAGACCAAAAATGTGACATTATTATAACTTTAGTTGTAACATTCACAAAGTTTGCACATGTATTATTCTAACGGTCTTTTTATTCGGTAGTACATTTACAGTTTCATATTCAAGCCCCAAGACGCCAAAATCTTTGTCAAACCACTTTGGAACATGACTGCAAATGACATCCAGCCTATTGAACTCTCCATTTTTCAGATAGGGAATCAGAATTTTCTTTGAAGTCAACTGCGGATTCTTTGAAAGGATTTCTTCCATATTAAGACAAAAATCACCTTTATACATACCAGGTTCCAAAAATTGCACGATATCGAATTTGCAGGGTTTCTCCTGCTGCTCCTCAATTACCTCAAGCATTTCTTTTTTGACTGAATCGAGAACATCCAAAGCGCAATTTTTTACAAGGAATATTTCAAAGCCCGCTGCTTCAAAAATACCGAACGCTATCCCTGGGATTTCACTGGCAACCACTATTTTCACATCATCAAGCTGCTTTATGGTATCTGCCACAGCCATGCGTACCGCAGCAATACCCTTTGCGTTGCAAACTTTATTTTCAAAACGGTTCATGACTTTCCATTCCCCGCCGTCGTTCTCATATGTTGCAACGAATCCAGGTTCAAATATTGAACTCGTTTTTTGGTTACTGCTTTCTACAACTGCAATTTTCAAGACACATCCTCCTTTCTTGTTGCAATTCATGATGATTTCAGGCTGAGATAAAAATAGTTGCTCGCCGTCAGAACTATCTGCTCGATTTACGTAAGCCCTACGGGATTAACTCCGTAATCATAGGAATATATCCATGTAACGACGCAAAAATACCCCGTTGCTTGCAGCGAGATGCGCCAGCGAAATTTTAATTCGGATCCTCTTCTTAGTGATTCTGCCAGAACATGATAACTATCGAGAACTGGCAGGATTGGGATAAAATCTCAGCTAAGTTTTACAATATTTGATTGTCGGATCCTAATGCATTTAATACTCTAGTCACGCCTGTAATTATTGCAACAAAAACAATTTAGTAGCTCATTGAGTTGTTGCATTATTTAGCCTCGTGACTATCCTTACCATACATTCAGTAACCATTCCCTATCCCTCTTGTACTCCATGTCGGTAAACAACGTGTTCGCCATCTGTTCAGCGAGCCATATTGCACCCGCGTATCCGACGACCGGATGGCGGTACAGTCCCGCACGGTCGAAGGTGGGAAAACCCACGCGTACCATGGGAATATTGTTGTCGATGGCGGTCCACCGACCCTTGGAATGCCCCAGGATGAGATCGAGTTCAACTTCCTTGTTTTTGATCCTGTTTTCCAGTTCCCACAGATCCGCATTCATAATGATCTGCATATCGAAATCAACTTTTTCCTGAAACGCCTTGATACGTGGATCGTTTTGATAGGCCTGGTTGTCATCGCCGAGAAGAAGAATCACAGGCTTCATCTCCAGATCAAGACAGAATTCGGCAAGACCGATGACGAGATCGGGGTTTCCGTAGATAGCGACTCTCTTATCGGCGAAAAACATATGTGTAAGGTCGGTCAGCGCATCGATGGCAATTCCCCGTTCGCGAACGAGTGATTCTGGAATTGGTTTTCCGGTCATTTTTTTACGTTCTGCAGGAAGGTATCCGTGTTGCGAATGCCGATAGGAGTCGGTCCTATGATTGCAGGAACGTTAAATTTGCTTTCCAGAAATCCGGCGGCTTTTCCACCTTCGTACTTGTTCAGTGCAATCGTTCCCAGGGCATCCGCCGTTCCGATCAAGTCATCAACTGTCGTGCTGCCGTGGGAGACCCCGCTTTTGTCTGGCATCAGAGGAGAATCAAAGCTTTCGATTTCGAAAAGGACTGTCGCATCCACATCCATTTCCGACAAAAGGTGCTTGAGTGCTGTTACGTCTCCCGGATTGACCCAGCCGGTAATCAGGTTGAGTTTTCCGTTAGGTTTGTCTTTTTTCGCAAACGCACTTACTAAATCCTGCACCGCGACATCGTATCCACTCACCATGCTTCCCTTAAAACTGGGTGCATGAATAGGAATAAGATAGACTTCCCGACCGGCATATTTTTCTTTCAAAAGCCCCTTTTTGAGCTTCCTAATGAGACCATCGATATCGTCACCGATGATTTCCGTCGAGCATGTCGTGATGATTGGTACGACTTTCACATTCGGATACCGCATCAAAAGCACATCGACCGCTTCTTCAACGCGTCTGACAGCGCCGAACACAGCACCATCCTCGTGCACAGAGGAAGATGCGATCTCGAAGCTATCCTTGAAATGCTGTGCGAACAGCATGCGGACAAACATAACACATCCCTGTCCCCCATGAACGATCGCAATGCAATCCTTTATTCCTATACTGACATACTGCGCGCCGCAAGGCTGGCATGTGAATATCGGGTTGATAATGCCGCCACGCTCTCGTTGTTTTAGTTCGCAAGACATAATATTTCCCCTTTCTTAATAGAGCGGGTTAGTAAGTTCTTTATTCAGTGACCCTTTAATGGTTAAGTAGTCCATACGCTCTTTGAGTCCTTGCATGAGCAGCTTGATATCTTTTTTGTCCATCGTGGCCAACCATGGGCATGTATTTTTGAAACCCTTAGCCAGAAACACAGCATCCACCCAATAGCATCTGTCCGCCGGAGTTTCGAGTTCAACGGGTTCCTCACACAATAACTGCATGGTTTTTGTAAGGATTCCCTCGTTCTGCTTCTCTCTGTCCCAGGCACGGGAGTGAAACTGCCACAGACACCATTTCATAATATAATCCACCAGTTGCTCGATCCTGTCTTTCATAATATCATCCATGAATGACATCACCTCCATTATACCGTGCCATCAAGTTGTTGTTGTGAGCCAAGCTGTATTGGTGAACTTTGGTATGTCTTTCCACGTAATTTTGAAACAATATCGTATTCTCCGGTATACGGTCTTTCCGAGCTTGGAGTTGTCTCATCCTTACATATATTCACATCAGAAATCAGCCGTCGAGTCAAAAATCCTGTATCTGTAGGTATCTCATCCTTGCTGATATCTACGCCGGAAAGCTGATGAATCGGCGAATAGATCGCGTTGTAAAGATCTCGGGCAAGCCTGACCCATCCTTCAAATCCTTTATAGGGACCGTTGTGATATGCATGTATGTTGAGATATGGGATTCGAGCCTTTTTTGCAACCTCGCCTGGACGAACACCGGTGAGGATGATATCAGGCTTCAACATCTCCATGGCTTCAAGTCCTTCAAGCTCGTTGGGATCATCTATGGCTAGCGCGCCTTCGCTACACCGGGCAACACCCTTTTCGAAGTCTCCTTGATGACCGAATTTTGAATACACAGAGACTACTTTAACTCCCATCTCTTCCTCAATTACATGCGCCCAGTGCCAGAGTTTGGAGCCTCCCGGCCAGAGGCATACTTTTTCCCTTTCAGACGTTTCGCGTACCAGTCGAGTTCCGGTTTCCATCTGGCGGTTTCTTCGTCGATAATGACTTTTGCTTCCTTTTCGAGTCCGAAGAACATGGCGACCTTCATGAGTGACACCGACAGCGGTTCGAATCCAAATCCATCGATATCAAGACGCGGGATCCCGTATCTTTTTCTGAGTTCGTTGCAGATGTACTCAGAGGAACGTGCACATTCAAGCACATTGAGGTGTGCCAGGTGCATACCTCTGAGATCATCGTAGGATCCGTTGCCTGTAAAGGTGGAAAGAACCTGAATCCCCATTCTCCGGAAATAGTCCACCATGATTTCCACATCGCCCTGGATGTTATAGTCGCCGACGTAATTGATGACGTATTTGCTTGTAATTTCCGGTTCAAACGTTCCGACCTTCTGATCGACCCACGCGATATTGATTTTATGATGCCCTCCCGACTGGCTCGGCCCCCGAATCCGGGAGCATTGCAGACGAAGATATCGACATCGGGCATTTCTGCCATTACTTTTTGAGCAACCGCATTTATATCGTCCCCTATAAGCGCTGAAGTGCAGGTTTGGTAGATGCTCATCCTTTTGATATGCGGAAAAGCCTTGAAACAGTCGATGATGTTCTGCTTGAGCAGTTTTTCGGCGCCGAACACGACATGTTTTTCCTTCATATCCGTCGCCCAGGCATATTTAAGCTGGAAGTTGTTATTATCGCTGATGTAGCGTTTGGTGTGCCAGGTGTCATAGGTGCATCCGACTGGTCCATGACACAGATGAATGACATCTTTCATGGGTGCACCAATAACATGCTTTGCTCCGCAGAAAGCGCAGCCGCGTTCCGAAATAGTTCCCGGAATTGTGTTAAGGTATCCGAGGGGAAGGCACGACGTCAAATCCTCGCCTGGACCTTTTATAACAGCGTGCATCGCCCTTTCAGGAATACACTCGCTACATTTGAATGTGTGATATGGCATGGATTCGTTCCTCCTTGTTCTTTTTATTACAGAACAGCGCTGTCGCCCTGTTCATCCGTCCTTACCCTAAAGGCATCATCAACCGGACAGATGAAAATCCTCCCGTCGCCTATCTCAGCAGTTTGATTAACCTTAATGATTGTTTCAACAATCGTATCAACATCTTCATTGCGGACAATTACGGACAGAAGGCGTTTGGGAACATACTCCATGTACTTCATTCCAGCCATTATACCTTGAGCCAAAATATCAGGATGAATATCGATGTTGAGTTCGGCTGCAATGCCTCGTTGTTTACCCCGTCCGAGTACTGGAATCGCAGTTACACTCGGAACACCAAGCTTCTCAAGGGCTTCCTTTGTGGGCACAACTTTTTTCGGACGGATAATTGCAATTATTTCTTTCATAGTTGCATCTCCTTAAAGACCTGGAACTCCAGTACGTATTGTGTACGCATCGTCAACGGGAGTTACAAAAATTTTACCGTCTCCGTAATTACCAGTGTATGCTTTGCATTTGATAAGTTTAACAACTTCTTCAACAGACTTATCTTCTACAACTAGCATAATCATGGTTTTAGGAAGTTCATCATAGTGCGTCGTTCCTACCGTGATCCCATTCTGTTTTCCACGACCAAATACATTTATTTTTGTTAGTGAGATAAAACCAGCCTCTTCGAGTCCTTCAGTAACTTCATCAGTGGTTTCAGGGCGTAATATAGCTCTGATCATTTTCATATGAAACCTCCTTTTCCCGCCGAACAAAATTTATAATACGAAACTTCATCCGGCGGCAAATGAAATTTTGTGTGTTTACAATGAAGTTTTACGCTGCGTGTGGAGAATGAAATTGCATGAATGGCTTTTTGCATGATCAGTCCATAAGCCCATATCTTGCTACCATTTTCTCCAGCTGGTCCATGCTTAATGGTTTTGGGATCACGAACATATCATTCTCAAGAATTTTCTTGGCGAGTTCTCCATATTCAAGCGCCTGGTTGCATTCGGGGTCATACTCTACAACTGTCTTTTTATTGAACTCCGCTTTTTGAACAATGTTGTCTCGTGGTACAAAATGTATTAGTTGTGTTCCAAGCGCGGAAACAAATTCTTCCATCATTTCCAGCTCATTATCGACCTTACGGCTGTTGCAAATAATTCCTCCCAATCTCACACCACTTTGTTCGGCATACTTCAGCAGGCCCTTGCAGATATTATTTGCCGCATAAGTTGCCATCATCTCTCCGGAAGCGACTATATATACCTCTTGGGCTTTTCCTTCTCGAATCGGCATTGCAAACCCACCGCAGACAACGTCACCCAATACGTCGAAGTGAACAAAATCCAAATCCTCGGAATAGGCTCCCAAATCCTCCATAAGATTGATCGCGGTGATAACTCCCCGACCAGCACAGCCAACACCAGGCTCTGGACCACCGGATTCGACGCATTTGATTCCTCCGAAACCGGTATTAACTACATTTTCAGTTGTTACAGCCTCCTCACCCAGCTCTCTGAGCGTATCCATTATTGTGGTCTGAGGCACGCCGCCAAGTACCAAACGAGTGCAGTCTGCTTTTGGGTCACAACCGTGAATAAAAACTTTTTTGCCGTGAAAATATGCCATAGCTGCTGCAGTATTTTGTTGAGTGGTGGATTTTCCAATACCACCTTTACCATAAAAAGCAATTTTTCTTGTCATTTTCATTCTTCCAATATTTTCTTATAGAGCTCATCCCAAAACTCACAATTTGCCTCTTTGGACATTATATTTTGAACAATCAATCGAGTTACTCAATAGAATATTGAGATTTTTCCTGTGTTGCTGACTTCTTTTTTTGCGCCCCCCATATTAATTTATTAAGTGATATGTTTATACAAACATAACTAAGCTTTATAATGGAGGAATACAGTTACCATTTTCCTATTTATTTGTATAAATAGTTTTCTATAGGTCGAGTTACCAACTATTAGAAGAAATAACGCATAATTCACGAGATAATTAGAAAACTATCCTTGAAAAAAGATGTCAATAGACATTATTGTTCATTTTAGCGATGAGCGATTATAAATTTAAAATAGAATTTTGTTATGTTGTAGAGAAGATAACACTTCGTTTTGCGAAAAAAGGATTACTGCTTGGACAAGTCACATAGGAACAATAGGAGATATCACACCGTTATGTTTAAATAAACATAACACTCATCCCATCAAATAACGGACGTATGGCGATTTTAACACAAAAGAAAAAGAAATAAATCATACAGTTATTCTTTGATAAAGATCATATTTTTCCTCTCGAAATAGAACATTTTACCTCCAGAGAATAGAGCAGATTTCACTGTTATGTTTTAAGAAACATAACGCTTAAACCGTAAACATGGAGGTAGATTGCGTTTTTGGTAAAAACGACTGAGAGAACACATTCATGAAAAAAATAGTTACAGTAGATCTTGAATTGAGTGTCAATTCAAAAAACACCTCAGCCCGGAAATGAGACGTTTTTCCCCTGAAGCTGTGTGGGAATCAAAGTTGCGCTGGCGCACCCCGCTGCAAGCAACGGGGTATGTTCGCGCCACCGCTCTGGTTGTAATGGTTATTCAAAATCAAGAATTTTCATTTGCTGATATGCTTCTTTTTCCTCCTGGTTTCCCTGATTTTCAACATAGTTTTTGATAACATCGGAAGTTATTCCATCTCCTACAGTTCCAATGTAGCCTCCATCACTCCACAGTTCACCATCCCAAAGGTGTTTTTTGATTTCAGGGTATTGTTTAAAGATTTGTCTTGCTGTAATACATTTTATAATTTGCATGATTTTTGAAGGAGAATACTTTGGTTCAGCTCCAACAAAAAGATGTACATGATCGCCATCACTACCAATTGCATCAAACTCAAAACAGTATCTTTCACTAATTTCAAAGCATACATTTTTCAAAAAGTTTACGAGTTCTGTCTTTAAAAGAAGCTTTTTACGGTACTTCACACAAAAAACCATGTGATATCTTATTTTATATACACAATGGTTTGCATGTCTGAGTTCCATTTACAGTACAAATGTAGCTAAAAATATAAATTGATTATTTAACAACGGTTATCGGGGAAGTTTTCCATCCCCGCAGCAAGCTGCGGGGTATTCGACTGAATAAACCTTTAACTGTCGAACATGTAATTTTAACTCACTGTGTTTATTATACCTGATTTTGTACTTCAAGTACGTAAGTCTTATATAAATTACCCATTCGGAAAAGCGAAGAGCGGAACAAGATCACCGGATGAAAATTTAAGAGTATGCAAATTTCAAAAATTTTCGGGTAAACGGGAAACCGCCATCCTTCGCCGTGATACTGCTTTTTATGACACGATAAGTGTTATGGAAAAGCCCGGGTCATAACCAACAGGAGCGTTCCCGGAACCAATCGGGTGAAATATCTTCTGTTATTACGCATGAACTGCCTCATGAAAGAGGTTTGCCAGTTTTTTCGTCCACTCACCGGGTCTGCCGCTGCCTATCACGCGGCCGTCGATTTTATTGACCGGAATCAATTCCGCCCCGGTTCCTGTCAAGAAGCATTCGTCCGCGGTGTAAAGATCGTACTGCGTTAAATGGGTTTCCCGGATAGTCATTCCTGCACATTCGGCGATTTCCATTACAAAACTGCGGGTTATCCCTTCGAGAGCGCTGTCCGTAAGGCAGGGTGTGTAAAGAACCCCATTAGATACTATAAAAATATTGTCCCCGGTGCATTCCGCGACATAACCTTCCCGCGTTAGCATCACCGCTTCCATGCATTCCGCCTGGGCAGCCTCGATCTTCGCGAGAGCGTTATTCAAATAATTAAGCGATTTGATCCGGACGTCAAAACAGTCCGGGCTGATCCGGCGCAGACTCGACGTGATAACCGGAATTCCTTCCGTATAAAACTTTTCAGGATAAAGCTGGATGTCCCCGACAATGATGATCACCGAAGCTTTTTTACAGAGGAACGGATTTACTCCGAGGTCTCCTTCACCCCGTGAAACGACCAGCCGGATATAGCCGTTTGTTTTCTGGTTACGCTTCACGGCGTCTTCAACATCCTTTTTTAATTCATCCGGAGTTAATGGAATTTCGAGCATTAGCGCCTTCGCGCTTTTATAGAGCCTGTCCAGGTGTTCTTTCAGCTTGAAGACTTTTCCCGAATAAACTCGGATTCCTTCGAAAATTCCATCCCCGTAGAGAAAACCATGGTCGAATACCGACACCTTTGCATTTTCCTTTTCATAGTACTTTCCGTCGATGTAGACTTGCATTTTAAACTTCCTCATCCGAATAAACATCGCGTAATTAAAGTATTTTTCTCTAGAATTGTTCGATCAGTTCTCTGTCTATCCACCGGGCGATTTTCATCAAATAAGCGCTATTCTTGATGTAATCCTCCTGTCAGGATGACGAATCCCCGGTTCTGGAAGTATACCCCTTTGAGGGCATTCTTGCTGTAAATAATTATTAACATTTAGACAATTCAGAGTTTAATGCTATTGATTTTTTCAGTTTAACTGCGTAAATTATATCCTCCTCTGGCCGACTTCTAATAGAAGTAAGGAACAGCACCCTCAGCAGGCGGTCCCTATACTTCATAAACCACGAATATTCCAAAAGATATAGGAATGTCGGGCATACCATCGATTACATGCCGAGTAAACGCAAAAAAGAAAATTAGATCCAGGCAAATGAAGGTTATGACCCTAATTTGACAGAAACATAAATATTAGAATGAATAAATAAGCCATACGCTTATGTTTTATCTTTACAACTGTAATTTAGATACTATGTTCTTTGATTTATTATATTTTCATTTTTCCAATAAATTCTATGTCGACGTAAGGTGTTTTTGTAAAAAACTACTTTGCAAATTAACAACTTCTGTCAAATTAAGGTTATGATACCTCGGAATAGGGGGATGTGGTTTTTGCCCCCTTGATGTCTGAATTCTTGAATTCCGTATGCAGGGAGTTCTTACGGCAATGGTTCACAGGGGCATGGAATCCCAATTCACTCGTTGGGAGTTAATACAGTCTCAGAAGCAAGGCAGCGGCTTTCTTCACTTACAGTTTTTCCATTCTTGAGAAAACTAAACTCCTTCCAGAGTAAGCCCAGTACGACCAAGAACATCAGAAATTCCGCCGTAGGGGTTGCTAGCCAGACTCCATCAAGGCCAAATAAGTAGGGTAAAATCAAGAGCAGGGGGAGAGGAAGAGGAAAACTTTTCCGAGCAGGATGAAAAGGGCGGTACTGCTCCTGTTTATTGACTGGAAATAAACGGAACTCAGCATAACCGTCCCCTGGGCAAGGGGGTAAACATGAAAAGCCCCATGCCGTTAAGGGTAATTGCCAGGAGCTCGGAGCTGTCGTGGTTAAAGATACGGATAATCTGTTCCGGAAATATAGAGATGATCAGGAAACCGACTACTCCAGTCCCGAGGCAGGAGATAATAGCTATCTGCAGGGTTTTAGCAACCCGGGAGTAATAACGAGCTCCGTAATTAAAACCGATGATTGGCTGGGTGCCGAGTGCGATTCCTTCATAGATAAAGGAGAAGGTCGAGAAAACGTAACCTATGATTCCGTAGCCTGTAACCGCAAGTTCCGAACCGTACTTGAGCAGCATGTAATTGTTCGCAAAGAGCAGGAAGAAGGTCGAAAACTGCATTGCAAAGGAGGGTAGGCCTGCCTTCATGATCCAGAAAATAATTTTCGGCTTCAAGAAGAGGGACCTGGGGTTTAGCCTCAGCCCGGCCCATCTGCTGAAAAAATAGATAGATAACAGGATTCCGGAAAAAGCGAAAGCAATTACCATGGATATAGCAGCCCCAGTGACCCCCATTCCCATGCGCATGACAAAGAGGTAGTCAAGACCGATGTTTATGAGAATCGCCCCAGTCAGACATATCATGGCAAGTCTTGGTTTCCCATCGTTTCGAGTCAGAGGGTCGAGAGCAAGGGACAGGAGCGTGAATATCGAACCTGCAAATATGATTCTGAGGTAAGTATTTGCCATGTCAAAGACCGGACCGGAAGCTCCCAACAGACGGAGATATGAGCCAGAGAAAGCCATTCCGAAGGCGGTAAACCCGATTCCCGCAAGTAGGAGCAAGGGAAAAGCGTTATGTATGAGCTTGAGGGCTTCCTGCCGATCAGATCTGCCAAGGGCCAGAGCCATAAGACTTGAAGTCCCGACCCCGATCATATGTGCTATTGCAAACATGGCTACAATTGCAGGAAATGCAAGGGTCGTCGCTGCAAGCCCCTGGCTGCCCACCGTATTTCCTACAAAGAAACCGGAAATAATCCCCTGGATTCCAGCAACAACCATTCCAATGGTTGCTGGGAAAGTGAACTTCAGGAAAAGCTTTCCGAGGCTTGCAGACCCCATTTTCTGTTCATCAATCATGCTTTTTCCTCTTCAAGCCCGGCAGCGATTTTCTCAAAGATCCTTTCAAGAACCTCAAATTCCTCTTCGTCCAGAATTTCCCGGATCTTTTCAAAAAACATCATATCAGCCCAGGTTTCAATCTCAACTACCTTTTTTCCTTTATCGGTGAGTTCGAGCAGGCAAACCCTTCCGTCTTTCGGGGAAGCCTTTGTTTTCAGCAGGCCTTTTTCCGCCATTTTAGAAACCATGTTGCTGGCAGAGGGTTTGCTGACCTCCATTGCCTTTGCCAGTTCGGATATTGTGGGGTTACCCAAGAAATTAATTTTCCTGAGGTAGAGGAAGATATTGGAGGTGATATCGCTATATTCATCTGAAAATTCATATTCTTTTAAACTTTTTTGATAATAGCGATCCATTTTTTCAAGAAGCCTGGAAATTTCCATTTTTGCTCTCCATAAATGATATTTGTGAAATTTAATTAGCCAAACTAACTGGTTAGTTAGCGTAACTAATATTAAATATTTTCTTCGGCTAAAAATAGAATTGTAAAATCCGTTCTGTTTTTCGAACTTACTTCGGGTGGACAGCGTCCCGAAAGTTCTTTAAAATTGTTCTTTCAAAAAAGTCACCAAACTAAATGTACTACAGTATCTAGAAATTTGATTTTGAATTTACAGAAATATTGACACTACTCTGAAAAAATCCGATTGATATTGTTTTCCACGGTGATTGAGTTACTCGTCACTGTTTCAAAAACTACCAACGAATAATCAAAATTATGTATTTTTCGAAAATTTTCGAATTAAAGCACAAAAAGTAAGGGAAATGGAGAAAAACTCATGGTCCTAGATAGTGATGTTATAATTAATTCAAAAAGAATGATTATACTTATAGATTAAAAACATAGGACTTACGCACTTGAAGTACAAAATCAAGTACTAGCAGCATCATCGGAATTTGGGTAATTTAGACAGTTGAGCATTTAGTGTTGCTGTTTTTCTGTTCAACTGCGTAAGTCCTACTATACTTTTTCCTTTATTTTCTTCCACTATTTTTTCCAGAAACTCACATAAACTTTCTGCCTTTGAACTGTCTTTAAAATCAATACAATTATTCCCATTAATTGAGTAAAACGCAAATGCGTTTGCCTTTATGTAATCCATATTTTTTATCATTAAAGGTTTTTTCATGCGTCTTCGGTTAAGTGAGGAATCGTGACAAATTGCGTCAATTTCCACAACGTTTATCACATATTTTAATAACTTGTGAGATGGAACAGAGTATCGATTTTATGTAAACAGGCCAAAATTTAAGGCTGGCTTCCAGTGCAAAATCGATAGCTTTCAGGCAAGAAAATTTCTTAACCGATGACCAATGAAGGTTTTTTAAATGACCACAATCTTTGCGTATTTGCTTTTGTTTGTGGTGAAGATTCATCCAGAAAACCTATTATATATTGCTCATCTGAACCAATATATGCTGGAATTGCTTCGGCTAACTTTTTTAAAATTCTTCTGCGTTTTCAGGCCTTATGTAGTCAAGAGTATATGGTTTAGAGTGATACATTTTAAAATTATGCAGTATAACTCCTATTTGTTTCTGTGAATACTCTACACCAAATTTTTCCTTTATTAGCTCCAAAACTTCTCTGATAGTCCAATAATCCTTATTTTCCAACAAGGTTCTTGAGTCTTTTTAATTTTTTCTGGATCTTCTTCAATTTTGAAAAAATCAAGAAATTTCATTCTAATTTGAGTAAACTAATCTACTCATTTTGAGAAAGTTTATTTATTGATGCAAGAACTTATCCAATTTTTTTGTTACATGCCCTATTTTTATGGAGATTTTCATCAGCTACCGCTATAGGAATTCCATTTTAAATTGAAGAGTTATTTTTTTTCTACCTTTATCCATATTGGAATCTTGCCCTCATTAAAGGTGAGAATCCTCTCCATTTTCCAGTACTGAAACACCGTTTGTTGAAATAAGTAAACAAATTATAACAGAAATTAGTTAGCCCACTATCAGTTTTGAATGATCTTGCTTTGTCTACAATATCACCTATCAAAGAAAATATCTGTTCCATTGTGTTATCTGTCTCAGGTGTAAAACCCTTTTTCAAGAAACTTACATTTTTCGTGAAAATCTCTTTTGCATAAGAAATTGCTTTATGAGACGCTTTTGAAAGTTCCAGACCAGAATCCAATTCTCGGATCTTTTGAAAACATACAACAGCACTGATAACCGTATCAGAGCGTATTAATTGACATATCTCATTGTACACAAGCTCATCATTACCTGGAATATTTGTGATAGAATTGAATTCGTCACTGTATCTCTTACTAACGTTTTTTAATTGATGGAACACACAAAAGGAGTGAGCCACTTCAGGAAAGACACTTTTTACAGCTCCAATGATTGCTTTATCTTCATCAGAGACGATCCTTTGTATTTTACCTTCAGGAAATCGGTTTTTTATTCGTATGAAAAGAGGCATCAGAGCTTCAATTGTTGGTAATCTGTCAGTTATCTCAAAATCCAAAACGACCTTTTCTTTTGTGGCAATAACGTAAACAGATTTATATCGCATCTTTTTCCATTCTTTTTCTGAAATTTCTCTTCCCAACAGAGTTTCAAATTTCTTTTTCCATCCTTTTTTGATCCAATCTCCATCAACATACAATGTTCTGTCAAAAGCAATATTTTGATCTAAAAGTTCTTGCTTTGAAAGCTCTGCTTGTTGTTGCTCATATAACCATAGTGAAGTGGCACAAGGAGCTCTCCCACAGAAATCAGTTAGTCCTTCTGTATATGTTTCTCCAATTTTTCGAGAATTGTTTAGACTGCATCGCCCATCGTATCTAACAGACATTTGTTTTTCATAAAACTCATAACTGTAATTTGCAGAACCAGGAACACCAATAATCTGATCATGGAAATGTTTCTTACAAGAAAAACAAGTCCAGTATGTAACATCGCGAGCTATAGTACCGTGACTTGATAAAATAAAACGAGTGTAGTGAGAGTTTACATGTAATTTACTTCCACAATCATCACAATGAGTAGGAGAATATACAAAGAACATAGGGTAGTATCGATTTTCAACCAAAACCTTTGGTAAAGGAATTATTATTTTTCCGTCAACAACCGTTTTTGCCATTGATTTGTCTATTGCGAGGTTCCCTTTTCCCATTCACAACTATATTATATCAATATAATTAAAATATTATTGTTTTGTATGATATGAGAGAAAGTCTGAAGACCAGAAAATAATAAAAAGTCTCAGGTTCTTAATTCTTCTATTTGTTCATCGGTCAGCTTGGACTCTCTTCCTCCACTAAAATTTGGTATTAAGGCGGCATAGCCGCCTTTATTCCAATCATCTTGCCAGTAATATCCTGTTTTCTTAGTCACTCCAACTTTAATAGTAGATTCTTCGACAGAGTCTCCCAAATACCTAAATTTGACAAAATCGAGCCTTTTCAGCACTCTTGAATTGTTTTCATGTTTGATTAAAGCGTTGATCCCATTAAGAGTTACCTTTCGATCAATAGGAATTTGTTCCTTCCCCACCATAAAAAAATAGGCTTTGGTAAATAATTATAGAGATATATCATGAGAACCTATATTTCTGTATGAACTGCCCAAAATGTAACAGTTCCAGTCACAAAAAGAATGGTATAGTTTTTGGACGTCAACGCTACAAATGCTATGATTGTGGATATAACTATACAGTAGAGTTAAAATCAACTGCTAGCTCCCCTTCTGTAAAGAGACAGGCTTTGCAACTCTATCTTGAAGGATTAGGATTTCGCTCAATAGGGCGATTTTTAGGAATAAGTCATGTTTCTGTCCAAAACTTGATAAAAAAATTTGGTCAGGAGTTGGAGGACTTAAAAAGCGAAAATGAGATATCTATTGTTGAAATGGATGAGAGGCACACTTATATCGGTACTAAAAAAAATATTGCTGGATCTGGATTGCTGTTGATAGAGTTGGGAAAAAGTTCATCAACTGCTCTTTTGGTAGCAGAGGAACGGAAACTGGACAACTAATATGGGAAAAATTAAAGCAGAAAGAGATTGGAGAAGTGATGACAGATCACTGGAGGGCATATGCAGAGTTTCTTCCAGAAAATATTCATACTCAATCTAAAGCAGAAACGTATACAGTTGAAGGATATAACGGAATATTGAGGCACTTTCTGGCAAGGTTAAGACGAAAGACAAAGTGTTATACGAAGAGTCTTGAAATGCTAAAGTACTCTGTTCTTCTATTAATGAAACATAGAAATAAAGAGCTAGCTATAATTAGTTAACAATACCTATTTTTCAAATGCCATTCAGCGTTTTGAGAACTCTCAAATTCTAAATGTGGAACTTGTTGTCCTGTTTCGTAGGAATGTGATGCAATCTCTGACATATCTGTATTATCTTGACTATGTCACATTTCAATGTATTTATAATACCGATATCTATAAAAAAGGAATTATAGATAAATTACAGATTAGTTGATGAGCTGATCCCAAAACTTCAAAGCATGTTACTAAATCTCAAATTTGGAAATAATCAATCGAGCTTCTGATTAGAAAAATGGTTCTGAAACTCTTATTTATGTGGAAATAAAACTGATTTTGGGATGCGCTCCGTATTAATCTTTGTACTTTGCATATTATCAACTTTCGTGTTAAAATTGTATATTAGATATATATTTCTACTAAAAACCAAGGGCTCACACTCTAATTCTTAGTTTCCACGAGGTTGAGAAAATTCATAAGCTTTAACAGAAAACCTATGCATCAATGAAGGAAAAAAGCAGAAACTTTGTCAGCACAACCATCATTCTTTATCCTCTTTTTAGTTAATTGAAAAAGATGGAGAGTGTCCTCTTTTGTAGGTGAAAATATGGACTTCCTGCTTGAGAGTTACAGGTTTATTCCGGTGACGTTGAAAAATGCATCTTCTAATGAGAGAGAATTTTCCATAAGTTTAAAAACCTGGCCTCCACTTTCAACAATTAACCTGTTGATTTCCGGTTTGACATCTATCTTGGAGTTTACGTAAATTTCCAAAATGTATTCAGCTTTCAATTCAGTTTTTACAACAAACTCCATACTTTGAAGTAATGAAATCATTTCAGAAGAGAGTTGTAGACTCCAACTGTAATAACTCCATTTGACTCAAGGTGACGAATTTTCTCAATTGTATTTTCGGCTACAAGTTTGCCTTTATCCAAAATTCCTACATGAGTGCAAATCTCCTGTATTTCCAGAAGGTTATGGGATGAAAGAAATATCGTGATTCCGGTGTTACTACAGTCATGGAGAATTTGCCGAATTTGCCGGATTCCAACAGGATCAAGGCCATTTGTGGGCTCATCAAGAATCAGTATTTTTGGATTATTCAAAAGAGCCTGTGCAATCCCTAGCCGTGTTTTCATACCATGAGAAAAGTAGCCCACTTTTTTGAACGTTTCATTTCCAAGTCCTACCCTGTCCAATAAAATCCTGGATTGTTCCAGGCTCTCTTTTTTACTCAGGCCTTTTAATCTGCCGTAATAGACCATGTGGCTTAAGGCGGTCCGCTCATCGTAAAAATCGGAATCCTGGGGAACCAAACCCAGAATCTTTTTAACTTTTCCTGATTCCGAAGACAAGTCCATGCCATTAACAAAAATCTGTCCTTGCGAAGGTATTGAAAGCCCAGACAATAATTTTATCGTAGTTGTTTTCCCGGCGCCATTTTTGCCCAAAAAGCCATAGATACTTCCTTCTTCTACGTTCAGGGAAAGATCTTCAAGAACAAAGCGAGAGCCATATTTTTTGTATAGATTTTTGGTAGAGATAGCCACTGTAATTATAAATCCCTCCTTTTAATGGCTACTAAACTCGTGGACAAAAAGACCAATATATACAAGAACATTGAAAATAGGCTTTCACAAAACCTGAGATATCCAGTCTTAACCGAAAAGCTGTTTATAAAACTCATATTTTCAATACCGTAAAAAAAGGAGTGATATATTTAAGATAGGTATCATGTCCCTGTAAAAAGAAATAGATTAAAATCCCAAGAAACACGATAGACATTGTAAATGAAATTTTGTTATTTACAGACAGAGTTGAGATGAGTAAAAAAATACTTATGAAGCAACCTAAATAAAGGCTTGAAAAAATCCAGAACAAAATAGTATTTTTGAACTGAAAGACATTATCTGCAGAATACTGATACATCAGACTTATAAGCGCAATTCCAGAAGAAATAGAGATAAATACCAGAAATAAAAAGAAAAATTTTCCTAATATGAAAGACGATCTATGAACCTTGGGTATAATGTATCTTATCGATCCGGTTTCGATTTCACTGCTTACGATATCAAAAGACGTAATCATTATTATAAAAGGTCCGATAGACAATACTACCAAATATGAGATTAAAGAATATGGAATGCCCTCGAAATTTGGAAATAAAAGAGACATGTAAGTACCGTAATGCATTGCTAGAAAGCAAAGGAAGACAAAAACTCCACCAAAAAACCATACATATCTACTTTTTGAACCTCTAAATAGTTCATCCTCCATAGTAACCAGTATTTCTGAAAAATTCATAATCCGTCATCCTGTTTATTCTTTGTTAGGTTGGAGACAACAAATGCAACAAATGATCCGATTATTGAATTGATAAAAGCTAGAACAATTACAGTGCCAATAAAAATAGATGCAACTAAACTTCCAGATTGTAACATAAGCTTTCCATCGGAAGTAAACAAAAATGTTAAAATCCAGCCGATCAGGTTGTAAGCTAATATAAAAATAAAAGCAGATTTTATTGAGCCTCTACCTAGAAATTTACCAAATAATATACCTATAATAATCGCACCTGAAACTCTTCCATAAGTCGGATCAATAGATAAATAATCAAAAATTCCAAATAACAGAAGCTCGACCAATATTCCTAGCAACAATAAATTTCTAGTTCTCATTAGATCACACCTAAAAAATACTGGTTTTGAGTCCAGTAAGATGTACTCAATTTAGAATTTTAGGACTCACGCACCTACACTCAAAAATCAATAGCAGTAACACACAAAACATTCTAAAATTTGGACATTAATTATGGCGCTTACTGTACTTGATTTTATGGAATAAATGCGTAAGCCCTAAGTTTTTAGTACATATTTCGTTCCCTAATTCATGATTAATATTTTCATAATATTATCTCTACATAGCTTTTACCTGTGTTTATACGAATATACAGGCTAGTGTCTAGGAAATTTAGTTATGGGTCACTATAATTAAGAAAGGGACTACGGATGAGGACTAGTTTAAATATGAATGTCTTATAATTAAGTTGCCATGACACTAGCTCCAATAACACCCAAAATCTGGGAAAAAGGAGTTAGAAACTATGCTTCGATTTATTTGAAACATATTAGTCAACTATTAGTGAATTACAAGTACCCCTGTTGATGAAGGAAGCTCTTTGCAGCATTTATCGCATCAAGCAGTTTATTATACAGCCAACTAGCAAGGTTTGAACCCCAATAGGTTAATAAAGTTGTAGAGGTGCGCACTCCACTTAATAAATCAGTGCATCCCGCTGAGATTTGATTATTTCTGAAGTGATTAGCACCCACAGCCAGTGCATTTTCAGCCTGGCTAATTCTATTGTCGTTTACAACCTGATCAAGCGCCCAAAGTGCTGCAGTCAGACCATCACATAAATTTTCGCCTAAAACTCCAGTTGCTGATTGTACTATTACTTTATCATTGGACATTCCCGTCGGTATAGTCGTTGGCTCTGCCATTACTGCAGGTACAAATGCAAGACTCAAAAGAAGTATTGCTGTAAATATTGCACCTCTGGTTTTATTTTCTATCATTTATATCACTCCTAAATTATTCTTTTCTAGGAGACAAGATCAGGCAAGCTTAAATATACGCAAAGCTAACATAACCACCTACATTCGGCAGGTCGACATAAAAATCCATTCTATTTTTCTATTGATGTCGTTTTTTTCAGAACATTTGAAATTCAATTTAAATCAAAAATTACTAAATGTTAACCATGACATCATTAATATATATTTGCAACAAATGAGAGAAATGACAAATCAGATTTGACATATAGTCCTCATGACACTGATTTTTAAATAAGCCTACAAAAAATAACAATCAAGGATATATAGATGTTAGGATGTGCTTGCTGCCGAATGTAGGTAACCATGCCTCTTAGGGCATATATTGTGGAGTTCAGCTGAACCTGGAGAGTACATTTGGACTCCATAAACTACTTTTTGTTAACTCCTTATAAGTTTTATGTGCAAACTCTCAAACAATGCGATTTTCATACTCACTTTAAATCTATAATTATTTCCTAATCTTTGATTGTTAGAGACTCTGGCTGGAAAGTATATATGTGAGAATAATGCCTTAACACATATTCGAACTCTAAAAGAGGAATCGTGCGATTTTTTATCTTATTTAATAAGATAATACTGTTAACCCATATGAAACTTAGACTAATAATTTCTCTAATCGTAATATATTGAGAATAAAATGTGTTATTAAAAGTATTTTCTGATGATTTACAGCCCCTATGCTTAGGTATCACCTTAACTTAGAGCGTCTCTAAAATTAAATTTGATTCTACAATTGGGTCTGGACTTAGAGGCTGTCTTAAAATTAAATAATCCTTCATGAGTCTTCGGTTAAGTGAGGAATCATGATAAATTGCCTTATTTCCAGAACAGTTCTCCAAAATATTCATTGATATGAAGTTGGAACAGGGCATCGATTTTAGTTATTGGTTTCGAAATTTGGGACTGACTTTTGCTCCTAAATCAATAGCATACAAGCAAGAAAATTCCTTAACCGATGACCAATGAATACAAATTCAAGTAAGCAAATCATCTTTAGCATGATAAGAAAGCATAAAACCGCTTAAATCAGGCGTGAGGGGAAAATAACCTTTAGGAATTCGGTAACAAGGGATCACTATCTCATCCAATCTATCCATCATATATAATAGGGATTTCAATGTATCTTTTATTTTCTCTTGTGTAAACGAAGTACTCTTCCCTTTGTGTATTATTTCATGCCTTTCTTCAAAGAAAACATTTAACTCTGACCATTTGTTAAAAGACTCATTTTTGCTAGGATCAAGCATTTCCATTAAGAGCCTATCCGAAAAGTAGAATAACTAGATTTTAGGTTAATATTGATTAGTGGTAAGACGAACAAACGTACAAGACTACGAGATTTCTGACGGATTTTGGAATCAAATAAAAGCATTATTCCCTCTCCCTATACCGAAAAAGAAGCCTGGAAGACCTCGAAAAGATGATAAGAGAATACTGAGTGGTATTTTTTATCTCCTTCGGACTGGTTGCCAATGGAAATCTCTGCCACGATTTTATGGAGCTCCAAGCACTGTCCATGATCGATTTCAGGAATGGAGAAGCTCAGGATTCTTTGAGAATATGTGGATAGCTGGTCTACTGGAGTATGATCATAAAAAAGGATTAGAGTGGGAATGGCAAGCAATTGACGGTTCTATGACAAAAGCACCATTAGGTGGACCTGGTACCGGAGCGAATCCAACTGATCGTGGCAAAAAAGGTACAAAAAGGAGTATTTTAACAGATGGGAAAGGTATACCACTTTCGGTAACTGTTGATGGAGCAAATCGTCACGATAAAAAGCTTGTAAAAGAAACTTTAGATGCCATTCTTTTTGAAAGACCTTCTCCGGATGAGGGAATTCAGAATATCTGTATGGATAAAGGATATGATTTTCCTGACATCAGACAACTGGTTAAAGAATATGGTTATACCGCCCATATCAAAAGCCGCGGAGAGGAAAATATAAGAATACAGATACCAGGTTTTAGGGCAAGAAGATGGGTTGTAGAAAGGACACATTCCTGGATAAACAGATTCAGAAGGCTGCTTATAAGATGGGAAAAAAGGTTGAGAATTACCTTGCTATGCTTCAGTTAGCATGTGCATGGATAATATTTAGAGCAGCGGGACTTTTCGGATAGGCTCTAAGTCCACATCAAAAAAAGCACGTACGCTTTCCTTACGCCATTTTTATCTTTTAAATTCTGAAAATTTAGTCTATTTAATCTACCTCTGCCGTCTCCAGAGAAGAGTATCTCATAAATGCTATCAGTTTCTGGATCTAATTGATCCTGATATATATAGTAATTTCTCAAAAAATCATCATATGCCCCAATTTTCGTTAAATAATCTCTTATTTCTTTTTTAATTTTAACTCTATTTTCCAAAAATACAGCATTTATATTACCTTCAGCCCTCGAGCGAAACCAAAAGTCTTTGTATGCTTCTAATAAGTCAGTTAACAGAACCTCTAGCGCACTCACTGTCATAATAATTGCAACATCACAAAACCCATTCTTAAGGATAGTGTTTATTTTTAAAATATTTGCATCATAAACATCAAAAATATCCATAAAAACTTTTGCTGTTTTGGTTACATTTGAGTCAATCATTGAAAAACACCTTTATGGTTACAAAAATTTAACATTCAAGTTAAAGACGCTTAAAGAAAATAATAAAAGATTCAGAAGTTTAAGAAAACCGCGTATTCAGACAATAACAAGAGATCTCCTTTTACAAAAACAATTGTAATAAACCCACCATCCAAATTGTAGGACTCTGAAGATTATATATAGAAAGCTCGGCACACTGTTAAAACCCAAAGAATAGCTACATTTATTCATAAAAGGTAGCTATTTTGTTGATTTTGAGCTAATTTTTCAGGCTACTCAGTGACGTATAAGCTAAAAATAGCTACGTTTTAATATTTTGTAGCTATGTTGATCGTCCATTTGTATTTCGTTGTTATTACTTCACAGTAATAGTAATAATATTTACAGTCATTCTTTTTCCGCGAGTTTAGCGTTTGTAGAGCCATCGTGTTGCAAAAGCATCAAAACATAATCAAAAATCACGTTGGGTATTTTATCCTGAAAACACCGATCCTGTATCAGGGGACGACCAGAGAATTAAAAAACTACTATTAGAATTTGAAAGGCAGAGGTCACTCAATGATATAGCTTTGTAATATCAAAAGCAGGGTTTTCCTCAAAATCCCTGGCACTCGCGCAGGAGAGCCCTGAGTTTTCCGCTTACCTGCCCGCAGTAAGTGTTCAGAGACTTTTCCTTGATTTCAAATATCAGGTTTGCCTCACCATCCCAGCTAAAACTGGCAACTATTCCGTTTCCTTCAAGCATCCCGGAGTTTCCGGGTGAAGTTTCGATCCCGCAGGCCTGAAGTTTTTTCTTCATGCAGGAAAACACATCTGGAGTAACATTTTTAAACTTAATTCCCTGACAGCCTTCAGTATCCAGTTTTCTTTCGCCCATATTTCATCCCAATTCCAGATTTCCTTTACGAACCTTGGCACTCTTTTACGAAATGTTTTATTTTCATGGCAGCTACCTCACGGTTGACGATAAAAGGTTTTTCCGTAATTGTGATAATAAGATTGGACATTCCGTCCCATTCGAAATCCGCAGTAATCCCTTTGCCAGAAAGTTCTCCTCTATTTCCCGGGGGCACATGGATGCCGTAGTCCTGAAGCTTTTTCTTCATACATTTAAAAGTATCAGGCGAAACATTACGAAGTGTTATAGGTCTACAACTCATGATTCTATTCTCCCAATCTACTTCTAAAACTTATATCTGGTTAAAAATTCAGTAAACAAGAGTCGTTTTACGAAGATAAAAATATGCTGTTATACACCGTTAACAGAAGACAGAGAATTTTCTATTGCTCTATCCGGAAATATAAAATCGAAAGATAAAACTATTTCTCAGAAGCAGAAAAAAGAATGAGTTGAACCGGATAAAGTCGGCCCACAGTAAAAATCAATTGAGACACAGGCATCTAAATTCACAGATAGCTAAACCCGGACAGCTAAAATTACTCCATCGCCATTGCCACGAGTTCTATAATATCTATGACCTCGATATCTCCGCCTGCGTCCCTGAGATTTCTCACACAGAGGGGACAGGAGGTAACAATGTAGTCCACACCTTCTGGTACGTCTTTAAGCCTGTTTCTGGCAAGTTCAAGGGAAATGTCAGGATACCCTATCCTTACCCCGCCTCCGCCGCCGCAGCAGCGGGATTCTTCTTTGATATTTTTCATTTCCTTGAGGGTGCAGATTGCCTGGATGACTTTCCTCGGAGCGTCATAAATCTTATTGTGCCTGCCCAGATGGCAGGGATCATGGTAGGTGACTGTAAGGTCAAGTTTCTTCAGCTTGAGTTCATCCAGATGTTCGGCAAGGAACTCGGGTAGGCTGATGACACGAAGCTCCCCGGGATAATTGTTTTTGAGAGTTGTATAACAACCGGCACAGCTTGTGATAATTGTGTGAGCTCCTACCTGTATTATCTGCTCAAGGTTGTGTTCCATGATCTTTTCTGCGTCTTCCCTGAATCCGGTACGCAGAAGAGGAGAAGCACAGCACTGTTCATCAGGCAAGAGAGTTACTCCATAGCGCTGCAGGATTTTAAATGTCTTTTTTGCAAACTCCGGATAACGGTAAGAATCAAAGCAGCCCACGAAATAGACGTAATCCGACTTTTCAGGCAGCTGTGAGCGTTCTATTTCGGAAAGCCAGTGTTTGCGATTCTGTGTTTCCCCTAAGGAGTTGCCGTATGTCATGACCGCCGACTTTAATTTTTCCTGGGCTTCAGTTGTAATGCCGCATTTCACAAGCTGGGCACGGGCAGCTTCCACGACTTCTGGCGGGTTTGCTCCGGCAGGACATTTAGCAGCGCAGATCCCGCAGGTTGTACACGAAGCCAAGCTTGGAAGTACATCTTCGGAAGGGAGAGTGCCCTCGAGAAGGCTTTTTATGATGAGCATTCTTCCGCGCGTGTTAGCAGATTCCCAGCCCACTACGTCAAAGACAGGACAGACAGAGCGGCAGGTTCCGCACTGCACGCATTTATAAACCGATCTGCGGTCAACTTCAAAGAGCTTCTCTTTTCCTTTTTCCACTCTTATCTCAATTTTATCCAGCTCTTTTGCCTGCTCAGTTTCCTTTTTTCCTTCGTTTTTCATGGTTTTCACAACCCCAATTTGCCCGGATTCAGTATGCCTTTCGGGTCAAGGGCCTTTTTGATTGCACGCATCACCTCAAGGGCAGAGCCCCACTGGGCTTCCATGTACTCAGCCCTAGCTGCACCTACACCATGCTCGGAACTGACTGTGCCCCCAAGTTCAATCGCTGTCCTGTGAATCAGGTCTGCGGCTTTGCTCAGGCGATCCCACTCATCTTTATTCAGGACATCAATAAAGAGGGCAAGGTGCAGGTTTCCGTCTCCTATATGCCCGTACTTCATGGCAGGCAGGTTGAATTTTTCTGAAATTTCCTGTGCCTTTTTGAGTAGTTCTGGAACCTTTTTTATGGGAACCCCCACATCTTCTCCGACATAAATACGGGTTTTTGTAGGGTCCAGACGGGAAACTGCGGCCCCTACAAGTTTCCTGGCCGCCCAGATGTCTGCCATTTCATTTTCGCTTTCCGCAAGCTTTATGGAAAGAGCCAGGGGAGAACAGATTTTCATTATCTGCTCTGCAGCTTCACGTGCCGAGCTTTCAGTGCCGTCAACTTCGAAAAGAAGAACGTCCCCTTCCGAAGGGAGCACGAGTTTCGGATCGTAACGTCTGAGAACCTGCAGAGAAACTCTATCCAGAATCTCGCAGGCTGAGGGAATGACCCCTTTTGAGAACGTTTTTACAACCGCTTGCCCTGCAATTTCTGCATTTTCAAAGGAGGCGATAACCAATTTTCGAGTTTGCGGGAGAGGCGCTATTTTCAGGCTGGCTTTCGTGACTATACCGAGTGTGCCTTCCGAGCCTGTAATAAGCTGAGTCAGATCGTAGCCTGCAGCAGATTTCAACATTTTTGAGCCTGTATGGATAATGGTCCCATCCGCAAGAACCACTTCCAGATCGCGGACATAGTTTCTCGTGGTACCGTATTTAACGCAGCGCATTCCACTTGCATTATAAGCTATCATGCCCCCTATAGTACACATAGCTGAACTGCCAGGATTGGGAGGAAAGAAAAACCCATACGGCTTTAGCGCGTCATTTAAAGCGTCCTGAATTATTCCAGGCTCCACCATTACCTGGATGTTATCAATGTCGATTTCAAGAATGCGGTTCATGCCCGACATATCCAGCACAATACCCCTCTAACAGGGACTGCACCACCTGCAAGTCCGGTGCCTGCTCCCCTTGCAGTCACAGGGATATTATTCTCATAAGCAAGCCTGACAATACGGCTTACCTCTGCCGTGCTTTTAGGGCGTACTACGTAATCAGGCATTCCCTTGACCTGGGATGCATCAGAAGAGTAACAATAAAGTTCCGAAGGCGAGACCGAGAGCCGCAAGCCGACAATTTTTCGAAGTTCTGCAGTTATATCCATTATAGACCTCAAATTAGAATTCAGATGTGAAAATAGAATTTCTGCCACGGCTGGAGACAGATCAATAAGGGATGAGTTGCAGCAGATAATCAAGATTAATAATATATAAGAATATACCATCATTCTTCCTCCTGAAAAGCCACTGAGAAATAAAACGTAAAGAAGAGAACCTTTCAGCTCTAAGAAAGCAGGCAGTAAAAGAAACTTTCAGGAAAAAGTGCGGGACAAACCTTTACATTCTGATAGACATAAGAGGACAAACATGACACGGTACTTTGAGATAGAACAGAGAGACGGAGCAGCAAGGATAGGAAAACTCCTGCTATCTTCCGAACTTCTTACGCCCTGCATTCTTAATACAGCAGAGCTTGGAAACTTTGAGAGCCCGGGCCCTGTTGTTGATGCAGGCAGCTTCTGGGGTACGAAATCCCAGGCAGAACTTGAAGCACGAGTAAACCGGATCCGGGAAAAAGCAGGAAACGGGACTCTCATACTCCTGCCGCATCAGGCTTATCCACCTGCCATTCCAGCCGAATCAGTCGGGAAAGAAAAAACATTTACTTCCATCAATAGTGAAAAACCTGAAAATGAAGGCCCAACAGGTTCTCTTCTAAGAAAAGGAAGAAAGTTTGAGAAAACCGACCTGTATGTAATAGAAGGGGCCGGGAATCTGGAAAATAATGCACGAAGATTTCTGAAGACAGTGATAGATCTCAAAAGCCAGATACCCCCGGATACAGCTCTGTACGCTCCCAATCTGGCTCTTCCCGAAAATATAGCGATGCTGGCCTATCTCGGAATCGATATTCTGGATGATACCAGGGCAGAAATTGCAGCCTATTCAGACATCTATCTGACAGCAGCAGGCAGTTTTTATCTTGATTCACTGACAGAATTTCCCTGCAGATGCAGGGTATGTGCTGCAACCAGGCCCGCAGAGGTCCGGAAGCTCTCGAAAATCGAAAGATCAAAGCTCATTTCAGCTCATAACAGGGATGCTCTCGAAGCCGAACTTTCTCTTGTGCGGGAAAAAATCCGGGCAGGGGCGCTGAGGGAATATGTTGAAGGCCAGTGCAGGGTCAGGCCCTGGCTCACAGCCCTGCTCAGGCTTGGGGATTTCGAATATTCTTACCTTGAGGAAAGAGTCCCTGCTTTCCGACAAAACCAGCTCCTTGCAGATACTTCTGAAGCCCTATCCAGAATAGAAGTGGTAAGGTTCGCACAGCGCGTACAGGAGAGATATACACCTCCTGATCTTGATATCCTCCTGCTTCTCCCGTGTGCGGCCAGAAAACCTTATTCCACTTCCCAATCCCATCAGAAATTCATTCTAGCCCTTGGAAAATATCGGAAGTTTATCCATGAAGTGATCTTAACCTCACCTCTTGGAATAGTGCCCAGAGAACTGGAACTTACATACCCTGCATCCCATTATGACACTGCGGTTACAGGGCACTGGGACGAAGAAGAGAAAGCCTGGGTTTCCGGCTGCCTTGAGGCTTATCTCTCAAAATATAGGTATAAGGCAGTGGTTGCCCACGTAGAAGGGGCATACAGGGAAATCTGTGAAAGAGTGGCAAGCAAACTGGGTATCGAAATAGTCTACACTGCCAGAGAAAGCCTCGTATCTATGGAGGCCCTTTCAAACCTTAAGAATACGGTTGAATCTCTTTGCACGGCCGAGAATTTCAGCAAGAAGAGCCTGAATGCTGAAGAGGGAAAAAGAATTTCCTGAGAGCAATTGCAGGTTATCAGTTTGGAGAAGATGCGGGACTTCTTTTCCCTGAAGAAGCTGGAAAGCTTGCGGTCAAAGGCCGTTTCCCAAAGCACCAGCTCTTTGACGGGAAAAAACAGCTTGCAACTCTGGTTCCTCAGTACGGAATGCTTGCCCTTTCCCTCGAAGGGGCGGAACTGATGGTAAAAAGTGAGAAGTATATGGTAAAAATTGATGATTTTGTCCCACGTGGTTCCATTCTTGCCCCTGGAGTAATAAAAGCAGACCCGGGAATAAGGACAAATGATGAAGTAATTGTCATTGGGAAAAAAGCTCTCTGTGTAGGCCGGGCTGCAATGAGCGGAAAAGAGATGGTGGAATCCAGTAGAGGAGTTGCGGTGGATATCCGGCACGTTAAGAAACTCTGAGGAAGCTGATCCTTAAAGTAAACTATAAGTAAACTATAAAAGATGCATTTAGAACCTTTGAACCTGATGCTGCCAGCTTGGATTATCCTGAACTCTGTAATCCATGAATTAGGAAACAGATTTATGAGAAATCCGAACTGCAGTATTCCAGAAAGGGACACTTTCCTCACGAAGAAATAATAAAATGGCAGGAATATATTAGATATTATGATAAGGCGTTTTGCACCTGAAGACTTCCAGGAAGTGGTCGAAATTGAAAGAGAGGCCTTTTCGGAGCATAATTCCCTCGTGTATATGAGTTTTTACGAAATGGTAGGAGACAGTTTCCTTGTCGCAGAGCAAGACGGAAAAGTCGTCGGGTATGTCGTGGGCTACCGTTCCGCAGAAAACGAAGGGCATATTTTTTCCATTGGTGTCAAAGAAGAATACCGGGGAAGAAGAATAGGTACTGGACTGATCCATGCTATCTGTGACATCTTTGTTGCAAACGGGCTTAAATACGCAAGACTGGAAGTAAGAATTAGTAATACAGGAGCACAAAAATTGTACAGATCCATAGGATTTGTACCCTGCTGGACCGAAAAAAATTATTACTCAAATGGAGAGGATGGTATGGTGATGAAAATGCACCTTCACCCATACCGTCTCTTGATTTCAAAACAAAAATATCTTGAACCAATATATTCAGACAACGAATTATTTACTACCTTCAGGGGCCTGATCAGTTATTACCCATGAGCTTGATGACGGAATTAAGAGATTCCCTCATCTGGACCGACGTTTCCTCAAAGATAGGATCATCCCGGGACATAAGGGTTGCAAGCTCGCCTCCTAAAATAAAAATTGCGCGCTTGTGGTCTGCCTTACTCCGGTGAATATGTACAGGGCTTATGGATAAAGCCTTGTAATCATCGAATTCGTGCGTTACCCCGTGCCTTTCAAAGTACCTCTTCATTTGGGCCATATATGTGTGCAGTTGTATGAGCTCTTCCTTGTGCATAGCGAACAGACCTACAATTTTACAAGATCAATTTAATATTATCTTGAATCGGATAAAAGAATTGCCCGAGGAAACTTATTTCCTAGTTTTCCATGATAAAGTTTTTCATATAATGTGTATGATAAATAATGAAGGATTATGGCAGAAAGTGTGAAGTTTAGCACCTTAGTGTGAAATGATGCCAAATCGTAGTGATTTCAGAGGTTTCATAAATAAATATTATAGATAAGATAATCTTCAGGAGATGGTTGACTTTAGAAAGGAATGAGTAATATAAGGATACCAGTTTTAGAAAATCGATGAGATAAGAGACAATTACGGTTGGAAGAAAGTGAAATTAGGAAAAAATAAAAAAATTCAGATTAAGAAGAGAAACAAAAAAGAGAGTAATATCTTGAAAAAAAGATAAACTAAAAAATAGAAAAAGGAAACTGAAAGAAGTAAAGATCTTTCAGAGCATGCTTGAGGTCAAAACTTCCATATCAGCAGGTACTTTAGCAATGTTTCCTATTTTTACACCTATAAGGTTCTTAATTGCATTACTTGAAGCAATATCAACAAGCCTTTGGGTAATCACGCCATCAAAGACTACACTCCGGATATTGTCCTTATAGGTTTTCAACCTGGTGGCAAGGTCCCGGACTGCAATTTCTTCTATTACCTTGTCTTCAGAGTCAAGAATTCTGGCCGTAAGAGTACCTTTCAGTGCTTCAACATGAGGCCTGAACCTGACGGCTTCAGGAGAAGAAACAGGAACCGTTTTTACCGGAGCAGGAGAGACTCTGACTGCCTCACCCCCGGGAACTTTCACGGCTGAGACCTTTTCAGCTGGAGGCTTTCCCCTGGGGACTCTGGTAGCAGTAACTGCCCGTGAAGAAGCCAGAGATTTTGCGACGACATGTCTTGCTTCGACTTTTTCTGCCATCACAGGAACTCTTTCAGAGACCTTCTCAAAAGTTTTTTCGGGAACTTTTTCAGGTATCTTGTCAAAAGCTCTTTCAGAGATTACTTCTCCCGTTTCTTCTTCCGGAGGCTCATCTTCGTAAAGATCAGACTTTGAGGAAACTCTGTGTACTTTAACACGCTTATGCAGCTTCTTCTCGGCAATCCTGGGGACAACTTCAGGTGCCCTCATCTTTCTCTTAGAACTCCTTTCTATCCTGCAGGCTCCTTCTTCGCCTTCCCTTTCCTGGAGCCCGTATTTCTCAATAATCTGTTCTACAGGAACTTTCCGACGGAGAGCTCTGATGATTTCCTTCTGGACAAGATCTTCAACGCATTTTCCATCTGGAGCGCGGGCAACATAGTCGATATCTGCTACCTGCAGGAGTTCGCGTATAATGAGTTCCCCTCCACGATCTCCGTCTGTAAAAGCAGTTACCGTCTTCTTTTTGGTAAGCTCTGCAACTTCAGGAGGAATATTTGTTCCACCTACACAGATAGTATTCTTTATGCCATAGCGGAGTAGGCTCAGAATGTCAGCTCTGCCTTCAACAATAATGATAGCATCTGAGTTAAGCACATTCGGCCCACAGGGAATCCTGGATTTACCGTAATAAGTAAGTTCGTCAACTCTTACGGACTGCCGGACTTCATCAGCCAGTTCCTGAGATTCGGGCACGGTCTCATCAAACATTTTAGTAAAAATGAGTTTTGCCCTTTCGATAATTTTCTTGCGTTTTACAGCTCTTACATCTTCTACCTGGAAAACCTCAATTTTAGCGCTGCAAGGCCCCACTCTGTCAATGGTCTCAAGAGATGCGGCAAGAATGGATGTCTCAACTTTATCAAGGCTTGAGGGAACAAAGATATTTCCTTTGGTCTTTCCTCCTTTAGCAGTAACCATTACCTCGATTCTGCCAATTCTGCCGGTCTTTTGCAGGTCACGCAAATCAAGATCAGCCCCGAGCAGTCCCTCGGTCTGGCCAAAGATCGCACCTACTATATCAGGACGTTCAATTACCCCATCAGCATTAATTTTAGAATGAATGATATACTTTGTAGTATCCGTATTTTGCATGTAAATTCTCCTTTAGCTATTGTGAATGATTTATCATGATAATTTTTTAAACTATTTCCCACAGGAAGTTTATACCTAACAATTATGACAGACTGTTCTTCCGGATTATGATCCAGACAGTCTTCCTGATAATACAAACTATCCTTTATACTCTGAAAATTCGTAAAGGTCTAGACTATGCAAAAATAGTAAAAATCAGATTTCAGACCTAGTCAGGGATAATACACCCTTGAAGAGACAGATTTAAGAATTAAAGACGACTATGATCGGAAAGAAAATTCCGAATCTGCCTGCGATTCCTATTTATTGCTTATGCCAGGAGACTTGATCCGGCAGAATGCCAGAAGTGAAGCTACTGATGGAAGCTCTTACTTTATGAGAGCTAGGCAAAGTTCCAGGCGTGTGTTAACCTGGCTTAAAGCTCTCTTAGACAAAGATGCTCCTGACTTTCGATCCGGGCAGACAATAATACCTGCGATGTCCCTGAGGCTTTCTATACCTGCCCGAAAGCCCTCGCCCTAACATAAGTTCTTATCGCGGCCCTGAAATAAACTTCAGAACCAGAAGCCAAAATCTGCGTTTATCGTTCAATGAGCCTGATAACTCAAATTTTTCCAGAAATACCCCCGAAAAACGGGTAATCCGAGCACGAGCAACCAGAAGGTGCCAAATGCCCTGTTCCATAAACAAGGAACTCCCTAATGATAAGTGGTAAAGCGGTAAGTGAAATATGTATCAGGTTTATTGAGAGCACTTTTGACTTTTACTTCATGGGTGATAATGTATGAATTTAGTTTTGCATTAAATGATTTATCTTAGCCCTGAGTGATAATGCAGTAAATCTGAAGTTTTTATTACATTTGCATGTGAATTAGTTACATTGGATTATCTTTACGAATTTAGCAATGATGAGTAGATAAAGTTGTTAGTTTATGAAATAACCTGACAGAACAGATCCCGCCCGCCTCCAAAGGAATTTCGGCAAAAGAAGGAACTGTACATCATATATTTTAAATTCATATGTCTAATGCCTGCAGGCTTTAAGAACTTTGTGGTTATTTAAAAAGTTCTATTAAACTCAAGTCATTTTTTCGTGCCCGATATCTTTGAAAAGAGTAAATTTTCAGAACAACTCCAGAAGAGATTTAAAAATTGTAAAAAATAATAAACTGGAAAAATTTAGAAAAGTATATATAAAACAAAAGACTTGTAAAAAATTGAACGGGCGAGGCATAGAAACTTTTTTATGTACTAACCCCCCACTCCCAAACTCGCTCGTTCAGACCCACCTGGAAATTGCTTTGAGAAATTCCCTATCCAGAAACTTGAAAGCTTTTCAACCTTTAAATACTTATAAAAGGCGTGAAATACCATTATTAAGAGTATGGGAAGCGATTTTGGCACACAAAGTGCTGTAGGTGATGACATCCGGAAAGCAGCCGGGGATGAGGGAGGATCTCAGAAAAGAGTGCCCGCAGAGAACCTTGAAAAAAAAGTCCTGAAAGAGTGGTTATTATAGGAGGGGGAGCCTGTGGCATGGCAGCTGCTACCAAAATTCGAAGACAGAGCGATTTTGAAATTACCTTACTTTCGAGGGATTCCCATACCGCGTACAGTCATTGTGGAATCCCTTTTGTTCTAGGCCGGGAAATTGACAGTTTCGAAAAACTGATAGTGAAGCCCCAGGATTTTTTCAGAAAAAACAAAATCGATATCAGGCTAAACGAGAGTGCCAGGTCAATAGATCTGGATTTGAAAATTGTCCGGACATGGGAAGGAGTTTATCCTTTTGACAAACTCGTGATTGCAACAGGCAGCCTGCCCTTTATACCTCGAACCGGTGGCAAAAATATTCTCCCTTGTGGGATCTTTACCCTTAGAAGCCTTGCTGATGGAATACTTTTTGAAAAAGCTTTGGAAACTGCGGGGAAAGTTTGTATCATAGGCGGAGGGACAATAGGAATAGAATGTGCGGTGGCGCTTGTAGAAAGGGGAATTAAAACCGTCCTCATAACCAGAAGCAAAAGCCTGCTTTCCAGGCAATTTGATCCCGATATTTCTGAAATTATAAGGGAACATCTGGAAGGTTTGGGAATCGAAGTCGTTTCCGGGGAGCCTGTGGTCTTTCCTGAAAGCTTTTGGAAAGAAAAAACTCTACATGTAGGGAATAGGCAGTTTCCTGCAGATCTTGTGCTTATTGCAAGCGGGGTAAAACCTGAAATCTCCCTCGGCCTGGAAGCCGGGATTGAAATTGGAAAAGCCGGAGGGATGATTGTAAACGAAATGCTCCAGGTAAAAGCAGGAGAGAAATTTCTTCCCTGTGTGTATGCAGGTGGAGAATGTGTGGAAATAACAGACCTTGTAACAGGGGAAGCCAGACTAAGTCAGCTGGGCACAACAGCCCGGCGAATGGCCGACATAATCGGAAACAATATCACAGGAGAGCATACTACTTTCGGGCCCCTTGCAGACCCCTGGATAGCCGTGGCAGGAGACTTGCAATTTGGTGGAGTGGGGATTACCTCAAGAAAGGCTGAAAGCCATAAAATAATAGTGACTACAGGATTTTCCCATGGACGCACAAGAGCTTCCTATTACCCAGGCCGAAAAGATGTGTACATTAAACTCCTGTTCAAAGATGATTTTCTGGTGGGTGCGCAGCTTGCCGGAGGAGAGGGAATAAAAGAAAGAATCGATGCTCTTTGCCTTGCAGTCAGAAAGAAAGCTACCATTTGGGACCTCCTTAGCTTGGAAACCTGTTACGCTCCGCCGGTCTCCATGCTTGTAGACCCTCTCCGGCCGGCTGTAAAAGACGCAATCCGAAACATCAAGGAAAAAGAAGACAACAAGATAAAGTAAGATGAAAATGTGGGGGAAGGAAGTGTTAGAAATTGACGGTTCCTATGGAGAAGGAGGAGGACAATTAGTCAGAACGGCTGTTGCTCTTTCCGCAGTCACGGGAAAAGAGATCAGGGTCACGAATATCAGGAGAAACAGACCAAATCCTGGCCTTAAACAGCAGCATTTAAAAGCTCTGGAAGTTACAGCCGGTATCTGTGAGGCTAGGGTTTCGGGGCTTTTTCCAGGCTCAACAGAGCTTTCCTTTGCTCCAATGGAAATAAGGGGGGTAAGTATGATATTGATATTGGGACTGCAGGGAGCATAACCCTGCTCCTCCAGTGCCTTATGCCTGCCCTGCCTTTTGCGAAAGAAAAGGTAGAACTCACGGTAAGAGGAGGAACTGATGTAGCATGGGCTCCGACACTGGACTACCTGCAGCAGGTAACTTTTAGGGCTCTGGAGCGGTTGGGTTATGCAGGTAATGTAACCTTGAAGAAACGTGGTTACTATCCGAAAGGGGAGGAAAAGTTTCAGCTTTTTTTGAGCCGTGCAGGCTTTGGGGATTTCACTTTTTAAAAGAAGAGGAAGAAATTGAAGGGATTTCTCATGCTTCGAATCTTCCGGCTCACGTGCCTTTACGCCAGGCAGAAGCCGCCAGTGCCAGATTATTGGGAGCCGGATATTCCTCCCGGATCGAAACCCAATTTTTTGAAGATTTTTCCACTGGAAGTGGAATAACTCTTTGGACAGGCTATATAGGTGGGAGTGCGCTTGGTGAAAGAGGACTTCCTGCAGAGAAAGTCGGCAAACGTGCTGCAGAAGAAGTTATCACTGAACTTAGAGCAGGAGCTTCTGTGGACATGCATCTGGCAGACCAGCTAATACCATATATGGCTCTTGCAGGAAACAGTTCTTACACTGTCCGGGAAATCTCTCTCCATGCTGCAACAAATATCTGGGTAACCGAACAGTTTCTTGATGTCAAATTCAGGATAGAGGAAAAGGAAGACATTTTTGAAGTATCGGTGAACTAAAAGAAGAAAGAAAGGAAAAGTACCGAAAAGAATTTGCCGGGAAACCTTTAAAATCAGTCTTCAACGACAAAAATGTATTCAGGAGGTATCTTTTCCGCAAGTACAATATAATCGGTTGCAAGTTTGAGGGAAACCCCATCCTCCTGAGCTTTCAAAGCGTCGATCTGAAGGATAAGAGGGTTTTCAGTATGAATAAGAGCTACTTCTGCAGCCTTTTCATAAGAAGTGCTGAGATGGACATATCGCTGTTTTATTGGGAAAACTCCGTCTTCCAGAAGAACGTCGACTTCCTCAGGACTTGCCCCATAATACAGGTATGGGAAATTGCTTTCCTTGTAGTCCAGGTCAACATTGACGGAGTGCCCGTAACGTGCCCTGATCCTAGACTCCCGGATCTCATACCTACCCTTTTCGTCAGATTCTACAAGGGCATAAAGGTATTCTTTCCTCATCCAGTTGTACCGCTTTCTCATGACGTCACAGAAAGCATTCAGATCCACCCAACCGCACCTGTCCATTTCAACTCCCGCAGATGCTGGAAAATGCCGGAGAGTGCCTGATACAAACCTGCCTAGCTTTTCCTCTCTTCCGTCATCCAGAAGGTATCTACCAGGGCGTTTACACTGCAGACAGCTGCCTCCTCTAAAATAGCCGTGCTCAGTGCATTTTCGAATCATGATATCACGTACATAATGAAACTTTACCATAAATAAGGTTTTGTTTTGACAAAGATACGGAGTTAGAAATTTTCTATGTATCAACGATTGTCTGCCTTAGAATTGTTTCCAAGCACTTTGTAGAATAAGAAGCTCCCTTGGAGCTGGTAAAAATAGGAACGAGAAGTATGGAGGGTATATTTGTCATATTTGAAAGGAAATGAATTTCATTTACCTGCATCAAACCAGTCAGAACCAGAGGAGCATAAGCATAGTTTATTAATACTGTCGGATTTGTTAAAAAAATACTTTCACAGAGCATACGGTAATCTTTAGTAGGACGTCTTGCATACCGTAGCACGTAAATATGAAGTATTTTTATCCACCTTCATTTTCAAGCGCTAAATAAAGCACTGTCCTGGAAAGTAGATTCTGATCTTTCAACTTCCAATTAAAATTCAGTTCCGTAGTCTCTCCAGGTACTGTGTATGAATTTAATTTCAAATGTAGCGTCAAGCTGCAATCCAGAAGCCTTATATTGGTAAAGACCACTGCACTGCCAATAGAGTGGGTGCTGCGGCAGAGACAAAAGGAACATAAAAAATAAAAAATAAAATAATGGGAATTTAAAATCAAAATGAATAAAAAGGCCTTGTCAAAGTACTCCATCTACAGTTTTTCTTATAATAAATCCATTAAAAGATCACAAAGTTTAGAATACATTTACAGCCAATTACCCAATCTCCTTCACCGATTTCAAACGAAAAGGTTAACCGCGAAAGATAAGGAATATAGGAAGTATGGGCACAGAGATGTCCATGTTTTCAGCGTTTTCCATAGTTGTAAAGTCTAGATTGAATTTTCCGTGCCCTTCAGGTTTGTAGTGTATTTAGTGAATTAGAACCACTGAAAGCACCTACAACCCGGAAGAAAATAGGGGTACAGTTTCCGTACCTTCGCGATTAAACTCTAAGTTAATTAGTGTAAATATCTACATCCGAAACTATAATCTAAAATCTTACCTCAAACGTAACCTGAAACATTTTGAATTTCCATAACCATGCTCAGATCTCTTAATCTAATCTACTACTCTCATAAAACAGTTTTTGAATTTTACGCTGTAATACCGAAACTGGATTCAGCATAATAACAGTCACTCACAGGTATTGCTACGAGAATTGAGGCGAATAGCAAATACTGAAGATAAAAATCATAAATTAAAGGGGATAATATGACAGATATTGAATCGATCTATAAAAAGCTCAGCCATGTGATCAGTAAGGAAGACTTCCTGCAGCGTGTCCAGGAAAAGGTCGAGAATATGGGAGGGCTTTGCGATGAGCCTATGGCTGCCATGCTGGTTGCCAACGAACTTGGATTTTCGGATATGGGTCGGGACAGTGCGAAAATTGGAGACATTACAGCCGAAAGCGGACCGGTTAATTTTGTTGCAAGAGTCGTTTCAGTTTTCGATACTAAAGAATTTACTCGAAACGACGGGACCATAGGTAGAGTAGGTAATATGATCGTCGGAGATGAGACTGGTAAAATCAGGGTAACTCTCTGGGACAATATGGCAGACCTGATAAAAGCTGAAAAAGTCAAGGTAGGACAAACCCTCCAGATCAGCGGATATGCGAAGCAGGGATATTCAGGAGTGGAAGTCAATATAGGAAATAATGGAGTACTGACCGAAAGTGAGGAGGAAATCGATGTGGCTGCGAGCAGCCAGAAGATAAAAGATGTAAAGGACGGTATGGGAGACCTAAATCTGATAGGAAAAGCCCTGGAAATTTCAGAAGTAAAAACCTTCCAGCGAAAAGACGGCAGTAGCGGCAAGGTAGGAAACCTGTTGCTTGGAGACGCTACAGGCACACTCAGAGTCACTCTCTGGGACGAAAAAACAGAGTTTTTGAACCAGATAAAATGTGGAGATCCTGTAGAGTTAATCAATGCTTATGCCCGGGAAAACGCCTTTACTCAGAAAGTTGAACTGCAGGTGGGAAACCGAAGTATTATCAGGAAAAGTGAGAAAAACGTCGAGTACGAAGAGGAATTTACCCCGATTGCAGATATCAAGGCTGATATGGATAATATTAACATTTCCGGAAGGGTACTTGATATAGCGGAAATCCGGACCTTTGAGAAAAAAGACGGGTCTACAGGAAGAATAGGAAATCTCCTTCTGGGTGATTCCACAGGCAAAATCAGGCTGACGTTATGGGATGAAAAAACCAATTTTCTGGACGAAGTGGATTTTGATGAGACCATAGAAGTACTCCATACTTATTCTCGAGAAAATGCCTTTAACCAGCAGGTGGAACTGAACCTGGGAGCCAGAGGGATCATTCAGAAGACTGAAAAAGAAGTTGAGTACAGAGAAAAGTTTACGGATATTGCCGATATTATCCCCGGAGAAAGCTATTCAGTCCAAGGTAAGGTTTCCGAAATTGGAGAACTTCGGGAGTTTGAGAGGGAAGACGGAACCGAAAGTGTGGTTGCAAATCTCGAACTTAAAGACAAAACAGGCAGCATTAGGCTTACTCTCTGGGGAGAGCAAGCATATGTGATCGAGGATCTTGATATTGATTCCGAAATCCAGGTCATTGACGCGTATGCAAAGTATGGTCTGAATGAAGAAATCGAGCTGAGTATTGGGAACCGGAGCAGAGTGATTATGCTTTAATTATTCCTACTTTTTTCATCCGGTTTTTGCTTTTTATTTATTCCTTAAACCTGCGAATTTCCACGGCAAAAATTGAGTAAGTAGGTTCCAATGGAAACAGGGGGTTCTGAAAAATTTCCTGTGAGAAAAATAGAAAGCATTACAAATATAATTTACGTTTCTTCTAAACTGCATAAATATATTTTCTAAACCATACTTTTCTTCTGTACCTCTTCTTAATACTTTTTCCGGATTATTGGATATTTTTCATTCTCAGCAAAAGCCTCCAGTGGAAACAGGGGGTTCTGAAAAATTTCCTGCGAGATTCCTATAAGCCCCTTATCATAAACAAAATCAGAGGGGCCTTAGAAGATGTATTTCTGACAGTATGCAAGCTTCTTTTCTCTACAAAAAAAACAAATTCCGTTATTGTTATGTACCATTGACTCATATATATAAGTGTTATAAAAACATCCGAAAAGTGTGGGGAAGACACGTTAGAGGTAACGGATAAAAAATAGATCCGGAAATGACAAAGCGGATAAAAATATATCCGGAAATGACAGATCTCACCGTAAAATCGGCTCTAAAAAGTATGATTGCAGGGCCTGAATTAAAAAGGAAAGATAAAGCAATCCGGAAAGATAAAGCAATCCGGAATGTTTTTCCACAGGAAATTGAAAATCCAAGAGATTCTCATGCGTCTTCGGTTAAGTGAGGAATCGTGATAAATTGCCTTTATTTCCACAACAGTTATTATAAATTTAAACATATTGTGGGTTGGAGCAAGATATCGATTTCATGTAAAAAGGCCAAAGTTTAATCAGGATTAAGATGCAAAATCGATAACTTTCAGGCAAGAAAATTCCTTAACCGATGACCAATGAAGAGATTTTATATTCCGAATTGCCGAAGTACGGAACGAAAGGGGGAACGGCAGTCAATGGCAGATGACCCTGAAAGGGAAATGGATGCTGGAAGGGAGATAGATGCTGATATTCACAACACAGAGATTGAAAGAGAGGTCTCAGTTGCTGAAGTTATGAATAAAGCAGTCATTGTGATGGATATCAAATCAGATATTCCTGCTATTGCAAGGGAAATGGTCAGTCGTGATGCAGGAAGCGTTATCATCACAGAGAATGGCAAAGCTATGGGAATCATAACTGAAAGGGATCTTGTGAAGGGCATAGTTACAGAGGACAGAAGACCTAGTGAGGTAAAGGTGAGTGAAATCCTCTCAACCCCGTTGATAACCGTAGAGCCTGAAACAAGTATAGTAGACGTTTCCGAAATCATGTTAAAAGCAAATATTAAAAGGTTGCCAGTCCTGGAAAACGGTACAATAATAGGAGTGATTTCGAATACCGATATCCTGATGGTGACACCAGGGCTGAACACTATTCTAAAAGATCTCATTGACATGAACAGGGAAGCTCTCCTCTCAATCCCTTCACTTGAAGAAGTTTCAGATTTAGAGGATTTCAGTACAGGCATATGTGAATCCTGTTCTGTTTTCTCATATGACCTAAAGTTTGTGGATGGAAGGTATTTATGCGGAAACTGCCGGCAAGAGGAAGGGGAAAACTACGAGTGAATTGGAATCTGGAGATCTCGATTTCAAATCTTCTGTTTTAAAGGGAGTATAGGAAGGCAAACAATGAATGTTAGGGAAGGCAAACAATGAATGTTAGCGAGATTATGTCAGAAGGGCCTATAAGTATCAAAGAAGGCGATTTTGTAACTCACGCCCGTCAGCTGATGCGCGATCACCTTCTTAGAAGCCTTGTTGTTGTTGACGAAGATAATAGAATTGTGGGAATGCTGAGTGACCAGGATATCTTGAGGGTTACGTCTACACGCTCGAATGTCACAGTAGGCGGGTATGCAAGCCAGTCCCCGACAGTCGCTCCGGATATGGATGTCATGAAAGCTGCAAAACTGATGGTGCAGTCGAAACAAAACAGGGTTCCAGTTGTCGCATCAACTGTTGATCACACGGTTGTCGGTGTCCTGAGTAATGTTGATATTCTTAGAAACGTGGAGCTTCCAAGAAATCTTCCCAAAACCGTAAAAGAAATTATGACAAAAAAAGTTGAAACATGTTCTCCAGAGGAAAGAGTCTCCAAGATTTGGGGACGTATGCTTGAGACAGATTACACGGGTATTCCTGTGGTTTCAAAAAATGGTAAACCTATTGGAATGATCACCAGAAGAGACATAATCAAATCAGGCGCTGTTAGAATATCTCTGGAAGATGAAAGGGCAACGAGGCCTAATGACAGCCCAAAGGTTGAAACAGTCATGTCAACTCCTACATATACTCTTTCAGAAAGCGATTCTGTCCGGAGCGCAATTGAGATGATCCTTCACTATGATATCGGAAGAGTCACTGTAGTAGATGAACATGGAAAAATATCCGGAATCGCTGACAGACAGGACATTCTGGGATCCATTGTCAGTGTATGGCCTGAACAAACTTCTGAAAACCGTTTTTGAAAGGAAAATTTCCAGTGAAATGGTGAAAACTGGCAAAGAATTAATTTGAAAAAATGAAGAGCAAACTCTCACGCAAAAAGATTATAACATTACAGATTATCATTAATAATAATTATAAATTGGCAAATAAAGAAAAGAGCTCGGAAAGATTCGGGAGAAATTGCTTTCAGGTTTTGTTTTTCCAGAAGCAAACCTGGGTTTGCTGAGAAATAAACAGAAATAAACGGTAGACTCAAGGGAAATTCTTGCAAATAGGAAGAGAAAAAACGGCATATGAAAAAAAGCAATTAATTGCAACTCGAATTCGGTGATCCTATTGAACAAAAATAAGACATTTGTATCAGCCGACAAAACGAAAGTTCAGCCAAATCTGAACAAACTGGGAAAGAACGCGCAACAGAAAGATCCACACATGATCAGCAGCATGGCCACAATGCGAATAGGCCCTGATTTCAAGTCCCGCATTTCAGAACATCAGGGGCGGATCCTCGCCCTGGCAACAAGGGATGTGATAACTCTCCCTCCCACCGCAACAATTATGGAAGCAATCAGGATCATGACTGAAAGGAGGTTCAGGCGCATTCCTATCACAGATGCCGGAACACGGAGACTGGAGGGAGTCGTTACTTCCGTGGATATCATAGATTTCCTTGGAGGCGGGAAAAAGAATCTGCTTGTTGAAAACCGCTTCAAAGGTAACCTTCTAGCTGCAATAAACGATGAGGTAAGGCAGATAATGGAAACTAATGCTGCTTATCTTAATGAGCAGGCAGACTTTAAAGATGCCATTTCGACGATGCTTGAGAGAAGGACAGGGGGTCTGCCAATCGTGAACAATGACATGCAGGTAGTTGGAATTTTTACCGAAAGAAATGCAGTAGAACTGATGGGCGGGATCGTGACAAACAAAACTGTTGATGAATACATGACCAGAAATGTCAAGATGGTGTCAACAGATACACCCATTGGACACGCAGCAAAAGTAATGGTAGATAACAGGCTCCGAAGACTTCCTGTGGTTAAGGATGGTATTTTTGCTGGAATAGTTACCGCCTCTGACATCGTCCACTTTCTTGGAAGAGGAGACGCTTTCAGCAAACTGACAACAGGAAATATTCATGAAGCTCTTGACCAGCCTGTGGGTTCTATCATTTCCAAAGAACTGATATGGACTACCCCAAATACAGACATGGGAAAAGCGATGAAAATCATGCTCGAGAAAAAGATAGGTTCGCTTCCGATCCTGGAAGAAGGATTGCTTCGTGGCATAATTACAGAAAGCGATTTCCTAAGATCTTTCGAATGAATTCCAGAATGGCCAATAAAACTGGTCCAAAAGCGAAACTTGCTTGGAGCCAGGTCGAGCCCGAAAAACTTCCGGACTTAATTTATCAGAGGTCTTGAGAGGAGGAATTCTCTAGCTGGATATACCGAGAAGCAGCTCTGCACTCTGAATGTTCAGGATTTCGAAGTGTAGCTGATTTTTCAATAAGAACCCTTTCAGTGAGCCTGCACTTTCGCAGAAAAGATATATTATTCCTCTAATACTTTAGCTTTTACAGCTAAAAATTGTGAAGTTAGCATCAGATTCAAAAACTATAATTATTGATACTTATATATTGTAAAAGTGAAGGAGGTATTCCATGAATGTGGCGGACGTCATGAGTTCACCTGTATATGTCCTAAACGCAGATGAGCCCGTGTCATATGCAAGAAAACTGATGTTAAAGTATAAAATCAGTACGTTGCTTGTCCTCAACGAGGGCAAGATGGTGGGAATCGTCACAAAATCAGACATCAGCAACCGTCTGGCTCAGGCCGAACCTCTATGGAGGAGGAGGCCGATAGATCAGATCCCTATCAAGTTATTGATGACTGAATCGGTTATTACCATCTACCCCGAAGCCTCCATTTCCCAGGCAGCCGCCTTAATGCTTGAGAACAGGGTGCATAACATTCCGGTGGTAAAGAAAGATATCGTAGGTATTGTGACCAGGACAGATCTCGTGCGCTATGTTGCGGAAAACACCGAGGAAATAAAAACAAAAATTCCCAAACTAATGACCGAGGATGTCATTTCTGTTCACAGACACCATACTATCAACCATGTAATTGACGAAATGAACAGAAACGAGATTGAAAGGGTGGTCGTTAAAGATGACGTTGGAAAATCCGTAGGAATTATTTCCAGGAAAACTCTTGCCTTAAATCTCTTAACTGACAATGAGGGGAAACTTTCCACAAAAAATATTAAAATGGCGCGTAAATCTTCCCCGCTGGTCAAAAAATCTACAGATACGTAAAAGAAGTGCCTTTGACTGCAGAAGACATCATGGTTTCTCCGATAATTTCCATTGACGTAAATGAAAATGTCAGTGCAGCTGCAAAAAAATGATTGAGGAAGAAGTTACTGCTCTTCCTGTCAGTGATGGAGAAGATATAGTGGGCATACTAAGCAGGACCGATATCATAAAAGCTATCCTCTGAAATACTCAGAATGGAGGTAAATACGGCAAAGGAAAAATTAGCAACAGGTAAAGACAACCTAAAACAAAAGAAGGATGCGAAGTAAGAACATTCGGAAAACGGATGAAGAAAACACGCAAAAAAATTGCGAAAAATATAATTGAAAATTCTGGATACGCATGAGGTGAATTGCATGCAAGTTAAAGACATGATGGTACAGCCACACAGGATTGACAAGTCAGACACTATATCTCACGCCCTGGACCTTATGGAAAAAAGGACACAAAACGCCTGCTGGTAGTCCACGGCGACCAGGTGCTCGGTGTACTTACCATGAGAAGTCTGACAGAGCAGCTCGGAACTCGAAAGAAACTGAGCAAACCTGCATCCTCTCTCCATGTTGCAACAGCCGTATCCGACAATTTTGTAAAGGTCTTGCCAGATACCGATATTAAAGATGCCCTTACCCTGATGAAAAAGAAAGGTGGCGTGATCATTGTTACTGATAACGGGAACGCAATGGGCTGGGTGACCCCCAGGAGTTCATGAAAATAAATCGTTTCACAGGTTTTGCCGGGGAAGTAATGGAAAAAAGTCCTATCATTGTCAGCCCATCGGATCGGGTGAGCCACGCCAGGCATCTAATCCTTGATAAAAATGTGGGAAGACTTCCTGTAGTTGAAGATGGAAAACTTGTGGGTATTGTTGCAGAAGATGACATTGCCTTTGCCATGCGCTCTTTCAGGGATCTGGTAGCTGACAATCAGCAGGACTCAAGGATCAAAAACCTGCTTGTAGGAGATATTATGACCCGCAGTGTGATCAGTGTCTATACCAATACTCCCCTTTCAGAAGTTGTCCAGACAATGATGGAACACGACGTCGGAGGTGTTCCGGTTCTTAACCTGGAAGAGGAACTTGTTGGTTTCCTGGCCCGCAGGAATATAATAAATACAATTGAGGAATAAGCTCAAATATAAACAAAAAAGCTTCAATATAAACAAAAAGGGCTTGAAAATCTGAACTGATCAAAAGAATTAAAAAATCGGTGATTAAAAGAAGGCCTGTCCCGATAGGAGCAGGCCTTTTGAACTTCCGGAATTTCTGATGTTAAAACATTCAAATTCTCAACTTTTCATCTACTCCTGCATTGACTGTTTTCGAGAATTATGTTCTCAGTATTCCATTTTTACTAGTGCTAGCCTTTTATGAGCTATTGCTAGCCTTTTATGAGTTTATTTTTGCTTTAGAACGATCTATCTCCACCAATAAGACCTCCCAGGATGCCACTTCCTCCAATCCCGTTCTGTTCGTCCCTGTGACTGTAAGCAGAAGCTGCAAATATCCTGTCGGCAAGTCGGGAAAAAGGCAGACTCTGCATATAAACAGTTCCCGGACCTGTGAGAGTTGCAAGGACAACTCCTTCACCACCGAAAAGGGCATTTTTAAAGTTCTTTGACCAAGTTATGTCATAGGTTACGGTTTCGGTGAAGGCTGCCACGCAGCCCGTATCAATACGGTAAGTCTCGCCGGCTGCCAGCTCTTTTCTTATAACTGTACCTCCTATATGAAGAAAAGCCAAGCCATCGCCCCTTAGCCTCTGCAGGATGAAACCTTCGCCGCCGAAAAACCCTGCTCCAAGCTTGCGGGTGAAAGCTACTTCCACTTCTATTCCGCGGGCAGCACAGAGAAATGAGTCTTTTTGGCAGAGGAGGCTGCCTCCGAACTCGGTGAGATCAAGGGGAATAATCTTGCCCGGATACGGAGCCGCAAAAGCTACATGCCCTTTTCCGGAACCCTTGTGAATAAAACTTGTAATGAAAAAGCTTTCTCCTGTCAGGGCTCGCTTAAGTCCTTTTTTCAGACCTCCGAAAAATCCGCCTCCTTCGTTGCCCATGCTGGTCTGCATCTGAATTCCGGGTCCCATGTATGCCATAGCCCCAGCTTCTGCCTGAACGACTTCATCTTGATCAAGCTCAATTTCAACTATCTGCATATCGTCGCCGATAATCTTGTAGTCAATTTCATCTGCCATTTTATATCCTCCGATCTTTTTTGAAAGCTTAGAAATAGAGATTAGAAATCAAGTACTTAAAAAGATTTTTAATGGATTGAACATCCTCAACTTATTCCCTGAAAAGAAGGTTATTTTGAAGACATGTAGATATTCTGAAAATATGCCTGAGAATGATAATTTATTTCAGGCCTGAAAACAGATAAATAAACATGAGTAGAGAAGGAAATGAGGAAATTGATCCTGACTTTATAAGTCGACTTGCCAATTGCCTGGGATTTGATCAGGAGAAGGTTCGTCACCTTTTTGAGAAAAATTATCTTGCCCGAAACTGGGGAAAATATGAGTATTTGTTCCGCTTCGACAAGGAAATTTCCCATATTGAAAGGGGAACAGTGCTTTATGAGAAAGACAGTTCTTTTGAAATAATTATGGGTTTTCCGAAGATCCGGAGAGCCATGGTGCTGGATCCTACAATTAAAAAGCACTTCATTGGCCTTGAAAAGGTAGCTGTAGAAGAGAAAATGAACGGATACAATGTCCGCATAGCAATCGCAAAAGAGGAGATACTTGCAATTACCCGAAGCGGGTATATTTGCCCTTATACGACTCAAAAGGCAAAAGAGAAACTGAACCTGAAATTTTTTGATGATTTCCCTGAGCTCGTACTCTACGGAGAAATGATAGGCCCCGACAATCCTTATGTCTCAAAAGACATCTATGGTATCGAGTCGGTAGAGTTTTATATTTTTGACATTAGGGAGAAAAACAGCGGCAAGCCTCTCTCAATAAGCAGAAAGCAGGAAATTCTGGAAAAATATGGTTTTTTCCAGGCAAGGTTCTTCAAGGAAATTTCCCTGGAAACAGCCCCTGAAGAGATCGGAAAAATCATCAGGGAACTAGGAGAAAAAGAGCATGAAGGTGTCGTAATAAAGGACCCCGAAATGGCTCTTTCCCCATTAAAATATACCTCTTCTGAGAGTAATTGTTCGGATCTCAGGCATGCCTTTAAGTTCTACAATGAGACAGGCAGAGACTATATGCTTTCCCGGATCGTTAGAGAAGGTTTCCAGACAGTTGAATGGAATGAAAACGAGACCGAATTCGAAAAACGCTGCATGCAACTGGGAGAAAGCATACTGAACCCTCTCAGGGAATCTATCAGAAGTGTAAAAAATGGCCAGAGAATCTATGAAGAAGCAAAGATTCGGGTAAAGGATTTAAAAACTGCAGCAGATTTCGACGATTATCTTAAAAGACTCGGGATTGATGCCGTTTTTGAAGAGCCTCAATCTGTCGGAGAAGAATATCTGATAATTATAAGAAAGCTCAACAAAAGCACCAGCGATAAAACTCAGGCAATCTGGCAGGGTGAACCCTGGTAATCATTTACTTTGAAAATGGGTTTCGAGATTTGAATCTTCAATAACCCTTTTAGAACGTTTCGAAAAGAAATATATTACAGTATAATTAATACCAGTTGTATATTCCAGAAATTTCAGAGATTCCAGTGATTCAAGAAAGTATCATGAAATTGAATTTACTTTATTCAAAATGATCCAGATTTAGATCAAAGTTGCGCTGGCGCACCCCGCTGCAAGCAACGGGGTATATTCGCGCCACCGCTCGAAATTCCGTTAAAGGAAATAATAACCCTAAACAGTTTAGTTTGAGCAGAAGTTAACAACCGAAAAATGGAATTGATAAATTATATAATCATCAACGGTTACCGGGGAAGTTTCCATCCCCGCAGCAAGCTAGCGGGGTATTCGACTGAAATAATTTCTAGATATTATAGCACATACTAATTAGAAGGAGTATATAATAATAATAATAATAAAAATAAAAAGGGACCCACCATGACAAACCTTGCAATTATCGGGACGGAAAAAAGCGGAAGGACCTCCCTTGCCGCAAACCTTGGGAAAAAAGGGACAGCTTCCGACATAACCATGTATAATAACGATAAAGAGAGCCGGAAAATGGTTTTTGTGGACCCTCAAGGCTATCCTAAGGCCTTAAAACCCCTGGTTACGGCACTGAATATTTCAGAGATGGCAATCCTTTGCATTCCTCCAGAGGGTCTGGACAGGGATAGTCCTGTAAGTGTTTACACCGGAGAGTGCATTGTTGTCCTGGATCTACTTGGCTTTAAGCATGGGATAATTGCCCTGACAAGATCCGACAGCACCCACATGCATGCAATCGATGAGCTGAAAAAGAAAATAAAACTAATGACTGCAGGCACTTCTCTCCAAGACTGGGAATGTATTTCCCTTAATACCAACAAAAGTGCAAAAATCCCCTTTGAAGGTGTTGAATATCTCAAAGCCAGAATTAATACGATTTCGGAAGAAATCGAAGCTGAACAGGCTGAGTTGAATAAACTGCCTGCAAGGGTGTTTATAGACCATGCCTTCAATGTGACTGGAAAAGGCTGTGTTGTTCTTGGAGTTGTCAAACAGGGAATCTCAAAAGACAAAGATAAGACCAAAATTTTCCCTCTGGACAGGGACATTGAAATCCGTTCCATTCAGAGCCACGATGTGGATATCGAAAGTGCGCCTACAGGCACCAGAGTTGGAATGCGCCTTAAAAATGTGCAGGCCAAAGATATAGAAAGGGGATTTATCATTTCCGATAAGGAAATCGTAAGCACTGACTACACCCTGGAATGTGCTCTCTCAAAATTCACAAGGAAAATTGAAGCCTCCAGTGTACTTCATCTCTTCGTTGGCCTGCAGTCCGAACCTGTACGTGTAGAAAAAATTCTGGTTGACGGGCAGGAAGTTAAAGAAGCGAAACCTGGCAGCACCTGCATGCTGGAACTTTCAGGTAACAAAAAAGTAGCTTACAGCAAAGAGGACCGCTTCCTGCTGGCAAACCTTGACCTGACACAGCGCTTTGCAGCTTATGGCTTTTTGAAGTAAGTTTCTTTAAAAACAAATTATTTTAAGGGAATGACATGGAAAAAGATTTAGGGAATAATAAAAGCACATGTAAAAACGAAAACAATAAAGTGAAAGACAGAACTCTTTATGGGAATGTGTTCCACAGAAATATCTGCTGGCAACGCTCTTACCAGAGGCCGGAAGGTAAGGAGATTATTATGGCACTATATGGTAGCCTCAGAGACGGCCTCTACAATAGCCGGCGTTTTGACCTTCAAAATAGGTCAGAGTTCCTGGGAATAACAACAGTAAGAGGATATGCTCTTTATTCTCTGGGTCCCTACCCTGGCATCTACCCTTCTGAAGGTTTTTCTGTCGTCGCTGAAGTGCGCAGGTTCTCAGGAAAACAGCAGCTTGAAGTCGCGAAATCAATTGATTATATGGAACTTTTTGGGGGATACCACAGGGAATATGTGGATCTTGAAATAGATGAACAGAAGATCAGAGGCTTCATCTATGTTTATGATGAAAAGCCCGAAACGGAAAGAATCGAGCATGGTGACTGGACCAGATACTTGAAAGAAAAAGATTCCCAACATAGCGTAAGTTATTAATAGAGAATTCACAAAAGTATTTTACAATGAACAACAGCTGAAGCATTCTGTTTTATTGAAAGGTGTTAACGGTTAATCGTAGATATAGAGTCATGGTTAATCGCAGTTAGGAGAGTCCGTGAAGTTGGAAAGGAGGGCTCATTTATGAATTTTACAGATATTCTCGAATTTACAAGAAAACCGCAAATCTATGCAGAAGGGAATGCTGTTATGTGGACAGATGATCACATTTCAAAGCAGTTGTTGGACGTCCATTTAAACCCGGATATTGACCTAGCAAGTCGGAAAAGAGCGAGTATAGAGATTACCGTGGATTGGATTTTAAATTCAGTCAATCTGGAAAAAATGAACATTCTTGATCTGGGATGCGGACCAGGATTATATGCCGAACTCATGGTAAAGAGTGGGCATAAAGTAACAGGTGCCGATTTCTCTAAGAATTCAATCGAATATGCCAGAAACGAAGCCATAAAGAAGAACCTGGATATAGAATACATAAACCAGAATTACCTCGAACTGTGCGAGGAGAATAAATATGACCTTGCAATGATGATTTTTACTGATTTTGGAGTCTTAACACCAGTTGCAAGAAAGACTTTATTAAAAAACGTTTATAGGGCTTTAAAGCCTAACGGAACTTTTATTTTTGATGTTCTCAGTGATAAAGATATCGAAATGAAAGCTACTGAGAAATCCTGGGAAATGCAAGAACGTGGCTTCTGGAAAGATGGGGCATATCTTGTTCTTTCAGACTCTTATTATTATCCGAAAGACAAAGTGATATTGTACCAGCACATCGTAATCGATAATTCTGACAATTTCAATATATATCGTTTTTGGACTCACTTCTTTACGTCAAATGATCTGAAGAAAATGCTGGAACAGGAAGGTTTTGAAAAAATCGAGTGCTATGATGATGTCTTGCCAGATATCGATCTTTGGAACGGAAATAACGTTATCTTTTGCAAGGCAACTAGTGTCTTGTCAATTTAATTATTTCACATAATACTTTGACATTTTCTCGTCCGCATTCTTCCTCGTAAATTTCCATTCTATTTTCTTTTTATGTTCATTCCTTCTCTTTGTCCATGCATCCACTTCGTGTGTAAGTGTCTCCATATCCCCGATCCTTCTGCCTGTACATTCAATATCCATAACATTGATCTCTATTTCTGCAGCATTAAGCCAACTTGCATGTTTTGGCGTATAATGGAATTCTATCTTGTCCAGAATTGTTTTTGCTTCTTCTTCGCTGAATGTTTCGTAGAATGACTTTTCTTTATGTATATTGAGATTATCCGTAACCAGTCGGATGACTTCAGCTTCAGAATATTCTTCGGTAACGAGAATTTTCACGAATTGTGCAAAATCCTTCATAGTTCTTCTTTTGGTTACCTGAGTCACCCTTTTTCCTGCTTTGAACTCTACTGCCATGAATATGTTTGCTGTTCCGTTCCTGATATATTCATAATCATACCTCTCTGGACTTCCAGGCTTCATAGGAATGGGAATTCTCTTATCTCCAAGCAGTTGCTTTGGTTTCTCGTCAAGACAGATAATAGGGTTTTTAGGGTCGTAATCCTCTTCGTATAGGTCAAGAACGTCATACATTCTCTTTCTGTACTCGGAATCAATCGTCTGAATGCACCACATCCGTCTTAACCAGGGTTTAGTTTTGCTTTTTTAGAATAAGCCTGATGCTCTCTTTGTTTATTGTTTCAAATCCTTCTTTTTTCTTCAGTTCTTCAGTAAGCAGTGTAAGCGACCATCTTTTGCTTCCATCGGGAGAACTGGTACATGCGAGCGCAATTATTTCTGCAACATGTTTTTCGGTGTATTTTATAGGTTGACCAGGTCGTGGTTTGTCAAAAAGAGAACTCAGAAGACCTTCTTCAACGTATCGTTTCCTGATATTAAAAGTAGTATTCCTGGAAATACCTAATGTTTTCGCTATCTCTGTACCTGTTTTATGCTGGTTTGAAAGGAGGAGGACACGTGCTCGGGTGATTTCTCGTGCACTTTTATGTCCTTTTCTCACAAAGTCAAGAAGGAAATTTACCTCGTGATCTTCAAGGTTAATAGTAAGCATGAAGATGTAAAGGGATTCAGAGCTTATAAAGTTAACAAAGAATTAAATTTTCGCGACACTAGAAAGTAATTTCGACAGGTTTTTCAGGTGAAACAGTTACTCTGGAAATGTCGGGAAAAAACGGTTTGAAGGAAAAAACGGAAAACAGAGCCCCGAAAACTCACAAATTCCTTAAGAACTCGAGGCTCTTGACTCCTTCTTCGACTGAACTCATTTCAGTAACAAAAATTCCTTTATAGCTTGAAAGCTTCTTCATAACCTGTTTCCAGTTTACAGTGCCTTCTCCAATGGGTAAATGTTCGTCTTTTTTCCCCATATTATCATGGATGTGCACATGAGAAATACGATTACTTAGCTGGTCCAGGAAGTCGTCAACAAGCCCAACTGTATTTGCATGTCCAACATCGAAGGTAAAGCCCACGTTGTGACTCCCAATTGAATCAAGCATTTCTTGCATTTCGTCGGGATATTTCCCAAAGATCTTAGGAAGATCAGGCATATTTTCGACAGCAATCAGGATTCCAAAATCTGCTGCAAAGTCACAAATTTCCCGGAGAGAGGCAAGATTAGTAAAATAAGCCTCTTGCGGAACCTGCACGCCATAAGGGGAAAGATAACCGGGGTGTATTACGGCCAGATTGACATAGTTAGAGGCAAGAGTCAGGGAATGTTTCATTTGTCTGATGACTTCTGCCCTGAGTGAGTCGTTCAGACCTGCCAGATTCATATCCGAGAAAGGCAGGTGAAGGGTCAGCTCAAGGTCAGTGGTTTCATTGATATTTTTCAAATTTTGAATATTCTTGCTGTTCAGGCATTGGGACCCTTCCTGTACGATTTCCCAACCAGTATACCCATGGTCTTCGAGCGTGTAAGCCCATTTGAAAGGGTCTTCAACGACGGCACGCGACGAATAACTGATTCTATCCAACTGCATGATGAAAATTCATTCCTTTTCATTTGTTAATATAAATTTGTGGGTGCGAATTGAGATATATTTAACTGAATTAAGTTAACTAAACTAAGTTAATTGAATTAAGTTAGCTAAACTCGGATTAATTTAATGCGTTCTTTCAATGGATTTCAACAGAGAACTCAGGGCTTTTCAGGGTATTAAAGATATAATAAAGGTTACAATCACTAAAAGCGTATTAAGACTTACAGAGCATTAAAACCTTAAAACGTTTCAACTCTTCTCCACATAATCCATATCCAGTTCAATAATAGGTTTTCCTTCTTCTGTAAGTGGCAAAAGCCATTCAAAAAGTCTCTCCATTTCTTCTTGAGAGTCAGCCCTGATAACGACTTTAATAGACCCGAGAGGTTCTTCTTGAGCAGGAATACTGGGAATTCCGACAAAAGCAGCTTGTTTATTGAGCAAAAAACGGACTGAAAGCCCGTCACGTGATAAGCCTTTCCCGAATGCCTTATTGCGGATGCTATCTATAATTTGTTCTCTGCGAACCAGCCCATACATGGTTAGCAGAAGATCAATTCCTCCTTCCCCTGAGATAAGAAACGAGGGATTAACTTCTGTCTCAGGTTCAGTGGCCTCAATAGCCTTCTTTTCGAGTATTATGCCAGTAAAAAGGGATGAAATTGCTCTGGTAACTTTTTCTGGGCTTTCCGTGGGATATACAGCTGCTGAAATCTTAACGTGTATCATAAGTTTACTCCAGTAATTTAAAAAGGGTCATTCCAGGAATTTATTTCATCATTTATTCAAGGAATTTATTTCATCATTTATTCCAGGAATTTATTTCATTATTTATTCCAGGAATTTATCTCATCGTTTATTCAAGGAATTTATTTCATTATTTATTCCAGGAATTTATTTCATCATTTAATAAAATTCTTCTCAGCAAAATTATTTTCCCGGATTTATCTTTAACAGCTACTGCGCCGGATTTTCTCCGGAGTAATTGCTCAAAACATCAACGACATCCTTTTTAAAAGTCTCTAGGGTGAAATTATTCTCAATTTGGACATTTGATGCTTCTATAGCTTCTCCCATGCCCCAGCTAAGTTCTCGCTCATCCCGGTGGCGGAGCCCTTCTATACTGTTCATATCATCGCTTCTACCTCGCTTCTGAACTCTGGAAAAGCGGATTTCAATAGGAGCATAAATGGAAATCAGGACAAAACCTTCCCCGAATTCTCGCCTGAAGCACTCAACTTCGGCAATTCCACGTACCCCGTCCACGACCACAAGTTCAGAGCCTTTTTCCCTGATCTGAGAAACACAGCGTATGGCGACCGCGTCCATACCCTCGCATTTGCGAAGTTCTGTTGCAACCATTCCGGTATTGGAATCGTTGGGTTCAAGCCCACGCCTCAAGACTTCCCTCCGGATCACATCACCCATATTAATAACGGGAATGCCCATTTCAGCGGCAATTCTGGCAGCTTCTGATTTCCCAGATGCTGGCATGCCTACGAATGCTATTATATTCATCAAAAATTCCCTTTTAAACTTGAATAATAGACTTGAATTACAGATTTGAATCATTAGATTTCAATTGTGATAAATTAAAAAGCTCGATTTAATAAATGTTAACCATAAATCTGAGCGAAAATTTGAATAATAACTTAAAGGGCAGCTAAATAATAACTTAAAGGGTAGCTAAATAGTAATTTAAATAATAAATTGAATAATATAACTTGTACGTTAACTTATGAATATGATATGATCTTAGTCAAACCACAGGATCATATATATTGTTTCCTGAAAACTGGCACCTGAATTAATGAAAAAAATCACAAACTAGAGAAAGGAAAGAGCAAAAGATAGAGAAAGAAAAGCAGGGAAAGAAAAGCAGGGAAAAAAAGCAGGGAAAGAAAAGCAGGGAAAGACGGAAGGCAAGAAAAGGACAACGGATAAAGGAAAGCCCGAGATAGTAGAATGGGAGGGTTTTTAACCCTCATGAAAACATCTTGTTGAAAACTGACGCCTTAAAATCCACAAGTGGCTTGAGCCTGTAATCCTCAAGAAGAACCTTGCGAGTGTTTTCTACTGGGACGCTCAGGGAAATTTCTTTTGTCCGGCCGTAACGCCCTTTGCTTACGACCACTGCGTTGACTATTCCCAGCATATCAAGTTCGGACATCAGGTCAGTAACCCTGCGTTGTGTAAGAATATCCACATCAATGTGATGGCAAAGCTGGCGGTAGACATTGTACATTTCGCCAGTTGTGACATTCTTACCTTCTCTGCCCCGGTTCCGCAGAAGAATAATACTATAGAGTACGAGCTTGGACTGGGTAGGAAGTGTCCTTACTACTTCGACAACTCGGTCGATTTCAATCTTTTCCTGAGCACGCCTTACATGCTCTTCAAGGACCTGAGGCTGGTTTTCCCTCTCTGCAATTTCCCCTGATACCCTCAGGAGGTCAAGTGCGCGACGGGCATCGCCGTGTTCTTGAGCTGCAAAGGCAGCACATAAGGGAATTACCATTTCACCCAGTACCCCGTCGTTGTAAGCCATTTTTGCCCTTTGCTTCAGGATATCGCTAATTTGCTCAGCATCATAAGGCGGAAAAATCAGTTCTTCTTCACCCAGGGAACTTTTGACCCTTGGATCCAGAAACTCAGTGAATTTTAAATCATTTGAAACCCCGATCATGCTGACTTTAGCTTGCCGAAGGTCTGTATTAATTCTAGAAAGATTATAAAGTACATCATCGCCTTTTTTGATCAGCTTGTCAATTTCATCTAGAATTATGATAACGACCTGCTCTCTGGAATCAATTGCTTCCTTGAATTTCATGAAGACTTGGTCAGTCGGCCACCCGGTCATAGGAACATCTTCTTCAAAATGTCTGGCAAGGTTTGCAAGGAGCCGATACTGCGTGTCGATCACTTCACAATTGATGTAGACAACAGAGCAAAAAAGTGATTTGTCTTCACTTACCCTCTCAAGTTCTTTTCCCACGTACCGGGTCACTGCAGTCTTTCCTGTCCCTGTTTTGCCATAAATAAGCACATTGGAAGGAGTTTCTCCCCTGAGTGCGGAAACCAGGATGGTTGCAAGGCTGTTAATCTGTTCATTCCTGTGCAGCAACAGATCAGGCGTGTAAGAAGGTCGAAGAACTTCTTTGTTTTTGAAAATTGATTTTCCGTCAAGTAATTTTTCGAATAAGCCGTCTAATGATTGAGCTTTTATCATGAATGACCCTCTATAAAAATTGATGATATCCAGAATTCAACGGGATAATACAGTTGGTATATTTTTAGCGATGATGATGAATATATTCAATAAAGTTAATAAAATAATTAATAATGTTTATAATTTAATGTGTATCTAATTAATAATGTGCACCATTTAATACGCATCAAATAATGCGTATCGTTTAATGTGTATCATTAATACAGTCAGTAAACCATAGAATATATTTCTATATATTATCAACCATACAATATGTTTTTCCCAATTATGTTCTCAATTATTGTCATAAGTTAAAGTAATTGAAAATCCTGTTTAGGGAATATATTTTTAGGGAGCTCTGTTATTATGTTTTTCAAGCTTTCAGCTGCAGGCCGAACCTGCAAAATTCAATTTCAAACTCTCTGAGATTCTGAAGATCATGCTTCTTAAGGCCAGAATGCCTTCAGAAGTTAAGCTTTTTAACTATTTTTAAGCGATAACTATTTTTAAGCGATATTAAGTGTTTTTCAGCATTTACTTGCTGTCTGAAGCCAGGGGAATTCAGGCTGTCTTCAATTCTCAGTTTTTTGAATTCACAGTAGTGAATATTTCTCTTTTTAGAGCTGTCTGTTTAGACTTTTAGAGCTACCTTTTCGTAGTCTTCCTGCTCAAATATTTTTAGATAATTGTAATCATAATTATTACTGGACAGCTTTCAATTAACATCGTGATAGACATTACATCGCTTTCAGATGATTACTATAATAGTTATCAAGGATCTTTAGATGGTTGTAAACATGGGGGTATTTGGAAAGAAATAAACTTTTGATTTTCCAAATTTAGAACTAAAATTCTGTAAGATTTTTAGAATTTTACTTCATTATTCTTTCGCTTTTATGAGAAACTTTATGAATTTCAAACCTTATGAATTTCCGCTCATACGAGAAAGGGATAGAAAATACATGTTTCTTATAGTTAATGCCTGAAATTCTTATTTCTATAAACTGCTTATTAAATGGCTGGAAAGTCTGACTTGTTGATCATTTCTCAAACTTAAATAAAACATACATTCCAGATCTCTTTCTTCAAAATATTAGGAGTAATTGATATATAAGCAAGTAATTTTAAGCTATATCTGCAGTAGATGCAATGGAAGTACACCGTATTAATAGTTATGGTAAAGACCCGTTTACTTCCACTGGAAAGGTTTCAACCTTGTACAGTTACCAAAAAAAACGTTATCATAGGACACAGGATTTTTAAAACAAAAAATTCAGATTTCCAGAACCAATAGAGGTAAAATTCAAATCCTTTTTTTCGTATGGAAGATAGTATAAATATTTTTGACTTTTTTACTTAAATTTAAAGAATAAAAATTTTTATATAAAATCGGACTGCTTATACAACAGTTTCGGCTCTTACTTCAAATTATTTCAGTTCAATATGTTACCTGTATAATCATACAATGTTTACAATTGTACAATTAGGCATGGTAAAAGATAGACTTTAGATAGGTTCCAAAGTATTTTCTATCAAGAATCTCCTTGAATACGTCCTATTCTGATCTATTTTTATGGGGCTTTTATTTATTGAAAGTTTTAATAAACTGGTCATTTAATAAATTATCTTCAGATTTATGTGAAAAAGAGATTAAAGAAATGTAAAAGAAATTAAAGAAATGTAAAAGAGATTAAAGAAATGTAAAAGAAATTAAATGAAGAAAATGAAGAAAATGAAGAAAATGAAGAAAATGAAGAAAATGAAGAAAATGAAGAAAATGAAGAAAATGGAGGATATTTTAGAGAGGACCCCTTTATTTCCAGTGGAACGCTTAAATAACCCCCGGACCCCTTTATTTCCAGTGAAGAGATTTTTAAGATTCGGAAAAGCAAAATAAAACATTGTTTTATTTAGTTAAAAAGCAAAATATTAGTGTTTAGTTATGAAATTAATAGTATATATAGTTTAGTATAATAAATTGGAATTTTATTTAGAATTTTTTTAAGAAATCTAATTATAATTTGAATTTAGGGATTAGCTCTATTATTAACATTATCGATATCTCAGCAAAAATTTGCTGCCTCTATAATCCCTGAAATCCCTCCACTGGAAATAAAGGGGTCCCTCTTTGCTCAAGACATTTTTATAATTGCAATATCCTTCCGTTCCTGTTTTTAATAAAATCTATGGTAAGTAAAAACAATATCCATATTTTGCTTTATATTTTCATTTCTTTTTCTATTAGCTAAATTCCCAATTTTTTTCATCTTTTTCTACTGCTGAATTTTCTCATTTTTCATTCAAATTAGTCTATGTACTAAACATCTTAGTACTTATCCGCCCTAAATGCTCACATATCTTTTTTGTGGATTTCTTTTTGTAATATTTTTTCATTCAAATTAGTTAGACTTTCTTTGAGTACCATAAAGAGTGTATTAAGCAATTTCATGGTTATATTCCATAAGTCTTTTAACTAAAACTGGTTTTACCTTATCTATATGAATGAGCAGGGTCTTTCTGAAAAAGAAATATTTTCCTATCTGGAAAATGTAAAGTCAGAAGATACGGACTACTATAGGGTTTTGAGTTCAATGTGCACTCACCCTCATAAAATCGCGGTTGAGGCTCACAGGCTCTTTATTGAGGCTAACCTGGGCGACCTGGGACTTTTTGCAGGCGCTCACAGCCTGGAAAAAGAAGTGATCATGATGTTGGGGGAACTTCTTCATGCTCCGTCTGTTGAAATTCCTGTGGAAAAGGCCTGTGAGAGTTCGGTTTGCGGTTACCTTACGACAGGAGGTACCGAATCCAATATCCAGGCTGTCAGGGGTATGAAAAACGTCATAACTGCAGGAAAGAAAGAATTAGGGAAAATTCCCAATATAGTCATTCCCGAATCGGCTCATTTTTCATTTGATAAAGTCGCCGATATGATGGGTATTGAAGTCCGAAGAGCTCTTTTGGATTCTGAGTTCAAAGTGGACCCTGCCTCTGTGGAGAGTCTGATAGATGCAAATACTATAGGGCTCGTAGGGATTGCAGGAAACACGGAATTTGGCCAGATAGATCCTGTCGAGGAACTCGCAAAACTTGCTCGTCAACATGAAATTTTCCTTCACATCGATGCAGCTTTCGGAGGCTTTGTGATCCCATTCCTTGAAAATCCCTATCCTTTCGATTTCAAAGTCCAAGGCGTTACATCCATTGCAATAGATCCTCATAAAATGGGCCTTTCTACAATCCCATCAGGTGCCTTGTTGTTCAGGTCTCCTTCTTTCCTAGATTCCCTCAAGGTAAGTACTCCATATCTTACCACAAAGGAGCAGTTTACTCTTACGGGCACCCGAAGCGGGGCTTCAGCTGCTGCCACATATGCTGTTATGAAGCATCTAGGCCGTGAAGGATACGTTAAAAATGTACAATATTGCATGCAGCTTACCGCAAAATTGGTTGAAGAAGCTCGAAAACTCGGTTTTGAACCTCTGCTCGAACCTGTAATGAACGTAGTCGCCCTGAGAGTTCCGAGCCCTGACCTTGTCCGGGATCAGCTCCTAAGGAAGTTCGGCTGGAACGTCTCAATTACCCGTACCCCCAGATCTCTTCGTTTGGTTCTGATGCCTCACAATACAGCCCGGGACGTCGAAGAATTTCTCCAAGATCTAAAAAAAGTAACAGCAGAACTTTAAAACCATTAATTAAAAACTTTAAAACTATTAATTATCTTTTTCAACCTGATATTTCCCTTTAATTCCTTTTTATTCCCTTGTATTTCCCTTTAATTCCTTTTTATTTCCCTTTAATTCCTTTTTATTTCCCTTTAATTCCTTTTTATTTCCCTTTAATTCCTTTTTATTTCCCTTACATCTTTGTCTCTATATTTTTTCGATATTTGCTAATCTGTTAATCACGCACAAGCAAATATCTATAATATTATTGCCAAATAGCAGATAGGATAAGTTATTTTTATGAGGAAAACTTTATAGAGAAAACTTTATAAATAGAACTAACACGACAACTTCCTATTTGCTGATAAGTAATAGGCATTTGCGAAAATACTCTGGATTCAATGCTTAAAGTTCATATTTCAGGTTAAGGTCTATAAATTAAATAACTTAAAAATTCATAATTTAACAAAGATATAATAAGCTAGGAGTTTTTAAAATTCAAATTTACCGTTTTATTACGTACTTTATATTATAGAAATAAGTATGGGGGCATTTATTTCATGAAATCTTCATTGAAAATAGGAAATGTAATGGGTATACCTATCAAACTGCACATAACTTTTCTTCTGATACTGCCCATATTTGCTTATGTGTTTGCGATCAACCCGCAGCCTTTTGGTTTTGAGGGAGTTGAGCCGCCTATCACGAGGTATGCGCTTTCAGTCCTGACTGCTATTCTGCTTTTTGCTTCAATTCTTTTACACGAACTTGCACACTCCTATATGGCAAGGCGTTATGGGGTCAATATTGAGAGCATCACTCTCTTCCTTTTTGGAGGGGTATCAGCTATGGAAGAGATGCCCAGGAAACCCGGACAGGAAGCAAAAATGGCCTTTGCAGGACCTTTTACGAGCCTTGTAATAGGCTCTATCTGCCTCCTTATATATGGAAATCTTATTTCCCCCAACCCTACACTTTCTCAAAGCCCGGTATATTTTGTTCTCTGGATTCTTGGAGCCATGAACCTCATACTTGGGATCTTCAATCTGCTGCCTGCTTTTCCAATGGACGGGGGTAGAGTACTCCGTTCCTTCTATGCAAGGAAAATGTCTTATGTGAAAGCCACACAGAGCGCAGCAACTGTCGGGAAGTTTTTTGCCATTCTAATGGCAATTTTCGGAATTCTTATCGGGAATCTGTGGTTCCCTCTGATCGCGCTTTTTATTTACGTCGGCGCATCTGAAGAGGAACGTTCTACTCAGGCCGAGATAACTCTCGAAAATATCATGGTCAGGGATATCATGACAAAAAATGTTGTTTCCGTTAATCCTTCCATGAGCATTGAAGAACTGGTCCAGTTTATGTTTGAGAAAAAACACATGGGTTATCCTGTAATAGAGGGAGACAGCCTGAGAGGAATCGTAACCTTTACTGACATCCAGCGTGTTCCATATCTTGAACGCCCTGTTGCCCTGGTCTCGGATATCATGACAAAAGATATTATATCCGTACCTTCGGATGCGCAGGCCAGCGATGTCCTGAAGCTGGTTTCGTCTAAGAACATAGGAAGGGTTATAGTCGTTGATAACGGGAAAGTTGTAGGAATCCTTTCAAGAACAGATCTTGTACGAATCTTAAAACTCAGGTCAGAGTAATATTTAAAATGTTTCCTCATCAAAGGAATTTATTAACCTGAAATTTATTAAAAGAGGATTTATCAAAAGAAATTTCGTCAAAAGATATTTCTTTCTTAAGTTCTTTATGAATAGGGATATCTAAAGAAATATATCAAATATATTTATAAATATTTATATAATATAACAGTTATAGTAATAATGGTAAAAATTCTAAAGGCAGCAAAATATAAATCCCTGGCAGGTAATTACCACCAGTTAAGTTTGTAGCTCGGTTATTTATAGCTCGGTTATTTATAGCTCGGTTATTTTAAGTGGAGAGCTCAATTATTCCTGCGATTAATACAATCATTTAAGTGATGTATTCTCATTCATCATTTCTAATTCGTCGCAGCAGAGAGATTAGCAATGGACAAACCTGAAATTACAGATTCTCAGGACAAGGATCCTGACTACAGTTTTCATAGTTCATCTCAGGAGTCAATATATTCTATGGACAAACTCGTGACCGAATCCGCAGAAAGTTCTATTTCTGTTGGAAAGTCTAAACTTTCTGATTCTTCAATTATTATGCAAGAGGAAGATAAAATTTCTGTGCCGGTATCCGAAGTAGATGCAGGCGATAGTGAAGCAAAGCTTGATATAAATTCCAAACTGGTTGCAGAATCTATTCCTGATTCAGCTTCGGAAATCTCAATTCTTTCACCATTCCAATTTCCAGATGAGTATCAGGCCGAATCCAAGCCTTCAAAAATTGTGCTTATAGGGACAGCCCATGTTTCGGAAAAGAGTGTTGCTGAGGTCAAGGCTGCTATCAGGAACTTGAAACCAGATGTTGTAGCTGTCGAGCTCTGCAGAGGGCGTTATGATGCCTTGAAGGGAAACGTGCAGGAAAGTCAGGTTCCTATCAAGGAAATTCTCTCTGAAGGGAAAATCTACTACTACCTTATTCACTGGCTGCTTGCCTATATGCAGAAAAAGATCGGCGATGATATGGGTGTAAAACCCGGAGCTGAGATGCTTTCTGCGATCGAGGAAGCTGAATCTGTCGGGGCTAAAGTTGCCTTAATTGATCGGGACATCCATGTGACGCTTCAACGTTTCTGGGGAAAGATGAAATTCCTGGAAAAAATCAAGATGATTAGCTCCCTGCTAGGTGGCCTCATAGGAATCGGGAAAGGAACCGAGATAGATATTGATCAAATCACGGAACAGGACGTCGTAACTGCCCTTGTAAGTGAACTCAGGGGATTTGCCCCGACTGCGGCTGAGGTTCTCATTGATGAACGAGACGCATATCTTGCAGGAAACATCCTCAAGGTCGCTGCAGGCGGAAACAAAACTGTCGTTGTGGTGATTGGAGCTGGGCACAAACCCGGGGTAATGAATTATCTAAAAAATCCTCAAAGTGTCCCTCCCCTGAATAATCTTATGGAGATTCCTAAGAAACGCATCGGCATTGGCAAAGTTATTGGCTTTGGTCTTGTCGGTCTTATATTTGCATTTTTCTTGTTACTGCTCTTTTCAGGCGTTTCGCTGAAGATCCTTTTGATAGCTTTCGGGTGCTGGTTCATTATCACCGGGACTTTGAGCGCAGCCTGTACTCTGCTTGTAGGTGGCCATCCTTACTCAGTTATAACTGCTTTTTCGGTTGCCTGGCTAACCACTCTGCATCCGTTAATCGCTGCAGGCTGGTTTGCTGGCCTTGTAGAAGCAAAACAACGAAATCCTACCACAGCAGATATAAAAGCCCTTGGAGGGATAGAGACCTTCAGGGAGATGTTCAAGAATAAGTTCATGCGGGTTCTCCTTGTCGCAAGCTTCGCAAATATCGGAAGTGCAACAGGAGCTGTCGTTGCAGCTTACGTCATGATGAGGGTTACTGGCCTTGGCCCTATGGATATTCTCCATGCCGGCTTCACTGCGCTTGGGCTTTGAAATAACTCTAAGAGGACTCTAATAGAGCCCCTGAAGTCCTGATAGAGCTGAAACAGCCTGCAATAGAATAGTACTTTTTATTTCATAGTTTCTAAAATCATTCAGGGAAGCCAAACTTCCCTTTTTTTGCTTTTCTTTTTAATTAACCGTATTGCATCTCTGTCCGTTTTCTTACTATATCTTTACTCTGTAAAGAAGGAATTGTAAAAGAGAAGCTGCGTAAGAGAAACTTGCAAGAGAAATTTGCAAAAGAATTTTTCAAAAGAAACTTAAAAAGAAATAAAAAAGAAAATACAAAAAGAGTTAGAGCTCAGAAGAGCTCGTGCAATTTGAACTGATATTTCCCGAGTTTTCCGCCGTAGTTTCCTGCGGATATTTTCTTGATGCCCGGAACAGTTACAGCGGCTTTAATTCCTGCTTTCATGGCAGCTTTTATACTCTCTTCATCGAGCCCATTAATAACGATTTCATAAACAGCATTGACATCTGCCGGAATTTCGGTGTTCTCAACCTTAGTTTTTATGGAGGGGCAGAATTTCTCATTAGCAGTAGCTTTCAGGAACTTGTATTTGTTTGCTCCGGATTTGGAACCGCTAGCTACAATGCCGCCCGGAAAAGGGGTAATTGTGCCTTCAAGCTCTGCAATTACATCAACAGCAGCTTCGGCTGCTGTCAGGGCACTCATCTGGGAGTCTCCGAAAATAAAAAAATTCCCGCCTGCAATTCCTGTTACAGCACCTATATTTTCTTCGGTCAGGAAATCCCCTTCCATTATAGGGATTCTATATACTTTGCGACCTGTGATTTGGGTTTCGGACTCCATACCATCTCCGAAGAATTTGAGTTTGAAGCCCACATTAAACTGTTTTTCAGCCTCAGGAAGCCCGTTAAAGACTGCAGTTGTAGGGGCCGTAAGTACACACTGTCCAATCCTTTCAAGCAACTGCTCTTCCAAGCCTTCGTATTTGAAAGTACATATCTGGATGTAAACTCCAGGCCTTCCATCAGGGGTTTCACGCGGGCTCGCTAACCTTTCAATTCCTGCTTCCGCGGGACACATTATAACTGATGTCCCAAAACCGGTTGCTTCAGTAGCTGCCACAAGGGCCCAGCGCTTGGTAACTGCTGTTATGAGCACCCTTGAAATCTTGATCGGAAACGCTTCTGCATACGTATCTTCGATTTCTACTCCATTGATTTCTATAAAAATCCCTCATTTGCTTATTATTGTTATCTTGCGATTAGTTTACGAATAGTCAGGTTTGAACTTTCCTACTTTTTCAGTCCTCTATAATCTTTCGGAACCTTACAGATACCTTACAGATACCTTACAGAACAACATAGAATATAGTACTTACTCAAAGTTTTACTTAGTCTTAGACATACGCTTAGAGTTTTATGCTACTTTTATCTTTTCTGCTTTATTAATGGGGTTAATAATGTCAATTATAATATTTATATCAAATATATAATTTTTCAGAGAAAAATTGAATAACCAAAAATTAGCTGTTCAATAGGTTCCAGATGTCTCTTAATAGGAGTTCAAGATTTTCTTCAATGTGGATGAGTGTCCCTAGAACCGGGGATTTCGAAACACGTGTTTTTCCGGTATGTCTTCAATTAGTTCAAATTTTGCATCCGGAACCGTTGTGTAGACAGGGTTATTTGTTAGCTTATAGGGGAATTGCCAAATTTCTTATCCCGATATTTCCAAGCTCTTTCAGGATCCCTATTCGTATTCACTTAAATTCATGAGATTTTTGATTTCTTCCAGAAATGTCCCTTGAAGTTTCTTTTATGTACAGGCGCTCTCTTGTATTGTAAGGCTTAAAAAGGTCGGGCGCAGTCCCAAGCAGTGTTTCTGCCTTTCCTATTACAAAAAAACCTCCTTTTTCCAGGGCTTGATAAAAATTAAACTGCAATTGTTCCTGAATTTCCTTTTTAAAATATATCATTGCATTTCGACAGATAATAATATCAAAATGATTTATTGTAGGGCCTGATATCAGATCGTGATACTTGAAATGCGTTATATTCCTCAACTGGTCGATTACCTGATATACTTCTCCTTGCTTCAAGAAATATTGGTTCTTAGTACCTGCATCAACATTTTTAAGCGAATTTTCACTGTATATACCCTTTCTGGCTTTTTCAAGGCTCTGAGCATCAATATCCGTACCTATTATTCTTATTCTATATTTATTAAAATCCTTTTTCAGAACCCTATGCAACAGGATAGCAAGGGAATAGGCTTCTTCTCCTGCTGCACAGCCCGCACTCCAGATTCGGATTGATTGTATCAGTGATTCTGATCTGTGTTTAACAATAGAAGGAATAATCTCCTTTTCAATTATACTGAAGGTTTCGGGATTTCGGAAAAATTCACTGACGTTTACAGTAAGCGTCTCAACCAGATATCCATATTCCCGCGGATCTTTTTTCAAAATCTTCAGATACGCTCCATAACTCTCGGAATTGGTAGCTCTTACGCGTACGTTAATCCTGCGCCTGAAATGAGCCTCTTTGTAGTATTCACAGTTAAAGCCAGTGTTCTCAGTAATGATTTTCTTTAACAGCTCAAAGCCCGGATCTTCATCCAAGTTTCTACCCTCAGTTTTATATAGTCTCAAATCAGGGAGTTAACATCAATTATTAAAACAATATTTCCGTCGCCCAGAATTGTAGCTCCTGCAAATCCTCTGGTATTCTCGAGAAGTTTACTTTTAAAGTTTTTTACAATTACTTCCTGTTTTCCAAGCAATTGATCTACAACTATTCCAATTAATTGCCCAACCTTTTCAACAATAACTATGGAAATGTTTTTTTCTTCCTGAACAGGTAGCTGGAACACTCTCTGCAACCTCAGAAGCGGGACAATTTTATTATTTATTATAATAGCTTCTTCTCCTTTGATATGCCTGACTTCTCGTGTGCTGATTTCGATATTTTTTATTATATTTGTGAAGGGAATTGCATATCTTTCCTTTCCGACTCTTATTAGCATAGCCTGATAAACAGCAATGGTTAAAGGCAGTTTCAATTCGAACGTGGAACCAAAACCGGGTTTCGACTCGACTTTTACGGACCCTCCAAGGCGTTCAATTTTGTTTTTTACAACATCCATCCCAATTCCCCTTCCGGAGATATCAGTAACGATGCTGGAAGTGCTGAAGCCTGGAGTAAAGATCAACTGCATTGCTTCCCTTTCCTGAAGCTGTTCCGCCTTCTCTCTAGAGATAATTCCTTTTTTAATGCAACTTTTCGGATTTCTTCTGTGTCTATTCCACATCCATCATCTTCTATTTTGATAAGGGCAACGTTTTCCTGCCTTAAAGCTGTAATCAGTATCGTACCAGTCTCTTTTTTCCCAAGTTCTGCACGTCTCTCCGGGACTTCGATTCCGTGGTCAACTGCATTTCTTAACAGGTGAACCAGAGAATCCCCAATTTCTTCAAGGATGGTTCTATCGAGCTTGATTTCTTTCCCTTTGATTATAAAATCGATTTCTTTATTTTGCGCACGTGCAAGGTCTCTTACCATTCTGGGGTAGATATAGGTGATATGATCCAGAGGTACCATCCTTACATCTATTACTTCCTCCTGGAGTTCCCTAGTTAGCTTGTAGAACTCAAAAAGTGCAAGTTCCAGTTCCTTAGATTTCAGGTTGCCTGTAAGCTCTTTAATCCTGCTTCTGTTAATTACGAGCTCGCCAACAAGATTCATCAATTTATCGAGCTGTTCTGTACTAATCCTTGAACTCTGGATATTTTTTATTTTGGGATTTAATTGTGGTGAAGCACAGGTCTTACCTTCTCTTTTAGCTTCAAACATTCCTTTTCCAGTTTCATGAATTTCTCTTTCAGCCTCGCAAATTTCTTTTTCAGTTTCATAAATCTCTTCTTCAATTTGATAAACAACTTTTGAAATTCTTTCAGTCAATCTGGCTTCTTCAGTATTTGGAATTTTCTGCTTTTGATTGTTTTCTATTTCTACAAATAGAAGCTCATCTTCATCTTTTTGAATGCAGGATTTTTCTGGGAGCTCATCCACAGCCTTTAAGGTTCTCAGCACTTTACGGGTATCAGGATAAGATTCGTATGTATTACGTGTGTCTTTTTTCTTTTTTCAGGTCCATTTCCCTTATCCTCGCACGCATTTTCTACAAGCTCCTCAAGGGAATCCACACATATGAAAAGAATGTCAATTAAAGACGAAGTAAGTAGAAGTTGCCGTGTGCGCAATCTGTCTATCAGACTTTCCATTTCATGCGTTAACTCGACAATTTCTTTGAATCCCATCGTTGCAGCCATGCCTTTAAATGTATGGGCTGCACGAAATATCGTATTCATTTGTTCCGTATTTTCAGGATCTTTCTCAAGCGCCAGCAGGGAATCGCTCATTTCTTTAATGTATTTTTCAGACTCTGCCTTGAAAATGCCCATATATTTTGACATATCCATAATTTTCCCTGCCTGTGTGAAAGTTCTTATTTTTCTTTTTCTCTTTCCTTTTTCGAATGATTTTTCAATACAGAAATCCAGTACGAAGAATTAACCCTTAAATTAGACAGTTTTTTAGTTCGAAAAGTCAGTCTATTATTTTTATAATTTTTTCGGCCATTTCATCCAGAGGGAGCACAAAATCTGCCAGTTTTCGCCTCATAATTTCTCCTGTCATTTCTGGCATGCTCCGGCTGAGAATTCTTTCAGGTTTCTGGATCACATCCACTGCCCTATATTCAAAGGCTGTAAGCGTAATCTCTTCAGCTTTCTCCCCAGGGCTGAAACCATTTACAGGAACCGGATACCCCTTCATAATCAGGGCAAGAGTCTTAAGGACGTCAAGATTAAGGCCGTCAAGAACAGGCATAATATTGTCTAAAAGAATGACATCAGGCGTTAGTTTCTCGATTTTTTCGAGACCGTCTCTTCCATTGACTGCAGTTCCTATAATCCTGATATCCGGGTCTTCGTTAATAATCTGATTTAGTTAGGACTTACGCAGTTGAACTGAGAAATCAATAGCATTAAACCTCCAACTGTATAAAACATTAAACCAGTCACAAAGCCTATTGTGTATGATTTCTCAGTTCAACTGCGTAAGTCCTATTAGTAATCTGATTTAGTAATCTGATTTAGTAATCTGATTTAGTAATCTGATTTAGTAATCTGATTTAGTAATCTGATTTAATAACCTGATTTAATAACCTGATCAATATCTTTTTGATCAAATAGCAGGCACAAAACGGTCTAATTTGGTTCAGCTATTTTCTTTATTACATCCAGCATTCCATCAGGTTCAAAAGGTTTTACTATAAAACCCATAGCGCCTATTTTCATTGACTCTGTTATCAGGGCTTGCTGCCCAAGGGAAGAGCACATTACTACTTTTGCCTCCGGATCCATAACAAGAAGTTTTTGCAATGCCTCTTTTCCATCCATATCAGGCATAATTATATCCATTAACACAAGATCAGGCTTTACTTCCAGATACGTTTGAATTGCTTCTTCCCCATCACCGACCTCAGCTACCACTTCATGTCCATGCATTAAAAGAATGTCCCGAATTATCATTCTCATAAATTCGGCATCGTCCACGATCATAACTCTGGCCATGCATTTTCCTTCTTTTACTCTTGAACAAGCTACAATATCAGATAATATTTCACACTCCTGTCTTTTGGAATGTTTCAATACTTTATTCCTATCTGTGCAGAATATTGTCTCTTGCGTATTCTTCATAAATCGATGCTATGAATCAAAGGACCTTAATTGAAAAGCTATTGAAGGTTAACAAATCCAACCAACGCAAGTTTTCTTGTTAAGACCGATCTGTTCCACTTGTGCAGAAAAATATATACGAGACCTTCTATATTAAACTTTTTTAATTATCTTTAGTAAATTATAGAGTTTTAAATTGTCCAGAGGATATGGGTAATTGGGACGTTAACAAACTATTTACAAAAGTTACAGGCTCTTTTTTTAATCTTTTTTCCTGAAATAATAATACTTAAGTCTAAATATATTATTTTTATCGATATTTATATATTAAAAATATGACCCCGATCGTTAGTAAATAAGTTTATATTCTCTTGAACTTTATACATTACTTAGTAAATTGCGAAATTAATTTCGGTGTAATTTGTAGGTCTGGAAGTACACGCACTTAATATATAAATGAGAGAAATTTACTTCATATTTTCCGGTTTCACATTTTCCAGAGTAGATTCGCTGTTCAATTACTTCTGTAACAGAACGTCATGTACATAAATCTTCAAGCAACCCCCAGGGAGTTGATTTAAGTGCCTGAAATCCTGATTGTTGAAGATAATTTACTTAATCTGGTAATCGAAGCAGACTTGTTGAAGTCCTTTGGATATAAGCCGAAAAAGGCAAAAAATGGTTTTGAAGCTCTCGAAATTCTCAATGAAACGAGAATTGATCTAATGTTGCTTGATATGGAGCTTCCGAAGATGCACGGCCTTGAACTGCTTCAAAGAATAAAACTCAATCCTGAAATCCGGAATATAAGAGTAGTTGCAGTCACAGGATACTGTGATTCCGAAAGTAAAGAGAAGTTCCTTAAGGCCGGATGTTGTGCTGTTCTTGCCAAACCCATAAACTTTGGTGATTTCGGGTCACAGGTCGAAGAGTTTCTTACAATGACAGGCTCTCTTCATTGAAAACCGAACAATCTGTTTGGTAATTAGTTGGGAAATCAGATAATTTCCTATAGAGGCATTTCCGCAATTCTACCTTCTTTAGCAGGTGCTGCTGACAGATTAATAGCCAAATTGGAGGTAGAAAAGGTTTAGAGGCGGAGAAGTTGGAGGCACAGGTGGGAAAGATGTATAAAAATACAAAAATAGGGCATGTAGTGGTAGGTTTTGCTCTTCTTTTGATTTTGATTTTCTTTGTCGGGTACACAGGCTATCAGGGCATGAATGATGTTGAAAAGAAGAGCCGAGCCATTCAAAACATGACCTTTATCATGAACAATATGCAGAGAGCCCTGGAAGCCGAAGAAAGCTATGTTATTCATGGTGATCCCATTTACAAGGAAAAAGTTTATAACCATCTTGACCTTGTGCCCACACAGGCAGCCATATCCAAAGAAATATATCTGGACTACCTTGACCCCGTAAATCAGGGCCGGATGGATTCTATTCTGGCAACTTCCGGTGAGTTTAGGGAAACTTTTGACAACTACGTTGAAACAAATGAAGAAGAGATAACCCTCAGAGCAGACATCGTCTCCAATGGCGAGATTATACTGCAGAAAACCAATGAGATTTATGAAGATCAGATGATTCAATATCAACAATATGTAGAAAACGGTTCTTCAGGTGAAATTCTCCAGCGAAAATTATCCCACGCTCAGGAAGCCCAGAAAATCAGTATACTTACAATGGAAGCTCGAAATGAATACCAGAATTATATAATCACTCCCGAAAATCAATCTGCAATAAAATTTGACCAGCGGATGGGAGATATAATTAAAGCTACTGAAAATCTGGATGAACAGCTGGTAAGACCTGAAAATATTGAGCGTGGAAATACAATAATTACCAACGCTAAAAAGATCCAGACAGATTTTAATCGTCTGAAAGTTCTTAAGGAGACAAAAGCGGTTGAAGTGAATAATATGGCGACTATAGCGGCACAAGTTGGAGAAGTCGCTACAGACGCCAGTACTGATCAGAAAGAAAAGCTTAACTCCCTGATCGTGGGCTCTATAAACAAGATCCTTCTCGTTACTCTTCTTTCAATACTTATCGGAGCTTTACTTGTTTTTGTGATTCTTAGAGTTTACAGAAAACCAATTTATGAGTTGCTTGAAGCGGCCGACAGAATATCTGAAGGAGACCTTAGTGTTGAGATTAAAGAAAGTTCGACGAGTGAGATCTCTCAACTCTCAGAAGCTTTTAAATCAATGGTTGAGAACCTTCGCAGCTTAATTAAAGAAATTCAGGAGGGTTCACTTCACCTTTCTACACTTTCGGAAGAAATGTCTGCTTCTTCTGAGGAAGTAGCTTCAGCTTCAAAGAAAATTTCGAATACCGCAGCCGAAATTTCAAACGGAACAGAAGTTCAGAGCACAAAGATAGTGGATATAACTCATGCAATGCAGGATATGACGCACAATATCCAGGAAATTGCGGACAATACCCAAAAAGTATCTAAAAACACAAATCTTGTCAATCATACTGTTGGGAATATCGGGAATGCTTCAAGAGAGGTCCTGTTAAAGATGGATCGGATTCGTTCCTCGGTTGATGGGACTGGAGAAGTAATCAGGGACCTGGACTCCAAGTCTCAACAGATCAATGAGATTGTAATTCTTATTACCAGGGTTGCGGATCAGACAAATATGCTTGCGCTGAATGCTGCAATTGAGGCTGCCAGGGCGGGAGAACACGGTAGAGGTTTCTCTGTTGTAGCCGATGAAGTCCGCAAACTTGCCGAGGAATCAGGCAGTGCTGCTAAGGACATCTCGAAGTTAATCGATGAAATCAGAAACAGTATCAGCGACACCGTGGAAAGCATAGACGCAAGTAAAAAAGACGTGCAGATTGGCACATTATCCGTTAATAACGCGGTTGAAATGGTTACGGGGATTGTTTCCACAATTAGTGAAATCACGAATATGATAGAAGATGTTGCAGCCGCTACAGAGGAACAGTCCTCATCAATAGAAGAGATTACTTCCACCTTAGAAGACATTTCCTCAATCTCTGAAAAATCCGCTGCAGGAACCCAGGAAACTGCTGCAGCTCTCGAAGAACAGAGTGCTTCAATGTCAGAACTTGCCGATATGGCCAGTGGTCTTTCTTTGCTCGGGGAAAAGATGAAAAAGGCTACGGAAAAGTTCAGGCTTGGTAACTCAAAAGAAGGGTTAGAAAACAGTACTGGTTAAAATCATTGGAATTAGTTTGAGGAATTCAAATGTTTGAAGAAACATTAAAAGAGAATTCAAAGTTCTCGCAAGAAAATCTTCATTTAGTGGCCTTTGAACTTTCAGGTGAAGAGTTCGGAGTCGATATCATGCAGGTCTCCGAAGTTATTCCGGTCCCGAGAATCACGCGCATTCCTCAGGCTCCAGAATGTATAAAAGGACTCATTAACCTTAGAGGAAAAATTCTTGTGGTGATAGATCTCAACAAGCGTCTTGGTTTCAGTTCGAAAGAAACCGACAATCTATCCAGAATCATTATAGTAGAGATTAGAGACATAGTCATAGGAATGCTTGTAAACTCCGTAAAAGAGGTTATAAGATTACCTTTATCCTCCATTGAACCGACTCCTGAAATGATTAAATCGAAAATTAACGCAGAGTATTTAAACGGGGTGGGAAAAACAGGTAACAGGCTTCTTATTCTCCTGAACCTTGCCAGGGTACTTGGAGAAGAAGAAATTGAAGAATTTAATGGGCTGTCTTCTCGTGAAGAGAATATTTAAAGACTTATGAGCAAATTTATAAAATATGCATCCTGCTTTTTACAGCCAAGTTCAGGTTGCACCCTTTTCTGAGCCTTGTCCTTGTATCTATTTTCACAGGATGTGCCGTATCCTGGCTTATTTAATCTTTGTTCCAATAGCTAAAGAGTTGGCTGCCAGACTCGATAACCCCTATATTTCCACTGCAACTGCCCTTGCACTTGGAGCTGTTGCTTCATTTAATCTTGTCTATCCTTCGCCTGTGATAATCTCAGCAGCAGAAGAACTATCGGCTAACGCGGACAAGCTTTTAATTCTGGGATTTCTGATCTCGGTTCCCACTTCCATTCCAGGCTACCTTTATGCCAGAAGGGGAAAGACTGAAATTACAAGCACTTCTAAATCCGATAACCAGGGGTATTTTGGCCCAGAAAAGACAGAAACTGCACAAAGTAAATAATCAGGGGTACAGGAGCAGCTAACTGCAACAGAAGAAAAAGTAACCTGCATGCAGGAGCCAAACAACCGTATTAGAAGAATTAACAGGTGTGAGGCAGAAGGTAACCGTACTAAGAGAAAAAGAAGCCGAAGTAATCAGAATGAAGGAAAAAAGCTTAAGTAACCAGAACGAAGGAAAAAAGCTTAAGTAACCAGAACGAAGGAAAAAAGTCGAAGTAACCAGATTAAGGGAAAAGGGAGCCGGAATTCTGGAGAAAAAAATAGGAATGTATCAATATTATGCAGGAAAACCCGGAAGGCTTGGAGCGTACTCTCTAATCTTTTTCCCTTTATTGCTTATTCTCCTTCAGGCGGGCTTTCGTTGTCGCAGTCTTTCAAATTGTTAGGGGTCAAGAGTGTGCTTATAGCACCTTCATTTTTACTGTCTCTTGTTCCGGAATTCGGGTTTTCTCCGGAAATCCTGATCCTTTCAATGACTTCAGGCATTTTTGTGCTTTCCCATGTCAATAATCCTTTCTTCTGGATTTTCGGAAAGTTAGCAGAACTGAAACCACCCGAGGTTTTCAGGTCAAATACACCTGGAGGTGCTTTGATGGGCTTGGTGAGCTTTTTGCTGGTGTCCGGTATGTACTTTTTCTTCTACTGAAATTTTTATGCCGAGAATTTTTTTTCTGAGATTTTTCAATCTTTATTTTTTTAAGGCTTCTCAATCTCTATTTTCTTCCGAGATGTTTCCATTTTCCACGTTTTTTACTATAGTACAACTATTATTTCATAATTTGGTGTGTGGCAAACAATAAATACTAGTTTTCCGTATTTCTCTCTATGAATGAGCAGAGTTGTCTTGAGTTTACGGGCCTTGAAATCTCTCCGAGAAAGATAGATTATCTTACGTTCATTCTTGAAAAAGGAGGAACTGTAAAAACCACAGAAATCTCCTCCAGCCTGCAGGTTGACCCTTCCACTACAAGCAAGACTTTAAACGAACTTGCACGTGCAGGCTACGTGAACCATGTTCCCTACAGAGGTGTGGATTTGACAGAATTAGGAAAGGTATATACGGAATTTCTTGTCAAGAGGCACAGGATTCTTAGCCTTCTCTTAACTCATTACGGCCTTTCGCCGGAAAAAGCATGTGATGAAGTTTCACGTTTTGAGGCTTTTGTTTCCAGGGATGCTGTGGATAAAATCTGTAGCTCAATGGGCCACCCGATGTTCGGTGTATGCGGAGAAATAAGTCATGGGAAATGCTTGCATGAGGAATATCTCACTGAATGCCGGAATAAATGAAACGGTGAATAAAAGCGTAAAATAGAGTTAATCTTAAATAAAGCCATGGATATAACTTCGATGTAAATTTGGGCTTACACCAAAAAATTTTCTGAATTACCCATATTTTTGAATATAAGACAAATTTCTTCTGCTTAATATCTATCTTATTTCATCGCAAATAAAATTAATGAGTGAAGTAAAAATGAAAGTGAAGAGAATGGGATCTCAAATATGAAGCTGAAAATTGTATCTTTATTAGTTCTTTTAACCGTTGGCCTGAGCCTTTTTGCCAGCGGCTGTACAGGTCCAGGCAACTCCCAGGTTAATGATAGTACAGGACAGGAAGTTGAAATAGCAGGAACGGATATGCCCATAACAGTGGCTGTGAGCGTCCTTCCGCAGGCCGAGTTTGTAGAGAAAGTCGGAGGGAATAAAGTAAAAACCGTTGTCATAATTCCCCCTGGAGCTGATCCTCACACTTATGAACCCTCTCCAAGAGAATTGGGAGAAGTGAGCGAAGCCCGTATGTATGTTACACTCGGGGTCGATATGCCTTTTGAGAAGGTCTGGATTGAAAGGTTCGAAACCATCAACAGTGGGACTCTCATCGTAAACTCTTCTAATGGAATCGAACTTAAAAAACTTGCTGCCCATGATCACCATGAAGGAGAAGAGGAACACGCAGGAGAGCTTGAAGTCGATCATGCAAACGAAAGTGAAGAAGTTCATGCAAACGAAAGTGAAGAAGTTCATGCAAACGAAAGTGAAGAAGTTCATGAAGAAATGGAACTTGACCCGCACATCTGGACGTCTCCTTCAAATGCAAAAATAATGGTCGAAAATATTTATAAGGGGCTTGTGGAAATCGATCCCGGAAATGAAACTTACTATTCTCAGAACAGGGATGCTTACCTGAAAGAACTGGATACCCTGGATGCGAGGATCCGGGAAAAACTCGAGGGGCGAGAGGAAAGAAATTTCATGGTTTATCACCCTTCATGGGGCTATTTTGCAGCGGATTACAACCTTACAATGATTCCAGTTGAAATTGAAGGAAAGGAGCCGAGCGCTCAAGACCTGGCAAAGCTTGTGGATCTTGCAAAGGAAAAGCATGTGAAAGTAATCTTTGTCCAGTCCGAGTTCAACACGCGGAGTGCGCAAGCCATAGCTGAAGAGATAGGTGGCGAGGTTGTAGTCGTAGACCCGCTTGCAAAGGATTATATTGCAAACATGGATAAAGTCTCCGATATTTTTGCCAGAAACCTGGTATGAAGTCAGTAAAGTCAGCATTTGAAATCGATATCCAAATGAGTTTATCCCAAAACTCGAAATTTTGTCTCTGAATTTCATTCGGAATAATCAATCAAGGTTTCGGATCATGAAAATTATTTTTGAAACTCTTATGGTTGAGAATAAAATTGGTTTTGGGATAAGCTCAATATTAACCTAAGTTTGACAGTATCCACTAATTAATATTGAAAATCTATCCTGTTTTTAGCTTAATTTATTTGACAAAAATTCATGAATACCTGAAATTTTGTTATATATTCTACGGAATAGTGCCCATTTTTGTTACAATTAAGTTATTTATCTTATTAAAATTAGCAAAAATATAATTTTTGATCCTATTTTTCACGAACTTTATTGTAAGTGTCAAATTCTTCAAGCTTTTTTTGATGAATTTTGTGGATCTATGCTTTATTTCCTCAAATTCATATCGCATTAGCGATATGAATAATTGAGCAATAAATCCCAGAAGAACAGCTCCATACATGCTATCTTCTGACCAAACCCTTAACGGCTTAATCTGTATTTCGTTTTTCAACGAGTCAAATATTTTCTCAATAGAATCCGTTTCTCAGTATATTTCCAATGCGTTTTCAAGTGTCAAATCCTATTCGATTTTAGGCAAAAAAATCCTTCTCTTCTATTAATTATCGAACTTTTTAAGAGTTCTATTGCTTCTTCATCACAAGCTTTTCTAGCTTAGAGCCTATCCGAAAAGTCATTAACGCATGTTGAAAAGTTACGATTGATCTATAATATCGGCATCCTTTCCGGTTGTACATATTGTCAATTGTAAAAGTTACGGTAGGTAACAACACTTTTCGGATAGGCTCTTAGTCCTGAAAGAGTAATCAATCTCAATCAACTCATTGTTGATTTTAAATTTTTTGGGAAGCTTTTTATTCTTTGTAATTACTTCCTGGATCTCTCTTGCTTCCTGCAACTTCTCGAGAATAGTTCTTGCCTTTGCTTCCAACTGTTTCTTCTTTAAAGATTCTGAAAGATAAAAATACTTAATGCTGCTTCATTGGTCATCGGTTAAGGAAATTTCTTGCCTGAAGGCTATCGATTTTGCACCAAAAAGCTGCCTTACACTTTGGCCTTTTTACATGAAATCGATACTCTGTTCCAGTCTACAATATGTTAAAATTTATAACAACTGTTGTGGGAATAAAGGCAATTTATCACGATTCCTCACTTAACCGAAGAAGCATGCACTAAAATTAAGTTTTTTATAAAAGAGTTGAACAACAAGCATCGGTCCGATAGGAACGCATATATTCTTGTTAAGAATAGTAGGAAATGCTTTTTGTTTTGTGTTTATATTCATTTGACCGAATAATACAAAATAAAGGGCACTTATTTTTATCTAACTGTCAAAGCCAGTATTAAAAGGATAATCCGATAAAAACGATATTTTGAAGGGAAGGCGATGGAGAAAGTTATAGAACTGAAGGATGTCTGGGTTCGTTATGGAAATCAGATAATTCTTGAGGCAATAAATCTTGAACTGAAAGAACCCAATGGGTTACTTGGGATTATTGGGCCCAATGGTGGAGGAAAAACAACATTTCTCAAAGTGCTACTTGGACTTTTGAAGCCTTACAGGGGCAGTGTGCAGCTCTTTGGGAAATCTCCTGAAAAGAGTAGAGATCTTGTAGGTTACGTTCCCCAATACAGAAATTTTGATTTTGACTTCCCTATCAGTGTCTGGGAAGTGGTTCTCACAGGCAGGATGAGCCATACGGGTTTTCTGAGAAAATATGGGGAAGAAGACAAAAAGGCAGCCGAAGAAGCCCTGAAGACAGTGGAGATGTTCCAGTATAAGGATCGGCAGATCGGGCAGCTTTCTGGCGGGCAGAGGCAGAGAGTTTTTATTGCACGCGCTCTTGCCACAAATCCCAAACTCCTGCTTCTGGACGAACCTAATTCCGGACTTGACCCCCATATGCAAGATGAACTTTACCGCCTACTGGATAGGCTCAAGCGAGAAATGGCAGTTATCATGGTTACTCACGACCTTAGCGCAGTTTCTGTTTACGTTGACAGGATAGCCTGCCTGAACCGTACACTCCATTATCACGATTCTAGGGAAATTCCTGTTGAGGATCTGGAAGCTACCTATCAGTGTCCTGTCGAACTGATTGCCCACGGCGTGCCTCACAGGGTACTGGAGAGACATAAAGGGAGTTCCTGAAGATCAACGCTTAGTTCGAAAACAGATTAATACGGAGAAATAAAAATGTTTGATCTTCTGCAATACAGCTTTATCCAGAACGCCCTCGCAGCCGCAATCCTTGCAAGTATAGCCTGCGGGATTATAGGTGTCTATGTTGTCGTCAAAAAAATTGTTTTTATCAGCGGCGGGATCGCTCATGCTTCTTTTGGGGGTATTGGCTTGGGCTATTACCTTGGAATCAATCCGATGCTCGGCGTTCTCCCCTTCAGCCTTGTTTCGGCTCTGATCATGGGGACAGTGAGCAAGAAATCTAAAATCCCGGAAGACAGTGCAATAGGTATACTGTGGTCTCTGGGAATGGCTCTTGGGGTCATTTTTGTCTACCTGACTCCTGGCTATGCTCCTGACCTTATGACTTACCTTTTCGGAAACATTCTGACAGTACCGCGCTTCGACCTTTACCTGATGTTGGGTGTTGATATAGTTATAGTAGGTGCAGTTTACTTATTCTATAAGGAGTTCCTGTCCCTCTGTTTTGATGAAGAATTCACAACCGTTCAGGGTTTCCCTACAGAGAAACTTTACCTTTTCCTGCTGTGCATTATTGCCCTGACAATTGTAGTTCTTATCAAAGTCGTGGGTATTATCCTTGTAATTGCCCTTCTTACCATTCCTGCTACGCTAAGCCGTAGATTCACTCATAACCTGAAGCAAATGATGCTGATGTCCATCGTCTTCGGGACTGTGATCAGCGTAGCCGGGATAGGTCTTTCATATGCGCTGGATGTCCCTTCTGGAGCAACAATCATTCTCGTATTGAGCCTGGTATACGGACTTGTTGCCTTCGGGATGGGAATACTTGAAAACAGGAGGATTTCAGGAGATCAGGAGACTTAAGAGAACCTTGAGCTCGATTTAAAGGCTCAAGAAATGAGCCTGTTATTTTTTATTGCGAATTCACTTGATCTAATTAAGGATACACAGTCAATATTTCCCAGGATTCAGTCAAGGACTTCAATATTTCCCGGGATTCAGCTAAGGACTACAGGTATAGTATGTCAGTCCGGAAAACAGTAATTCCAGGCTATATATCGAACAAGCACTATAGATATAATATATATTTTGGTATATTAAATCCGGATTATGCATGGTATGTCTGCATCGATCTAATATACTATGCACAGGTATATATTCATTCATTCCTAGTATATCATAACGCGGGGATTTTTACGGGGCAGAGTAACGATTCCCTTATAAATATATTTATATAGTTTTATTAAGACAAAATTTTATATATGGTGAGATGCAAGAGCCTAAAAGTTTAATTGATTTTATTTTATAGAAATCCATTATCAAACCTTTCAGGCTGGATTCGTAAATAAAAACGGAACCTAAAGCATCTAAACTTGTGAGTAAAACCGCTTCAAGTGGGGAAGCGACGTACATGCCGGCAGGACGAACACAATGGATGTACTTGGAGCCACCCTAAGCCCAAATCCAGTAAGTGTATCTGCCAGCCACCTCAAAGCAAGTGATTGAATCCGTTATATAAAACGGAAACCACCAGACAATTGACTAAAATAAAATACCATACCAGGGTGATAAAATGGACCGTGATACAACCCGGGATCAAAATATAGAAGAAAATGAAACCTTCGAAGGCGAGTACCTCGACCTTCCGAATATCCCCTTCCAGAAACAGATAACGTGCTATATTCAATCCTGAACTCCTTAAACCAGAACATTGCAGATTTTCACACATTTGTGAAATTCAACTCCTATCTGTCTGAGGACCACCTGAATATTGAGCTGCTTAAAAGGAGCATGGGTATTCACAGGGACTTTACAGCTCTGTTTCTGCACACCAAAGAAGAACTTGTATTTACCTACCCCGAATTTGTAGAAAAAACAGAAAAGATCCTGTTCAAAGGGGACGTTGGTGCCAATTGCATAAAATACACTCACAGATTATGCAGAACAATAAGTGACTACAAAATAGCTCTGCATAGAGAAGGGTATTTGCCTGACCTGAGAAGACAGTTACCGTTAGTTGATGTATAATGTAATCATCCGGTAACTTACTTTTTTATCTTAAATTTCTCTTTTTTGTTAAGAGTTAAAGCCAGGCTTAAGTTCTCAAATTTTGATAGATCTTCAGAATTTAAGAGATTCTCAGGCTTCTTTTTTTAACCGAATACAAAAAAAGACTTCTTTCCTGTTAGTGCTTTGACTCTTTCTATATTTTACAGTACTTCTGGAATTTTATATTTAATTTTCAGTACATCCGTAGTTTTATATTACTAAAAGATATTTGGCATGCAAGGCATCTGTAAAAAACGGTGTCCTTGAAAAACGGTATTCTAAAAAACAGCACATGAAAAACGGTACATGAAAAACGGTATTCTAAAAAACAGCACATGAAAAACGGTACATGAAAAACGGTACATGAAAAACGACGCTTAAAAAACGGTACTAAAAAACGACGCTTAAAAAACGGTACTAAAAAACGGCATTTACAAAACAGATGCCTACACCATTTGATACGTAAATCTTTTTTAGTTTTGTTCGTTTCATCGAATTTTACAGTTTGATGTTGTTGATTTTGCAGAAATTAATAAGATTCTCAAGGTTATCTGCTACATTTTTGTTATGCACTGGATATCGGTCTTCTGTTAATATTTTCAGAGCATTTTGATACGCTTTTACTGCCTTTTTGCAATTATGTTCTTTATCTTCGACTTTATCTTCAACTTCTGCCAGCATACCATATACATTTCCAATGTTATTCTGGATCAACGCGTATTGTAGTGGGAACTGTTCCACGGTTATGATTTTCAGAGCATTTTTAAATTCCTTTGTTGCCCTTCTGCAGTTAAGTTCTTTATCTTTCACTACTGCCATTTTTCTGTATACAATTCCAATGTTGATTTGAGTTATCGCATATTGCAGGGACTGTTCCATAGTTATGATTTTTAGGGCATCTTGAAATGCTTCTAGTGCCTTTTTGCAATTATGTTCTTTATCTTCAACTTCTGCCAACATACCATATACATTTCCAATGTTATTCTTCAGCACGTATTGTATTGGGAACTGTTCCATAGTTATGATTTTTAGAGCATCTTGAAATGCTTCTAGTGCTTTTTTGCAATTATGTTCTTTATCTTCAACTTCTGCCAGTTTTCTGTATGCCTCTCCAATGTTGTTCAGGGTCATCACATATAGTGGAAATTGTTCCATATTTGTGACTTTCAGAGCATTTTTATATGCTTCTATTGCTATTTTCATGTAGCTTGCTTTCTGTAATTTTACAGAGCCAATTTCATATGCTCGGTTTCCTATTTTGAATAATGCTTCTGGAGTTTCTGCAAAAATCGATAATATTTCTTCAAAAACAGGAAGTTCAGAGTGGTTTAATTCCACAATATCTTCAATATAGGCCTCTTCTGCCCAGACCCTATCTATATTCGTTTTTTCTATTTTCGTAAACTCTTTTTCACATAGTTTTTTGATAAGTTCTTCTAACTCAAATTTTTCTTTCTTTACACCTTCATTTGCGGAAACTCTTCTAATTTGATCCAGTTGAAAAATTTGGCTTTCTTCATAAACGCCACAAATATAAAGTTTTTTGATAGTCTTTAAAATGGATTTTTCCTCAGAAGTGCATTCTTCAAATCTTTTATGCATTTCAGCTAGAGGCATGAAAACTGAGCCTACGGTCTTATTGAATTTGATTTTATTCCAATCTTTATCTACGATTTTAGCTATTTTTTTCCCTGTGCCCCCGAAATCTCGTTTATTTCAATTATTTCACCAAAAAGCTCAGTTTCTAAATCGAGATTCTTGTCTAACATTCTTTTCTTTGTTTTATTGTATTCTATTTCGGAGCGACATGTTGCGATAAGGTTGATTTTCTTTTTCCGGCAGATTTCAAACAGGTATTCAAAATTTTGCTGTTCTGCAAAACGATGTAAATCGTCGATAAACATCAGTCTAGGTTTCCAGAATTTTAGCTGCATGGGCAAAATGAAGGATTCTATATCTATATCGGTAGATCTTGGAATTATGAGGTCGTACTTTTTTGATTTTCTCAAAGCTTCGTAGACCATTCTGGTTTTTCCGCCAAGAGGTGGGCCTAATATCAGTACACTTTTTTCATCTTTCAGGCAATCTCGAACCTTTTCATCTTCAGGTCTTACAAAATAGTATTCATTAAAAGGTCTACTGCCTAAAATTTCGTCTTTCTCTATTGAAGTGGAATTTTTCCAGGTTAAGTTAAATAATCCCCTTAGTTTTCTCTGCTGTTTTTGGTATTCTTTGTAAAGTGTGTAGGAGGCACCTATTATTGCTAAGAGTAAAGTAACCAAAAGTGTAAGCTTTTCTCCAACAGAAAGATTTGAATAAATCGAGGATAACTGAGAACCATATTCAATGATTTCTTGTACCGGAGAACTCAAGGACGTATTACTCATTTGTAGAATCCTTCTGATGAAAAACTGTTTTTAAATGTTGACTGTAAAATTCCAAATACAATTTTTCTTTGACATTTAGAATCTAAGAATTTTAAATATACCGATATGTTCCTGTTTCTTGGCAAAAGTGAGTAAAATTAAGGAATACGTACCGTGTTGCACGCTCCAGCCGCGCTGCGGCGCGGAACAAGACAGGGCGAAGCATGCTACCTAGATTCGGCAGGTAAACATATAGATTAATATAATTAATTGGCATTGTTAACTAAACATAGTTAACTCTTTATTTCTGTATTTCATCAATAGAAGAACCGAGTACTTTAGCATTTCAAGACTCTTCGTATAACACTTTGTTTTTCTTCTTAATCTTGCTAGAAAGTGCCTCAATATGCTGTTATATCCTTCAACTGTATACGTTTCTGCTTTGGATTGAGTATGAATCGTTTCAGGAAGGAACTCTGCATATGCCCTCCAGTGATCTGTCATCACTTCTCCAATCTCTTTCTTCTCTAATTTTTCCCAGAGTAGTTGTCCAGTTTCCGTTCCTCTGCTACCAAAAGAGCAGTTGATGAACTTTTTCCCAACTCTATCAACAGCAATCCAGATCCAGCAATATTTTTTTATACCGATGTAAGTATGCATTTCATCCATTTCAACAACAGATATCTCATTTTCACTTTTTAGATCCTCTAACCCCTGACCAAATTTCTTTATCCATTTTTGGACAGAAACATGACTTACCCCTAAAAATCGTCCTATTGAGCGAAAGCCCAATCCTTCGAGGTAGAGTTGTAAAGCCTGTCTTTTTACAGAAGCGGAAAAAGCAGTTGATTTCAGCTCTACTGTATAGTTATAGCCACAATCAGAGCATTTGTACCGTTGACGCCCGCCAACTATGCCATTCTTTTTGTGACTGGAACTATTACATTTTGGGCAATTCATGCAGAAATATAGGTTATAAGTAGTATATATCTATTTTTGTTTACCAATGCCAATTAATTTTATATCTCTTTCGTGGTCTTCCCATGGCAGAGAAAAACAGCAGTAGAAGAATTGAATCCTCCTTAAAACGCACAAGGTTCTTAGGTCACCTTGGCCTTATCGCTGGAGTTTTCAGAGAACTTGAAGTTGACAAACTGATCGATGAGAAACTCCCAAAGGAAAGGGATCATAATGTCCCTCACTCAATCTGCATCCTTGCCATGGTAATCAATGGTCTTGGTTTTATAGGGCAACGTTTGTACCTGTTTCCTAATTTTTTCAAAAACGTTTCTACGGAAAGGCTCTTTGGAGACGGTGTAACAAGAGAAGACCTGAATCAATACGCTATCGGAGAGACTCTTGATAGAATCGTAAAATATGGCCCTACAAAACTGTTTACGGAAATTACTCTTCACATTATGAATCGTCTACCTATTCCTGTCCATTGTTTACACGCTGACACTACAAGTGTCAGCGTTTATGGGAATTATGATGACGAAGAAACTGAGTCTATTGATATTACTTTTGGAATTCCCAAAAACGGAAGATGGGATCTCAAACAATTTGTACTAAGCTTGATTGTTAATCAGCATGGGATACCTCTTTTTATGAATACTCATTCAGGAAATGCTTCAGACAAAAACACAATTCTGGAAGCAATCAAGTCTCTCAAATCGGTTTTAATACCTGAAAGCAAAGTGTACTATGTCGCTGATAGTTCCTTTTATACAGATAATAATCTCAAGAACATGGGAAAGGCATTCTGGATCAGTCGCGTTCCTGCAACAATTAATGAGGCAAAGGAGTTGCTAACTGCAAATTTGAACCTGAAAATGCTGAAAAGCGATGATAGATACTCGTTTTATCAAACTTTTGTGGAATATGGTGGAGTCAAACAAAAGTGGGTTTTGTTGCTTTCTCACAAGATGAAAGAGAAGAGAGAGGGAACTCTCGGAAAAAAGATTGAAAAAGAGCTTGAAAAAGCAGAAAAGGCTTTTAAAAAGCTGAAAGGAGAGGACTTTTTCTGCGAAGAGGATGCATTAAAAGCTGCGGAGAAATGGATTCAAGAATTCCCGTCTATTGTGTTTGAAAAAGTAGATTTGAAAGCTATTAAGAAACGTGAAGAAGGTAAAAGAGGCAGAATTTCAAAAGATGAGAAATTAAATACTTATTACAGGATTGATGGCAGCATAAAGGTTAATAACGCTTTTGTTTTGAAAGAAATGGAGAAAATGGGACTTTTCATTCTTGCAAGTAATGATATTAGTATTTCTCCTGAAGAGATGCTAAAGTATTACAAAGGACAGGATAACGTAGAAAAAGGATTCAGATTCTTGAAAAGTGACACATTTAGCGTATCAAAAGTTTACCTCAAGAATAAAGCAAGAATAGAAGCAGTGACCATGATAATGGTTCTCTGCTTAATGATTTATTCAATAGCAGAATGGAAGTTGAGGACAAAATTAGAGGAACAAAATGAAACGGTTCCAGATCAAAAAGGGAAACCAACAAAAAGACCTACAATGAGATGGATATTCTTCAATTTCCAGGGGATTACAGAACTTATAACTCAGAAAGAAGAGAAAATAGAGTCAGAAATATTGAATATGGAAGAGATTCACTGGAAGATATTGAGTCTCATGGGGGAGAAATATGAAAATATATATCTCTAATTACGTTAACCTGCCGAATCTAAGATGCTACTCACGTACCCCCGATTTTCAATAAATCAATATTTCACCAAGAGCACGGTTAAAAAAGTAGCATCAGCTCTGAAACCAGTTTTGACATCAAAAATCAATCAAAAGAATTCAGACCAAAAGATAAAGTCAAAAATAAAATTAAAAAAGTAGAACTCCAGTTTTCACTGAAGCCCGAAGTGTTTTATGTTCCAGTCTGCAGTAGCCTGGATTTTCTTAATTTCTTCGTCTCCGCCTTCCATGGTAAAGAGGTGCTTGAACCGCTTTTGAGCTCTAAGGTATTCCTCAACTGGTCTGGGGTCCTTGACCTTTCTGACCTGGGTGAGTTCCCCGTTTTCCATCTCGTACATGGGCCAGAGACAGGTTTCGACTGCAAGTTTGGCAATCTCAAGAGTCTTTGAGGTATCAAAGCCCCAGCCTGTTGTACAGGGGCAGTGGGCATGGATGTAAGTTGGACCCACGATTTCAGTGGCTTTCTTGACTTTACGAATCATGTCTCTTGGAAAGCCTATTGAGGTTGTTGCCACATAAGGAGATCCATGGGCTACCATAATAGCAGGCATGTTCTTCTTGGGGCGCTGGTTTCCAAAGGAGACTTTTCCGGGGGAGTTGTCGTGGTGCTGGCATCGAAAGGAGTTCCACTGCTGCGCTGGATTCCCGTGTTCATGTAGGCTTCGTTGTCCATACAGACATAGGTGAAGTCGTGGCCGCGCTCAAAGGCACCTGAAAGGGCCCCGAGTCCGATGTCCATAGTAGAACCGTCTCCTCCGATTGATACAACCTTTATATCATCCTTTTTGCCAAGAGCTTTTAAGGCAGCTTCCACACCTGAAGCCACTGCGCCTGCGTTTTCAAAGAGGGAGTGAATCCAGGGAACTTGCCAGGAAGACAATGGAAAAGGCGTGGACATAACTTCAAGGCAACCGGTTGGGTTAACTATAATGCAGTTGGGACCTGCCCCCATCAGTGTGAATTTTGCAGCAAAGGCATCACAGCATCCTGCACAGCCACTGTGCCCGGATGTGATATATGTTTTCGGTGCAGTTTTACTCATAGCAACTCCTCCTTAAGGTCAAGAAACTGGCTTTCAAGCGTGATTCCGTACTTCGCAGCTTTTTTAGTTTCTTCTATAACCTTTGCAATACTTTCCACGCGAATATCACGGCCTCCGTGGCCCACAGTATAGCCCATCACAGGTACACGGACTTTACTGTTGTAGAGACAGGATTTGGTTTCTGTAAAGAGCGCTCCTTCATTTGTCCCTATAGAAATATTCTTATCGAGTACAACAATTGCATGAGCATTCTTAACAGCCTCACAGATCTGTTTCTTCGGGAAAGGCCTGAAGGACCTGACCTTTAAGACACCGATCTTTTCTCCTCTTGCTCTGTACTCATCAACAACATCCTTAACAGTCCCGAGAATAGAGCCCATAGACATGACAATAATTTCGGCATCTTCAAGCATATATCCGTCAATAAGTCCTCCATGGAACCTGCCAAAGACTTCCTCAAACTCCTTTGCCACGGTTTCGATTTTAGGAAGAGCTTTCTGCATTGCTTGTTCCTGGAGATACCTGAACTCTTCATAGGTATCAGGGGCTGCAAAGGCTCCGAAGGTCGTGGGGTTTTCAGGGTCAAGAATATTTTCTGGTTGGAAAGGCGGAAGGAAATTGTCGGTCAGTTCCTGTTCAAGCAAGATAACAGGCTCGTAAACGTGAGACAGGATAAAGCCGTCCATGCAGACCATGCCCGGAAGCATAATCTCATTGTCTTCTGCGATCTTGTAGAGCTGGGGCAGGGTATCAGATGCTTCCTGGACATCTTCTACATAGAGCTGGATCCAGCCTGTATCCCTCTGTGCAATCGCGTCCTGGTGATCGTTCCAGATGTTGATTGGAGCGCCAACTGCTCTATTTGCCACTGTCATTACAACCGGAAGCCTCATGCCTGAAGTGTTAAAAAGTGCCTCATGCATGAGCAGAAGTCCCTGAGAAGTTGTGGCTGAATAGGTTCTTGCGCCTACTGCTGATGCTCCTATAAGGGCAGAGATTGCCGAAAACTCGGACTCTACATTAACATACTCACAGTTAGGGATTTCCCCATCTGCTATGAACTGGGACAGGTCTTCAACAATATGTGTCTGGGGAGTAATCGGGTAGGCTGAAATAACGTTTGGACGGCAGATTTTTGCGGAATGGGCCACAGCATAGGAACCTTCTACTACCACCATTTTTCCCTTGTAAGCCGGGTTAATCATTATTTCTCCTCCAGAATCATTTCAATTGCATCTGCAGGACATTCGTTTGCACAGATGCCGCAACCTTTGCAGTAATCATAATCGTATTCAAAAAAGCCGTCTTCTCTGAGTTTAACAGACATGTCGGGGCAGACTATTTCGCAGATTCCGCACTTGGTACACTTTTCATAAATATAAACCGGGCGGAAGTTTCTCCAGCCACCGGTTTTGTTTTTAAGGGTTGAACCAGGTTTACAGACTCGGCAGTTTGTAATGTTTAAACCTTCTTCTTTCTGATCGGTTTTTAGAACTTCCGGACTTATCTTGCGGTCCTGTTCGGTTTCATTACTCACGCCTCTTCCCCCTGATAAGCTCATAGGCCTTCTGAATTGCTTTTGCATTCTTTTCTCCGATTTTTCCTGCAAAACGAGCCTTTATTGCATGCTGGATGGATCCGACATTGATTTCTCCGGTTGCACCCGCAAAAGCTCCAAGAAGGACGGTGTTTACAATGGGGATACCTATAACGTCCATTGCCACCTTCGTAGCATCCACGGTCATGACTTTGGCTTTTGTTTTGAGGTTCAGGCTTTCCGGCTTTTCTGTTGTGTTAACAATAATTATCCCGTCATCTTTTATCCCGCTTGCAACATCAACAGTGTCAAGCAGGGTTGCATCCTGGACAATAACATAATCCGGCGTGTAAATCTGGCTTCGAAGCCTTATTGGACTATTACTAATCCTAGTGAATGCCTGGACTGGGGCACCTCTGCGCTCTACCCCAAAAGCGGGGAAGGCCTGGCTGAACTTACCATCTTCAAAAGCTGCAATGGAAAGCATCTCAGCCGCGGTAACAGAACCCTGGCCTCCTCGACCGTGTATCCTGATTTCCTTCATCTGGATTCTCCTTTTTAATGCGATTTTATTTATATCGTTTTTTAATGTTTTTTAATGTCTTTGCTGTTCTCGGCAGTCTGTTTGGCAAGGTATTAATTAGCTGTCTGATGCACTGCTATTAATCAGATTAACCTGATATTGCTCAATTTATTAATTTTTGTCAGACACAAATCAGCATTCGCCTCTTTCTTCAGGCACTACTGCGATATGCAAATGCAGTTTCGTGCAAATGCGTTTCAGGGATCCAAAACTTTGGATGGCTTCAGGGATCCAATACTTTGGACGGCTAATTGTTAACCTGAATACATTCTATTATTAAATCACAGTTATATTGAACACGACAAATTTTCAATTGTATATTAATGCTTTTTGGTGCCCGATAGTTCATGGATAATAATGTAGATTATTATTAGTTTTTCGGTGAAAATCGAAAAATTGTTTATATCTAGTTCTAATTTATAATTCTCTTTTAGATATATCATATCTATTATTTTCAGGTCAATCTGCCTTACATCCCTGCTTTATCTCATTTCGGTTATAAACAAATGTCCCTTTTAAAAATATGAACCATTTTAATATTTCTCCTTACAGGAATTCCTTATAAGCTCGATTATGGCCTTTCCATCTTTTAGACTATTAATCTTTTCCCTGATCTGCCGCGAGCCGTGCAAACCTTTTGTAAACCAATGAGCATGCATTCTTAGATTCATGGACGAAAAAAGATTGTGTTTTTCAAGCAAGGTGATATAGGTTTCAAAGTCCTCTAATTGTCGAGCCTGCCTGTTAACTTCCAGTTTCTCTCCGGTTTCCAGGTAGTGCCTTATTTTTTTAAAGATAAATGGATTTCCCATTGCTGCGCGCCCTATCATAAGCCCGTCACAGCCTGTAAAGTCGAGGGTGCTTTTGGCAGACTCTTCGTCCCTTATGTCACCGTTTGCAATCACAGGAATAGAAAGTTCTTGTTTGACGGCTCTGATAGCTGCAAGGTCCGAACGTCCGGAATACATTTGTTCTGCCTGTCTACCGTGAACGGTCAGGGCCAGAGCCCCTGCCTTTTCTATCAGGCGTGCAATCTCAAGGGTCTTTTCGTCGCTCTCCAGAATGCGGATCTTTGCAGTTACTGGAGTTTTCAGAACATCTGTCAGCTCCGAGATTATTTCATATACGAGTTGCTGGGAGTTGAGAAGAGCCGAGCCACACCCTGTCCCTGTAATGCGCTGTACAGGGCAGCCCATATTCACGTCGATAAGTTCAGGTCTGTATTCATCCTCAACAAAGAGCGCAGCTTCCCTCAACTTCTCAGGGGAACTCCCTACAAGCTGAACCCCGAAAGGTCGGTCGTCAGGAGAACTAAGTCCTTTAAAAAGCGATTTTCGGTTCTCGCTGAGTAAGGCATCTGCATTGATCATTTCGGTGTATGTGAGGTCAGCTCCATTCTGCCTGCAGAGCAGCCTGAAAGCCAGATTTGTCACATCTGCCATAGGTGCAAGGAGAAGGCTTCCCTCAGTTTCAATCTTGCCGATTTTTAATTTATTGAGCTTCATTTTTCTCGACTGTTTTTCTCGACTGTTTTTCCAATTATTCTTCTGATTGTTTTTCTCATTCTTTTCCTTTATTTATCTGTTTTGGAATTGCTTCCTTTTTCAAAGATTTATGCCTCTAATTTGCTGTGATCCGTTGAGATTTATAAAATTCACAGAACTGTTTGGCAAAAATTTTGATGGTTATTAAAAAATTATGAGAGAAAATTAATAGGTATAAACAGGAAGTCCAAAAAGGAGTCCAAAACTGCAAAAACGAAAATAAGATGCTGAATCAGCTAGTTGGGAAAACTGATCCAGGAGCTTAAAAATAAGTTAAGTGATCATACAGACGGTTTATGAAAAGAACAATCTGATGTATCCCAGATAAGGAATCCTGTACTGTGCAATCCCTATAATCCATTCGTCTTTTACAGGCATCTCATAGCTTATCTGTCCTTCCTGGTCAAAGTGCATGTTGGTTACAACATTGTCCCCTTTCGTAATGTAGCCGGAATACGGAGCAATGGGACCGTCTCTCCACATAGGCTCTCCGGCTTCTACTCTGTACATGGCTCTATGAATTATTGGCGTTACTCCTTTCTCCCCATAAGGGCGGTAAAGAATCACATTTCCGTAATCTTCAAAGGATTTATAACCGGTATTTTTCCTTCAGCATTCGTGGTTATGTCCACTCGATCTATGCTTTTGATGAAAATAATATCTCCTATCATCATATGCGGTTCCATGCTTCCTGACTCCACCGCAACCATAGGAGTCCAGAGTCCGAATGCCAGCTTGGAAAGCACCATGAAAGCAATCAGGACAGCTATAACAGACAGCAAGTCCTTTCCGAGGGAAACCCAGGGGTTTTCCTGTTCTTGGACATTGTTTTCCTTATTAATTTCGCTCATAATCAGCCTTTATTCGTTTGATTTTTTCTTTTGGGGTGCTGCATTATATCTTCTTCGGTCTTATCCTGCCCGAAATATTATTTGATTTAACTTATATTCGCTTTAACTTATGTGTCCTCAGGATTATGATCCAATCCTAAGAGTTATAATAAAACCGCAGAACGATATACAGCCCTACATCTACTATTCCGACTTATATACATTGATTTATATGAAGTTAGTTCCTAAATTAATTTAGTGAGCTTTTTTTCAGTATATTTGCCTGAAGATTTGTTTTCATTCTATATTAATTTTCGATTTATTCCTCGGGTTATAATATTTCTGTATTCCTCGGGTTATAATATTTCTGTAATAGTCGCTAAAATAATAAACAGATCTCATATGCTAAAATAATAAGCAGATCTTCTATGCTAAATAATAAGCAGATTTTCTATGCTAAATAATAAGCAGACCTCTTCTATAATAGACAGAGATTAATAACTATAAATATTCTGTCAGAACACACAAAAGTTTCATAAAATTCTTTTAGGGTAACACGTTACTTTAGCACATTAATTTCGTATCTTATTAATTTTTATATTTTAAACAGGCTTTTGCTTTAGCCTCTTTAAGTCTGGAGTTAATTAGCTCTAATGCCAAATAAGTCTTTGAAGACTCAGGTCAGTTCAGAAAGGTCAGGTCGGAATTATGGACAAAAGCGATATTATAAGGGCGGTTATGGGAAAAGAGTATCAGATAAGCCCGGAAGCCGTAGAACTCATCAAATCCAGTGACTCGCCCGAAGGCTTGCTCAAATATGTCCTTTCAACTGTCAACGACTCTGTTATTGTCATAGGGATCGAACATGTAGATTTTGAAGGCTTTGCCGCCTCTGGCAGGACTTCAAAGCTAATTAATGCACAGAATGGAAAAAACCCAGGTTTCGAAACTTCAGCAGAGAAATCGCCGTCTGATGAAATACAGGCCTCCTTTCTAAAAAAGAGGAAATTCTCTACAGGCCCTCTGTACTTTCTTCCCCTTCTCCCCTTTCTCCCCTTTCTTCCAGATCGCATGACCTTCCCTCAGAGCCTGACATTCCCTTAGAAGCCGATATTCCTAATTCAGCTTCTGACCCGGCTCCGGGATCGTTTCAAAATCTTGTATCTGATTCCATTCCAGTTCAAGATCCGGTTTTTCAACCAGTGCCGGATACACAAGCAGGTATTGTTTCATCCGAGAAGGTTTCGGCTTCTTGCCTCGCTTCAAGCTCTCTTTCTTCACTAAAGGCGGTTCCTCAGGTTTTTTCATCTCAGTCCCCACAAGCTGGAAACAGGTCATCTTCTTCTTTTTTCGGGCAGGTGAATTCTCTTCCTTCATCTCCTTCAAACCGGGCTTTCAGTACAGAGCCATCTTTTTCCATTTCCGACAGAGGGCCATCTTTGGGTTCCACGGATGAGGGGTACAGACATTACCCAGGCAAGAATCCGGTGACCGTAATTTCAGATATAACAGGGCATTCTACATGTATCGGAGAATATGTGCAGTTTGTGCAGTATTTCAGGGATAGATACAGCAGGCTTTCCGAAATTATCCGGGGCAGAATCAACGCACGTCCCATCGAAAGTTTAAAAAGGAGAAGTTTCCGCCGCGGAAGGGATGGAGGTTCTGAAGAAATCTCGATTATAGGTATGGTTTCGGATGTCAACAGCACAACGAACGGCCATAAAATTCTTTCTCTTGAGGACCCTACAGGCTCTTTTTCAGTCCTCATTCGAAACACCGACAATGAACTCTTTGAGTTGGCCTCAAGAATTCTCCTGGATGAAGTCATCGGGGTAACGGGCTCAGTAACTAATGATGGAAACCTGATGCTTGTCACAAAGCTAATCCAGCCCGATGTTCCTAATAATGTTCAGCGCAGAACCGGAAGCCATGGGAAAGCTGTACTGATTTCGGATGTGCATGTAGGCAGTTCCCAGTTCATGGAAGATGCCTGGTTGGATTTTCTGGACTTTTTGAAAGGAGAATCAGATTCAGAACCCATGCGGGAGCTTGCAGCCAGTATCCGTTATCTTGTTGTTGCAGGAGACCTGGTTGATGGAATCGGGATCTATCCTGACCAGGAAATGGAACTCGACATTCTGGATGTCTACGCGCAGTACAGAAAGGCTGCCGAGTACTTCAGGGAAATTCCTGAGCATATTCGTGTGATCATAAGTCCGGGCAATCACGACGCTGTCCGACAGGCAGAACCCCAGCCCGCACTGCCGGAAAGCATTCAAGCAGATTTTCCCCAGAATATCATCTTCGTTGGTAATCCTGCTCTTGTGGATCTTGACGGTGTCCGCATTCTCATCTATCACGGCAGGTCGATTGATGACCTTGTGGCAAGTATCCCGGGCGTCTCGTATCAGGAACCTGCAGGTGCAGTCCTTGAGATGGTAAAGCGCAGGCATCTTGCTCCAACCTATGGTAGCAGGGTTTCCATATCCCCGGAGAAAAAGGACTATTTTGTAATCGATCCTTTGCCAGAAATCATCCATACAGGCCACGTCCATACCCTCGGAGTTCAGCGCTATAAAAATATCCTCCTTGTAAATTCCGGGACCTGGCAGGCCCAGACAGAGTTCCAGAAACGTGTAAATCTAATGCCTGTGCCTGCCAGAGTCCCGATTGTAGATCTCGCAGACTTTGACGTAAAGATCCTGGGGTTTGACTGATTTCAATTGATTTTTGACTGATTGCGGTTGATTTCGATCTGAAAGCCGGCCTAGTTAGCTGCCTGGCAGATAGCTGGCCCTGAAATGTTTCCATTGAGATTCCGAAACTCTCCCCAATTCTCTCCGAAATTATTTTCCGATCCTTATATATACCACAAAGATTCAATATGCAAAAAATGCCACCGGAAGAACAAAATGAAAATCTCGGGGAAGATTTCCCGGAAATACAGGAAGAAAATCGTGATGAAGAGCTTACTTCCATTCCTTTTGAGATCCCTGATTTTAAAACCCTCCTGAAAAAGCAGGGCTATGCCCTTGCAGGCCGTCATTCTGCTGTTAAGACCTGTCTATGGCTAAGACACGCTATGAACGATCAGGGCTTTTGCTATAAATCTAAGTTCTATGGAGTCCAGTCCCACCGCTGCCTTCAGATGACTCCCACTCTTATGTGCAACCAGCGTTGCCTTTTCTGCTGGCGCCCAACTGAAGTTCCGATTCCTGCTCCTGAGGAATGGGATTCTCCCGAGAAGATAGTAGAAGAAAGCATTGCCTGCCAGCGTAAGTTAATCACGGGTTTTGGTGGCTCTCCGAATGCACTTAAGGAACGCTGGAGTGAGGGCAATGAGCCAAATAATGTTGCAATTTCCCTATCCGGTGAGCCGACCTTTTACCCTTACCTCCCAGAGCTTATCGAGGAGTATGAGAAAAGAGGTTTTACGACTTTTCTAGTCACAAATGGGACAGTCCCCGATATGCTTGCAAAAGTTTTCCCTTCCCAGCTCTACATGAGTCTCGATGCTCCGGATCTTGAGACTTACCTGAAAGTTTGCCAGCCCAAATCGCCTGTACTCTGGGAAAAGATAAACGAGTCCCTTTCCCTGCTGAAGCGGAAGAAATCAAGGACAGTCATCCGGACGACACTGGTCAAAGGTGAAAACATGTTCAATCCGGATGGTTATGCCAGGCTGATAAAAAAAGCCTCCCTGATTTTGTGGAAATAAAAGCGTACATGCATCTGGGTTTTTCAAGGCTCCGTCTTGACCGCTCTGCCATGCCGACTCATGCAGAAGTTCTGGAGTTCTCACAGGAACTTGCAAAATACCTCGGGTATGAAGTCGCAGATGAATCCGAAATCAGCAGGGTAGTCCTGCTCTCAAAGGACGGGAAAAAGTCTCCTGCCAAAAAGATTTCCTGCCTGGATTAAACCTAAATTAGCTGAGTTAAGTTGAGTTTAATTTATAGTAGAATTTTCACTCTTGACTTAGCTCTATTTTTCTTCCTGCTTTTTAGAGAAGAAATTATTTCTTAAGCAAAAATCAAATTACAGCAATATGCAAGAATGTTTTTATATGTCTATGAATATATAAAATGAGTTAGTAGATAGAAACAAATATAAACTCAAGTTTCAATTAGGATATGATCCGGCCAGGGTTAATCCAATTTTAAACTAATTAAACATAGTTTGAGTAAAATTATGTCTCACATCTAGTGCGATCAACAGAACACGAAAAGGGCAGGTTTACGCAGCATAATCTGGTTCTCTACCGGGACCGGAATATCGGCTTTTATGGCCAGGCGTACTCTTACTCTAAGGTTTGTCGTGTTCTGAGCGGTTTTTATATTCAGATTTCGGTTGAGACAGGAACTCGCTGTGTGATTTGTCCTTCTCAAATCCTACGTTTACCCTTTGTTAAATTAACAAAAAAGATATATGAATTGTAAACTGAACAACTAAATTTATTATGATTGCACACGAATAATCTCAAAGACGGATAATCTCAAATCAAATCTCAAATTGATATATTATAATAAATCTCAAATTGATATATTATAAATTGATATATTATAATTAGAGATCTCAAATTGGTAGGGGTTCGAATTAATGATCTAGAATTAAATTCGATAATCTCAGGAAAGCTCAATATCTTATTAATTGATAATTCCATGACAGAGTTGAGAGTTCAAATTAATTCGCCTTAAATTTGCCAGTTTCACTTTAAACATGCCTGTATCAAATTCAATGACAGACTTAATATCAAATTTACTGCAAATACCAGAATCTTATCACATTACTTTCTTCATCGGGGAATTTTTGAAATGACTGAACAATCCGCACATGAAAAATACGAATTTAAAAAGAAGCTTGAAGGCCTCAGGGATAAGAAGGGAAGAAGTACTGAGCTTATTACCATTTACATCCCTCCTGACAAGCAGATTTTCGACGTCACAAACCAGCTGAAAGATGAGCATGGACAGGCTGCAAACATTAAGTCCAAGCTTACCAGGACGAACGTACAGGGAGCCGTTGAATCTCTGCTCTCAAGACTTCGATACCTGGACAAAGTTCCTGAAAATGGAATCGTATATTTTACAGGGGCTGTGGATATCGGAGCCAACAAAACGAGCATGGAAAGTGAGGTAATTATCCCTCCTGAACCTATCACCGTTTACAAGTACCATTGTGACTCCTCTTTCTACCTGGAACCTCTTGAGGACATGCTCAAGGACAAGGGTACCTTCGGGCTTCTGGTTCTTGACCGCAGGGAAGCCACAGTAGGGCTTCTGGTAGGAAAGCGGATCCAGGCTTTCCGTAACCTGACCTCAACAGTTCCCGGAAAACAGAGAAAAGGTGGTCAGAGCGCTCACCGTTTCCAGCAGCTCAGGCTCATCGCAATCCATGATTTCTACAAGAGGATAGGAGATGCTGCAAGTGATATTTTCCTTTCTGTCGAACCTAAAGATCTCAAAGGCATCCTGATAGGTGGGCCTTCTCCGACAAAAGAAGAGTTCTATGCCGGGGAGTTTCTGCACCATGAACTCCTGAAGAAAATCCTCGGGCTTTTTGATATAGCGTATACAGACGAATCTGGCCTGTCCGAACTGGTCAATGCTGCCAGTGAAAAGCTCCAGGATCTCGAACTTATGGGACAGAAGAATGCTGTCAAGGCTTTTTTCAAAGAATTGATTTCTGATTCAGGCAAGGTAGCCTATGGGGAAACTCAGGTTCGAGCAAACCTTGAAATCAATGCCGTGGAAACGCTTTTGCTCTCAGAAGATTTGCGGGCTGAAAGGGTAACCACGAAATGCAGTGTTTGCGGATACGATAATAAATGGACGCGGCGCTGGAAGCCAGGAGAAGCAGCTCCCACAGCCGGGAACTGCCCGAAGTGTGGTTCTTCCCTTGATGTCACGGATGTTACCGATATCGTGGACGAGTTCTCAGCGCTTGCTGACAAGAGTAACGCAAAAGTTGTTTTTGTGTCTACGGACTTTGACGAAGGTTCTCAGCTAATGAATGCCTTTGGAGGCATCGCTGCAATCCTGAGGTACAATACCGGAATCTGATCTCCCCGGGAGGCCAGATCCCCTATCCAATATTTTTTACCCAATATTTTTTACCCAATATTTTTTACCCAATATTTTTTACCCAATATTTTTTACCCAATACTTTTTTAATTAAACTGTCATTAGATCAGTGGATCAGAAATTAGTAAATTAAAGTTATCACATTATTTTCATAATTTTTACAGGTGGTTTATCTTGTTCCTTGAACTCAAAGCTCAGGCTACATCAATCTTAAAAGACGCTATCCGAAAGGTCGGGTTTGAGATTGAGGATTCCGAACTTTATTTCGAAACCTCTTCTCATGCTGATCTTGCGAGCAGAGCTGCCTTCAAACTTGCCAGCCTTCACAAACAAAATCCGAAAGAACTTGCGTCCTGCATTGTTTCTGCACTTGAAATTCCGGACGGATCGTATATCGGAGAAGTAAGTGTCTCTGGCCCTTACATTAACTTCCGAGCAAGCAGGCACTATCTGGACGGGACAGTCGCTGCAGTTCTGGAAAAGAAAGAGAAATTCGGGTGCGGAGCCCCCAAGGATAAAATTCTCCTTGAGCACACCTCAGCAAACCCTAATGGTCCTCTGCATGTAGGGCACATCCGCAATTCTATTATTGGGGACACTCTTGCCCGCATTCTCAGGCGAGCAGGGTACGATGTTGAGGTGCAGTACTATGTAAATGATATGGGCCGCCAGATTGCGGTAGTTTCCTGGGCATGCGAACGCTTCGAGCTTGACCTTTCCAGAAAATCCGATGCAGCCATTGCTGATGTGTATATCAAAGCCAATGCTGAGCTGGACAAAAATCCGGAATACATAAAGGAAATCGATACCCTTATGGAAAAGGTAGAAGCCGGGGATATCAGGACTATTGATAGTTTTGATAAGGCAGTTTCCCTGGCTATTTCCGGGGTTAAGGAGACTCTTCTTCGCTTGAACGTAGTTCACGATAAGTTTGTCAATGAATCCCGTTTCCTTAAATCCGGCGCAGTACACGATATTGTCGAGCGGATCAAAGCGACGGGGAGGACAAAAAAGGACAAAGGAGCCCTCGTAGTAGACCTTTCGGATTATGGGTTTGAGAAGACCCTTGTTATCCAGCGCTCAAACGGAACCTCTCTTTATACCACAAGAGACCTTGCCTACCACGAATGGAAAGCCGGACAGGCAGACCGCATAATCGATGTCTTCGGAGCTGACCACAAGCTGATTTCCGGCCAGCTCAGGGCTACATTGAACGTAATAGGGGTCAAGGAACCCGAAGTCGTTATTTTTGAATTCGTTTCCCTTCCTGAAGGCTCTATGAGCACCCGTCGCGGCCAGTTCATAAGTGCAGACGACCTTTTTGATAAGGTTACTGAAGCTGCTCTCGAACAGGTTGAAACCCGTCGTCCTGAAACTTCTTACGAGTTCAAGAAGCAGGTTGCGGAAATGGTCGGAATAGGTGCTGTGAGATATGACATAGTCAGGGTCTCTCCCGAAAAATCCACTGTTTTCAACTGGAAAGAAGCTCTGGACTTTGAAAAGCAGGGTGCTCCATATATTCAGTACTCCCACGCCCGCGCCTGCAGTATCCTCGAAAAAGCAAAAAAGGAAGTAGCCTGGGATTCCTCTATGGAAATCGATCCTTCTCTCCTTGTCGAGGATAGTGAAATCGATCTGATTAAGAAGATGGCAATGTTTGACAGCATAATCGACCTTGGAGCCCGCGAACTAAAGCCCCATGTGCTTGCAATCTATGCCCGCGAACTCGCAGACGCTTTTAACCAGTTCTATCGTTTTGTCCCTGTTATTGCTGCTGAGGATGAAAAGGTCAGGGCTGCAAGGCTGGCTCTTGTGAACTGTGCAAGGATCGTGCTTGCAAACTCTCTTGATACTCTGGGAATCGCAGCTCCTGAAGCTATGTAATAAAAAAGAGCTAGAGATAAAAGATAGAAAATAATTGATATGGGAAAGAAGAAAAAGAAAGACTAAAAGACGAAGAAAAAGACAAAGAAAAAGGAAGATAAAAAAGACGAAAAAAGAAAATCCTAAATAAAGGTCTTATCTATCCTTTCCTTCTTATTTCCCCTATTTTACTTTTTTAATTTATCGTTCAGATGCGATTTACCGTTTAAATGCTTTTTATATCTGCTTGAGATCCTGGTAGTTAAAAACACCCATCTATTTCTGCACAGAATGTCTTTGAGATAAATATAAAATCTTTTACAGCAAAAATGATAGTACTATACAAGTACTGCTGCAGAGATATTATGATCACTATAAATGAAGCTTTTCAGAAATTTTTGAATGAACAGGAAACCTGTTTGAAACCTGAAACTTTCCTGGACTTTGAAGATGTAATTCTTCTTTACGAAGAATTCCTGGAATTCAGTGCCGAGGATTTTCTTTCGGAGGAGGACAGAGACCTTTACATTGCCCGGCACGAACACGACAATAAGAATTATTGCGATATTTTCGGCCCTGAGTACCTTACCGCATCCGGAATTAAGGATTTCCTTGATGACTACGTGGTTGAGGTTGGAGGAGGCAAAAAATTCGCAGGCACAGCTGCTAAAGTCCTTGATAAATTCTTTGAATGGACTCAGAAAAAAGGTTACATTGACGAGAAATTTCTTGAAGTAAACAGTGAAGTCCTCAGGAAATATAAGAAAAGGTATTAGAAGATGCATTAGAAAAGGTATTGAGGATATCTTTGCTGGAATGGAAACTGGAGAATTCGGTTTTTCGGGCAGTTTCCTTCCTTCCCTTTTTGCTGTATTTCTCAGTTTCTTCAGCAAACCTTTAGAAGTTCTTTCTTCTGGTGGAGATATGTGGACCAGAACTTCTCAAAAACCATGCAAAATTCTGAAAAATAAGAAGAATGATTCTTCTATGGAGATGCCATGAAGACGATAAACGAAGCTTTTCTGGAATTTTTAAAGGAGCAGAAAAGAGACCTGAGTCCCAGGACTTATAATGACTATGAAAATTTAATCTCACTTTTTGAAGAATATTTGGATGTTTGTGCTTTTGATGACCTGTATGAAGAGGATCAGGAGCTCTATAAAGAGAAACAGAAGAACGAACATAAAGAATACTGCCAGATTTTTGACCTTGCGTATATTGCACCTTCAGATATTGAATATCTCCTTGAAGATTATCTGATTAATGATGTTGGAGGGAGTGCAACTTTCGTTGAAACTTCAAGACGATTTTTCCGTAAATTCCTGCCCTGGGCTTGTGAAAAAGACTACCTCGATCCCGAGCATTATAGTGAACTTGTTGATGTTGTAGGAAATATAAGAAAAAAGGGGAAAAAGGCCGTTTCTCAGGTCCAGAAATTTGGCAGTGCGCTCTGCGATTATGTGGACGCGCATCCGGCTGAAGAAAATCCAGAGTGGAAAGAGGGAGATTTCGAGATAAGGAGGATTGAGCCAGGAAAATTATGGGTAGAGGATTACCTGGACCCTTACAGAGAAATCGGACCTGTTAAGGTTTCGGAAGATGTAAGCTCGCTGGCAAAAGTGGGCTGGTACCTTAACTGCGGAATAGTAAAAATGGGGGACGCTTGGCAGATAATGTATGTAGAAAGGATTTCTTCCCGTTGTCCTTATTGAAAAGCTCGGCACTTTCTGGAGTTATTGAATATTTTTCTGGGGATTTTTGGACGAAAAGGAAGATCGCAGAAAAGGTTGATGGAAGGTCGATGGAATGAAAATCACACTCAGTAAGTCTATTCATGAAATTTTAGAGGAATTTCTTACCGAGCAGCAAGTTCGCCTTAGCTCTAAAACCTATTTGGGGTACGAAGAAGCAATATCTTTTTTCAGGATGTATCTCAATAACTTCGGGCATCAGCATTTGAATAGGGCTGAGACTAAAAGATATGAGAAACTTGAAGCTTCTGAAAACAAGCAGTTCTGGGAAATTTTTGGCCCTGAGCACCTGAGTTCTTCGGAAATCTCTGATTTTCTTGCCTGAAGGCTATAGATTTTACATTAGAAATTGGCCTCATATTTTAGCCTCTTTACCTAAAATCGATATTCTGTTCCAGTTCGAAGTCTATCTAAATTTTGGGCATATGTCAAGGGAATGAATACAATTTATCATGATTCCTCACTTAACCGAAGACGTATGAAATTAATTCCAATAATTATAATACTTGATACTGTCTTACATAACAGGTATGCAGGACATCACTTTTATCGATGGAGGCAGCCTTCCCACACCTCAGGGTCTCACGAGGGAATGGGTAAAGGCTGCGGCTGAAAACCGGGATGAAGATGAGAAACTTTTTTCCATGATAAGAGAAGCTTTTCGGAGGAAAATCGAGCTGGGAGTTCATGTTCCCACTTATCCCCAGTTTAGAGATATGATAGGTCAATTCCTGGATATCATCAGAGAAGAAAAGAATTGTTATGAACCGTATGTGCTAAAAGAAGAAAATGCAAAGATCCTTGAGCTGGAAATAATTGATGAGGTTGCAAAGCAGTACAGAGAAGAGGCAGGAAAGACTCTTGAAGTTAGGGTTTGTATTGCAGGCCCTACAGACCTGTACCTTAAAGCCTTCGGGACAACGGCTTATGTGGATGCATACCATATCCTTGCGCTGGACATCGAAAATTTTATAAAACAGGCATTTAAAACCGCGAAAAATTTCGAAATAAGAATTGTGGCTCTAGACGAACCTAGCCTCGGAATTAACGATAGGATCCCTTTTTCTGATCCTGACATTGTCTCTGCTCTTACCGTTGCCTCCACTTATGCTCGAAAACAGGGAGCAGATGTGGAAATTCATTTACATTCCCCATTGAAGTATAAGCTCGTTTGTGAGACTCCTATCAATGTCATAGGCTTTGAATATGCGGCAACTCCCTCCTACATGGACATCCTGGAAAAAAAGTGCTGGAGGACTCGAATACTTACATCAGGCTTGGGGTATCGAGGACCGATATTTCCAGTCTTATAGGTATTATTAATGAAACCTATGGAGTTAATGCCTGGAAAGAAAAGGAGTATATGCAGAAAATCGTTACTGACCTCGAAACTCCAGATGTCGTGAAAAAAAGGCTTGAAACGGCTTATTCTATTCTCGGGAACCGGATAAAGTATGCAGGTCCGGATTGTGGGCTGGCTTTCTGGCCGGACCAGGATCTTGCTTTCAAACTTCTTGAAAATACGGCAAAAGGCATCAATGAATTTAATGCAAAAAAGAAAGATCAGGACACTTAATTTAACTAAATGGCTGAGTAAATATCTTTCTTCTTAAAGATTAGATTTTCCCGATTCTTTCGTTTCTATTTTTTGTAATTTTTTTCTGTCTTCCAATAATGCTAAATTCTCACAGGTCTACTAAGAGGATATGGATGAAATCATCTTTGACGATATCGGAAGTTACCCCCTGCCTGAAGGAGTTAGTAAGGAGTGGGTCCGAAACGCCTTTAAAACGAGAGCAGAAGATGAGAAACTCTTTACGGTAATCAATGACGCCTTCCAGCAGAAAATAGATGCAGGTGTGGAGGCTCCCACTTATCCCCAGTACCAGGACATGAATGAGCAGTTTCTGAAGGTTATCCGGGATTCTAACTGCTGTGACAGTCCATTTGAGGTTAAATTTGAGTGCGCCAGGATCGAAGAGCTTGAAGCTATAGAGAAGGTTGCAAAAGCCTATAAGGAACATTTCGGAGAGACTCTGAAAGTCCGGATCTGCGTAACCGGCCCAACCGAACTTTACCTGAAGGAGTTTGGAGGCACACGGTACACGGACATCTATTCTCTTTTTGCAAAAAGTGTAAACAATTTTGTCAGAAACTCAATGAGATCTGCAAAGCATTTCAAGATTGCAACAGTTTCTATTGATGAGCCAAGCATAGGACTGAATCCTGAGCTTGCCTTTGATGAAAATGATATTATTTCTGCCCTTACCGATGCCTCAAAAGCGGCCAGTAAGTGGGGAGCTGATGTAGAGATCCATCTCCATTCTCCTCTCTATTATAATTTTGCCTGCGAGACTCCTACAATTAACGTTATAGGAGTAGAATCAGCAGGTACGCCCTCCTACCTGGAGCTGATCGACAAAAAAATGTTGGAAAACACGGATTCTTTCCTGAGACTCGGGATTGCAAGAACTGATATCTTCAGCCTGGCAGGAGTCCTTAACGAAAGGTACTGTACTAACATCTGGAAAGATCAGCAGTATCTTCCGGAAATTGTTACTGAACTCGAAACCCCGGCTATTATAACAAAAAGGCTTAAGCTTGCTTACAGGCGTTTCGGCAACCTGATTAAGTACGTGGGTCCTGACTGTGGGCTGGGTGCCTGGCCTAACCAGAGAATAGCTTTCATTCTGCTCTCCAACGTAGCTCAGGGCATCAGGGATTTCAGGGAATCTCTCTGACCCTAAATTTTTAATTCGTTTTTTGTAAAACCTGCATCAGCAAGTCAATAGTTTGAAAGGTCAGGCTTCATTTATCTCTCCAGTAGAAGCTAAGCAGGAATATGGAATTCTTTGAAAAATAGTCGATAGATATCAAAGCACAGTGGAAATAAAGGGGTGATTTTTGTAATTGACTTTTATAATTGTTTTACAATAGATTTTATAATTGGTTTTTAATTTCAGAATTTCTGATCATTTCTCAAGTCTTCCATGCCTTCTGTCAATATCATCCATCATGTCCAGCATCTTGCGAATAGCAGTTCGGATAGCATCGGATTGATTGACAAATTTCTTGTTATCTCCCACATGCTTGTTGAGGTCATCCAGAAGCTCTTGAGGGATTTCAACACTTACTTTTGGCATTAAAGTTGCACCCATTTAGATATTTTAGATATATTGAGCCTTTTAATCACTAATTTTTTTTCAAAGATGCTACTTTTATCTCGTTGAGAAAAAGCTTGATGAAAAATAGATTCTTTAAAATTTAAAAATTTTGAAAAATAGATAGCGGGCCCGAAGGGATTTGAACCCCGGCCTATGGATTAAGAGTCCATCGCTCTGCCTGACTAAGCTACGGGCCCACGCATTGTTATTCTCATTGAATGAACGACTCTCACAATGGATCTTTAATTATTTATAGGTTTCGGCATGAGTATACGCCCTCCGAATCTTTCCGAACTTGAATCTGAATTTTATAAGGATTTGTTTCGGTCTTCTCAGGGAAAGTTACTCCTAATAAAACCTTATCCTTAATATAAAAAAATATTTTATTCAGAGTAATTTTATTTTTTACATGAATTACTATTGTTTTTGTATCTTCAAAATGAGAAATCAGAAGTCTGGAATCCAGGCATCGGATATTTTCCGAACTTTATTATTTTTCTTTTTTGGAGAATTTAAAGCAAAGCGTTATATACAAGCGAATATGAGTATGACCAATTAATTGACTTATCCGAAGCTCTATTGGGGATCAGTTAATCAAGTAGAATGTGTACTTCCTGAATTTGGATTCTCAAGTTTGGCTTGTTAAGTACTGTTTTTACTCTTTTCTGTCGATGGAGCTCTCTTAAGCTGATTAATAGAAGTTAATAAAGGAATGAATCTGATGTTTAGAGATGAAAGTAATTCTGTGCCCGTTGAAGAGGGCGAAACTTACGATGTAACTATTCAGGATATTGCTCGCCAGGGAGACGGCATCGCCCGTATCGAAGGTTTCGTAGTCTTTGTCCCGAATACTAGTGTTGGCGATGAAGTCCAGATTAAGGTCGAAAGAGTACTTCCCAAATTTGCATTTGCAAGCGTTGTCGAGTAAATGCAGTTAAGGAAATCAAATAATTAAATTTAAGTAAGTAAATTAAAGGAATGGTTTTTCATGTTTAGAGAAGAAAGTCGCTCAGTCCCTGTCGAAGAGGGCGAAGTCTACGATGTAACAATTCAGGATATTGCTCGTCAGGGAGACGGCATTGCACGTATTGAAGGTTTTGTGGTCTTTGTCCCGGGCACCAAAGTTGGCGATGAGGTCCGGATTAAGGTCGAAAGAGTACTTCCCAAATTTGCATTTGCAAGCGTTGTTGAGTAAATGCAGTTAAGGAAATCAAATAATTAAATTTAAATAAGTAAATTTAAATAAGTAAATTAAAGGAATGGTTTTTCATGTTTAGAGAAGAAAGTCGCTCAGTCCCTGTCGAAGAGGGCGAAGTCTACGATGTAACAATTCAGGATATTGCTCGTCAGGGAGACGGCATTGCACGTATTGAAGGTTTTGTAATCTTTGTCCCGGGCACCAAAGTTGGCGATGAAGTCCAGATTAAGGTCGAAAGAGTACTTCCCAAATTTGCATTTGCAAGCGTTGTTGAGTAAATGCAGTTAAGGAAATCAAATAATTAAATTTAAATAAGTAAATTTAAGGAATGATTTTAATGTTCAGAGATGAAAGTAGCCCTGTTCCTGTTGAAGAAGGCGAAGTCTACGATGTAACAATCCAGGATCTCGCTCGCCAGGGAGACGGCATCGCCCGTATAGAGGGTTTTGTAATCTTTGTTCCGGGCACTAAAGTTGGCGATGAGGTTCGGATTAAGATCGAAAGGGTACTTCCCAAGTATGGTTTTGCCAGCCTCGTTGAATAAGCAGGCTATTTCAAACGAAAAAAGAACGAGACTGAGAAATCATATCTATATCTATTTCTTCAGTCTCTTTTTCATTCACACACGTTAGTTCATTTCTGAATTTCTCATTGCCGAAGTTCTTTTTCTTTGACCTTTTCTTGATCTACTCAAGTTGTATTTTTATTTAGTGACTGACGTTTTTTAATCTGAGCTGCTAATTTATTTAGGCTCCTCCAACATCAGTACGTAAACTGAGGATTAAAAATGCTTATTTTAGGTAACATATATTTATTGCATGACAATTTTTTAATTAAACTTATTTTATCGTGTAAACTTTATAAATATCCGGATTTCCGGGTTGATATCTCAGTTTCAGGCATCTGATAGTGAACATTCGATGCTATTATATAATAGGTATTCAATCATATTGTGAAAACTCAATTGGCAAAATTTTTGCAAATGCTTTGCAAATAAAGCATTTGTTCTAAGTGATAACCAGGGAAAGTATCCCAAAGTGATTTCGAATGATCCGTTTTATCAAGTACCATCCCAGGTCCAATACTTACGTGATCGAAAAAAGAGCTTTTCTTGAGGAGAACCTTATTCTGAACGGCAATTTAATTGTCGGGCAGGAAGTGAAGTTCTGGAAAGGTCTCACAGTGACTGGCAAGCTTGAACTTGGAAAAGATTCGGTAGTTCAGGGCAACGTAAAAGCCAGAAGTGCCCTTGTATGCGCAGGGACAAAAATTCTGGGAAATATAGAAACGGTTTCTGAACTTGTCCTTCTTGATAGAGCTAAAATAAACACTGCAGCCTGTCAGGGGGATATCCGGGTCAGGCCGGGGTGTGTTATTGGTTCTGTAAAAGCAGACGGCACTCTTGAGCTTGTGGGAAAAGTTATTGTCAGGAAAGTAGAGCCATTAACGAAAGTGATTATCCGGGCCGAAGAATAATCGTATCTCTCTAACGAGCTTTCAACTTCTTTTTCTAACAAATTTTTAACTTCTTCTCTTACCTTTCTTCTTTTCTCTTCTTACTTTTCTTCGTTCATTTTCTTACTTTTCTTCGTTCATTTTCTTGCTTTTCTTCGTTCATTTTCTTACTTTTCTTCGTTCATTTTCTTTGCATTTTCATACCGAGTTTTATCTTCTTATGTGTCAAAATTTACCTATGGAACCTTTCCTCTTCCAGAAGTTTAAGGACACGATCTCTTAAACGGTTAACTTCGGGACTTGTCCGGCAGCGTGGACGGGGCAGCTCAACTTTTACAATCTCCTTTACCCTTCCTGGTCTTGAGGTCATCATCACTATCCTGTCTGAGAGAAAAACCGCCTCATCCACACTGTGAGTCACGAAAAGGAAGGTCACATGTTTTTGTTCCCATATCTTCAGAAGTTCATCCTGGAGGATATTTCGAGTCTGAGCATCCAGAGCCCCAAAAGGCTCGTCCATGAGGAGAACTTCGGGCTCATTGGAAAGAGCTCTTGCAATGGCTGCTCGCTGCTGCATGCCCCCGGACAGTTCATACGGATAGCTATTTTTGAACTGCTCCAGGCCCACAAGATCGATATACTTATCCACATGCTTCCGGGCTTCAGCCTTACTAATTCCCTGCATTTCAAGCCCAAAAGTAATGTTATCGATAACCGTTCTCCAGGGAAATAGAGAATATTGCTGGAAGACCATGCCTCTTTTGGGATCCGGACCCGTTATAGGGACTCCGTTGAGTGTAATTTCTCCTGAAGTCTGGGTTTCAAGCCCTGCAGTGATACGGAGCAGAGTGGTCTTACCACAGCCAGAGGGTCCCAGAAGGCAGATAAACTCTCCATCTTCAACATCAAAGCTCACATCATGTAAAGCTTCTGTGCCGGAATTCTCTTCTTTTTTAGTGAAGGTGCGTGAAACATTTTTTACGCTTACTCTGCCCATCTTATACCACAGTTCCTGATGTCCATCTCAGTAGTTTTGCGTCTACATAATGCCTGAAAAAGCGGTCAATTAAAAGGCCCACAAATCCTAGCAGAAGCATATAAACGAGTACAAAATCCATCTTGTGCAGAGAATAATAGTGCCAGAGGCTGTACCCAAGTCCCTCAGTGCTAACCCCTAACATTTCTGCGGCAACAATGCACATCCAGCCTACTCCCATGGCAATCCTGATTCCTGCAACAATTGAAGGCATAGCTGAGGGGATTGCAATAAAACGTATAAGATCTATATTTCGGGTACAGCCTAGAACCTTTGCCGCTTCAACATAAATTTTTGGTACGTTTTTAATACCTGTGTAGGTATTGATAATAATAGGAAAAACCATTCCTACAAACACAATGAAACCCCCAGCCTGGTGAGTAAGCCCAAACCATACCAGTGCAAAGGGAATCCAGGCAAGAGGAGGAATCGGGCGCAATATCTCTATTATAGGGTCGATTGCCCTGTCTATTTGTTTGAACCATCCCATATTAATTCCAAGGGGAATTCCAATTGCAAGCGCTGCAATAATGCCAATTGAAAAGTGAAGTAGACTTATCAATATATCCGTGAAAACTAGCCCGCTTTTGACAATAGCAAAGAAAGCGATTATTACATGATAAAAACTCGGTAAAGTAAATTTGTCCTGTATAATCACATCCGCTGTAAACTGCCATATAATGATTGCAGCTATGAGAGATAATGCTCCAATACCATTTTCTTCTATTGTTTTTATGAAACTATTTTTCATGGCTAATCAAAAGAATTCTTACTTTTTTATCTTTCCGGCAGATTTCATTTTTCAGAAAAAAATAAGGGTTCAAATTGTCCTTAATTAAAGAAGGCAAAGACAATTGAACATCTTACTTAAGTTTTGATTTTATATTTTCTCCTCTTTTATTTCTCACTGACAGCTTTCTTATAGAAACTTGTATCAAAGATGTCTTCTTGTGTCAGCGGTTTCGGGATGTACCCAAGATCAGATTGAGCTTTTGAGTACTCAACAGTTGAATTTTCGATAAGTTCCGGGTCTGTAATCCAGGCTCCGTCCCATTCCTTTAGAGAAGCCTTTGTGGTTTCAACATCGACTTTGGTCTTATTTGAAAAAATCTCAGCGGCTTCGTCCACGTTTGCCCCGTTGTATTCGGTTGCCTTAATATGGGTCTTTACAATCTGTTCTACAATATCAGGATGTTCTCTGATAAGTTTTCCGCTCACCACGAGCACACAGCAGGCATGGTTTGGTTGCATCTGTCCGGATTGTACGATGGTACGCCCATTACCTTGCTCTTCGACAATTGTAGGGGAAGGATGTGGCAGGAATACAGCTGCGACCTGTTTGGCTGTGATAGCGCTTATGGCATCTCCGCCAGACATCCCGACGATTGTAACATCTTTTTCAGGATCTAGCCCGTTTTCCTTGAGCCACCCCCTGAGAATGGTATCCTGAATCGTTCCTACTGGGAAGGTAGCTATTTTGAGTCCTTTTAAGTCCTTGGGGCTTTCATACTTGTATTCAGGCCTGAGGACAAGACTTGAGCCATTTATCTGTACAGGCTCAACAATCTTTGCGTCAAGTCCCTGGCTAATCGCTGTAAGCACAGGGGCTGCCCCAACATAGGCTACATCCAGGCTTCCAGCCATCATAGCCTGCATTTCAGGATCTCCTGTCGGGAACGAATTCTCTTTGATCTCTTTAATTCCATATGGTGCAAGGTCTGCTTGCCACCATCCTTTTTCAGCCGCAGTCATATATGCGATCTGATGGGTACTTGGCTGATAGCCAAATGTCAGTTCGGTAATTGCAGGGGCTTCTTTAACTCCGCTTTCATTACTGGATACGTTCCCATCATTGGACGCGCAGCCGGATGCGAAGGCAAATGCGACGAGTAATAAAGTAAGTGTAATTACGCCTAATTTTTTCAAAGCTTCACCTCAATAATTTCTACAAATGATAACTTTCATTAGCTAAATAATATCTTCTGAAATCGGACTTCCTTAAGGAAAAGTCACAGGTTTTTCCGTTTTTCTATGTTAGCTTGCCGTAAACTCTTTTCAAAAGTCATGTAATCCTTCAAAAAGAATTTTCAGTGAAAATAAACAGCATATACTTTGATATGTTAATATTTTTTGAAATTTACTATATATATTTTCTCAAACGTTCCTTAATTATATCCCAAATGTATTAATATATCTGGATATATTTCTCATTCAGGACTAAAACTCCTGTGAAATGTAGATTATTTAGAAAATTGAAAGTTTTTTACAGGATTTTAGAGGTTGAATCTTATGAATGTTGCAGACAAGGTTATCAAATCCGCGTTTGAATCCGATGAAGTTTTTCAAAAAACACTTTCCGTTGTAATTAAGGAGGATCTTAATCTCACTGCCGTGGATTTTGCCAAAAAAGCAAATATCCCTCCGAGTACTCTCTACAAGATTCTTTCAGGAAACCGGGACCCTAACATCAAAACCCTCCGCCAGATCGTGAAAACGATCCGTGATATCAAAGAGTCGGATAGTGGAGATTTTATCGCTGTAATTGCAGCTCGCTCGGTACTTGACAATATTGTAGAAACAAAGAAAAAGATTGCTGGCAGGCTAGTCACAATAAGGGAATATTCGGCAACCTCGATGGAAGAAGCCATAATAGCAGCTGTTAACGCCGAAAGGGATGGAGCAAAAGCCCTGGTCTGTGCTCCCATAGTAAGTCCTACAGTAGAAAAAATCCTGAATATTCCAGTCACGACCATTATCCCGAAGAACAGCCTTATAGATGCCATCGAACTTGCACTCAAAAAGATGGAGTAAAACTAGAATCGAACCTTAGAAACAACTACTGTATAGCCTGTAATGAACCTTAGAAACAACTACTGCATGGCCTGCAATGAACCTTAGAAACAACTACTGCATGGCCTGCAATGAACCTTAGAAACAACTACTGCATGGCCTGCAATGAACCTTAGAAACAACTACTGCATGGCCTGTAATAATACATCCCAGATAATATCGAATAAGACTCTGAAAAAAAGCTAAATTCAAACTAAATTTAATCATATTTGAGTTAAATTTAAGTCACAGCTGAATCAAATTTAATTTTTTTAAAAATTACTTGTTTTTAAAAATTAAAAAGAACCCGCGTTTCGAATTAACGCGGGAATTTTAAGTTTTATTTTATTTTATTTTATTTTATTTTATTTTATTTTTGTCTTTAAGTTTTTTGTTTTCCTGTCTCTTTATTTTCTTATGTTTACCGACTTAATAAGCTCCTCTGCCTTTTTCTGAAGTGTTGCCATATCCCCACCGCCTTTAGTAAAGAAGTAAGCAGCTCCACCGATTATTAACAGCACAATGGCTCCAAGGACATAGAGCAGCACAGAAGACTTTTCTTTTACTATGTAGGTGGCGGTCTCTCCTCCTACTTCTACAGTGTAGTTTCCTGGCGCTTCTTCTACGTGCTCAAAGGTTACAGTGGTGTTTTTATCCACATCCAGGGAAACTTCTTGGGAGTCAGTTACGTTTCCGTTCACAGATAATTTTATACTCTTATTTCCTGCAGCATTGCCTGTATTTCCGACATCAACCGAGATTTTCGTATCCTTTCCCGCACTTACTTCTAAAGGATCAATTACCAGGTTTGAGAATTTGAAAATGGCTTCAAAGTCTTTTACTTTTACATTTATATCCTGGCCAAGGAATCCTTCCTTTGTTACACTCACTTTAAGAGTACCGTTTTTCTCTGTTGTATAGGCAATTTTTCCGTCGGATCCTGTTTTGTTAAGAGCATTTCCATTAATCGAAACGTTTGCGCCCTCAATTGGATCGCCGCCTATTGCCTTGACAGCCTCAATATTAATAGTGTCGCCGATGTAAACCGTTTCAGGTGAAATATTGATTGTCATTTTCTCTTTAGGAGGAATGACATTGATGTTTTTGTTTGCAGTCGTATATCCGTCCTTTTCTGCGGTCAACTTCAGGGCTCCGGCACTTTCTGCCGTGTATTCAACATTCCCATTCGCGTTGGTTTTACCTGCGCTACTTTCGTTAACCTTTACAGCGGCACCTTCTACCGGATTTTCGCCTGCAGTCACTCCTATATCAAAAGTATCGCCCACAACAATTTCATCAGGTACACTTATTTTCAGTTCCTGGCTAGAATTACTTCCGCCTGCAACCTCAACAAAGGGGTAGAACCTGAGGGTACTGTCATCAGCGGTTTTGAAACTGACATTGCCCATAATCTCTACGGTTTCGTCTTCGCCAAGTCCGATGTCGTCATCATTTTTCATTGTGATGCCGCTCTCAGAAACACTGCTGATTTCCATCTCGCCGAAGGTATCCCCATTGTTGATTTCAGTGTAATCGTCCGAGATCTGGAAGATACCCTGTACGAAGACAGCAGAAGTTTCACTTCCTGCAAAAACCGTGCCGAAATGGACTATAATGAGGGGTATATCCGTAGCTTTGCCTATGTCGGTTTTGTAAACGTAGTCCTCACCGGAGGTGACAAAAGCTTCGTCTACTACATCTCCATCTTTTTCGAGCTGAACCCAGACACTTTTTCCATTAATATCGACTTCCTTGGTATTCAGAGAATAACCATCTTCAAGAGTAAGGGCAGAGCCTGAATTCATGGACTCTTTGTCATCGGTATCCGTAAGGACTTTGCACAGGATGTTGTTCGAAAGAAGGCTCACATCATCAACAGTCCCGTCAACGGCTCCATCCGGATACCCAGCAAAGTACTTGTCTGCCATGAACCCAACAACCGTGAAATTACCCCAATCGCCGTGTTCAAATTCAACAGCTTGGGGTGTGGACTTGTATACCAGGTCGCCTGAGGGTATATCTCTATTTTCAAACTTTTCAACGGTCAGATTTTCGGTCCCTATTCCTTCATCTATATTGTAATAGAAACCTTCAAAGTTGAATGGTGTCCAGCTTGGAAGTGCATCATTAACATCTTCGTCATATACGGTCCCACGCAATTCGTAAGTACCGGATTCCGAGGTGTCAAGGATCGGGGCAAAGCGAAGGTCGCTGTTATCGGCTACTTGGAGCTTTATCTTGCCCATGAGGTCGATAGTATCTCCTTTATCAAGTCCGATATTGTCATCATTCTCCATCTTTATTTCACTGCTGCTCAGGGATGTTACTTCCATTTCCCCGAAGGGATCTCCATTTTCAAGTTCTACATAATTGTCCGAGATCTGGAAGAGCCCTTCAACAAATGCAGCAGAAGTTTCACTTCCTGCAAAAACCGTGCCGAAATGTGCAATGATTATGGGTACGTCTTCTGATTCGCCAAGTTTGGTTTTATAGACATAGTCGTCTCCAGAGGAAACAAAGGCGTCATCGACAACGTCTCCATCCTTTTCGAGCTGGACCCAGACACTTTTTCCATTAACGTCAACTTCTAAGATGTTCAGGGAATAACCCTCTTCAAGGGCAATAGAGTCTCCAGCATAAGCAGATTTTTTATCGTCGCTGTCGATGAGAATCTTGGAGAGAATACCATCGGAAATCGGGCTTACATCGTCCGCTATAACCGTGGAATTTTCTTCACTGTATCCTGCAAAGTACTTGTCTGCCATGAATCCGATTACCTGATACGAACCCCATTTACTGTATTCAAAATCAGTTTCAGTAGGTCTTGTGACATATTCAATGTTTCCTGAATCTATACTTCTGCCTATATCCGTAATGGTCATCTCTTCTGAGGACACTCCGGTATCAAGGTCATAGTAGAAGCCTGAGTAACTCTGGGCATCCCATTTGTAGGTAGTAGGCATTCCCTCTTCCCAGATCCTGTTCCCGCTTGAATTGTCTGTGGATCCTACGTTCACAGTCCATTTTTTTGTCGATGAATCATAAACACCATTGGGGTCGCTGATAACTGCCTCGAGGGTATAATTGCCTTTACTATCTCCTTTAAACTCGTATGAAGAAGATGTTACATTTCCCTCGTTTTTCTGTGAGTCACCCTCAACAAGCCAATTAACAGTAATGTTCTGGTCGTTTGTGCTGGAGTTTACATTGAAAATCTTGGATTTCCCCTGAGACACTTCAACTGTCCCTTCGGCAGGATCCAGATTAATTGGTAATGCAGTTGCCGATACTGTCCAGTCCCATTGATAACTGGCAGTTTCCGTACCATTCTGGGCTACAACAGTGATATTATATTTGGCTGCTGAAGACGAAGCCTTTTGATACGTATCTGACGTTACTTCACTGGCCGAATCAACTAGTTGTCCGTCCATGTACCAGGTAAAGTCTGCTGCCTGGTTTGTCTCAATACTGAATTGTTGGGTTTCATCTATTCCTGTACTTTTATCTTTCTCAGGAGTTGTTTTTGTAATTGACAGTTTACCTTCTGTGCCGATTACATTCCAGGCTGCTATTTGCCCGACTCCTTCTATTCTAGCGGTCACCTGGTACGAACCCGACTTGAAGACATGATTGAGAGTTGCAACATCTTCGCTATCAGTTTGTACTGTTTTGTCCACACCATCTTCAGTCCATATGACAGTCGCGTTTTCGTTTAAAGGAATGGTAAATGCTTGAGTTGCACCTATTGTCCCTGTAACAGTCGAATTCTGTGAGGGTGTAGGGTCTGATACTGTACTGGGGGCTGCAATTGCAGCTCCGCAAAATAGCCCTAGCACCAGAATTGCTGTAAATATCTGTAAACTAGCTTTTTTCATAATCGATCCTTCTTAACCTTGTGCATAAATTATGTTATTATAAGTTAGTCAGTTTAGCCTGAAATTTGCTCTATTTTGTGATCTTTGTGAGCTTTATCAATCGAGCTTGTTTCAAAAATATATAAACACTTCTTAATTTTTTGTTTTTCTCATTCCAGGTTTTTGTTTTATGGGGGTTGAGTTAGTTTTTAATCAGGAAGATTTATCAACGGGTTCGGCTTTTAGTTGCTGGTATCCTCGCTGTTCTATAGTTGTAAGCTTATATCCGGGGGATTCGAGCACAATGCCCGTTTCATACTTCGTGCATTCTCCTATAACAGTTAAGTTACATATATTTTGTACTTTTTTCAGCTTTTGTGGGTCAATTGTGATAAGAAGTTCGAAGTCTCCACCTGTGTAAAGGGCAAGTTCCGTCAGTTTTTCTGAACTTGAAACAAATTCCCTGACTTCCCTTAGAATGGGAAGGGTATTTTCCCGGATCCTGAAACCCACATGGCTCTGTCTGGCAAGGTCGTAAAGGGACATTGCAAGGCCGTCGCTCGTATCCATCATGGATGTGGCTGCTCCGGATTCGGCCAGTTTGCGGGCTTCTTTCGTGCGCGGGATGGGTTCAAAAAGGGTCTTCAGGATAGTTTCACTTACAGACTTTTTCGACTGGAGTGCCTCCAGAGCTGCTCCGGCAGATCCTGTATATCCTGTAACACAGACAAGGTCACCTGGCTTTGCTCCGCGCCGAAGAAGGATCTGGCTTTTTTTACCCTGCCAAGTGCCGTCCCTGTAATTGTCAATTCTGCGTGGGTGTCAAGGTCGCCTCCGATAACTGCAGTTCCGCAGAATTCGGCACATGCCTGCATACCTTTTGCAAGTTCTTCTACAAAAGCAACTCCGGTATCTGCAGGCATGCCAATTGCCATAACAACCCCTGTAGGTTCTGCACCCATGGCTGCAATATCACTGAGGTTTACGGCTGCAGACATCCACCCCATTTGCCAGGGAGTCATTTCTTCCGGGAAATCCGTGGTTCTATGCAGCATGTCTGTAGTAACAACCAGGCAGTCTTCGCCTTTCAGGTCAAGGACGGCACAGTCATCTGAACCTGCACCTATAAGGACTCCTTCCTGTCCTTTCTCCTTGCCATCAGGGGCTTTGAAAATCTCAGACAAGCGGGAGATGAGAGCTCGCTCTCCGACTGAAGATACTTTTGTGTCTTTCATGGTCTTTTCTGAAAACGATAATTTTTGGTTTCCTTTTTATAGATATATGCCTTCTGCAGGCCAAAAAGGACTGAATTTCTCTCCTTTACCTAATTTGTGTAATGCGGGAAGTTACACAAAAATTTAGTAGTATCAACAGAGATTTTCAGTATTCAATAGGGGCATTATTCCAAAAGTTCTAACACTTGTCCACGGGCATTGAATGAATAAATCCTTTCAGGGTTTTCACATGTGTCCTTTATCTTTTGAGATGCATAAGACTTTTGTAAACTTCAAATTCATTTGAACCTAATGTGATTTTCTATAAAAGGCCGAAGAGAAAAATATTCAAAAACTGGAAATATAGATTAAAGCATTTTTGAAGAGAAACAAAAGAAAATTAAGAAGAAAAGCGCAGAATAAGTATCAATAAAGTATCAGGAATTATGTGACGTCACATGAGTTGCTGTCACATGAATTGATGTCACATGAGTTGATATCATATGAGTCAAATAATTTCTTCCCCGACCTCTTCTGTCCTTATTCTCACTTCTTTCATAAATTTTTTTGCTGCTCTTCCCAGTTCGTATAATTCTTCCCTTTCTAAAATCCTTATTTTCCTGAGCTTCTCCTTAAGGCTGTATTCTGGAATTCCCTGCTGCAAGACATAGGTAACTTCCCTGTTTTTCACATGTTCCGAAATCCAGGAAGCTATGCTGGAAATTTCCTCTCCAGTTCCGATAAAATCCCTTATTAGTGTTGTCCGGAGCTCCAATTCCAGACCGCAGGAATCGGCGATCTCAATCGTTTTTATGACAGATGCAGTGATCTCTTCAGGAGTTTTTTTGACGTTTTCGTATTCTCCGCAGCCCACAACTTTTCCGTAAAGTCCGGGATTATCCGGGGAGCTTTTATATCAATAAAAAACTTATCAACCAGTTTTCTCTCAACCAGTTCACGTGCCATTTCAGGATAGCAGCCGTTTGTGTGAATTCCAATTGCAAGCCCTATTTCTTTTACAAACTCCGCAAGAGGCACGACTGCCGCCTGCATTAGAGGTTCCCCTCCCGAAAAAACAACCGCACTCACAAAGGGCTTCGATTTTTTAATTTGCTCTTTTACAAAATTGAGTTCCACAATATTACAGGGCTCCTCCAGGTAAGGATGGTTCTGGCAGTAGGGGCAACGAAGAGGGCATCCTTGAAGAAATATCGTGACTGCAGCCTTTCCTCTCCAGTCCAGGGTTGAGATTGGGACAGTGCCTGCATAGTTTACTTTCATAGCTTACCTTTTCTCATAATCCTATGTATAAAAAAGGATTAAAGGAACTCTTACTTGAGTTCCCTTGTCTTGTATCGTTTTCTGTCCAGGAGTTCCTGGCGCTTGCCTTTGTTCCAGCCTTCTACTGACTGGAGATATCCTGTGATTCTTGAAAGGTGCTGCACGTTCTCAGACCCGCACTTCGGGCATCTGTCCTGCAGACCATCGGCCACATATCCCTCGTCAATGCACACAGTCATGTCCCTGGTAAAAGCAAAGTAACCTGTCTGGGTATTCTTTGCTATATGCATGGCAAGCTCCTGCAGGCCATCAGGATCCGGCTTTCCCTCTCCAAGCCAGATATGCATGATATTTCCGCCATCCACGATCGGGAAGAAAGTGTGCTCATACTTTATTCTTTCAGGCAGCGATATATCTGCACCAGGTGATACGTGCGTTCCATTCGTATAATAAATGGGCAGGTCGTGAGTTTCATTGAACTTTTGCTTTGCGGCCTTCAAATCACCCTTAATTATGAATTCTGCTTTATTGGCATACTCCTTATGCAGAAGGTCCGAGACTGCAAAACGCTGGGCTGTCGTTTCCGCAGGCGTTCTTGCAAGAGCAATTTCCATACCAGTTTCCTGTGAAAGCTTTTGAGCGTGCATTTTCATTTCAAACATAGCCCGGATCGCAAGCTTATATGCATCAGGAGACTCGTGGATCTGGTAGCCTGTGTGATACTGGACCATCTCATTAATCCCTACTATTCCGATAGTGTAAACAAGGCTGTCGAAATCCACAGCCATTACTCCTTTTTCCCCGGTGTTAGGGTCCTTTGGACACTGGGCTGCAAAGGGAATTCTGTTTTTCTTGATCAGGCTGTTCATCCATTTTCTTTTGATCTTGAAAACTTCTACACTCCTATTCATAAGGAGCTTGAGCTCATTGAAAAGCTTTTCATCGTCATATTCAGCCCTGTATGCAGCCCTGGGGCAGTTTAAAGACATGACCATCCATGAGCCCATTGAAAAGTGTTTCCCATTCCTGAAATAGAGCTTGTCATCGAATTCTTTATCATCTGTAGGGTTTGAAGAAAACTGGTAGGCACAGCACTGGTAACATGAAATCCCCTCTCCTGCGCCTCTGTATTCTGGAAGCTGGTTATCAAAATATGGAGTCCCAAATTTGGCAGCCAGTTCGAAGGTCATCCTGTACAGCTCTTTGTAAGTTGGAAGGTAAGGGTGAGTACTATTGAATTCTTCATCTTCTTCAATAAAGTCAGGTTCAATGGAAATTTCGGGCTTAGGGAAACTGAAAGGTTTGCCCCAGGCATCTCCTTCAAGCATAACGTCCATCATGGCTTTAAACCCAAGTCGAACTTCTTTTTCGAACTCTCCGTAGGTTCTGAGGGGAGCCTGTTTGCCATCCCAGACCTTCCCTATAGCTACAATTGGAATATTTTTCCAGAGCTTCGGGACACCCGGGGAAAGCTGTACGGATGAAAAGACAGTCTGCCCGCCTCTTGCGCACATCATCTGCATCATTTCATAGACGAACATCTGCATAAGCTGTCTGATCTCGGTTTCTGACTTGCCTTCCAGATAGGGAGCCATAAAGGTCAAAAAATTGTAAAACCCCTGCCCGCCTGCGAAATTTGTCTGAGCCGAGCCCATAGCCTTTACCGCGTGAAGGAAAGCTACCTCGGCATTTTTTGCGGGTTTTGCCACACTGGATTGAGTTCCTACCCCATCAGGCATGAGTCCGTAATAAAAGAAGTAACGCAGATCCCAATCCTGGCAAAAAGGCCTTGTGCCCATATATTCGAGGTCATGGATGTGGAAGTCCCCGTTAAGGTGCAGGTCGGCAAGCTCTTTTGGCATCAGAAGGAGATTTTGCTCCTTGGACATTTTGTCGGCTTTTCTTTTATGTGAGGTTTCGGCATTGTTCAGCTGGTTTGCATTATCATTTGCCTCAAAGCCGTATCCGGTATCTATTTCGTAGGCGTCGTAGACAGAAGCCCCGACCCTGGTCATGATATTTCTCCATTCTACATATCCCCTGTCAAGAAGGATATTGTTTACTATTTCCCGGATAAGAGGACCTGAGAGAAACTTGATATTCATCTTTTTAATGATTTTTTCCGCTTCTTTTGCAATATCAACGGCTTCTTCTTTCGTGATTGCAGGGCTGCTATAGAAGATTTCGCTTAATTTCGTTTCTTTCAGGAGCTGGTTTACAATTATGTTCCTATCCCAGTTAAGAATGAAACCATCTGTTGTCCTTACTTTGGGGAGGGGGAGACGGACAGCCCGTCAAGTGTTTTTTGCACTGGCTGGTTGTCAGATAACTGGTCATCGGGTAAGAGAATCTCGCCTGTCATTTTCTCATCTTCACTAACTGTTTTAAGGATGGAATCTGCAAATATATTTAAGTTATTTTTAATTTTCAGACCGCTTTCATCATAATATCCCCTGGATTTTTTCAGGGTTTACTTCTTCCCCACGGAAGAGTTCCTCGTGAGTCAGGAAAGTATCATTGATCTGTAAAACAGGTGCAGTCACTGTAAAAACTCCGTTGAAACGCAGTTCAGTGAGAGCTTCAGGAGTAGCCATGTCTGCTACTTCGAAAGCCACTGAGTTTGCTTCCAGGAAATTTTTTAATTTATTGCATTTCGGACAGCTCTCCGTTGTATAGATGATTATTTTTTCCATGCTTTACGCACCTCTGCTTTTTACTCTAATTTTTAATCTGATTTTTAGTTACCGTTTCTTTATTGAATGCTTTCGTTTCTTTACTACATGTTGCGTTTATTTGCAGTGTATGGAGGATTGAGCGCGCCAGTGCAGAACGCATCACAGCAACAAAACAAAATTCCACCTGAGTACTACTCCCTCGCCAAACATTTTAGTTACATAATAATTCTTATAAATTAGTTAGCAATATCGGAATAGAACGGGAATTACCTTTAATTCCAGGTAAATATTCTAAATGCCCTATCACTTAATAACGGTTTTTCAACTCAGGTCTGGATACAATAACATTCATATTTTGTATACAAAGATTCTCTCTTTGTTATCAGATCTGATAACAGATGTAAGGAATCCTGTTTTTGAAAAACGGCCTGCTTTAAGAGAACATTTTCAAGTACAGAAGGCTTTTCCTGGTATCTACAGCCACTTTACAGAATACAGGTATGGCTACCATATATAAGGCATTATTCCTTGAAAACTTTACAACATATTAATAAAGGATGTTTCCAGTTTCACTGTACTATTGTGAAATCCTTCTTTCTTCTTCTCAGGCCAGGGAACTCAAACCTGAGCATTTCTTCCATGTTCACTCTACCTTTTTTATCCCCTTTAAAAAATCTTTAATCTTTCAGGAAAGGCTGAAAATTACAAAAAAGCGTTATATCATTGGTCAGTTATACTTCTATCAAGTGCAAAAAGAGGTGTCATTTCATAGAGAAATTATTGTCTTGCGGCTGCAAGCCCCTTGACGAACTTCTAGGAGGAGGTTTCGAGATAGGGATTGTAACTCAAATCTTCGGACCTGCAGGAACCGGGAAAACAAATATTTGCATCCAGCTTGCAGTGGAATGCGTAAAGCAAGGGAAGAAGGTTATTTTCATAGATACTGAAGGGCTTTCTCCTTCCCGTTTCAAACAGATTGCAGGGGAAAATGCAAAGGAAATAGCCAGAAACATCATTATTTACGAACCCCTGAGTTTTGAAGAGCAGTATGCAGCCGTAAGAGAGGTGGAGAAAATAGCCGGTGAGAATATCGGTCTCGTGATCCTGGATTCTGCAACCTCATACTACAGGTTTGAACTTGAAGATGAGGAATCCGGCATGAAAAGCCGCAGAGAACTTGCCAGTCAGATAGGGTTTTTGCATGCCCTGGCCCGCAAATACGGCTTTGCTGCAGTCATAACCAACCAGGTGTATGCCGACATTATATCAGGAGGGGTACGTCCATTGGGAGGCAGCTTCCTGGAGCATATATCAAAGGCGATTATCCAGCTTGAAAAAACAGGTGACGGAACCAGACGCGCCATTTTGTACAAACATCGCTCCCGTCCTGAAGGCTTAAGCGCCGAGTTTAAAATTACAGCTGAAGGACTTCGTTAAACCGGGAAAGAAAAACCGGAAAAAATTCCCTGAAAAATATTCAGAGACCTAAAAAACTTAATAAATTGCCGGGATCTTCCGGGAATTTTCCGGCATCAAAACCGCTTTTTATAGGAATCTCTTTTTTCTACGGCTTCAACGTTCCCGGGTTCCGGCTATAAACTCTTCGGTCCTTCGGTAAGCTTCGTCATCAGGGTACTGGATCGCGGGATGCTTCATAAAATAGGATGCCGGAGAATAAAGTACTCCTCCTATTCCGCGGTCAAGAGCCAGCTTGCAGCACCTGATGGCATCAATTACCACACCTGCGGAGTTAGGGGAATCCTCTACAGAGAGCCTGAGTTCAAGGTTCATGGGCACGTCCCCAAAGAGCTTGCCTTCCATTCTCAAAAAACATACTTTATTGTCTTTTTGCCAGGCTACGTAATCACTAGGTCCGATGTGAATGTTTTCGTCCTCAAGCTTGTGTGAAAGTACGGACTGGACAGCTTCGGTCTTTGACTCCCGTTTGGAAACAAGTCTATCTCTGTTGAGCATATTAAGGAAATCAGTGTTTCCCCCAGTATTCAGCTGGTATGTCCTGTCGAGCTTTACGCCTCGTTTCTCGAAAAGGTCTGCAAGGATTCTATGGGTAATGGTAGCTCCAAGCTGGGCTTTAATGTCGTCTCCAATGAGCGGAATATTCTTTTCTTCAAACCTTTTTGCCCATTCAGAATTGCTTGCGATAAAAACAGGCATATTATTAATCAAAGCCACACCTGCTTCGAGGGCACATTCGGCATAAAAACGGACTGCTGTTTCAGAACCTACAGGCAGGTAATTAAGAAGCATCTCAGCGCCCGAATTTTTCAATTCATTTACGATATCTGCTTTTGTTGCTTCCTGTTCCCTGCTGACAACAAATGTGTATTTTTCTTCATAATTCTTCATATGGTCAGAGACGCCGTCAAGTACTCTGCCCATTTTTACCTTCACGCCTGTAGACGGAACATCAGGGCAAAAAATCGTTGTGCAGTTCGGGGGAGCAAAGATGGCCTCAGCCACATCTTTTCCTACCTTCCTGGCATCAATGTCAAAAGCAGCAACAACTTTGATATCATTGGGTTTATACCCCCCAAGATCCCAGTGCATTAGCCCGATGGATTCTTTATCACCGGCTTTATAATATTCAATGCCCTGTATCAAAGAGCTTGCACAGTTCCCGATTCCTGCAATTGCTATTTTTATTTTTGTCATAAGCGCTTACTCTCCGATGAATACTCAGATTTTCATAAACCGCACTAATATAATGACAAACCCACTACGATTTCTGAAATCTATAGATTCAAGGATTTACGGATTCAAGGTTCTTGAAGTTTATGAATTCATATTCCTGAAATTACGAACCTTCCTGTATCTCAGCTATGGATTTTAAACCTTGTCTTATTTGTGATGTTACTCTATAAATCTATTATATTTAATTTTGTCTTTCTGGAAAAAAATATTGTCTTTATTATAGGAAAAAGCGTGAAATCTCGAAGCTAAAGACTTCGGAGATATAAGCGTCAACTTTTTCGACATTCTTTTCACTATCTTTTGACTTGATATGCTTTCCAATCTATAATATCTAGAAATTGGTTTCGAGAACAGGCAACCTTTGTAATAATGTTCATCTTCAGGTTCATGCGTTCATGGAAAACCTTTTGTTCTTACTCGAAAACATGAAAGCCGAATCAAGAAGGGACGATAACATGGTCAGGGTTGGTACGGTCCGAATTAACGCTTATGGAGACTCCGAAGATAGTCTATGAAGCAAAAAGCTCCCAAGTCTTTAGCCTAGAGGTAGTTCACACATGCCTAACACATAATATTTTCATTCTCTGAACAAAATTCTTATTCTGAGTCCCAACCGCCGGGTGCGTCGCCCGCTACAATTTTTCCAAATATTTTTAAATTTAAGGATTAAAGGTGTTTTAATGTAATTTCATTTTAAGTTTCTCAGATTGCCGGATAATGCAGGGAGAAGAGGACAACGAATTGACAACGAGTTCCTATGGAGTTGAATAGTTTTTTATCTGATGGGGAGCTTGAAAAGGAGGCCGGAAGATTTCTCGGCAGAAGCTGATGCTTACATCGGAAAGTGATCTTATGAGGACAATTGACTGGAAGGAAGAGTCCAACTCCGTGGTGCTGGTAGACCAGACCTTGCTCCCGAAAGAGTACAGGATAATAGAATGCAACACCTTGAGTTCCCTCTGCGAGGCTATAAAATCTCTCAGGATAAGGGGTGCGCCTGCTCTCGGTGCAGCAGGAGGTTTCGGGATTGCCCTTGCAGCTTTCCTTAGCGGCGCCAGAGATTTTGAAACAATAGTTAGAGACCTTGAAGTTGCAGGAAAAACCCTTAAATCGACTCGCCCTACAGCAATAAATCTTGGCTGGGGTGTGGACAGAGTCCTGAAGGCGGTTTCGGATGCCTTTGATGTAAATGGAGTCCGGGACATTGCCCTTCAGGAAGCCAGGGACATTGCGGAAGAAGATGTGGCCACCAACAAGCTGATAGGCGAATATGGGGCAAAATTCCTGAAAGACGGAGATACAATACTTACACACTGCAACGCAGGCAGGCTCGCATGTGTAGACTGGGGTACAGCCCTGGGAGTTGTACGTTCGGCTATTGCTGAAGGCAAAGAGATCAAGGTCATTGCCTGTGAGACCAGGCCCCTGAACCAGGGGGCAGGATCACTACCTGGGAACTGATGCAGGACAAGATTCCGGTAACCCTTATTGCAGATTCGATGGCCGGATGGGCAATGCACCAGGGACTTGTAGACAGCGTGCTTGTAGGAGCCGACAGAATCACCCAGGATGTAATTTTCAACAAGATAGGGACCTATTCGCATTCTATTCTTGCAAAAGAACACGAAATTCCTTTTTACGTGGCAGCCCCTATCTCTACTTTCGATTTCAATGGTTGGGAAGGCAGCGTAAAAATCGAAATGCGAAACCCTGATGAACTGCGCTTTTTCGGGTCTGAGCAGCTTGCCCCAAAAGATGTGGAAGTTTACAATCCCGCTTTTGACGTAACACCCATGGAAAACATAACTGCGGTAATTACCGAAAAGGGAGTGTTTTATCCGCCTTTCCTGCTGGACGAAGTACTTGTTTGAGAATTATGCTTTCGAGAGCATGATGAACTCCCCTCAACTTCCTAAAGTCTGGCTGCTCAGAAATTCCTCTGCTGGATTTATATATCAGAACTGTAAATTATCTGATGATCACCAAACTTAACAGGAAATTTAACAGTTATGCTAAGTTTTCAAATGCTAAGTTTTCAAATGCTAAGTTTTCAAATTTCCAGATAATTATTTTAACATACGCCATAACAATATATTATATGCAATGAAATTTATATTCCATTACAGTACATTATTATATTCCAATTACAGTACATTCATGCAGGTGTTAATTCATGGCTAAAAAATCAGGTAACGGTCTCCAGTCCTCTGCAGGGCTCATGCGCTACTATGAGGCAGACAAAAATGCAGTTCATATTCAGCCCAAAACAGTTCTTATTATTGGCGCCCTTACAGGCATAGTAGTATTATTCTTATGTGCTGTAAACGGCTTCTGGCCGTGATTACAATTTTCCGGGCAGGGTTCCCTTGAGCAGATATAATCCTGGAAAAAACCAAAAAACGCTTCTTCAGGAACCAGAACTCCTAAACCCTCAGTTCTTCTTATGGGTTTTCTTCTTATACTTGTCGGCGTCTTCGGAGTCCTGTACAATCCTTCCAACTCCACCGCCGCCACGGCCCCCTGGGAAGTTTCGGAAACAGGTACTCTGTCTTTTCCCCAGCGAGAAGAGCCTGTATTTACAACTCGGGAAATCGAAGATGTATACGCCCCCGAAAGTTCAGATACCTTAAAACTGCTGACTTTTGAAAGCAAAGGAGATAACATCCAGGCTCTCTTAAGAATTCCTGCAAACTCTTTTTCTTCTCCGGGTATAGTCCTGCTGCCTGGAGCAGGGGTTAGTAAGGAAGCCGAACAGGGTTTGGCCGCAGAACTCTCTAAAATGGGGTATTCAACCCTTACTCTTGACCAGCGCAACCTGGGCGGCATAAATATGGAGAGGGACCTTGAACTTTTCAAGGCTGGCCTTGAGCCCCTGGAATATGCGATGGTTTATGATGCCCTTAAAGCGGCAGATGTGCTTGCAGCCCAGCCGGAAATTAATAAAGAAAGGCTTGCAATCCTCGGGGAAAGTAACGGTGGGAGATTTGCAGTTCTTGCCTGTGCCCTTGACTCTTCCCTTAAAGGAGTTATCGGGATCAGTACTGCAGGGTATGGTACTGAAGAAATTGATCCTGCCCTTATAGATGATCCTGAAGCTTACCGCTTCTATCGTTCAATCGATCCGGATACCTATCTCTCTATCTTGCCGCCTGCGAAATTTGTGCAGATTCATTCTGTTAATGATAACGTAATCTCCCATGATCTGGCACTCAGGACCTTTGCCCTTGCAAAAGAGCCAAAGGCAATGTATAATGTTACGGAGGCGACGCACGGATATACAACTTCAATGCGCCCTTACCTTGAAAAAGAACTGTCTTTTCTTCTGAATTAAAGGCTATGGAATATAGAGCCCAACCGGATTTATTGAAACAAAATGTTTTGCATATGAAAAGTGTTTTGCGTATGAACTATTCTCAGCCCCTCTCAAGCCTGCGGGAAATTCATGGAATTGGTGAACGGGTAGCCGATAGGCTGGTTGAGCATTTCGGAAGTGAGGATGCAGCTCTTCAGGTTATCTCCGAGGGAGATATAGCCTCGCTTTCTGAAGTCAATGGAATCAGCCATAATTTTGCTCTTTCCCTTGCAAGAGATGCAAGATCAAGAGCTGAAGGGTGTTCGATTTCCGACTTTCTCAAGACAAAAGAAGCCCTGGATCTTTATTCTCGTCTTCTTGAGCTGATAAAAAGTTTTGCCCATACTACACATGCCAGAGACAAGCTAAACCTTTTTTACCCTTTACCTGCATCGCGCATGGATCTAATTCAGGATAGACGGGCTTTCTTAGGAGAATACCTGGAACTGGGAGATGCTTTTTCTGAGAACCCCGAATTTCTGCAGTTGCTTTCGAGGGTCAAAAAACTCAGTCCAGTGTCAGCTAACCTGAGAGTTCGAGACCGGATAATCCTCTGCGGAGACTCAAAAACCCTGGAAGCAGCCAGAGAGAGATTCCAGGCATTTCTGCCTGTTCAGGCCGTGGAAAATCTCTCTGAATTTGTGGACCTTGCCAGTGGTTATTCCAGTGTGATTGTTTTTGATGACATCTACCTTGGCTTTGATTTACCTGAAGGCATCGAACCCGAATATTTCCAGGACATTTCTAGAGTTGAGTTCTGGCAGGTCTTGCCTGAAAAAGAACTGGCTTTTTTTGCGCGAAATCTGGATTGTGTCCGGGCCTGCCTGAATATTGCATATGCTCTGCGCTCCAGAGACTTTAATTTCTTTAATGAACTTTTAGGAGAGAGTGGGAGATTTGATGCACTCGAGGAAGCTCTTTCAAAACTCGGAGAGGATGGAAAGCCTATTGAAGGTTTTGACCCTGAACTTGACAGGCTCGGAGCAGCCCTGCAAAACCTTGACACTGTACTGACCTCTGCCCTGAATGAAGCAAATCAGCGCATGAACCGGACCCTGGAGGCAAGTTCGCTTACTCTCAGTGGCCAGGAACTCATTAAGCTTATGAGTGGGGGAATGGAAATCAAGGAGCTGCTCGCAAAGGAACTCAATAGAATCTACAAAGGTGAGATTGAAGTCATCAAGGAAGAGCTTGCTGAAAAGCTCGACCTTCAGAAGCAGGAAAAATTGATGCTTGACTCCCTATTTTCTGACGAGATTTCCTATCCTCTGAGCGCAGACCAGTCTCAACTTCAGCTTCTCAGGCAAAAACTGAACAATACTCTTGAAAAAGCAAGGCTTGTGCGGAAAAGGGAGCTTGCAAAAACTCTGTCAACTTTTCGTCAGCCTGTAGAAAAGCTTGTCAGAAAAGTCCTGGATTTTGACCTTGGCTTTTCAATAGCCTGCTTCTCGGCAAAGTTTAAGCTGAAATTACCGGAACTGATTTCTGAAACCGGAATAGGATTTAAAGCCGGAGAGAACCTCTTTTTAAAGGTACGCCACGGAAAAATCGATCCTGTCAATTATTCCGTCGGAAAAACCAGTTTTTCTCCCGCAGGTCTGGAAAGCAGGGTTGTGCTTTTGAGCGGAGTAAATTCCGGGGGCAAGACTTCCCTGCTCGAGCTCGTTGCCCAGTGCGTAATCCTTGGATATATGGGCTTTCCGGTCCCTGCAAAAGAACTTGAACTGGGACCTGTAGAAGAATTCTATTATTTCGGGAAATCAAAGGGAACCCTGGATGCAGGAGCTTTTGAAACTACCCTCAGGCAATTCTCAGTGCTCTCCGAAGCAGCGGGAAAACTGGTGCTTGCGGATGAACTTGAATCTATTACCGAGCCTGGAGCCTCTGCACGGATTATAGCAGGAATCCTTGAATATCTGTCCAGAAACGAATGGAGTCTCGGGATTTTTGTTTCTCACCTTTCGGAGCTGATCCTTGAAAACGCCGGGGCAGATATCAGAGTAGATGGAATTGAGGCAAAAGGTCTGGATTCTCACCTGGAACTGATCGTAAACCGAAATCCTGTATATAATCATGTTGCGCGAAGTACTCCCGAGCTAATTGTAGAACGGTTGCTCAGGAAGACCATCGGAAAAGAAAAAGATTTTTATATCCATTTAAAAAATAAATTCAAAACAGATTCAAAGGCATCTTCTTAAGAAAATCTAGATAAAACTTTTAAAATATATTAATGGTTAATTCTAATGGAATCTTCTAATCTTTTCTGACAATCTTCTATACTTTAATTTCCTTGAATTCAGGGCATCTTTTTTTGCTTTTGTTAATAATCACCTTTAAGAGATAGTGTTATAAATCTTTAGTTCTATATATTAATAAATAGTAATGAGTTCGCGGAAATTCCGTAGGGTCCTTACAATTTTGTTAATACGAAAGTTTATATAGGCGTCGGTGTCAATGGACCTCCGATAACTTAATATGTAGATTTGCCGTCCCTTACTCAGAAAATTCAAAACCCTAATCGGCTAAAAGGGTTGATATGTGATAAGGGAAAAATTTCCATGGGACTGACCATCTTTGGTTGTTTTAAGTGGACTCGGGGGCTATCTTCTTTTCAACCTAGTGAAACCGGGTGACTATCAGATAATGAAATTGAATTATGAAATATGCAGAGATTTTATCTTCAAATCTGTTATCATTTTTAAATGCAGATCTGAAGAAGTACAAAACCCAGGCCACGCGTGATAGTAATGGAGCGGAACTTCCCCATTCAGTGTGCAGATTTTGATAGGTTGGTTATGGATAATGTTGAAAGAGCTCGGGTAGAAGTTTCCGGTATACCTGACCTTAGCGATCCGTGCTTGTATACGGACCGCGAGTACAGCTGGCTCCAGTTCAACGACAGGGTACTGGAAGAAGCTTTCGACGAGCGCAATCCCTTACTTGAGAGAGCAAAATTCCTTTCCATTTTTGGGAGCAATCTTGATGAGTTTTTCATGGTCAGGGTTTCAGGCGTCCAGAAGAGAATAATGGAGGGAGTAAAGGACGACCGGGCAGATGAACTTGCTCAGGAACAGCTTCGTATTATCCGGGAAGAGCTTCTCAGGCAGCTTCCTCTCAATGACAGCTGCTGGAATGAAATACTTGAGCCTGCTTTAGGGGAAAAAGGAATTAAAGTCCTTAATTACTTTGAACTTTCCGGGGAAGATAGAGAAAAGCTCAGAGACTATTTTGAGAGAAATATTTTCCCTTTACTTACCCCTCTGGGTTTCGATTCAGGGCATCCTTTCCCCCATATTTCGAACCTTAGCCTTAACCTGGCAGTACTTATCGATGATCCGGATTACGGGGAACGCTTTGCTAGGGTCAAGATTCCTCCAATGTTCCCCAGGCTTATCGTAGTTCCTGAAAACGGCCAGGAAAGAATAACTTCCAGTTTGGAAGAGCTAAAAACAGGGCGTTTTGTCTGGCTCGAACAACTTATTGCTGCAAATCTTGACCTCCTGTTTCCCGGACAGCGTATTCTTGGAGCTTATCCATTCAGGATCACGCGGGATGCAGACCTCGGATTTGATGAGGATGGGGACAAGGATCTTCTGACCGCCGTAAAGCAGAGAGTCGGGAGGAATTACTTTGGGCCGGTTGTTAGACTTGAGGCCGACTATACAATGCCCCCCAGAGTCTCTGATATCCTTCTTAAGAACCTGGAACTTACCTCTTCCCTTATGTTCAGATCTGCAGCTCCTCTGGGACTTTCAAGTCTCATTAAACTTGCACAGATTAACCGTCCTGAGCTTAAATACGAACCTTTAGAACCGAGAAAACATTCTCAGCTGGCTAATACGGAGAAAATATTTGCGGTTCTGAAAAAGAGAGATGTTCTTCTCTACCATCCCTATGACAGTTTCGAATCGGTAATTGATTTCGTAGAAGAGGCTGCCGGTGATACGGATGTCCTGGCAATCAAAATGACATTGTACAGGGTAGATGACAATTCCAGGATTATTCAGGCTCTTATGAAAGCTGCAGACCGGAAAAAGCAGGTAGCTGTTCTGGTGGAACTTAAAGCTCGCTTTGATGAAGAGAATAATATAGGCTGGGCAAAAGAGCTTGAGCGCAAAGGCGTTCATGTAGCCTACGGCTTCCCGGGCGTAAAACCCATGCCAAGATGTGCCTGGTGGTCAGGGCCGAAAAAGAAGGTATCAGGTATTACGTGCACATGAGCACGGGGAACTATAATGCTGTCACAGGAAAGCTCTATACCGATTTCGGCTACCTGACAAGTGATTCATTCATAGGCAAGGACATCTCTGACCTTTTTAATGCCCTTACAGGTTATTCGAGAAAGGACCATTATATCAAGCTCCTTGTAGCCCCCCAGACTCTCAGGCACCAGATTCTGGAGCGTATCAGACGTGAGATCGACCTGCATGAAAAGTATGGAAACGGACATCTGATCTTCAAGATGAATTCCCTTGTGGACTACCAGTGCATTCGGGAACTTTACAGGGCTTCCCAGACCGGGGTGAAAGTAGACCTTCTTGTCAGGGGAATCTGCTGCCTCAGACCAGGCATCTATGGGCTCAGTGAAAACATCCGGGTCACTTCGATAGTCGGCCGTTTTCTGGAACACTCCAGAGCATATTATTTCAGGAACGGCGGAAAAGAAGAAATCTTTATGGGCAGTGCCGATCTCATGCCGCGCAATCTGGACAACAGAGTAGAAGTTCTTTTTCCTGTTTCTGCCGCATATATTCCCATTGTGAGGGATGTTATCCTTGGTACTCAACTGAAAGATAACATAAAAGCCCGCCTGCTGCTTCCTAATGGCAGGACTGAAAGGATTTATCCGCAGCCTGAAGAAGAAGAACTGGATTCTCAGTTATGGATGCTTGAAAATACTGAAAGCTGGGATTTAGGCTCTCAAAAAGGCTGAAAAAGTGAATTTCTTTTTTACTTTTTTCCTCATTTGAACTTAAAACAACAGATTTTTCTCATTATCAACGTTGGTTATTATCTTTTGCAAAGAAGTGGCATAGAGACCTCGTTACTATAAAAGATATAATTCTTTGAAACAGGAGGGCAGGATCAAGAAAATTCTTTAAAACCATATTTATCAAGAAGTTCTTGTATAGAATATCGGTTTTATTATCTGATTAATCCGTGATATTCCATCAGCGGGGTCTGGTCTTGGTTGTGCTGTAGATTCTATTGGTTTCAGTTGGGCAGTTGATCCTGCTAGAGAGAATGTACACAAAACAGGTGCCAAAAACGTTAAAATCAAAATAGATCTCAATCAAATGATCTTGGTAAGCTGAATAGTCACTATAATGCTAAGCATTTTAATGAAATTTGTATATTAAACGTTGACTAAAATCTATATTATATATTTTATAAAAACATCGGTCGCTTTAATTGGAGGGATCTAAATCAAAAGATTTATATTCTATCTTTTTACATCTTTTTTGGTGATTTTATAACATCAAATAAAGAAAACACAGATCCGAAAGTTAATTCTACTTCCACCGAAAAAGAATATATTGTTGAACTCTTGAAAGACGATTTTGTTTGTACCGAAAGTGCTTCATCTTCGATATTAATTGAGATAGATGTAGAACTACTAGAATTCGAAAATATTGATGATCCCTTGAAAGATGATTTTGTTTGTACCGAAAGTGCTTCATCTTCGATATTAATTGAGAAAGATGTAGAACTATTACAATTCACTAAAACAGCTGAAAGCTGCTCTGATATATGCGCAGCAGAGACATCCATAAAGCAAAGACAGACACGATACAACAAAGTACAAATAAACTCAAAAGTGACTTCTCTTGACATATCTTTGAGTTGGAAATATAAGAAGAATAGCCTGAGACTTACTATACTTTCCCCTACAGGAGTCTCTTATGGATCCTATATAGCTAATTCTAGCAACAAAATAGTCTTAAATATAAAACCAAAAACAGGGAAATATCTGCAAGGAGGAAATTGGAAACTCAATGTGTATGGAGTATTAATAAGTGGGACTGAGGCATACAAGCTTAAAGCCGCCGCGCATTTTTAAGCTTCAAAATAAACTAATTTTCTGTTTATTATTTGTTTTTTTAATGGCAACAGCTGGGGCTACTGAATATATTATAGAGCCTATTTCAAGTGATCAATTCGGAGTCCCGATTAATGGAGAAAAGGTGGTAGAGCTTCAAGTCATCGAAATACCCTACTGGCAGTTTCTTTTGTGGCTGGTCACAGTGAACATTTTAGTGGCAATTGACTTAATATGTCCTAATAGGCTAGTTTTTGCAATAGCCGGATATAAAATTGTAAATTCTGGAAATGTACTTGACAATCCCAGTCGTTTTAGTATCTATACCTATATCAAAACCAAACCTGGAGCATATATTAGTGAGATTGTAGGAAAGGTCGGCTTAGACAGAGAAATTATAAAATATCACATAAAAGCTCTTGAAGCTCAGAACAAAATCGAAGCCTATAGAGAGGGTGGAAAGACAAGATTCTTCGAAAATAGTTTTGCTTATAATAATGAAGAAATTAAAATTATTTCTGCTCTTCAAAACGTAATGAATCAAAGAATAATTTTAGAAATACTAACTTGTAAGTGTAATACAAATACAGCTCTTGCACGTGAACTTAGAGTTTCCAGGGCTACAATCAGTTGGTACATAAAAAATCTCCGAGAAATTGGCCTTATAACAGAAACAAAAGAAGGAAGGAATACAATTTACAGAATAAATCATGTATATGAACTCGTTGTTAAAAAACATATTAAGCATTTACAGGATTCTTACAATAACTAGCACTGCGATTCTGAAGTATATTCACAAAACTTGATTTTCTAGTATATTCAACGATCACGAATTTTTCGGCAGTGTCGCGAATTTGCTGTAAATTTGAAGTCAAGTTTTTGTGTACTAGGGGAAGAATTTATCTTTCGATATGGAATCTGGTTTCCCTCTCTTTTTCTTTCTATTTCTGATATTTACTTGTATATTGTACTTAATTCCTCTTTTTCGGTTACATTTTCTGATATTACCGATATCAGTCTATTAGGGGGTTCAGGTGTACCCGGATCAGATTCTGGCTTATAGCTGCGAGCATGACCTACTTTATACACTTTATTACAAAAATGTTGACACAATGCCAAAATCCAGTGAGGAACGTAAAATTAAAAATCACTAGATCTTGAAAATGGTCACAATCTTTTGAATGTTATCTATTGTTTAATGTCGGAAGATCTCGAATATTTAGTTTGACTGAAACCTGAATCCTTTTAACTAATCAAGTTTTCAACCAAGAAATACAAAAATCACTGAATTGGGAACAGAGTCTAAAGTGTTAATTGTTAGATACTTTGGTAATACAAATTATATAGATGTTTATAAGTTGTAATGTTTGGAATTCGATCGAATAGCCCATTTCTACATTAAAAATGTATGCTTCTGTCAAAGTAGGTTACAAAACGCTGGATAAAAATAAAAAAGTTTACTTATGTCAGCAAGTTCAGAATATTAACATATTTTATGTGAAAAATAAACGGGAGAAAAGGAGTAAGATAATGAAAATTAACAAAAAATTACATTCATTAACCTTAGTATCAGCAGCTCTGGTTTTATTTTTAATTCTCGTTTCATCTATGGCATCGGCATCGGCATCTCCTGAACAAAATCCGCGAACTATCACTCCACCGGCGATCACCAGTGGAGCAGGAGATTCTTCCGATGACCAGGTTGTGTCCGATGAGGTATCTAGCGAAGAAATTGTTGCAGACACGGAATCTATACAAGCCGCTGCGCCCAAGATCACTGAGAAGCGTATCACCACCAATACAGCAGATCAGTGGAGCCCTGTTATCTATGATAACAAGATCGCGTGGGAAGATTTTCGTAATGGAAACTGGGATATCTACATATATGATCTTTCTACTAAAAAGGAAATCTCTACTCTCAATGCATCAGATCAGTGGGGCTCTGATATCTACGGTAACAGAGTAGTGTGGGTAGATTATCGCAACGGAAATCCTGAGATCTATATGCAAGATCTTTCTACTAAAAAGCAAACTCGGATCACCACAAGTGGATCAGCGTACAGCCCTGCAATCTACGGTGACAAGATTGTCTGGACAGATTATCGTAATGGAAACCAAGGTATCTACATGTACGATATCTCCACTAAAAAGGAGACTCAGATCACCAGTAGCGGATCAGCACAGTGGCCTGCTATCTACGGTAACAGGATAGTATGGGAAGATTATCGCAATGGACACTTTGATATCTACATGTATGATTTATCTACTAAAAAGGAAACTCGGATCACCACCGATGAATCAAGTCAATACTCTCCTGCAATCTATGGTAACAGGATAGTGTGGAGTGACGATCGCAATGGAAACACTGATATCTACATGTACGACCTTTCCACTTCCAAAGAAAAAAGGATAACTACCAATCCATCAGCTTCATATTCTCCTGCAATCTATGGCGACAGAATAGCGTGGATGGATGATCGTAATGGAAATTGGGATATCTATGTGTACGATCTCGCCACTCGCCAGGAAAGTCACACTACCGATAAATCAGATCAGTATTATCCAGATATCTATGGCGATAAGATAGTGTGGACAGATATGCGCAATGGAAATTCTGATATCTATATGGGTACCCTTTCAACTTCCCCGGTTGCTGCATTCTCTGCATCTCCAATCACTGGGAAAGCACCATTGAAAGTAACATTTACTGACAAAAGTACAGGAACACCCACTTCATGGAAATGGAGTTTTGGAGATAAAACATATTCAACAGCTAAGAGTCCTGTGCACAAATATACTAAAGCAGGAAAGTACACTGTCAGCTTAACAGTAACTAATGCTGCCGGAAGTAACACGGCGAAAAAGACTAGTTATATCACAGTTAAGTAAGCCAACATCTTAAATTGGAAAACAATAAAAGGTCAAGCTTAGGAGTGGGGAATTTATTTATCAAATGACTTAGGAATAATAAACATATAACTTCAAATTTTAAGTTCGGGAATTGCTCTAGAGTTTCATTTCCCTAACTAATCATTCATGGTAACAAAAATCCTTGACATTATATTTTAATTATTCCTTAGCTTGACAACCTTACATTATAAGGTAAAGAGCCATCATTAATTTGGTGTAGGTACTGTATAAAGAAAATATATTTTAATCATTAATCTTTTATAATATTACTTACATAATTATAATTGGTTCATAAGGGAGTAACTGTAAGTGAAGCAAATGTAGAACAGCTTAAAAACTGATTCTGTAATAAACTTCATAATACAGGATAAAACCCTGTGAACCACCCAACTGGTTTTTCAATATCATGATCTTTTTTAATATAACGATCTTTTTTATAAGTTTTTCATCTTAGCAAACATACTCGACTTGTTTATGCCAGGCAGTGTACTAAAAGTTCTATAAAATTAGGACTTACGCACTTCAGATTCAAAATCAAGCACAGTAACCATCAGATTTAGAATTTGAATTTCAGAAAGTTGTAAGCCTACTGCAGTTGATTTGGTACTTCAAGTGCGTAAGTCCTAAAAATATCAAATATCAGAAAGTAATTCAATAGAGATAACCCATCAAAGATGTTTTTAAAATCAAAGATGCATGAGGTCGTTATGCTTTTACCTCTTCGACTTTAAAATCACTGCCAACTATTTTTTCCATGATATATCCTACGAATATAAACAGTGGTAGCGATATCAGCGTCCTCAAGATTGTAAATTTTATCCCTAAATAGCCTATCTCTATTCCCAACATATAGTCACCATTTTAAATAATGCGACATTTTGTGTGTGAATGTATGTTTCCCCCAAAACTCATCCAGTTCTTCCTTCAATACTTTAACATTCTTGAATGATTTTATTGACGTTAAATCTTCTCTTGTCGTTTTCCAACAATATTCTGTTGGGTTCCTATCTGGAGTAGCTGGAGGGAAAAGCAATATTTGCAACCAATATTTGTTTTTTTGAAAGAATTCCCTTGCCTTTTTTGATTTATGCCACGGCGCTCTGTCCATTATAAGAAATATCTTTCTTCCTATGTCTTTTTTAAACTTGATTAATGATTTTAAGAAAGAGTCTGTATTCTTTTTAATTCCTAAATCATACCAATAAAATTCTTCGTTTTCAGTGTAGAATCCCCCAATGTTGATTTTGGCTTTTGAACCACTAATAAATTTAATAGGTTTAGAGCCTTTTATTGCCCAACATTTTGATCTGTTTGAATCTACATAAAAACTACCCTCATCCTGGGTGACGAATAAATGGTTAGGATTTAGGAGTCTTTTTTTATTTCAGCAATAAATTCATTTGTTAATGCCTGATTTCGCCTTTTTGATTGAGGTCTACATGTAATTCTACTAAATCCTAAATTTTTAATAATTTGTCTCATTCTTGATTTAGAATAAGATACTCCAAATTTCTCTCTGACAAATTGAATTGCATCTTTTGTTTGCCAACCGCGAGAAAAGCCATCGTCTGTTGGTATTGGCTCTGATAATGCTTTCCTCAACTCAAAAACTTGTTCTGAAGTTAAAAATGACTTTACCCCTCGACCAGATTTACATTTAAGGTTGTACAGACCTTCTTCTTCAGCTCGTTTCATCCAACGGTGAACTGTTGAACGGTGAACTGAAAGATCTTCTGCAACTTTAGCTGGGCTCGAACCATTTTTAACCAACAATAAAGCTTGAAGTCTTAACTTCTCATTTTTGTCACAGGAATGACATATAGCTATGGCAATATCAGAAGTAGTAAACATCTCTAAACTCATAACTAAATTAATATAATTATATCAAATATATAAATGTTGCATTATATAGAGAGGTGACTATAGGTAACTTCATGGATGAAAATGCTCCTAAATAAATGAAAATGTTCCTTACAGATGCACCTTTTTTAAATAGGATATAAGTAACAGGGAATGCTCCATAGAGAGGACCTGCCTGAAGCATTGCCAATAAAATAACTAAAAAATGCCTTTAACTCCGGATTCTCTACCTATATGCTTTTCAAGCATCTCTTTTGGAACCCAAACATCAAAAAGTCCGATTATTATGAAAATGAAAGGAATAAATGAGATCATTTCTATAAAAAATTCCTTAAAATTAGAATATATAACAAGACCTGGCTTAAATCCTATGAAATACGAACCTGTAGAAAAGATAACAAACAGAATAACCCACATATAGTTTTTCAGGTATTTCCTCACATTAACCACCCCATTAATATGCCTATTATTATTGCCGCAATTAGATTCAAGACATTCCTCGCTATTGCTGCTTTCTTACCAAAATATTTGGTTTCAAGAGGCAATGTGACGACTCCAACCATCATCATAGTAGTCATAAAAACTGCAACAACAGCGTAAGTTGCGCCTTGCTTAAGTAAAGTAGCAGCCAGTGGGTATGAGATAAAACCGGGTATTAGAGTAATTGACCCGATAGATGCAGCTATTCCAAAACCATACCAGCCAGAATTAACTCCAAGATAATGCACAATTAAAGAATCCGGGATGAAGAAGAACACTATGCTTATAAGGATTAAGATATTGAGAAACGGATGGAAAATATTGAAAAGCATTTTTCCGCCTTTCTTCAGACCAAGAACTGTCTTCTCTTTATCCAAAATAAAAGATAGAAGTAAAATTATCCCGGTCAATAATCCGAAGATAAAAGTATTGCTAAACATCATTTTCCTCCTTTATGGCGGTGTGCATAATTTTTGTAATGCTCATTAACTTCTAGTAACGAAACAAATGCCGCAATCAGAGAAGGTTTCCAGGAAAAGGTCTGAAATGGATTTTCAGAATTTAATGGGATTATCTCAATTCACTTTTGATCTTTCAAGTAAGAAATTCTCAGGAAAAAAACGCCAGGAAAAAGAGGTAAACGCTATTCGAGAACCGCCTCATTTTTGGTTGTATTGGAATTTCAGGCTTTGACCTCATAATTTTTTGTAAGTTTCCAGGAAAAAATCCAGGTCTTGCTTTCTCCTTTCGATATCCTGCCTGAGTTCAGCCATTTTTTCTATTCCTTTTTGAGTGATTTTGTACCACTTTTTTGCCGGCCCTGATTCTGAGGTATCCCAGTATGCCTCAATAGCCCCTATTTTTTCCAGATTATTTAGCGCTCTGTAAAGAGCAGGTGTATCTATGAGATTGAAAGGTATATCTTCTTCAAATCTCTTAAAGAGAAGAGCCCCATAAGCTGGTTTTTGTGCCAAGTAAAGCAGTATAAATGCCGGGGTATGGCGGAAGTATCTGTTCATGGACATAGTAACACGTTTGCTTTTTTGTTTTAATAATTGCCACATTATTTTGTAAATTCTATTGATTAATATTTAATATCTTAGTGTTATTCACACTAAGATGTAAATTATATGTATACTTTTCGCTCTAAGTAGAGGTATCAGCATCCATATTATGCACTGAAAAGCAAACTGTATTTATTGGATGTCATAGGGATTACTAAGAGGTAACTATTCAGCCTACCAAAAATCAGTTGATTGATATTGATTTTGACATCACAGATCAGTGTGATTACTAACCAATGAAAAAATACAAAACGTAATCAATAGCCAACAATTAAAGGAAAATAATTTAGAGATATTTGCCCATTGAATCTTATGAAATATGGCTACGGAGGTTGTTTTTCCCAGGCTGAATAGTTACACTAAGAGTAAGAAAAACAGCTAATCCGACAACCGCCCACCATGAAACACAAAGAACATTTTAGATACACACAGATACAAGTTTTTTCAATAACAACCGACTTAATTTTATCGATAACAAAAATGCAGAAAAAGTCTGAAAAAAGGCTAATTTCATACCTTTTCTTTAATGAGTCTATAAAATAAGCAATCCATCCAATAAGTCGGAAGGTTATATAAATATCAGAAGTTACTACAAAGATGAGCCAAAAAACGAAGAATGTAGAATTGTTTTAAGTGTTCTGATCATGCATAACTTAAATAATTAATAGTGCCCTCTTTTCTTAATTGTCGAATTCCATCTTCCTGATCGACAAGATAATCTTTTATGAATGAGAATTAATTAAACATTGACTCTACATCTTGTTTTTGTGGTGAAAGGAAAGGGATACAGAATCAATCATATTTTACAGAACTTTTGGTACACTGTCAAATAATCTCAAATAGAATAAAAATATGAACTAATATTGTGAAGTTTATTTTGAGTTTCTCGACTCCTTCGAGAAAAACGAAAGACAGGGCTTTCAGGTGGTAATAATGGAACCCGAGAAAATTTCCGAAGGCAGAGTTGTCGCATTTATAGACATAGGGACTAACTCGGTCCGACTCCTTCTGGTACGGATTAATCCCAATGGATCTTACCAGCCCCTGACCAAGCAAAAGGAAACAGTCCGACTTGGTGATAAGGAATTCATAGATAGAATTCTGCAGCCGAAGGCGATGGAACGTGCAGTCATTGTCTGTAAAAAGTTCATGGAACTTGCCAGGGCCTACAGGGCAGAAGAGGTTATAGCTGTGGCTACGTCAGCTACCCGGGATGCGAGCAATAAGGTTCAGCTTCTCGAAATGTTGAAAACGGAGGCAAACCTGGAGGTCTGCACAATTTCCGGCGCCGAAGAAGCCCGCCTGATCTACCTCGGGGTTTCAAGCGGGCTCCGGCTAGGATACTCAAAAGCGCTGTTCATAGATATCGGAGGTGGAAGCACCGAAATATCTGTAGGGGACCAGAACCAGTGTTATTTTCTTTATTCTCTTAACCTTGGGTCAATCCGGCTGACAAATATGTTTCTTCCGGACGAAACAGGCCCTGTTTCTGAGGAGCAGTATGAACAAATTAAAGCCTATATCCGACGCAAGACTACAGATATAACAAAAGACCTTTCCAAGTACAGGGTAGGCTGTGCGATTGGAAGCTCCGGAACAATTGAGAACCTTGCCAAGATAGCTTTTGTTTACCTGCACAAAACATCCCATGAAAGCTTTGAGAAACTGGGGTATGAAGACCTGAAAGAAATAGTCAGGGCGATGTGCGCCCTGACTCTTGAAGAGAGGCGCAAATTTCCGGGAATCAATGCGCAAAGAGCAGATATTATAATCGCAGGAGCTGCAATTATCGAGACCTTCATGGAGGAGATGGAGCTTTCCGAAATCAGGGTCAGTAAACGCGGGCTCAGAGAAGGACTGCTCGTAGATTATATCTCAAAGAGCGAGTTTTCCTACATGATTACCCAGATGTCTGTAAGAAAGCGCAGCATTATGCAACTTGGACTTACCTGTAACTTCGATGAAGAACATGCCCATACCGTCACCAGACTGACCCTTGAGCTCTTTGACAGTATTCAGGCGCTTGGAATTTATGAGTTCAGGGAAGGGGAAAGGGAACTTCTTGAGTACGGTTCGACACTGCACGACATAGGAACATTTCTTTCATATGATACTCATCAATCCCATGCTTATCACCTGATAAGGGAGAGCACCCTTCCGGGTTTTCAGCCTGAAGAAATCGAAATCATAGCAAACCTTGCCTATTTTCACAGGAAGAATACCCCGAAGAAGAGGCACCCTAATATCGCCGAGCTTAATAAAGATACCGTAAAAAGTATCCGAGTCCTGAGTGCTCTGCTCCGCATTGCAGAGTGCCTGGATCGCTCTCATAATGGAATTATTTCCCATGTGCGATTTTATATTGTCTCTACCGGCAGCCTGGTACTTGAAATACACGCCCAGCGAGAGTGCCAGCTCGAAATATGGGAGGTAGAGAAGCAGAAAAAATATTTCAAGAAAATGTTCGGATATAATCTCCAATCCAAAGTTCTTATAGAGAAGGATGCTGGAATTCCTTTAGTTCTTGAAGGAAATTCTGAGCTTGAGGAACTTCCAGGAGTTGAAATGTCCTCAAAAAATTAAATTAAGAAATTTTCGGATTTGAATGAAAGCGAGTTTTCGGGAAAAATAAATGGGTAACATACTGAGTTATTATCATTAATTGATTAGGAAAGTACTCGATTTTCGATCTTGCATTGGCGCACCCTGCTGCGAGTATCAGGGTATGTTTATCTCCACCTCGCCTTCTCGTTTCTACTTCATATCATTCGGCATGTCTAAATAGGGAGGTTCGAGGCCCGTTTCATTAAACTTAAATGAAGCCTTCTGGATTAGTTGCCTGAAAACTTCTTTTTCTTCAGGTGTAAAATTTGAAAGGAGAGTGTCGACAAAATAAATCGATTTTTCCAGAACCACCTCTCTTATTTCCTTCCCCCTTTCAGTGAGATAAACCCTATAAGCCCGAAGGTCATTTATGTCTCTCTGCCTGTAAACATACCCTTCTTTTTCCAGATTCTGGATTGCTCTGGTACTTGTTGCTTTGCTGACTTTCAAAATTTTTGCAAGGTTTTCCTGAGAAATGCCATCCTTACGATATAAAACCATTAAAAAATCAAATTGTCCGGTTCCGATCCTGTAAACTTTGAGTTCCTTTGCCATATATGCTAGATGGCTCCGGTAGATGATGGCAATAGGACCGCAGATTTCTCTTGGATCTACCATAATTTTATCCTCTATTTTTATAACGCCGGAAATTTCGTTTTGAAATACTTTTGAGTAATAGTTACTCATGAAACTAATCTGTTACGCGTTTCTGGTGTATATATTAGTTACGCATGAAACGATTCCAGAATGGTAATTGGCAAGTCTGCAAATACAAATTCGGGGAATAAAGGTCTAAAAATTATTTATATAAAATATTCAAGGCTTACGCATTTGAGCTACAAAATCAAGTAGAATAAACTTTATGAAAGAACTTAACAAAGCGAGCAAGGGTAAAGAGAGTCCTGAAGTTATATTATTTCTTATGATCGTTTTGTGAATTCTACGTTAACCCATATAATAACTGCTTGATATTTCCCCTATTTTTTACTATGTATTCCCCTACTTTTTAGACTATGTATTTTTGTTTTCCTAATTGTTACAAAAACATTAAGAATATACTATTTTTTTCAAAGACATTATATACTATTTTTTTGTCGATTAATAGCATGAAAGGCAAAAAAGCTGTCACAGAGGCCGATACGGTGGTTGCCAGTTAAAGAAGGTTCGGAACACTCGCTATTATTATATCACGGGAATTTTGCGTTCTCACGCCCGTGGATCTAGTGACCAAAACAATTTTCTCAAATTTCGAGTCAAATACCAGAGGCTCGTAAGAACGTTCATAAAGGACTTTAGTAAAGGTTTTTCACTGCGCTTTCAATCCTTTCTCTGAAATCTCCATTCCATATTTTTTCCCAGGCATCCTGGAAGTTATCGAGCAGCATTTGAAGTTCCTCTTCCTTGTATGCAAGATAGGCTTCGATTCCGTGAACACCTTCTGAAAATCTGTATTTTCCGGAGGCTTTTCCGGTTTCGGCAGAACCCCACTCTCCGTTTCTCAGGCAGGAATCCAGCAAGTTGACTGCAACCATTGCGTCATGCAGATTTCCAAGGTGGTCCTGGAAAGTTTTGAACTCTTGGATCAGGGTTTTTGCGTCTTCTCCAAGCACCCCCTCAAAGAATTCAAGGGTATAACGCATTCCTTTGGCTGCAATTCTGAGCCTGTGGAGGCATCCCACGGGAAGGTAAGGCCCTTCAATCCATTCGGAGTAAGCGCTGATGTCAGCTAAACGCGCATAAAGTATTGAAGGAAGAACTTCTCTCACCCTGTGAGGCAAAGCATCATGTTTCTTGTTAATTGAAGGAAGGACCAGGGTTTCGGGGGAGGCAAGAGCGTCCGAGAGATTCTTTTTGAAATCGCTGTATTTTTCGCTGTTCAGATAATCAAGCATATTTTTTCTGGCTTTTTCTCTCTCTTCCGCAAGAGCTGCAAAAAGCTTGTCCAGATCATGTTCATGGCCTGAAGGTAGGGTTTTCAAATATACTTCCGCTTTTTCCCGGAAAACATCCAGATCTCTTACTTCCCCGAGTGAGCCAAGCGTCTTCCTGAGCCCTTTAAGGTGAGGCTCAAGCTGCCCGGGATCGAGATAAGCCTCAAAAACCCTTGCTGCTGCCCTCATCCTGCGGACTGCAACTCGCATGTCATGCAGTTCTTCGATTTCCTCTCCTTGTATGGTCCCTTTTTCATGGGAGAGCATACAGGAGAATTGAAATGAAAATATCCTGCAGGCAAGCCAGGCCATAGAGTCAGTCGGTTTGACAGTCACTTTTTCCGATAACCTGTATTTCTTCTTTTCTGGTTTTTTTCCCTTTCCGTTTTTTCCCTTTGCTCCGGATTCTTCTCCGGTTGGGACTTTTACTTCTTCAGCAACCTGAGTAAATAGGAGTTTTTTCCCAAAGAGATATTTCCAGAGTTCACTTTTTCTTTCAACCTTTTTTACAGCTTTTTCAGTCTCAATTCCTACCATTTCTATTTCCAGAACGTCTTCAAGCTGCCTGATCTTTCCCGGCCGGATTCCAGGAGACTCAAAAAGGTCTGCAATCCGCATGATGGCTGCAAGCATCAGGGCTTTATTCTGGAAACCTGGAGGCAATTTTGTATGGTAACCTTTAAGGGTTGAAATAATTTTTTTTCGTTTATGCACGGGTCCTGCAGTTTCATGATCAGGGCAAGTATTAAAATTTCATGGAGCTGGAGTCCCTTTATCAAATGCGTCAGAAGAATTTCCCTGCTCATACGAGCTTTTTCTTCAGGAAATACCGAAATTCCGATGTCCTTCAGGAAGGCTGAAAGGCCGAGAAGTTTTCTCTCCTCCTGCCCCAGTTCGTGGCATATAAACAGGCCGTCAAAAAGAGCAAAAGCATACTCCCTGCTTTGTTCTGCCGTGTTTTTATCTACTCCGTAGTATCCAAGAAGGTTTTCCGGGTCCCATTCCTTAAATTCTACCGATTTCGTTTCCTTTTTTAAAACATAGCTTTTTCCAGGCTGGAGGTGAAATTCAGGGTCTTTTTCTTTATAAGTTGTAAAAGGAAAAATAGAGAGTCTTTCTTTTTCAAACTTTGAGTACAGGGCTTCTATTTCTGTTTGAGGAACTTTCAGAAGAACACTAAGTTCCTTGCAGTTCTGTCTCTTATCAAGCTCCATGATAATTTTAGCCTGTTTTCCGTATACGTTTTTCTGGGCTGCAAGCTGTGCGCAGAAAGCCCTTTCTCTCAAGCTCATAAATGTTTTCTCAGGAAGGCCTTCCATGAAAAGGAAGGCTCTCTCGAATTTGGAAAAAAGGCTTTCCGTAAGGTTGTAATACTTGAGTAAGAAGCTCCGGATAGCTTCCAGCTCTTCAGGGGTTCCTTCGCTTTTAAGCTCAACTTCAAATTCGTTATAGAGCTTTTCCCTGCCTTTACTTTTCAGGTTCACTCTGTCCAGGTAAATCTCGGCTATGATTCTTTTTCCCGTTTTTACCTTTCGAATCACCCTTTTCTGTGTGAGGGACAGAAGGGGAAAAAGCTCAAGTCCGGCAGTAAATTCGAAAATCATATTTCTGATACGGGAATCAGGGCATTCGAGCACAGACATTCCTTCGGGCAGGAAACTGACATATTCCTCTCTCCTGTGGGTTCCGCTTTCGAAGCCCCCAGGCTTTTAATGGTTACCCACCGGCCATTCTCTCCATACTCTTTTCTGACCCGCAGATAGTACCCTGTAGCCATAATAGCTTTATCTGCAGTATCAAAAAAATATCCTCGATTTGCTGGAGTTTGGCTTCCGAAAGGGCGTATGAAGCAAGCCCGGAGAGATTTTCAAGTGCCTGAAAATCTGCTTCTTCCGTTACCAGAAACTTAGACTCTATTTCCATACTCCTTCTCTCCCGTTAATAAACATCACTAATATATTGGCAGTTATCCTTGTTATATATTAACAATTACTCTTTTCACATTATAGCATTAATCTGTGCTCATCATTCTTTAGTCATTCTTATTTTAATATTTTTCACATTAAAATTTTTAATATATTTAATCTGTAAAAAGCTCCGGAAATTTTTCTTCTTCAGATTCTCACCTGGTATATTACTTCATTGTTTTTTGCGGACGAAATAGTTATATTGAATGATAATTCAAAAAAGCTAAATGCAGTAAAACGTATCTATTAAAAATTTAAAAAAAGAACTAGACATATTTCTCAAAAGGATAATTTCTTAAATTTATATTATTTATATTATTTATATTCAGTTAAAGTTATTGAGATTGGATCTGACGTGTTTATATTATTTCTGCATTATTTAATTAAAGGTGGCTTTAATGTTTCGAGGCTTTCCCATTCAAAATACGGAACTTATCTTATTTCCTGCTTCCGTAGTCGGTTAAGTTTCTCTCACACCAAAAATACTTTTACAGCCCTGCGTCTTTCAATATCATTAATAATAATAGATGGAGTAACTTCCCTTGACAGGTAACGATATATTACTCTGGGATGAGACACTATTTAAGGATCTTTCCGTGCTTGAGCCTGACTACCTCCCGGAATATTTCCCCCACAGAGAGTCGCAATTAAACTCGCTCAGGTTTGCGCTCAGACCAGCCCTGCGTGGCATGCGTCCTTTAAACTGTTTGCTGGTCGGTCCTCCAGGAACAGGAAAGACAAGTGCAGTTATGAAGATGTTCAGGGAAGTTGAGGTTCATGCTCCAGGTGTCGTTGCCGTCAAAGTCAACTGCCAGATCGATTCGACACGTTTTGCGGTAATCTCCAGGATTTACAGGAAACTTTTCGGAATTTCCCCCCAATTCGGGAATCGCATTCAGGAAAATCTTTGAAACCGTTGTTAATTCTCTTGTCTCTTCAGAAAAAGTTCTGCTTGTTGCTCTGGATGACCTCAATTATCTCTGTTACGAAGGGCATGCCAATGAAGTTCTGTATTCGCTGCTAAGAGCTCATGAGCAATATCCGGGAACAAAGATAGGGGTAATTGGGATTGTAAATAATACATCTGACCTTTACTGTATAGATTCTAGAGTGAATTCGGTTTTTCTGCCTGAAGAGATATCTTTCCCGAGATATGAGAATATGGAAATTCTCGATATTCTTAAGGACAGGGTAAAATATGGATTTTATCCGAAGGTAATTTCTGATGAGCTATTGGAACTTGTGGTCTCGTATGTGGAAAAAACAGGAGACCTCAGGGTTGGAATCGATCTCCTTAAGCGCTCCGGTTTTAATGCCGAACGCAGGGGAAGCCGTACAATCTCTTCTGCAGATGTGGAAAAAGCTTATGAAGCATCAAAACTTCTCCACCTGTGCAGGGGCATAAGCCTCTTATCAGACCCTGAAAAGCAGCTGCTTGAACTAATAGCAAAGACAGATAAGGTTAAAGCTGGAGAACTCTACAAATCCTTTCACGACTTAACACAGCTCGGATATACCCGTTTTTACGGCATGGTCAATAGGCTTCAGGCTCTTAACTATGTAGATGCCGATTTTACAGGCAAGGGCAAGCGAGGGAGAACACGGATAATAAAAACAAAGTATGAAGTAGATGATATTCTAAATTGTCTTAAAAAAGGCTGAGCCAAACTACCTAAACACCTGCTTATTAAGAGCCTAAACCCCAACAATGTTACCCCACAATTCATTGTGGGCGTCCCCGACGTTTCTGTGTTTTAAATCATCTTTTATTCTGATGTTTTTTCTGATGTTTTTCATCTAATTCAGATCTCTTACTCTGCATGTCTAATCATCGATATCGAAGTGTATCTTAACCCTACTTTGATAGATTGTACTAATTATTATAGTATTTTTCATACAAAAAACATGTTGTATTGACACATCACAGTTTAGTAAAATCTAAAACGTCAAAAATCAATAAACACGCGATATAAATTTAATTGTATGAAGAAAACAGAAGCATGAAGCCCATTTATACATTACAAAATGTATGTTCCTGTCAAAGTAGGGTTATAATCCTTAAAAAAGCTTTCAAAAGGCCTGAATAGAGGCTGAAAATAGCTGAAAACAGCTGAAAAAAGATCTAGAATAAAGGATTAAAAGAGATTTAAAAACAAGCCTGAAAAAAGAGAACGGAGATTCACATGGATTTCCGGGAAAACCGAAAAAACAGGTTTTTCAGGCTTGAAATCTTTCCTGACTAAAGATTTTAAAAAAAGAGCAGTGGAAAACTGCACCTTTTTCGGGTTTAGCCAGTAGTTGATTTATTTATTTATTTATTTTTCAGGAATTTACATCATTCCTGGGGGCATTCCGCCCATTCCGCCCATTCCTGGGGGCATTCCGCCCATTCCGCCCATATCTTCGGGGCCGGCTGTACGGGTAGATGCAATAATGTCGTCGATCCTGAGGATCATAACTGCAGATTCGGTGGCTGCGTTAATAACCTGGGTCTTGACTCTAAGAGGCTCAACTACAAAGTTCTTCCACATGTCAACGACCTTGCCTTCGAAAACATCGAGTCCTGCTGTCTTTATACCCTTCTCGTGCTGGGAGCGCAGCTCCATGAGCATGTCAATGGGGTCAAGTCCTGCATTTTCTGCAAGGGTTCTTGGAATAACTTCAAGAGCTTCGGCATAGGCCTTGACTGCAAGCTGTTCTCTGCCTTCGAGGGTTGCTGCATATTCCTGGAGCCTGAGAGCAACCTCGACTTCAGGGGAGCCGCCACCTGCAACTAGCTTCTCATCCTCGATTGCAACTGCTACTACACGGAGTGCATCTTCAAGAGCGCTGGTGACACTGTCAACTACGTGCTCTGTGCCGCCGCGCAGCAGGATGGTTACAGCCTTCGGGTTGTTGCAACCTGTGACAAAGGTCATGTTGTCGCCGCCAACCTTTTTCTCTTCCACGAGTCCTGCATATCCGAGGTCTTCGGGAGTGACTTCATCCAGGTTGGTGATGAGGTTGCCACCTGTTGCTCTTGCGAGCTTTTCCATATCGCTCTTCTTAACCCTGCGAACAGCAAAAATTCCTGCCTTTGCAAGATAGTGCTGGGCAAGATCTTCAATTCCCTTCTGGCAGAAGACAACGTTTGCCCCGCTACCAATAACCTTCTGGACGATCCTCTTGAGCATCTGTTCTTCCTGATCAAGGAAGGACTGGAGCTGGTCAGGAGATGTTATAGAGATTTCAGCATCTACTTCGGTGTCCTTGAGTTCGATTGCGGTATTCAGGAGAATGATTTTTGCGTCCTTAATCTTTTGAGGCATATTGGGGTGGATTCTTTCCTTGTCAATGATCATGCCCCGGATAAGCTCGGAATCTTCTACCCTGCCGCCAACTTTCTTAACAACATTGATATTGTCTCTCTCAACACTGTTCTTTCCATCTGTTGTGTCTACAACGCTTGTGACAGCATCAACTGCAATTTTGGAAAGAAGTTTTTTGGAGGACTCTGCACCCTTTCCGGTCATTGCGGTTTCAGCAATGCTGATAAGCAGGTTCCGGTCGGACATTTCTACTGTCATTGCCAGGGAGTTCAGGACTTCCACGGCTTTTTCGGCTGCAAGCCTGTACCCTGATGCAATGATTGTCGGGTGGATTTCCTGCTCGATTAAATCTTCAGCTTTCTTTAAAAGTTCGCCTGCGACCACAGCTGCACTGGTAGTGCCGTCTCCAACTTCTTCATCCTGGGTCTTGGCTACTTCTACTACCATCTTTGCTGCAGGGTGTTCAATGTCCATCTCTTTGAGAATGGTTGCCCCGTCGTTTGTAATGACCACATCACCCATGGAATCCACAAGCATCTTGTCCATACCCTTGGGGCCGAGGGTTGTTCTGACTGCTTCAGCTACTGCTTTTGCAGCCATTATATTGTTACTCTGGGCATCTCTGCCTCTGGTTCTCTTACTTCCTTCTTTTAAAATAAATATTGGCTGTCCTGCCATAATTTAATCCTCCATTAGTGTGAGTTTAGAATTGCTCTTGAATTAAAATCGCAGTTTACATGTTTGTACTTCTATATAAACTCATCCCGCCAAGGCCTCTGGGATATAGGGATTTTGCTTACTGGTTTTTCTCAAAAAAACAGATGAGATAAATCCGTTTTGCATCGTTTTTTCACAGAACTTTGAAGCGCTTGCTATAAGCGGAAAATATGACAATTGCAGTTTACATGTTTGTACTTCTATATAAACTCATCTCGCTGAGATCTCTGGAATATAGGGATTTTACTTACTGATTTTTCTCAAGAAACAGGTGAGATAAATCCATTTTGTATAGTTTTTTCAAATAATTTTGAAGTGCGGGCTAATCGGAAAACATGATAAAATAGTCTCTCCGGTGTTATGTCATTTCCTCAAAAGTTTTCTAGAAAAACTTGTCAATCGGATCAATTTCCTATTCTACTGACTCCTGAAATTATGTTTTTTTATATGCCATCCACTTTTAATTATTCTCAAACTGGGGAAATAGAATCTTCGATTATAGACCTTTTTCTTCCGAAAACTAAGGGACCCTTTCATTAATCTCTTATTCCCTGGTTTTCGGAAGCTTTGAAAGCCCCTTTTCTATTTCTGCTGCTTTCTCAAAAGAAAGTCCAAGTGGAACCTCGAAATCTTCATATGCGCTGTGCTTTCTCGATCCTTTGCACCCGAAAGATAGGCCAATGCCTTGTCTGAGTGCAAGTACAGTACAGTCTCCACAGATTGAAGCTGCGCCCATTGTATCCAGCAATGCCCTTTTTCCTTCAGAATAGGCATTTGCCTGGACAATACGCATGGCTTTCTCGGGTTCCAGGAAGAGAATCAGCACGTCAAAATCACCTTTATTCAGAGACAGGGGCTCAACATTTATGGAACAAAATCTTTTTTCCAATCTCGGAAGCGATAAGGCTGCCTTCTCTGCAGCCTGTGAGTCCCTGTACCTGCCGGAGTTCAGGTAATATGCAGCAGGAGTTTCTTCCGATAGGCCCAGCACATAGTCTCCTGGGGAGCAACTCTGCCCCGAGACCCGGAAGACTTTTCCCATACGGGCTTTCTGCACAAGTTCACAAAAGAGAAAACCGGATTTTCCAGGAAGCTTTTCATTTCCTGAATCGGCTGCTTTTTCTTTGGCTTTCTCCTCTACATCTTTTTCGATTTCGTGCCCTGTTTTGAAGGTTACACACACAGGCTCGCCGGTTTCCATCAGCCTGCTGAGTTCCGGATATACTGAATGAGAGTTTTGCTCATTTTGCATGTATCGTAATCCAGTTTTTACTATTTTTCTCTCACATGAATTCCGCTTTTACAGATGTGAAAACCGGGCCTCTCATATCTATCTTCTTCTTTTTGCCAGTGATATAACGCTGAGCAGTCGAACCTATTCTCAGGTTAACTTCCGAGGGAACTTTGGCAATTCTTACCCTGACTATATGTTCGTTTGCTTCTGACATTGCAGCTTCTTCGATTTCCCTGGCAGCCTGGGCTGCAAATGCTTCTATGAAACTAATTCCTGCTCTTGCAGAGTGGTTTTCAAAGGCTTTTTGCCATTTTTTGGTGTTTGGAATTCCTATGATATCTCCCTGATAGGCTACAACCTCGTTGAAAGCAGCAGGGCCGCAGAGTTTCGTATTTTCTTCAGGCTCGATTACGGAAACCTTTACTTTTTTGCCGCATATTTCTCCTTCCCAGGCAGGAAATTCACAGGGACTTGGCTCTTCCCCATACAGTCCGCACTGAGAAACGATAGCATCTGCAATCGCAAGCCCTTCAGGAGTCTCAGGCACTTTATCAACAAAAACCTGTTTTGCAAGGTCACTGTCTGACATTTCCCATTCGCTGTACTGAGGGATCTGCGGATAAGTCAAAGAACGGATATCCGGAGCATCATGAAGGATCATTGCCAGCCTTTCTACTCCGAGCCCAAGGTTCATGACAGGATATGGGATCTCGTATTCTGCAAGGGCTGTTGGGGAATAAATCCCGAAAGTTGCAACTTCGATCCAGCCGTCCGAATACTTTGAGTTCGAACCCACAAGTTTCGGGTGGAAAGCAAATACTTCGGTCTGCGTGTCAGGAATATAATATTTGCTGCGTTTCTCATCGGGTCTGAAAAGGAATTTTTCAAAGCCGAATTGGGAAAGAAGGCCTTCAGCAACGGCTTTCCCGTGGTCAACAGTCACATCCTCATCCATTATTACGCAGGAAGCCGAATAGTAAGTCATGAGCCTTGATGCATCTTCCTGCTGCTCTCGCCTGAAACAGCGGTCTATCGAGAAAAAGTGGAACGGAGGCTCTTTCCTTTCCAGGAGGGCACTCAGGGAAATGAACCAGCCGCTTGTCATATGGCTGCGGAGGGTCTTCGTGCTTGCCTGGGGCACAAGTTCTTTAAATTCGGGGAAAACTCTGTCAATCATATCTGCAACAAGAGCATCTGAGACTCCAAGAATTGATGAAATTTCGGGGACAAGGTCATCTCCTTCAATCTTTCCCTTTTTATATGAATGGAGAACTTGCCTTATTTTATCTATTCCTTCATCACCTACGTTTCCCAGAATATCTGTTACCTGTGCAATCCTTTCGTCGGAAATTCCCACATTCGGTCGGGGCAGCCCTGCAAGGTAGAAACAGCGATCCAGGACTGCGAGAGCTTCGCTTCCGAACTGTTTGTGTACCTCTTTGTCATCTACTATCAGGGGGTTCATCATCTCTTCAAAGCCCATTCTAAGATAGGCTTCTCTAAGTTTCTGGATAGTATCATAGACCGGATGCGCTTTTCCATATTTCAGAGTAGTCCTGGGGTAGCGTTCGTTCAGGGTAGGCATCTTGACCAGTTTTTTGCCTTCGTTCCAGGTAAGGTCGAAATTCTCTTTTGCGTCCCTTTTTATTTTTTCAGGATCAAATTTCATGCATATCCTCTTGTAATAGATTATTGAGATTCTAAATTTTCAGTATGTAAAATACTGGTTTATAAACTTTAAACATTTAAAATGTTATACAGTCTTCAAACTATTAAAATAATTATTGAATAAGTTCTATATGAAAGTCCTATATGAGTAAGTTGCAGTTCAAATGCTCAACTAACTCATGAGGTTATAGAGCATTGATCTGCTCGGTGTTTAAACGTAGCTTCATCTAAAGCCTGGACTCCAGCTTCCGCATTGCAGTCTCGAGTTTTTTCTGACTAATTGCATTGACAACATCTCCGCGCGTCTTTTCTATCAGGGCGCGGGATACATCGGTCTTTCTTCTAAGCCCCCTGGTTATTGCATCAGGGTAGTCAAAGTCCATAAGCACTGCATGGATATTTTCCATGATCCCTAAAAATATTTCGGCTTTCTCAAAGGATTCTTTCCTTATAAGGTCCAGGACATGCCTTCTGAGCTCCCCGACAACATCTCCGAGCCCATTGAGGTAAGCCGCATATTCGACTTCCAGTTCTTGAGGAGCTGGAATTCTCTTTGCCTCTCCTTCTTCCTTCAGCAGGCTGCTGAGGACTGAAACCTCCGAATATTCCTGCTGGGCATGTTCTACAAATCCGGCATGGTAAATATCAGCATGCCCCTCGAAAAGGACTTCCAGCTTCTTCAGCGCTTTTCCAGCTGCTTTGATACTGTTATTTGCCTTCTCAAAGTCCTGCCCGTGCAGAGCGAATGTTGCTGTCCTGCATTCCCTGACAATTTCCCTGGAGATTTTCAATCCATCTTCCCTTACACTGTCTTTGGCCTCGAAATTTTCCCTTATCAGGGCCGAAATTTCTTCAAGCATTCTTTTATACCCCCTTTAATTCTTTTCAGCCTCTACACGATGTAGCTTTTCTATTTGGAAACATTTTTTATATGCATAAACTGATTTTAAGGCTTCTTAAATCCTTACCCCTCTTTCTACCCCTTATTTCCGGCTTTAAACCTTTTACATTTCGGAACCAGCTTCTAATCCGGCTTACGGCCCTTATTTTAAATTCGTTCCAAAAAAAGATATAAAAAGAGAAAAAAGGTTTTTCCTTGTCGATATCCCCCAACTTCCTGTAAATAACTTCTAAAACCAGCTTGAAATAGCTAGTAAAATAAGGTTGTCCCTTCCGGCTCTTTTTTTAAAATTAGTTGAAGTTTGGGATCTTTTAACAGGATCGTTTCAAGAAACGTGCCTGGGCTTCTTTCTTTCCGGGAGCTTACCGCTTCTCAGCTTATGCTCTCGGGCAAATTCTGTTTTTATGGGTTTGATGGGTCTATCCTTATTACCTTACTCATCTACAGGAATGGTCTCGAGCTGGCTTGAGAGATTCCATATTAAAGTTCTCGTGTGTAGAGGAAGGTTAGGATCGTTGCTTACATCTTCGAGAATGGAAATGCTTGATGCTGCTCTAAGGAAGAGAGGTTCGGATTCTTTGTTCAGTATATCCATAATTTCATTCACGGAACGCCTGATATTTCTTGGAACTGAAGAGTCACTGGTTATGCTGTCTAGGACCTGAAGACATTGTTTGATAACATCTGCTGAATCATTTGATGACATTCGAATCACCTGCGCAGTCAATTATGATGTAAAAATTAGAGCTAATAAATTAGTCTAAGATAGGCTTGTTATATAAAATATTATCGGTGATTTTTGTTGTCGCCTGTATCAGTGTCTACCCATTGTGGTTCTGAATTCACTGCTTTTACTGTTTATTTGAGATAAAGCTAGCCTTAATACAGGGAGCTACAGGAAAAATCTTATAAAATAAGTGAGAAGCTGTGCATAAAGGAAGGTCAGGTACATGGATTCTGAAAAAGATAAAAAAGTAAAGCGAATAGCACGTTTCCTTGAAATGGGGGCACGATGCTCGCCGAGCACTGTAAAGTCTGCGGAGCCCCAAAATTCCGTTATCAGGGCACAGTAATCTGCCCTATATGTGATGTTCGGGAAGAAGAGGAAGCCCAGGAACCAGCTGCAGAAGTCCAGGTTCCTGAAACCGGACCGTATACAGAAAAAGACAGGCCCTCTTTTGCGACTAAAAAAGAGTCCCGGCACACAGGCAAAAACCACGGTTCGGGCTGAGAACCTCTGAGGATACAGACGAAGAGGAAAAAGCTATCGAACCGATAGAAGAAGAAATAGAAGAAATTTCTAAAATACCTTCCGAAAAAGAGGAAACAACACGGCCAGCGTCTGTAGCTTATGCAGTTCAGGCTACACCCGTAAAGAAAGAGGAAAAACCAGCAGGAACATCGAATCTGTTCGGGGATCATGAAGACCGGAAAGTACTGGAAAACCTTCTCTTTAAAAAGATGGTCAGCATTGCAACCTCCCTTCAGGACGAAACAAATCCTCGCAGTATTGCTGAAGATTTTGAGCTAATCGAAAAAGGCCTTAAGCTCATAGAGCACCTGGGGCAGCTGTAAAAGTAACGGTAAAAGAAAAGAAGAGATTGAAAAGTATTAATTATAGATAAACAATCAAGGGAAGAGAACGCAGGAAAGGAAAAAGAAAGGAATTAAAGTACAGGAAATAAGGTTGAATTAGAGAAAATAAGGTTGGATTAGGGAAAATAAGGTTGAATTAGGGAAAATAAGGTTGGATTAGGGAAAATAAGGTTGGATTAGGGAAAAGGAAGAACGAAGATCTGTTTAAACAGTACCTTATCTTTCTTTATCCTTTATAAGGACTCTCAAGGACTTCCCTTATTCTGGCTGCTGTTTTTGGTCCTATTAGTTTTACTTTTTGAGTTCTGCGAGGTCAGCCTTCATAAAAGCCTCTACTGAGCCAAAGTGCAGAAGCAGGTTTCTTGCAGCTTTTGGCCCTATGTTCGAGATCGAAGAGATGAGATATTCTTGCTGTTCGGCAAGAGTACTGGCTGACTTTTTCCCGTGCGGATTGACATCACGTTTATTTTCAGTCTGTTCACGTTTTGCAAGTATTTTTAAAATTGCAGCCGTCTCCTCCTCGTCTCTTGAGTAAAGAATTGATATTCTAAAATCAATTGCAATGGATATCAGGGAGCCGTAGATGGCATTCGGATTGAGCTGCCTGGAAGTGAAAAGGTCTCCTCCTTCAATGATAAGGACCGGTTTTTCATACACTCTTGCAAGATCCGAGAGCTGGGCAAAAAGATTACGCTTGCCATCAATAAGGGAACTTGCAAAGTCGTCCGTTCGTTTTCTCTCTACAGCCAGGCGGTCACTTACAACGTAATCCCCTATCTCAAGAGCTGCAAAACTCAGTTCCATGCCGAGTCTGTCCAGAGTCTTTGCAACTCCGCTCTTTGTTTCCCTGTGATCGATAACTATTCTGAGAGGCACGGTTTCGGATTCTATTTCGGACGATTCCATTCCGGGTACCTTTGTATTATATGCAGATTCCTTTCCGGGTACCTTTGTATTATATGCGGATTCCTTTCCGGAAAGGGTCTCGAAATCTATAAGGGTTTTTTGTCTTTCTTTCTCTTCCTCGCTCTCTTCTTCAATTTCTTTTCCCCTAATATCGGAAATAACATCCCTGGATTCAAAATCAGAAAGTTTTGAACTTTTCTTTGAGCCTGTAGGGCCCAGAACAGCTTCAAGCCCATGCATGCTGTTTAACATCTTCTTTTCCTTGTTTTTGCTGCTCCAGTAATAGGCTTCGTCTCTTGTGTTCTTTGTCACCAGCACAATTACTCTGCCTTTATGCTGTCTGCCTGTCCTGCCCTTACGCTGGATGCTCCTAATTTCCGAAGGGATTGGTTCGTAAAATAATACCAGGTCCGTGGAGGGGATGTCAAGCCCTTCTTCGGCAACTGAAGTAGCTACAAGTACGTTATATTCTCCTGCCCTGAATTTATCAAGAATTTCTCCCTGCTGTTTCTGTGTAAGGCCTTTGTCCTTATAGCGCGCACCCTGTCCCACAAACCGGATAGGAACAACTCCCGGAATTCCGGAAAGGGCATTTACCACTATTTCTGCAGTATCCCTGTAGTTCGTAAACACAATCACCCGGGAATCAGGGCTTCCTTCAAGCTGTTCGGATACGATTTTCCGGGCAAGCTCGAGTTTTGGATGTTCCACATCACATTCCTTTACCCTGTAAAGGGCTTTTCGCATGTAGAGGTCGTCTATGAGTCTTTTTGCAGCCCTGGTCGCACTGCTTGAAGAGGCTTCAGCATCCAGCTTTTCCAGATACTTCCTGAGGGTTTCAAGCCCCTGCGTCTCCACCATCTCCACAGCATGGTTCACTTTCATCATCTCAGCGACCACAGACATGGCAGTAAAAATCTTAGGGTCTCCCCCATGCGGATTTCACCCTGGAGTTGTTTCTGGAGAAGCAGAAGGTCTTTTTGGAGACATATTTCCCGCTGCCTGTAGAAAAACCCAGGTCCCTTATGGTTCCGAGCCTATCATCAAAAATTTTTTCAAGATAGCTCCGGATTTCGGCCATCTCGGCAGGGAGCTGGACCTGAAACCATTCTATTTCTTTTTCCTGGACATAAGGGAGAACATCCCTATCTCTCTCAGTTTTCACGGCTACATTTTCAATATGTAAAGCCTGACAAACCTCAGAGATTTTCTCGTCTGAACTTCCGGGGCTTGCAGTAATTCCGAGCACATGGGGATTTTTGCGCTCTCGAAGTACTTTTCGGCAATAAAGGTATAGGCGTAATTTCCGACTGCTCTGTGGGCTTCATCAAAGGTAATGTGGCTTACATCCTCAAGGCTGATCCTTTTTGTAAGAAGGTCATTTTCAATCACCTGAGGAGTGGATACTATCAGCTTCCCCTGTGCCCAGAGTCTTTCCCGTTCTGCAGGGGCAACGCTGCCTGTAAAAGCGAGAACCTCTTCTTCGGGAAGGGTCATCACCTTTTTAAAAAAGCGGTATGCTGCTCCACAAGAGGTTTTGTAGGAGAAAGTATCAGGACTTTTCCCCCGAAGCGCTGAAGCCTGGAAGCAATTACGAAAAGAGCTATAATGGTTTTTCCGAGTCCTGTAGGAAGTACAACCAGGCTTGACCCTTCAAGAGCTTTTCCTGCAAGGTTCAGCTGGTAAAGCCTCTGCTCAACGGTGTCGGGTTTTATCAGGGGGTGCTTCATGCATGCTAATTTCTCAGGAAAAAGGCTCTCGTTCATTTTGTTCCGGGATTATTTTATTTCAGGATTATTTTATTTCAGGATTATTTTATTTCAGGATTATTTTATTTCAGGATTATTTTATTTCAGGATTATTTTATTTCAGGATTATTTTATTTCAGAATTATTTTATTTCAGGATTATTTTATTTCAGGATTATTTTATTTCAGGATTATTTTCTTCAGGAGCAATCTGTTCAGGTCTTTCTTGTATTATAAAAGAGCAATAAAATTAAAGTTTTGCTGCAGGCTTCTCAGCTTGCAGCCCTGAAAATTGAGATTAAGGGGAAATCTCATATCTCACATGCCCAGGTTTTTCACATTCGTGTCCAGCCCTGGTTTCAGTATTTCAGAAATTAAAGGGCTTGCCTGCGGATTCGAAATCTCTGCCCCTGTAAATAAGCTCGTAAAGCACGTTTTCAATTCCTTTGATCGGAGCCCGGATCTGGCGCATGGAGTCCCTGTCTCTTATGGTTACAGTGCCGTCTTCAAGGGTATCATAGTCCACGGTAACGGAGTAAGGCGTCCCGATTTCGTCGTTTCTCCTGTAGCGTCGCCCGATGGTTCCTGAGTCGTCGTAGTTGACAAGCAAGGTCTTTTCTCTCAGTTTTGCAATGATTTCCTTTGCAGGGTCTGCAAGCTCTTTCCTGGTAAGGAGCGGGAGAACTGTTACCTGCACAGGGGCAACTGCGCTTGAGAAGTGCATCACAAGGCGGGCTTCCTCTTCGCTCTCGGCATCTTTTTCGTCCTTTATTGCTTCGGATTCATTTCCGGCCTCCTCTGTGCCTTTAAGCCCTGATTCGGCTGCCTTCTGAGCCACGTTTTCTTCATCAAAGGCGTGCTCCATGACACCATAAAAGATTCTGTCAATACCATAGGAAGGCTCAATTACATGAGGGATGACGTTTTCTCCGCTGACTTTTACAGTTTCTTCAGCAAAGCTCACCATATCGGAGCTGACTGTCAATTCTTCCCCGCCCACGGTAATTTTGATTTCATTTCTCGAAAGCTCCTCTTCAGAAAGCTGTTTTAAGGCATCTGCGACGGCTTTTGCTTTGCCCTTAAAGATCGGGCCAAGCTTGCCCATATTTGGCTTCACGGCAAACCGGGTAACCATTTTCGGCTCGTCATACTCAACGTAAACGTAAAGCTCGGTCTTGCTGACTCTTGCATGGGCTTTGAGGTCATAGTCAGTCCTGTCGGCAATTCCCACGATTTCGACCCAGCCGAAGCGGTCTGTCTCTATCTCGGCGTCCCAGCAGTCGATTGCATAATGCGCCATCTCGTCTTTCAGGTGCTGCCTGAACCTGAGTTTTGCAGGATTGATTCCTACTTTTGTCAGGAATTCGTTTGTGAGTGCGATATTGTAGCCCAGGACTTCATGCGCAATAACTCCGGCTTCCACGGCTTCCCGCACAGTCATCCTGAAAGATTCGCCTTTCTGCTGTGCCTCCTGCGAATAGAGCACAAGTTCTCTGTCAGCAAAACGTTCGAAGTTGGGGTGCTTCTTGTTCCTGGGGTCAACAAAGATCTCGCACTCGGCCTGCGTAAATTCCCTGAGCCGGATGACTCCCTGTCTGGGTGCAATTTCGTTTCTGTAGGATTTTCCTATCTGCACTGCCCCAAAAGGCAGCTTATCCCTGTAGAACTTAGACAGCCTCTGGAAGTCCACGAACATCCCCTGCGCCGTTTCAGGCCTGAGGTACCCTTGCCTTCCGGTGCCAGGTCCGATTGTGGTCTTGAACATCAGGTTAAACTCATAGGCTTCCCCGAATTCTCCACCGCACTCCGGGCATCTGACCCCGTTTTCCTTTATGACATTAGTAAGGTCTTCTGCACTCAGGGTTCCTGCCGCACTCATTACATTTTCTACAAGATGGTCAGCCCTGAATGCCTCTTTGCAGTTCATGCACTCGCACAGGGGGTCTGAAAAGCCGCCGACGTGCCCGGACGCAATAAATACATCCTCGATCCCTATTGTCGGGCACTCGATCTCCATAAACCCTTCCTGGATCACGTAAAATTCTCTCCAGGTCTGCTCGATCCGCCTCTTCAGCGTACTCCCAAGAGGCCCGTAATCATAAAACCCGCGGCTTCCGCCATATAGCTCAAAGGAGTTCCACAAAAACCCCCGGCGTTTAGCCAGTTCGAATACCTTCTCGTATTTGTCCATGTTATAAATCCTCGTAAAATTGATTGTGGATATCAGATAAACGCAAATTCTTGACTCGTCTGAAATATTAGATGGATAAAGGGAATCATTATATTAAATTTGCACTGCTCCGCATCAGTTGAAGAGATTTTTGGTTTATAAATATGATTGTAAGGTGCAGATGAAAAAATCAATAAAATTGAGGCAATAATTCTGTGATAAATTCTTGGATTTTAATATGAGATCATTTCATAAAATTTAATAGGTACGATCTCGAAAGGCATGCTGATGAGATTCATAAAATTATTTTTTTGGGCTTTGTTTTCATTTCTCGTGCTCATTTCCATGTCAATGGTAAGTCTGGCAGATGAATATAGAGAAGTCCAGGCCAGTGAAATTTTAAATCAAATTGAAAAAGGAGAAGATGTAAACCTTACAGATTGCCGCATAATTGGAGAACTCAATTTAAGTGAAATTAAGCTTGAAAATGTTCCGAATCCAAAGTATAATGAATTAAAGTATAATGAATCATTGAAATCTGGATACCACTACAGTGAAGGGTATTTAGAACCTCACGAAGTAAATATAACGGTTATTAAAAGCAACATCGTAATCCATAACTCGATTTTTGAAAATAATCTAGATTTCTCAAACTGTCTATTTACTAAAGCCTTCTCCTTTGCTAAAGTAAATTGCTCTTCTACAGCTAATTTCAGAAATACTACCTTTGGCGATTCTGCTGTTTTTTGGGGATGTGCTTTTGGTAGTTTTACAGATTTCTCTTTTACTACTTTTAACAATTCTGCCAATTTTGGTGATTCTATTTTTGGCAATTATGCCTCTTTTAAGGGATCTACTTTTGGCGATTCTTCCTATTTTTCGGAAGCTGCTTTTGGCGATTCTGCCTCTTTTTCGGAATCTACTTTTGGCGATTCTGCTGTTTTTTGGGGATGTGTTTTTGGCGATTCTGCCAATTTTGGTGATTCTACTTTTGGCGATTCTGCCTTTTTTTGAGATCTACTTTTGGCGATTTTGCCTCTTTTTCGGGATCTACTTTTGGCGATTCTGCCGATTTTTGGGATTCTACTTTTGGCGATTTTGCCTCTTTTTCGTATTCTGTTTTTGGCGATTCTGCCAATTTTTGTGATTCTGCTTTTGGTGATTCTGCCTCTTTTTCGGAAGCTGCTTTTGGCGATTCTGCCTCATTTAGGGGATCTACTTTTGGCTACTTTGCCTATTTCACGAAAGCTAATTTTAGTAATACTTCTAGCTTCGAATGGGGAAAATTTGCCGGTACTGTTCATTTCTCAGGTACTCAGTTCAAAGAAGTTACATTAAATGGTACCGATTTCGAAGAAATGCGGGTTAGTTGGGATGCTCTTGAGGATTCGCTTGTCTTTGATGGGCAGACCTATGTAAAATTAATACAAAACTTCCGAAACCTTGAGCAGTTCGAAGAAGCAGACGCCGCATATTATCAATATAGAAAAATCTGTCAAGCAGAGAAATCATGGATTCCTTTCTCGAAAGAGGGTTCAAAATGGAACGACATAATGATGTGCTTTATCTGCGGATATGGTGTAAAACCATTTCGTGCATTTTATTTGGGTGGCTTAATCATTTTACTATTTTCTTTTATTTATCGAGGTTCTCCTACTACCTCCTGGCATAATGGAGAAGAAACAGACAGCGCTCAAAAACCAGCAATTAAAACTCTAATAAGCTTAATTCCCAAAATTGATTGGCCAAATCCCGGAATTTCTCGATTATCGGATAATAAAGATTCTGCCCAAAAAGTAACCTTCTGGGATAGCTTTTATTTCAGTATGGTTACATTCTCCACAATTGGATATGGAGATTGGTATCCGAAAGATAATTTTAGAAAATGGGTCATGCTTGAAGGGCTTTTGGGCTGGATAACCCTAGGTTTGTTCTTGGTAACTTTAACGAATGTAATGATGAGGCCGTGATTTCAGGAAGCTCAGAAGTTTTTAAGGAGATAAGTATCAAAAATCGTTATGACTCTTCAGCGGGCATAGATGAAGAAGAAACTGTTAAAGCTCTCGAGATGATAGATCTAAGGATCAAAAGTGAACACGCCTACCAGGAAGAAACTGTAGATGAAATCTACAGGCAGGTTGGAGATTACTGGAAACTTATGGATAAAGTTTTCAGGCGGGTTGTTGAAAAGGCTGGGTTGGGTTTTCGGTAGTAGTTGCCAGAAAAATAAAAATAAAGTTGTAAAAGCCGGCTGAAATTCGCTTCAGTTCTGAAAGCTACCGTTGAGCTTTTTTCTCTTTTTCAGGATTTCTGTGCTTTTCTTTGTCTTGCAGGGCACAGGAAATTAACTGCTGGATATTTTTTATTACCCTATTTTTTCGATCTCTTGCTTGTATACCCTAGTCTGAACTTGTATTTTGTCTTCTTTTGCTATCAATATTCAGGTTCTTTCTCATGCCCAGTGACTAAAATGTTGATCGGAGCATTCGTATATTATTTACGCGTTCATATAAAATTCTCTTATACAAGCCCAACAGCTTTTAATATCACAAGCTTCTAAAGCTAGAGTCGGTGGGGTAGATAATGCATTTTCGGTATGGAGATGCTTCTTTGAGATTACGTTGGATAGTGTATGCTATGCAAGGTACTTTCGAACATAAAGTGCCTTTTGAGATATCGTTGGATTTGTAGTAAATATTCAGGGCATTTTTTAACAGGGGATGCTTTGAGATGACTCTGAATAGAATACATTATCAGTGGGGTTATGATAAAATGCTATTAAAGAGTTTAAAAGAAATAGTAAAGACCGTGATAGGAAAAAGAACTTTACACAAGGAAAAGATTATAGAGATAACTGACTGGCTCCATCATCTGGAGTTTCTGATAATAAGGGTGATGCTGTTTGCTATAGGTACTCATCACCTTTATGTGTATACAATGAAAACGGTATTCTGAGTTTGCGGTTTACACAATCTCTTAGATTTTCCTCCCTCCAAAAGTAAAAAAAGAACCATTTGCCACCAATAAAATTGTTTTCGGGTCAAAATTAGGGGGACCCGATGGGGAGATGGCAATGATTAGTTTAAAATTAGGAGGAAGATTGTCGGTATTTACTCAGGTTAGGACTTACGCAGTTGAACTGAAAAATCGTAAACTTGAGCCCTGAGTTGTTAAAGCACAGTGTTTTTTCAAAAACTCAGGTGTATCGGGTTCCATTCCTCAACTGCGTAAGTTGTATCCGGAAAATGAGGGTTAATTTCATAAATCCTCAAGCTAGGGAGAAACAAACATCAGGAGAATTGAATGCCTGATGGCTCAATGTACTTTATTTGATGCCTCACCTGTTTCAAAAGTCATCAGGTTAAAGAATCGCTCTCAGATTGTAAAAAGGTCCTTTAAAGGTTCTTTCGCGGATTAAATACTTTTAGAAAGAAATATCCTTTGATTAAAGAGAATCAGGGCTCAAATATATCAGAAAGCAGCCCTTAAGTTCAATTTCTCTTTTTGTGGCATTTTTCCTTTCTTTTTTGCCAGTTTATTTTTGGGCGTGTCGTAATTTTTCAATTTCCAGAGAGTTGAGATGTTTCCACTTGATTGTAAAAATCTTACTAACTTATTTACTCCTTGGTAATTAATGTTCTGTAGTCGAGGATATTTTAGTCCAAAAATTATGTTTTGTTTTTGCGTATGATTAATAGGGCTTTCGAAGTTGAACTGATAAATCAGCAGCATGAACCGTTAAATTATCTAAGTTATACTATTTGTGACAAGTTTGTTCGTATTTTATTTTCCTTCTAAAGTGCGTAATACATATATAACATTATGACATTTTTTATCTGGGTGGCTTCTATAATAACCAAGCATGGAGAAACCTATACTCTCAAAATGAGCATGGGTCTGTGAATCGGCAGGGGTTACCCGGGGTTATGACGCAGGAAACAACAAAGTCCTTAGTGTTGAGTTCATTGTTATCATTAATCGGATTCAAAACTTCGTAAAATGAGGTCCAGAACTTTTTGTTCTCTCTATAAGGTTGTTTCTATTGAATCTCAAATGGTAACCTGTGCTCTTAAACTAAGGCGATTAGCATCATAATTTTGCATAAATCGAGAATGAAAAAGGAGATGCTCGAAACATGAGTGAGTTGATTGTTTTTGCATTTTCGAACGATAAAGGCGCATCTGAAATGGATGAAACCATCCAGCGTCTTAAAAAGGAGCAGTTAATCACACTCGATGACGCTGCAATTGTCGTTCGTAACCATGATGGTAAGGTCAAGGTAAAGCAGGCGGTAAACCTTGTAGGCGCAGGTACGGTGGGTGGAGCATTCTGGGGTATGTTGATCGGACTGCTTTTCTGGATGCCCTGGTTGGGCCTGGCAATTGGTGCCATTACCGGTGCAATTTCGGGTAAACTATCCGATTATGGAATCAATGACGACTTCATCAAGGAAGTTGCTGAAACCATCGAGCCCGGTGGATCTGCCCTCTTCCTGTTGATCTCAAAATGGACTGAGGATAAGGTTCTTGATGAACTAAGCAAATTTAACCCTAAGGTAGTGCGCACTTCGCTTTCCAAAGAAGAAGAACACAAACTTAAAGCTGCTTTTGGCGCTGGCGAGTAACAAGGATCTGTAACCGAATAATATTTAATCCGGATATGATTTTTTAACATTTATCATATCTAAATATTCACTGTGGGATTCAGTTACTGAAAAATCGTAATCACAAGAAGATCTTTCAAATCTGGCCAGGCAAGATGAATATGCTTGTTTTGTCAGATTTGATCAATAACCCCCACAATCTATTTTTGATTGCTTTATATTTGGTCTTTATTTATGACGTTTATTTCCACTATATTCTTCTACACTATTCTGAAACAGGTTAATTACAAATATAGTTGTTAATTTTGGCAGTGATTGGTTTCTTCCGGGTTTTCATTTCGTGCAGCTTTTCCATTAATTTTAAATTATCCTGCAACTTATGGGAAAGCTGATGGCCCCAAAAATTCTTGTTACCAATGATGACGGTATTTATTCCACAGGTTTGAAAGCTGCCTTTGATAGTGTTTCGGATCTAGGAGAAGTTACGATTTCAGCCCCTGCTGTCCAGCAGAGCGGGGTCGGACGTTCGATTTCTATTTTTGAACCTCTTCGGATCACGAAGACAGATGTAGTAGGCATACCTGCCTATGCTGTGAGCGGAACTCCTACTGACTCTGTAATTCTTGGTATCTTCACTATTCTCAAGGAGCTGCCTGACCTGGTGCTCTCTGGCTTTAATATTGGAGAGAATATAAGTACGGATACGATTACAACTTCAGGGACTATCGGAGGAGCCCTTGAAGCAGCAAGCTATGGCGTTCCTGCAATTGCAGCCTCCATGCAGGTGCTTGATGAAGGACAGAAATTCGATGATCCGAGGGACTACCATAGAGAGCGTTTCGAAGCAGGGATAAAAATAGTAAACAAAGTTGCTCGAAACGTCCTCAGACATGGAATGCCGGAAAATGTGGATCTCCTGAATATCAATATTCCTTACCATGCCGAAGAAGATACGCCTATAGAGATAACTCGCCTTGCACGAAAAATCTTTAAAACCGATGTTGAAGAAAGGCATGATCCCAGGGGCAGGCCCTATTACTGGATTGCAGGAGACCTGATCCGGGAAGAAAAAGAAGGGACTGACGTGCACGCTATCATGCAGAAAGGGCATGTTTCAATAACCCCGATTTCCCTGGACTCAACTGCCAGGGTAGAGTTTTCGGAGATCGAAAAATATCTCTAAAAAAGTCTCTCTAAAAAAGTCTCTCTGAATTGTAATATTACTCTGAAAAAGCAAGAACCGGTCCCGGAGGGAATACTAATTTTTTTTCTTTTTTCCGGAAAACTCTTTTTTCTTTTTCGACTTAATCTTTTTCAATGTGAATGGAAATTTCCTTCCATCCACCTTCAATGGTGTGAAGAGTTTCGACCATTGACTGAATAACGTTTCCTATTATTTTCTGGACAAACTCATTCATTGGGGTTTTCCTGCCGTCTACTAAAAGCTCGATTTTCACTCTTTTCCTTCTTGTTGTTTTATTTACTTTTTATCAACCTTCTTCTCTCTGATCTTTCTTTATTTAAGTACGCTAACAGAATTGCAATACGGTTTCCTTCGGCTTACCGCAAGTTTGAGCAGTTTTTCTATTTCTTCGGGGCTTTTTGCATCCCTTACATCCACCAGGTTGTCGTTTACCAGCAGGCAGGGTTTGAACTTTCCGTCTGCAGTGACCCTGAGCCTGCTGCAGTAGGCGCAGAACTCCGAGTTGTCCATGGGGCGTACGAACTCGATTTCCACTCCATCAATGATGTATTTTTTTCGATGATGGAGATGCCGAACCCGTATCTCGCTTGCTCTCTCAGCAAGATTTTTTTCGAAGGCTTTCGAGTCAATCATATACTTCGTAAGTTCAGGATCAATATCCATAAGCTCGATTAATTGCAGGATAACTTTTCCTTTATATGGCCGAATAAAGTCCATCATAGAATCAATTTCGTTGTCATTTATACCTTTCAGGAGCACCATATTCAGCTTCACAGGAGTCAGTCCAGCTTCAACTGCGCTATCAATGCCTTTAATAACTTTCTCAAGAGATCCCGACGGGGCTCCGGTAATTGCTTCATATTTTTCGGGAACAAGAGAATCAAGGCTTACGTTTACCCTGTCCAGGCCCGCAGCTTTCAGGGCTTTTGCACGTTTTTCAAGCAGGATACCGTTTGTAGTTGCAGAGACTTCTTTTAAGGGGGAAGGCAGGCCAGGATATCTTCAAAGTCCTTCCGAAAAAGCGGTTCGCCTCCTGAAAATTTTACTTTGCGAATTCCAAATTTTGCAGCTTCCCTGACAATGCCGCAGATTAGTTCCGGGCTCATCTCGTGCCCTACGGGGCCACAGGTGCAGCAGTCTGCTCCTTCATTATGGCAGTACATGCAGGCAAGGTTGCACTTTTCCGTGATGGATATACGAAGCCCTGTCACCTTTCGCCCGTAAGGGTCCTCAAGAACTTTTGTTGGTCTTTCTTCCTTAACTTCAGCAGTTTTTCCCGGATTTTTCTGCTTCATGACTAGTTAAAATCCCCTTTTAAATTTTGATATGCAATTCTCTATAATTCACATTCAATTCACATTTCCAGCCCTATTTTTTGGACCACCGGACTGGACAAAAATATAATATGAAGATAATCTGTTCGCAAATTAACCTGAATTCAAATATAATTGGCTCTTTTGAGGCCGAATTTGGAATGTTAATACTGATATAAATTCTGTGGTTATTATTGGAATCAGGAATTATATAAAAATGCTGTACTAAAATAAAGAGTACCTTTTTTTAGATTATATATCAGGTGTCCTCTTCTTTTTACTTAAAGCTAATGTACATGTACGCCGCTGATAAAACTTCTTCTTTTTTAAAAAGAAATCATTTGACATAATCTGTTTGCGAATAAGAGTATACTACAGTTAAAACGTGGGAGCTCAAGGTGAAGAGATATTCTAAAAACAGAACTGTGTATATTGAAATCCAAACGTCACTTATTTCAATTATCTCAAATTTTCGGTGAATTTTCCACTTTAAAAATGTTATAAAAACTTTCTAAATAATGGTTAAATTTTAACTTTGTGCGGAGAGTGTATCTAACTCTCCGGCACATAGGTTATGTTTTGGCCTATTGAGTATGCTTATTCTCAGTTGGTCTTGTCGTCAGAGTTTACCGGTTCAGTATCTACAGTTTCTTTTGCATCACATTTTGCAACTTCTTCCGTGTCTACAGTTTCTTTTGCATCACATTTTGCAACTTCTTTCGTGGTGTCTACAGTTTCTTTTGCATCACATTTTGCAACATCTTTCGCGTCTACAGTTTCTTTTGCATCACATTTTGCAACATCTTTCGCGTCTACAGTTTCTTTTGCATCACATTTTGCAACTTCTTCCGTGTCTGCAGTTTCTTTTGCATCACATTTTGCAACTTCTTTCGTGGTGTCTACAGTTTCTTTTGCATCACATTTTGCAACATCTTTCGCGTCTACAGTTTCTTTTGCATCACATTTTGCAACTTCTTTCGCGTCTACAGATTCTTTTGCATCACATTTTGCAACTTCTTTCGCGTCTACAGTTTCTTTTGCATCACATTTTGCAACTTCTTTCGCGTCTACAGATTCTTTTGCATCACATTTTGCAACATCTTTCGTGTCTACAGATTCTTTTGCATCACATTTTGCAACATCTTTCGCGTCTACAGTTTCTTTTGCATCACATTTTGCAACTTCTTTCGCGTCTACAGTTTCTTTTGCATCACATTTTGCAACTTCTTTCGTGTCTACAGATTCTTTTGCATCACATTTTGCAACTTCTTTCGCGTCTACAGTTTCTTTTGCATCACATTTTGCAACTTCTTTCGTGTCTACAGATTCTTTTGCATCACATTTTGCAACATCTTTCGCGTCTACAGATTCTTTTGCATCACATTTTGCAACTTCTTCCGTGTCTACAGTTTCTTTTGCATCACATTTTGCAACTTCTTTCGTGTCTACAGTTTCTTTTGCATCACATTTTGCAACTTCTTCCGTGTCTACAGATTCTTTTGCATCACATTTTGCAACTTCTTCCGTGTCTACGGTTTCTTTTGCATTACATTTTGCAACATCTTTGGTGTCTACAATAGATTTGCAGTCACAAGAGTCGCAGTTACAGTTTGCCTGTTCACATTCTACAATAGATTCACAGTCACATGAATCACAGTTCGCCTGACCACAGTCTGCAACTTCTTTCGAGTCTACGGTTTCTTCTGTATTACATTTTGCAACATCTTTGGTGTCTACAATAGATTTGCAGTCACATGATTCACAGTTACAGTTTGCCTGTTCACATTCTACAATAGATTTGCAGTCACATGAATCACAGTTTGCTTGACCACATTCGGTAACATTTCCAGAGTCTTCTTGGGCTTCGGTAACAGTTTCAGAGTCTGCAAGAGCACTACAGGAAATTGCCCCTGCGGTAATTACAGTTAATACAATAAAGACAGATACCAGAATTCTTAAAAATGGATTTTTATTGAAGTTCATTTTATTCCTCCGATTGTTCTTCCGATTTTGTTTGATCTTGCTCATTTAATCTGAGAAGACCCGGAACCAAAAATCTATCCGTTGAAATAAAAATATAAACATACTTATTTTTATAATGTGAAATCAGAATAAAAAAATGAATTTAAAGCTTTATGATAGCCAATAAAATGAAGACAGCGAATTTAAAACTTTATAAAGCTAAATACATGGTTGAAAATTAGTTTAAAGCTGTTTAATACTTTATTTTCTCATACAATAGGATTATTCTGTATTAAATTCTAACTTAACTAATACATAACAAATGTTAATATTATTTGATTCTGTATTAACCCTCGTGCACCCTCAAAAATATGATTTATTCATATTATTTGCGTAAATTTTCACAAATTATTTTCTTTTCATTTTTTTCCTGGAGACAGCTATAAAGAGCTCGAAGCCGCAGGATTAATAGCTTTAATATATTTTAACGGCAACAATATCCAGCAGATGACAAAAGGAATACTTATCGCAGGAACCCACAGCGGGGTTGGAAAAACTACAGTCTCCATGGGTATCATGGCCGCCCTCAAACACAGGCAGCTAAAAGTCCAGCCTTACAAAGTAGGGCCTGACTATATTGACCCTTCTCATCATACTGCAATCTGCGGGCGCCCTTCAAGAAATCTGGATACGTACATGATGGGCACTGGCGGAATTGGACAGACGGTAGCCCTGACGGCTGCAGATGCGGATATTGTGGTAGTAGAAGGCGTCATGGGACTTTTTGATGGAATTGACTCTACGGAAATTGCAAGTTCGGCGCATGTTGCAAAAACCCTTGATTTACCAGTGATTCTGGTAATTAATGTGCACGGCATGTCCAGAAGCGCTGCAGCCCTCCTGAAGGGGTATTCAGAGTTCGATCCTGAAGTCAGGATTGCAGGCGTTATCCTGAATCAGGTAGGAAGCCCTCGCCATGCGGAACTTGTGAAAAATTCGCTTCCAAATGACATCCCTATCGTAGGCACGATCCCACGCAGAAAAGATATTGAAGTTCCTTCCAGGCATCTTGGGCTATATATGGCCCATGAAAAAGATTACAATACTGAGGAAATGGCGGCTTTTATTGAGGAAAATGTTGACCTTGATGCAGTGCTTGAACTTGCCGAACCCTGCTTGATTCCGGAAATAGAGGATGTTGGAAGACCTGAAGCAGATATCAGGATAGGAATTGCCAGAGACCCTGCTTTCTGTTTCTATTACCAGGATATGTTTGACGCTTTCAGGAACTACGGAGCTGAAGTCGTATTTTTTAGCCCGATGGCAGGAGAAGTCCCTGATGTCGATGGGATTTACCTTGGAGGCGGCTACCCTGAACTTTATGCAGAAATCCTTGAAAGTTCAGAAACGACCCGGAAACTTAAAGGTCTTGCAGCCGACGGTTTGCCTATTTATGCAGAGTGCGGGGGTTTGCTCTACCTCTGCGGAACTTATGAGATAGATGGCAGAACCTATAAACTCGCAGATGTCGTGCCTGCAAATACACGTATGACAAATAGTCTGAAGGCTCTGGGCTATACCGAAGCCCGCCCTCTGGACAAAAATTTCTCAGCGCATAATATCAGAGGCCACGAATTCCATTACTCCCTTACGGAATGCGATCGCGATGCAAGGTTTGCATACGAAATGCTGCGCGGAAAAGGTATACAGGACGGTTTTGACGGCCTTGTCGAGCATAACACTCTGGCAGGGTATATGCATTCTCATCCTGCTAGCTTCCCTGTAGAGAAATTCGTGCAAAAATGCAGGCAATATAAAAGACAGTAGACATGTAAGATTACATAGTTGCTTCCTTTGCGAGCAACTTTTAATTTTTAATTTTTATACTTTTATTAAAATGATTGTGAATTTTTTAGAAATCGAGTAACAATGTTCTTGTAACACTCTACTTTGCTTCAAACCTCATAATTCAAGTTTTGTCCTTTTAAGATCTTGTTAAATTCACTATCTAATTGAAAATTATTCCTGCTTTTTTGAATTCTTTCTGAAAAATCCTTTCTGGAGAGATTCTGAGGCTTTTCTGAAGTATTTCTTGATAGCTTTTTGAAATCCCTTATGTAGAGATGTAGAGATCTCTTATGTAGAGGTTTTCAGTTTCAATAGTATATGTGGTTTGGAGCTTACCTAAAACATTATTAAAAAATACTTTCGACCTGCCAGGCCGAGATTAATAAAGACCAAAATAGTTTTTTGGAATAGAGATGAGTAACTGGAAGAGAGATTCCAAGGAATTGTTGAATACGTTCAGCACTCTGACATGAACAATTTGGACTACTCGACATTTACTTACAAAAGGAGGAAATAAAATGAGATTTATATGTCCACTTATTGTTGTCAATAATATAGAGATTTCAAAAATTTTTTACGAAAGTGTCCTTAATCAAAAAGTACAATATGACTTTGGCGAAAACGTATCATTTGAGGGCGGCTTTGCGATACACCTGAAATCACATTTTTCAGATTTAATAAGCATAAACAAAAATGATATTATCCAAAAATCAAATAATTCTGAATTGTATTTTGAAGAAAATGATTTAGATAGTTTTCTTCAAAAGCTGAAAGGTACGGATTCCATTGAGTACATACACGTGTTAAAAGAACAGCCTTGGGGACAACGGGTTATCAGATTTTATGATCCAGATATGCACATTGTTGAAGTTGGTGAACCTATGGAAAGCGTAGTAAAAAGGTTCTTAAGTAAAGGACTATCAATTGAAGAAACCGCAAAACGCACCTTAATGCCAGAGGAATTTGTCAGACAATATTTATAGATAAAGTCAGACAATGTTTATAGATAAAGTCAGACAATGTTTATAGATAAAGAATATGCATGACATAGATTGAATAATATTATTCCCTGGAGCCTATTCTGTTTATGCTTTATTCTTATACTCAAATGATAAGTTCTAAGATTGAATGACTGGCAATTTTTCAATTTTTCTGAGCTTTACTTCTCTTGCTTTTTTTCCTTTTCTTTTTCCTTATTTTTCAAGTAGATTTTCTTCTCGTAATACCCTAGAGGATGACTTATTTTTTCACATAATCTGTCTTTTCCTATACAGTTGCCATAGGTTCTCATGGTATCGCATGCCGGGGGCTTGTATTTATTCCCAGTGGCACCTGCAATATGCTCTATCTGGTAAAGGGTTTTTTCCGCGTCGAAATCTGGAGAGATATTGAACAGGTTCAAAATTTCATCTACTGACATTCCTACACTGAGCAAGAAGGAGGTCATGGCAAACCGCATAGAATGGGCAAGGTTCACTCCACCCTGTACATTTGCAAGGGCATGGGATATGCAGGGGGAAAGAGTTCTGGTTCCACTGCTCCAAAGTCCGTTGCTCCGAATTTTTTCTTCTGGATCTCAAACTGATCCTTTATCTCGGCAACATAAGGGGCACAAAAACTTGAAACTTCATCAGGGATTTCAGGAATCGGAAAGGATCGCTCAATCCGTTCTCTGACCGCTTCTTCAAGAAGCCTTGCAAATTCTTCTCTGGTAATTCTTACTTTTCCAGCCCTGAACTGGCGGTTTGTAAGTTTCCAGGCAGGGTCTTTCAGGGAGTTTGAAAAGCGGATATAGTCAGTAAAATTCATGCTGAAATAGGAATCTTTGGAGCCTGCTGAGATTCCAAAATCTTCCCCGAATTCAAGCAAAAAAGCCGGGGTTTCATTTCTCAGAAGAGTATAGGCAGCTTTGGCTTCCGCCAGAGCATATCGCCGGGTGAAAAGCTGGTCATCCACACAGGCAACCAGCATCCTGGCAAAAGGGTAGGAAAGAAGTTCCGATATAATCTGGGCTTCCCCGGATACGGAGGATTTTTTTATTTCCCCTTCAAGAGCCTCTTTTACCCTTTCTATTCCTCGGACCCGTGCAGCCCTATAGGCCCGGGAAGTAAGCAGACTATCCAGGGAAATACCCAGATTTTCAACGTGGGTAGATGCTTCTGAAATAAACGGATAATATGCAAGTTCTTCGGCCTGCATACCATTAATCCGACTCAATTCTCGGAGCCAGGAGGTAAGAAATTCTTCCTGCACCGTTCGCAATTTCGAAATCTATGAGAACGGGAAAGTCTCGCCCCAGGGAGAGGGTAACCTCATTGACTTTGTTTGTGGGCTTGACTATATCTGTCAGATAATCCAGGGAGAAAAGAGAGCAGGCCTCACCTGCCTTCAGGTCGATTAACTGGTCTCTACCCATTTCCAGGCGAACTTGATCGGTATCTCCTTTTGCCTCCATAAAGAATGTGTCACCGGAAACTCCCATAAGCATATGATCGCTTATTTTTTCTGCGGCCCTCACCGCACGCCTGAGATCTGCGCCGTTCAGAACGACTTTTGCAGGCAACTCAAGCTGGGGAACTCTTGGTTCTGCCCGAATCGTGGAAGGATCGAGGAGAGAAAGCGTATAGGACAGCCCTCCGACATCAATCAGGAGTTTATGGTTTTCTTCTTCAAGTTCCATCCTGACTGTATCGCTCTTATCCGCGATTCCAAGCAGGTCTGTAATCTTGTTCAGGTCGATTCCGATTTCACTCTCATCAGCACTATATTCATCAAAAGCGGATGATCCGAGTTCAAAAATTCCCATTGCAACGTTAGCAGGATCAACTGCTTTTACCGAAATACCTTCCGGTTTTATCCTGAATCTGACCTCATCTACAATTACAGCCAGTGCGGCAAGCGCGTCTTTCAGAAGCTCTGCATTAATTGCTGCCTTGAACATGATTCTTCTCCACTAAAATAAATTTAAGTCTTAAACTCTTTATTACCCTTGAGATATATAAATTTCTTTACATATTCGGGAATTCTCAATCGATTTCAAGTGAAAACTTTCCGAATACGGATAAATGGCTATTTGGAATTGGAAAAATCATTAGATTCAAACTCCCGGTAACTATATAAATCTTGGTTCGAAAACAGGAAGGCTTCAGGCTCTGCTTGAAGCAGGAGAGAAGCTCTGACCTGATAAATCACTTTTCCGGGAAGTGTGCTTTTCAAGGGCAGTATAGAAAAACAATAGAATTTCAGTCGTATTCTCGCCAGGTGAACCCGCATTTCGTACATCTTAAGAAACGGGTTTCGGACTCGTCTGCAGACCTGAGTTGCCTGAGCCACCAAGCTGCACTGTTGTTTCCGCACTCTGGACATTTTGCGTTTGTTGTAGGCAGACCTGAAGTTTGCTCACCTTCCAGAACCACAACTTCATGGTCGTCGATCTTGGCCTTGGACACAAAATTTTGTGCATTGTTTTCGATGGGTATTATGTTCCCGCATTTTCTACACTGGTAATTACCATCTTTAGGAAACATCATACTTTTGCATTTGGTACAGAATTGCATTAATATCACTTTTTGCGTCATTTATCATTTTATTGTGGTCAAAAGCCAGTTCAGGAATTGAATCAAGCTCAAAAAGGTCGGCAGAAGCGGCGTCAGATCCTGATTTCAACCCTCCGAACCCCTTTGCGAGGTAGCAGACTGAAACCGTATGTCCTCTGGGGTCACGCGGAGGATCGGAATAGACTCCTACAAGTTTGATAATCTCTACAGAAAGGCCCGTTTCTTCAAAAGCTTCTCTCACTGCTGCTTTTTCGGTACTTTCCCCGATTTCGACGAAGCCTCCAGGAAGGGCAAATTTTCCCTGATATGGGGGATTTTTCTCTTCACAAGAACAAGCCTGTTTTTAAAGAGGATCACGGTATCAACGGTTAAGCTAGGGGTTTGAGGTTTCATAAAACGCCTTCGCAATTTACTTTCCGGGAGATCTCTTTTTCCGCCACCAATCTCTTTCTGAATTAGCTTTTTCTGGCAGAGATGCCAGAGCAAAATAATATATTAGTATTGTATATAACGTAGAAATTCGTCATCGTATTTCAATTATTCTTCTTATCCTTTTGTGTATTTTCAAAAATTTTTTGCTTTTGACTTTTCTCTCGATTTCTGTTTGAATCATTTTCTTGATCTTTGACGTTGTAAGTAGAGTTTCTGTCAAGCAAAAATGTCTTTTATGCAGTAACCTCTCTTAAATGTTTCTCTTTTATCGAAACAGAAAGTTTCTTCCATTCTTATTTCCAAAACTTTTTTCATCTTGACATTCTTTATAAATGAGAACATTCTTTATATAAATGAGAACATGCTTGTAACGCTATTCTTCTATAATAGAAATCAGTTATCTTATCTGCAAGGTTCACTTGCTCAGTATCATGTAGGTATAATTTTAATGTAGGTATAATTCTAAATATCACTCATACGGAAAGTAAAATCCATAACCTTTGAATTCCTTAATACTAATGGCTATGAACCATTTAATTTATTAGAAACTTCTATGGAAATCTATTAATTGTCTTAGATAATTTCATATGTCACTTTCCGAAAACTTCATAACTTGCCCGAGACTTTTCTGAGATCTCAGAAACAAGCAAAACGGAATATAGAATAATCTTTACCTCCGGCAAAAAAGGTGCGTAAAAAATGATAGAAAGTGTACTCTGGCTCGCAGTCGGGTTAATGGTTGCGTCATCCATCATCCCCAGTACCTTCAGGGTTCGTAAACTGGTCGGAGGGATTGGATGGTGTGTATTTTCCATCCACTGGAGTTATCAGCCTCTCCATTATCTCAAGGTCCTGGACTATGCAAATGTATTCCTGACAATAGCAGTGGCTCTATTATGTCTACTTGTGGCATATATCATGTTTCGGGAATACAGGGAAGGTCCCCTTCATATAAAAAATAATCGAGAAGTGCTGCATTCGAAATTCTCAGCTCAGGGTGAGGGCGATTCTCTTGATATAACTTCAATGCTTACCAGTGCCAGTGCACTCGGAGCGCTTGTTTATTTTCCATTTGCAAATTTCCCTCTCTAAATACCTGGATTATTGGAGGGGTCGCCTCCCAGGTCACCTGGGTTCTTCAGTATTTCGAGATTCCTGCATACCTGAAAGCCTGGAATATGATAACACTTAACGGGTACACAGTGGAGATCATTCTTGCCTGTACTGCAATTGAAAGCATCGCTCTCTTTATGGGGCTTATAGGTGCTGTCAGAGCTCCCCTTAATCGTCTCGCTACAGCTTTCATCGTGTCAGTACCAGTCATTTACGTTCTTAACCTTATCAGGGACATTTTTGTGGTAGTAGCATATGGAGAGCAGTGGTTTGGTGCTGACAGTTTTGTAATCGCACATAATTATATCGCAAAAGCGGGGTCAGGAATTGCCCTCTTTGCAATTTCATATCTAGTGCTCCTAACTCTGCCCGAATTACTGGGAATGATTGACGGTATCTGGGTCATATTTTCTAAAGAATTGAGATCTATTCTGCACATGTCCAGGGAGGACTGAGGTCAATGCTTGCAAAGGGCTCGGAACCCTGGCTTTTCACAGCTGCGCTTGTAACTGCACTGTTTGCAATCCTTTCCAGGGCAATGAACAGCTCAAATCTGAATCACGTTGCTTACCTAGCAAACAATGCTGCTTACCTCGCAATGGCATTAACTTTCTTTATGGTTCTTTTTTCAGAGACCCCGAAAGAAAGGTGGAAATTTCGGACACTTATATGATTTCTCCAGCCGATGGTACAATTATAGATATCAGAGACCGAAAAGTTTGTATTTTCATGTTTTTCCAGAATGTACATGTAAACAGAGCTCCGATTTCCGGGAAAATAAGGGAAATAACTTATAAGAAAGGAGGATATCTTCCTGCTTTTTGTAAAGACTCTGAACGAAACGAAAGAAACGAGTTTATTATCCACAGCAAATACGGGGATGTTAGTGTTACACAGATTGCAGGCACAATTGCCCGCAGAATTGTCTCTTATTCTCGGGTAAACGATAGCATCGAGCAGGGACAACGCATCGGAATGATTCGGTTCGGATCAAGAGTCGACGTAACAATTCCTCACGACTTTGAAATCACAGTAAGAAAAGGAGAGCGTGTGCTTGCAGGCAAGACCGTTATAGCAACAATAAAAAATGACAGGGACTTTTGAACATGAACGTATTTCAAATGTTAAGACTCCCGGACCTGGTCTCTCTTTTGAACCTTATCTGCGGGATTAGCTCAATTGCAATAGCTGCCCACGCTGCTGTCCAGGCGGCCACCTATCAAACTGTTGCCCATGATGGGTCTTTTGCCCTGGCTTTGATCTTCCTTCTGGTTGCGGCAGTTGCAGATGGGGCGGATGGATACATTGCCAGACGGTTCAACGGAGGAGAACTTGGGGAACAGCTTGACTCTCTGGCAGATGCGGTCTCTTTCGGGGTCGCTCCTGCTCTTCTCATATACCTGGAGTTTGGAGGAGCAGATCCTCTTGTAGCGTTATTCCCGGCTTTGTATGCCATTTGCGGCGTGTTAAGGCTCGCACGCTTCAATTCCGTTGCTTCCTGTAAAACAGGATTTGAAGGTCTTCCCATAACTGCAGGTTGCGTTATGCTTGTTACCTACATGCTGTTAGGCGAAAGTCTTGTCAGGATAGACTTCCTTCTAGCTCTTACACTTGCTCTCTCTATTCTTATGGTGAGTTCGGTAAATTATCCGAAGATAAAGAATATCAAAATCCTGGCTTTTATAGCTTCCATTTTTGGGCTAACCATGCTTCTCTATGTTGTAGATGTGACGTATAATGTGCAGTATCTGCGGACTTTTTCTATCCTGCCTTTTATCCTCATGCTAACATACATTTTTTCTCCCTTTTTTAAGGTTCCTCTACTGAGCAATCTGGGTAGTAAAGAATATCTAAATAGAGGGATGGGGGCCGGCAGGAAGGGAAAACAGTAAAACCGATTCACTTTGACATTTCCACTCATGAATTTCCAGAATGGAGAGATTATTTGATCCAAAAAAGGTAACTGACAGAGACAATGCACTCTTTGAAGCAGGAATAAAACTTGGAGCTCTTTATCACCAATTTACGGGCTCTCCTGTAAATTTGAACACGGTTTCAAGCCTTGAACAGGCTATTCAGGAAAGCATTTCAGTCCAGCCCCACGTTGAAGAAATTTCCGTAAAAATCGATAGGGATATGCTGAAAAGCAAGCTGAGTAACAAATTCGGCTATTCCGAACTCCAGGGGCTCATGCTTAAGGTAAAAATAACTGTAAGATACGGCTCCTCAAAGGTAAAAGTTGGAATGGAATATAACCCCGACCTGAATTACCCTTTGATGAGAATTATAGAAACCGAAGAAATAAACGTTTGAATCAACTATCTAAAGTAAATCACAATCTGAATAAAATAACTGGATGAGGCTTAAAGTAAAGAAATTGAGATATTTAACCCTCGTTCTTTACAATTTCAAAAGCCTTTACAACTTTTTCGTTTTGTTCCGGAATCCCGACTGTTACCCTGATAAAAGTATCTCCTGCCTCCCTGAATGAGTCACAGGGACGTACAATGATTCCCTCTCTCATGAGGCTTTCTGTAACTGCTTTTGCTTTCAAAGGGGCAACATCTACAAGTACGAAGTTTGACTGGGAAGGATACACCTTAAAAGGGATTTTTTCTTTCAGGTATTCTCTGCCTTCTCTTGCAATCTCTATACTCTTTCTGAGGTGTTCGGCATCCGAAAGGGCAGCTATTCCTGCCTTTAAAGCCGGAAGGCTTACTGAAAAAGGAGTTGCTACCCGTATGTACTCTTTTACCAGCCACTCAGGCATGATCCCGTAGCCCAGGCGCAGGCCTGCAAGCCCGAATACTTTTGAAAAAGTTCTGCCCACGACAAGGTTATCATATTCCCGCACAAGCCCGGCAAGGTTCCTGTCCGCAAATTCAACATACGCCTCGTCAACAAACACAAGAGCTCTGGTATTTTCAAGTATTTTCCTCAGGTCATTTTCGGGAAGGAGGTTTCCCGAAGGATTGTTGGGAGAGCAGAGGAAAATTATCTTTGTCCTTGGGGACTCGGCTTCCAAAACCTTTTCAGGGCACAAAGAGAAGTCCAGGTTCCTCCTTACAAAAATTGGCTTTCCTCCGCATGCCCGGGCTGGCAGCTCATAATAGGCAAAAGTCGGAGTAGGGACTATAACCTCATCTCCCTTTTCAATAATGAGCCTGCAAAGCCCGTCAAGGAGTCCGTCCATTCCAGGCCCTGATGCTACTAGGTTTGAGACCGGAAAGCCTGTATATTTTGAGAGAGCTTCTCTAAGTTCTATCGCATCTGCAGACGGGTAAATGTTTGCACAGGGGGCTGTGTCCACCAGGGCCTGGACGGCTTTTGAAGAGGGCCCAAGCGGGTTTTCGTTCGAGCCGAGTTTAATAATTGAGGCCGGGTCAAGCCCGTAGGCAGAAGCTATTTCTTCAATGGATTTTCCGGGAACGTACTCTGCGATATCAAAGATTTCTTTTTTATCAGTTCAGGCCTGCTCAAGAACATCAACTACCTTATCGATCTGTTCTTTCGTAATCACAAGTGGAGGAACCAGACGGAGCACTGAGTCAGATGTGCAGTTTACCAGCACGCCGCGTTCCCTTGCAAAGTCTACGAACTTGTTGCAGGGATATTTTATCTCAACTCCTATCATAAGGCCTTTCCCGCGGACTTCTACAACATCTTCCCTATCCATATTCCTGAGCTTTCCCATTAAATAAGCCCCGTTTTCTTTCGAGCGTTTAAGAAGCCCTTCTTCCCTTATCGCTTCAATCGAAGCAAGTGCAGCTGCACAGGCAAGAGGCCCGCCTCCGAAAGTAGAAGCATGCTGCCCACGTCCAAAGCTGAGTCCCTCCCTGGCCGCGATAGCCCCCATTGGAAAGCCTCCACCTATTGCCTTTGCCATACTCATGATATCAGGTTCCACTCCGAACTGTTCTTTACAGAACCACGTGCCTGTCCTTCCAAAGCCTGTCTGCACCTCGTCAAAGATAAGGAAGGTTCCGGTTTCGTCACAGATTTCCCTGACCTCTTTAAGGTATTCGGGGGTCGGTATCTTTACCCCGCCTTCTCCCTGGATGGGCTCAAGAATAACTGCTGCAGTGTTTTGCGAAATCGCTTGCCTGATGGCATCAGCATCGGAGTATGGAACAAAAGCAGTCTCAGAACTCACAGGAGGCATAAAAGGATCCCTGTACATGCTCTTGTGGGTCACGCTGAGTGCCCCTATAGTCCTGCCATGAAATGAATGCTCAGCTGCTACAAAGGCGCTTTTTCCGGAAGCTACACGGGCTAGTTTCATTGCAGCTTCTACGGCTTCAGATCCGGAATTACAGAAAAAAACACGTTCCATACTTGTAACCGAGACAAGGGTTTCTGCAAGTTCGGCCTGGATTTCGGTGTAATAAAGATTGGAGACGTGTAGCAGTTCCTCAGCCTGGGCCTTGATTGCCCTGACGACCATGGGGTGGCAGTGTCCAACATTGTTTACTGCAATTCCTGCTACACAGTCAATATATTCTTTTCCGCAAATATCCTGGACAACTGCCCCCTTCCCTTTTGAAAGTACAAGGGGTTGGCGTCCATAGTTCTGCATTACGTATTTTGAATCTTTTTCTATAACTGAATCGTACTTTGCCTGTAGATCCTGAGGATCTGTAATAGTCTCTATCAATTGAATTCCTTCCTGAAATTATACAATTTATACTTTTAAGCTGACCTGGAAGTTTAACGAATAAGATCCGGATTATTTTGAATTTGTATACCACTACGGAAGCTTAAACATGCAAAGGCTAGCATCATCAATACTCTGAAAATGTTCTCCTTTGAGGATTTAAAAAGCTTACAGTTAAAATGTATTCCGTCTTTCCTGAAATCCAGATAATTCCCTTATACCCTAAGAATGTTACTGCTCCTTCTGAAAAAATAACTTTTTCCGCAATTCTTTCCCTGGAAAGCTTACAGCTATAAGATCAGATTATGCTGTATGTAGAACGAAAATTCAGATTAAGGCTCAATCAAGGGCATTCCAGGTTTTCTAGGGCTTTTCAGGCTTAAACATAGCTTCAGGCCATTCAGATCTTAATCTCCGGACTTCTCCTTTCTGTAAGTTCTGGTTCCTGTGAAGCGCCTGGTCCTTTCCAGAGCCTGAGTTCTGGCAGTTTTTCTTTTTCTGCCAGGCACAAAACCATTTTTAGCTTTTGCGCTTGATTTGATGAGTGAAACTATTTCCGCTATATCAGGAGCTTTTATGATTTCGTCTTGAAGTACACCTTTAGGCAACTCATGGGCTTTGCTTACAATTCCTTTCCCTAAAGCGTTAACTTCTACAAGGATTGGCTTTTCTGCGGCTTCTCGTAAGAAAGATACTCCTGATGGTGCTTTTATTGTACCGTCTACCCTGGCGTTTTCGTGCATTAATACAGAGTCGGCTTTTATTCCACCGAAAATTCTGCTGTTTCGGCCAATATGCACCTGTCCTTTTGAAAAGAGATTCCCATGGATAGTACTGCTTTCTCCTATGATGATCTTGCCCTCTGAATAAACGCTTCCCTTCAGGGTCAGGTTTTTTCCTGTCTCAACTGTCTGTGCCCGAATGTTTCCTATTAACAGGCAGTTACTCCCGATATTAGCTTCTCCGGCAACCTCGATGACTTCAGGGGAAATCTTTGCACCGGCAGGTATAATCATTATATTTTCACTGGGCTCTTTTCCTTCAAAGTCCTGGCTATCCTCGGAATCTTCAAAAAGTTCTTCTACGGCTTTCTCTATTTCCTCGCCTTTTCCGAGGCGCATCATTTCTCTTATATAAAGGAATAAAAATATAATTACAGGGACCGGATTCCTGACCACGATCCATCCTTTGGCCTCGAACCCTCCCCTAATTTTAACTTCTTTTCCTACGTCCAGATCCCCTTCTACGAGCAGTTTCCCGTCTATGGTTACAAATTCTCCAAGATAAGCATTTCCGCCGACCTCTACCCTGCTTCCCAGTTTTGACCACATGTCAATCCTGATATCGGAACTTGCCGCTATATCCCCTGAAACGGCCACCCCTTCTCCCATAATGACTGTGTCTCCGAGTATGCCGTATTCAATACTGGAGTGATTGCCGATAATAACGTCTCCCTGGACTATAATCCTGTTTGCTTCTATTCTGGTATTATCTGGAACCAGGAAATATTTTAGAATCTGTTCTGGCTCTGAAATGATTTTTCACTCTCCGGGGAAACTGTTCTTTGGTTCTTTGATATATGGGAATTTCAGGGTAGACATGAGACTGTCTTTTTTAATATCCGTTTTTTATGAATAATATTCATTCAAAAATTACGATCTATAATATATTCTTATTGATTTTATCCGCTCATTTTAAGAATATTTGAGCAATACGAACTACGTTTTATATATTATATCTAACTATATGTAAATTTGTCTAAAATTTAAAAAATCTTTATCTTTAACATAAACTTAAGACTTATTTTTCCTTTTTCTGTGTCCCCTTTATTTATTCACAACTTTTCCTGCAGCTTCAATTATTCTTCTTTTTTCGAAGCAACTCCTACTCTCACATCTACGGCTGCTCCGCTGTCAAGGGCCAGGATCTCTGCAGGAGATAACAGCAGTTGTCCTGTTGCAAGCAGCCGGTTAGCTTCGTCTGTCACGAGTACTTCTTCTCCGGCCCGGAGTTCGGGATCGATTTCAACCACATGTTTTATAAAAGCTGTTTTACCTTTTTCCACAAAAGGAGCAGCTTCTGCTGAAATAACGACCCTGAGCTTTCTTCCGGGCAAAAGCCTGTGGATAATGGAAGCTCCTTCAATACTGAGGGTAAAAAAGCCATCTTTTGCTCTTGCTGTGGCTATGCGTTTTCCTGAGTGAAAGACCTGGCGTACTCTTTTTGTCCGGGATAACTGAAATGTTGCACCGTCAGGAAAAAGCTCTTTTCCAATGCCTTTTCCAAACTGGTAATCTGCAATCATGCGGACTCTGGTAAGCCTTTCTCTGTCACAATTCATGAGAATAGGTAATATATGCAGACCTTAAAGCCGTTCCGGTTATTCCAGTAGTTCCGATTTGCTATAGTTCCGAATAGCAATTCTCATTCGTTTACAATTTTTCCTTAATAATTCATAATGAAAGTCTTCGTTTCATCGATTTTGATTGTATTTTTGATAACAAGTTCTAAAAATATTAGTATTGAAAAGTTCTGAAGTGAAAATTGTACTTAGAGCCTATCCGAAAAGTATTGTCTGAGACAGTCAAATCAGATTCTTTTTTATTTCTTCAAATTCTTCTTTTGTGATTTCACCTTTAGCATATCTTTCTTTTGCGAAATCCAAAGCAGACTTTTCTTCATAGCCGCTTGTCTTGTTCTGATTAATGAGATATTTGCATACCAAGTATGATATCACAATAATAGGAAGAATCTGTAATATGATAACTGAAAGGATAAGCATAAATTCAGTTGTACCGATCATCAATGACCTCATGATTTTGTTGTCTTCATTAAGAGCCTATCAGAAAAATATTATGATCCAATGATAGTTTAATGATTGGCAATATTCAGAATCTCAGAGACACTTGATATTTAGACCTAATATACTTGATATTTAGACCTAATATAACTCTCACAACATGTCTTATTGACTTTTCGGATAGGCTCTTAGTCACAACTAATCGGTTTTGTGATTTTTTTGATTATATATTAAAATTTATATCTCTTAATCGAGCGCGAAGCTCTCGATTTCTTTCTTGATCAAATTTCGTTAAGCAATCTAAGAATAACTTGACTGGGATATTGCATACTGAATCGATTCCGTCTATTACTGCTTTAATAATGTCTTGATTGATTACTGATTTCATTTGATATGCTATAATATTAAGAACTGATTTTAAGACATTCAAAATATTGTACATGATATATTGAACTACAAAAAATAGCGTCCTTGCAACAGGTGATTTAGAGCATGTTCTTATAAAATCATTTTTTACTCTATATCCTGTTTCTATATTCCATCTTTTCCCGTACTCTTCAGATATTTGCTTTACGAATGTGTCTATTGAACTCACTTTTTTATTTGTTGCAAATAAGATGTATCCTTTCTCCTGATTCCACATTGCTACAATATTGAAAGTTGTTTCTTCTTCTTAAAAATTATATTCAAATACTGTCATTAAAGTATTTTTCAATCCTTAAAAAGTATTTCACAGAGGATTGCAGTCCCGCCTTTTACAAAAAGGTGCACTGTCTTATTTCCTTCAAGGCCTTTTTCAACCTCGTTTCGGACTTCCCAGTAATCTTCGGGCTTCACGCCTGCCCTGAGCACTACACTCCCGACATTTCTACCTTTCAGGAATTTATTGATCTCCTTTGGCTCAAAGGGGCAAACCCTCAGGACCAGATAATGGTTTTTGATCATGGACTGCTTCATCAGGGCATCAGAGGTGAGCAAAAGCCTCTTTTTGTCAACTTTGAAGAGTTCGAAAGATCCCATAATGGGTCCTACCAGCTGTATCATGGATTCTACGAGTTCAGGCAGCAATCCTGCTGCAACCACAGAAGGTTCGGGTTCATAGGCGCAGAGTTTCATCTTCTCAGTTTCCCTTATCTGCGGGAGAGGGCCATCTTTCGGAACCAGTCCCTCGTCTGCAGGAAGAGCTACAGCCAGTCTGTCATACTGCTTCAGCCAGCCGAAGTAAAGGGTCAGTCGGTTAAGCTGGCCATCCAGAGAAATGTACTCTTTTTCGCAGTCAAAAGGAATTCTTTCAGGTGGCATCTGAGGAGGAGCTTCAAATGCGAAATTTCCGGTCTTTTCTCCATAAGCAGACAGCACATTGGGAATTCCGGGTTCCAGACTTGAGACGCGCCTTTCATTTTCTTCTGCCGGGCGGAAAGGGTCTGAGAAAACCACATCAACTGCCGGGATCTGCTCTATAACTTTTGGGTTAAGGGCGTCTCCGCAAATGAATTTTACATTATCAAGCCCGTACATTTCACAGTTCTGCTTAGCATATTCTATTTTTTTGGGTCAATTTCCACTGCGTAAACGAATTCGCATTGCTGCGCAAAAAAGACAGTCTGTCCCCCTATCCCACAGCTAATGTCAGCCAGAGTCTTGCATTTAAGGCGCTGCGCCCTGTAGCGGGCAATGGGTTCGGGGGTTGCAAAGCGCAGGCTTTCCTTATCCCCATGCAGGGGTTTCTCAAATTGCTTTTTCCTTGCCACATCGATCAGGAAATAGTAGATAGTTTATGGGATTTAAAGGCAACTGAAAAGGAGGAGGTGGAACTTCTCTGCAAGCGCGCGCTTGATCCGCGCTTCGGTCAAGACGAAGGCTGGTTAAAACTGCCGATAGTATTACTTAATATAAATTTAACTTCATGCGTCTTCGGTTAAGAGCCTATCCGAAAAGTACACAATAATATAGTTGCAAAGTTACAATATGTCGCAACATTTTCCTTATAAACTTTTACCAATCTGCTTTTTGTTTAAAAAAGAGACTATAGATTCAGTTAGATTTATGTAGACCATCAAACATTGCAGTTCCGATTGCAATTCCTGTACCTACCCCAAGTCCAATTTTTACACCGTTCATTAAATCATGCGATAAGTATCCCAATAATGTACATGTGACGAGTGCTATAATGAAATTTAAAAATACTTTTTTTACCTGAGACTTCTTCATGTTCATCACTCAAAAAACTATAATATTATACTGCTGATAGTTAATTAAATCTTGCTTTAGGTCACTTATTACAAACATGATTTTGAAAACAGTAGTCATAACACTTTTCGGATAGGTTCTAAGTGAGGAATCATGATAAATTGCCTTATTTCCAGAACAGTTCTCCAAAATATTCATTGATATGAAGTTGGAACAGGGCATCGATTTTAGTTATTGGTTTTGAAACTTGGGACTGACTTTTGCTCCTAAATCGATAGCATACAGGCAAGAAAATTCCTTAACCGATGACCAATGAATTTAACTTTGGAAATAATCACTATATGGTTTTTCCCGTACTTTTCGGCACAGGCGGGGAAGGTGGTATACCACATGTACCATTTCTTGACTTCCAGGCCCTGGCTTTTGCGTAGGCCTCAAAATCCTGGCACCATTCTCCAGTATTTTCAAAATTTCCCTCATACACTTTACTCGGGAATTTCCCGCTCAATGTTACATTTTCGGCGTCGTCCACTTCTTTATCAACAGCCAGATAAAGGTCCATGTTGCTTTCTGAGGTATGGTCCGATAAACAGAGCCAGTCCGGTATTTCTGCGCCTGCCCTGGAGACTTTTTCGTTCATCCTCATTATTACTTCTCCAAAATTCAGAGGCATGTAAAACTGCATGGTAACCGAATCCTTAATGAATCTTTATTGTTCCATTCAAACAATTTTCCGTCTCAGGGACGGGGTCAAATCGAGGACAACATTCCGGAGTTTCGAGTTCTCTGGTCATAATTTTTCACCCTGTTAAGTACTGACTTTAGGGGTTATTTTAGGTTTTGGTTTTAATTTTGCTGGGAGAAGTTTCTTCTTGACACAACATAAAAACCAGCAAAAATAAATACAAAAGAGAATAAATCAAGTACTCAACAATTAAACAATTTTATATAAGATATTACCCTTTGCCAGAATATCCTGTATAATTCAAAAATTTGCTTTAAATAATTAATAATTTAATCGTATTTGCATGATAAATCGTATTTGCATGATATGATTTATAAATAAATTTTTACGGAGGAGAAACTTGATTATTAGCATTACTTCCGAACCTAAAAACGATGTTTACAGATTTTTGGTAGACCTAGCTTTTGATTTATGTGACGAGTTTATTCTTGTTGTACGTAAAGATTTGTGTTTGAAATCAAACGATAGTGATAAATCCGTATTGGAAAAGCTAAATGATTATTTAAAAGAAATGAAAGAACAATCGGAATGGGCAGGCACCAAACTGCTTAAACATACTGCATATGTTTACCATTACCATACCAGCCCGGAAGCCAGAGAAATAATCAAAGAGGTTTCAAATTCACTTTACAGTTGGGTGCAACCGAATTTACCCGAAGATTTGAGCTTTTATAAGAGTGGCAAACCTTGGTTAGGGCTCGTCACAAAATAATTTAATTAACTCACTCCATTCTTTGGTTTGAATGTGTAATTCCATTCTCCGTGAAACTCATCAAGTATAATGCCCAATTTTTCAACCTGTTTTTTTCGATTTTAATTCCTGTTGGATACTTATTCGTGTCTAACATGCATTTTACTTCAAGCCCTTTTGATGTAGTTGTTGCTGCAATAAGGTTTACAACTACTTCATAGCTTGTTAGTGGTTTTCCTCTCCAATTAAGAGTAATCTGAGAAAATAGTCTATGCTCTATTTTATTCCATTTACTTGTACCTGGAGGAAAGTGGCAAACCGAAATCTCCAATCCGATTTCATCCGTTAATTTTTGTAATTCTGTTTTCCACAATTTTACTCTTGATCCATTGCTTCCCCCACAATCTGCAGTAATTAAAAGTTTTTTTGCATCAGGATATGATTTACACCCCATTAGATTCCACCATCTACGTATACTTTCAACTGCAAAAGACGCTGTATCATGATCTATGCCGACGTTTACCCATCCCTCATTATTAGCAATGTCGTATACCCCATATGGATTTACCTTTCCCAGTTCTTTATCCTTAAAATCATATACATTGACAAGTATTGGATCTTTTTTGGACGCAATTCACGGCCAACATTCTTGAAATTTCCGATTAACTCTTTCTTTTTAGTATCTACTGAGATTACAGGCTGATGTTCACCTTGAAATATTTTACATTTTTCACTTATATGCTCAAATTGTTTGTCACGATCAGGATGCTCAGTTCCTTCTATGGTTTTCTTATTCGCTTGTAAACTGTAACCAAGCATGTGAAGCATATCCGCAACTCTTGTATGGCTTACTTTATGTCCGATATTCTGAAGTTCCCCTGCTATATTTCGAAGACTTTTACAAGTCCAGAGTAAAGGAGATTCCGGATCCCCACGACTTGTTGGTTCAATAAGTGCCTCAAGATCGGATAAAAGAGTAGGGTCTTTCTCAACAATCTTTTTACGACCTCCTCCAGGAGCACGTATTTTATCATCAGAAAGAGATTTGCCACTTTCCAGTTCAGTGCAACCTTTTTTAATTGTATTTTCAGAAATACCAGTTGCACGAGAAACTATGCTGATGTTGCCTTTGCCAATACTAAGCGCTTCTGCAGCTGCAAATAAACGTTTGCTTTTTTCATCAAGAAAAGGTTTTAGCAAGTTATATTTTTGGAAATAATTTCCTCAAGCATATAGACCAAATAGGATTAACTTATATAAAAAAATACTCAATCTATTTTGTTACGAATACTTAGTAAATACAGCTCATGAAAAACAGAGCTTTATTCTTAGCGAAGACAAGTTTGAGATAGACAGAATTGTGAACATAAAAGGCCTTGAGATAAGGTTATAACATGAACTTCGTCACCATTTGAAATTGTTGAGGATTATCGCCAGTGGAAAATATGAAGTAAAAACTGGCAACTCAGCGATAAAAAAATCTACGCTGCCGGTTTCAGCAAGGAAACGCTTTCAACTTTTCCAAACTTCTTTCGTTAAAAAAAGTTTGAATCTGCATTTTTGCGGCAGGTCGGAATACATTCATCAGTTTCCAACTTTTCCAGCTCAAAAAGCAACGTCTTTTGGGTTAAAGTACTCGGGGTCAAAACTTTTCCCCAGCCACGCCACTGTATGTTCATATTCCTCATGTTCAGGTTCTTTCAGGATCTCGAGCATCTCTTCATAGCCCCATATCCCTCCAATGTCCTCGGGGACAGCTGCTCTTTTTCCTGCAGTGCAGATAGGATATTTCACACCTTGTTTTTTCGGAAGGATCTCCTCAAGCCGGACTTTTACTTCCCAGTTGTCCCCGAAATCGTATCTGTAAAGAGCAACCTTATTTTCCAGAGTAAAGTATTTGGAGAGCTTAGCCTTATTCTCCTGCACAAGGGGTTCACAGAAAGTTTCATAATCGTCATCTGCTTTCCCTATTTTGTCAAGCTCCCCGGTTTGTGGGTTTTGCATTTCGAATTCATGCAAATGGTAATCTTTCCAATTCATCACAGCCTGGATAGTCTTATGAATGTCCAGAAAAATATAATTTTCCGGCACCTGGATTCGCCGCCAGATCTTAGGAGTAATGCCTTTTATTGAAAGCTTAAACTGATATATCTTTTCAAACGGGCCTTTCATAAGTTCTTCCCCAGAATAAACGTTCGCTAACATCGGATAATTTCTGATAACGTTCGCTAGCTTCTGCTAATATTCACTAATTTGCCAATATTCATTAATTTTTGCTAATCCTGGATACTATTTATTAATGTCCTCTAATAATCACTAATATCATCTAATATTCAGCAATGTCATATAATATCCAATAATATCCTCGAATATTTGATAATATTCAGTACTATTCAATACAATTCAATCCTATTCAATAAGAAAGGTTGAAAAGCCTATCTCCCGCATATTCCATGTGTGCAAACTTTGTTTCAAAAGATGGAGATATAGCCTGCGGGTCTGGGCATGCGTACGTCGCACAGAAGTAAAAGGAGCTGCGGTACCACTTTGTAAGTATCCACTATATGGCTGAAACGCATGTCATCCGGTGGAGGTTTGCTCGCGAATATCTTGCATAGAATAGACTGACATTGATGAAAAATTAAGTTTCAGGCCTTCTTTTAGCGAACTTTGCCTGCAAATTTTAACTTTAACTTTAATGTAAGAGTTTGTATTAAGCCGACATTCCGCAGATGTACACAGATGTAGAATTCATTTACCGATTGGTCCAAAATAACTTATCAAATGGTGAGTTAACTTTTGAACTACTGCCAAAAATGGATAATAGATGGCATTCTTGTGTACATCTGCGGAAAGTGGGATTAAGAATAATTTTCAAACCTTTTTTGCGAGATACCCTCTAAACATTGACTTTCCTTTTTTATCGGGTGTTTTATACACAAAAAACATAACACACTTTAGTATCTCGAAACCGTGTTTATTTATCAGTTCGGTTATCTGAAAGTCATTATGATAGTATATGGAGAGACCTGAATCGGTATCGGTATAGTTCAAAAGGCCATTTTCTGATACCATGACGGTAAAGCTGAAGGTACCCCCGATTTTCATCACGCGGCTTGATTCTTTAAAAAATGTATCAAGTTTCTCAAAGAAATGGAATATTCCACATGCCATTGTATTTTCGAATTTTGCGTCCTCATAGGGCCATCTATCGACTACCAGATCGCACAACTTAAGTTCCGTAGTGAATCCTTTTTCCCTGCATATATCGAGCATCTTTTCCGAGCCATCAATCCCATATACCTTAAGGCCGGCCTTATAAAACAAATAAGAGCTTAGCCCAGTACCAATACCGATATCAAGGACAGTACTCCCCGCAGATAGATATTCATAAGCCAGTCCAAAAAGCACTTCGTGCCCGTGATATTCTATCAGTATACTCATATTATCATAGACAGCGGCAGACCTGTCATGTACTGCAATGATCGTGGATTTCACATCTCACAAGTTACTCTATGATATGAAAAAAGTTTCTATATTGTTTTTAGTCTTTTTTCAATTTCAATCCTTATTTTAGTGGATCTTGCTCGCGAATTTGAGGGTAGCGCTGGATTGGATTAATTCAGATTTATTTCAATCCTTATTTTAGTGTATCTTGCTCGCGAATAGTCTCACTAAGAGATATTGATCAGTCCCGTCGAGAATTTCAATCCTTATTTTAGTGTATCTTGCTCGCGAATAGGGATTTTGCAGTCCGAGTATTTAATTCCAAATTAATTTCAATCCTTATTTTAGTGTATCTTGCTCGCGAATCCAATTCTGAACTGCATAAGACAGAGAAGCCAGTAAAATTTCAATCCTTATTTTAGTGTATCTTGCTCGCGAATAGGGCAAAATTTTCCGTTATTTAGCTAGAAAAGGCCTGAAATAAGTCCTTTTTTGGGGCTAAAATTCTTATCGGAAAATTATCAAACCCTTTATAAATACAAGAAAAACAGGGTTTCTAGCGGTTTGGAAACATTTTGCTATATGCCTTTCTTTCTATTTAACTTTTGTATTTAATGTCGTTTTAAGTAGATTCAAATGGCGGCTTAATTCAGTAATGTTTTTGCTATTTTTTAAAAATACCGAATTTAAACTATTTTTTCATCCAGAAATCGCAATCAATCCTAAACTAACAGACGAATAAAAATATTATTTTGTATTATTTTGTTATATAATATTACTGTATTAGTATTACGTCTATTTAGGAAGGTATTTATAACAAAACTATTTTAGTCTAATTCATCTTAATTTTAGTTAAAAAAGTATTGCTATATTATTATGTTTTCTCAGAGAAGTGTTACTCAACTGACTCGAGATTACTAAAAACACTACTGATAGGTAATACTACTGCAATAATTTGATATAATTACGAGAAAGGAGGAGTTTAAATTAATAAAAATCAGCAATATCTCTTAATAGGAGCAATAGCCATAATTCTCGCGGCTGCTTTTGTTTTCATGCCGACTGGTGAGCCAGCCAAACCGGCTTCTGAGGTTTCGGATGAATCGATTTCCGGGGTTCGGATGAATTAATTTCCGAAGACTCGGCTGAACTGGTGGCAGCAGTAGGGACCCACGGAGGAGAGCCGGAAACCGGTTTTAACCCGATTACTGGATGGGGCTATAATCGCGAACCACTTGTTCAAAGTACCCTCTTTAAAAAAGATAGTAATGGATCTCTGATTCATGATTTAGCGACAAATTATTCTGTTAGTGACGATGGATTAACCTGGACTGTTAATATAAGAAATGACGTTAAATTCCATGATGGAGTGCCTTTAACGGCCAGGGATGTAGCCTTCACGTTTAATACCGCTGCAAATTCGAGTGGAGTAGATATCTCAGTGCTGAAAAATGCGGTAGCCCTCGATAATTACACGGTTGAATTCAAATTAAACGATCCGCAGGCGACTTTTATTCACAAACTTGCAGTTCTTGGGATTGTGCCTGAACATGCTTACGATGAAACTTATGGGGACAATCCGATAGGGTCGGGCCCGTACAGATTCGTACAGTGGAATAAAGGCCAGCAGGCGATCTTTGAAGCAAATCCGGATTATTATGGCCAGAAACCTTACTTCAAGAAGTTAACTTTACTCTTCATGCAGTCCGACACGGCTTTTGCGGCGGCGAAATCAGGACAGGTTGACCTAGCCGAAATTCCGTCTTCTTATGCTAATCAAAAAGTGGATGGAATGAAAATAGTATCCCTTGATTCCATTGACGCCAGGGGAATAAGTTTCCCCATGCAGCCCGATACAGGCAGGAAAACGGAAAATGGCTATTCAATCGGGAACAATGTAACTTCCGATCCTGTGATAAGAAAAGCCTTGAATATTGGAATAGATAGGCAAGCCTTAATCAATGGCGCATTAAATGGGCAGGGTGAAGAGGAATTTACGGGTGTGGACAAATTACCTTTCGGAAATAAGGAAGCTATATTCGAAGATGGAAATGTAGATGAAGCCGGGAAAATTTTAGCGGATAGCGGCTGGAAAGATACAGATGGCGACGGCATCCTTGAGAAGAATGGGTTGAAAGCCGAATTTACTTTACTATATCCTTCAAATGCACAGGATAGGCAAGCGTTAGCTGTTGCATTAAGCGAGGAAGCCCGAAAATTGGGCATAAACATTAAAGTCGAGGGCAAAAGCTGGGATGAGATTGATACCCTGGCGCATTCGACTCCGGTAGTTTTCGGTTTCGGCTCGCTGGACCCTACTGACTTATACCTGAAATACTACAGCAAAAGTTACGACCCTTCAAGCTACAACAACGTAATAATGTACAACAATTCGGTAGTGGATAACTATTTAAGGACAGCCATAACCAGCGTTGATCAGGATACTGCCAATAAAAACTGGCAACTGGCTGCCTGGGACGGAACAACAGGATTTTCTGCAAAAGGAGATGCTACATGGATGTGGCTGGCATCTATTGATTATCTGTACATTATGGATGAGGATTTAGATATTGGAATCCCTAAAATACAGCCTCACGGTGCAGACATTTTTGGTAATATCCTGGAATGGAACCGCACAGCAAATAAAACTACAAACTGACTTTCAGTAAGGGAACTATTCCTGAAAGTTTTAGTAACGCTGAGGATGCAAGACTCCTCAGCGCAACCTTTTTTGGTTAATTTGCTTAGAATATATTTTTCAATCTTAAACCACTGCTTTCTCCATTTTTCAATTTTTAAATTACTTTTTTCCACTTTTCCAACCTATATAGTACTGATATCCCTTTTCCTAATCTTTGATTACTGCTACCTTTTTGTAAATTCGTTAGGGCCAGTTACGAAATAACCTGGGCAACACACAACTATTTTGAGATTATAATCGATGAGCCTGTTTACGAAAATAATTGAGTACTGTATAAATAAGTGCCTAAGTTATTTCGTGAAGGTTCCTTAGCTTGCAAAGCGCTTATTGTAATAATTTTTTGATATCTTTTGGATCGCCAGAATCTACACTTATTTTTCAGTATTCAATGCCTCAATTATCCACAGATGCAGGAAAATGACTGAGATTCTCACATTGTAATACTAAACTACTTAAAACTAAGAATTTAGTAACACATAAATTTCGTAATGTATTTATAGAAGAATTGTTTTAATAAAGTTGTGTTAATTTTATTGTAAAAAGTAACATTTTATTGTCACATTTAGTCTGAAAACTATTATTAAAAGAAAAATCCCCGGATCATCTGTAACAATTAAAAATCCTTGCTCAATGTTCAATTCCTGCTTAAATGTTCAGGATTCTGGTAAAAGTATGGGAGGCGTCTAAATTAAGAAAAATCAACAATATCTACTGGCAGGGACAGTAGTCATAATTATAATGGTTATTTTTATCTTAACGTCAACGGGTAATCCAGCCAGCTCAATATCACAGGTTTCCGGTGAGTCCGTTTCTGAGGGCTCGGAATTAGTTTCTCAGGATTCGGATGAATTGGTGGTGAATGTATATGGGCATACAGGTGAACCGGAAACCGGATTTGATCCACTTCTCGGATGGGGTTGCGGTCATGTGAATTTCGAGCCACTGATACAGAGTACTCTTTTTAAATCAGCTGACGATGGAAGCATGATAAATGACCTTGCTACGAATTATTCGGTTAGTTCGGATGGAAAAGTATGGACTGTGAACATAAGAGATAATGTCAGGTTCACAGACGGTGAGAAATTAACCGCAGAAGACGTGGCATTTACATTTAATACGGCAATTGGAAGTAACTCCGAGCTGGATATGAGTAATCTCGAAAAAGCTACGGCAATAAATGATACTGCGGTTAAATTCGAATTAAAAGAGCCCCAATCAAGCTTCATATGGAAACTCCGATACGTTGGGATTGTACCGGAACACGCATATGAAAAAGAAACTTACGGATCCAATCCAATAGGATCAGGACCCTATAAACTGATACAATGGGACAGAAGCCAACAGGCAATATTCGAATTAAACGAAGATTACTATGGAAAAAAGCCGTACTTCAAAAAAATAACCATGCTATTTCTGGATAAAGATACTGCATTTGCAGCTGCAAAGTCCGGTGAAGTGGACATAGCTGAAATCGAAATTAGCCATGCAAATCAAACTATAGACGGATATAATTTGATAGCTCTTCCGGCAGCAAGAGCACTGGGAGTTTCGTTCCCCATGCAGAACGATACCGGTAAAGAAAGCCTCAAGGGAGATCCTATAGGCAATAATGTAACCGCCGATATAGCAATTCGAAAAGCTTTGAACATAGGTATCGATAGAGAAGCCCTGCTTGAAGGAGTAATCTCCGGAAAAGGAGATGTAGAATACACCGGGGTAGATCAACGAAACTACGGAAACCCCGAAGCCAGAATCAATGATTCAAATCTCGAAGAAGCCAGAAAAATGTTAGAAAACGCAGAATGGAAAGACACTGATGGCGATGGAATTCGAGAAAAGAACGGAACTAATGCAGAATTTAAACTATATTATTCTTCTGACGACCAGACAAGGCAAGCTCTATCAGTGGCTGTAAGCGAACAGGCTAAAAAATTAGGTATAAAAATAGACCTTGTAGGCGCAAACTGGGATGAAATATACGCCAATCAGTACAGTTCAGCCGTTTTATACGCTTACAGTAATATCGATACCTTTACTTTATATCTGCAATACCACAGCAAAGAAGCAGATGACACTTACAGAAATCCGGGTCTTTATAGTAATCCTGTTGTAGATGGGTATCTGGAAGCAGCTTTAAGAGCGGAAGATCAGGATGAGGCTACAAAATACTGGCAATTAGCTGCGTATGACGGAAATACCGGTTACGGGCCTGCAGGAGATGCTACCTGGCTATGGCTGGTGACAACTGATTATCTCTATATGGCGAATGAATCCCTGGAAATGGGAACTCCACAAAAAAATGCAGGATCAGATGTTTTAGGCAATATCTATGAATGGAAAAGAGTAAACACAGCCAGCTCGACTTCGAAATGATTTTTTTAATTCTTCAATTGTGGGTAATTGGTCCTGTTAACAGGAAATCAATCCTGCAGTTGTGGGTAATTAATCCTGCAATTAATGAGTGACTGATCCTGTAATATTCGAATTACAGGTATCATTCATTTTTACCTTTCTTTTAGATCAGAGCTGGAATTTGATGGGACTCAGAGGAAAAGGCAATAAAGCGTCCATTTTGCTTTAATATAATTATCTTAGTTTAAAAAATATAAAAGCTTCTTGTAAATCCTTTAAATTGTTAATAGGCCAGCAGCCACGTTAAAATGTATGTCATTGTAAAATCTTAATGTACGAGGGAGTAGCATGTCAAACAATGAAAAAATAGCAGGCTTCATAGGAAAAAAGACCCTCAGATTGACAAGCCTTTTGATTGTAGTTTGTTTTGCAAGTTTCATGCTTATTCAATATTCGCCTATAGATCCTGTTAGAGCTTATATTGGGGAAATGCCAGTAACTGCAGAGCACAAAGCTAAACTTGAAGAGTACTGGGGGGTTAATACTTCTCCGCAGGAAAAATTCCTTAACTGGGCAGGAAATATTCTAAAAGGAGACTTTGGGACTTCATTGATTTATAGAATTCCAGTTATTGACGTCATTAAAGAACGATTTGCAGCTTCCCTTATCTTGATGGGGATTTCGTGGCTGTTTTCAGGAATTTTAGGTTTTTTTTAGGAATAATAGCAGGCCTGAAGCAAGGAACGTGGGTAGATCAGGCAATAAAAACTTATTGTTACGCTTTAGCTGCTGCACCGACATTCTGGCTGGCACTCATTTTTATGATGGTGTTTTCGGTATATTTAGGCTGGTTCCCAATAGGATTAAGTGTACCTATAGGGGTTACAGCTGACAACGTGACGTTTTTTGATTGGTTTCAGCGTTTAATTCTCCCTGCGCTAACTTTGAGTTTATTAGACATTGCCAAAATTGTAATGTTTACTCGGGAAAAATTAATAGAAGTCCTATCCAGTGATTATGTACTGTTTGCAAAAGCAAGAGGCGAAAAAGGACTGGATCTGGTATTGAGGCATGGAATTCGAAATGTTGCGCTTCCGGCCATTACTCTGCAGTTTTTAGGATTCAGTGAATTGTTTGGAGGAACAGTCCTGGTAGAACAGGTATTTTCATATCCTGGAATCGGACAGGCTGCAGTAGCAGCAGGGTTAAGATCGGATGTACCTCTGCTTTTGGGAATAGTCATCTTCAGTGCTTTATTTGTTTTCTTCGGAAACCTAATTGCTGATATTATCTATGAATTCGTTGATCCCAGGATAAGACAACAGGAGGCATCAATATGAGTACTGCTGTTGTAACGGTTAACAGGGGATTATTCAGGGGATTAAATCTAAGGCAAAAAACTCTTCTAATAATAGGCTCCATCTCATTTTTACTGCTTGCAATCGTGATTTCCAGCGTGTTTTTAGGCGGAGACTCATTACAGACTAATTTTGGTTCTAAAAATCTTGCCCCCTCTCTGGAACATCCATTCGGGACAGATTGGATGGGAAGAGACATGTTTGTAAGAACTCTGAAAGGACTGGGGCTGAGTATACTAGTTGGAGGTCTCGCTTCCACAATCAGTACTGTACTGACCGTAATTTTAGGACTACTTTCAAGTGCAGGAAAAACTGCAGATTCCTTTGTATCCTGGCTGGTAGATCTCTTTCTCTCAATTCCGCACCTTCTTTTAATAATTCTCATTTCCATCGGAATGGGAGGAGGAGCAACAGGAGTTATCATCGGAGTCGCATTAACTCATTGGCCAAGCTTAACAAGAATTGTAAGAGCAGAAATCAAGCAGTTGAAAACCCAGGAATACATTCAGATCTCTAGGAACCTTGGCAAGTCAAAATGGTGGATAGCTACAAAACACATCCTGCCTCATCTGGTTCCTCAGATACTGTTAGGCACGATTTTAATGTTTCCACATGCGATTTTACACGAAGCTTCAGTCACATTCCTGGGGTTCGGACTCTCCCCACATGAACCGGCAATCGGTATAATTCTGTCCGAATCTATGAGGTACCTCTCTGCAGGATACTGGTGGCTTGCATTTTTCCCGGGATTATCCCTGTTAATTGTAGTCCTGGCATTTGATATGATTGGAGAAAATTTAGGAACGCTGATGAATCCGAAGAATGCTCACGAATAAATTTCACCGGGTTAGATAAAAACTGAATTGGGTAAAAATACGTTAGATTTACATTTGGAGAGTGTGAAGTATGGGAAATAAAGCTGAAATAAACCCTGAAAAAGAGTTAATCACTGGGCTTGAAATAATTGCTGAAGAAATTGAAAAAAATGAAGCTCTGTTAAAAGTGGAAGACCTTTCACTTTCGTTCATTCAATATGCGTCAGGACTTAGACAAACTGAACTGAAAGTAATTTCTAATTTGAGTATCCAGGCTTATAAAGGCGAGATTCTGGCTGTCGTGGGGTCAAGCGGATCCGGTAAAAGTCTTCTGGCTCATGCAATTTTAGGAATTTTGCCTTCAAACGCAAAACTCGAGGGTAAGATCGAATACGATGGTGAAGAACTCACCCAGGAAAGAAAAGAAGAAATGAGAGGTAAAGAAATAGCCCTGATTCCGCAAGCTATAACCTATCTTGATCCTTTAATGAAAATCTCGAATCAGGTAATAGGATGCGTTGAAAAGAAAAACGAAGGCTTAATAAAGAAACTTCAGAGAGAAATTTTTCAGAGATACGATTTAAAGCCCGAGGTCGAAAGAATGCTTCCTCATGAGCTCTCAGGAGGGATGACCCGAAGAGTTCTGGTTTCCACTGCCGTAATAAGTTCTTCAAAGCTTATAATTGCGGATGAACCAACTCCGGGGTTAGATGAAAAAACTTTGAATGAGACCCTGAGCTACTTCAAAGATATGGCAGATAAAGGGTGTGCAGTGATACTTATAACTCATGATATCGAAGCTGCATTAAAAATCTCCCATAAAATCGCAGTATTCTACGCAGGTACGGTTCTGGAAGTAGCTAACGTTGAAGATTTCAAAAATAATGGTGAGAGTCTAAGGCACCCATATACCCGCGCACTCTGGAACGCCCTTCCACAAAACAAATTCCAGGCAATCAAAGGACATCAACCAATGCAGGATGAAGTTATTGACGGATGTATCTATTATGAAAGATGCTCCAAAAAGAAAGCTCTCTGTTCTCAGGGTATTCCCCAAATGAAAAAGGTCAACGGGGGAACGGTGAGGTGTAATAATGCGTCTTAAAGGTGAGAACATAAGTTTCGGGTATAAAAAAATAATTTGATTTTAAATGATGTTAATATTTCTTTAGGCAGTGGAGAAGTATTAGGCCTGATTGGGGATAGTGGAAGCGGAAAATCAACTTTGTGTAAGATATTAGCTGGCTACGAAAATAAGTATAAGGGAAAAGTAAGTGTAGATGGAAAAGAGATTCCGTCAAAAGGCTATAACCCGGTCCAGCTCGTATTTCAACATCCGGAAAAAGCTGTAAATCCTAAATGGAAAATGAAAGATATTTTAAATGAAGGACATCTTATTTCACAGGATATTTTAGAGTCATTTGGAATAAAAAATAACTGGCTTAATCGATGGCCCAATGAACTTTCTGGAGGAGAACTCCAGAGATTCGCCCTTGCACGAGCTTTAAGCCCTCAAACCAGGTTTTTAATTGCTGATGAAATTACTACAATGGTAGATGCTATTACTCAAGCTCAAATCTGGAATATCGTTTTAAATATAGTCGAAGAGCTCAATATTGGAGTACTGATTGTAAGCCATGACAAGAATTTAATTGGTAGATTATGTCACGATACTATTTATTTAAAAGATATAACTAATTGACTAAAAACTGAACTAATGCATCGATTCTCAAATAAATACATAATAAGCAAATAATTAAAGCTTATGACGCAAATATTATTTTAAGTCACAGGAATTTTGTATGCCCACATAAAGTGGGCTGAAAGTTGGCAGGTCACATTCGAATGATTTTGTAAATATACTCCAGATTTCGATCTGGGATTTCAGTTTTTTCATTACTCTAAGAAGGCAGGTCGTCTGGTTTTATACGGTTGATGTTTTGAAACATCTGAATCTGAGCAACTCTTTTAAAGTCCATTTTGATTGAGTGATTCCCGCTTCTCTTGTAGGTGTATTTTTACGTTTAAAACAGTTTTCATCCTGATATGTTAACCCACCATGTTCTCGACAGAAATTAAAATACGTGCAGTACAGAATCATTCGATTTATTAAGTACTCTATTTTCTTCGAGAATCCTATTGTCTTTCTTGAGATCCTGTTGTTGTCCTGTCTGAATGTCAGATTTTGCCTTTCGAGTAAACTTGTAGATATCTCAGTTTCTTCAATGTCTTTTCCAAATATAATCTTCTTAACAATCTTCTTTAATTTTCCTCCCTTCCTGTTTTTGATTACCTGAGCAAAGTTCAGGTAATCAGATGGAACACGTTTTGGATTCTTTGGCCTTCCTCTCTTACCTGTTCTAGGAAACTCTATTATTTCTCCAAATTGTTTCAGAAGAGCTTTCCCATAAAATTCCAAACCATCAGAGACAAAAAGAGGCAATGGTTCTGAAAGACGTCTAGCCGTTAATTTAACTAATTCATCCGCAACATACTGTTTTCTCGGACCAATGACAAAAGCAACTATTAACCTATAACTTGGTGCAAAAGCTACCCACATCCACGGTCCATCATCTTCATAATTTTCCATTCTAGGGACGATTTTTTTGGACTATTACCCATATCTCATCCATTTCTATCTTGGGTACTTTCAGGCCTTTCATAAAGACCTCATTAACCTTATTGCAGGATTCTGCTGCACGATCTAACCATCTACGTACAGTTGCTGGCTTTATATCCAATACATCTGCAATACCCTCTTCACTCATCCCTTTCATGGACATTTTTAAAGCTAATTCAATAACACGTTCTTCTTTACGGAGATCATAATAGAAAGTGCCTGTATGGTCATTGAATACTTTGCCACAGTTCCGACAGATGTATTTTCTAACTTTTTCTCCACGACTCACAGATGTTCCATTTCCGACAACGTTGTCCTTACCTTTAAGGCCATAAAATTCACATGAATCATTTGGACAAGCGACGTCAGTAAATTGTGGTTTTGGACCTCGTTTTCCCATAAATAGTATTATAATATTTGTATTATATAATATCAACCCAATGAAAATAGACGACCAGAAGGCAGGAGTGGGATAAATTAATCGGTCTACAATAATGCAAAAAAGCCGTTAATTAAAGTTTGGAAGGAGGTAATAGGCCGAAAAATTCCAGAAATTTATCTTAATGAAAAAAGAAAATTTAATGAAGGAAGAAGTTGGAATTATTCTCCCTTTATTATCCTTGTAATGTCGTCTCCGACGTCTGAGGTACTGCTCCTCCCGCCCATGTCGTATGTTTTGACGTTGCTGTCCAGGATATTTCTCTGGATTGCACTGACTATGGTGTCGGCAGCTTCCTTTTCTCCGAGTTGTTCTATGAGCATGGCACCTGCCCAGATTGTAGCAATCGGGTTGACTTTGTTTAAGCCCTTGTATTTCGGGGCTGAACCATGGATGGGTTCAAACATGCTTGTTCCTTTCGGGTTAATGTTTCCGCCGGGAGCAAGGCCGAGGCCACCCTGAATCATTGCTCCGAGGTCTGTAATTATATCTCCGAACATGTTCGGGGTTACGACCACGTCGAACCATTCCGGATTTTTCACAAACCACATAGTGATGGCATCAACAAAGTTGAAATCAGTGGTAAAGCCCGGGTGTTTTGCAGAAACTGCGCTGAACTCTTCTCTCCATAAGCCGTAGATATCGGAAAGGACGTTTGCCTTGTCCACAGAGGAGACATGCTTTTTCCTGTTTTCCGCAAGGTCAAAAGCATATTCGATGACCCTTTTTGTGCCTTCTTTTGAAATCAGGCCTATCTGGTATCCTATTTCTTCGCTGTCGGTCTCGATATCAAGCCCGAATTTCGCGGAGTAAAGCGTTCTTTTGACTTCAAGGAGGTCTTTGCTTTCTCCTTTTTTTGCCCTGCCCCCGATCCCTACATAGAAGTCTTCGGTGTTTTCCCTGACGACCACGAAATCGATATCTTTTGAGGTTTTATCTTTGAGCGGGGTCCAGACTCCGTCCAGGAGTTTTATCGGGCGAAGGTTGACGTACTGGTCAAAGTAAAAGCGCGCAGTTAATAAGATTCCCTTCTCAAGGATGCCCGGGGCAATCCTGGGGTCTCCGATGGAACCAAGATAAATGGCAGGGTAATCGGATAATTCCTTTAAGGTCTCTTCCGAAATCAATTCTCCCGTCTCAAGGTAATGATCAGCTCCATGAGGGTATTCAATCCATTCTACATCAAAACCAAATCTTTCACCGACTGCGTCTATGACCTTTCTGCCTTCGGCTATAATTTCAGGGCCTATCCCGTCACCCGGGAGGACCGGAATCTTATACTGCGTCATATTTATACTCCTTTTGAATATTGCAGGCAAAATTGCCTTTTTTATTACGAGATGTCAAACGCGGGCAGGTCTGTCTCCAGACAGATTTCCTGTTTTTCAGCGCTCAGAAACCATTTTTCTGGCATATTTAATAAGCCCTCCCTCATCCACAATCTCACGCACGAAATCAGGGAGGGAGTTGCCTGGTAGGTCTCACCTTTTGTTTTGTTTTCAATAACTCCCGTTGCAAGGTCTATTTCAAGCTCATCTCCGTCATCGATCCTGTCAGTGTCAGGACACTCCAGGAGAGGGACTCCGATATTTATCGAGTTCCTGAAAAAGATCCTTGCAAAAGACTTTGCAATCACACAAGCTACCTTTGACCCTTTAAGGGCAAGGGGGCGTGCTCGCGCGAAGAGCCACAACCAAAATTATTTCCTCCGACCACGATATCATTTTCGTGAACTTTTTTTGCAAATTCGGGGCGTACGCCTTCAAATGTGTACTTTGCAAGCTCTTCCGGGGTATTATAAATCAAGTACCTTCCGGGAATTACTGCATCCGTATCCACGTCATCTCCGAATTTCCAGGCTCTTCCTTTCATAATATCACCAGGGGTTTGCTGCAATTAATTGCTATTATTAGAATACTTACAGCCAGTAACTCAGCTGCATTCACAGGGTTGAAGTATAACAGGTAATATTTAAATTATTTTCTGGCAGGTTATAAAAATTGGTTAACAATTCCAACCTTTTTAATCATAAATCTGACCGGAAACTTAAAAAATAAGTTATTCTGGCAGTTGATGCACTATTTTTTCGCTAATTTCTTCTGAATGAGGTTCTAGAGCGCTCGGTTCTCCTCCTCCGTGCCAGCTTATCCTCGGACGGATGCGCACAAGATGGACTGACTCGGAATGGTCATCTACTATCAGGGCAGCTCCTCTTTCGCTTCCCATCTTCTTCAGGTACGCCTGGAGGCTTTCCTGCATATAAAGAGGCCGGGAGGTTTCCAGAGCTAGGATATCATCACTCGATGTAAGACGGTGGCAGATAAGAAGATCACTCTGGGAGACAACATCAGGGTGCAAGCTTGCAGGTCGCTGGGTTGCCAGAATCAGAGAGAGGCCAGGTTGCCTTCCCTGCCTGAGGCAGCGGTTAATAAGCACTCCCGAAGCAAGGCTTTCTGTCTTTGCGGGTACGAAAATATGAGCCTCGTCTATAAAGAACCAGACCATAGGAAATTCTTCCTCGTCGACCTTTTCTCCCATAAGCTTCTTTTCGTAGGCTCTTCTTGCTTCAAGCCTGGCTTCGTAAAGCCTGCCTGCAAGGATTGATACTGCTGCAGCACAGATATTCTCATTTTCAAGAGTACTCACGTCAAGGACGGTTGTTTTCCCTCCGGACACAAGTTCTGATAGGGATGTACCTTCTTTTGAAAAAAGACCCCAGGAATTCACTGCCCTGAAGTAATTCTCAGCAGCCCCCTTCGAAGCCGAGTCAGCGCGAGTGTCCGCAAGCACCTCATCGATAATTTCCTCAAAAGAATACGCATATTCTTTATCCCGGAGAGATTCAATTGCCCTTACCAGCAGAATCCCAAGAGGGGAAACCTCTTCGATATTGAAGATCCTGCACCACTGGCTTCCTGAAAGTTCCCTGATTGAGATAGAGAAAGGCTTTACATCGATGTTTCGTTTCCTGTAAGCCTCAACTTTGCCTGCTGGTACGAAAATCTCAGTTTCGAGCCCTGCTGGCACGAGATCCCAGCTTTTTAACCTCTGCGTTTCAAAAGTATTTGGGTGGTTCATTGTCCAGAAAATTCCCATGGTGTCAATGATAAGAGATGCAAGCCTTTTCTTAATAGCCGGCTCCAGAAGGGCAAGTTCCTCCAGCATGCAGCCCATAGTATAGGATTTTCCGTATCCTCTTTTTCCGCAGATCAAAATGGCATGAGGCTTCAGGGCATCAAGATAAACGGCAGCTCCTCTGGAATGGTCAAGTGCCATGTAATTTCCAATGGACAGAAGTCCTTCTCCGGGATTTTCTTCGTTTCCAAGCACACGCAATGTCCCGGTAATTTTTCCTCCAAAAACAGGCCTTGACTCTTTATTTTCTACTTTCGGCATCTTATAATATCGGACTGAAAACTATTTAAAATAATTTACACATTGTGGGTTAAATAAAAGTCCTGATTTTCAGTTTTGCAGGTTGGACATTATTTTTCTTTCTAGATACTTAATTGGTAAATCGTACTGTTCCCTATGAGTAGCAAGGTCACGAGACCAAGCAATGATACAGAAGGCAGAAAAGTGGTAAAAAACAGGAGCCTGCTGTGATACGCAGGATGGGACTCCATATCCTAACATGAAACCTTTATTCTCCGTTCTTTGGAGAAGGAAAGCGTTAACCACTTTCTCTCATATAACTTAGGAGAGAAGAGCAATCACCCTGACTTATCCGACGGCGCATCCATTAATGTAGATATCGGTTTATATGACTATATTCGAGTAAAATTATTAGAAGTTTATACTAAAGTAAATTTAAGAGGCTGACTTAAAAGGCTGACTTAAAAGGCTGACTTCCATATCAACTTCTGAGTCTAGAGACATATCCGACGTCTAACAGGGCATCTATGCAGGGTGCAGGCAAGCGAAAGCACTATGCAGAGCACACGGGTACGGTCATGAAGTGTGCCACACATGTTCCTCAAGACAGAAGTTATCCGGATCTCAGGACTGTCTTAGATATTCAACGTTGGCAACATGTGACTATCCACAAAAGAGAGGTAAGAAGATCGATGAAGGTATTAGTAATTCTTGGGCATCCAAATAAAGAGAGTTTTAATCATGCGATTGCAAATACGGTTGTAGAAACCCTGTTAAATAACGGGCATGAGGTATTCTTCCATGATCTATATGAAGAAAACTTTGATCCAATAATTTCAAGTCAGGAAATTCCTACAGGAGCCTCTTTAGAAAAAATAATAGGAAAACATTGCAATGAAATTAGTAAAGCAGAAGGGATTGTTATAGTTCATCCTAATTGGTGGGGCAGCCGCCTGCAATTTTAAAAGGATGGGTGGATAGGGTATTACGCTCTGGAATAGCGTATGAATTTAAAGAAGGGGATAGTGGTGAAGGAATACCAATAGGGTTGTTAAAAGCAGAAACCGCCTTAGAGCCTATCCGAAAAGTCAGTAATGCATGTTGAAAAATCACAATCGGTTTATAATATAAGATTATCCGTTCCGGTTTTGCATATTGCATATTGTAAAAGTTATAGCAGGTAACCACTTTTCGGATAGGCTCTTAGAGTTGTTGTATCCTGAAATTATTTCATCTATTTAAGGATATATAGCCACAAGGCTAAATAATGCAAAAACTCATGAGCTACAAATTTTTTTTCATTGCACTAATTACAGGCGTGACTATAGATATATGTTACAGAATTGGGAAAATACATAGGTTTTATTGAATAACCTGTGCATTTTAATCATCTTCGGTACATTTTAAATAAACGAAATCATTTTAGCTTGACTATGTCACATTACAAGGTAAAGCATCATCATTAGATCTCATATGTCAAAGATGTTGTTCGTAGTGAAATTGATAACAGCAATTGGAGTAACTGTCTAATCTGACAAAGTCAAGATAGATTTACATATTTTTTGAATTTTTTGCAACGGAACCCGTCAGAATTAAGGTTACCAATCAATGCAATCTGGACAAGCGCCCTCGATTGTTCTTACAAGGCGATGTTTTAATCTATTAAGCATTGTCTGTTCTAAAAATTCGGCTTTCTTCAAATCCTCATCTGATGCGCCGACTCTAGCATCCATAAGTCGCTGTTCTGCTTCACGCAATGCTTTTTTTGCAAAATCAATCGTATTTATTTCTAAGTAAACGATATCATCAAACATCCAATTCGCTGTATTAACTAGACCACTTTTATAATTTTCTGAAATGTGAGTTGTTTTAATCATATCAAGAACAGCATCAAGATCATTAAGAGTAAATGGTTCGAAGTCTATAATTTCATTAACCATACTAATGCCCTCCAATATACTATTCATGTTAATAGTATATGTATCTGGTGATGTTTCAATTCTTGTTTTAGTGGCTCTTGCTCTCGAATAAGCTCTTTTTAGAGTTCCATTGCAAAAAATATCTGCTAGGATTTTTAAATAGTGTTGATAAAAACTAAATCGTAATAAAGTAAACTTCAAATATTGGATCTCGAGGCTCATTTTTTACAAATAATATATGAAAGCATTATAATGGTTCAAAACAATATGTTTAATGGAATACATAGAAAGCGATTTCCAAATATTCAATACTATCAGGCTGTAGCAGCTTTTGGCAGCTTAGATGGTTCCGGGAAGAATAGCCTCAAATTTTCATTAAGTGACTTTTTTGACACAATTGAATTGAACTATAAGAGGTGAATAGATATTTTAGATGATGAGGAATTAAAACAAATAATACTTAAACAGAGTGAAACAATATCAATGCTTGTAGAGGAAATTAAATACTTATCTTATCGAGTGGATAATTTAGAAGCAAGCACTGATGAAACTCTAGAGAACCACCTTGATGGAGGACGAATCATAAGAAATTGAATCTGTCACTGAAAAGGAGAATGAATTCTAATTGGAATCCTCTGCTCGTCGTGTTTTTTTTGTTTCATGTGTAGGGAAAACTAAGTGAGCGTTCAAGGGCATACTTTAAACAGAGTCCTTATCTTATGTTTTTTTAGTTAGACCGGTTTTTTATGGGAAAATATGTGAATTTTTCCTCGCTTTAGCTTCTGATTTCGGAATATTTTACCAGAAATCGAAAATGTACAGAGCTTTTACTAAAACATATGCAAAATGATCCTCCATAATTCTGCCTATATGTTTCTCATAGTTTTTTTGCATTTGATGAGTTATCGAAGGGAAAATACAGCTCTTCAAAATATTAAGCCTCTTGATTACGGTTTTTTAAAACCATTACATAGTCTTTGGAATAACAATAAACAAAAACACATAGCAAGTGTTAGCCGATATCGAGATTTTCAATTGAGTTAACAAACCTTGGTCAAAAATGAAGGAAATCTCAGAAATTGGGGCACTTACATGAATTAACTGATTTCCACCCGAAGGAAAGGTAAAATCTTATCGGGTATATAAGTTCAGTATTACGAATGAGATTGATGTTCATACGAATAGTGTTTTGAGTAGAAAATCTTATTTTTGAACTTAAACCTTTAGTTTTCCTCAAATTTCTCAATAGTTTATTTCCATTGGAACTTTTGATGATTACTCCAATTCTAGGCTTTCAATTTTTTCAAGCTGCTAATAAGACTTTAAAAGAAATTGAAGCTATAAATATGATCAAAACAGGACAAGTAAATGATCTTTACTCTGTTCTATTATAGTGTCAAATTGCAGAAATATTGTTTTGCAACGGAACCTATTCATTTCTAATGTAATTTGTTATCGAGAGAATTCCTTGTGCATGCACCCCTCATTTCCAATGGAAAACACTAGCAGACGCCTTTTATTTTAATATAATCTAATTTCGGGTAGATACAACAGAAAAAGAACTAATAGGAAGCCCAACAAACAGTGATATCATGTTACCTGAAAAAATGGCTCGGCAAATGTACGCGAAGAATCGTGAAAAGATACTTCAACATGCACGAAACGCACGGCGTGGATACTTTATTGTGAATTTTTATAATAATTATGATGTGAAAATAAGCTCTGAAAAAGATGATAAATCAGAGTTCAGCTTTCTAATACCTAGCGCGCTTGAATTTCTAGATGTTAAGTTTAACAAAGCATTGACTGATTATCTTACTTATGGTAAAAATCACTAATAAGCCCTTGACTCAGGTGAAATGAGAAAAAGAGGGTTCCGTTGTAAAAATTCAGAGCATTTTACAAAATCGTGCAAAACCTTCACAATAAGGTAATTTGAGTGATCAAATTGAGGTTAAAATAACATTTAAAGGAACTAATAATAGCCTCAAAGTACAGGAAAATTATTTTTGCGACGGAACCCTTTCGGTAACTGTTGATGGAGCAAATCGTCACGATAAAAAGCTTGTAAAAGAAACTTTAGATGCCATTCTTTTTGAAAGACCTTCTCCAGATGAGGGAATTCAGAATATCTGTATGGAAACAGATTCAGAAGGCTGCTTATAAGATGGGAAAAAAGGTTGAGAATTACCTTGCTATGCTTCAGTTAGCATGTGCATGGATAATATTTAGAGCAGCGGGACTTTTTGGATAGGCTCTTAGTGTTCAATACATCAAATACACCGAAAGAAAGGGAACTGCAAATATTTGGCGATCCACTCGAGGTACTCTGGAAAAACTGTATTTTCGATTTTTGCGGAGTAAAAAACTTTTATAGAAAAATGTTTGGGGTTATAGTTACCAGCAAGCTTGAAGAAAGACAAACATGGCTAAAAGAAGTGAGAAAAACAGTAGATGCATATTTCCCTTAATTAGCCCTGAAAAATCTTATCTGAAAAAAGAAAACTCCAGGGTTGAAAAATGGTTCAACCGTTGAGAAACAATTTAAAGGATTCTGAAAACTTTAATGGCTTTAAGAATAATCTGTTGAAGATATTGCCTTCTCAGGATATTATTTTATCCAGCTGGTTTGTCTTAGCAGCTATTTTGATTTCCTGGGCCATTCTCCTTCCGGTGGAGAGGTTTTCCTGCATCAGGTCCGCATAAGGGGAACCTGATACGTAAAGGTTTGTTCCCGCGACAATCCTTGCCGAAATCTCAAATACCTTAATCTCAAGCGAATCAGTAAAAACCGTTTCAAGGCAGAAAGCTCCTATCATCCCGCCAAAAAGGCCCAGAGACTCTTCAACTACACGTTCTCCCAGCGAAAAGATAAGCGGCAGCAGGGATTCTCTTGCTACCAGGGGTACGTTTCCTGTGACTACATATGTAGGACGGATACCTGCTTCTATAAGTTCCCTGGGTGAGCCGAGCCTGAAGATCTCATCGGCATTGGACTCTACCCTGCGATCCATGCTAAGAAGCTCAAGGCTGCCCTCGCTTAAAGTGTATCCCTCATTTCTGATCGGAGAGTAGAAGTAGTGAAGGTAATAACGGGTTCCGGTAATAAATTCCTGAATTGTGTACTTCTGTGTATGGTCTACGAGCTCATCGAATTCTTCAAAGGTTTTTGCAACGAAGAAACCTTTACCTCCCTTTGCTCCATCGTACTTAACCATTACAGGCCCATTGATATCGTGAGGGTCATCGATTTTACCGGGCATGTGAATGCCTGCTCCCAGTAACCACTCCCTTTCTTTATCCCTGTCCGACTCCCATTCAAGTACAGCCCGGTTCCCGAATGTAGGCACAGCCATCTTTGCAAAATTTTCCGTGCCCAGGTAAGCAACAAATGAACCATGAGGAATAATGATAGTGTTTTTCTGTCTAAGTTCTTCGGCCTTAGTCATTATGTCTTCATAGCTTTTGACAACAAGGTACTCATCTGGCTTTGCCTTGGGGAATGCTTCATAAAATTTAGGCGGTTTGCCAACGCAGATTCCCAGAGTCCTGAATCCTTCTTTTCGAGCTCCATCAAATATTTGAAGGCTTGAATGAGAGCAGACTGTTGCAATTGTAATGTTTTCTAAATCGTAATTATTCAGAAATTCAAGAACCTGCTGTTTTGTGATCATAATTGGTACCAGCGGAAAATTTAGATTAGAATATACAATGTTATATTTAAGGTTAAGGTCTGGATTCTATATATAAATATAGTAGTTGATGTATATTTACCTATAATAAATAAAAATTTATATTAAGATCGGTGCAAACTAAAGTACAGACTGAATAAAAATAAGCAGGTTTTTAACTAAGGAAATAAGTATGGACGGGCTTAAAGATCGAAATGGTTTAGACGGGTTTGAAGATCGAAATGGTTTAGACGGGCTTGAAGATCGAGATGGTTTATCGAAAACCAGCGAGCTGCTGGAAGGACCTGACCGAATGGATCAGGACAGCAGGGTGCTTATTCTTCCGGTAAATGGGGAATCCAGAAAAATCACGCAGATTCTTTCCAACGAAACATCGTTAAAGATCCTAGAACTGCTCGGAAAAAAAGCATGTCTGCAACTAAGATTGCAGAGGAGCTGAATCTCCCCCTTACCACTGTCAAGTATAATCTTGATTCTCTGTACGAATCCGATCTTATAAAAATCAAACAAATAAAATGGAGTCAGAAAGGGCGGCAGATAAAAATCTACGAGTCAGTGGAAAAGCTGATTGTCCTTGTTCCTTCAAGGACCTCTATAGACAAACTATCTATCATAAGTCTGCTGCAGAAGTACATGGGGGTAATCGGAGCTGCCTTTTTTGCAGCTGCGGGGATAGAATACTTTTCAGCCTATATGCAGGCACAAAGGATCGTTGATGCAACTGCTCCCTTGAGAATGGGGGTAACGGAGGCAGCAAATAAGTCTTTCCCCGAATCAATGGTTGCGAGAGTCAACGAAAGCAATAATATGAGCCCTAAGCTAGCTCTCGACCAGCAGATGCCAGAAGGAGCTTCGCAGGCAAGTTATGAGACTTTGAAAACCGGAACAGGAAACATATCTTCTGGAGTGGAAGCTGGCCCGGTTCACGGGGCTGCTGAGGTTCCCGTGTCCTCTCCTGATGGTTTAAATTCTACTCATGGGCTTCCCCCTGTCCCCTCTGAAGGACTCGCTCATGCAGGCGGGATTCACGGGCTTTATGACACTCTTTCTCTTCACCCTGGAGTCTGGTTTCTTTTCGGATGTATTTTTATAGTATTTCTGATGATTGTAAGAGAAGTCTATTATAAGAAAAAAGCCAAGTAATCAGAGATTGGTATGAGAGTCGCTTTAAAGCTTGCATACATAGGCACCGAATTTCACGGCTCCCAGATCCAGCCCAATGTCGAGACCGTGGAGGGAGAACTCTTCAAGGCTCTTCGGAATCTCGGGATCATAGAAAGCCCCAAGTCTGCTAATTATACCTGTGCCGGCAGGACCGACGCTGGGGTTCATGCCCTTGAACAGATTGTCGCTTTTGACACGGACAAACCGAACTTAGCAATTCCAAGGGTCATAAACTCCGAACTTCCCCCAACGATCTGGGCCTGGGCCCACGCGGAAGTGCCCCTCGACTTTGACGCTCGGAGAGATGCGGTTTCCAGACACTACCGCTATGTGATGAGCGGGGAAGAGTACAATATATCCAGGATCCGGGAAGCTTCAAAATTGCTGATTGGAACCCATGATTTTGAAAACTTTTCAAGAACCGATGGAGAAAAGAGTACGATTCGCACCCTGGAAAGGATTAACGCCCGCGTAGACGGAGAGCTTACAAAAATTGATGTTGTTGGGCATAGTTTTCTCTGGAATATGGTCCGAAAAATAGTGACCGCACTTTCCATGATCGGAAAAGGAGTACGTGATAACGATTGGCTGCTTCAGATGCTAAATCCCGATATATACGAAGAAGGAATCGAACCTGCTCCTGCCTATGGGTTGACCCTTATGAAAGTGAATTACAAAGAAGATCTGGGATGGATCGATGACAATTATTCCATAAGGAGAGCAGGTGAGCAAAACCAGAAACGCATACTCAGCCATAGGGTTATGGCAGAAGTACTTGAAGAACTGATTTCTCATGAGTAAGAATGCCTTTTAAGGGCATTCTTTATATTCTACATTTAATTTTGATTCTAATTTTTAATTTTTAATTTTTGATTTTTATTTCCATTTCCACTTCTTTCTGAAAAATAGTTATTGTCCGGGTAAGGCTTCTATGCACTCTCTGGACATAAATATCAAGAACCTTAAGTCCTGCCTTTTCTCCGTATTCTAATGCTGCCTTGTCCGAAACTACAATTGCTATGCCTCCTGGCTTCAGAACACGGTGGATCTCCTCCAGAGCACAGGAATAAAGTTCTTCCAGGGATCCGGCAATAACTGCTGCCGACCTGCCGTATGGCGGGTCAGTAACGACTGCATTTATTGTTGCTTCCTTAAACGGAATCCTACAGGCGTCCCCTTCCATCAGAGCATAGTCCAGCTTAAAGGCTTCAAGATTCATACGGGCACCCACAACAAGTTTTTCCTGGGCATCGACTCCTATAACCCTTGCTCCCACAAGTCCGGCTTCAACAAGAATACCGGCAGTGCCGCAGAAGGGATCCAGAATGAGTTCACCTGGCTTTATTCCTGACAGGTTTGCAAGGACGCGTGCGACCCTGGGCATAAGGACTCCAGGATGGAAAAAAGGTTTGTTCTGGGGAGTTCTGGATTCGTACGCGTTTCTGTCGATAGAAGACAGGAGGGTTCCAAGTACAGCTTTTTCACTCAGGATCACTCTAAATTCCACATCAGGGTTTTTCAGATTTGCCCGAAAGCCCTTCCTGTAGATGCAGCCTCCGATTTTCTGTTCAAGAAGCTCGCCCGGAAAGTCCACATGATGTTTTATCCGTTTTGCTCTGACCACAAAACTTTGTCCTTCCCTGATATAGCTAGAGGGATCAAATGCCTCTGCAAGTTTCAGGACCATGTCCGGGGTATTTTCGGAGATTCCTACAACTTTAAGGATATGGTGGGTCATTGCCAGCCTTTCGGTTATCGGGCCTCCAAGTATTCTTTCCACATCCTCTTCTTTGCCTGCTATATCCACTACCAGGCACTGATCAATCCTGGTGTGAGGGTGAAAATCAAGCCCTTCTATTTTGAGGCAGGCAAAGACTTCGGCAGATGGCAATTCTTCATGTTCTCCAGAGAGTTCAAAAGCGTATAACATTGGTGATCCGGAATAAGTTGATAATTATAGTTTGAAATAATATTCGTAGTGTGTAATTCGGAAATAATGTCAAATTATTATGCGAATGCGAGGATAATCCTCCGCCATTAAATGGAATTTCTCAAAAAGTGAAGTTAGGCAAATCCGGAAGAAATTGCCTGAATAAATATCAATTAAAAGCAATTCTCTCAGTTAAAAGCAATTTTTTCTTAAAACATTTTTTCCAGGGTTTCCCTGCCAGTCATTCCGGGCTTAATCCCAAGTTCCCTGGCTAACTGAGTTACTTCGACGACCTGGGCTTTGAGCATATCTTCAAAACTTTGTACGCCTTTTACCTTTGCTGCCGTATCCCCGAGTGTCTCTGCAGCATTTACATTCAGGTATCCGCACATCAGGAACCCTTTTTCTGCCCTTATAACCAGAAGGGGATATTTTTGCATCTCAAAGCGGAGGCCAAGGGCGTACCCGCCTTCAAGTCGGATTTGTTCTATGAGCATGTTTTTCAGAATAAGCTTCAAGCCAGATTAACTTTTTGGACTCAGGCGGAGCTGTGTAAGGAAATTTTTGAAAAACCCTGAGGATTCCCGGGCCTCTGCTGTTTCTTCAGTAGCTACGGTTTTGTTCCTTATTTCTATGCTCTCGTTTTCTACAGCCTTCTCAGTATTTTCTGTTATTTCCTGCAATTTTCCTCTGGAGCTCTCGTTCTCAGAAAGCCAGAGAGTTATATTTCCGCTAGAGTCAAAGCTGCCTTTGAGCACGGTAAGGTTGTTTTCAAATCCCGGAGTTTTTCCATTCAGTCCTTCGATTATCTCTGCATCAAAGCCCTGAGGTAATCTGATCGTAAGATTCGAGTTCGGAGTGCCCATGAACCAGATTTCGGTTTCCTGACCTGCTTCTTTTTTAAAATTGTAGGTCACAGTGGCGCGGTTTGTAATAGCCGAACTTTTATTGGTCTTGCCGAGAGCTTCTTTCGAGATCCAGAAATCAACATCCGTGACTTTAATAGCCTCTAAAGTACCATTAAGCTTTACGTCAGGTTTTGTTTCTATAGCTTTTTCCATTCTGTTCCTGAGAACTGTCTCCGCTTTCAGGATTTCCCAGGCATTGACAAAGTTGTCGTCATTGCCTGCTTGCAGGTCTATAAAATCCCTAAAAATAACGGATTCGTTGTCTGTAATTTGTTCTTCATATTCCCAGGTCATTCCTCCCCTTTCCAGTGTGATGTTATTAGTGGGAATAAAGGCAGCAGCACAGGGTTCTGCCAGAAGGGCAGGCGTAAGAAGAGTTATTAATAAAAACCAGGTTAAAAGAAAATTACACAATTTCAAGGTGCTCAACTCATCTTTTATTTATTTTTTCACTCTCTTTTTGACTCTGGTCCAAAATCTAGTGATTTTTGCATTTCTTGATTGAAAATCTGAATTCGTAAGAAGAATTCAGCCTCCAATCAAAATTAACATTCGATATCTAAAGGCTTCAACCTAGAAGTAAAATCACAAGGATTGTAACCAATTACAAAATCTAGTGATTTTTAATTTTACGTTCATCACTGGATTTTGGTACTGCGTCCTCTTTTTCACCTTTTTATTCTTCCTCTTCTCTTTTCCCGGTTTTATTTTTTCTCTATTCTTTTCCGGTTTTATTTTGTTGTGACTTCGCAGCCGTCCTGGGTTATTACTATGGTGTGCTCTGCCTGGGCTACAAGTCCACCTGCACTTTCAAGAAGCACGGGATAAGAGTGAAGAATTCCTGCTTTTTCAAGCTGGATTAATACAAACTCCAGCTTGTCGGACTCAAGCCAGCGCTTTGCAAAAGGCAATTCCCTGTATTCTTCTACCTGTTTCAGGACGTTTCGGACTGCAGGCATACGGACCGGCTTTTTTCTTATAAGGCTATATATTTCGGCCCAATTTCCGTCATGGACAAAACCTGCTCCATCCGTAGCGAAGGGCTCGATTGCAAGCACATCTCCTTCCTTTAGAACGACTCCTCCTTCCACATGCCTGTTAGGAACAGAAGGCTCATCATGAGCTTCGTATTGAGAAAGCCCGTGGCCTGTCAGGTTCATTATCGGATTCAAACCGTAACTGCGAATACTGTCCTCGATTGCAGCCCCGATTTCTCCTGTAGCAATCCCTGGCCTTGCAAGGTCAATGGCTGCGGCAAGAGCCTCTTCAGCTGCTTTAAGGATATCCGGATTTCCTGAAAGGTCAACAGTCACAGCCGCATCTGCAATGTATCCGTCCACGTGGACTCCAAGATCCAGCTTGACCATATCTTTTCCGAAAACGTCAGTGCTTCCTGCCTTTGGGGTTGCATGTGCGGCCTCTTCGTTTCTGGATATGTTGCAGGGAAAAGCCGGCCTTCCCCCAAGTTCTATAGTCCGATTTTCCACAAATTCCGCAACTTTCAGCAGACTGTTTCCGATCCTGATCATTTCCACGGCTTCGGCCCTGACAATCTTCAGGATCCTGCCTGCATCCCTGTATTTTTCAAGGATCTCTTCTTTATTGTGCACATTATCAGTCATGTTGACTCCTTATTGGATGATAATAGATCCCTGCCCGGATTGATAAATTGTAAATTCCTGAGTGTGTTCCCGCTTGTAAACCGTGAATTTTCGATTTGGACAGGTTAGGTATTATCAGAGAAGATATAAACAGATTCAAACAGATTCAAACAGAGTCTTTAAATTATAAAGATGTTATAATACAAATCTCTTTTCCAGCCCTGTAAGATTCTCACATCCATTTTCAGTAACCAGTACCATATCTTCAAGCCGTATTCCTCCGGTTTCAGGGTAGTATAAACCGGGCTCGATAGTAATTACGTTGCCCACCTCAAGTAAAACTCCGTTTTCTCCAACTCCCGGAAGTTCATGTATGTCCAGTCCGACCCCATGTCCTGTGGAGTGAATAAATCCTACTTTCGAACCACTCATATAGGTGTCATAGCCATGCACTTCGAACACATCACAGACCGCATTATGCACATCGGCTGCCGGCACTCCTGGCTTAACCATTTCAAGCCCTTTTTTCTGGGCTGCAAATACAGCTTCGTACATCTTTTTAAGCTCTTCCGAAGCCTTTCCATGCAGAACTGTGCGCGTCATGTCTGCAAAATAACGTTTCTTCTTGCTTCGCGGGAAAATGTCCAGGATAATTGGTGCGTTTGCCTTTAGAGGGCCATCTGTAGTTCCATGGGGATTTGCTGTATCCCTGCCGCATGAAACGATAGTCTCTTCTGCCTCGCATCCATAATCAAGCAGTGTATGGTCGATAACTGAGAGCACTTTAGATCCTGTTAGCACCTGTCCTTCATGATAGAGAATACCTTCCCTTTCTTCGGCTCCTGCTATCAGTGCTATTGCGGCGTTCATAGCCTTTTCTCCGGCTGTTTGTGCGTACTTTATGGCTTCAATTTCTTCCGACCTCTTCAAGCTCCTGATTTTCCTGAAAGGGCTTTTTATGGGCACTACGGAGAAACCTGCTTCTTTGAGGGAATTCGAGTAAAATATGGAAAAATCATAAGGTACTGCAACTCTTTTAATTCCTTCTCCCGAGAGCAGCTCGGATATGCAGGCTGCATAGGCGATTGATGGGTCTTTTTTCTCCTTGATCTTCTCCCGATAGCCTAAATCCTGATTCGTCTTTATAGTAGAAACCCTTGACTCGATTTCAGCTCTCCCTTTTTCCATCTCCGAAATAAAAAGTACTTCTTCTCCTGTTACTGTTTGCAGGTATACGAAATCGTCGGAAGCCAGGAAGTGGGTCACATAATAAATATCGGAATCATGAATATTCCCTGTCATAAGATAAGCATCGGTCCCTGCTTCTTCAAGGGCTTTTTTTATGCTGAATTCTGGCTCTATCATGCAAGGTTATTCTGGCGTTTGTGGATAAAGTTCTTATTGTCAGGACGGTTTTCCTTTTATCCTTAACAGTTCTTCCTTCATTTCATAATCCAGAATAAAAAGCTCCTCGAGCATCGCAAAATAATGGTTCAGAGACTCTGTCATTTCGTCTGAAAATCTGAGAAAACATACATACTTCTTCCTTCCCAGCTCTTTTACCCAGGTTTTATTTTCAGGCTCCTCTTCTTCCGGTTTCCAGAAAATTTCCGCACTGCATCCGAGGATCATCCGAATACGCAAGGTCAGTTCTCTTCGAATTTTTCTTTTTTAAAATCGAGATAGTCTCTGGAAATTCCTACCTGAAGCAGTTCGTTTCTGTGAACCCAGTAATCGCCGCCGTTGAGGTGGGCTTCAACAATATCCGGGATCCTAAGGGGCAACTCATTCAGGTCTGATCTTGATCTATTGAGTTTTTTGCTATCTAATTCCAAGTTGTCAGGAGAAGATGTCCCATACGAAGAAAGCATGGAGGTTTCCATTTCTCTTCGAATCCATTCAAAGGTGAAACTTTTGGCAGCTTCAATAAAAGTGAGGGCTTCAATTTCCATTTTCTCTTTAATAGCTTCCGATTTCTCCCTTAGACGTTTGATTTTTTCGCGGGGCTCATCTGAAATATCGGTTTCCTTCTCCATTTTGTATTTTCCCTCTTGCCTTCTTTTTAATTTTTATGTATTTTCTCTTACATAGTTTATTTCTCATCGCATCTCAAGGATAATTTTCAAGGCTTCTAGAAAGTATGACACTGGCCAAATAAATGGAAAAAAAGGTAAGTTGAAATCAGAGTTAAGGGTTTAAAATGCGGTAGAATTCACAGCTGAGCCAAAACAGAATAGATTCAAAATAGAAACAAGTAAAATTGGCTGGTAGCTAGATCAGGTTAAGTAAAAAGAAGGAAAGTAAAAATTAAATGAAAGTAGGAATTATATGAAAGTAGGAATTATATGAAAGTAAGAATTAAATGAAAGTAATAATTAGAAAAAGATACAATTAGAAGCATCTTACATCAGAACTAGAAAATAAAAGTGAAATAAAGAAGCGCCCGGACCGGGATTCGAACCCGAGTCGGAGCCTCGACAGGGCTCCATGATAGGCCTCTACACTATCCGGACACTTTAGTCTCTTTAGCTACTGTTTTTGCCCGCGTTGCGAGCAAACCTTAAATGTCTTTCCGATATATAAATGTTCCCGTTGAAGGTTTTCGATTCTGGTAAATGTTTCAGGTCCCGCCTCCCAGACTCGAACCGGGGACATCGCGGTGCCTGCGCAGAAATGTACGGGTAATTTTTCCCGCACGAGCCGAACTACAGCCGCGCACTCTACCACTGAGTTAAGGCGGGACGATGTATGTTAATCCATTACTGCACTGCCTCAGTGCACCATCTCCATATATGGTGATGATATTTATGTTTTTCGCTGAATGTGGTTTAGAGGAATACCTTTTTAAAATTTTTCACATATAAAAGTTCGTCCCAAAACTCATTTAATTCTTCATTATCAGAAATTTTCCGAGTTGTTTTTATGACCCGGAACTCAGTTAATTATAATCTAATTGCTAAATTCAAAGAAGTAAATTTTAAGTTCGGAACAGGCTCAGATGAAAAGTTCTTAGTCGTATGGCCAAAGATATCTTATAATCCTGTTAAAAGTACTTAAATTAAGATGACTAAAAGTACCTTAATATCACTAATTGCCTTAAAGCCCAATATTCGTCTCTAATTTTTTGAAAATCTATAATTTCAGCCTTAATTTGTTTATAATATGTCTCTAAAAAGCAATTCCGATTAAGAATGATAATATTAAAAATAATAGCAGTAAAAAAGGTTTGAAAAGAACCGGAAGGCTCTTCTCAACAATATTTGCCTTGTTTAGAAAGTATTCAATTCTCCTCTGATCACCATTTCGGTAATCTTTGTCACATTGGAAAGCCAGTCATCAATAACAACTTCGGCTTCCGCTTTGGCCTTGTCAAAGGAGGCGCCTTCCCTGGGGATAATCTGTGCACTTGCCACGAGTGGCTGGTCAATGGGTTTTCCGATCTGGGAGAGCAGTCTGACATAAACATCCTGTACGTCCGGAACTTGCCTTACAATATCCCGGGACATCTGAGTCGAGAGGAGATTGTAGATTTTGCCTATATGGTTTATCGGATTCTTTCCGCTAGTTGCCTCCATACTCATAGGCCTGTTTGGCGTGATCAGCCCATTGCAGCGGTTTCCACGCCCTACAGAACCGTCATCTCCCATTTCAGCTGAAGTGCCTGTAACTGTGAGGAAAACACAGCTGGTTTTCAGGTTATCTCCGGTGTTAATGCAGACCTTCACATCGCGCTCGGTGTAGCGAGTTGAGAGTTCTTCTACGTACGTTTTCATCTCTTCGGTCATGCTTATATAACTGTCCAGGTCATCGATATACCTCCCAATCATGCCGCTGCATATTGTAAGGGTTATATCTTCTCCATCCCTGAGTCCCATGACCTTCATATCTTCTCCGATTGCAGGCATGCGTGATTTCAGGTCCGTGAGGAGTTGCCTTTCTGTATTGTATACAAGATTTTCAAGTTCGGAAAAAGGAGCATGCCCAACCCCGAATGAAGTGTCATTTGCAACCGGAACCCTATCTCTTTTGAAGACATCTCTCAGGTCTGAGGACCCTGTCCCGAGTTTGCAGTCCATGATCACGTCTCTTTCAAGGTCCATATTCACAAGGGTATTCTTAAGGTATCTTCTGGCAGCGTGAAGGGCAACAGATTCGGTAGCAAGCTCAACACCTTCGAACTCTTTTGTGGCTCTGCCTACAAGCAGAATATATATTGGTTGCAGCACCTCTCCGCTCCCGAATTTGGGGCTGGATCTCCCGGCTACGATCTGGGTTTCGTCGGTGTTGTGGTGGAGTACGGCTCCGCATTTACTGATGTATTCCCTGCATAGTGCGCGGCTTACGGCTTCGGCCAGTCCGTCCGATATGCTGTCAGGGTGCCCTATCCCTTTGCGTTCTACAAGCTCTATCCGCTGTTTTTCAATCGGGGTTTGCAAAAGCTCTTCTACTTTGATATTTCGGGCCATTTGGATCCTCTTTTTTTAAAATTAACAATAGTTTTATTAGTAAATGTTGATGTTATTGGTTTACTATTTTTCGGTCAGTTGTATCATCAGTCTGCTTTTCTTAGCACTTAGTTTTAACTAAATCCCATATCTCTATAACATTAATATTATTATATATATGACTCGAGAGTCAGTTTCTATTAGATTACTAGGGCTATATATTTATTCCCGTGAATTAATTACTGGAAGTAATGAACTCCCTAAAAATACATATTCTTACTTTTAATATTAAAAGCTTGTTCAATTACCTATTAAAATTAATTCCACTAAGCTGTGTTATTCTCTATGGACTTATTTTTCTCGAAGGAAAATTTCAATGAGATCTTACCGTGAAGTCTATATTATACTAGAGTATTTTGAATAAACGTTTTTATTTGGATGAGCTTACCCGGGGAAAAATTTCCCGGCAGATTACTGATTCGAGGACACAGTAGATGATTCGCATTGCAATACCCAACAAAGGACGCCTTTACGAACCCACAATCTCTATTTTCAAAGATTCAGGGCTCCCAATCAGTGGAGGAGCCGAAAGTCGAAAACTCTTTGCACAAACTATAGATCCGGATATCCAGATCCTCTTTGCCAGAGCCGCTGATATCCCTGAGTATGTACAGGACGGAGCTGCAGACGTCGGTATCACAGGACTGGACCTCATTACGGAAAGAGGAGCAAAGGTTGAAACCCTTCTGGACCTGAAGTTCGGGAAAGCCAGCCTTGTTCTGGCTGTCCCTGAGGATTCTAATTTCCAAAAAGCTCAGGACCTTGAAGGCAAAAAGATTGCAACCGAGTTTCCGGAAATTACGAGCCAGTACTTTAAAAAGCTGGGAGTTAACGTTGAGGTCATAAAGGTCAGCGGAGCCTGTGAAATGACTCCACATGTGGGAATTGCAGACGCAATTGTGGATATCTCAAGTTCAGGAACGACTCTGATGATCAACCGCTTAAAAGCTATTGACTCAGTCTTTTCTTCCACTGTCTACCTGATCGCAAATAAAGAAAGCCTCAGGGCAAAGAACAAAATCCTGGATATAAAAACTGCACTGGAAAGCGTGCTCAATGCAAAGCAGCGGCGTTATCTTATGATGAATGTTCCCGAGGCTTCCCTTAAGGCAGTAAAAGAGGTCTTGCCAGGAATGTCAGGCCCGACCGTCATGAAGGTTGAGCCCAGTAAATTATCCGGAGAAACGATCCTTGCAGTTCATGCCGTGGTGGACGCGGATCTTATTTTTACCATTGTAAACAAGCTTAAGAAAGTCGGGGCAAAGGATATCCTTGTAGTTCCCATCGAAAGGATAATGCCCTGAAAGGAAAATGATTGAGAAAATGAACAGAATGATATTTCTCTAAGATATTCCGGAGATGTAATTTTCAATGGTTTTCGAAGTGATTCCTGCAGTGGATATGAGGGGGGAAATGCGTTCAGCTTGTGCAGGGAGTACCTGGCAGCGAAATAATATCCCTTGATGACCCTCTTGCAGTCTCCCTTGACTGGGTTGGAAGAGGGGCAAAGACCCTTCACCTGGTAGATTTGGACGGAGCAATCGAAGGCGAACGCAAAAATGCCTTGATAATTGAAAAAATCGTCCGCTCGTGCAGGGAAAAAGGAGTGAGTATTCATGTTGGAGGAGGTATTCGTAGCTTTGAGGATGCAGTTTCTCTTCTTGAACTAGGGGTTTCGAGGGTTATTCTAGGGACCGCTGCCCTTCAGAACCCGGAACTTGTAAAACGAATTTCCAGCGTCTTTGGTAACGAATGTGTAACCGTTGCCCTGGATTCAAAAAACGGAAAAATCTCAATTAAGGGCTGGACTGAAGAATGCATGCAAACTCCTGTGGAAATGGGCAGGAAATTTGAAGATCTGGGTGCAGGCAGCTTGCTTTTTACGAATATAGATACAGAAGGCCTTATGCAGGGGGTAAATCCTGTCCCTACAAAGGAACTTGTTGAATCTGTCAGCATTCCTGTAATCGCATCCGGAGGAGTAAGTTCTCTGCAAGATCTGCAAGTTCTGAGGGAAACTGGAGCTGCAGGAGTTGTGATAGGCAGCGCTCTCTACACAGGCAGGTTCACACTTGAAGATGCGATTGAGACAACCCGGTACAAATGACCGGGAGCCTTTTTGATTTACTGGCAGAGATTCTCCACTGCTCATTTCCTTAATTCCGGGGCAAAAAGGGGACCAGAGATGAACAGGCAATGAGATACAAAGTATTTATAAATTTAAAGAGAATGTGATGCTGTATGAGAACAGGCAAAATATCCCGAAAAACAAAGGAAACCGACATCCAGCTTGAACTTAACCTTGATGGCACAGGAATTGCAGATGTTAGCACTGGGATCGGGTTTTTTGATCATATGCTTACTTCTTTTGCAAGGCACGCGGAATTTGACCTTAAAATTCGTGCCGAAGGCGACCTTTATGTGGATGAGCACCACTTGGTAGAAGATGTCGGGATAGTTCTAGGAAGGGCTTTTGCAGATGCGCTTGGAAACATGGCCGGGATCGCTCGTTTTGGAGAAGCCAGAATTCCAATGGACGAAGCTCTTGCCGAGGTTACCCTGGACATAGGTGGGCGCAGCTATCTTGTCCTGAAAGCCGAGTTTGCGGCCTCTCAGGTTGGGCAGTTCAGCACTCAGCTTGTGAAGCACTTTTTCGAAACTCTCGCCTCAAATGCAAAAATTACCATACATGCGAGTGCCTACGGAGATAACGACCATCACAAGATCGAAGCTCTTTTCAAAGCTTTTGCCTATGCTATGAAAAGGGCTGTAAAAATTGAAGGCAAACAGGTAAAAAGCACTAAAGGCACCCTATAAACTTTTATTGTTATTACTCTCCGAGTCGAGCCGCCCTAATTGTGCCGCCCGAGTTTCGTTTCAGTCGCGTTGCTTGCTCAAGCGAATTAATTTATGGGCAAGTAAAAGTGGCTTAAACTTGCTCAATAGGACTAATTTTTAATGTGGGTATCCGCTTTGCCGGGGGAATGTGGCAAAAGAATCGAAGAAAAAATAGAAAGCATTGCTAAAAAACACCGAATTTCACAGAAAATGAACAAGCTTGCCAGAAAGAGAGTAAAAACAATTTTATGAGGCTAATTAGAAGTAAGCAAAAGGATTAAGCGGGCTCGAAGGGATTTGAACCCTCGACGTCTGGGTTAGAAGCCCAGCGCTATATCCTGGCTAAGCCACGAGCCCAATTTGCTTTTCCTATTGCGGAATACGAAATGCGCGTTTTAAGATAAAAACTTTTTGTATGGATATGTAATTTGAATTGTAAAAAATCTTAAAATATTTATATAGAAGCGGAATTGTAATATATATTCAGTAACTACCCGCTTATTCAACATTTTACTTAAGAATTCACCAGTGTGGAAACTTCCCCTGGGGCGTTGAGTTTTTAAAACCCTGCGCAGGGCTTACATACTGTCAATGAGTGAAAAAAGTAAATGGCCTATTGAGGTTTGCATATTAAAAATTATAGAAATTTTGGAAAACCTCTGATTTCAACAAATTGCTTATATACTAGATATAAGACAACCAGCCAAAAATCGGGGTTTTTCGAAATCGTCTATTTGATTGAAATTATCAAGAAAACAGGTAAACTCTACAGGTAAATAAGATTTTCAGAGGATTGTTCGCAAATGAGTGAGTTACTGATTTACTTGGATGGGAAATTTGTTCCCAAATCCGAAGCCAGGGTTTCGGTCTATGACCACGGTTTCCTTTATGGTGACGGTGTGTTTGAAGGTATAAGGGCATACAATGGGCGTGTCTTTAAGTTAAAAGAGCATGTTGACAGGCTTTATGACTCAGCAAAGGCAATTGCAATGGATATCTCTCTTACAAAAGAAGAGATGAGTGAGATAATCCTTGAAACCCTCAGAAAAAACAATCTCAAAGATGCTTACATCCGCCCAATCGTTTCAAGAGGAGTCGGAGACCTCGGGCTCGACCCCCGCAACTGCGAGAAACCCAGCGTGGTTGTTATAGCCCAGGGCTGGGGAGCCATGTACGGCGACCTCTACGAAGTCGGGCTGAAAGGAGTCAGCGTTTGTATCCGGAGAAATGCGCCTGATGCCCTATCTCCGAATATCAAATCTTTGAACTATCTGAACAACATCCTGGCAAAGATTGAAGCAAACGAGAAAGGAGGAGACGAAGCTATTTTCCTGGACCAGAATGGTTTTGTTTGTGAGGGTTCCGGAGACAATATCTTCATAGTCAAGAACAATCAGGTCTTTACCCCCTTTACAATCAGCAACTTAAAAGGGATTACAAGAGCCACAGCCATCGAACTCCTGGACGAGATAGGATATAAGGTAATCGAAGCAAATCTCGGCCTATTTGACCTTTACACAGCAGATGAAATCTTTGTCACAGGCACTGCAGCCGAATCTGCCCCTCTGACCAAACTTGACGGAAGGCTCATAGGCACAGGCAAACCCGGAGCCCTGACACTGAAGATGGTTGAAGCCTTTGACAAAATAACCCAGAGCACGGGCACGCCCATTTATAAATAAAAGGGCAGCTCTGAAGAATGAAAAGAAAAAACAGGCAATGGAATAATGCGGGACTTTTCCCGCCCTGATTCTTTTTTGAGCAGTGTTTTGAGCAGCTCCTCTTTGAGATTCTTTTTGAGCTTTCCTTTAGCTTCGATTTGAATTTTTACTCGCAGATTTCCTTCCTTCGGTCCGATGCAAAGCTGTTCACATCAAGTTTGTTTCTCTGTGACAGCTTTTCTCGAATAGAGCCTGCTTTACACTAACTGTCTACAGTATCTCCCCTTAAAAAAAATAAGTATAACACAGGCCGGGAAATACTATTAAACTAAAAAATCCATCTGAAGGCCGGTAGAATCAGGATTAGATTTCTATGAAGCGCAAAGAGTTTCGAAAACTTATCTCTGTGGACAAGGCACGGGAAATAATAAACAGCCTGCAGGTTATTCCTGGAAAGGAAAGCTTAGCCCTTGAAAACGTACACGGTAATATCCTTGCAGAGGATATTGTTACCGAAATTAATGTCCCTCCTTTTCCAAGAGCTATAATGGATGGTTATGCTGTCAGGGCAGAAAATACATATGCATGCAGCGAAACCGAGCCTGTAAGGTTAAGAAGAGTGGGGGATCTTCCTGCAGGCTCGGATGCAAAATTCACGGTTTTGGCAGGGGAAACCGTGGAAATAGCTACTGGAGCACCTGTCCCTGAAGGCGCTGATTCTGTTGTCATGGTCGAATACAGCTCTGAAGAAGATGGAATCGTGTCGATTTACAGACCTGTAGCTATCGGAGAAAACATCATGAAAGCCGGTTCGGACATCCTGAAAGGAGAACGTGTACTCAGAGCAGGACGGAAACTCGGAACCAGGGAAATCGGAGTGCTTTCTTCTGTCGGGAAAAAGAGGTTCCTATCCTTAAATTGCAGGTGGGGATAATCTCAACAGGAGATGAGCTTGTGCGTCCCGGAGAAAAACTTGCTTATGGAAAAGTATACGATGCAAATTCCTACACATTGTACGCCGGGGTACAGGAGTGCGGAGCCTTCCCTCTGCTTTACGGGATTATAAAGGACAATGAGACGGTCATGAAAAAAGCACTTGAAACTGCAGTTTCGGAATGTGCCCTGATCTTAACTTCTGGCAGCACATCATCCGGAGCCGGGGATGTAATGTACAGACTGATAGATGAAATAGGAGAGACCCTTGCCCACGGTATAAATATAAAACCCGGAAAACCTGTGGTTATTGGCATAATAAAAGACGTCCCCATTATAGGGCTACCTGGAAACCCCACATCCACCTTAATGATTTTTAATGAATTCGTAGCCCCCTCCTCAGGAAAGCCCTCGGAGCCGAAACCGGGCTCAAAAAAGTAGAAAACGGAGTTATAGGAACTGCTTTCCGTTCAGAAGGAAGACAGCAGCTACTCCCTGTAGGCCTGATTCGGGGGCGAGTGTATCCCGCAGATAGAGGTTCAGGCGCCATAACCTCCCTTTCCGAAGCAGATGGATTTATCGAGATCCTGCCCAGTACCGAATTTATTGAGGCAGGAACCCCTGTTGAAGTGACCCTTTTCGGAGAAGTCGAAAAACCTGACCTTCTGATAGCAGGAGGTTTCTGTCCAAGCCTTGACCTGCTTGAAGACCTTAGCGGACTTCGCTTCAGGACGCTTTATACCGGGTCAAGCGGAGGCTTTAGTGCAATTGCCGCAAACATAGCTGATATTGCAGGCGTGAATATGCCTTCGATATATCCCGGAGGGCAGGCTGGCATTCTGTACAATATCCCGACAATAGAGAATATGAAGCTTTCAGGTGCTGTACTTGTCAAAGGGTACAGGCGAGAAGTAGGGCTTCTTATAAGGCAAAACACTCCGATTTCAGGGCTTTCTGACCTTCCAGGAAAGCGTCTGATTAACCGGAACCTCGGCTCAGGAACAAGAACTCTTCTTGATCTGAAAATTGCAGAACTCGCAGGTAAAAAGGGAATTAGCAAAAAGGATTTAACGGATTCTATACCCGGATATACATCTGGAGCAAAATCTGAGGTTGCAATATGTGAAGCAGTTGCCTCAGGAAAGGCCGATGCAGGAGTAGGAAGAAGAAATTGTGCCGAAAAGAGCGGCCTGAAATTTATAAAATTTGCAGAGGAAGAGTATGATTTCCTGATAAGGAGAGAAGTGCTGGAAACTCCCGAAGTCCGTCATTTCCTGAAAATTTTTAATTCCGGCGAATTCGCTTCAAAGCTCCAGGCAGGGATTCATGTATATGAGAAGACAGGAGAGATGATATTCTTTGAATAACTGTTTTTATAAATATTTACTGGAACCTTACCTTCCAAGAAGCTTTAAATAATATTATACTTATTAAGAGATATAAATGAACCAGAATATTCTTAGCATTCAGAACCAGTAAATAGAATCATTCCATAGGTATATATATTTCATTCAACTATTCAGGATAAAATATCCAGATAACGGATCTGTTTTAGATCAAAAAAGGTTTGCAGAGACCGCATGGATGCGGTTTATTTTTTTAGTAGTATGAAAATCATTTATTCAGTCCCGAAATCGGCAGGTTCCAGATGAGCAGTATACAGGAGCAAATACAGGAAGTAGAAGACGAAATCCGAAAGACCCAGTACAACAAGGCAACTTCCCACCATATAGGCAGGCTAAAGGCCAAGATAGCCCGTATGAGGGATGAAGTCGAAAAGAAAGCTTCGGCAAAAGGCGGAGGGGAAGGGTACTCGGTAAGGAAATCAGGAGACGGAACCGTAACGCTTGTGGGGTTTCCGTCAGTAGGGAAATCTACGCTTCTGAACAAGCTCACGGATGCCAAGTCAGAAGTAGGGGCATATGATTTCACGACCCTTACAGTTATCCCTGGAGTGCTCGATCACAAAGGAGCGACAATACAGTTCCTTGACGTGCCAGGGCTTGTGAAAGGTGCGTCTTCAGGGCGTGGGCGCGGAAAAGAAGTCATATCGGTTGTCCGGAACTCGGACATGGTTGTATTTTTGCTCGATGTCTTCCAACCCAAACATTACGAAGTACTTATGGATGAACTTCACCAGGCAGGAATCCGAGTGGATGAAGGGGCTCCTGATGTGGTAATTAAGAGAAAAGACAGAGGCGGAATAGAGATCAACTCAACCATTGACCTTGACCTGGACGATGAAACTATCAAGGCTGTACTGGACGAGTACAAGATCCATAATGCCAGTGTACTTATAAGAGAAAATATAACAGTTGACCAGCTTATTGACGTTGTCCTGAACAACCGCAGTTATGTCAGGTCACTTATAGTCATTAATAAGGTTGACCTTGCCTATCCGCAGCTGATCGAAGAATGCAGGAGAATATATCCGGACTCCCTCTTCATTTCAGCCCACAAAGGTATCAACATCGAAACTCTCAAAGACTCTATTTACGACAGGCTGGGTTTCATTCGGGTTTACTTAAAGCCTCAGGGCCAGGCCGCAGATATGGAAGAGCCACTTATAGTAATGAGCGGAACAAATATAGGCCAGATCTGTGACCGTCTGCACCGAGATTTCCGCAGAAAATTCCGCTATGCACAGGTATGGGGTACATCCGCAAAACATCCCGGACAGCGAGTTGGCCTTGACCATAGAATGATGGATGAAGATATCCTTACAATTATCATTCAGAAGTAAAAGAAAATTCGGGAAAAGAAAAAGAAAAAGAAAAAATCAAAAACTTTCGCATCCCGTACTTTTTTCTGAGTTATGCGCTTTCAAAGGCATTTATTGTCTCAGAGGCATTTGAGAAAACACTTCTTTTACCCTCATTTTCGGAATCCAGGGAGCTATTGGCTTCGACTTCTTCTTCAAACTCAGCAGCGCATTCAGCCGGGCTTTTTCTGGGAGTGTTTTCAGGCATTTTCTTGAAAATCTCGATTTTCCCGGTAGCTTCGAGACCATACCTTTCTTTTGCAGCTTCGATAATAGTTGCAAGCATTCCTGAATAAGAAATATCAGCATAAGCTGCCATTTTTGCCAGGTGCCCGTCCCAGCACCAGCCGGGGTTAGGATTTACTTCAAGAAGCCGGGGTTTTCCTTCAGCGTCAAGCCTCCAGTCAAAACGAGCATAATCCCGGCAGCCCAGCCTGTTGAAAAGAGTAAGACACCATTTTACAATTTCCTTACTAGTCTTTTCCGGGAGATCTGCAGGGATGGATTTGATCTTCCAGTAAGGAGAGTCAGGAAGCCACTTGGCCTCATAACCACAGATTTTTGGAAGTTCTTCAGGAACTGCCGAGTAATCTTCTTCTGTGATAGGCAGTACAGTACATCCAGGTGGGTTTCCGATAATGCCAACACTAATATCTTTTCCAGGCAGGAATTCTTCCAGCAGAAAAGGCTTATCTGACCTTATTTTGTCCCGGGTTTCAGCCAGAATTTCTAGAAGCTCCTCCATGCTGTGAGCAATACTTTTTTGTGTAATCCCAAAACTCGAGTCCCCTGAGTTAGGCTTAATAAGCAAGGGAAAAGAGAGAGAAAGCTTTTTAAGGTCAAAATCCCCGATCACAAGCATTCCCTTTGCGACAGGAATTCGCAGCTCTCTGGCAACTCCCTTACAATGGACTTGTCATAACAGAAAGCAAGGCATTGAGGACCTGCTCCTGTATAAGGGATATTCAGTTGTTCAAGCAAGGCAGGAACATGAAGTTCTTTTGTAGGATCATTGTAAAAACCTTCATCACATAGGTTAAGTACCAGATCAATTTTTCCTGCCTTCTTCTTCAGATCATCAAGCAGCATTTCATGCCTGTCAAAGAAAGTAAATCTCATGAAAGGAATCTCTGTAAGTGCCGTTTTCATTTTCTCAAGCGTGTCGAAATCATCGTCATCGAACACACAGGCAGGCTTGACCTGATCTTCTTTTCTCGGATCTCCCAACACGACTGCAATGTTCATGGGTTTTTTATTCTCAACTGCCTGAAGAGAAGAATGCCAGGGTTTTTCAACAAAAGCCGAGAGCAGGATTCTCTGTTCCATCATACCTGCGTCCTGAGTGCCTGCGGATACAGGACTGAAGATTGTATGAAAAGTAGGACTGCTAAATCCTGACGCAGTAAGCAGCTCAAAAAGGCTTTCCTTATTGTATAACCTTTCAGCATAAAACTGGTCTGCGATTATTCCCCTGTCAATGCGGCTTATAACTTCCCTACAAATTAACCTGTCTCCATCTGCTGAAAGAGCCCTTTCCCTGCAGACAAAGTACTTTCTGTCCAGCCATTCCCATGACCTCGGCTGGAAGCTCTTTTTCATATGATCTCCGTCTACTGCATCAATAAAAACTCTACCCTCGGGCTTCAGAACTCTAAAAATTTCTTCAAGAACTTTTCGATCCTGGAGAGTTGAATCAAAGTAGCCAAAACTGTTGCCCATGATAGTAACTACATCAAAAGTATCAGAAGGATAGGGAAGCTTTCTTGCGTCCCCCTCTCTGAACCTGACCTGCAGGTTTTCCTTCTGTGCTCGGGTTCTTGCCTTCCTGATAAGGTACTGGGATCTGTCATACCCCTCCACGTTTGAAAAACCTCTTCTTGCCAGCTCAAGTACGTGTCTTCCCTGTCCGCAACAGAGATCAAGAATTTTTTCTTCCGGAGATACTCCCAAAATGGAAACAATGAGATCGACCTCTTTCCTGGTTACCTCCAAATCATCCAGAAGGTCGGCATCAGTCTTAAGATAAAGTGAGTTAAAAAGAGTCTGCCACCAGTCGGGCCGAACATGAGTTTCAAGGTCTTCAACAGGCCCGAAGGTTTTTTCTGTACGGTACCCTTAGCGCGTTTGCGCCTATTTGTATCTGTATTATTCTGGGTCATGATCTTATATCTTCCAGAAAAAAGTGTATGTGCTTTGAGTATATCAAGTTTATCAGAGGGTTGGGAACCTTATATACTCTTAGAAGAAAAAGATTGAACTTATTAAAGGAGAATAGACCTTTAAATTGAGTTTTAAGCGACAATAAGCGCCCTCATATCCATTCAAAGAGAAGCGATTTCTTTTAAGAATTAAAGAAAAACAAAATATATAATAGCATCTAAAAACGTTATTAAAGCTCCAATTCGGGAGAATTCGACAAAAGAAAGAGTTTCCCCCTCTTTTTCCGCATTCTGGATAATTATAACATTGCTTGCAGCCCCCAGGATTAACAAGTTGCCTGCAATTGTACTTCCCGCAGCAAGCGCCATCAGCTGCCCCTGAGAAACTTCACTGCCCAGAGCAGGCAGGTAGAGCGCAACAAAGGGGACATTTGAAATAAGCTGACTGAATCCGATGCTGAGAGCGAGGATAGTTGGTACAGAGCCTAACTGCGGAGACATCTTGCCAAGCAGTCCCTGACATGTCCCGGAAATCCATACGCTTTCCATCAGCACAAACATCGAAACGAAAAAAACCAGAGTTTCCCAGTCAATATTTTTCAGAATCTCAATGCGTTTTCTACTGAGCAAAACAGGCGATGCGGAGAAAAGAGCAAGCCAACTCAGGCTGAAGTCCCAGGCAGGCAAAAATTCCACAAGAAATATTTTACAGGCTATAAGAATTAGCATAAGGGTGATAGCTATTTTTGCAACCCTGGCCAATTCAGGATCGTTAACGAATTCTTGAGAGTGAATCAGAGCTGATTTTCCGAATTCCTGCCGGAAAAAGAGTCTCAGAACGGCATAAGCAACTATGAGGCATATAAGGGTTGGCAGAGCGAGTGAATACAAAAACGTTACAAAAGGGGCATCCATGTTTCCATCGACTGCTATGAGAAGGTTCTGAGGATTTCCTATAGGGCTCATGACGCTTCCTGTAGTTACTCCGAAAGCCAGCGCAAAGAGCATGAGCTTAGGAGAGATATCGTACTTTCTGGAAAAACTCAGGACTAAGGGAGTGCCCATAATTGCCAGGGTATCGTTCATAAGAATTGCGGAAAGAATTCCCGTAGAAAAAAGTACAAGCAAAACGAGTTGATCCGTATTCCTTGCCCTGGAAACTATCCGGCTTCCCAGCCAGGCAAGATACCCGCTCCTGTTAAGCGCCTCTCCCACGCAAAAGGCCCCGAAAAGGAAGATGAGTACGTCAGTATTAATTGCTCCCAGAGCTTCTTCAGGCGAAATCTCGCCGAGCAATAGCACCGATATAGCTCCGAATGTCATGACCTGCCAGATCTGCAGTCTCAAAGACCCAACCTGCCTGAGAGCGGTCAGTACAAAGACGCCCAGAAGGATAAGCACTGAAAGGTCGGGTAAAGGTACAAGAAAAGACATAAAAGATGTTATAAACTCTGTTGCCATAGAACTCATAAGCCTGGTAAGAGAAATTTAGAATGTGATACCTGCGCAAGTATAAATTTCCTGCGCTTCAAGAGAGATTTTCCAGAGAAAAGAGGCTCTGAAGAATATGGAAAGTACGAAACCCTTAAAATGAACTGAGTGATATTTTAAAGTATGAAAATCTGGTTCCCTTTTTCTGCAACTGTCCTCCGGGAAGGAAATTTCTATGTTTCAATCTGCCCTGAAACTGATATAATTTGCAAAGGAAAAACTGTTGAAGAAGCAATTGAAAACCTGAAAAAAGAGGTCGAAAAATTCCTGGGAGGAGAGCTGTCCAATGGGTTTTCAAAAATTGTGTATTACTAGATGCCACCAATGCAGCGGCATGAAAAACAAAAAAATTGATTAAAAGCCTCAAATCATTTTTTATTGCATCCCGGAGAAGTTCCATTTTTTCAAATGGCTTATTCAAAGAGATTATTCGACTCCGCATTTTTCCCTGCTTGGACATTGCCAAAGGCAAAATTCAGCATCAGGCTTGAGTTTTAATTCCAGGTCATAGAAAGCCTGGGCTGTGCAATTTTGGGAAGTACGTATCTCTGCCCTGAACTGGACATATCAAACCAAGAAAACGATTTAAAAGGCATTCTCAAACCTGAAAGAAGTATTTGAACTTTACAGTGAAAAAGGAGATATTATCCTGCCGGTTAAACGTCCATTTTTAATTTCCGGAAATACGCAGAAGAAATACATAAAAGCGTGGTAAGAAGCCTGAATAAAAAGTAAAATACAGGAAACGCACATCAAAAGAAGAGTAAGAAAAGTTCGGAAGCTCTATATTCCATATACCGTAGCCTCCGATACAGTAGGTCTGAAAATACGCTCCCCCAAGCATATTGATTCAGAACAGGATTAATGGCTTCCGAACAATTCTTAAGTTACTATTCACCCCATTACTCACTCGTTCTGTTAACTCCAAGTTTCAATATTGAATTATCCCTGGAATTATTTTAAATTAATTATACAAAAAATTCTTTTTAAGCAGAAAATAATTCGGCGTAAAATATTTCAAAGCCAGAAAAGTACCGTAAGCAGAAATATATACCGATATGCAGTCTGACAGAAAATTAACACAAAATAATCCTTTACTGGCACAATAATTAAGTACATGAATTAATCTATAAGTAAAAGCTTTAATATGCAGTCCTGTAGGGTAGTGGTCAATCCTTCGGGCCTTTGGAGCCCGGGACAGCGGTTCGAATCCGCTCAGGACTATTAAATTATTTTTAATACTTGTAAGTAAATACTATTTTAAAACTCTGTTAAACAGTAGGTGTGCTCGAAAGGCTTCTGGTCTGGGAAATTGTTCAGCCAGTTTGAGAGAACGCCCTCTATCCCCCAATTTGGTTGGAGTAGAACCTTTCAATCAGTAAGGTTGTGGAAATATCTGGAACCATTTGGATTCGGTTAAGGTTTAAAACATCAAAAAGTGTTATTTTTTATGCCATATATTGCAGAAAACTCCAGGAACCGATCACGAAGCAATCATGAAGAAAAGCTTTCTAAATTGGAAAAGCAATTAGAAGAGGCGCAAAGGCAGATAAAAAGTCCGGAAAAAGTTTAAGGACAGGGCTCAGCAACGGCCTATAGATCTGTTTTATGAAAAGAATAAAGTAGGAAAGCGGGAAAGTAGGATAAAAACACACCTCCTCCCAATCGTCAACATCTCCCTGATTACCGAACTAGTAGTTCAATCACCAGCGGCCCCAATCGTCCCGGTCACAACCACGCCGCCAGTCACATCCGCGACCGAAGAAGCCACCACGTCTAAATCCATGTCCTCCACCATGCCCACCGTATCCAAATTCATGTCCTCCACCATGTCCACCGTATCCAAATTCATGTCCTCCACCATGTCCACCGTATCCAAATTCATGTCCTCCACCATGTCCACCATATCCTCTACCAGGGGCAGCGCTTGCTGATGCACCTGCAAGAGATACTACAAAAAATACAACTGCTAAAATAGCCAGTGTCTTTTTCATTCTAAGTGTTTGTTCCCCCATATTTGTCTACACTCCTAACTTTTGTTCAAATTGATACAATTCAAAGGTATTGTTTTATAATCGCTTTTCGCAGGCAGATGCATTGAGTAAATATTATTTCACCAATTTGTCATAAGAGTTTATTTCTTGAAGAGAATGCTATTGGCATATTCTATCTTCACTTTATGTCCAACGTATTATGTGCCTATGAAAGTGATTTCAAATTGTATCACTACGAGGTCATCATTCATAGAATATAATATCAATAGAATTATAAATAAGAAACCAATAATTATTAAAATCCGAAATAATCTTGTCAGGTTCCCGCAGATACATCTTCAGTAATGATATTTATTACAATTCATTCTCACTTTCTACAGAACTCCACAAAAATAACACTTGCTTATCCAAAATAGTAATAGGCTCAAAGTTAATATCGGTTTTAATATTATAAAACTGGGTAAATAGGGACTCAGTACCAAAATCCAGTGATGAACGTAAAATTAAAAATCACTGGATTTTGTAATTGGTTACAATCCTTGTGATTTTACTTCTAGGTTGAAGCCTTTAGATATCGAATGTTAATTTTGATTGGAGGCTGAATTCTTCTTACGAATTCAGATTTTCAATCAAGAAATGCAAAAATCACTAGATTTTGGACCAGAGTCTAAATAGGTAAATAAATATTATGAATGTGTAGTTTCTAAGGAGCCTGGACTTTTTTCTGAAGGTCTTTTTTCTCAATTCCATAGGACTTACGCAGTTGGACTGAAAAAGCAGCAGCATAAGACTTCACGGGATCCAAATCACAATATGACAGATCTGCTCGTGTTCTACGTTGTCCCTCAGGCGCGTAAGTCGTACCAGGTATCTCAATCTTCAGCATCCCAATTATTGCTGAACGAATTTCAATCACTAATCGATAGTAGTCCTAAGTATTCGTAACAAAATAGATTGAGTATTTTTTTATATAAGTTAATCCTATTTGGTCTATATGCTTGAGGAAATTATTTCCAAAAAATATAACTTGCTAAAACCTTTTCTTGATGAAAAAAGCAAACGTTTATTTGCAGCTGCAGAAGCGCTTAGTATTGGCAAAGGCAACATCAGCATAGTTTCTCGTGCAACTGGTATTTCTGAAAATACAATTAAAAAAGGTTGCACTGAACTGGAAAGTGGCAAATCTCTTTCTGATGATAAAATACGTGCTCCTGGAGGAGGTCGTAAAAAGATTGTTGAGAAAGACCCTACTCTTTTGTCCGATCTTGAGGCACTTATTGAACCAACAAGTCGTGGGGATCCGGAATCTCCTTTACTCTGGACTTGTAAAAGTCTTCGAAATATAGCAGGGGAACTTCAGAATATAGGACATAAAGTAAGCCATACAAGAGTTGCGGATATGCTTCACATGCTTGGTTACAGTTTACAAGCGAATAAGAAAACCATAGAAGGAACTGAGCATCCTGATCGTGACAAACAATTTGAGCATATAAGTGAAAAATGTAAAATATTTCAAGGTGAACATCAGCCTGTAATCTCAGTAGATACTAAAAAGAAAGAGTTAATCGGAAATTTCAAGAATGTTGGCCGTGAATTGCGTCCAAAAAAAGATCCAATACTTGTCAATGTATATGATTTTAAGGATAAAGAACTGGGAAAGGTAAATCCATATGGGGTATACGACATTGCTAATAATGAGGGATGGGTAAACGTCGGCATAGATCATGATACAGCGTCTTTTGCAGTTGAAAGTATACGTAGATGGTGGAATCTAATGGGGTGTAAATCATATCCTGATGCAAAAAAACTTTTAATTACTGCAGATTGTGGGGGAAGCAATGGATCAAGAGTAAAATTGTGGAAAACAGAATTACAAAAATTAACGGATGAAATCGGATTGGAGATTTCGGTTTGTCACTTTCCTCCAGGTACAAGTAAATGGAATAAAATAGAGCATAGACTATTTTCCCAGATTACTCTTAATTGGAGAGGAAAACCACTAACAAGCTATGAAGTAGTTGTAAACCTTATTGCAGCAACAACTACATCAAAAGGGCTTGAAGTAAAATGCATGTTAGACACGAATAAGTATCCAACAGGAATTAAAATCGAAAAAAAACAGGTTGAAAAATTGGGCATTATACTTGATGAGTTTCACGGAGAATGGAATTACACATTCAAACCAAAGAATGGAGTGAGTTAATTAAATTATTTTGTGACGAGCCCTAACTGTTCCACCCGTGGCCGAGGAAGAAACTGCTCAGGAATATAACCTAATTTTTACATAGCTTCAAGTTAAAGTCCTGTTGGGTAAAAGGGAAACTTATTTTTGCGATTCAGCCAGATCTTTTCGCATTTTTCTTTTAAGCATCTGTTCAAAGATCCAGCCAATAGCATTGTAAACAGGATTAACCGGTAAGTCCGCGTAATATTTTGCTCCCGGACTGAGCCAGCCTTTTTCTTTCCAGTATGTATAATCAGCTGGGGAGCTCTCACCAATTTCGCCAAAACTTGCCTTCTGGGCATGAAAAATTGATACATCTCGAAGCCCTGGAGAGTGACATTTTTTCTGAAGCGCATTGTAGAATGCAAATGCAGCTTTTTCAAGTTTCTGGTTATTCTCCTGCTCTTTCCTGTTGGAAATTTGCATCGGAGGAGTTACGATACCAACACGATAAGATACTTCAAAACCCCATATACCAACTACTAGTTTTAAATAATCGAGAACTTCCTTAAGACCCAGCGCGCCTGTGGTAGATAGAAGAAGGGCTTTTTTATCGAAAAAACGGGGGCGATGAAAGATATAAGAGAAACGGTCTATGAATGTTTTCATGAGTGCAGGCACATTCATACCATAAACAGGTGTAGCAAAGATTACCCCATCGGCAGCATGCATTTTCTGCTCGATAATGGAGGCATCATCTTTATGCGGGCAATGATTCTCTCCTTTCATAAAACAGACAAAGCAACCAGAGCACTGCGATAAATCCGCATCTTTGAGCATAAGATATTCGAATTCAACATTGCCCTTAGACTGCATGAACTTTTCAATTTTCTTCGCCGCTCGATATGTATTACCTTTTCGCGGACTTCCTATGATAACCAGGATTTTCATGACCTTGGACATATTCCTTCCATTTTTTACCAATAGTGCAAGATATAACCTGTAAACTTCACTATTGTTCAAATTTATCCTACAACTATTACTTTGTTAGTATTGCCGTAAGGTTTTCTTATCAGAAGTGATTTGTTCTCCAGTTTTTGTAACAACCTGCTTACCTTTACTTTTGAAAGACCTGACTCAAGTACAAGTTCGCTTTGAAGTATCTCTTTTTTTCGTAAACGATTAAATATACTTTCTTTTCATCTCCCTCAAGTAGGTCAGACGCGATTTTCCTTTTGTGTTCAGATTTATTAAATGAGAATTGTTCAGCTTCATAAAATGGAGGTCTATCAGCTTTATATGGCAATGATACTGCTTTTTCAAAGTCAAGTTCAAGTTCTCTGGGAGTTTCGATTTCTTCTTGAACAGTATCGTTACCGCCCACTTTACTTGTGCGATCTTCTTCATGATAAAGTGAAAGCTGGTTTTCAATTGCTGCTTCTACAATTGTCGGAGTTGTTATGTTTTGGACCATTCCTATGCTTGTAGTGAGCATGGTTAGACTATAAGTTCCTATAGAAGCCAGAACGATCATGATAATTACCTTGTTCATCGTGAACATTGTAGGGACAGCGACGGCAAAAGGCTGCCCGTTGATCAAAGAGACAGAAAGACTTGTTATCCCTTGAGAAAAGAGAAGCAGAGAGAGGGAAAACAATGATGCTGCAAGAATTATTGCATATGCAAGTTCTTTCTTATTCACTGTAATTCCCCGAAGAACTAATAGTCATAACTGCTCCGCTGTTCTGGAGAGACGAGTTATCTTTATCAACTAAAACTACAGAGATTGCGGAAGTATTTCCTTCTACGTTAAAAATGTGTTCACCATTATTTTCGTGTTTACTGTTATTCAACAATTCTCTGTAATATGAAACCGTTTCATTGTCACCATTTAGTATCTTTTCCAGCTCATCATAAGAGATAGTTACCGAATTATATGGTGTTGAAGAGTATACAAGGTAGGGACCATCCGTAACAAGCGAGGTTTCTAGCTCATAGAATGGATATGCTGCATTCCAATCAAAATCGATACTATTTTTATTTATAGACTCATTAAAAGAATCTACTGTTTTGGAACCTATCAATGTTACCTGCTCATCATCAAATAAAACACTATCAGGATATTTACGATTAACCTCTGACAATATATTTTTCACTTCATTAGTGATAAGATGCTGCGGGATAACAACTCCAGTAGAATTTGCTTCTACAGTAACAAAGGTAGTTTTTTCCTCTGGAACGTTCTTACTGCCCGCATAACCAAGTGCAATAGCAATTATACATATTACCAGCAAAAAGACTACTGCACCATTTTTATACGCTTTCATAACGAAATCATCTCTCAGGTCAATTTAGCATTATAATATTTAATAAGTGTTTAGAATTTATATTTTTTATATTATCAAAGAAGTCTGAATTTGCAGAACAAAACACGATATAGTTATCAAATAAAAAATATATGCACATGTGTGCATATATTTAGTAGGCAATCATTTTTTTCCTTAGACATATATCATCAATTTGCGAAATTCTAATGATTCCAGAACCTTCAATACCATTCATCTTTGTTTTAACTCATCTTATATCCTGTCTCATAAAAACTACATATGTTGCTACAAGAGAAACTATTGCCCACACAAACATTGTGATAATGTTGCTTATCTTTCCCGATAGAATTTCGAACATGTCGATTTCACTCTGTGGGGAATCGGATCCCGTCATGCTATTTACAAAATCATTTCCTAAAATAGCACTGGCAATCTGCTCATAATTTTGAGTAGGTGATATAAAAGACTCTATCGTATTTTGAATCTTCCATTTTTTTTGATATTTCTCAAATGTGCTTTCTCCACCATCTTCACTTAAATTTATCTCACTATTATCACTAACTGCGATACTAACGGAATCAGTGGAAGATATTTTCCCACCATAAAACGCCGTATCGTCTGTTGGAACCATTGCATCTGCAACTATACCTGAAAAGGAAGTTATTATCATTGTACTTAATATCCAAAACATGAATGAGTTAAGTATGGAACTCGTCCCGCTTTTAGATACTGTTGAAAAAAAGATACTTATCCCTAAAAAAGTAATGAGATACAGTGTTGATATTACCATAAACAGTGCTATAGCAATAAGGTCAGATCCTGTTAAGTTCACCCCCATAACTAGCGCGCAAGCGATTGAAAGTATGGATGTGATAGCAAGTGTTAATATTAGCACTCCAATCTTCCCAAGGAATTTACCGTTGACGACATCTTCCCGGTACAGAGGATAAGACAGGATTAATTTCAAGTTACCTCTTTCTTTCTCTCCTGAAACTGCATTATATCCGAGAATTATTGCTAGTATTGCCCCTATTACTCCTATATTTGTCACCATTTCCTGAAATACTACAGCTGTTAGTTTTGGTTCGGGAAAGTCAGTGAAAACGCTATTTTTATCTGGATTCTGATTTTCAACCTGAGATTTCTGATATTGGTCAAGTTGCTTGTTATAATTGTTGATCCCCATAACAGAAGATACTAACATTAACACTAAAAATATTCCAAATATAGTCAGGAATGTTTTACTCTTTATACTATCAAAAAACTCCTTTTTTGCAATTACTGCGACTTTATTGTTGTTCATTTAAGCCACCTGGTAATATTTTTCAAAAATATCGTACAAATCTTCTTTCTCGTACTCAAGAGTTAGAACAGGCACGTGATTTTCATTCAGTATAGAGACAAGAGATTCCCTAATGTTTGTTTCAGATGTGATTTTGAATACATCATCTTGTTGAAAAAATGAGATATCTTTTATTGACTTGAGAATTGATGCTGTCTTTTCAACGTCTTTTGTCTCGAGGAGTATACAATTACTCTTTTCTTGTTTGCAAAGATTCTCAAGTGTGTTATATGCCACTAATTTCCCTTGCTTCATAATGGCAATTTTCGAGCAGATATCTTTGATCTCTGACAAAACATGAGAAGAGATTACTATCGCAATCCCTTTCTCATTTAGTTTTTTAAGAAGCAAGTTCATTTCTATTCGAGCTTTTGGGTCCAGTCCTGATGTGGGTTCGTCTAGAAAGATTACTTTTGGGTCTTTAACAAGGGCCTGTGCAAAGCCGATTCTTTGTGTCATTCCTTTAGAAAACTCACCGACTTTCTTATCTGCCCATTTGCTCATACCGACAATTTCAAGAAGCTCCGGCACTTTGGATTTATCGGCGTCTGCAAGCTCAGAAAAATATTCGAGGTTCTGTTTTGCGGTTAAATTTTCATAGTAAAGGGTGTTATCCGGAAGAAAACTTATGGTCTTTTTTAAAGCCATCATATTTTTTTCGATATCTTTACCACAAACTTTTATATTTCCTGATGTCTGCATGGTCAATCCTGCAAGCATTACAAAAAGCGTTGTTTTACCTGCCCCATTATGCCCCAGAAGCCCGATCAAGTCACCTTCATATATATCAAGCGATACGTCGTCCACTGCTGTTAAATCACCATATTTCTTGGTGAGATTATGGATTTCAAGAATTTTCTCCATGTTTATCTTCTCCCATATTTTTTATACACGAAAAACAAACCGGTGACTACTAAAACGATAATTGTTATTCCAATCCAGGCTGAATTTGATTGTGATTTTACATTAACTCGTAATTTCGTTTCTTCAGTCTCTACATTATCAGCTACTCCTTTTATACTCACAAAATAGTCCCCGCTTTCAGTTTTAGAGGGTATACGGATTGTTAGGTCTACAGTCTTGTATTCTTTTGGCTTTATAAGATCAATTTTTTCTTAGAAACATAGATCTCCCAACTATCCATTGATGATTTTATATCAAGTCCAATATCCTTCAGCTCTACATCTCCAGAATTAAAGATCCTTACAGGTACGACAATTTCAGATCCGCTCTTGCCTGAAACGTAGAGCTTTGATAATTGGATGGTGAGCTTTTCAATTGATTTGCTCGAGTTTTCTTCCACAATGAAAGGGAAAATTAGAACAGCTGATGATCTACCAGAAGCATTTATAGTAATATTATATTCTCCCGGAGTGCAATCGTTATCGATTCTTAGCTCAACATTAACATCTTTTGTTTTGTTTGGACTCAATTTTATTTGATGAATTCGATAATCTCCATAAGTAAACTTATGTGTATAAAACTCAGATTCACTTGCTTCCAGGCAAACTAATTCGTCTATACAACCGCTATTATTAATTTTTAAAGGAATATTAACAGTCTCGTCCTGAGATATAAGTAGAAATTCAGGAGCAGTTGTTGACATGTTGATTTCAGAAAAAATATCCGTTTTTGACCAGATTTTTAATTCAAGTTTACCAGTTCCTGTATCATCTACATTGATGGCAATCGATGAATTTAAGAAAATAATTTTATCTTTGAGTTTCCCAATTTCTTTAGATCCGCTAAATGATTTTAGTTGATAGAGCTTTTCAGAACCCTCAACATCGACTTTTTTATTACACGTGACCAACTCAATAAAGCCGGTTCCATTTTGTTGGAAACTACGGCTATAGCTTATGATGTAATTCCCTAGTTCTATTTTTTCATCTGCAGATAGATTAACACTTTCTTCAAGCCACCCCTGATCATTAAAGTCGTCTATTTTAAATTCATTTTTACTTATAATTTCAGTAGATTCAGCAGTAGCTAAACAAGTCAATCTACTAAATACGAATATAAACAGAAATACGGATAACAATGTAGCTCTTTCATTTTGTACTTTTAAGAATTTGCTTTTCATGTTATAATGTCCAATTATCCATTTTTAGACGTCCGATAATACCTGGGTTGAAACGGTATTTTGAATTAACCTGAAACCAGTTGCAGAAACATGAAACACATTGATACGGTATTTAACTGTACATTCGCAGGAATAAAAACCAGAGAATAGAAGAAAAGGAATAAAGTCCAATACACCAGTAAACACAAGAGATAGAAAGAAAAAGAAGAGAAGAAGACCAATAAATAGATAAAGAAATATCATATCTTGGAGTTATAATGTTAGCAGCAATAATCAGGTTAAATAAAATTTTAAGATGAGCTCAACCATTAAAAGGTAATAAAAATAGGGAAAAAATAAGGCTAGATAAAGGGTTTAGTTCTTACTTTTTCTTGCTAAAATACTTCAATCTTTTAGTTGTAATAATATCAGAATCTTTCATGGGGGCGAGAGGATTTTGTCTTTTATATCTGAAGATGCAGGACCTGAAGAACTTGAGTCAATAGCAGTGGCAGTACATTCTCTTGTGGGGCTTCCGACTACCATTCGCAGCCTTAAGAGAAAGGGACTTCGCCTGGAAAAAGGAAAAATCCTTGATAGAGACTATACCGGACCTGTACTCGAAGAGGTGCTCAGGACCGGCAAGACTGTACGTGGAGTTCCAAAAGAAGGCACATACCTGGGCAGGAACGTGGCTGTTTCTCCAATCTTCTCGGAGGAAGGAAAGGTTATTGCGGCGCTCGGAATCGTGGATTTGCTATCTGTCCTTGAGATGCAGGAAATAATAAGGACCGTGGTAAACAACAGTCCTGCAGTGGTTTTTCTGTGGAGAAATGAAGAAAAATGGCCGTCAGAATTTGTTTCTGAAAATGTGATCCAGTTAGGGTACACAGTGGAGGACTTTATTTCAGGGAGGGTTCTGTATGGGGAAATCATCCATCCAGATGATCTGAAGAGAATTGAGGATTCACTCGAAAAGCGCATCCGGAGAGGCGAAGTTGATTTCGATATAGAGTACAGAATCTTTACAAAAGCCGGCGATCTGCGCTGGGTGAATGAAAGGGCCTTTATTCAGCGGAGTCCTGAAGGGGAAGTGACCCATTTACAGGGGCTTGTACTGGACGTAACCGAGCAGAAGGAGATTGAGGAGGCCCTAAGAAAGTCTTTTGAAACGCAGAAGTTGCTGAGGACCATAATAAACAACAGCCAGGCAGTAGCTTTTTTGTGGGAGAATAAAGAAAACCTGCCTGCTGAATATGTTTCAGAAAACGTAACTCAGTTCGGGTATACGGTAGAAGATTTTACCTCAGGGAAAGTTCCTTTCGAGAACATCATTCATAGAGATGACATCGATACAGTTGTTGAAACCCTTAAACGCAACATTGCAGAAAAGAATGATTCTTTTGATATGGAATACAGAATTCTCACAGGGGACGGAAAAATGCTCTGGGTAGATGAGAAAACCTTTATCCAGAAGGATATTGAAGGCAAAGCAACCCATATTCAGGGCCTTGTCGTTGATATTACTGAGAGAAAAGAAGCCCAGAAAATGCTTGAAATCCAAAGGGAACTCGGAATGGACCTGAGCACTACATGGAACCTCCAGACCATTCTCAACCGGGTTCTCGATGCCTGCCTGCAGATAAATGGGGTCGATGCCGGGGGCATATATCTCAAGGACGAACTCCTGGACCAGATTAATCTGGTCGCATATAGAGGATTTTCTCCCGAGTTTAAAGAAAAGATTTCCAGATATAAGGCTAATTCCGAAGAGGCAAAACAAATCTGGTTCGAAAAGCCCATATACTCATTGGATTTCTACTCCGAAAAAATGGATGGCGCTGTAAGGAAAGAAGGAATCAAGGCTGTTGCAATAATCCCTCTGAAATATAGAGAAGAGATTGTAGGCAGCCTGAACTTTGCCTCCCATACTCTGGATAAGATTCCCTGGAGTATTCGAAATTTCCTTGAGAGCACTGCTCTCCAGGTGGTAAACCATATTGCACCAATTTGCATCCAGGCGGAACTTTCGTAAGCTTCAGGCTTTCGCAAACCCTTTATAAAAAAGCTCGTTAAGGGGCCCATAAAGCCATGTCTGAAATTGATGTTGTTCGCTACTGGGACAGTTTTGTACGTCTGCCCGATATATCCTTCATTACGAATGACTTTATGGACCAATCAAAAATATATATCCATTATTATAAACTAATATCGATAGAAATGTCAATTCTTTAATTATTATTATTATTATTATTATTATTATTATTATTTAAGGATCATAAAGCCTTCTGTGCCTGACAATACTTGATCCAATTTACTAATCAGAAATACTATTCTCAACGGCTCCGAGATCTTGAGTTTTTGTATTAAAAATCAGGTTCCATACCAATGAAGAAATATGGAATTTATAGGAAGAAGCGTAAAACCCCTAAGTCTTTATCTCAGGGGTAGTTCACGCCGCTTACCTGCCCCCTGCTTTAATACTCTTCAAGATTTCCTTTAATCCGGGTCTTTTCCCGTACATCAGCAGGTAAGCCCTGAAAAGCCGGCTGGAAAACAAGATCACTCCATGAACCGAAATAAACAGGATGGAGATGCTGGCAAGAACCTGATAAACAGGCACGTCTGTTGCTCCAATCCTTGCAAGCATGGCTACGGGAGAAGTGAGAGGGAAAAGGGAAAGAAAAATTGAAAGCGAGCTGTCGGGGTTTGTCAGGAGCAGTTGCATGAATAAAAGGGGAGATATGGCTGCAAATGTAAAAATTCCTGCAACCTGCTGGCTCTCCTGAAGAGAGCTGGTTACTGCTCCTATTCCTGCCATCATGCTGGCAAAGAAGAGGAAGCCTAACAGGAAATAAATCAGAGCAAGGAAAAGGAGCATAGGCTCAATTCTTATTGGAAGAACGTACCTGCCCCCGAGAGTAATTACCGCGAGCCAGACAACAATCTGCAGAAGGCCGACTGCGCCAAGGCCCAGGATCTTGCCTTTAAGGAGTTCGGAAGGAGTTGTAGAAGAAAGTAAAATTTCTATTATCCTGTTCTCTTTCTCTTCGGCAACACCACGAAGGAGATAACTGGAAGCCGAGAAAATACTGAAGAATAGGAGAAAACCTGTGAGAATGGGAAGGCCAAAGTTGGTAAGAATTTCGGCAATGCCCTGCTCAGAGGGTTCTCCGTGCTCCCCTACATTATAGAGTTTTAAATTAACCGGATCTTTGACCCTGTTGAGAACTGACTCATCCACTCTGTTTTTAAGGAGGGAAGTGATGACAATATCCGAGAGTTCGGCAGACAATTCAACTCCTGGTACAGCTACTTCTTTTTCAAAGGTATAGAGTTCTATTGTTCCGGCTTCAAGAAAGCCTTCAGGAATTACGAGATAAGAAGAAATCTGTCCTGCCTGTAAGGCCTGCCTTGCTTCAGAGGCTTCTCCGTACATTATAAAAGATATGGTTGAAGTTTTCGCCCCAAAAGGGCCTGCGGAAAAGCCTTCATCTGTTATTGGCCCTGGAAAGTTGAAGGAGCCAGTCATATCAACATAGCCTATTTTCTGGTCTTCGGCAGGAATCATGCCTGCAAGCATTGTCGGAAAAATAGTAATCGCCATAAAGAAAAGAGGAAAAATAAAGGTCATAAGAAGGAATTCTTTACGCTTTACGGTTTTCAGGAACTCATGCCTGGCAATAATAAAGGTTTTTCCGGAAAAACTACTCATTTACAGCACTCTCCACAGTTTCAATAAAAATTTCGTTCAGGGAAGGAAGAGACTGCTCAAAACACAGGATTTCTGCCCTATGGATAAGTTCCTTAAGAAGAATCTGTGTGTTTACGCCTTCTTCAGGAAAGATTTCAACAGATTTTTCATATTCTGTTATTTTTCTTATGCCGGAAATCTCCTAATTGCATTCAAACCCTCTTTTTCTACGAATTCCACAATGAGAGAGTTTTTCCCATGCTCCCTTCGGATCTCATCCACAGTGCCGTAAAGCACTCTTTTGCCTTTATTGAGCATAAGAATTCTATTACAAAGTGTCTGGGCCTGTTCCATCATGTGCGTGGAGAGGACTACTGTCTTTCCTGAGTTTCTGAGTTCCAGAATTCTAGTCTTAACGGCTTTTGTACTTAGAGGATCAAGGCCGGAAAAGGGCTCGTCAAGAATCACAAGTTCGGGATTATGGATAATCGCAGAAAGGAACTGAATCTGCTGCTGCATTCCTTTGGAGAGTTCTTCCACTTTTTTATTTCTATGTTCATATAACTCTAGAGATTTGAGAAGGGATTCGGCGTTTAATTGAGCCTGTTTTTTAGGCATTCCTTTAAGCTGTGCCAGATAGACCAGCATCTCCAGAAGCTTCATTTTCCTGTATAATCCCCTTTCCTCAGGGAGATATCCTATCCGGTCTTTTGCAGCTGAGCTAAGAAAATCTCCAAAAACGCGTATTTCTCCGACATCCGGCCTGATAATATCAAGAAGAAGCCTGATAAGCGTAGTCTTTCCTGCCCCGTTTGGCCCGAGGAGCCCGAAGATCTCGCCAGACCTTACTGAAAACGAAATATCTCCGATAATATCCTTTTCTGCGAAAGACTTTGATACGCTTTCAAATTCTACAGTATGCATCCAGATTAAATACATTCTAATATAGAATAAGTTTATTCTAAATTTGATAGGCAAAAGCTAATTTAAGATTTCATTGAAAGTAAGAAACTATTCAGCATTAAATGGGTTAATGAAATATTAAGGGAAATAAGGGAATTTAGAGGATAATATGTTACCAAAATTGGTTATTCACAACAGTATAAGCCTGGACGGCTCGACTACAGGCTTCGAAGCAAACCTTGAAATTCACTACAAAATCCTCAGTAGCTATCTGCCAGATGCCATGATAGTCGGTTCGAACACTGCAAAAACCGGAACCCAGTTCTTCTGCGAGAAAATCCCTGCTGAAGAGGAATCGGATTTTCAGAAGCCTGAAATCCAATCCGATGACCCCAGGGCATACTGGCTGATTGCTGACTCAAAGGGAATCCTTGAAGGACTGATGCATGTGTTCAGGCGTTCCGAATACAGCAAAGATGTAATAGTGCTGGTCTCGGAAAAGACCCCGGAACCTTACATCAATTATCTCAAAGAAAGAAATTATGAATTCATTCGGACCGGCGCAGACCGTGTAAACGTCAGACATGCACTGGAAATTGCAAACGAAAGGTACGGCTTCAAACTCGTAGTTTCGGACAGCGGAGGAGTGCTGAATAGTATCTTAATCGAACAGGGGCTTGTTGAAGAAATCAGCCTGATACTTACCCCTGAAATTACAGGAAAAACAGGGACAAACCTTTTCAGGAACCTGGAAAAAAGCGGGGTTCGACTCGAACTTTTAAGAGATGAAATTGTAGAAAAGAAGTATGTGCATCTGGTGTACCGGGTTTTGAAAGAGTAAAAAAAGACAGTCATAAATTAGAACTCTACCTGTATGACAGCATTCCGGACGAGGTTTCCTGCCGAGCAATTGTAGTAATCTATGCGCTCAAGTGGTCAACTACCCACGACTGAAGTCTTGAAAGTTATTCTTCTTTTTATACTGACATATTGATAGTACCTGAGTTTTACTGCTGAACAGACCAGGGATTTATCAAAGATTTATGGCAACTCTTCAACCTGGGAAAAACAGCCTCAATAGCCATTTTTCATACGATTCAATGGACAAATCTCCCTGAATTATTTTCATTTAATTGTTGGTTATTGATTGTGTTTTTTATTGGTTAGTAATCACACTTATCTGTGATGTCAAAATCAATATCAATCAATGAGCTTGGGTAGGCCGAATAATTACGATTTAGAATGTATTTGGTTGAAGAAGTTTTATAATGAAGTCGTGAACTGGAACTAGATTAGATCGAAATCTAAAGGAATGTTTATATAAAATCGTTATAGTTCAACACAATATATATTTACAGTCATGCAATTAAAATATAAAGTTTTCCTCTCAAAAAAGGAAAAAACTTATTTACGGATTTCTGAAATACATGACTATTTTCTATTTTTGAGAGGATAAACATAATAAATAAAGAGTAGGAATCTCAGTAAAAAAGTTTATAATGTAAACATATATAATGTTAGAAAGTATTAGGCGAAAAGTTCCGGGGAAAAAGAACCCTCGCAATAGAAGTTTACGGTGGAATGTAAATACGAACTACAGAATTATTCCAATTATTACTTATAGAAAGGACAGTTTCAAAAATCTCGCTTTAAGTGGGATAAGAGCTGGAAAGCCTGTACTCTCTGCTCCGATTGAAACATACTTTACAGACTTTGTTTTAACCGCCGAACCCCGGCTTAAGGAGTGAATGTTTTTGCTCGAAGCCTTCGTTTACGGCGCTGTTATAGCTCTTATATTCGGAACTGTCCTGCCTTTCCTGTACCGCAATAAAAAAGCAAGAAAAGCTTCCTTCGGCCTATCTTTGATTTCTTCAATCCTGCTCCTGGTATTTGCAGGCATAGTCCTCTACACGGGAAAAGAGCCTGCTTTCCAAGCCTTCCGATTTCTTCCCGGACTGGACTTCACCCTGGCCGCAGACCGACTCTCAGCAGGCTTTATTCTGCTGATTGTGGCAGTTGTGCCAGGGGTTTCAATATATTCCATTGAATATGTAGAACATGCTAAAAGTGAAGCCGGAAAAGACCTGCAAACAGCCCTTACAAATCTTTTCATCCTTTCCATGTTGATGGTCGTACTTGCAGGAAATATGGTCGGATTCCTGGTTTTCTGGGAAATAATGTCCCTTTCTTCCCTATTGCTCGTGCTCCACGATTATTCCTCGGAAGAAAACAAAAAAGCAGGTTTCTTTTACTTTGTAATGACAAGTCTGAGTACAGCCTTTCTTTTCCTGGGTTTTATAAGTCTGTTCAGGCTAACAGGCTCTGCCGAATTCGGACAACTGGACTACCCGACAAACGTCCTGACCTTGCCTTTCCTTTGTCTCTTTATAGGTTTCGGAATCAAAGCAGGGATCGTCCCCTTCCACAAATGGCTGCCCTATGCTCATCCCGCAGCCCCTTCAAGTATTTCGGCTCTGATGTCAGGAGTCATGCTGAAGGTTGCAATCTACGGCTTCCTGCGTTTTTTACTTTCGGTTTCCGCCCCCGAACTCTGGTGGGGGATACTCGTTCTTATAGCGGGCAGTCTCTCAGCCGTGTTAGGAGTAATTTACGCACTCAAAGAAAGCGATATAAAAAGGCTGCTTGCCTATAGTAGCATTGAAAATATCGGTATTATTTTAATAGGGATTGGCCTGTATCTAATATTCAAAGTCGAGGGACTTGAATCCCTTTCTCTCTTAAGCCTTTTAGGGGCATGTTTTCACGCTTTTAACCACGCTCTTTTCAAAAGCTTGCTCTTTCTCTGTTCAGGCTCAGTGGTCCATGCCACTGGCACACGGAATATCGAAGCCTTTGGAGGCCTCGTAAAACGTATGCCCCACACTGCCGCTCTCTTTCTGATAGGCTCGGTTTCGATTGCAGCCCTGCCTCCGACAAACGGCTTTGTAAGCGAGCTGCTTCTTTTTCAGGCTTATTTTTACTCTTCAGCTCTTCCGGACCCTCTCCTAAAGGTCCTTCTCATTACTACCCTCTCGGTCTTTGCACTTACCAGTGCGCTTGCAGCAGCCCTCTTTGTGAAGCTTTTCGGAATTACCTTCCTTGCCCTTCCGCGGACGAAGTGCGCAAAAGAAGCCACCGAAGTCTCAAAACTCATGCTGCTCGGAGAAGCTGTACCTGCGGCTCTCTGCATACTCTCAGGGCTGTTTTCATCCAGGCTCCTGATCCTGCTGGGCTTTGACCTTGGGATTCCGGATATGCTGCCTCTCGGGCTGATTCTCGTTGGAGCCTCCGGGCTGGTGTGGCTTGCAGTTAATAATTCCGGCACTTCGAAAAGCCCGAGGATAAGTAAAGAAACCTGGGGTTGCGGAATCCTGGCCCAGCACCCTACAATGGAATACACCTCTGCAGGCTTTTCGGAGCCTCTTGTGGTCATCTTCAAAAAGATCTACAGGACCGAGATCTCCAGTACCAGGGTATATGCGGATACAAAGGAAAGCATCTTTAAGAGCGGGACTGCCAGGATTCACCTAATTAAGTTCTTTGAAGAGCATTTATATCTCCCTGCGGCCTGTGCAGTCAGCGGGATCTCTTCCCAGGTCTCCAAAATGCAGAATGGGAAGCTGGATACCTATGTGCTCTATGTTTTCATTGCGGTACTTACACTGATGATATTTACGAGGTATTTCGCATGAATGCTTCATTCCTCTTATTTTCCCTGCTAAATACGAGCTTCGTCCTGCTAGTCTCACCATTCTTTATGAGCCTGATCAAAAAGGTCAAGGCATATGCACAGGGAAGAAAAGGCCCCCGGCTCCTGCAGAGCTATTTTGATTTGCGCAAGCTCATGCAAAAGGAGGTTGTATACTCCCCGAATTCCTCCTGGATTATGAGAATCACTCCCTACCTCAACCTGGCAGTCCTTCTCCTTGCTACACTCTTTGTTCCAATAGTCTTTATTCCGGAAGCTTCCGGAGGAGTGGGAAACATAATAGTCTTCCTTTACCTGCTTGCGATAGAGCGTTTTTTTACGGCATTGTGTGGGCTTGATGCAGGCAGTACTTTCGGGGGCATGGGAAGTTCCCGCTTAATGAGCCTCTCGGCTGTGGTTGAACCTACAATGATCATAGCCTTTGCTGCGCTTGCATATGTATTAAAAACCGTAAATTTTCATGAAATGTTTGCAATAACTGCCGGTTCCACAATCCCGGAAAGCCCGACTCTGACCCTGATCTCAATTTCTCTCTTTATTATCATTATAGTGGAAACCGGAAGGCTCCCCGTGGACAACCCTGCAACACATCTTGAGCTTACCATGATCAACGAAGCCATGATCCTTGAACAGTCCGGGAAAAACCTGGCTTTAATAGAACTTGCCCATGCAGTTAAACAGACAATCCTGATGGCAGTCCTGATAAACATTCTGGCTCCCTGGGGACTTGCAACCGAGTTAACCTTCACAGGACTTGTAGTCTCATGTCTCTACTTCCTTGTAAAGGCCAGTCTGCTGGCAGGGCTAATAGGACTCTTTGAGTCCTCCCTTGCAAAAATGCGGCTTTTCAGGCTGCCCGGATTCTATATGATGGCCTTTTTCTTTTCCGCACTCACCATCCTGATGGAGGTGTTTACATGATATCCTCTTTCCTGACAGATCAGGCATTTCTCGAAGACATAGTCCGGATCCTCTTTGTCTTTGTGCTGATCACTGCAGCCTTTACACTTTCCACAAGGAATATTGCATCACTTCTGACCGTATATACTGTTCAGTCCCTGCTACTGGTCTTGATCGCCGTGTTTCTCTACCTGATTCAGGGCAGCCAAACGCTGCTTGCGATAGCAGCCCTGACACTTGTGAGCAAGGTACTGTTAATTCCCTCTTTATAAACCTGGTCGGGGAAAAAATCAAAATCAGCAGGGACATGAAGTTTAACTATCTGGAACCGACAGCGTCCCTTCTTGTAAGCATGGCCCTAATCCTGCTTGCCTATGTCTTTCTCTCCGGCTTTTTCAATGAGTTTGTCCTCGGAAAGTTGTTTTTCATCGGGGCTGTTATAGGATTATCCCTGACTCTGATGGGTATGCTTGTGATATTTAGCCGGAGAAAAGTGATTACAAAAGTTATAGGGTACCTGACAATGGAAAACGGGGTGTTGCTCTTCGGAATCTTTGTTGCGGACCTTCCCTTTATTATAGAAATCCTGATTGTGATAGACCTGATGATCCTTGTACTGTTAACAACTATCCTGGCAGTAGGCCTCGACTCTACGATTGAAGGGTACCACAAGCGTCTCCAGATACTTAAAATCTGGTCAGGGAGGGAACATCAATGATCATATTAGGTTATCTGGTAGTGGGAGCTGTGTCTCTTGCCCTTATTTTGTTTTCGAAGTCTCACAGGACAATGAACGCCTTCTCCATTCTGCACACACTTGCGTTTCTTGCAATCGGCCTTTATGCGCTGCTCACTACCGCAATCCCGGCTTTTGAGGCCGGAAGCGAATATTTCTATGTGGATCATCTCAGTATCTATGAAGTTCTGATTGCAGCTTTGCTGTTCTTCCTGGCTTCTATCTATGCAAACGGCTATGTAGAAAGCCTGATGCAGGCCCGGGAACTGCACAGGAGTAACCTTAAAATCTTTTATACGGCTTTCAGCCTCCTGCTTACGACAGTGACCATGGCTTTCTTTTCGGATAATCTTGCTCTATTCTGGATCTTTGCCGAACTGACAACAGTCTTTTCAGCCGCACTTGTGGCAATCCTGTCTGCCAAAGAAAACATTGACGCTGCCTTCAAGTATATCTTCATAGCGTCGGGAGCCATGCTCTTTTCATTTATAGGGCTAATTTTTCTGTATACGCTCTCCGGGGAAGTTCTCGGAAGCGGGACTCTGAACTGGACCGTGCTGACTGCAAATGCAACCTTCCTGTCTCCTAAAATGCTGACTGCAAGTTTTGTATTTTTGTTTATCGGCTTTGCAGCAAAATCCGGGATTTTCCCCTTTCATACCTGGCTTCCGGATGCCCACTCAAAAGCCCCTTCAGCAGTAAGCGCCATCTTATCAGGAGTCCTGTTGAATGTAGGCATGTATGGAATTCTCCGGATGTATGCGATTGTCCGGCAAACACAAGCTGAACATCTGGTATCCCAGTTTCTCATGGGCTTTGGGCTGCTTACGATAGCATTCGCGGTCCTGAATATGCTTTTGCAGAAAAACCTGAAGATGCTGATTGCCTTTTCAAGTATGGAACATATGGGCATTATCCTCCTCGGAATAGGAGTTGGAACACCTCTTGCTCTCTTCTGGACGCTTTTTTATGTCCTGGCCCACTCGCTGACAAAAGCCTCGCTCTTCTTTTCGGCAGGTATCCTGCACAGGCAATACGAAAGCAATCTGATTCAGGACATGAGAGACGTCCTTTCGCTCCAACCCGTTGCAGGCTGGGGATTTATTATCGGGAGTTTTGCAATCGTCGGCATGCCCCCTTTCCCGATCTTTTCGGCCAAATTCTTCATCCTGTTAGAAGCTTTCGGGTTTTCGAAATCTCTTGTTTTTGCAGTCCTCCTCCTGCTGGTCATTGCATCAGCTGCATTTGCAAGGTTTTTAATCGAGGCTTTTAGCCGGAGTTCGAAAGATACTGGAATTGGGGAATCGGAAACTCCACTTCATCCGTATATAGTCAGGAAAGGGATGAAATTTCCGATCCTGGTCATTATCTTCATGATCCTGGCACTCGGAGTTTTCTTTCCGGAATCTCTGGAAAACCTGTTGAACGAAATCGTGCACGAGCTTGGATACATTTGAGTAGGAGGCAAAGAGAAGATGAATTCAAATCAAAACATAAAGAGTTCCCTGACCCTGGCAGATCCGAAATTAATAGATGATTGCCAGCTTCCGATGAATCCTGCAATTCCGGCGACCCAGTACATTACGAATTTATTAAATGATGTTTCAGGCAAACAGCCGCTAATCGGGAAAGGAAAGAATAATGAATTATATATTCCTCTCGGAGAAGAAGAGTTTTTGAAGATCATGCCTGTTCTTTCCCAGAAGGGTTTTGTCCTGATAAGCCTGTTCTGCGTCCAGAGTTTTGAGGGAAGTTCTGGGTTTACTCTTTTTTATTTTTTCAGGCGGAGCGGTTTTACTGAAGTATTTGCATTTATACGGCATGCAAAGGCTAAAACGACATCTATTGCTACGATTTTCCCTTCTGCCTGCTGGTATGAACGAGAAATTCGGGACGGGTTTGGGGTAGAATTCACGGATGCCTTTGATAAGAGAAGGCTTTTTTTACATGAGGCATACCCTGAAGGTTTTCACCCTCTCCTGAAATCATTTAAAAATGGAAAAATCCAGGCTGTCGAAAACCCCAGGGAAGCATACCCTTTCAAGCAGGTGGATGGTGAAGGCGTATACCAGATTCCGGTCGGGCCGGTCCACGCGGGAATTATTGAGCCGGGACATTTCAGGTTCAGTGTGATTGGAGAGCCTATTTTCAATCTAGAAATCCGGCTCTTCTACAAACACCGGGGAATCGAAAAACTTGCAGAGGGAAAAACGCCCTCTGCCTGTGTACCCATTGCAGAAGCCATAAGTGGGGACGAAACTGTTGCCAATACCGTTGCCTTTTGTACAGCCGTAGAAAAGATTGCGGGAATCGAAATTCCAGCCAGAGCCAACCACTTAAGGACAATTCTCCTGGAAATGGAACGCATCTATTCACACATGGGCGACCTTTCTGGCATGATTACGGATATAGGATTCCCACGGATGACCACACCTTTCCTCATCCTGCGTGAAAATATTTTCAGGCAAAACGAGCTTCTCACAGGCTCACGGTTTATGAAAGACAATATAGATATCGGAGGCATAAAAAAGGATATTTCAGGAGAGACCCTTTCAAAGCTCTCCCTCTATTTGGAAACGTTTGCACCGAAGTTTGAATCCGCTGTTGCAGATGTCAGAGCTTCTTCGTCTCTTATTGATAGGTTTTCAACAACCGGGGTCCTAAAAAGAGACTCATTGCTCCACTTAATCTTACAGGTCCCATTGCCCGAGCGTCTGGAGCTTCTTATGATATCCGGCTTGACCACCCATACGGAATCTATAGAGCCAAGTCTCCGGAAAGAAAGATCAGGGCTACAGGAGATGTCCTTTCCCGCTTTGAAGTTAAGGCTTCAGAAGTTCAGGACTCAGTTATCCTTATACGAAAACTCATAGCTTCAGCTTCGGGCTACCCGGTAACTTCCGGAGTCGCAGTTTCAAAAATTCCTGACGGGTATGCTCTTTCGATGGTGGAAGCCCCGAGGGGCCAGAACTTGCACTGGGTCTACGTGAAAGGTGGGCTAATCGACCGCTACAAGATACGGACAGCCTCTTTCTGCAACTGGCGAGCAATCGAACACGCAGTCCTCGGCAATATTGTCCCTGACTTTCCACTTATAAATAAGAGTTTGAACCTCTCGTATGCCGGTACCGATCTTTGAGGTGAAATGAATGGTAAACCCACTTACATATGTTTTCCGCCGAAAAGTGACGGAAAAATTCGACTTTTCAGACGCTGAACTCGAAGCTCTCGGCTCCGAACTAAAAGCGGAAGTTAACCAGGTTTTCGGGAGCAGCCTTGCAATCCGCGAACTGGATTCAGGCAGCGATAATTCAACAGAGATTGAGATTTCAAACCTCGGAACTCCATACTATGACGTTGAAAGGTTTGGGATCTCTTTTGTGGCTTCCCCAAGGCATGCTGATGTCCTGCTGGTGACAGGAGCAGTCACTTTAAACATGGCTGAAGCCGTTATAAAAACCTATGAAGCAATGCCCTCCCCTAAGTTTGTGATAGCAGTCGGAAATGACGCCTGCGATGGTGGAATTTATAAAGGTTCCTATGCCGTACTTGGCGGAGTTGACAAGATCCTGCCAGTGGATATAAAAATCCCTGGAAACCCTCCTACCCCGAAAGAAATCCTGCGTGGGATTTTTGCCCTGGTAAAAAAAGCTTCGAAATAATATAGTAAAAACAGTTTCTTCTTTTCATTTTTTGTACCCATATTATTTTTAGAAATTGTTCAATCTACAGGGTTGCTATTTGATTAATTTTCCATATCATGGGTACATTTTTTATTTGTTTCATCGGGAAGTGACGCTTATATACAATGAAATAAAGATTTCATGGGGTTTACGCTCAAATAAAGAAATAAAAGCTGACATCACGTGGAATGTCGAGTTTTTCAGAAACCGGCAGATTGGATATGCAGGCACAGAGAGACATTACCCCCAGAAAACCAAAACTTTCAGTTAAAGAAGTTGAAGCTCTGGGCTATTACGATTTTATGAGTTATCTGGGAGTACCCTATTATCATGTAGGCGGCCTTACCTCTACCAAAAAACTCGCTGAGTTATGCAGGATTGACTCTACAAAAAAGATTCTGATGGTTGGATGCGGGACCGGTTTTTCTGCCTGTTACCTTGCCAGAAAAATCGGCTGTGAGGTGATAGGAATTGATATTGCGGAACTTTCGATCGAGAAAGCAAAAGAAAGGGCAAAAAAACAGGGAGTTTCAGATAAAGCTAAATTCAGAGTAGGAAATGCTTACGCTCTGCCCTTTGAACCAGGGACTTTCGATGCCGTGATAACAGAGTTTGTGTCTCAGTTTTTAGACAGAAAAAGAGCCTTCAAAGAATTTGCAAGGGTCCTGAAACCGCGGGCTTATGTGGGGATAAACGAAATGTATAGAGAAAAGGAAATTCCTGCTAAAGCCACCGAAGAAATCGCTCAAGCCGAAAAAAATTGGAGAAAATAACAGGGCTTCCGTTTTCCCTGTCGTCACCTGAAGAATGGAAAGAAGAACTTGAAAGAGCAGGCCTGAAAGATGTTAATGTAAAAATGTGCAAACCTATCAAGTACCTTCAAGAAACAAAATATATGGCAGAAGCTATGGGAGGAACCTGGAGCTTTGTAAAGTTCCTTATAGGTCCGATCTTGAAAATAGTGAAGTACTCCCTTTTAAGCAGAAAGATTCGATACCGGTTTAAAAGGCTGGAAGAAAGCAAAAAAATCCTCCTCCGAAAAAAATCAACCTCAAAATATGTGGGTTATGTGCTGGCTACGGGAAGAAAAGATTTGTAAAAGAACCGAAAATTGCCTGACCAGACAAAAAAGAATGCAAAAGCTGTTTAATAAAAAATAATTGGTAAAAGAAACGTTTGATAAAAATCCTCTAAATGAGAAAAAAGTATTTTAACTTAAGTAAAATAGGTGTTTTTTGGAAAAAGATATAAAGGATCAACTGAAAAGTAGCGCAGTAATGTTGCAAGAAGTTCCTTCAGGGTTTTTCTGGGAGAAAGAAAGAACTTTTGCCAATACAGGTTGCTTTCTGAAAAGAAATAAAGGAGAAATGTCTATTCTATATTTAGAAGCTTCCCGGGGAGATGGAATAAAATGAAAATATCGCTTATTGATCTGGCATTTCTTTCAGAAAAAAGAAAGGATGTATTGCTCCTGCTAGAAGAAGGGCCTAAAACTGGGGACGAAATAAAAATAGCTCTCAACGTCAACTCAACCTCTATTATGCCGCAGATCAAAAAACTAAAAGAGGGGCGCCTGATAGTACAGGATGATAAAAATACCTATAAGCTCTCTGAAATGGGAGAGATAGTAGTCGAAAAGATGGAGCCTCTACTGGATACTGTGAGGGTTTTCGAGGAAAATTACGATTACTGGACAAACCATGATTTTACTGCAATCCCCGAGTATCTCCTTAATAGGATTGATGAATTGGGAAACTATTTCATGCTTGAAGCCGACCTCAACCGACTTTTTGAAGTACCTGAGGATTTTAAGAATAATCTCCTTGAATCAAAGCACGTAAAAATGTTCCTTTCATATTTCAACCCTCTTCATATTGAAATTTACTCTGAACTTGCGAGAAAAGGAGCTGAAATGTGTCTTATCCTGACAGAACCTGTATTTGACAGGATGAAAAAGGACTATTACGAGGACCTGCAGTCTCTTATGGAATCAAAAAACATTGAGATTTACATATGTGACAAAAACGTAACTCTCAAAGATGTAGTAACAGAGCGTTTCTGTTCGCTTGTACTTTTCGATAAAAAGGGAAAGTTCGACCATCAACGCCTGATGAGTTTTGACGAAAGCGCACTTAAATGGTGTGAAGAACTCTTTTCGTATTATAAAGATATGTCAACACGCCTGGAGAAATTATAAGCACCTTTCTGAAGTTAGATTAATATTCTCCTAGATACTTATCGATCAGAGCTCTGAATCTGTGGATATCAATGGGTTTGGAAACGTAGTCCACACAGCCCATTTCTATAAAATGCTCTTCGCTACCTTTCATAGCATGAGCGGTAACCGCTATCACAGGGATATCCGCAGTTGCAGGATTCTTTTTAATTCGTTCGAGAACCTCAAGACCGTCCATCTTCGGAAGCTGCATATCAAGTAGAATAATGTCGAATTTATTCTCAGCAAGGTGTTCAAGAGCCTTTATCCCATCCTCGGCTTCAGTTATGTTATGCCCGTATAATTCCAGAAGGTCCAGAATAAGTTCCATGTTCAGAAGATTATCTTCAACGATCAGAATTTTTTCATCATTACGCCTCTTCAGCATAGCTAATTATTTTATCCTATTAATTAACTCTTTTCTTCCGAAAGTGTCCTTTTTCATAATGAAAATAAAATTCCCTTTCAGCTCATGTTCAATTCTTCGAGATTCTTCTCAGCAAGTTCTCCAGCGGTGTACGCGATAAGAGGAATATCTTTTGTGCGTACATTTGCCCTCAGACATTCTCCCTTGAAGAAAGAACAGCGTTGGTCTCAACCAGATCCAGAATTTGAAACTTAATCATATTTTTTACCTTTTCTGCATTGTCAGTCGCTTCTTTTTCCTGCAAATCGGAAAAACTGGAATAGAGAATGCTCTGGGGTGCAAAAATAACAACTGAAATGAGAAGAGCAAAATAATATAGATTATAACAAGGATCTTTCTACTGACATTCATACTTTAAACTCAGATGGGGTTTCGGGTTGTTTAAACCAGGAAATTTTTGGGTTGAAGTATGGAGGGAAGTTTAGAATCTATTAGTAACAGATAAACTTAAATTAGAATCTATATAAAAGTATTCTATAAGCGGTCATGATAATAAAAATTATTTTTAATTTAGGGAAAAATAAGGTAACTATTTGGCCACCATACAAAGAGCCAATTGATGCTAATTTTGACCATCTCGGTAACCAAAATTAGAGATTCATAACAAAATTAAAAACGGCTTCTTTTGACATCATATTACAAAATAAGCTTAAGTATAATATACATCCTAGTCCACGTAAATTGCGGTCCTTGATAGTGATTATTTGGTAGCTGAATAGTTACAAAATAAGAGAGAAAAGAGCGAATTAAACCTGGAAGTGTCCTCAGAATAGGGCAAAAAGATTGAACAACCGGGTCAAAATTTATGACTGCATTTATTAAAAAGACGGCAGAAAAAAATTCCCGACAAATAGCTTTTATAAGTTGTTGACTATAAAAAATCCGCATTCTAACGCAATCATAAGGAGCTTGAAATTTTTTTACTGCCACTGCTCTCATCCCTGCTCAACGATGTGAAAAAAGAGATGCAGAAGGTATTGTCGAGTTTCCATATACGACCTATAATTTTCTAACCATGTTTCTAAACTCTGGATACTTTAGTCCGGCGTGTGAAACATTTTGGATTGAAAAGGTCTATATAATATTGTCAAATAGACAATAAAACTGTAATAAAAATAAATGTATATTGATAATATTAAAAAAGGTATGACTTATGAGCGAATTTACCCTCAAAACAAGACTTTTAGCTGCCCTTGAAGGCAAGCCCGTTGACAAAATACCTGTTTGTTCCGTGACCCAGACCGGAATTGTAGAACTCATGGACGAAGTCGGAGCCCCTGGCCCGAAGCCCATACAAACCCGGAACTCATGGCAAAGCTGGCAATTGCCAACCATGAACTCAGCGGACTCGAAGCTGTAAGGATCCCCTACTGCCTTACCGTTCTTGTTGAAGCAATGGGCTGTGAAATCAACATGGGTACGAAGAACAGGCAGCCATCTGTTACTGCTCATCCCTATCCGAAAGACCTCGAAGGGGCAGCCATCCCCGCAGACCTCCTGCAGAGAGGCAGAATTCCAGTAGTACTCGAAGCTATTAAGATCATCAGGGAAAAAGTAGGTCCTGACGTACCAATTATTGGTGGTATGGAAGGTCCTATTACAGTCGCTTCAGACCTGATAAGTGTAAAATCTTTCATGAAATGGTCCATTAAAAAAATTGACCTTTTTGAACAGACTCTGGATCTTGCCACAGAAGCTGCAATTATGTATGCAAATGCAATGGTTGAAGCCGGTGCAGATATCATCTCCGTTGCAGACCCTGTCGCTTCCCCTGACCTCATGAGCCCTGACTCCTTCAAGCAGTTCCTCCAGGCAAGGCTGCAGAAGTTCTCCTCCAGCGTGAATTCCGTAACTATCCTCCATATCTGTGGAAACGTGAACGCTATCCTCAACTACATGGCAGATTGCGGTTTTGAAGGTCTCAGTGTCGAAGAAAAGATCGGCAGCCCTAAGAAGGCAAAGGAAATCATTGGAGGCAGAGCAAGATTCGTAGGAAACGTCTCCAGTCCGTTTACCCTCTTACCTGGCCCTATTGACAAAATAAAAGCTGAAGCAAAGGTAGCCCTTGAAGAAGGCGTCGATGTGCTCGCACCCGGCTGTGGGATTGCACCCATGACCCCCTCGAAAATATCAAAGCCATGGTCGCAGCAAGAGACGAGTTCTACGCATAAGAAGGCACGAAATTCTTTATTTTTTAAGGGCACATTCCGGAACTCTAAATCTTTAGAGCTTCCGGATGTCTTCCCGTTTCGTATTTTTTAATTTTATCCGGAAGGGACCTCGAGAATTATAAAATCCGGAGCCAGCCTTAATAGGCTGTCAATTCAGAGGGTCAGTCCAGGAAGATAATTTAATAATTCACAAAAACAGCTTATTCAGTAGGATACTTATTGAAATTTATTAAATTCAGGAAAATATCTGAAACATCATACTGGTTGAGTAAATCTTAAACTTTTTGGAGGAGGTTAAGGTATGAGAACAGGAGTCGCAATTGACCTGGGAACCAGCGGTTTTAGGGCCCAAAAAATTGACCTGGAAACCGGTGATATTAAGAAAACCGTCATAACACTGCGAAATCCCTTACCTGGAGCAAACGTAATGGACCATCTTGATTTTGCAATCCATTACGGGCTTGACAAGGCCCATGGGCTCTCGGCAACAGCGGTAAAAAATATCCTCACCGAACTGGGAGTAAACCCAGCTGAAATGGAAAAGTTTTCAATCTGCGGGAACCCTATCCAGCTTTCCATCTTTCAGGGTATTCCCATAGAAGACCTGGCATACGCCGGAGAACGTAAAAAACAAAAATATCACATTGAGGAGCAGAATAGAGATGCTCGTATAATATCCATGGCTGAGATAGAGGGGTTCGAAGAAGCCACTAACTGTAAACTGTTTGTGCCTCCTGCAATTAAGCACGAAGTCGGAGCCGATGCACTTGCCCTTATTGTAAAAGCAGGGATGATCGAAAGTAATGATATTGCAATTGCAACGGACTACGGCACAAATGCAGAAATGGCTCTCAAAGCAAACGGAATTATATATACCGGCTCGGCTGCCGCGGGCCCTGCTCTCGAAGGGCAGGAAATCGAATATGGGTCAATTGCTTCTCCTCATACGATCTGTGACGTGGAATTTGAGGGAGAAAACCTGCGCTGCTACGTGCTCGACCGGGACATGAAGACCACTATGGGAGACCTTGTAAATCCTAAAACAGGAGAAGTGGTGGAAAAGAGGGAAATCACTGCAAAAGGCATCACAGGCACTGGAGTTATCGCCCTAATAGAAGCAGGAATGAGAAATAAACTGATTGTGCTGCCTAAGATTCAGACTTCGGAAGGCATCATCCACCTCCAGAACGGGATAAAATTTACGAATAAGGACCTTATAGCAGCCGGAAGAGCTATCGGAGCTATCAGGGCCGGACATATAACCCTCTGTGCAGCCGCAGGCATAGAGATGGAAGATCTCAGGGTCGCTCACATGTCAGGAGCCGCAGGCACTTATATGGATGCTGCAAAAGCTCACCAGGTAGGGATGATTCCCTATAATGCAAGTTACGTCTCTCAGATAGGAAATACCTCCCTGATCGTTGCCCGGGAAATCCTGCTTTCCGAAGACAGGCTATGGGAATTGCAGGCAATTGCAAAGGAAATACTGGGCACCCATGTAATGTTTGCAACCTCCGAGGCTTTTAAGGAAGCCTATCTGCTGGAACTTGCTTACTGGAATGAAGGAATGGCTTTCAAGATGCTTCAGAAGTTCCTGAAAAAGAAAAAACTCCCCATGATCGGCGAACCATCCCTTATTCTGAAAATCGATCGTAAGGTTGAAAGGGATATTCCTGAACTCGGAGAAGAAGGGCTTGAAGTGCTTGAGAAGGTCGGGACTTACCTTACAATGGTTATTGAAGACTGTGAAGGCTGCCATAAATGTGTAAAGGTTTGCCCGACCGGTGCCCTAAGAGTGGAAGAAAACGGGACCGTAAAAATAAGGACCGACTTATGTGACGGGGCAAACTGCCAGCGCTGTCTGCACGCCTGCCCTGATGACAGGTTTAAGTGGGAAAACCTTACAGTGGCAGGAATCTGAAAGAAAGCAGAGAAATTTTAATGACAAGAGTGGACAGCCCGTAAACTGAAGTTTGCGGACTTTCTGCTTCACGTTCCCGAGTGCAATTCAGAATTGAGAATATTCCTTACTTCCCAAAGATAAAGGTTCCAATCAGGTATGATCCTTAGTAAATTTCCTGATAATATTGCAACTATTGTGTTTGCATCGTATTTTACACATTTTAATTTTCGTTAATTTAATTTTCATAGTTCTGGTTCTCTTTTTTGGTTTTCTGAGCTCATGCTAGGGTATTAATATGCCTCCAGATGAAGCTTTTCCTTTTCAACACTTTATACCAAGTTACAATGTTTGGTCCAGATTTACGGTATTATGAACAATTAAGTATTTTGGTTTCCGGTATTGTGACGAAATTTGTATATATACCAAATAATTTTTGAGTAATACCAAATTTTGGTTAATACACAGGATAATAAGCAAAACAGAGCAGACTTGAATAAATGAGATGAAAATACGTATGGCAGTAAAAAATGATATCTATTGGTAAATAAAGCCTGATAGTGCCTCAAAATCCGCTCTAAACTTGGGGAGTTTTCGAACATATGAAAGTTGTACCACAGAATAATTTTGATATATACCAAAAAATCCTGATGAAAATAATAAATATGACAAAAAAGCCATCAAAAAAGTTTTTATATATACCAAATTAGGGATAAAGGGATATATTATGAGAATAAAGAAGTTAAAGTTTAAATTTCTCCGGGTTAGAAAAATCGCGGAGATTTAAGATTCCTATCTAAAGATAGAAAAAACAATAAGTAAAAATGGAAGAGAAAGAGGACAAAAATGGACGTAGTTATTGTTGGTGGCTTTTTAGGAAGCGGGAAGACCACAACTGTCATTAATATGGGTAAATACCTGGCAGAAAAGGGAAAAAAGGTCGCAATCATTGTTAATGAAATCGGAGAAATAGGTATCGATGGGGATGTAGTAAAGAAATTCGGATTCGATACGAAAGAGATTACAAACGGGTGTATATGTTGTACTCTGAAAGTGGGATTAAAGACAGCAGTCAGTACTCTTATGAGGGAATATGAGCCTGACATTCTGATGGTGGAACCCACAGGCATTGCTTTTCCGAATTCCATTAATAACGAATTCAAATTAATGAACCTTGGTGAGGAAGTTAAAGTTGCCCCTCTGGTAACTCTGATAGATGGGAGCTGTTTCAAACACCTGATGAAAGAGGTAAAGGATTTTGCCATTAGGCAAATCATAGATGCTGAAATCCTGGGAATAAACAAGGTAGACCTTATAGACACGCTTCAGATCCCTATTCTTGAAGTTTCAGTCCAGCAACTCAATCCAACGGCCAAAGTTGTCTTACTTTCAGGGAAAGATACAGGCGAAAGGTTTGAAAGCTTCATGCAATTAGTTCTTCCTGGTATCCTGGAAGTCCCGAAAAAAGATCAGGCAACAGAAGAAAAGACCGAGATTCCGGAACCGGAATTCGAATCTTCGATTGTCGCATCTCGAGTTGGCAGCTATGCCGCAGAATTTTCGATCGAAAATGGAGAAGCCGTAAGCAAGGAGACTTCCAGGAAAATTGTAACTCAAGTAATGAGCAAAATAAAAGAAAAGGCTCTCGAACTAAACCCCGAATTTTTAGGGCATATTAAACTTTTTCTGGATAATGGGTCTGAAACTGTGAAACAGAGCACTACTATTTATTATGAAGAGCCTCAGGAAGATATTTTCAAATCAAATGAGGCAGCTGCCCAGACATTTAAAGTTCTTTCAGCGGTCTCAAATGTCGAGAAGGAAGCAATTAAAATTGCAGTTAACAGCTCGGTGCAGGAAGTTTTTGAAAGCATGGGGATAGAAGTACATCAGGTCAAACACAGCCATACTCATGATCATGATCACGAACATCATCATGATCATGATGAAAACAATGGCCATCACAAGTATGACACCATCATGCACACGAAATAAGAGAGTGTCAGAGGTTGTGTGAGTATCAAAGGTCGCATAGAGTGAAATAAAAACAGCTGGCACAAGGGGATACTTCTCGACATCTCATTTCCGAAAAACGGCATTTCTCCAGAGTTTCTGCAAGACTTCATAAAATAGTGCCAGCATGGATTCCAACTCAATGACTTATAGGCTTTCCAGTTATGTGAAACCCGATATATTTTAATTTTCTTTAACCTCCAAAAACAGCAGGTGGTTTCTGTGCTCAGGTCCCTCCAGACCTTTGACCTCGAACCACCATACCTCCTTAAGATTAGGGAGTAAAGTTATGATATGCTCAGATACTTTGATGTTCTGCGATTTTCGGTGCTAATACAAGCATATCGAATACCTGTCGCTATATGCTTTCAACCGAAAGCTGTTTTTAACAACATTTTTGATCACTTGTAGAGTTCATGCTAAATCTGTGACTTATTAACCTGGGATGGATATCACTTTCTTTCATCTTCAAACAGTTTTGAGAGGGAACAGTTTAGAGATAGAGAAATATATTTTAAGAATAGAGAAGTTGACAGTTATATCCCTGAGCTAAAGGCAGAGTCTTATACTAATTTTTTAAAAATCAAAACGAGAGGGACAGTAAACAGAAAACGGAGGAAAAAAAGTGGAAGTTATTGTTGTCGGAGGTTTCCTGGGAAGCGGGAAAACCACCACTATTATTAATATGGGCAAATATCTGGCAGAAAAAGGAAAAAAGTTGCCATTATCGTGAACGAGATCGGGGAAGTAGGGATCGACGGAGACGTGATAAAGAGGTTCGGGTTCGATACCAAAGAAATCACAAGCGGATGCATCTGCTGCTCCCTGAAAGTAGGGTTAAGAACGACAGTAACCCTCCTTGCAAAAGAATACAATCCCGATATTCTTATGATCGAGCCCACAGGCATTGCCTTCCCTCACTTGATCAGGGACGAAGTCGAGCTCATGAACCTTGGAGAACAGGTAAAAATGGCTCCCCTTGTAACCCTGATTGACGGCAGTCGTTTCAAGCCCCTGATGAAAGAGGTGAAAGAATTTGCTATGCGGCAGATCATAGATGCGGAAATCCTGGGGATAAACAAGGTAGACCTGGTCGAACCTATCCGGATTCCCATTCTTGAAGCATCTGTTCAGCAACTTAATCCGAAAGCTAGAATAGTCTTGCTTTCAGGGAAGGACACGGGAGAAAGATTCGAAAGTTTCATGCGAATGGTGCTCCCGGAAATGGAGGAAATACCTGAAAAAGCCCCGGAAGTTGCAATCGTAGAAAAACCTGAATCCTCTGCTCCGCAGGAAACCGAAAATTCAATCGACGCCTCAGGGGTGGGCAGTTATTCTGCAGAATTTGCGGTTGAAAACGGAAACCTTAGCACTGGAGCTACCAGGGAATTAACAACCGAGTTAATGAACACAATAAAGGCGAAGGTGTTGAAGCTAAATCCTGAATTCGTAGGACATATCAAGCTTTTCCTGGATAATGGGTCAGAAACCGTGAAACAGAGCGTTACTATATATTATGAAGAACCTCAGGAAGATATAATCAAATCAGAGGAAGGAGCTGTCGCGAAACTCAAGATCCTTTCAGCAGTCTCAAACGTTGAGAAGGGAGGACTTAAGGAAGCTGTAAACAGTTCGGTTCAGGAAGTTTTTGAGAGAAAGAAAATAGAAGTAAATAAAACCGAACAGGGCCATGATCACGAACATGGGCATCACGAACATAACGGGCATAAGGATCAAGTGCACGTACAAAGGATTTCGAATATTAAAGGCAGGAAAGACTAAGAATATAGGTGAGGAAAACATTTGATTTTTCCTCACCAGCTTTTTTAATTGATCTTCATGGAGCGGTCTATATCGGTCTATACAATACTGAGCCAGTTCATTGTCCCATGCCAGGGCGCTTGGATCAAAGCTCATTATCTTCCTGTGGTCGAATTCCCCTTTGTTCCAAAGAGTTTTAACATCATTAAAGTGTCCGCAACCATAAAAGAAGAAGACCTTATTTTGCCGGAATAAATATAAAGCGATACTTTGTTTTGGCCGCCCTTTATTATTTGGTTGATGTTCTTTTTTAGAATACTCTTTGTGACATTTCCAAGCCTTTTATTCTGCAATTCGGTTATTATAGCAAACCTGTTTTAACACCTGAATACGAAATAATTCCTACGCTGAAAACTTAACCATAAAAACATCAACCGTGTACTGGTAGACGACCAATCTTGTTATTTTTTATAATATTTGAGTTAAACAGTTTGCTCCATACACACCAGTAATTTTTTAACCATATTATATCTTAAACCGACAATCGTATCCGTGGGACATTAAGATACTTGTTGTATGGAGTCAATAACTATAGAGGACGTGGTGGCATCCACCAAGCTGGCTCCGGTAGCGCCAAAAATTTGGAAAATAAATAGCTGGAAACTATTTTTGATTATTTTGGGATAGTATCAATCAACTAATGGCGGATTACCTGGCGAGATAGGAGAAATCAGGATTGTTAGAGACATCATCTTCCAGAGAAGGGTGAATACCAGAGAAATGATCTGCGGCTGCAGCTGTTGTACTCTGAGGATCAGCCTGGAATATACCCTGAGAAACTTTATAGCTCTTACAAGTCCGACACTATTATAATAGAGCCTACGGGAATAGCTTTCCCAGGACAGATAAAAAGAAACATTGAGAACATAGGCCTGCCTGGAACAACCTTCGTCCCAAGAGTGAATCTTGTGGATGCCGGACGCCTGGACCCTGCTGCCTGAGAGCTGCCGAATTTTATGAAAACCCAGGTCGGAGATGCTGAAATTCTCGGCATCAACAAGGTTGACCTTGCAGATTCTGAAAAGCTTCCGGAAATCTGCCTGCTCCTGAGAGGATTAAATATACCTTAAAAGAGAAAGGAAGGCTCAATCCAGATTAAAGGTACTTTCTGCGGTAACGTCCGTGCCCAGAGACGAACTTTTTAAAGCTGTGAATGAGGCAATAAGCAGACTTCTGGAAGAGAAAGGCAACCCTTTTTCAATAAAGTAGAAAGAAGCCGGCCAGGCTATAGCCAGGCAACGATCGTTTCTTAAGTCGGAACACTTCAGAAGGAAGAATATTTCCGGTTCAGGACAGTCATTACCGGGTATACAAAAACCTTATATACCATAAAAATGTCATCGACCCTTGCCCGAAAGAGGAAGAAACTGGCTTCGGGTTGGCAGCAGAATTCCAGACAGTTATCGAAAAGCTTGCTTTGGAATAAATTAAAAACAGAGGCGTGATAACCTGCCAGGGAAACAGTTTGACTCTATTTAAAAAAAGATGGAAAAACGGCAAAAAATTAAATTTAAATGAACTCAGAAATAATTAAAAAACCTGAGTTTTGGAACTCTTACCTTTTTCCATAAATAAATAGAAATTCAGGAAGTCCTGGAAGAAACTGAATCGGATATTCACCTTACTTGTGCGCTTTCAAAAAAGTATCTTGGTAACCGTATTTTCCTGCCCAAAATATCCAGAGAAAAACAAATCCACTTGATAACCTCCATCGCTCAATATAAAAACCTTCATACCTTCACTCTCTGCAACTAAAAACATCCCTGAAAAGGGATAATTGCCCTATAAATTTTGACCCCATTGTTTAAATTAAGGGGGACAAAAAAACACTTCTTTTTTATAAAATCATTTGCAGAGAAAATTGAGAAGAGAATTATAAAATTATAGCAATGCAAAAATTAGCATGGGTGAAGGTATATGCAATTAAATCTAACTGTGATCTGCAAGTGCATTCCCGAATACCAAAGGGAATATACCGATCATAAGTAACTGGAAATAAAGGCCCTTTGAAGCCAGGAAACGGAATATAACGAGTTTCCTGTCACAATAACTCAAAAACCCCCTTAAAAGAGTTTGAAAAACGATAAAAGGGCCAATATTAAGCCTATTGACTGACAAGCACGTCACCATAAGGTTATCCAGACCCCCACAATGGAAGGAATTCGATCTGGAGGTTTTCGAATTCATTGACATTGTATTCAAGAAGTGTCAGGCAAAAAAAGCATGAAAACTTCAGGGAGATGCAACTTGTAGGGTCAACGATCTGAGCAATCCGAGATCCTTTTACTAAATGGAGGTTAAAATATGTTGGATTTGAAACTGGAAGACATCGACGGCATATTAGTACGCTACAACGTCGCCCTCGAAAAGGAAATGACCCCTGACGAAGCTGCAGAAGAGCTTTATCCTAAGGATGAACTCATCTACCCGGTTGCAAAAGCAATTTATGAGGGAGAAGAAGATGACGTGGTTGACGCACTCCAAGCCGCAATCGATGCAGGCAAGAAGCCAATCGACCTTATAGATGATGCCCTGATGGTAGGGATGGGAGTTGTAACCCAGCTTTATGATGAAGGTATCATTTTCCTGCCAAACGTTATGATGTCCGCTGATGCTATGCTGAATGGTATCGAATACTGCAAGAGTAAGACAACAGATGTTCCTGAATCAAAGGGGAAAGTTGTCTGCCATGTTGCAGAAGGCGACGTCCATGACATCGGAAAGAATATTGTTGCTGCCCTCCTGAGAGCAGCCGGCTACGATGTAATTGACCTTGGAAGAGATGTCCCTGTAGACGAAGTTATCCAGGCAGTTACAAAAGAGAAGCCCATACTGCTTACAGGTACTGCTCTCATGACCACCACCATGTATGCATTCAAGGAAATTAATGACAAACTCCTTGAGAAGGGAATAAAGGTTCCATTCGCATGCGGTGGCGGTGCTGTTAACCAGGACTTCGTGTCACAGTATGACCTTGGAGTCTATGGTGAAGAAGCTGCAGATGCCCCAAAGATTGCTGATGCGATCGTTGCAGGTACTACTGATATCGCAGCATTAAGAGAGGAATTCCACAAGCATTAATGGGAGGGAGCAAAATGGTAAATAAATACACTTCAATGGCTTATGCTAAAGCTGATGACATGCTTTTCGGGCAATCAAAATTCCCGGTAAAGGCAGGGCTTGGCCTCGAGATCGGTGCAGGATACACGACCCCTGAACTGAACTACGCCCCGAGACCTCAGGCCGGCAAGTCTATGGAAAAACTCGTTAAGGAATACGAAAGGATCACCACCGACGCAATGGCAAGAATGGTCCAGATCGGTGCACCTTCCATAGTGCTTGAAACCGAACACGTAGAACAGATGTCCAACAACCCCTCCTGGGGAGCAGCAGTTGCACATGCCCAGAAGACCATCATGGAAGAATACCACGATGAATACGGCATAAAGTGCGCACTCCGCCACACAATCGGTGACATCCGTGAAGACCGTGACTACCTCCAGCTAAGAGGAGACAAGTACAACACCTTCATGGAAGCCTTCGAAGAATGCGCCAAGGCCGGCGCTGACCTGCTTTCAGTAGAGAGCATGGGTGGTAAGGAAGTATTCGACTACTCCATCCTGAGAAACGACACTGCTGGTATGCTCTTCGGTATCGGTGTGCTCGGCAGCATGGACATGGAAATGATCTGGGCCGATATTGCAGCAATTGCAAAGAAGACAGGAACTGTTTGTGCAGGTGACACAGACTGTGCCCAGGCAAACACTGCAATGTTTATCGCAGGCGGTCTGCTTGACAAGAACCTTGCCCACACAACTGCAATCGTTGCAAGAGCAATCTCTGCAGCAAGGTCCCTCTGTGCATACGAAGCCGGTGCAGTTGGTCCTGGGAAAGACTGTGGATATGAAAACACCATTATCAAATCAATCTCAGGTGTTCCAATTGCTCAGGAAGGCAAGACCTCAACCTGTGCCCACTCTGACCTGATGGGTAACCTGACCATGCAGTGCTGTGACCTCTGGTCCAACGAGTCTGTTGAATACCACGGTGAATTCGGTGGCACAACTGTTCAGTGCTGGTCCGAAACCCTGGCATACGACTGCTCCATGATGAATGTTGCCCTTAAGACAGGGAAAGCAAAAGACCTCAGGGACATTCTCGCTCTCTCTGACAAATTCAGAGACCCACAGGGATACGTGCTTGCCTACGACAACGCATACAAGGTAGGAGAGGCAATCGCAAAGGACGGAAACAACAACTACCTCCGTTCAAAGAATGCCGCAATCGAATCCTGCAAGATTGTCGAAGAAGGTGTCAACTCCGGCAAGCTCAGACTCACAAGGTTCGAAGCCAGTGCTCTTGCAAAGGTTAAAGCCGACCTTGTAGCCCTCACCGACGATGCTGACAAGTTCATGAGCGACAACCTGACCAAATTCAAGCAAGAAGTTGCAGTTTTCAGACCTGAAAACTACGGGCTTTAAGCCCTAAACTTCTTTTTTTAATTTTTTTACATAACTGGTTTCAGGGGAATAATCATGAGCGAAAACGCAGGAACTTCTACCATAATAGTTGATAAAACCGCAAACGCCGCCCCTCTTGGCTTTACCGGGCTGGGCCTCGCTGCAGTTCTGTTAAGTCTGAGTTATATTGGCGTATACCCTGTGGGGTCAATGATTGTCTCCATGTCAATATTCCTGGGAGGATTTGCCCAGGTGTTTGCAGGAATCATGTGCTGGAAGAAAGGAGATGTTTTTGCAGGAACTGCATTTTCAGCATTCGGCCTTTTCTGGTTCTCACTGGCCGGACTGATCGTAATGCCTGCAATTGGCTGGATTGAAGCCTCCTCCGGAATGGCAATGGCCGCATATCTCTTTATCTGGGGTGTGTATACCTTTGTTATGTTAATCATTACAATGAAAATAGGAGTCAGAGCCCTTCAGGTAGTATTTTTAACATTATTTATATTGTTTATGTTGCTGGCTGTTGTAAACGCAACCGGAAGCTCCGGACTGCTTGTAGTGGCTGGTTACGTTGGACTTCTTTTGGGCCTTTCATCTATGTATACAGCTCTTGCTATGGTAATGAACGAAGTCCATGGAAAGACCGTTGCTCCACTCTGAAGATAAAGTAATGACAGCATTACACCCTCAATAAAATCAAAAAATGTAGTGAGACGCCTGTACCAGCCTCGAAGACCTGTATGAAACCCGTAAAAGTAGCAGGAAGAAGTAGAAAGATAGCTCAAATTAAGTCTCAGGTCGTGAAAACATCGGTTTCAGATCTATGTTTTCCGGCCTTCTCCGTCAATCTGTTGCTATCTTGAGTGGCGAAAATTCTGTGTTATGACCGCGTTAGGGAAAATACAGGGACTTGAGGGCTGGTGCGATTTTTATAAAATATAGTTTTTATTTCTTATCGGCCCGGTACAAAAGGGTCCGCTTTACGAAGAAAAATTAAAAATTCATCAACGGTGAACTTCGAATGAAAGCGGATAACAAACTGGATAAAACCCGAAACAAATCTTATAAGAAGCTTGCTTTGAGTTTTTTGCTCACTGTATTCAAACTGCTTGCGGGGCTTTCAGGAAACAGTACATTGCTTCTTGCTGATGCAGTCCGTTCCTTCTCCGAATTTATCAACGAGTCTATAAGGTTTCTGGATCTTTCTATCGCAAACAAGCCTGAAGATAAAAACCACAATTACGGACACGGAAAAATTACAACTCTCTGTATGGGAGCAGGGGCTTGTATGCTTCTTTTAGCAGGTTTTCATACCTTTTCTCTGAGTTCTGGAGAGTTGCTCATGTTTATACAGGGTAAAGAGCCAGAAGCTCCTGGAATGATTGCACTTTTTGCAGCAGTCTCAGCCTTAGTATTGAGAGATATCATCTTTGCAGAGAGTGACGAATCACGAGTTAAAGAGTCTCCTTCAAAGGCCCGAGTTCGTATTAAAGATTTATTCCTTTCCGGTTTTGTTATCCTTGGTATGGGGTGCACATTCCTGCCCGGGAAAGGTTTTGATATAGCCGATTCTTTTGCCGCTGTTCTTTTAAGCCTTTATCTCCTCTGGAATTCTGGTAGGCTTCTCTACAGGACTACAGATGAGCTTATAGAAGCTTCCCTTGAGGAAGAAAATAACCGCAGAATCAGAGAAATAGTAAACCAAACCGAAAACGTTACGGACTGCGGGGAACTTAAAACCCGCAGAATAGGAAAAAGAATAGCAATCAATGTTTGTTTCAGTGTTAATAACTCCCTGAATATCAGGGAAGCTGTAGAGATTGCAAACCTTGTCGAAGAAAGACTGAAAGCAGCTTTTGAAGAAGATACATACGTACTTATAAAAATCGAACCCAACCAGGGAAAGAAGCAAACTTTTAAAACCAGGGGCAGATCTTCTGAAGAAGAGAGAAGAAAAACAGGAACTTTAGTTTGACAGGATAAAAACATAGAAGAAATAAACGAACAATAATAATATATAAGAAATAAAAAAATAATGTGGGGATAATGGTATGGAAAAAACCAGACTTGAAAACGGAAAGTTAAAAAGGCGACCTACACGTCACTTTTAGTATATAATCTATAATAACTATCCATTTAGCTACTCTAATGTTTAACAGGTATTCGGACCTTACATGATAACATGTTTAACCAGTGCCTGGTCTACAGAGATCTGAATTTATCAGTTGTTGAAAAATCATAATTATTAGAATTTGAAAATGATCTGGAAAACCCGGGAAAATTATATCCAATTCGCAAAAGAGGTTAGTAAAAAAGATGCACTTCAGTCTTGGAATCGATGCGGGGGCACTTATACTGATGCCGTGATTGTAAGGGATTCTGATGGAGAAGTAGTCGAATCCAATAAAGCCCTGACTACCTATCCCGATCCCCTTCCTGGAATGAAAAATGCTATTGACCGGCTGGATCCCGGATATCTTAAAGACATTAAACTGGTATCTGTATCTACAACCCTGTCTACAAATACTATTCTGGAAAGTACCGGCTTTCCTGTAGGGCTGATTATGGTAGGGGATTATATAATTCCTGAAAAACTCCCTACGGATTACTGGGTGACTGTCTCCGGAGGGCATAATAGCGACGGTGAAGAACTGAAGACCCTTGATCTTGATTCCGTAGAAGAATTCGCCCTCAAGGTAAAAAATAAAGTGTCGGCTTTTGCGGTTTCGTCATATTTCAGCAACCGCAATCCTGAACATGAGCTTGCTGTCAAAAAAGCCGTTAAGGAACTGACAGGGCACCCTGTAGTCTGCGGGCATGAACTCTCCCAGGACCTTGGAGCCTATGAAAGGGCTATAACTGCATTTCTTAACGCCCAGTTAATTCCCATTACCCATAAGTTCATCCAGTCAATAATCGAGGAGTTAGAAGTCAGAGGGATCACTGCAACTCTGCTGATGCTGAAATGTGACGGGTCAGTAGTTGGAATCGAAGAAGCCCTGGAAAAACCCATAGAGACCATATTCTCAGGGCCTGCCGCAAGCCTTGTGGGTGCGTCTCACCTGAGCAGGCTCAATACCTGTGCTATGATTGATGTGGGCGGCACGAGCACGGATGTAGCTATGATGGAAAATGGACTCCCGCAACTCAGCAATTCGGGTGCAGTCGTTGGAGGCTGGCAGACACGTGTAAAAGCCATCCGCATGGAGACCTCGGCAACCGGCGGAGACAGCCATGTCTGGGTAAAGGGCGACAGAATTTATGTAGGCCCCCGTCGGGTCATTCCCCTCTGCAGGGCTTCTGCCGTATACCCTGATTTCAAGGAAAAATTGAAGCAGAACAGAGTTGCAAAAGGATATTTCTGCGAAAACATCCAGGTAACAAAATTTTTTGTCAGGACCGACTTCAGGCCTATCGAGTTAAAGGCAGGAGAGCGAGAAATCTACCGGCAGATCGGAAAAATACCTGTTTCCTTCGGGGACCTGCTAGTAGCACTTAAAAAACGTCCTTCTCCCTCGATGCTGGACTCATTAATCCAGAAAAGACTGATTCAGGCAATAGGTTTTACACCTACTGACGCTCTTCATGTGCTTGGAGAATACACTGAATGGGACGTGGAAGCTGCAAGAATAGGGGCTTCCATTCTTGGAAGAATCTTGAAACAGAGCCCTGAGGATTTCAGTGAGGAAGCAAAACATAAAGTTGCGCGTAATATTGCCGAAGACCTGATTGCCTACCTTATAGAGGGAATGCCTAGAAATGAGATCGACCGGGTTCTTATGGGAAAAAACTTTACCCGCTTCAGAGTGGAAATTCCGGTGGTTCTCCTCGGCGGGCCTGTAAAAGCATATGTTGAGGAACTGAGAAACCTGATTAATGCTGATTTTATAGTTCCCGAGCATGCTGATGTGGGCAATGCTGTCGGCGCCCTTGTAGGGAAAGGAATCAAAAGAGTAGAGATTCTCATAAAAACAAGAGTTATCCCTAAGTCCCGCGAGGATAAAGCTGAAAGCGGGGATTACGAAACTCAAGAGAGCTGTGTTATAGAAGGTACCTTGCAGCATGAAAAGAAAAACGAGTTCATTGTTTTTTCTCCTTCTGGCAGGAAGAAATTTGAAATATATAGTGAAGCCCTTGAATATGCAGAAAAGCTAGGACGGCAACTTGTTATGGATTACATGGTGAGTGCAGGGCTTGAAAAAGAAAATATAAAAATAGACGTAAGTAGAAAGCATCTGGCTCCGGGTGGCTGGACGGACGTACCTCTGGAAACAAAACTTGTTTTTGTAGGAGTAGGGATCCCGAGAACTGCGGCGACGGTCTGAAAAAATAAGATCGATCGGATGTCAGTAGCTGCAGATTATAAACAGAGATATATATCTTGAGAAATAAGTTCACAAATCCGGATAAAAAGGATGTGTACGGCTAAAAGGACATTAATTGCGTAATATTGAGTAAAAATGGGGCTGTTTTGACATGCAATATAGTCTGGGTATTGACGCAGGCGGAACTTACACCGATGCTGTAATCTTAAGAGATTCGGATAGCCGGATTCTTGATGCCAGCAAAGCGATTACTACCTATCCAAACCTTATGACCGGAATTCGGAATGCAATAGATAAGTTGAATCCGGAATACCTCAGTAAAGTAAAACTGGTATCGGTTTCCACAACTCTTTCAACTAATACTATTCTCGAAAGGACCGGCTATCCTGTTGGTCTGATCCTTGTAGGGGACTATACCGTCCCGAGGGAACTTCCGGCAGACTACTGTATTACTGTAAGAGGAGGGCATGACAGCAACGGAGACGAGCTGCAACCTCTGGATCTCACTGCTGTAGAACAGTTTGCAGTGAGCCTGAAAAAGAAAGTTTCTGCATTTGCCGTTTCTTCATATTTCAGTACACGAAATCCGGAACATGAACTTAAAATTAAGAAGATAATCCTTAAATTGACAGGGCATCCTGTAGTTTGCGGACATGAACTTTCTCAGGAGCTGGGAGCTTACGAAAGAGCAGCAACAGCTGTCTTAAATGCCCAGCTAATTCCAATAACCTATCAGTTTATTCATTCAATCATGGCTGAAGTAAGAGAAAGAAATCTTGATGCGAAGATCCTCATGCTTAAATGTGACGGCTCAGTCATTGATATAAAAGGAGCAAAATTACGTCCCATTGAAACCATATTCTCAGGCCCTGCAGCAAGTATTATGGGAGCTTCTCATCTTTCAGAACTGGATACCTGTGCTGTGATCGATGTCGGAGGGACAAGCACGGATGTCTCCATAATAAAAAAGGAGTTCCGGATCTTTGTGAGAAAGGGGCAGTTGTAGGAGGCTGGCAAACCCGGGTAAAGGCAATAAAAATGGAGAGTTCAGCAAACGGAGGAGATAGCCACGTATGGTTCAAGAAATGCATCAGGATAGGCCCAAGAAGAGTGATGCCCCTCTGCTTTGCTGCGGTAAAGTACCCTAATTTTAAGGAAAAGCTGGAGAAAAACCCCATACCCTTGAGAACCATGCTCAATGAGCATATTCAGCCCACAAAATTTTTTGTCAGTACTGGAGTAACACCCATTAATCCCACAGAAAGTGAGAAAAAATTACTGGAAATTATAAAAGATGAGCCTCTTTCTATTCACGATATTTTAAATAAAATGAAGAGGTTTCCCTCTACAACGGTCCTGGATTCTCTGATCCAACAGCGTTTGATCCATGCTATAGGTTTTACACCAACTGATGCCCTGCACGTCCTTGGGGAATATACTGAATGGGATGTAGAAACTGCTAAGATAGGAGCCAAAAAACTCTCACGTTTCACTCATATGGGAGTTCATGCCTTTTGCAAAAAGTAAAGCAGCAAGTTGCAAGAAATATGGCTTACAGTCTGATATCCTTTATCATGGAAGGCAGGGGAAAAGAAGGGATAAAGAAAATGCTTGAGGGAGAAATCCCTGTCCAGTACAAATTAAATATCCCTATAGTCCTGCTCGGGGGCCTGTAAAGGCTTATTATGAAGAAATGAAGGCTCTTATTGATGCGGAAATCATAGTTCCTGAACAGGCCAGAGTAGGAAATGCAGTTGGGGCTCTCGTCGGAAAAGGAATTAAAAGAATTGAGATAATTATCAGGCCATCCTCGATGGAAAATCCGGACCAGAACTTCCTGGTATTTACCCCTGTAGGAAGGAAAAAATTTGAGCAATACAGGACTGCAGTAGAATATTCCCATAAAACCGGCGAAGAACTTATCCTGAATTCAATGAAAGATTTTGGACTTCCGGAAGGCTCAATAAAAATAGGCACCAGCGTGGAATATCTTTCCCCTCCGGGCTGGAAACAGACACCGATGGAGACAAAAATTATTTTTGTAGGGATCTGTACCCCTGGAATTTCGCTTAACTAAAAAAGACAATAATCTATTGGATTAAAGGGTTGATCTAAAAAACCGGAGAAATGCTTAAGTTGAACGTGAATAGCAAAGGAACCAGCCTGCCGGAAAGAAGGATCGGCGGCAAATGCAAGATACTGATTAACAGGAAGTAAGGAAATATGGATTCTTCACTTATTGATCTTGTTTTCCGCTCAGATAAGAGAAAAAACCTTCTTATATTGCTGGATAGCGGCTCAAAAAATATTGATGAAATAAGAGACGAACTTGATGTTACAGCCACGTCGATTCTTCCCCAGATAAAGAAACTGATAGATAACGATCTTATTGTCCAGGAAGACAGAATGTATAAACTCACAGTTCTGGGAGAGTTTATCATAAAAAAAATAAAGCCCCTGATAAGTGCCCTTGAAGTAGTGGAGAAAAATAATATTTACTGGACAGGCCATGATCTGAACTCGATTCCACGCCATCTGCTGGAACGTATATCCGAACTTGGGGATTGCATCCTTATTGAGCCCGACCTGAACCACATGTATGAGCCATCTCAGGTAATTATTGACAGTATGGACAATGCAAAACGAGCTTCGACTTTTGCTTCTTATTTCAACCCCGCCTATCTCCCCCTGTATGTAGAGCTTGGCAGAAAAGATGCAGAACTTTCCCTGAATTTTACCCAGTCTGTCTGGGATCATCTTTCAAACGAGCACTCAAATATGATAAAGGAATTAATGGGCATGGATAATGTAAGCCTTTATGTCTCTAAAGAAGGAATAAAGATTAGTGAAGTTACCGTAACGGATAGGATAATGCTTCTTGGGCTCTTTGATAAAAAAGGAAAATTCGACCAGCAGTTTATCATGAGTTTTGAACCCGGCGCCCTTCGATGGGGTCAGGAGTTATTTGATTATTTCAAGAGGCTTTCCAGACGGGTAAACAAGATATGAAAAAGAATGATAGGAGATCCGATAAACCCATCTACTTTCAAATGTAATTATAGTCCCAATAAGCCGGCAAAGAAAACTCTCAGAGAATTGCCAGATAATATTCCTTATGGCAAATATAAGAAAATAATGAATGATAATTATATATTTAATAGTAGTTAATCTGCTGCATAAAAATGGTAATTCTCTTACACCCCCAAGTGTACACCCCCAAAGAACCTTTTTCCCATAAAAAGATTATAATGGCAAGGGAGAAAGGTGTGAGAAGTGCAGAGTCTTCTGGTACAGAGATGTATACAATGTTAGATATAATAGGATGAGACCTAAGAGAGGGAATCAGATGGAGTCATCATTACTGGATGTTCTCTTTCTTTCAGAAAAAAGGAAAAATCTCCTTCTGCTGCTCCTGGACGGACCCAAGAACATTGAAGAGATCAAAAATACGCTTGATGTCCGCTCAAGCCCGATAATGACCCAGATAAAAATATTGATGAAGCAGGATCTTGTTGTTGAGAATAACAGGCTCTACAAACTCACCAGTATCGGAGAAATTCTGGTCCCGAAAATGAAGACAATTCTGGAAACGTTTAATGTCTTCGATAAAAACCACGATTATTGGATAAATCAGGATATGACATCAATTCCTCCTGAATTTCTTGATAGTATTGGAAAGCTTGGAGATTATATCGAAGTAAATCCTGACCGAAACCACGTGTTTGAATATCCTAAAGAGGTTGTAAAACATCTTTCCGAATCAGAGAAGGTGATGATTTCATCCTCTTTTTTCTTGCCAATATATCCGTCCCTTTGTATCGACCTTGCCGCAAAAGGCACGGATATAACCCTGGTGTTCACAGAGTACGTGTACGATAGAATGCTCAATGATTACAAGCGAGAACTTGAACATTTCCTGAACATGAAGTATACCAGACTTTACGTTTGCAATAATAATAATATGAAAATAGCTTCAAGCATAGTTACGGAAAAGTTCACGGCACTCTCTCTCTTTTGTAACAGCGGTATTTACTACAACCATAATCTTGTAAGCTTTGATGAGAGTGCACTTAGATGGGGAAAAGAACTTTTTGACCATTATAAGAGCGTGGCAAGACCGATTACCCGGGTCTGAAAAAAGATTTTTCTCCAAATAGTGATGTAGTTCTCCCTTTGCAGAGAACTAAAAACCTGAACTTTTCTATTAAGTCTATCGAGTTTATCCCAAAGGACAGGATTTCGGCTTTTACGGGCTTTCTTCGGGGCAGGTATTGGAAATATCGGCATGGTTAATTTTTCCCCAGAGCCCCAAAGACCTCTCCTTTCTCCTCGAAAACTTCATCAAAGGCCTGTCAAACTCCTTATCTGACAGATCTGGCTTCTTTACCTTTACAGGTTCTGGTGCAAAAAATCTGGTCATTTTTCATAACCCGATAAAATAGTACATAAGGGCATCAATTGTCGCCTCAAGTACGAGAAGAAAATTTCTGCAACATAACCCATATTTTAATCCAGTAGAATTATAGTCTTGTGTAGCTAATGGGCGACACTGATGCATATTTGTACCAATGTCTCATCGCTGTGTTCACTGTCATATGACATTGCGCCCTTGTATATAGGGATCTGTTCTGGTGTCAAAAATGAGTAATGATATATTGGATCACATGTGCTCGCTTGGTGGATGTCTGAAAGCATCCTTTCTAGTTTCGCTATCGTTCAACGTGAAGGTTGAATTAGTCATCTGTAATAATTTATTTTTGATTATTTATTAAAAAATGTTTATATATACCCAGTGGATACTGCAACTTGACTAGTGTATACTGCAACTTGTCAACTGGTAGATAGCCGGCAAGACAATCATTAAAAACACTATAAAGTCATAAAGCGGGTGATATTATAAATACAAAACAAAAAATGTCCATTGTATTAATTAGTATAATACTATTATCGGCAACTGCTCTCGCAGCTTCCGCGACAACGTCTACAAATGCTCCAGCCCCTGTAGCTGCCTTTACCGCATCTCCAACATCAGGGAATGCTCCACTGTCGGTGAATTTTACTGACAAAAGCACCGGTTCCCCTATCGAATGGAAATGGAATTTTGGAGATGGATCTAAAATAATAGATGGAAATACTTCAGACTATCAGAATCCAACTCATGTTTATTCAAAAGCTGGAACTTATACTGTGAAAGAGACAGCAATTAATGAAGTGGGTAGGAACACAGTAACTAAAACCAATTATATAATAGTAAAAAATGCTCCAGCCCCTGTAGCTGCTTTTACCGCATCTCCAACATCAGGGTATGTTCCACTGTCAGTGAATTTTACTGACAAAAGCACTGGTTCCCCTATCGAATGGAAATGGAATTTTGGAGATGGATCTAAGATAATAGATGGAAATACTTCAGATTATCAGAATCCAACTCATGTTTATTCAAAAGCTGGAACTTATACTGTGAAAGAGACAGCAATTAATGAAGTGGGTAGAAACACAGTAACTAAAACCAATTATATTATAGTAAAAAACGCTCCAGCCCCTGTAGCTGCCTTTACCGCATCTCCAACATCAGGGTATGTTCCCCTGTCAGTGAATTTTACTGACAAAAGCACTGGTTCCCCTACAGAATGGAAATGGAATTTTGGAGATGGATCTAAGATAATAGATGGAAATACTTCAGATTATCAGAATCCAACTCATGTTTATTCAAAAGCTGGAACTTATACTGTGAAAGAGACAGCAATTAATGAAGTGGGTAGGAACACAGTAACTAAAACCAATTATATAATAGTAAAAAATGCTCCAGCCCCTGTAGCTGCTTTTACCGCATCCCCAACATCAGGGAATGCTCCACTGTCGGTGAAATTTACTGACAAAAGCACTGGTTCTCCTACCGAATGGAAATGGAATTTTGGAGATGGATCTAAGATAATAGATGGGAATACTTCAGAATATCAGAATCCAACTCATGTTTATTCAAAAGCTGGAACTTATACTGTGAAAGAGACAGCAATTAATGAAGTGGGTAGGAACACAGTAACTAAAACCAAATATATTACAGTGAAGAAATAAATATATACTAAAGGTTAGGTTCCGTTGCAAAAAATATCTGCTAGGGATATAATAGTAGGACTTACGCGGTTGCCTGCTTTGCAGGCAACTTCTGAATTCCTACAGTTTTTATGCTAAGACATATATTGGTTTTCTTATAAATTGATTAACAGCATTTCTTATAATGTTCCATTTTGTTTCAAACCATGAGATACCTGTTCTTATTCTGTGTACTTCAAACCTTAGAAATGCTCTTATTGCCATCATTATATGTGCTCTCTGCACATCATTTTTCCTTGCCTGACACCGCTCTACTCCACAAAACTGTTTTATTCCCCTATGATATTCTTCAATTTTCCAAGCTTTCTTTGCTAGCTTTTTCCTCTCTTCTTCCTGCATACCCAGTACATTTGTAGCCCATTATTGCGTGTCTCCATCTTTGGAAACTAACCGAAATACCTTAATAAAACCATATTCTTTCAGATGAACCGTCATTCCTTCTGGTGGAATAGTTACCAATTCGATTGCTACATTACCAGTGTTATCAGGGTTAACTAATCGGTTTTTCTTTAACCTTGTTAGCCAGCACCATCCTTTTTTTCGTATTTCTTTGAGATTTTTTATGCTGGAATACCATGTATCAAACAAAATAAATTCGGGATTAAAACCACGTTCTTCTGCCCTATTTAACATATCAAGGAAATGATCATTTTTCGTTTTTCCGTCTGTATCTATATCGTAGATTCTAAAGTCAACTGGAATTATGGCTTCATTATTACCCTACTTTGACAGATTTTACTAATTATTATAGTATTTTCATACAAAAATCATTTTGTATTGACACATCACAGTTTAGTAAAATTTCAAATATCAAAAATCAATAAACACATTATATAAATTTTAATTGTATGAAGAAAACAGAAGCATGAAGCCCATTTATACATTACAAAATGTATGCTCCTGTCAAAGTAGGGTTATTAGTCCAGACAACGGTTTCAAGATTGATTCCATTTACAATTTGATGATGTTTACCACTCCATTGCCTGTAAACAAGATCCATATGTTTGGAATAAGGTTTATCGAGAGTGGTATCATCGATAATAAGCAATCCTATTTCGGGATTGACAAGATTTGTTACTTCTTCCCATAATGATTCAGTATCAGGGGGTTGCCTCCGAAGGAGACGAGTAAAAGAGTCATGAGCTGGACTAGTGGAGTCTAAAAAACTGCACTTAGAAGCTTCAGTACAGCTAAAAACTCGTGAAGAAGCAACTAGAAAGTTGATGTAATCAAATTCAGTACACTTAGCAGGATTTATTCAACTCAAAGATTTTTTTCCTTAAATATATGGACAATATTATACAAATTATTGTATTTTAAGGTAACTTGCAAAAAAATGATTCAACCGCGTAAGTCCTAAATAGAAAAATAGGGCATTTTATCGGGCGCAAAACAACGCAAAAAACGGTAACTAAATATCCTGAAAAAAGATTAAAGTCGGAAAGACCGGCCAAGGTCTGACCGAACAAAATCAAAAGCTGATAACAATGGAACTACTGAACATAAACTATAAAAAACTATCAGAAGGGTTCATCCTTTCAGTTAAGGGAGATCGCCGCATAATGACCGTAATGATGAGTTCAATGATTGGACTCATCGGGTTGATTTTACAGAATCTTTTGAAGTAAACAGCTTCCAGCTTCTGTCTTTTTCCACATTTTTGGCGCTACTGGAGCCAACAGCCTGTAGTATAAGCATACAAACGCAAGCAAAAGCCGTGTTGGGGGTAATATCATGAAAACATCAATCATATAATCATGGACTACCACATGAATTAAATTCATTTTAATTTATAATATGAATGGTCTTGTTATACTCTGTCGTTACATTATTGAGGACCGTAGTTACATTGCGAATATCCGCAGTTGCGTTATCATATGCGACCGTAGCATTATCTATTTTTGTCGTTATGTTGTTATAAGTTGTCGTTGCGTTGTTATAGGCTGCCGTTATATTATCATATGTGGCAGTGGCATTATCTATTTTTGTCGTTATGTTGTTATAAGTTGTCGTTGCGTTGTCATAGGCCGCCGTTACATTATCATACGCGGCTGTTATATTATTATACGATGCTGTTACATTATTATATTCTGTTGTTACGTTATTGTAGGCTGTTGTTACATTATTAGAGCCTTTTATTAAAGTCGGTCCGTAACCTATGGCGAGGCATATTATCGCTAAAATTATTGTCAAATTTATTATATATCTGAGCTTCATTTTCATCATCCAGGTCAATAAATGTGTATCTACACACAAATTATTATTAAACAATTTGAAAGAGCTCGGTGATATTTCTTTTCGCACATACGTTCACTATCGAATGCGCGCTTGCCTTTCCCGGCTCCAGGCTCGTTGGTATTGTGTATCATGTCTGTTTGCTGTTGCGGCTTATTTGGAATTTTGAAAGTATTTCTGATAACAATGCTCCGGGATAAAAAACGTTTTTATTTGAGTTCATCCCGAAACTCAAAATTTGCTTCTTGAACCTGTATTTGGAATTCTTCTTGTATTTCGAATAATCGATCAAGTTTCTGATCATTAAAGCAAATCTGAAAACTCTTACCGATCAGGAATAAAATAACTTTTGGAATGAGCTTATTAAAAAATCTGTGAGGTAATAAAAACATTGAAGTTGAGCATCCCGTGTCCGGATAAAAAGGAAAAAACCCGGAAAAAGCAGGAGAAATCTCAGTTCACCCTGATCGTAGCGTTCATTTCAGGGGTATTTTTGACAATAAAACGATAGGTTCCGGTTTCATTAAAAGTGTACATGAAAGGCACCCTGTATGAAAGTTTTTCATCCGGAAACAGCCCGTCTTCACTAACAAGCACGTAATTGCCCTGCCTCTTGTCGCTCCACCAGGAAATGGTGTCCCCTCTTGAAATATCCAGTTCAGGAGGTGTTACGACTCCATAATTTTGAAGGCGGACAATATGATCTCCGGATTCAGAAGACTCATTTTTTCCTGCTGTACTGCCTCACCGGCTTTCGGTATTGAAGTATTGGAGTCATCGGGTACAGCCGCATCTTTCTCAGTACAACCTGAGGCAAATAAGAACACAAACATCACAAGTAAAATCAGAATTTTCCCTTTCATAAAGATCACATCTTTTGCTGATTATAAAATAAGTTCAACGTACATTCATTATCTTTGCGATATTATTATGATAAAAGCAAAGCGATAAAAACAGCAGTCGGGGGAAAAAGAAGCAAAGGAGAGATCGGAATTAAACAGTAAGAGCATGAGTGCAAAATCAGTAAGAGAGAATGAAATAGAGAATGAAATCAGGGAATTAAAAAGAGAATGAAATAGAGAATGAAATCAGAGAATTAGAAAGATAATTAAATAGAGAATGAAACGAGGTAAAATGAAAATCAGATTGAGGATTAAATCAAAATAAGAATTTACGTCCCGACTGAGACTTGAACTCAGGTCTAAGGCTCCGCAGGCCTCAAGGATATCCACTACCCTATCGGGACGCAAGCGAGCACCACTGATAAGCACATTCAAGGATATAAACCTTATTCCTCAATATCTGGTTTGACCCGCAGTTTGCCCTCCCGGGCTTCTTGAGAGCTGAAGGAAAAAAATCCTGTTTCTCTGGCATCACTATCAATAAAGATTAAATGCAAAAAGTTCGTTTTTATAATTTATGTCGATGACCATAGGACTTGCAGGAAAGCCCAATGCAGGGAAATCCACTTTTTCAAAGCTGCAACCCTTGCAGATGTTGAAATTGCAAATTATCCTTTTACAACCATTAACGCCAATCACGGAGTTACCTATGTGCAGGTTGAGTGCCCCTGCAAAGATAAGGAAAAGACATGTGGAAAATGTGTGGGCGGAATCAGGTTCGTACCTATTGATATAATTGACGTTGCCGGACTTGTCCCTGATGCATGTAAAGGAAGAGGACTTGGGAATACTTTTCTTGATGAGCTCAGGCAGGCCCAGGCGATTATCCATGTAGTAGACGCCTCAGGCGGGACAGATGCCGAAGGCAACCCTGTAGGAATAGGAGACCATAACCCTCTTGATGATGTGATCTTCCTGAACAGGGAAATTACCATGTGGCTCTACGGCATTCTGGAACGAAACTGGCTCAAGCTTGCCAGAAAAATCCAGGCAGAAGGGCTTAAGCTCGAAGTCGTAATTGCAGAACAGCTTGCCGGAGCAGGAATAAAAGAATCCCATGTAAACGCAGCTTTGATGGAAACAGGGCTTGCAAGGTTGGACCATCTTAAATGGAGCGAGGAAGATATGATCCGGCTCTGCGATGCAATGAGGGAAATTAGCAAGCCTCTGCTTATTGCCGCAAACAAAGCAGATATTGCCCCAGGAGAAAATCTGAAAAAACTCAAGGAGCTTGACAGGATAGTGGTGCCTACAAGTGCAGCAGCCGAGCTGGCACTTAAGTCCGCAGCAAAAAACGGAATTATCCGGTACACCCCGGGAGACAGGAACTTCGATGTGCTGGGCGAGGATCTTCCGAAAGCACAGAAAAAAGGGCTCGAAGCTATTCAGAAAGTAATTGAAAGGCTCGGCACTACAGGTGTTCAGGAATGTATAAACAGGACCGTTTTTGAACTTCTGGACCTTATTGTTGTATATCCTGTAGAAGATGAAGGTAAATGGTCTGACAAAAACGGGAATATGCTTCCTGACGCTTACCTTATGAAAAGAGGCTCTACATGTCATGAGCTTGCTTACCAGATCCATACTGAAATCGGGGATAGATTCCTTTACGCAGTAGATGCAAGGACAAGGCTCAGGCTTGGAGAAAAACATGAAATGAAAAATGGAGATGTAATCAAAATAGTGTCTACTGCAAAATGATTAATCTAAGAACCTGGACGTCAGGAAAAAACCTGACGTGTAATGTAAAACAGCGGAAAAGAAGAAATAGTGGATTGTTTTAGCTTGTCAGGGAGGATATTTTCCAGATGGATTTACTTTCTTTTGCCTATCCGTTTTATGAAAGATATCTGGCATGGCAAATAGCCAGGGCATCTTCAAATACCCCCAAACATGTGGCAATTATACTCAAGGAAACCGACATCTTTGAGCTTAAAGGAATGGAGAGACTCCTATCAACACTTACCATTTTTAGAAAATTCAAGATAGAACTTGTGAGCATCTATGTGGATATTCTGAAGGATGACCCTTCATTGAAATCCGAAATTACATCAATGCTCAGAACCCGGTTGGAAGAGAGTTTTTCTGGCCTTCCTGCAGGCACAGGTTATAAAATATATGGTCTTAATGGAGAAATAAATGGCAGCAGACAGGGAAATGATTTTTTTATAAATGTTTCACTGGGATTCGGAGGAAGAGACGAAATTACCAGGGCTGTGCTAACCATTCTTGACGAAGTAAAGGCAGGAACTGTCAGGCCTGAGGAAGTGGATGAAAAAATGCTTGAATTACACCTCCTTGTCAAGCATGAGCCGGATATCATGATCCGTTCAGGGGGACAGAAGCTTTCGGATTTTTTGGTCTGGCAGTCAGTTTATTCAGAATTATATTTCACAGATGTCAACTGGAAAGATGTGCGCAGGCTTGATATTCTAAGAGCAATGAGGGATTTCCAAAAGAGAAAAAGAAGGTATGGAAGGTGAATGAACTGGAGTTTGGAGAAAAACCAAAAAATTTTCGCTATGCTGTGATTGTGTGCCCTAAATGTAGACAACACGCACAGATCACAGAAATCGGAAAAAAGACCCTGAAATGCCAGCACTGCGGCGCCCTCCTGCAAGCCAAAAAACTCAGGGTATTTCACTCTTCCGAAGAACTTACAGATGCTGTGACTTTTCGCACTCGTTTGCAAGCCGAAATTTCCGGAAAAGGAAGTAGAACTTTTTTCTGGAACCTTCCCCTAAGGGGTGTGAACACCTGAACCCCGAAACTGAGAATACAGTAAAAACGTTTAGGCTGTCAGAAAACAGGACTTCTGGTAACCTGTCTCCTAAAAAAGATCAGAAATCAACTTTTCTGGAACTTTTGGAAGCCGCAGGCGGAAAGACAGAATTTGAAGAGCTTCGGCAGAAAGCCCTGGAAAAAGGAATAAGTCAGGAAAAGTTCAGTCTAATTCTCAAAAAACTTCTGGAAACAGGAGAGATATATTCTCCAGAACCTGGAATAATAAAACTGGTATGAATACAGTATATGAATACCCTGTATGAATACCATTATAACTCCGACATAAATTTACACATACCTAACTCAAAATTCAATAACCATCGACGACTCGAAAAGACTCACATCAGACATATAACCACGGAAAACAAGAAAAACAAGAAAAAACTGTAATTTTGTAAATTAGCCCTCTCAATTAGTCCTCTCGAGTGTAGCGAAAAGAAAGCTTACTTCTCCATAATATTACTTCTCCATAAATTAGTCCTCTTGAGCGAAGCGAAAAGGACCCCGTGCTCCCGAAGCGGAACTCGGGAAGCGAAACTCGGGAAGCGGAACTCGGGAGGAAGAGATAAATTATATTAAGTACGAAAAGATTTACTATAATCTAAAAAAACAGGAACTGAATCCGTCTTGAGCAGCCGAAAGAGAATAAGCCGTATTCAAGAATTATATAAAGATTATATATTTTTTCATGATTATAAGCAGTTCAAAAAGTATAACGGTGTTAAACATGATGGATCCGCAAATTGAGCGAAAACTCATTGAAATTATGAGGGTGATTCACGAAAGTGACAAACCTATAGGTGCCCGGGCAATAGCTGACGAACTTAATAACCGGGGCTATGATATAGGAGAGCGGGCTGTCCGCTACCATCTGAGGATCCTGGATGAGAGAGGGTTCACACACAAACATGGATACGCAGGACGTACGCTTACTGAACTGGGAGAAAGCGAGATGAGTGACGCTCTCATCGGAGATCGCTTTGGTTTCGTAATATCCCGGATAGAAGAAATGGCGTTCAGGACTACTTATAACCCCGAGACAAATGACGGAGTAGTAGCCGTAAATATTTCTTACTTTGATAAAGACGATTTGGAAACCGTTATTGATGTGATATCATATACCGCACATTCAGGATACATGATAAGCCCCAAAGTAAGGATTTTTGAAGAAGATGACGAATTGATTCCCCTGCCTCCTGGCAAAGTCGGAATAGCTACGGTATGCAGTGTTACTTTTGACGGGCTCCTTCTCAAAGCGGGCATTCCTGTGGAACCTGCTTACGGCGGGATTCTCCAGATGGAAAAACGGAAGCCTGCACGCTTTACAGATCTTATTTCGTATAGCGGAACCTCAATCGACCCTATACAGATTTTCATGAGCAGGAAGACTACATCCGTCCTTGAAGTACTTGAAAAAGGAGAAGGTAAAATCCTTGCCAATATACGGCAGATCAATTCCTCGGCTTATGACAGCGCCAGAGAAGTCATTAAAATTGCAGAAAAAGCAGGGCTTGGTGGCTGCTTCCCTCCCGGAAATATTGACGAGACTTTACTTGGGGCGCCTGTTGAGACAGGGAAGTTCGGCATTGCGGTCGTAGGAGGTATCAACGGAATCTGTGCCCTTGAAGAAACCGGAATTAAAATTGAGACAAACCCTGTTTCTACTGTTATGGAATACAGAACCCTGTCAGAAATCTGAGGAGAGCAGATGTTCAGGTTTACGGTCATTTATGACAACAGAGCCGAGGATGGCTTCACAGGAAGCTGGGGTTTTGCAGCTCTCGTTGAGACAAACAGTGAAACTCTTCTTTTTGATACCGGGTGGGATGGATATCTTCTCTTAAAACATATGAAGAGACTTAACATTGAGCCTGCACGTATCGGAAAATTAATCATTTCCCACCAGCACTGGGATCATATAGGAGGCCTTCCTGAGATTCTTCAGGCAAGCCCCGGAATTGAGGTATACGTTCCTGCATCTTTTTCGGAGAACCTGAAAAAAGAGATTGAGAAAAGGGCGACTCTTATTGAAGTAAAAGAGCCTGTAGAGATCTGTAAGGGTATTACGAGTACAGGAGAACTCGGAGATAAAGTAAAAGAACAGGCGCTGATTCTCAACACAGGGGACGGATGTTATGTGCTTACAGGCTGTGCTCACCCGGGCCTTGCCGCAATTTTAGATACTGCCCGCCTTTATGGGAAAGTGAAAGGAATCCTTGGTGGGCTTCACGATAGTGAGGAGTTTGAAAGGCTGAAAGGGCTGGAACTCATAGCAGCAGGGCACTGCACTGTTCACAGAGAAAAAATAAAAGAAATTTTTCCCAGCGAATTCGTCGAAATCAAAGTTGCCCTGCGCCTGGATCTGAAATAAATTGATTTGTTTTTGACGAATAAATAGGAATTAAAAACTATATTTTTGCAAATTTTTAGTTTAAAGCCTGAATTTAAGATGTATTTTAAAAAGCCCCGGATTTTAACGCTTTAGTTTTAACAAATACACAAAATTTAGAAACAAATACGCAAAATTTAGAGGAAATGTATAATTAGAAATACAATGTTCTCTAAACAGAATATACAACTTAATGTGGAATGATAAAGATCAGGTAAAGATGCCGGAATTGTCCGATTTTTGCCGTTCGTTCTGCCGTTTAGAATTATTTTTGAATAAGGTACTTTGAATGATTATTTTCTCGCGATACGAAAAAAGAGAAGGGGAACCGTATCAAAAATGAGATAAAGGGAGAAAATGTCGATGCTGAAAATAGAGGACCTGACTGTAGAGGTCAACGAAAAAACTTTACTTCACGATGTGAACCTCGAAGTCAAAAAAGGGTATACTAATGTGCTTTTTGGGCCAAACGGAGCTGGAAAAACAGCTTTGATGAGAACAATCATGGGCTTTAGCGAGTACAAAGTTGTAAAAGGCCAGATTCTGTTCAATGAAGAAGATATTAGCGGCCTGCCAGTGGATGAACGCGCCCGTCTCGGACTTGGGATCATGATGCAACGTCCTCCAGATATGTCCGGGATTAAGTTGAGAGATCTTGTAAGAGTAGCATCTAAAGGAAAGAAAAATCCTGAAGATCTTGCCGAAAAGCTCGATATGAAGCGTTTTCTGGACAGGGACGTCAATGTGGGTTTTTCGGGAGGCGAAATAAAACGCTCGGAACTTCTACAACTTGAAGCCCAGAGTCCAAGCCTCTATCTGCTGGATGAGCCTGAGTCCGGAGTGGACCTTGTAAGCATAGAACAGGTCGGAATGACAATAAAAGGACTGCTTGAAGAAGGAGTGGACTGCCCCGGCGAGAGCTGCAAGAGAGGGAAATCAGCCCTTATTATTACCCACACAGGTCGGATACTGGATTATGTGAAGGCAGATCGGGGATATATCCTTTGCAACGGGACTGTTATGTGTTCCGGAAATCCCTTGAAAATGCTGGAAGAAATAAAAAATAGAGGGTATGAGGAGTGTATAAGATGCAGACTGACGATGTGAACCTGAAAAAGAGAGCTGAGAGCGCAGCCGAAAAAAGGCAACTTTCGGAGAGGACTTTGAGCTGGAAAAGTTTGAGGAAGGTTCCAAGATTAGCAAACCTATTGAAGACCTCCAGACCCTTGACGAGGAAAGCAAAAGAACCCTGCTCCAGGTAGGAGTGGTACCGAGTGAAGAAGGCAGATCAGGCAGTCTACTGGTACTGGATAATTCAGTTATGCATTCTTCCCTGAAAGACAAAGATATAGAACTTACTTCTATCCATAAAGCCCTTGAAAAGTACGAATGGCTCAAAGACTACTCCTGGAAGCTTGTAGCTGTGGATACCGATAAATACACAGCAAAAACCTATCTTGAGAACGCAAATGGATACTTTATCCGCGTGCCTGCTGGTAAGAAATCCTCCATGCCAGTTCAGACCTGTCTTCTGCTTGGCAGTGAAAAGACTTCCCAGACCGTGCATAATATTGTGATAGTCGAGGAAGGAGCCAGCCTTGACATAATTACAGGCTGCACTGCTAAAAGGGAGTGGAAGAGGGACTCCACCTGGGAATTTCTGAGATGTACGTAAAAAAGGTGCCACCCTGAATTTTACAATGATCCATAACTGGGCTGAGCAGATCGGAGTTCGCCCGAGAACAGTGGTTCGTGTGGAAGAAGGTGGGACTTACATAAGCAATTACATTTGTCTGAAGCCTGTTCGTTCTGTCCAGATGTACCCAACTGTCAGACTCGAAGGAGAAGGGGCAGTAACCAGGCTCAATACTATAGCAATTGCCCATCCTGGCTCTGAACTCGACCTTGGAAGCAGGGCTATTTTCAATGCCCGTGGCACAAAAGCTGAACTTATTTCGAGGACGATCACAATAGGGGGAAGAATAATTGCAAGGGGAGAAATGATAGCCAATGCAAAGGGAGCAAAAGGGCACCTGGAATGCAAGGGGCTTGTTCTTACCGACAAAGGAAGCCAGTTGGCAATCCCCATCCTTGAAGCAAACGTAGATGATGTCGAACTCACCCACGAAGCAGCCGTAGGAAAAATTGCCAAAGACCAGGTGGAGTACCTGATGGCCAGAGGGCTTACCGAAGAAGAGGCAGTGGGTATGATCGTACGCGGATTCCTTGACGTGGGAATCAGAGGTATCCCGGATGAACTGAGAAACGAAATAGAAAATACAATTGCACAGACAGCTTTTGGAAATTAATTCAAAATATGAAAGGCTTAAAAAGCTAATTTCAACATGCTTGAGATAAAGCATATGCAAAAAACAAAAGTGAAAATAATATATTCTAAACCAAAAAACGTAATTGGGGGACTTATTGCATGAATCCGGTAGGAAACGGAGAAACCTGCCGGAATTTTTGGGGATTATTTCTGGATTTTAATGAACTGAAAGTATGAGTTAAGAAAAGGCTTCCTTTGCGGAAAAGAAAACCTTACAGCAAATACTGCTAATTAAACCGCGATTAAAGATATGGTCAGTTGATATCATTTCTGTTTTCCAGTTCCTTATGTGACTTACAATTTATACTATTTTTGATTCTTTTTTATGATTTCCAGATCGAGTATTCAAGCTTTCGAAGATATTAGTAAGTTAAGAGACAGACAATTTATTTCAGTCGAATACCCCGCTAGCTTGCTGCGGGGATGGAAACTTCCCCGGTAACCGTTGATGATTATATAATTTATCAATTCCATTTTTCGGTTGTTAACTTCTGCTCAAACTAAACTGTTTAGGGTTATTATTTCCTTTAACGGAATTTCGAGCGGTGGCGCGAACATACCCCGTTGCTTGCAGCGGGGTGCGCCAGCGCAACTTTGATTAAATATAGAGGAATTTCTTAAATAGGGGAAATTTATTATGAGTGAGATTAAAACAGGGGATAAAATTCAGGATTTCAGGTTAAGAGATCACAAAGACAAAGAGGTGAATCTCTCTGACTTCAGTGGCAAGAAGGTGCTCCTATCGTTCCATCCACTCGCCTGGACTAGGGTCTGTGCGGAGCAGATGAACTCACTTGAAGAAAACCATGAGTTATTCACCAAACTAAATACAGTGGTCTTTGGCATAAGCGTGGACCCCATACCATCAAAAAGAGCCTGGGCCAGGAAACTGGGAATTACACACATCAAGCTTCTTTCGGACTTCTGGCCGCATGGGGAAGTTGCCAGAGCATATGGAATATTCAGAGAAAAGGAAGGAGTATCTGAAAGGGCGAACATAATCATCGACGAGGAACAGAAGGTAATATTCTTCAAAGTATATCCCGGGCATGAACTTCCCGATATCGCGGAGATCATACAACTCCTGGAAAAATAAGGTTCAGCTCTAAAAAATAAAATAATAGAGGGGAAAAGGAAACAATAAAATAACAGAGGGAAAAGGTAGGAAAAAGTAAGAGACACTGATTGAGGATTAACTGAAAAATTAAAGAAAAGCTTTTTAAGGAACTAAAAATGAGGGAAAAATATTTTAAGGAAAAATTTCCTGGAAAGTCAGAAGACTAGCCGGTTCAATCTTTATTCAATTCCATATCAATTTTATCATAGAGTTCTCTCACTGCTATGTTAAGCCTGCGAACCTCAACCTGCCATACTCTTTTGCTGACCTGCATGCTTCCTCCGGCTCTGAAGGCTGCCATCCATGAGTATCTCCTGGCTATTTTTTTGTTGTTCGGAGGAAAATCAAAAACTCTTCCCGTTTTCTGGTTACTGTATTTTTCATTAATAAGGAACTCGTAGATCTCCTGGACCCTTTCGAGTAATTTTTGTTCACTTTCGGAACCTGGCGCCCCAAACAGGACAAGATTCCAGAGGCGAAACTGCACATTGTGAAGTTTAGTTAAAAGTTTTTTAGAAACTGAAACTTCCAGCATTTTCCTAAATTCTAGAAAAATATCCGTGTTTCCGAAACTTGAAGGCAGAGTATTTCCAAGCGAGATCATAACGTGAATACATTCGTGAAAAAGAATTCTGGCTATCAGGAATTCAACTCGATCCTGCAAGTTCCAGAATCTGCTTACAAGAGCTTCATCCCATAGCTGGTAAGGGTTAACCAGGATAAGGGATCTGTAGACAATCTTTTTTCTTGCTGTGAAACCAGCCGTTTGGGATAAAGAGTCATGCCCGGCATTTTTCCGAAAAACTGAATCCTGACAGCCAGATCCCAGCAGTATTCCCATTCTCCGGAACTTACACACTTTACCCTGTAGTAGTTTCCATCAAAGTGAACTTTCCCAAGCAGTCGAGAAATATCCTTACTATGTACCTTTATCAGCGACTTTACTCTGGACTCCCGATAGATCCGAAGGTCAAAATAAGGAACGTACCGGATAGAAGCAGAAGAGAAATCAGGTGCGTCTGAATTAAGATCAGGAAATCCATGAGACCATAAGCCTGAATTGTCTTCCCAATCATTGCTTTCTTTCTCAACTGGCCTGGCCTTCCTTTTCATCAAATCTCCTCGTGTGAAATATCCTATATGATATTATTACTGAGGATATATAAAAACTGATCAATATTCAGGGAATTGAAACAAAGGTTTACCCGGCCTGAAAAAAGGCAAAGGTCTCATTTCTTTTCGCCCTTTTGATTGAGATGCCCGCAAACCGGACAATTGTTTAACTTTGAGAGTAAAATCTCACTGAAATTTCCTGAAAGTCCATTCCAGAACAGAAGACGACCTTCCAGAAGTTTCCCTTTTCCTGTCAGGAATTTAATCGCTTCATTTGCCTGAATGGAACCGATAATTCCTGGAGTTGCCCCTAAAACAGGAAAAACTGCTTTTTTGGAAATGCGCGGAAAAATGCAGTAAAAACAGGGGGTTTTTCCGGGAACTATTGTTGTTACCTGGCCGTCATACCCGGTAACTGCTCCATGAATTAAAGGAATTTTCCTTTTTAAGGCAAACCTGTTAAGCATATGTCTCGTTTCCAGGTTATCCAGGGCATCAACGAGAATATCACATTCAGGAATAAGAGATTCGATATTTGAGTCGGTAAGCATCTCTCCTATAGTTTCGACTTCAATGTCGGGGTTCATAGAAAGAAGCTTTTCCTTTGCAGACTCTACCTTAGGCCTTCCAATATCCTTTTCGTGATGGAGAAACTGTCTGTTTAGATTGCTGAGATCCACTGAATCGAAATCTGCAAGAATTATTTTACCTATCCCGGCTATTGCGAGATATGTGGAAACAGGGCTTCCGAGGCCACCTGCACCGGCAACCAGTACTGTTGCATTCTTCAGCTTTTCCTGTCCCTCTTCCCCAAAAAGAAGGATCTGCCGGCTATATTTTTCACGCTCAAAATCATTCATGTAAGGTCTTCCGGAATACTCATTCGTTCAGGATATTGATTTTTATTTTTCTCATCACCGGGGACAATCTTATTCCCGATGATTAAAATCATTCTCAATACCGACTGGGCTCTTTATGCATAACTTCTTCGGATGGCAAAAGACAAAACAGAAAGAGACTTTAATCATACGTATATTCTATGTCACCATATGAGGTTTGCTAAAAGATGGGGATTCCAGTATATAAATGCAGAAAATATATCAACAGGAAAAGATATAAACCGCAGAAACATCAGATATAAGAAATAAGAATTTTTTTGAAAAAATTAATTAAGGCAAGATCCATAAAAATGATGAGTTCATTTTTAATATTGTTTTAACCGCCTGTTGCGGCTCATTATTGTAAAATTCCTCCAGTACATTAAAGACAAAAGGCTGGAAAAAAGAAATTTACAAAGGTTTTGGTTTATGAGAGTTCTGGATTTAAAAAGTACCATCATCAGTATCAAACAAGAATTTACAGGTTATTTTAAAGAAAGGGATGCCGAAATTAATGGATCTCTTCTTGCACTCCTTTCGGGAGAACATGTCCTCTTGCTCGGCCCGCCAGGAACTGCAAAAACCCTGCTTGCAAACAAAATCTGCGAAACTATCGAGGGAGGGAATTTTTTCATTATCTCCTGACCCGCTTTTCCACGCCTGAAGAAGTGTTTGGACCACTTTCCCTTAAGGCACTCGAAAGGGATGAATTCAGCAGACGAGTAGATGGCTACCTGCCAACTGCCCATATCGCCCTTCTTGACGAAATTTTCAAGGCAAATAGCTCCATTTTAAACAGCCTGCTGACTGTGCTGAACGAGAGGAAGTATCACAACGGTAAGGAGCTTATGGAGGTGCCTCTTTTTTCCGTTTTTGGGGCTTCCAATGAGCTACCCGAAGAAGATGAAAGCCTTGAGGCCCTTTATGACCGCTTTCTTTTCAGGTACAGGGTGGATTATATCCAGCACGAAGAGAACCTTGAGGATCTTATTTTCAAAAATACGGAAGACTTCGTACCCTCAACGAAACTCAATATAGAGAATATAAGGGAAATCCAGAAAAAAGCAAGAGATCTCCCGGTTGATCCTGAAATTCGGGCGATTATAAAAGGGCTCAGAAAGGAACTTAGAAACTCAAATATTTTCGTTTCGGACAGGCGCTGGAAAAAGATTGTAAACGTGCTCAGAGTAGCTTCAGCCGCAAATGGGCATGCCAGCGTAAATCGGATGACTGCCGTTCTGCTCCAGCATGTGCTCTGGGAAGTACCGGAACAGAAGGAAGCGATCAGGAAGCTTATCCTGGATAGAGTTGTTTCAGGAGGTACAGATACAGGAAAACTGAAGCTGGACGTTTTTGACCTGAAAAACTCCATATACAGTTGCCTGCAACAGGAACTTCCGGATCTTGTAGCCTGCAATAAGTGCTATGAAGAGGAGAGAAAAACAGCAGGTAGTATGAAAAGCTCAAGGTTTTCCGGAATGAAAACCCAGAGGAACCTTACATTTGACAACGCCCTTGATCTACTGAAACACCATACCGAGTTTCCAACCCATACCTACAGTTATGGGCTCGATTACAGTAATCTCAACAGTTCCCTGAGCTTTGAATCCGTAGCAGAACAGTTCCACAGGAAATACGGGTTTGAATTCAAGATCAGCCTCGATTACGGAGATAAAAAACTCTATGAAAAAGAGTATGAAAATCTGGAGGAGAGACTGGACTATTTTAGAAAACAAATCCAGGAAGAAGAAAAAGCCCTTGAGAATACCCTGAAAGAGAATATCTGGATTTCAGGACAGGACAGTCAGGAAATTCTTATAAAATATCATTCCAAAAACACGGATATTTACGAAATTGCGAGCAATCTGAATGAAATACGGTTCCTGCTAGAAAAACCCAGGGTATTTGATGTGGCAGTTGAAAAAGCAGAAGAAGTAGCTTGAAACTGAGAATGACGGAAATTCCTGTAAAATAGAAATAAGCCTTGAATAAAAGATCTCAAAAGCTTAAAGAAACCTCGGAAAAGGAAACAAAGATATGCAGGAATTAAAAAGTCAGAAGGAGAAATCTGAAGATGTACCAGGATCAGGCTCATCTTTATCCTTCAACCGCGCCTTCAATCCTTCCGCAATACTCAACATCGAACTGAGAGAAATCCTGGCGATTCCGCGAAGAGTGCCAAGGCAACTACGGGAAGAAATTGCAGAAATTCTTATTTACGAGCTTTTTTCAGAAAAAGGGTATGAAATAAAGGATGAAAAGCTGTTTGTGGGCAAATTCGGAGCTTTTTACCCTATCCTTTTAAGTATGAGGGATTTTACGGTCTGGCCCAAAATAAAAACTCTTGCAAAAGCCAACAACATGGCAGGAGTCTTTATCCTGAGAACTTTGCTTGAAGAACTATTTATACTTCTGGACGACTGTGAAAAAATAGAGCAAGAATTATCAAAGAAGTTTCCTAAAAGCCTGGAAAAAAGTATTAAAGCCCTGAAAGATCTGATCAGTGAAACTAAAGCTGTATGGGAAAGGAACAGATTACAGCCAATGGAGAAAAACTTCCAAGGGCAGGAAAAGCAGGATATTCCACAGAAACAGAGAATTGAAAAAAAGATCCAGGAAAACTTCATGAACGGTTCGGAGGGCGATGTCGGAAAAAATCAGGGCAAGCGGCCTGGAACAACGGCAGAATCCGAAAAACTCGTCTCAATGACTCAGGAGTTTATGTCCTCAGAAAAGGCTGGAGAGATTCTTGATTCTGTTATCGGAGAAAAAATAGCTGCAAAAATTGAAGAACTCATTCCTGCCCTTGAAGACCACCTCGAAATGCTCGAAATCCTCTCAATGCTCTTTCCGGGCAGAATGTGGGACCATTCACTGCAGGCTTTGCACAGGGAATACTTCGGAAACCTGGAAAAATATGCCGCAATGCTCAGAAAAAATTCAGACCTTCATAAAATTCTGGAACAGGTTGGAAGAATCGAACTTGAATACGGCTCAAAAAAGCTGAATCTATTGCCATATAGTAAAAGCGAGGTACACTCGATTACTTTTTCAGGCAATATCCAGACACTGCTTCCGGTAGAAGCCGTAAAGCTGAAAAACCCCTTCTAAAGCTCAAATTCTATGCGGATATGCTCGAAGGAAAACTCCTGACATACCAGCTCAGAGGCGATAACTGGAATTCGGACACATCAGGAAAGAAGAGAAAAGGGCCTGTTGTCGCCCTGGTGGACACCTCGGCATCAATGCGAGGAAGCCCTGAGATCCTGGCAAAATCCGTGCTGCTTGCAGTTACAAAAAGAATGCTGAAAGAAGGCAGAGATGTTAAAATAATTCTCTTTTCTTCGAAATGGCAGACCTTTGAGATTGAACTTACGGATAAAAAGCGTATGGGTCGTGAGTTTCTGGAATTCCTGCAATTTACTTTCGGCGGCGGCACGGATTTCAATACCGCACTCCGCGCAGGTCTGAAAGCTATGAAAAATGAAAAAGCCTTTGAGGGGGCAGACCTCCTTTTCCTTACAGATGGCGCTTCCGAACTTTCAGAAAGACCTCTTATCAGGGAATGGAATGAGATAAAAACCGAAAGAAAAGCCAGAATTTTTTCCTTAATAATAGGAAACTCTGATGCAGGCGGACTGGAGCAGGTTTCGGATCACACATATCTCATAAGGAATATGGAAAACTGGGAAGTCAGGGAAAGCCCTGCAAGTTTTGTGAAGGCTATAAGCAAACCCTTCAGGTTTTGAATAATCGGACATTTTTTCAGGGAGTCCGAAACTTGCGATTCAATGCCTGCGCTTGAAAAGTTTCTGCAAACCTTCTACGAATTCTTCCAGGTCTTTTTTGCCCGGTGTCTGGTGCCTGGATATACTTGACAGAATCGCAAATGTTGCTTTTTTGCCTCTGGTAGAATTCTTGAGTAGTCCGATTTCAATCATTGTAATTATCAGTTCGGAAATTATTTTGCGGTCTCTTGGGCTCAGGTTGTTCCATTTTTCATTGAGTTTTTTCGAAGAGTCCACTATTGATTCTTTTCTTTCGGAAGCTAGTACTGAAGCTTTTGAGGAAGCGACTTTTGAGGCGCTTATTATCCGCTGCTTGCCGCAGGAAGCAGTTTCTGAAAAAATTTTAAAAGCATTCTTTGAGATCTCTTTTATTTTCTTCTTTTTATTAATAGGGATTTCCTCTTCAGAAGCCTCCCGGAAGTCACGTTCAGAAACTCTGCTTTCCAGAATTTTGCGGATTTCTTCAAATATCTCGGAGATTTCTTCGTGAGACCTCGTTTTAAGGTATTCTCGGAGGTTTTCCACCAATCCGGAGTCAATTGGCTTCGAATTCAATTGAGAAGAGGCATCAGGATCGCAAAAAAAATCTTCATTTACTTCAACAAAATCAGCATCGATTACAGGGCAGGATTCAAAAACAGAATCACGCGATAAAGCCTTCCAGGATTCAGGCTTTTTTCCGATCCAGGAGCTTGCATTTGAAAGCCTGTCGAGTATTTCCTTTTTAAGCAAGAAAATGCACCTCTTCTTAAAACAAAATATCTTTTTTATTAAAACAAATGCCTTTATTTACACCGGGCAATTCACCTGAAACTTTAGTATAATTCGCAGCCAAATATAAATTATAACTACCTAACTCAATTTAACCTTCAAATTTGATATCTTTTTCTATTTACCTTTCAATATAAAATCCAATCATTCACATCTGGCTGACAAAATAAGGGGTTAAAAAGGAATCAGATCAGTTTTTTTAGATAACGGACTTAAAAATAGAAATAAGTGAAGAATAAGCGTGCATATTCCTTATTTTTTAGAAATAACTGCGAATCGATTCGCAGCTTAAGGAATTATTTTATAAGTTTCATGCCTTAGTAAATAGTAAGCGAGGTGAAAAGTATGCGTATACTGGATACGAAGGCATTAAAAGGAATCATATGCGGAATACTTGCCATATCAATTATTTCGATTGCCTGTGCAGGAGCAGGGAATGAAGATACAGCCGTGTCTGCAAGCGAAGATGCAGTACAGGCAAAAGTCGGGGCAGGCGTCGGATCATCTTCGGCTTATGCCGGAGATTATTTCCCCGAGTTTGAGAAAATCAGGGTTGATCCGACTTATAAGTACCTGCAACTGGAACCCGGAAACAGTGAAAACTTTACTGTAACCGTTGAGAACAAAGACAACAAAACAATTGAGTTGAAGCCAAAACCTTTAATCACTCCCTACACGGAAAATTTCATAAATGAGAGCTGGATCAGCATAAGTCCCTCCGAAAAGGCTCTGAAGCCCGGAGAAAAAGAAGAGTTTGAGGTAAAGGTGAGCATACCAGAAGACGCGGACCTTGGGAACTATGCCGTACTCATTGCTTTCACGGAAAAAGTGCCTGAAGGAGATGTAGCAGGTTCTTATCCTAACTTCCCGGGCACAATGCAGTTGAACGTGCAGGTATGGACCCCGCCTGTAGTCCAGGTCCTTACGCCTTATGTCAATGACCTGGTGGAAGCCGGGAAAAACTATACTTATGAAATAAAGCTCAAGAATACAGGCAGTAAAGATATCTCAATCTCCCCTGAACTTACTGAGGGAGGGGGCATCATTTACGCTGACAGCAAGTCTTCCTCTGCAGGAATGCAGCAGCAGGCTTTCGGAAACAGGGATATAAGAGTTGAATCCCCTGATAAAATAAAAGCCGGGCAGACAGCTATCGTAAAACTGACACTTGCAGTTCCGGCTGATGCAAAGGGCAGCTACGGCGGCAGCCTTGATCTGAATATCGATGACCCGGGAATCCGCGAATACGAAGGGACAGTTTCCCTGAGCTTCCGCATCCTCCCGGTTCTCAAAGAGTCTTATGAAAAGATCTTTGAAGCCGGGACAGACGGCCCCATCACAGTAGAGGTTAAAGCCTACCAGAATGGGTACGGCCTGTATACCTCCGGAGGAAACCGGGATCTCACGCCTTCCTTTAATATTAGCCTGAAAGATCCATCCGGAAATGAGATAACGCCTGCTCTTGTGAACACGAAATACAGCGACTCGATAAACATAATAGATGATACGTCCACGCAGCCGTATCCTGTTCCGTACATATCCTCGAGAATTGCGGGCGGTATGGAGACTTATGACCAGGGAAATTACCAGGGAGGAACTACAACCGTTGTTAAGACCTATACCGCACCAGGAGCTGTAGGAAAATGGAAGCTTTCGATCCTTCCCAAAAATGCCGAAAATTTTGAGTACTCAATCACAATCGGAGCTGCTGAAGAATAAACAGCTTCCAACTTTTTTCTTTTAATTTCAGGAAGTTGCTGACAGTAAGCATATACACAATGCAAGACAGAGATTCCACGAAGTAAGATTAGTGCAGATAAACGACCAGAAACACTCATTACCGATGGACTTCATGCTTACTGCTCTGAATTTTATGATAAATAATCACCATCGAAAAACCTAGATCTCAACATATTCCTAGATCTCAACATATTAACGCAATAAAGTTAACAGCTCATGGACATACTGCCAACAATAACAAAATGGAAAGGATTAACGGTGAGATTGGAGATAGAAAAGACAATGAGAGGCTTGAAGATTAAGGAAACTCCAATTCTCAAAGGTATTCAGATGTACCACAATTTTATAAGACCACAGAAGAATGAAGGGAAAACACCTGCTGAAGCTTGTGGTATTGAGTTAAACGGTGAGAATAAGTGGATAACTCTTATCCAAAATGCCAGTATGACATATAAAAAGTTAAAATTTTATTTTATATAATCAGAAGTTTTGATTAATTACAGGAATATGATATTTTGAAAAAATACATTTTGTAATTTTTGAGGACGGTCTATAATTATGCCGAGCTAGATCCTCAATCCCTTTTTTAATAAGACTATTGCTGTAGCCTTCTTTAATAGATCCCCATTGATTATCTTTTTTATATTCGGCGTACATATCTTCTATAATTTTATGTATGCTTTTTGCATAAATTGCTTTTTCTTTTTTATTCATTGGTTTGCTACCTTTCATTGCTTTAATTCTACCATCACTATATAAGACTATTCCATACAAATTTCCATTAAAATATAATTGCATCCTAACAACGTTTACGGATTGATTTTGTCCTAAAATTATCTTCCCATCACTTTCATTGGTGACGTTTTCAATATTACTTATAGCTTCCAATAAATTTTGTTTATTACGATCGCTTGAAACCATTGTTATATTTCTAATAACTATTTCCTCATTTATTCTACCTTGTTTTTTGTCATTCATATATATAAGCCAAAATAAGAAATCACCTGAATAACTGTAAACACTGATTTCACATAAATCCGTTATCGGTTTTAGTGCAGTTTCAAATAATGTATTGATTTTATTGTTACTCATTGTTGAAGCAATAATTAATTGTTCTTCAAAATCAAAGGTAAGCCCAACATAATCGGGCACTAATATATCTTTACCCTCCAATTCAGAAGCCTTCTTATTTTTAATAAAAGATCTATATAAAAAAGCATTGAAATTATTATTTTCACTTGAGAAATATGGGTCATCTACTAACCAACCATCTTTCCTTTTTTCAAGGTCACCTTGGTATTTTTTCAAATTCTTCAAAAATTCTATATAATCTAGTTTTTTCTCCATTTTAAAAACTTTAAAAGAAATACCCTTTGCCCAAATAGGTTCGAATATAAATTCATCAGCCATTCAACTTCCCTCTTCATTTTGAGATCGCAATTTTACATTTATTAAGGAGGATACTCGGAAAACAATTCAATAATTCATAAGAGGGTGCAATATATAACTTTACTGAAATGTATCCATTTCCTTCAAACGTACTACTTAAATCAGGTACGAAATCTACACCTATCTTTCTTTCTCCTTGTAATGGTAATTTATCTCCAATAAGAATTATTTTATGTAATTCTGGCGTAGTTGATGATCCAAATCTTTTAAAGTCAGATTTCAATCTTTCATATTTTAAAATTGTTCCAGGTGGTGATTCAAATGAAATAAATGGTTTAAATTTAAGTTTTGAAAATAACTTAATCAATGAATTTTCGGGATTGTATATTTCAAAATGGATATTTATTGTATTGAATGGTAAATTAGAGGATGCTTTTAAGCTATTCATCTCTATACACAACTGTTCTGGATGTTGTTCTATCCTATATTGAATATCTGCATCAATATTTTCTTTAATTAAGAAATAGATGAAAAATAGTAATAAAAGTGCAAATATTATAATTTTAGAAGGGATTATATTAACAATTTCTGCCAACCAAGGATGTTGATTTATAAAACTTTCAGGTATTAATTCAGATCCAATTCCTGCTACTATAATACAATCTAAAATAAGTTTTATAAAATGGAGAATTTTACCCATATTAATCTTTTAAGCCAGTAGTAATCATCTCAACAATTTCGATTTCATTCTGCTTATAAAAATTATAGTCAGATGTTATATCAATATATCCTATTTTATCAAATATTATATCAGTCCCTTTTAAATTTATTATTAATTTTAATATTTTATACTTATCTGGCTGATTTACATGTGTTTTTATGTCATCTAGTTCTCGAATTCTATTATTAGGGCTAAGACTCGAAGTATATATTGCGTAAATAACATCGATTTCATTTTTTTCACAGTAGGATATAACATTTTTGAAAAAAAGATTGTCTAATAACTCTCCAGTATAATAAGTTGATCTTTTCTTTCCAAAAATAGATTTTTTTCGTTAGATTGATTTTTCACACATTGGTATATATCTATGAATGTCTTAACACTATAATCTTTAAAATATGATCCGTCTTCAACTCCATAACTTACTTCTTTTTTATTGGTGAGTATAGCAAATCTATTATCAAATAGGGGTATAAAATATGCTCCATGTTTCTTACAGCATTCTTCTATAATAGTTTTTAAGTCTTCGTCTTCATAAACTGACAATTTCATCAGGTAAGTATTTTGATCCAACTGCTACCCATCCTGTTAATATTAATTTAACCCTTGATAATAAATAACTTCCTATATTTCCATATACTTTCGAAGAATATTTAACTTTTTAATTATATTTATATTTCTATTTATATATTTTTATTTATATTCAATATGTTCTTTAAATATTTAATTACTACGCCTAATTAAATATTAATAAAAGTTAGCAATATAATTCTCAGCAAATTAATGTGAAGTATTGATTTCATCCAAGTAAAAGACGCTAACAAATTTAGACATTTGTTCTGTATTTTCTTAATATTAGTGTTACTCAAACCAGACGACATGTTACACTCATTTTAGAATGTTCTGAACAGACGAAGACGTTACAGAACCTAAAATACAAAGCTATATATAGTATAAAGAGGAAATAGGATTCCGTAGTCTTTTAAATGGCGAGAATATAACTTAGGATAAAGGAGAGCCAGTTGATGAATAAAATAACAGAGAAAAAGCTTTCAAAACGAATTTCACAAGGATCTTTGTTTGAGAATGGCATGCTTTCAACTTCTGACGAAATTTATGGGAAATTTCAGGGATATTCATGCAACACAAACCTAAACTTAAAAACAAACTGGTAAAGGGCCCATATTAAAAAAGTTTGTTAATAAACAACCTTTAGACAACTTCCAAAAAGTTATCCACATATTAATAGAAACCCAACTTGAAGGTAACTAAACCACTAAAATGAGGTATAAGATGGAATACGAGCTCGAAGAAGTCGAGAGAGATTACATCGGGTTTAGAAAAGAAATGGGAGAGGAATAAACATAAAAGAGTAAATTAACCTCTCAGTAGTCCATAAACATATCAGTCAACCTTCAAAAATCTCCAAAAAGTTAAACAAATGTTTGAGCTTATTCCAAAACTTGATTAATCGTGCAAAATTCAAGACTCAGCGAACCAATTTTTAGTTTTGGAATGAGCTCAAAATTAAAATAGAAATTAAAGGAGTTTTATTCATGAAACATCTAAAAATATGTCCAGAATGCCACGCTAACCTGAAATTGTGCTCAGATGGCGAGACTCAGTATTGTAATATTTGTAAGTACTGGACAAAAGTAGGTACTGCAAGACTCGATTCAATAATGATATACGGATGAGGAATCTGCATGAAGAATACCGGGATTTTTAATATCTGAGACTACAAAATTATATATTTTTTAAGAATCTGGTGACTGAAAATTTTGTGTATGAGCTCATCCCAAACCCAAGTTTCTTCTTAGATCAATAACAGTTTCAGAATCATATTCCATGACAGGAAACTCGATTGATCATTCAAAATTCGAGATTTAGGGAACTAATTTTGAATTTTTAGGTGAGTTCAATTTCTGAAATACGAGAGTTTCAGACCACTCCAGGGCTTTGGAACTTCTGAAACCCATTTTGTTCTTAGTAGTTTTTTAATTATCCTTACTTTTCTTTTTTACCCGCATTGCTGCAATATGAAAAATAGAAGTTAAAGACCCAGTGTCAGATATACTGGAGTAAACCGTAATTTTTATACTGGTTAATATATATTTATATGGAGCACAATTTTCGGGGATTCCGGAAAAAAGTATAGGGCAACGTGTCAGTGCGAGAGACTTCTATGTACAGAAAGGTGAGCGTAAACCCGAAGGAATAAAATAGTCTAAGGATAAGATGAAGCTTTGACAGGATAAAGAGAAAGTCTAAAGAGAAAGTTTATAATATCACAGTTTTAATTTCATCTTTTTGCTGGAGGTAAGAAATATATGAGAGAAGGTCCGGACCCGTTTGGAGTAAGAGATATTATCGAAACAGCTGCAGGAAAAGCTACGATTTACAGATTGGGCAAACTGAAAGAAAAGGGCTTTGAAGGAATTTCCCTGCTTCCTTACTCCATAAGGATCCTGTTGGAATCCCTGCTCAGGCACGCGGATACTGAAAAGCATATAATAACTGCCGAAGACGTGGAGGCTCTTGCGCGCTGGAATCCTGAAAATATAAGTGAGAAAGATATTCCGTTTATTCCGTCGAGAGTGATTATGCAGGACTTTACAGGTGTTCCAGCTGTAGTAGACCTGGCAGCCCTCCGCTCGGCAATGCAGCGTCTGGGAGGCGACCCCGCAAAAATCAACCCTGTTATCCCTGCAGATCTCGTAATCGATCATTCGGTCCAGGTAGATTCCTACGGCACCTCATATGCTCTTGAGGAAAATGAGAAAAAAGAGTTTGAGCGCAACAAAGAACGCTATTCCGTTCTGCGCTGGGCCCAGAAATCCTTTGACAATTTCAGAGTCGTGCCCCCCGGAAGAGGGATAATCCATCAGGTAAACCTTGAATACCTGACTCCGCTTGTGCATCTCAAGGAGAAAAATGGAGAGCTGTATGCATTCCCTGATACCCTTGTAGGGACAGACTCCCATACTACAATGATCAACGGGATCGGAGTACTCGGCTGGGGGGTCGGAGGCATAGAAGCCGAAGCCGTAATGCTAGGGCAGCCTTACTATATGCCTGTGCCTGAGGTTGTGGGTTTCAAGCTCTACGGGAAACTAGAACCGGGAGTTACTGCCACAGACCTTGTCCTGACAATTACAAAAATACTGAGAAAACAGGGAGTCGTCGGCAAGTTTGTGGAATTTTACGGGCCCGGGTTAAGCTCTCTGAGTCTTCCGGATAGGGCAACAATCTCCAATATGGCTCCTGAGTATGGGGCGACCCTTGGAATTTTCCCACCTGATGCCGAGACCCTGAACTACCTGCGAAGAACTGGTAGGAGCGAAGAGCAGGTTGACTTTGTGAAAAAATATCTGGAAGCTCAGGACCTTCTCTATTCGATCCACAAACCCGAACCTGTGTTCAGCAGCACCCTGGAACTTGATATGAAAACGGTAAAACCCTGCATGGCAGGCCCAAAACGCCCTCAGGATCAGCTCTTTTTAAGTGAAGTGCCTGAAAATTACCGTGAAACAATGCAGCAGACTTTTATCCGGAAAAAGAAGCTGGAATTGAACTTTCCAGGGACCCTGCTTACCAGCGCTGGATAGGAGAAGGAGGGACTCCTATTGAGGAGCCTGAATTCCCTAGTGCGGTAGAGGCAAATGAATCGGGATCTCCAGAAAAGGCCTTCAGGGTCACACATGGTTCTGTAGTGATTGCAGCTATCACTTCCTGCACCAACACCTCTAATCCTTCAGTCCTTATAGGTGCCGGACTGCTTGCGAAAAAGGCTGTAGAAAAGGGCCTGCACGTCAGACCTTTTGTAAAAACAAGCCTCTCCCCGGGTTCAAGAGTAGCTACGGAATATCTGGGAGCTGCAGGCCTTTTGCCCTATCTCGAAGCCCTGGGTTTCTACCAGGTTGGCTATGGCTGTACGACCTGTATAGGGAATAGCGGGCCTCTACCTGAGTATGTTGCAAAGGAAATTAAAGAAAAAGACCTTACTGTTGCAGCCGTACTAAGCGGAAATCGGAATTTCGAAGGAAGGATCAATCCGCTTGTCAGGGCAAACTATCTAGCTTCTCCCCCTTGTTGTCGCCTATGCGATCGCAGGTACTGTGAATATCAATTTTGAAACTGATCCCCTTGCTTATGATCCCAACGGGCGCCCTGTTTACCTTAAGGACATCTGGCCTGCGGAAGAGGAGATAAAGGAAGCTGAAAAAAGTAGTATCAGGCCCTCAATGTTCGAAAAAGAGTATTCCGGTGCTCTGGAAGGCCCCAAACTCTGGAAAGAACTGGAAGTCCCAGCAGGTACCCTTTATGATTGGAATCCGATGTCCACCTACATTCAGGAACCTCCTTATTTCGTGGATTTTCCGCTGTCTCCACATTCACCGGAGAGCGTAAGGGATGCAAAAGTCCTGGCCCTTTTCGGAGATAGCATTACCACGGATCATATATCTCCTGCAGGTGATATCCCATCAGATAGTCCTGCGGGCAGATACCTGATATCCTGGGGTGTGGATTCTGAAGATTTCAATTCCTATGGTTCCCGCAGAGGTAACCACGAGGTAATGATGCGTGGAACTTTTGGAAATATCCGGCTCAGGAACAGGCTTGTAGCCAGAGAAGGGGCTGGACCGTATACCATCTCAGGAAAGAGGACTTTCCGGCGGAAGAGTCCTGTGGAGGAATTTCGATCTATGATGCAGCTATGCTTTATGCCGAAAATCATATCCCGCTGATAGTTATCGCTGGAAAGGAGTACGGGACAGGCAGTTCGAGGGACTGGGCAGCTAAAGGTACATTCCTTCTAGGAGTAAAGGCGGTCATTGCCGAGTCTTTCGAGCGTATCCACAGAAGCAACCTCGTTGGCATGGGAGTTCTTCCACTGCAGTTTAAGGAAGGAGATAATGCAGATACTCTCGGCCTTTCAGGAAAGGAAAGCTATGATATTCTGGGCATTGAACACATGGAACCCCACGGAGAGCTTATAGTAAGGACAACGGATGAAAACGGGGTAAAAATGCAATTCCAGGTAATATTGAGACTTGATTCGGCTGTGGAAATAGAGTATTACTTGAATGGTGGGATTTTGCATAAGTTTCTGCGGGATTCGGTGAAGAAAAAATAATAGGTTATCAATACCAGAATGTAATAAAAAAGCCTTTTTGAAAAGGTTCCGCAAGCTTTACATAAAGTTTCCTATTTTTGGAACCTTTCCTTTTACCCTAACCGGAAAAAGGGTTACTTTAATTGCTGCAGGTATTTCGAGGAATACTAAATTCTAAAAATATTATATATCAGATTTAATATAACTAAAAAGTTTAAAGCCGTGGCATTCCTTAATTTGAAAAATAATTATAGAGATCTTGAGATACAATTTCAACAAATTTAATATACTTATTCAACGATAATAGGAATGCATTGTCACCCTATTTTTGGGTCTAATAAGACCCTTCGTGTTAAATCTTTCACGTATAATCAGAGGATCCCCCAAATTTCAAAGTTTTTTGAAAGTCCTCTAGGCATAACTCTGTGAGGTAGAAAATGAGTAAAAATATATGTTTTATAGACGGGTTGGAGGGCATTCTGAAGTACAGGGAAATAGATATCAACCAGCTGGTTGAGCTTCCCTATGATGCAGTTTCCTATCTGCTTATCCTGGGAGAACTCCCTGTAGACCAGGAGCTTGCCGAATATTCATCCCGCCTGCATGGGGAGCGTGAAATCAACAGGGAGGTAATGGACATTATCCGCATGTGCAAATTAAATATTGATTCTATGGAAGCGCTGCGTACAATTGTTTCTTTCATATCACAATTCGACCCGGACATTAACGACAGCTCTCCAGAAGGAAATCTCAGAAAAGCCATACGGTTAATTGCCAAGATCCCAACCATCGTTGCTGCTTATTACAGAATGGCAAATGGAAAAGAACCTTTACCCCCTGATAGATTCCTCTCCCACGGAGCTAACTTCCTGTACATGATAAGAGGAAGCAAACCAAGTCAACTGGAGGCTGAAGTCATGGAAAAAGACTTTATCCTCAGTGCCGAACATGAGCTAAACGCTTCCACTTTTTCTTCAAGAGTTACCGCTTCCACCCTTTCAGACCTGTACTCAGCTGTCGTATCCGGACTCTGCACCCTTAAAGGCCCCCTGCATGGAGGAGCAAGATCAGAAGTCATGAACATGATCGAAGAAATTGCCTGTCCGGAAAATGCAGAGGAATTTATCCTTGAAAAGATCGCAAAGAAAGAAAAGATCATGGGCTTCGGGCACCGAGTATACAAGACTTATGACCCAAGGGGCATGATATTCAAGCAGCTTTCCAGGCAACTCGCAGAAGCAAAAGGGGACATGCACTGGTACGAAATAGCCGAAGCAATCGAAAACACTGTTATCCGTGAACTTGTAGAGAAAAAAGGAAAACCAATTTATCCGAACGTAGATTTCTATTCGGGAGTTATTTACAAGTATATGGATATCCCTCCCCAACTTGCAACATCCATCTTTGCAATCGGCAGGGTCTCAGGCTGGATAGCTCACTGCTTTGACCAGTATGAGAAGAAAAGGATCATAAGGCCCCGGGCTTTCATGCTTGATGAATGTTAAGATGACAGGGTTTGTAGGCGTAACAGCCCTGTTTCGTCCTATTTTGTTTGCTCGGTCCTGTTTTGTTTGCTCTCGGATAAAATTAGTGAGTCCGGTAGTTATTAACTTTCGGCAATCGGATAATCTTTTTATCATCTGACAGCTTTTTGATACTCAGATACCCATGAGTTTTAGAGATTTTATCGACCAGTTAAAAGAAAACGGAAAACTGGTAGAAATTCCACAACCCGTTTCTCCAATATTCGAAGCTTCAAGAATTGCGAAAACCACAAAAGCTCCGGTTCTCTTCCATGATATATCAGGTTCAAAGGTTATTATGAACCTTCTTGGGTCAAGGGAGGAACTGGCTTCCATGCTCGGAGTTTCTAAAGAAGAAATTATAAAAAAGCTTTCGGAGGTTTCTCCTGAAGGTGAAGTGAGACTCGTGACAGAGTCTCCGACCCTGGAAGTCGTGGAAGACCAGGTTGACCTGACAAAACTTCCTATTCTTACCCATTTTGAAAAAGACGGAGCACCTTATATAACTGCAGGGATTGTGGTTTCCGAATATGGGGGAACAATTAACGCTTCTATTCACCGCCTTATGCTTGCAGGAAAAGATAAACTCGCAGCTCGACTGGTTCCTCCAAGGCATACCTATCTCCTGCACAAAAAAGCCGCCGAAAAAGGCGAATCTCTACCTGTTGCAATTGTGCTCGGCTGCGATCCGACAATTATTTACGCGACTTCGACAAGGGTGCCTGCAGGAAAAGAATTCGAATATGCAGCTGCCCTGCGAGGAGCCCCTGTGGAGCTTTTTGAATGTGCAAATGGAGTGAAGGTTCCTCATGCCGAGATCGTGCTTGAAGGTTATGTCGATCCAGTGGAAAAGATTGATGAAGGGCCTTTTGTGGACATTACCGGAACTTACGATGTGGTAAGAAAAGAACCTGTTATCCATATCACTCGAATTATCCACAGAAAAGACCCGATTTATCACGGGATCCTGCCGGCTGGCCCGGAGCACCTTCTGATGATGGGTGTACCTTATGAGCCCAGGATTTACAGGGCTGTCGGAGAAGTTACTACTGTCAAAAATGTGGTATTGACAGAAGGGGGTGCTGTTATCTTCATGCGGTTGTTCAGATCGAGAAACAGACCGAAGGAGACGGGAAAAACGCCATTATGGCAGCCTTTGCAGCTCACACGAGCCTCAAGCATGTGGTTGTTGTGGACGAAGATATAAATATTTTTGACCCTAATGATGTTGAGTTTGCTATTGCCACCAGGGTAAAAGGGGATATGGATATTCTTGTTATCTCTAATGTTCGCGGCAGTTCCTTAGACCCAAGAGGGGCTCCTGACGGAACTACCACAAAAGTGGGGATTGATGCTACAAAAATTCTTGTAGAGAAAGAAAACTTCGAAAGGGCAGTAATCCCGGAAGAATAAATAAAGGCAGCTTGTCTGAACCCCTTTAATAGAAGGCATGCAGGCGCGACATAATAATTTTTTCAAGCATCTGGCAATCACAGAGTGAATTTCCATGTACCTTACAAAAGAAGAAGAGCAGATCCTGAATGGGGAAGCCGGGGAGACTCTACGGCAGGCTATTGAGATCCTGGTGGCCCTTGGAGACATTTACGGTGCAGACGGGCTTATCCCCATCAAAAGCGCCCAAATAGCAGGTGTCTCTTACAAAACTATAGGCGATGCGGGCCTTGAATGGATCTCAGACCTGCAGGGCAGGGTCAAGGTTCCTGCAATTCTGAACCCTGCGGGCATGGACCTGGAAGACTGGGAAAGGCTCAGGATCTCGCCCGATTTTGCGGAAAAACAAAAGCTAATCATTCAGGCATATGAAAAGCTGGGGATTCGCTGTGAATGCACATGCACACCTTATACACTTGTGGGTTTTGATGTCAGTTACGGGGATCACCTGGCATGGAGCGAATCATCAGCCGTTTCCTATGCAAACTCCGTGATTGGAGCCAGGACAAACCGGGAAGGCGGGCCATCGGCCCTCTCTGCGGCACTCCTCGGGAAAACTGCAAACTATGGGTTCCATCTGGACGAAAACCGTGTGCCTGAGGTCTCAATTGATGTGGAGTGCTCATTGAATGGATCGGATTACGGCGCACTTGGTTATGTGGTTGGCAAACTTGTAGGGAGCAGAGTGCCTTTATTTCATTTAGGGAATATTCCAGATGCAGATGAATTAAAATCTCTCGGAGCCGCAATGGCAGCTTCAGGGGCAGTTGCCCTTTACCATGTAAACGGTGTCACGCCTGAAGCTTGCAGGCTGGATTTTGAAGAACCGGCAGAGAAAATTACTATTGAGAGAAATCAGCTTGACGATATTTATGAGAGCCGGAGAAAAGCCTGCAGAGAACCCGAATTGATAACTCTGGGATGCCCTCACTGCTCTGCCGCCGAGCTCGAACAGGCAGCTGAATTTCTTAAAGAAAAAAAGTTTCGAAAGAGTTATGGATTTTTACCTCAAGGGAACTTGCAAAACGTTATCCTGAGCAGGTTCGGACTATTGAGAAAAGCGGAGCTAAGGTTATCTGTGATACCTGCATGGTGGTTTCTCCAGCTACTAATAATTATTCTTGCGTCATGGTAAACTCAGGAAAAGCGCTTGCTTACGTTCCAGGGATGTGCAGGGCTGAAGCCGTATACGGAAGTATGGAGGCCTGCATCGAGGAGGCAGTCGGCAGGACAGAAAAAAAGGCAGGCGGTTCGTATTAAACTAAAAGGCAGGACCATTTCCAGAGGATGTGCAAAAGGGGAAGTACTGCTTTCCAGAGACCCCATTTCTTTCCTTGGCAGTGTAGACCCGAAAACCGGGGTTATTATTGAAGAAAATCATGTTCTTACGGGAAAATCGATAAAAGACAAAGTTCTGATTTTTCCCCACGGAAAGGGCTCTACAGTTGGCTCGTATGTTCTGTATCAGCTGAAAAAAACGGAGCTGCCCCTGCAGCGATCATAAACCTGGAAACAGAACCTATAGTGGCAGTCGGGGCCATTATTTCCGAAATTCCACTCGTTGATATGCTTGAAAAGAGCCCTTACGAAGTATTAAATAACGGAGACCTGGTTCTGGTTAACGGAAGCAAAGGATATATTGAACTTATCAAACATGAAACCAGTGAAACGGAAAAATAATCGGCAAAACAAAAAACAACAAATGAAGTTTTAAAACCTTAAATGGATAAACCTGAAATGGATAAACCTGAAAATGAAATTTTAAACTGTAAAGACAGGAAACCCAAAATGAACCGAGAAAACCATACGAAAAACCACGAAAAACTCAATGCCGAAGAGATGGTTTCGCGTTTATACCCTTTCATAATCAGGGTATTTGATGTGTATGAGGTCCAGAATTCCGGGGAAGCCCTTTATTTCTATGGAACTCCGAAAACCGATGCTGAGAACGTCAGGGGAGAACTCTGGGAACCTTTGCAGCAGTTTGGATTCGGATGTGCCCTAAAGTACGAGCTTGGGGAACATATACTGCTGATTTATCCTGAAAAGAAAGCAAAGGGAAAGACGTGGATAAACCTTGTCCTTTTCATAGCGACCTTTTTTACAACCATGATTTGCGGAGCCTGGATGTTCGGAGTGGACATCAAAAACGCACCTCTGCAGCTTTTCCGGGGTTTACCTTTTACCCTTGCAATAATGGCAGTTCTAGGTTCTCATGAAATGGCTCATTATGCAATGGCCAGGTATCATGGGATGAAGGTATCCCTTCCCTATTTTATCCCTTTCCCCACTTTTATCGGCACTATGGGAGCAGTAATTCGCTACAACGGACCTGTGCCCAGCCGAAAAGCCCTTTTTGATGTGGGAATTGCAGGACCACTGGTAGGATTGATAATGTCAATTGCAGTTACTTTCATAGGGCTTAGCCTTGAAGTACCTGCAGCAAAATCTTTGCCGAATTCTCTGATGTTTGATCTCGGCCTGCCTCCTTTGTTTGTATTTATCCAGAACCTTGTCGGTGCCACAGGGGGCAACCTGCATCCTGTAGCTTTTGCAGGCTGGGTAGGAATGTTCGTGACCTTGCTCAATCTTCTTCCTGCAGGGCAACTTGACGGGGGACATATCCTCAGAGCGATGCTTGGCAAAAAAGCTGAAACGGTTTCTTTCCTGATGCCGCGTATACTGTTTGTGATAGGGCTTTATGTAATTTACTGGCTGAAGGAAGACGGAGTTATATGGATTTTCTGGGCTCTTCTACTCTGGATTTTCGCAGCAGCAGGACATCCGTCTCCCTTGCATGACAAGGTCAAACTGGACAAAAAACGCATCCTTCTGGGAATTATTACTTTTATTCTGGGCCTTCTCTGCTTTACTCTAATTCCGTTTAACCCTATTTCCTGAAGAGAACCCGGGATTTCTAAAAAAGGAGAAAAAAATGGACGTGCACTTCCGTTATAGCAAGAAAAACTCTTACAGCTTTGCGGTCCTTTCCCCTTTACTACCGGACGCAGGATTTGCAAACAAACCTCTAAACGGGGTCATGATTTACAGTTTTACGACGCAGCAGGCAACAAAGATTTTCACGGAAGTGAAAAATGCAGATACGGATTCAATTTTCATTGCAGGAGGTCCTCATCCGTCCGGGGTCCCGGAGGAGACACTTGAATATTTCGATTATGTCGTGCTCGGGGAAGGAGAAGAAACACTTCCGGAACTTGTGAAAATTATCCAGAAAGGGGAAGATCCGGAAAAGGTCAGGGGCATTGCGTACAGGGACTCAGAAACCGGGAAGGTTGTCATAACGCCAAAAAGACCATATGCAGACCTTGATATCTATCCATGTTTCGACCCTGAAAAGCTCCGTGCTCCTATTGAAATTAGTAGGGGATGCCCCTGGGGATGCAGGTACTGCCAGACTCCCAGACTTTTTGGAAGAGAGCTCAGGCACAGAAGCATAGATTCCATTCTGAAAAATGCAAGACATTATAATGACCTTCGCTTTATAGCTTCCAATGCCTTTGCCTACGGAAGTGATGGGATTCGGCCCAGATTTGACAAAGTGGAAAAATTGCTTTCTGCCCTTTATGAACTGCCCGATAAAAAAATATTTTTCGGGACGTTTCCTTCTGAAGTGCGCCCGGAATTCGTAACCGACGAGTCGGCCGAACTTGTGAGAAAATACTGCGCAAACGATAGTCTTAGCCTTGGGGCTCAATCCGGCAGTGACCGAATTCTAAAGGAGATCCAGAGAGGGCATACTGTGGGAGACAGCATTTCAGCAGTTGAGTGTTGCCTGGAGCATGAAATTGTTCCCGCGGTTGATTTCATCTTCGGCCTTCCCACAGAAACCGAGGAGGACCAGGAAAAAAGCCTTGACCTCGTTCGCTGGATCTGCAGAAAAGGAGGTACGGTAAGGGCTCATTACCTGACTCCCCTGCCAGGAACTCCCTATGCATCTGCCGTTCCGGCAAAAGTAAGTGATGGAGTAAGGCGAGAGCTCGGAAAACTTGCCTTTGGTGGGAAACTCACAGGTAACTGGGAAAAAACTAAAAATCTGAAAAATGAACATCTACGAGATAAATATCTAAAAGATTAGAGTGAAAAGCCGATATCCGAAATTTCAGTACCGGCTTTGAAACCAAACACCCCAGTTTCCTATTTCGGAGGTCGTTTAGAGAGAATTCCGAACACTGCGGTTGTTTTTGACCGAATTCCCATTTTTAATTAATTTTTGGTCTTATATTTTCTGTTGATCTTGTATTACCGGCTGTTCTTTGGGTAAATAATGTTTTAGAACCTTCTGCTACTGTTTTTAATCAGAGGACACATATTTTTCAGCTCAAGAGGCTCTCACAATGACATATGTTTTGTAGGAGGATAGTTTGTCTTTAGTCCCATCAATCATAAAGAGTTTAATCTATTTATAATTTATTGTTACTTATCTAAAAATAGCGCATACGAACATAATACAAAATATACATTTGTAGAAGAAAAGTTGATACTAATTTCCAGAGTAAGGCATTTTACTCAAAAAATAAAATAAAAGTACTCAAAAATTTCCATAATCATAAAACATGAATGGGGTTGTCCGTGCTTGCTGTAGTTGTAAATACAAAATAGATTAGAATCACTGATAGCACGGAACATATAGGAGAAAGGAAAGACGACACAGCTTTTTCCGTGCTATCGGAGTTTTTTCGTGATTATAGGTGTAAGCGAGCGAGTTAAATGCAAATGTATAGTATGAAAACCGGATTTGCAGTCAGTATATAGATATTATTCATCATTCATCCGTGGATGAGGCCTTTTCTGCTCTTATGATCATGTTCATGCCCTCCTGCATGAGTTCTTCGGCTCTTTCCTGCTGTTTTGCCTCGGCAAAGATCCGGAAGATCGGTTCCGTGCCCGAGGGACGGATAAGAACCCAGCCGTCTTCATACCAGATTTTGACCCCATCGATTGTGTCTATTTTGAGACCAAGCCCTGAAGCTTCGAATTTCACTCTTTCCATCGTAACCTGAGTATCTACAGATGGGATTTTTGTCTTTGCGTTGAAATACTCAGGCACGCTTTTAGTAAGTTCGGAAAGCTTATGGCCGTTAGCCAGGATTTCAAGGATTTTGGCACAGGCCATTGCTCCGTCTCTGCAATACTGATGTTTGGGGAAAATAAGGCCTCCGTTGCCCTCGCCTCCGAAGACTGCATTTACTTCCATCATCTTTCGGGCGACGTTAATGGAGCCGACAGCTGTCCAGTAAAGCTCAGCGCCTGCATCCCTTGCTACATCGGCCATGCGCTGCGAAGAGCTAACAGGAGTTACTATAGGGCCTTTTTCACGTTCAAGCATATATTTTGCCACCATGGCAAGCAGAACTTCCTCATTTATGAATTCACCATTTTCGTCCATAAAGACTATTCTATCTGCATCCCCATCATGAGCTGCTCCGAGATCTGCGCCTGTCATCTTCACAAGTTCGGAAAGCTCGGTCAGGGCTCCAGGCAAGGGTTCCGGATTCCGCCAGGGAAAGTTCCGTCAGGTTGAGCTCCAAGAGTAAGTACATGGCAGCCCAGTTCCCTGAGCAGGAAAGGAAGAGTAAGAGAACCTGCTCCGCAACCCGTATCAACAACTACCTTAAATGTGCTGCTGCGGATATTTTCGGCATCGACGGAGTTGATAACATTTTTGATATAGTAGTCATTGACTCCGAAATCTGTTCTGAAACTGCCGGTTTTTTCCCAGGATGCAATGGAATATTTTCCTGAAAGGTAAATTTTTTCAATTTCCAGTTCTCCATCCCTGGGGAACTCCGTGCCATCCCCTGCAATCAATTTGACTCCGTTATATTCTCTTGGGTTGTGGGATGCCGTAATAACGATCCCTGCGTCAGCATAGTCGCGCACATAATACTGAATGGAAGGGGTGGGAACAATTCCCACATCAATTACGTTCAGACCTGTTGAAAGAGCCCCGGCAATTGCTGCAGACTTCAGCATCTGGCCTGAAATCCGGGTATCACAACCTATAGCAACCGTGCCTTTAGAACCCATGTATGTACCAAGGCTCCTGGCTAAATTGACTGCCAGTTCTGGATTTATGTATTCATTGGCGATACCACGTACACCGTTAGTTCCGAATAATGCCATGTAAGGTCTCCGTCTTTATGATTTAAGTAAAAATTATGTCATTAAGGTAAATTTGCTCTTTAATAGAATTATCAGGGTAAATTGCTCTTTAATAGAGTTATCATGGTAAATAAAGCTCTGATACGAAACAGAGTTCCGGAAACAAGATATTAATAAAAAGTTTAAAAAGTATATTGTTTTGAGAGTGTTTTCAAACTTAGAAATAGTGTCCATTAAATACATCCATTGATCCCTTTTTTGGTTACTTTAAATTACCTTACCGTAGTGCTGGCAAATACATATATCTTATTAGCTAAAAATCCGTTATTAATGGCCGTTGAAAAGATCGAAACGATAAAAGAGGCTATAAAAGCCAGAGAAAGTGCAGTTATAGCGTTTTCAGGAGGAGTGGACAGTGCGACCCTTGGAGCCCTTGCCTTTGAGGCACTTGGGGAAAAAGCTCTTGCCGTAACAATAACCTCTCCACTTTTTCCAGAGCAGCAACTGGAAACAGCTGTCCGGACAGCCTGCGAAATCGGAATTCAGCACAAAGTCCTCCAGTTTTCCCAGATGAGCCTTCCTTATTTTTCTGCAAATACAATAAACAGATGTTATTTCTGTAAAAAAGCCTTGCTTGAAACCCTGTTGGATTTTGCAGAGAAAATGGGATATAATGTCGTACTTGAGGGCACAAACTCCTCTGAAATAAAGGGAGAAAACCGTCCTGGATATCGGGCAGTACAGGAAGCCGGTGAAAAGGTTTTTTCTCCTTTCGTGGAATTGAATGTGACAAAAGAGGAAATCAGGAAAATCGCTTCGGACCTTTCCCTTTCAGCGGCCAACAGGCCATCTGCTGCGTGCCTTGCTTCACGTATTCCTTACGGGCAGCCAATAACTGTCGAAGCTCTCCAGAAAATAGAAAAAGCCGAAGACTATCTTTTTTCCCTGGGGTTTACCCAGTTCAGGGTAAGGATGCACGAGAATCTCGCCAGAATAGAGGTGATTCGGGAAGAATTAGAGGATGCTTTCCGAAAAAGAGAGACAATTTCCAGACACCTGAAAGCTCTTGGCTTTGATTACATAACCCTTGACCTTGAAGGTTTTCGGAGTGGGAGCATGGATGAACCTTATACCAGAAGAAAGTCTAATGAGCCAGAAAAAACTAATTACGGAAAGATATGACAGAAATCTTTATCCGAAAAGCCAGAAAATCAGATCTGCTGGCAATCCAGAGGCTCCTCTCTACTTACTTTCTTGACATGGAAGGACTTGAACCAGAAAACTTCATACTGGCTGAAATCGATGGGAAAATTATAGGATGTGCTGCCCTTATAAAATCCGCATTCCACGGTAAAGATTTCCTGGAGATTCATTCTATTGCAGTCCATCCGAACTTCCGGGGAAAAGGGATTGGAACAAGGCTTATTAAGCATCTTCTAACAACTATTGAGGGCCCAGGCTGTGACTTGTATGTTAGGACAACTGCTCCTGCCTTTTTTGAAAAACTGAATTTTACAAAAATAGAGAATTCCGAAAAGCTGTTTCTCTGGGAAGATTGCGAAAATTGTGACCATTTTGAGAAGTGCATGCAGCATGCGATGAGATACTCTTACAATTGCTAAACTTCCGATTCAATAGTTAAGCCTCCATTACACAATCTTCAAGTCAAATATTTTGCGTCCAATATTTCAAAAAAGCGAGTAAATAAGAAACTTTTTTCATCTTCTTAATTTTTTACATATTAGGTCAAATATTCGCGAAATAAATGTCAAATTTTGACGATCTCAGAGACTAAAAAAGTTCCATAAGTATTTTATATAAGGACATTTCATTCATTAATCTAGCAACCATTGCAAATAGTTGGGATCTTAACGGAAGGAAGTTTGCAACATTTTCCAGGTTGTCTAGCGATGGGGGCCAATTACAAGCAGAATCAATACTGGATTTTGGCAACCCTGGAGAATAATAAGCACTAAAATAAATGGAAAAGACAGAAGAGGAAGGAGAAATGAAAAATAAAGAAAAAGTTTATTCAATAGCTTTAGTTTCAACGTTTTTGATTATATTTTTAATTCTCGTCTCATCTATGGCATCGGCATCTCCCGAACAAAATCCACGCACCATCATCCTACCGGATATCACCAGTGGAGCAGGGGACCCCTCCGATGACCAGGTTATATCCGATGAGGTATCTACAGAAGGAAATGATATAGCTACGGAATCTATACAAGCTGCCGCGCCAAAAATTACTGAAACTCGGATCACCACCAATCCTTCAGATCAATGGAACCCTGTTATCTATAGTAACAAAATAGCGTGGGAAGATTATCGTAATGGAAACTGGGATATCTACATATATGATCTTTCTACTAAAAAGGAAGTCTCTACTACCAATCCATCAGATCAGTGGGGCTCTGATATCTACGGTAACAAGGTAGTGTGGACAGATTTGCGCAATGGAAACGAAGACATCTACTTGCAGGATCTTTCTACTAAAAAGCAAACTCGCATAATCACTAATGAAATAAGTCAGTGGGATCCTGCAATCTACGGTGACAAGATTGTCTGGACAGGTTATCCCGGGGAAGACTACGAAGGTTACAATATTTACATGTACGACATTTCAACTAAAAAGGAAAAAATGATAGCTGCCCAAGCAGATTCTCCTGTTATCTACGGTGACAGGATTGTGTGGGCGGATCATCGCAGATATGGATACGCTGGAATCACCGATATCTACATGTATGATTTATCTACTAAAAAGGAAAAAAGATAGCATCCGAAGCATACTCTCCTGCTATCTACGGTAACAGAATCGTGTGGGTAGATGATCGCAATGGAAACGCAGATATCTACATGTACGACCTTTCCACTTCCAAGGAAAAAAGGATAACCACCAATCCATCAGCTTCATATTCTCCTGCAATTTATGGCGACAGAATAGCGTGGATGGATGATCGTAATGGAAACTGGGATATCTATGTGTACGATCTCGCCACTCGCCAGGAAAGTCACACTACCGATAAATCAGATCAGTATTATCCAGATATCTATGGCGATAAGATAGTGTGGACAGATATGCGTAATGGAAACGCTGATACTTACATGGGCACTCTTTCAACCTCTCCGGTTGCTGCATTTTCTGCATCCCCGACCTCAGGAAAAGCTCCACTGAAAGTAACATTTACTGACAAAAGTACAGGAACGCCAACTTCGTGGAAATGGAGTTTTGGAGATAAAACATATTCAACAGCCAAGAACCCTGTGCACAAATACACTGCAGCAGGAAAATACACTGTTAGCTTAACAGTAAAGAATGCTGCTGGAAGTAACACAAAAACCATGTCCGGATATATTAAAGTCTCCAAAAAGTAATGAACATATGAAATGAAAAACAAATAAAAAGGTCAAGGATAAAGGATAGTGAAGGTCATCGATCAAGTCTGACAAAAAAGACAAAAGTAATCTATTTGTCAGATTTGAAGTACTTTTTACGATTTTCAGTAACTGATCCTCGCAATCAAATTTCTTAACTGATTTTAAGTTAATTTGAGATATTCAAAGTCACCCTCTTACTTTTTTGTGCTAATATAACCTGATATTTCTTTGCGGATTTTTTTCAATCATACTTTTTTGTATCCTCTTCAAATTGTATGGGAAAAAGTAAATTTCACATATTTGCGGAAAACTTAAAAATTTAGCCAAGTCTAAAAAACAGGCTCCGAAGGCGTATTCGACTTCCCAAATGTAGGATAAAATTGTTGCATATTTTTCTGGTTGAAAAATTCTCCCTTGAATTTGAAGAGGATACATTTTTTCTGGAAAATTCTCTCAAATTACACGATTTTTATGAAGTTTAAAACCAAAAGAGAGAGTTTAAGAATGTAAGTGAGTTAAGATTATTAACATTTTTTATATGAAAAATAAACAAAAGATAAAGGAGTAGGATAATGAAAATTAACAAAAAGTTTCATTCAGTAGCTTTAGCATCAGCAGCTCTGATTATATTTTTAATTCTCGTCTCATCTATGGCATCGGCATCTCCTGGACAAAATCCTCAGAACACGAACATTCTACCGAGTATCACAAGTGGAGCAGGGGATTCCTCCGATGATCAGGTTCAGTCAGAGGAGTTATCTACAGAAGGAAATGGGACAGCTGCGAAATATGTCCAAAGTTCCGCGCCCAAGATCACTGAAAAAAGGATCACAACCAATGCATCTTCGCAGGATTTCCCTGTTATCTATGGTAACAAGATTGCATGGGAAGATTATCGCAATGGAAACTGGGATATATACATTTATGACCTCTCCACTAAAAAGGAAATCTCTACTAACAACAAATTAGATCAGATTTTTCCAGATATCTACGATAACAAGGTAGTGTGGACAGATTTTCGCAACGGAAAAGCCGAGATCTATCTGCAAGATATTTCTACTAAAAATCAAACTCGTATTATCAATAACGAATTCGGGAATTGGGATCCTGCAATCTACGGTGACAAGATTGTCTGCACAGGTTTACCGGGTGGAGAATACGAGGGTTACAATATTTACATGTACGACATTTCGACTAAAAAGGAAAAAATGATAGCTTCCAAAACATATTCTCCTCCTGCTATTTACGGTAACAGGATTGTGTGGGATGCTGAACGCAATATCTACATGTATGATCTCTCCACTTCCAAGCAAACTCAGATTACCATCGGCGGATCAGCATACTATCCTGCTATTTACGGTGACAAAATTGTATGGCAGGATGACCGCAATGGAAACTGGGATATTTACATGTATGATCTCTCCACTTCCAAGGAAACCAGGATAACCACCAATCCATCAGCTTCGTTTTCTCCTGCAATCTACGGTGACAGGATAGTGTGGATGGATGATCGCAATGGAAACTGGGATATCTATGTGTACAATCTCGCCACTCGCCAGGAAAGTCACACTACCGATAAATCAGATCAATACAATCCAGATATTTATGGTGACAGGATAGTGTGGACAGATTATCGCAATGGAAATTCTGATATCTATATGGGTACCCTTTCAACTTCCCCGGTTGCTGCATTTTCTGCATCTCCAACCTCCGGGAAAGCACCACTGAAAGTAACATTTACTGATAAAAGTACAGGAACGCCCACTTCATGGAAATGGAGTTTTGGAGATAAAACATATTCAACAGCCAGGAGTCCTGTACATAAATACACTGCAGCAGGAAAATACACTGTTAGCTTAACAGTAAAGAATGCTGTTGGAAGTAACACAAAAACCATGTCCGGATATATTAAAGTCTCCAAGAAGTAATGAATATCTTAAATTGAAAAACAATGAAAAAGCAAAGGCTAAAGGATAGTGAGGGTTATCGATCAGGTCTGATAAAAAAGGTGAAAGTAATCTTTTTGTCAGATTTGAGAATTACTTTTTTAAGATTTTCAGTAACTGACCCTTACAATCCAATTTCTTAACTGATTTTAAGTTAATTTGAGATCTTCAAAGTCTCCCCTTACTTTTTTGCCTCAAAACGCCTGTGTTAAAAAGTCTCAGAGGTATTTTATATAAGGACGTGTCTTTCATTAATCTAACAACTATTGCAAATAATTGGAATTATAACTGAAGGAAAATCTCAACATTTTCCGGGTTTTCTAGCGATGGTAGCCAATTGCAAATAGAAGCAATGTTAGATTTTGACAATCCTGGAGAAGAATAAACACCAAAATAAATGGAAAAGGTAGAAGAGGAAGGGGAAATGAAAAATAAAGAAAAAGCTTATTCAATGGCTTTAGCCTCAACAGTCACGATTATATTTTTAATTCTCGTCTCATCTATTGCATCAGCATCTCTTGAACAAAATCCGCGCACCATCGCCCTACCGGAGATCACCAGTGGAGCAGGGGATTCCTCCGATGACCAGGTTGTGTTCAATGAGTTATCTGGCGAAGAAATTGTTACAGGCACGGAATCTATACAAGCTGCCGCGCCAAAGATTACTGAAAAAGGATCACAACCAATCCATCAGATCAGTGGAAACCTGTTATCTATGGTAACAAGATCGCGTGGGAAGATTATCGTAACGGAAACGTGGGTATCTACATATATGACCTTTCTACTAAAAAGGAAATCTCTACTACCACCAATGAATCAGATCAGTACTGCCCTGATGTCTACGATAACAAGGTGGTGTGGATGGATAATATCTGGGATATTTACATGTATGATCTCTCCACTTCCAAGGAAACTCAGATCAACAAACCTGGATCAGCATACTTTCCTGGAATCTACGGCGGCAAGATCGTCTGGGAAGGTTCTTACTACGGTGACGAAGGAGGAAGCGATATCCATGTATACGACCTTTCCACTTCCAAGGAAAGTCAGATCACCGATAGCGGATCAGCGTACTCTCCTGCAATTTACGGTAATAGTATAGTATGGGAAGATTATCGCAATGATGAAAACTCCGACCGCAATGGAAACGGCGATATATACATGTACAACCTTTCCACTTCCAAGGAAACTCAGATCACAACCAATGAATCAACTCAGATGGCTCCTGCTATCTACGGTAACAGGATCGTGTGGATGGATGATCGCAATGGAAACTGGGATATTTACACGTATGATCTCTCGACTTCCAAGGAAACCCGGATAACCACCAATCCATCAGCGTCATATTATCCTGCAATCTATGGTGACAGGATAGTTTGGATGGATGATCGCAATGGAAACTTCGATATCTACATGTATGATCTTGCTACTCACCAGGAAAGTCATACTACCGATAAATCAAATCAGTACTATCCTGCAATCTATGGTGACAAGATAGTATGGATGGATGATCGCAATGGAAACTTCGATATCTACATGGGCACTCTTTCGCAAGCGGGGCCATATGCATATATTACAAACTACGCAAGCAATACTGTTTCTGTAATTGACACAGCAACAAACAAAGTTACAGCCACAGTGCCTGTAGTATATGGGCCTAGTGGAGTTGCAGTCATACCAGATAGAAAAAAGGTATACGTGAATGTGGCAAATTCCGGCAGCAATACTTTTTCTGTAATTGACACAGCCACAAACAAGGTTATAAATTCCATATATATAAAAATAGACGGTGGCGTTCGTGGAAGTGCAGTCAGCCCTGATGGAAAAAAGGTATATATGCTGGGTGGCGACCAGAGCGGCAGCAAGATTTTAGTAATTGACACGGCCACAAACAAGGTTACAGACATTGAGTCTATTGATGGACGTGATGCAGCTGAAGTTGCAGTTAATCCTGATGGATCAAAGGTATACGTGACGGAGGCGGCTGATGACCATGTTGATGTAATTGATACAGCCACAAATGATGTTACTGCCACTGTGCCTGTAGGATCTCAGCCTTATGGAATTGCAGTTAGTTCGGATGGATCAACGATATATGTAGCGAACGAACAAAGCAACACTGTCTCTGTGATTGACACAGCTACAAACACTGTTACAGCTACAGTGACTGTAGGAACTCATCCTTACGAAGTTGCAGTCAATCCGGCGGGAACAAAAGTATATGTGACGTATTACGAAAGCAACACTGTTTCTGTAATTGACACTGCAACGAATAAGGTTACCACGATACCTGTAGGAAAGAACCCTAATGGAATTGCAGTCACACCAGATGGAAAAAAGGTATATGTGGCAAATTCCGGCAGTAATAATATTTCTGTAATTGACACAGCAACAAATAAAGTCACAGACAATGTGAAGGTAGGTAACAGGCCTATTGCTGTCGGAATGTCTATGGGAGTAGCCCAAATTCCGGGTGCTGCCTTCTCAGCTTCCCCAACATCTGGATATTCACCATTGGTAGTTGCATTTACTGACAAAAGTACAGGATCACCTACTTCATGGAAATGGAGTTTTGGAGACGAAACAACTTCAACTGCCAAGAACCCAACACATACATACAGTAAAGCCGGAAAATATACCATCAGCTTGACAGTAAAAAATGTGGCGGGCAGTAATACGCTAAAAAGTCCAACTACATAACTGTTACAACTGTGACAAAACCTGTTGCTGCATTTTCTGCATCTCCAACATCTGGGAAAGCACCATTGAAAGTAACATTTACTGATAAAAGTACAGGAACGCCCACTTCATGGAAATGGAGTTTTGGAGATAAAACATATTCAACAGCCAAGAACCCTGTACACAAATACACTGCAGCAGGAAAATACACTGTTAGCTTAACAGTAAAGAATGCTGCTGGAAGTAACACAAAAACCATTTCGGGATATATCAAAGTCTCCAAATAATATGAACATATGAAATGAGAAACCAATAAAAAGGCCAAGACAAAAGGATAGTGAGGGTAATCGATCAAGTCTGACAAAAAGAGTACTTTCACTTTTTTTGTTAGATTTGATAACTACCTTTTTTACGATTTTCAGTAACTGACTCTCACAATCCAATTTCTTAACTGATTTTAAGTTAATTTGAGATATTCAAAGTCTTCCTCTTACGTTTTTGTGCCGAAACAACGTGGAATTAAAAAGTTCCAAAGGATTTTCATGCGTCTTCGGTTAAGTGAGGAATCATGATAAATTGCCTCCATTTCTGCAACAGTTATTATAAATTTAAACACATTGTGGGTTGGAGCAAGATATCGATTTCATGTAAAAAGGTCAAAGTTTGATCAGGATTAAGGTGTAAAATCGATAGCTTTCAGGCAAGAAAATTCCTTAACCGATGACCAATGAAAGGATTTTATATAAGGACATATCTTCATTAATTAAGCAACTATTGAAAATAGTTGGGATCTTAATGAAAGAAGCTTTTAATGTTTCCCAGGTTGCCTAGCGATGGTAGCCAATTGCAAGCAAAATTAATGCTAGATTTTGACAACGCCGGGGAATAATAAACACTAAAATAAATGGAAAAGATAGAAGAGGAAGGAGAAATGAAAGATAAAGAAAAAGCTTATTCAATAGCTTTAGCTTCAACAGTGATGATACTATTTTTAATTCTCGTCTCATCTATGGCATCGGCATCTCCTGGACAAAATCCGCCAAGCGCCACTGCCCTACCGAGTATCAGCAGTGGAGCAGGGGACCCCTCCGATGATGAGGTTCTGTCCGATGAGTTATCTAGCGAAGAAATTGTTACAGGCACGGAATCTATACAAGCTGCCGCGCCCAAGATTACTGAAAAGCGTATCACCACCAATACGTCAGAGCAGTGGAGCCCGGTTATCTATGGTAACAAGATCGCGTGGCACGATCTTCGTAATGGAAACTGGGATATCTACATATATGATCTCTCCACTAAAAAGGAAATCTCTACTCTCAATGCATCAGATCAGTGGGGCCCTGATATCTACGGTAACAGGGTGGTGTGGACAGATTATCGCAATGGAGTCTCTGAAATATATATGCAAGACCTTTCTACTAAAAAGCAAACTCGGATAACCACCGATATATTAGGGTCGTGGGAACCTGCAATCTACGGTAACAAGATTGTTTGGACAGGTTATCGCGATGAAAACTACTATGGTAACATTTATATTTACGACCTTTCCACTTCCAAGGGAAAAAGGATAACCACCGACGAATCATTTCATTTCGCTCCAGCTATCTACGGTGACAGGATAGTATGGGAAGATGATCGCAATGGAAACGCCGATATTTACATGTACGATTTATCCACTTCCAAGGAAAAAAGGATAACCACAAATGAATCAAGTCAATCCTCTCCTGCAATCTACGGTAACAGGATAGTGTGGTCGGATGACCGCAATGGAAACTGGGATATTTACATGTATGATCTCTCCACTTCCAAGGAAAAAAGGATAACCACCAATCCATCAGCTTCATATTCTCCTGCAATCTATGGTGACAGGATAGTGTGGGAGGATGATCGCAATGGAAACTGGGATGTCTATGTGTACGATCTCGCCACTCGCCAGGAAAGTCACACTACCGATAAATCGGATCAGTTCTATCCAGATATCTATGGTGACAAGATAGTGTGGCAGGATTATCGGAATGGAAACCCGGATATCTATATGGGTACCCTTTCTACTTCCCCGGTTGCTGCATTCTCTGCATCTCCAATCTCTGGGAAAGCCCCACTGAAAGTAACATTTACTGACAAAAGTACAGGAACACCCACTTCATGGAAATGGAGTTTTGGAGATAAAACATATTCAACAGCCAAGAATCCTGTACATAAATATACTGCGGCAGGAAAATACACTGTTAGTTTAACAGTAAAGAATGCTGTTGGAAGTAACACTAAAACAATGTCAGGATATATTAAAGTCTCCAAAAAGTAATGAACATATGAAATGAAAAACAAATAAAAAGGTCAAGGATAAAGGATAGTGAAGGTCATCGATCAAGTCTGACAAAAAAGACAAAAGTAATCTATTTGTCAGATTTGAAGTACTTTTTACGATTTTCAGTAACTGATCCTCACAATCCAATTTCTTAAACTGATTTTAAGTTAATTTGAGATATTCAAAGTCATCCTCTTACTTTTTTGTGCCAGTATAACCTGATATTTCTTTGCGGATTTTTTTCAATCATACTTTTTTTGTATCCTCTTCAAATTGTATGGGAAAAAGTAAATTTCACATATTTGCGGAAAACTTAAAAATGTAGCCAAGTCTGAAGAACAGGCTCAAAAGGCGTATTCAACTTCCCAAATGTAGGATAAAATTGTTGCATATTTTTCTGGTTGAAAAATTCTCCCTTGAATTTGAGAGGATACCTTTTTTCTGGAAAATTCTCTCAAATTACACGATTTTTATGAAGTTCAGAATCAAAAGAGAGAGTTTAAGAATGTAAGTGAGTTAAGATTATTAACATTTTTTATATGAAAAATAAACAAAAGATAAAGGAGTAGGATAATGAAAATTAACAAAAAGTTTCATTCAGTAGCTTTAGCATCAGCAGCTCTGATTATATTTTTAATTCTCGTCTCATCTATGGCATCGGCATCTCCGGAACAAAATCCGCGAACCATCACCCCACCGAGTATCACCAGTGGATCAGGGGATTCCTCCGATGACCAGATTATGTCCGATGAGTTACCTAGTGAAGAAATTGTTACAGCCACGGAATCTATACAAGCTGCTGCGCCAAAGATTACTGAAACTCGGATCACCACCAATACATCAATTCAGTGGAACCCTGTTATCTATGGTAACAGGATCGCATGGGAAGATTATCGCAATGGAAACGCCGATATCTACATATATGACCTTTCTACTAAAAAGGAAATCTATACTACCAATTTATCAGGTCAGTACTCCCCTGATATCCACGGTAATAGAGTAGTGTGGACAGATGAGCGCAATGGAGGCGAAAACATCTACCTGCAAGATCTTTCCACTAAAAAGCAAACTCAGATCACCACCACCGGATTAGCATCTTCTCCTGCTATCTACGGTGACAAGATCGTCTGGACAGGTTATCCCAATGAAGGACACGAAGAGTACAATATTTACATGTACGAGGTTTCCACTAAAAAGCAAACTCAGATCACCACTAGCAGGTTAGCATCTTCTCCTGCCATCTATGATGACAGGATAGTGTGGATGGATGATCGTAATGGAAACTGGGATATATACATGTACGATCTCTCCACTAAAAAGGAAAGTCAGATCACCATCAATGCATCAGATCAATTATCTCCTGCAATCAATGGTAACAGGATAGTGTGGACAGATTTGCGCAATGGAAATGAAGATATCTACATGTACGATCTCTCCACTTCCAAAGAAAAGAGGATAACCACCAATCCATCAGCTTCATATGGCCCTGTAATCGATGGTGACAGGATAGTGTGGATGGATGATCGTAATGGAAACTGGGATATCTACGTGTACGACCTCTCCACTCGCCAGGAAAGTCACACTACCGATAAATCGGATCAGTTCTATCCAGATATCTATGGTGACAAGATAGTGTGGACAGATTGGCGCAATGGAAACTTCGATATCTACGTGGGTACTCTTTCAACCTCCCCGGTTGCTGCATTTTCTGCATCTCCAACCTCAGGAAAAACTCCACTGAAAGTAACATTTACTGACAAAAGTACAGGAACGCCAACTTCATGGAAGTGGAGTTTTGGAGATAAAACATATTCAACAGCCAAGAACCCTGTACATAAATACACTGCAGCAGGAAAATACACTGTCAGCTTAACAGTAAAGAATGCTGCTGGAAGCAATTCAATAACAAAATCGGGATATATTAAAGTCTCCAAAAAGTAATGAATAGCTTCAATTGAAAAACAGATAAAAAAGCAAAAGCTAAGGGGTAGTGGGGGAGTTATATACCAAATCTGAAAAATCAAAACTTATAACTTTTTTTAGTTGGATATAATGACCATTATTTTGTATACGTCTTCCAATAACTGAAAATCCTGAAACTTATTAAAAAGTATCAAAAATAAGTTTTAAACAGACCCTAAAGGTTGACGAAACATTATTTTACGAAAAAGAATAATGGAGCACCTTATGCTCACCCTTGGGATAGTAAATACCTATGATAAGATCAAAGTTCTTGATGCGCATTACCGGGCAATTGCGAGAGCTGCTCCTATCTGCCATGCTTTTGGGTTCCACCTTGCCCTTTACGACTTTCCTTTTAAAATGACTGCGGAAGAATTGGTGGCTTTCGTGATGGAAAAAACCACTATAGGGGAATCGGGGAGTTATCTCAAAATTCTTTATGAAAAAAATCATCTGTCGGTATCAGACCTTCCAAAGAAAGGGTTCCCGTCCCAGTTTGGGGAAATAGTGATCACCACCTCAAAACCGGACCCAAAAAGACAGGTTCTGCCTGTAAAAATAGCTGAGGAAGCTCTTCGAAATCGCTCATTTCTGTTTCTTGTAGGACTCGGGCATAAAGGGCTTCCCAAAGAACTCTTTGAGAGAGGAAAATATCATCTTGACATTACCTACAAAGGGCTTTCTCTTGAAACCTGCACTGCTATAGGGGCGATTCCGGCCCATCTTTCAGGACTGATGGCAACCCTGGAAGCTAGAAAGTAAATTTTGTGCATGATTTCCAGAGATTAAAAACCGAGGGTTATTTCCATTATTCACTCGAAAAATCTGGGTGGATTCAAAAAATTTAAAATTAATTTAAAAGAAATTCCGGAATCAATATATATTACAAACGACAATTAATACTTTGTTGTGGGTAAGAACAACGCTTGTTGCGCTGTTATGGGGTTTAGCCCGAAGGACATAGAATTCTGGCCTGCTTATAAGGTTTCATTCAGAAGGATTGGGAGTTCTAATCTTAACGCAGGAATTCATATCCCGAAGGATTTAGAGTCTGACTTTGATTGTAGAAATTCTGAAGGGATTGAGAATTCTCACCTGCATTCAATGGCCGTATCCGAAAAGGCAGGGAACTTTAACCCGGATTGCAGGGCGCTTGTTTCCAGAAGGAACTGATTCTGACCCGCATATAAGCGCAAGCATTGAAGAGACAGGAGGAAAACTATGAGTGAATTAAAGCATGAATACAGAAAAAGAAAAGAATATGGATATAAGCACAAAGACGGTTATCATGCCGTTGTAAAAGGTTGTACTGACAACCTGGACTCAGATGAATTAGACCTTTACCGCTTTATGATAGGCGGAATGCAGGGTAAATAACCTGCACAACCTTTTTTATTTCTCATTCCTAAAAAAGAAGCATGTACGATGTATATGCGGTCCGCGAAGATTTCCCTGTTTTAAAAGAAGTTGTGTACCTTGACAGCACAGCGACTACTCAGACGCCGATACCTGCAGTTGAAGCAATGGTCGAGTACTTTTACAAGTATGCTGGTAATCATGGGAGAGGAGCACACCGTCTGGCCAGGGAGACCACAAACCGTTATGAGGATGCGAGGGAAACTGTTGCCCGTTTTTTAAACGTAGAGGCTTCAAAGACCGTTTTTACGAAAAATACCACTGAAGGAATCAACCTTATTGCAAACAGTTATTCCTGGAAGGCTGGAGACCACATTGTTACAACTCTGCTCGAACACCATTCAAATCTCCTGCCCTGGCTGCGCCTGCATAAAAATGGGGTAAATGTCACGGTTGTAAATCCGGACGATGAGGGCATAATTGACATCTCTATGATAGAGAATGCCTTCACTGAGAAAACCAGATTAGTTGCAATAACTCAGGTTTCAAATGTCTTCGGTTCAATCCAGGATGTAAAAAATATCACGAAACTTGCCCATAGAAATGGTATAAAAACCCTGATTGACGGTGCCCAATCCGCAGGACATATTCCAGTCAACATCAAAGACCTTGGTTGCGATTTTTTTGCAACTGCCGGACATAAAGGCCTGCTTGGACCGCAGGGCACTGGCGTACTCTATATTAAAGAACCAGACATGCTCGAAAGTGCCTCAGTTGGAGGAGGTACGATTTCGGATGTTGAGGAGTACACCTACGTCCTGGAGCCTTCCCCAGCCTGTTTTGAAGCAGGTACCCCAAATATTCCAGGAGTTATAGCGTTAGGAAGAGCAGTAGAATACGTGGAAAAAATAGGGGTTTCGGAAATCGAAACGCACGAAATTAAGTTGTCCAGGGAGGCTGCAAAAAGGCTCTCCGAACTCGAGCATGTGGAAGTGTACGGGCCTGAAGACAGGGCAGGAATAGTACCCTTTAATGTAAAAGGGCTTCATGCCCATGATGTTGCCCTGATCCTTGACCAAACCAGAAAAATTTGTGTCAGGAGTGGACATCACTGCGCAATTCCGATTACTCGCTTTCTGAAAGTGGACAGCACTGTAAGAGCTTCTTTTGCATTATATAATACAAAAGAAGAAGTGGATATATTGGTAAATGCAGTTGCAGGGCTCAAGGCTCTTGTTTGCTGAAATACGACTGCTGTGAACTGCCCTAAGCTAAAAACTTAAGGGCTTCTTGTTTTATCTCTGAACTTTTGTTTACAAGTCGCAAGGTCTTCCCCACGCTCTGGGGGTTCAAATTGGATTTTGATCTATAAGTGTGAATTTCTTGATATTGATTGCGGCATTAATGTCTCAATCTTGCTTTTTTGCAATCAGGATATTCCTATTCTCTACCTTTCAAGGTTAGATCGAAGGAATGGAACCAACTTTGTTAAAAATATTGTTTTAAAGTTAATTAATCATTCCACATAAATATTATAAATTCTTTCATCTGAAAAGGGATATGGATCTCTTTAATTTTCATCAAATAAATAAATATAATAGTGTACTTTTTAATGAAATTTATTTAGATTTTTTGAAAATGGAATCTGTAATCAAGTAAAAAGCCAGAAAAAAGTTAAATGCCAAATATAACTGATGTTAAAATATATTTCTGAAAGCAGATAATAGAAGGTTTTTATAAGGGGTTGATCCTATAGGACTTTATTAGAAAATTTGGGGAGAGCATATGGATGAAGTAAAAGAAATACTAGCTAAAAACAAATTTTTTTGGAATTATTGGGGAAAAAAGGCGACAATAACTCCATATCAGAGATCTTAAAAAAAGCAAGAACTTACTTTGATAAGCCTTTGAGAACTCTGCCAGATTATAATCAGGAAAAAGACGGGCCCCTTGTAGAGTTTATAGTGCCTGATGAGTTAAAAGAAATCGAAAGATACTGGCTTCAGGAACCTTACACTTTTGTATCGATTCTGGAAGACCGCAGAACAAGACATTATAGGCTTGTTGAACCTTCACTCACAAAGTTTGAGAAGGAACTCCTTGAGAGAATTTATGAGGATTTTCAGGATATACTGATTCTGGGGTCTACAACTTCCAATTTCGAAAAAGATACATTTCTTGTGGATAAAGCCCTCTTCCTCCTTGAAAGCTATAAGGCTGGAATTTCGGCATCGGCACTCCAAAAAATTATTTACTATCTTAGAAGAAACCTTCTAGGCTACGAAAAAATTAATTCCCTTCTTTATGATCCTTATATAGAGGATATTTCCTGCGATGGGGCAGAAGTTCCCCTTTATATTTATCATACAAGATATCTCAATATTGAAAGTAATATTTCTTTTAAAGACGAGGAACTTGATTCCCTTGTAATTAAAATGTGCCAGTTGAATAACAAACATGTCTCTGTAAGCCAGCCAATAGTTGATGCGAGACTCCAGGACGGATCGAGGCTTCAGGCTATATTAGGAAGAGAAATTACTCCCAGAGGCAGTTCTTTTACTATCCGTAAATTCAGGAAAGACCCCATGACTCCCATAGACCTGCTCGGCTATGAGACATGCGACCTTGATATGCTCGTATATCTCTGGCTGATTATCGAAAATGGTCACAATATTCTTTTTGCAGGAGGGACAGCGTCGGGGAAAACATCTATGCTCAATGCTACATCTCTATTCATGCCTTCTACAGCCAAGATAGTCTCTATCGAAGACACGAGGGAACTCTTACTCTACCACAACAACTGGGTTTCCGGGATCGCAAGGCAAAGTTTTGCCGGAGACTCTACCGGAGAAGTTTCTATGTTTGACCTTTTAAGGGCCGCTCTCAGACAGCGTCCGGATTTCATCATTGTGGGTGAAGTGAGAGGCAGTGAAGCCCTTACCCTTTTCCAGGCAATGTCAACAGGGCATGCAACAAGTTCAACTATGCACGCAGGAGATGTACAGACCGTTATAAACAGGCTTACGCACGAGCCAATAAATGTACCTCACGTCATGTTGCAGTCTCTTGATGTACTCTGCATTCAGAAGCAGGCATACATAGGAGAGAAAAGAGTGAGAAGGACCCAAAGCCTTGTGGAAGTTCTTAATGTTGACCCTGAGACAGGGGATCTTGGCATAAATGAGCTTTTCAATTGGGAACCTTCAGAAGATTATTTCGTCAAGGTAGGGGATTCCCACACTATACAGGAGATCATGTATTCCCGAGGATGGGATACCACTCAGTTGAGAATTGAAATGGACAATCGAAGAAAAATTCTAACCTATATGTATGAAAAAAACATAAGGAATTACATCCAGGTGTCCATTGTAGTCCAGGCATACCAGAGCTATCCGAATATGGTTATGGAATGTATAGAAAATGATACCTTACAGAGTATGACAGAGGACATGGCTGCTCAAGAGGGGGAGCATGATTTATACTGCTGTGGATGAATTGGCATACAGATTTTTTGGAGACCTTTTTTATAGAAATAAAGAAAGCTTTCAGGATTTGAAGGCAAAAATACGCCAATCCCACATCTCCATGACAGTAGACCAGTACCTGGCCTCTGATTTAATGTATTCGATAATAGTAGGAATTTTTGGAGGGATTTTCGGCTTATGGCTGGGACTGAAAACTTTTGGGGACCCAATTTCCCGCCTTAGCCTTTTCGTGGATTCTAAAATTGCTGGTTTTGCAGGAGAACATGTTTATCTTCTTGCAATCCTAACCGCCCTTTTAGTGTTTGTTACATGTTTTATTATCGTATTTTTCCTGATATACATTTATCCCTATTTTCAGACAAATAACCGGTGTGCCTGTATAGATAGATCCATGCTTCCGGCAATAACTTACATGTATGCTCTGACAAAAGGAGGGATGTCGGTTTATGATGTATTCAGATCTCTGAACAGGTATACCCATATATTTGGCGCAAGTGCGGAAGAAATATCCTATATTGTAAGGGACATGGATTACCTTGGAAAAGACTTTATAAGCGCTCTTAAATCTGCCAAAGAACGTACCTCTTCAGATGTTTTTAAGGATTTTGTTGATGGATTAATTATTGTTTCAAGTAGCGGAACCATAAACGAGTACATAAAAAGCAAGGCTGATCAATATCAATACACGGCAGAGCTGGCAAACAGAAGTCTGTTACAGAGGCTTGACGTTCTTGCCGAAGTCTACGTGACAGCACTCGTTGCAGGGCCCCTTTTCATAATGGTAACCCTTGTTATGCTCCAGTTCTTCAAGCCGGCTTCAGCTCAGATCCTTTACATGCTTATTTATGTTATAGTGCCTGTTGCAACTCTTCTTTATATGGTACTTCTCGATACCGTGGGGGAACTTTCTTTTAATCCTAAGAAAGGTAGAGTTTCTAGTTTTTCAATAAACCTTTCAGATATTCCAGAGATTGAGTCCGGGCTAACTGAAGAGGAGGAGAAAGAGAGGAGTAAAAAGTACAGGCTATACAGACAGCTCTTCCATATCAAAGGCATGCTGTTCAATCCCTACAGGACTTTGCGGGACGAACCAAGATACACGTTTTTCATCGCAGTTCCGGTTGGGCTATATTATCTCTCCAATCTTCCAAAAAAGATTGCAGGCAAGATCAATTTTAGCCATTTGTTGAATGTAAATTTTGACCATGTAAGCAATAGTACTATACACTTGGCCACCTTGATTGATGATTATATTATAATTTTCACCGTCATTCTCCTTATTCCCTTCATCATCTTTTATGAGATCAAGGCCTGGAGGATACACAAGATTGACGAAAGAATGCCTGATATGCTTAGGAACCTTTCCAGCATGAATGACTCTGGAATTTTGCTTTCAAATTCCTTAAAAATGATAGCAGAATCTAAAATGGGTATCTTAAGCAAAGAACTTGTGAAGTTAAAAGAAGATGTTTCCTGGGGCACTTCCACTTCAAGAGCCCTCATGAAGCTTGAGAACAATATAAGAACAGCTTCTTCAAGCAGGATTCTTCACATTCTCGTAAAAGCAAATGAATCCACAAATGATCTTAAAAGTGTACTCTCTATTACTTCTTTACAGGCTAAGACCGAGGAAGGGCTGAAAAAAGAGCGCTCGTCACAAATGGTCATTTATATAGTAACTATCTATGTATCCTTCTTCGTCTTCCTTTTCATAGTCTATATCCTGGCCACAAATTTCTTCCCGCAAACTGCCGCATTTGCAACCTCTTCCCAGGCAGGGGGACTGGAGGAGTCGGAAACGGATATTTCAATATCGAGGAGTATAGTATGCTCATGTTCCACTCAGCCCTGGTACAGGCTTTTACTTCCGGCCTCATTGCCGGAAAGATGGGACAGGGTTCTGCGTATTTGGGCCTGAAATACAGTGTAAGTATGGTGATAGTTACTTATCTGGTTTTCATGTTTGTTTGACCCTATGTTGAGAAGTTGAAGGATCTGGTCCGGATAAACTCTCAATTTCATCCTTCTTTTTGACCTGACCGGAATAAAGCAATAGTTCAAAATTACCTCCGTAGAAATAAAGGTGCGTAGAAAATACAAAAGCCTGGAAAATTATTTTGAAAACTCGACCATATTTATGAATTTTCATGCAGACGAAGACCACAATCCCAGCCGATATATGTATAGTATTTCATTGGTCATCGGTTAAGGAATTTTCTTGCCTGAAGGCTATCGATTTTCTGTCATAAATTGGCCTCAAATTTTAGCCTCTTTACCTAAAATCGATACCCTGTTCAAGTTCAAAGTCTATATAAATTTTGAACATATGTCAAGGGAATGAATACAATTTATCATGATTCCTCACTTAACCGAAGACGCATGTATAGTATTTCTCTTTTCCAAAAAACGGTGTTATGTGGCTATGTTTTGTGCTAAACGGATATATAATTCCCGAGTAACCTGAATAGCACCTTTCGGTCGTTTTTGTCCCGCACAGCTGCGCGGCTGGAATCCATCGACTTCGATTAAATGAAAATAGAAACTTCAGCCACACTGGAAAAATCAAAGATCAAAATATCAACCCTTTATTGTGGACGACCTGGGAAGCCGAGATCTTTACATTGATGCCAAAAAATCGCCATCGATAAAGTCATCGTCCTCAAAACAATGCTTTACAATATCTGTATCAAAACTGAAATTAACTGAAATTAATTGGCCTAATATAGTTAATAAAAATATTTAGTTTCATAACATAAATTTTTTAGTTTCTTTTGAGATTTTTAGGGGACAGAATCATTCACCACCCGGAAAAATCATAAAAGAACAAATTTAAATTGAATCTGAAAAAGAATAATCTTTTAATTTGAAAATTATAAACTGTTTAGCGAAGTTACTTTTTAATATTATTGACCTTATCCCCAGTTTTTTCCAAGAAGATAGTATAATTTAAAACTCTATTCTTAAAAATTGACCTCATTAGAGCCTTGAAGGAATTAACGTAATTATGTAAAAGTCTGCACCTGAAGGATTTAACTATAACGCATTTCCAGAGTGATATGATCCAGCTAAAAGTAGTAAAAACCATATGAAGAGAATCGAAAACGAAAGAAAGAATTCAAGATAAAAACAAGTTGAGTAAAGAAAGAGGAAAAAGCACCTTTTTAAGGTGCTTAAATTTGCATTTAGACCCTTATCTTCTTGTCGCAAATGAGCTGATTGGTCTGGGTATCGATAACTTTGATATTGATAGTATCACCTGGTGCAGGCCCAAGTTGAGGTGAGAGGGTACCAAAAGCATTATTTGAACCGTCATTAGTCAACTTGAGTGTCTTCACAGAACCAACATCAAAGACACCAAGATCAGTAGCTTTAATAACAACAGACGTATTGCCATTAAGGGATGCGGTAACTTTTGTTTTTAAAGGATCTTCGAAATGAATCGGCTCTCCTCCAAGGTGTTCGAATCTTACACCTGCTACTGCAGTAAGATAACTACCACTAATAATACCGGCTGATTTAATGTCGAGGTTCGCCTGCGGTGCGGATTCGGCAGGTCCCTGTCCAAAAACGGAAGATCCGATTGCGGCGGCGAGGATGACGGTTATTGCAACCATCAGAATGACACCGATAACCGGGGAAACTGCGTGAGTATTTTTAAACAATTTCTTGAAATCCATATGTTTCTCCCTCCTGATTAAAGGTATTCGGACAGGACAGCCTGCCAGATACTTTTAACACCTGAAATACATACTTAAACAGTTTTTGAGTTTTAACTTTATACCATTTTACCCTTCATTTCTATATAAATTTTTGCTGAATGTTTGGAGCATAATTTACATTTTTTAATCAACTTTTTTACCAAGATAATAATTATCAACTCTACATTAAATAACTTTTCTTAGACAGTCAGGTTAATATTCAATTAGCAACATTTTAGGGAGTCAGGCAACAAATTTGTAGAAGGTGATTCTTGTCGTGGAGGGTAAAAAATGCAGAGCACTTGGCAAGGACTATAGGGCAGTTTCAGAAGTATATGGGCAACTGCTCATGATGAGTATAGTCGTTATAGCTTTTTCCACAATAGCCTTAACCGTATTTTCAGATGGAGCCTTGAATCCGGAGCATACTCCGCATACTGATCTGCAAGAAAATATCAATACAAATACCAATCGCGTATATATCACACACAGTGGAGGAGAAGCTATTGACCTGTCAGCCATCAAAATAATACTCATCGCCGACGGGCAGCGGTATGAATTCAACAAGTCCGACTTCAAAGATCCAGACGATACTGACCCCGACGATGCTGTTTTCATGCTTGGGGATTGCATAGTAATTAATAACGAAAACATCAAGAGTGGGATTGATATAGACATGTTATTTGTGGATATGCCTTCTCAGCAGGTAATCCAGAGAACAGCGCTCCAGCAAGGCCCTACGAAAGTCCCGTACTGGATAACTCCTTGCCCATACGGGAGTGTTTACGACAATTCTACAAATAAATTCCTGCCCACAGAAATGGTTGATGGGATGAATGACGGACTTTTTATAAAGGCGCAAGTTCCGAAAAAACCAGAATCAGTATACCAGGAGTTCACGTTTGGTATAGATGCCGATGAAATGGACATTTCAGATTCCTCAAAGCCAGTAAAGTTAAAAGTAATTTACAGATCCCAGGGCTGCAGCCCGGATGAGATTCCGCTTTCGATATATGACGGTTCTGATTGGACGCAGATAGGTCTCAAAATGAAAAACTATAGCAGCTTCGATGATTGCAAAAACAGTAATTCAAATATTTACGAAATAACTTCATATGTTAATGCTTCTGAAAAACTTGAAAATCTCAAAGTTAGGTTTTCAGCCACAGAAAATTCAGATGAACATGATCCAGATGAACAGAATGAAAAGTTTTATGAGATTGACTTCATCGGGATTCATATAGAGTTGTAATTTCGGAAGGTAGGAGGCTGAGGCAAGGGGGTCAACAAGAAATGAAGAAAAATAATGGAAATAAAAATGAGTCCGAAAGAAGATCTTTTTTCCGTTCGGAGTCTGCAACAGCAACTGTTATTGGGGCAGTATTACTTCTAGGAATTATATTTACGGTGTTTGCCATCATACGGATAGATGCTGTTCCGGAGTGGAAAAATGATGCAGAGTACTCTCATATGGATGATATAGGGGAGGATATGGCAGATCTTAAGTCAAAAATTGATATGATGTCAACAATCCTGGCTTTAAACTCTAATTCCTCATACATCAACTCTTCGAATCCAAATTCCTTAGCTCCTCCGCTAGTTATGAATGTGCCTTTCCATATGGGCGGTGGAGAAATTCCGTTTATAGACTCCATAAAATCCAGTGGGAATCTTGCTGTAAATAAGGATAGGTACGTTATGAGCATAATAGTAAACCCTGAGGACGATGAGCCTTACTTCCAATCTATCAACTGTGGCACCATTAATTACAGTTCTCAAAACAGATATTATGTAGATCAGGTTTTCAGTTATGAAAACGGAGCCCTGATCCTTAAACAGAAAGACCAGGCAGTCATGATGCTCTACCCTTCTATTCTTATTTCCAATGTATCGACCAATGAAAATAATGTTTCGAATTATGATGTTTCGATAAACGCCATAAGGGTTTTGCAGAAACCCTATATTCCCTCAGAGATTATTTCCTCAAATAGTCGGTGTTCTCTTCGCCTGACAGGAATCGGTTACCAACCTCTCTATGATAGTGAGATAAAAAGCTCAGGGAACATAGACAGATTTGTGTTAACAATTACCACAGAATATCCCAAAGTATGGGAGCGTTATTTTGAAAAAATAATGGAAAATGCAGGAATAAGCCAGGAAAAATACAACCTTACGAATGAAAGCAAAAATGTACGCTTAATTTTCCCTGAGATATCAGATCCAGCAAGTGAAAATGAATCAACATTGGAGATAAAAAGATTATATATAAGCGAAACCGAAATCAAGGCCGAGCCTGAAATTGGCTTAAACTGAATAAAGAGGAAATTAAAGGAAAAAATTAGGGATACTTAGGAAATCGAGAGAAAAAATATAAGCGAAAAAACGAAAAGGATTATAAGATTGAATATCTCCCTGATTCCAACTCCGTGCGTTTCTCATTCCTTCCCGGCAGTAGCAAAAAACTTGAAAGGCTCTATGTGAGTAAAGTGATGATACATACAGAAGTCGGAGCCTGATAAAGTTTTAATTTTTTTATTTCACAGACTGGATTTAAAATATAATGGTTGAAGCGTGCATAATTTCTCAATGTATTAAATAATACCGAAAATGAAAAAACACATAAATGAATATCAACTATCTTGCAGTCTGCCTTCACTGACGGAAAAGAAAAAGGCATATGGATTCTATATCCGCTTGCACCGAAAACTCGGATAAGCTGGAGAAAAGGGATCCATATGCCTGAAAAATATGCAACTTATTATCCTGCAACAAGAATTTATTCAGACGGCAGGACCGAAGATATTAAAGTGCTGCTCGCAAGAGAATGCCCTGTTAAACTTTTTCTTGACGGAAAACTTTTTACGACGCTCTTTGCTTCCCCACTCGAACTCAAAGAGCTTGCAGTCGGGCACCTGATCACAGAAGGAATTGTCAGTTTCAGGGAGATTGAAAGCGTCGAAGTTGAAGGGAATGAAGTTAATATTCTGACCCGAAAAGATCAGCAACCCCTTCGTACCAAAACAGCCAAAGAAGCTGAAAAAGAAGAAAAGGCCAGCAAAGAAATCTTTGTCGATTCGGTCTCTGTTTTCGAACCTGAAGTCCTTTTTGCAGGCACAGGACATCTCGAATCCGATACATACAAACTTACCAGAGGGACTCATCTGGCAGCCCTGATAGACATAAAAGGAAAAGTTTCGGTACGGATTGTTGATGTCGGAAGGCACAATGCCGTAGACAAAGCAGTAGGAGCCGCCCTTTTCAAGGGCCTTGACCTCTCACAACATTATATGCTTTCTACAGGCAGACAGCCCGCCTATATGGTCACAAAAGTGGCAAGGGCAGGAATTCCCCTTGTCGCGACCAAAGCCATGCCCTTCGATTCAGGCGTTGAAGCCGCAAAAAACACAAACGTGTGCCTTATAGGCCAGCTCAGAAAAGAATCGATGCTCATCTTTGCCAGTGAATGGCGGGTAAAAACCAAAAGATGAGAATTCGCTAAAAACCGCTCATATTCATTTATATGTAAAACGGCTTTTAGCATAGCTTTAGCTTTTACCAGAAGGTGCAATGTTATTGATTCCAAAACCGTAGAAGCTCTAAAATCAAATTTAAACGCTGAAAAAGGAGAAAACTAAAAAAAATAATCCCTCAAAAAAGAAAATTCCGTATGTAATCCATTATAATATTATTTCTTCTGCCTGGGAAAGAGACAAACATCAGCTATGAAAGATTGTGCCCAGTCTGTAACAGATGCCTAAGGAAATCGGCTGCATCCGGCTTGTCCAGGCGCTTTCTCCAGCTTGGTTAAAATCTCATCTTTGGAGATTGCTGCGCCGGGTGCTGGGAACCATCTCAACGCTCTCTTCCGGAGGCATGATTATTGCCAGGATAATATATATGACAATGCCGATTCCTTCCAGAACAAGGGCTGCAAAAGCGAGCCTTATGAAGGTCGGGTCAATATCAAAGTATTCTCCTAACCCGCCACAGACTCCAAAGAGCTTGCGGTCGGTCTTGCTCCTGGTGAGCCGCCGCTTCATTGTGTAGATGGTGCTTTTTTCTTCTCCGGGCTCTTCCCTTTTTTCTTCTCTCGTCTCTGTTCGGACTTCTTTTTCTTCGATTTTTTCTTCAGGTTTTGCCCACGATTCCTCCGTATAGCCAGTTCTAAGTTCTCCCGGAGCTTCAAAAAAATGTTCTTTATTTTCCTTTTTTCTTGAGATTCTGGATTTTCCTGCATATTGACTATTTAATTCCCCAGGATTTATATTATTATGGTACTTTTTCTACCTTTTTTATTATTTTTATTTCATCCTTTAATTTTAGTGGTTATCTGAACAACCGCATCCCTTTTCCCTGAAGAAAACTTCGTATAACATAAGAAGAAGCAGTAAAACCACAAAAATACCTTCAGGTCCCGGAAAGCAATTCTTTTGCAGTTCCCATGGTTGCAGTTGTGCTAACCCCTATTTTCAGGTGAAATCGATCCAGTAGGGTTCCTGCCCCGAGAGTACAGAGGGAAATCACTACCATATTAAGAGCTGCCGGACGTTTTCCCAGGAAACGGGCAACCACCATCATAGTTACTGCATTGGTCGCCGGACCTGCTCGTCTACGATGTAATAAACCGTAAATTTTCCTTCCCTTCTGACTCTCACAAAGTCAAGCCCTGAAGGTGCGGAGGCCATGCGAGACTGCGGACTGAGTGACATCGAGGATCTGTTCGAGTTCGCACACACATCTCTTTTTGCCTTAATAAAAAGGACTTTCAGGCGAAATCGGATTAAAGCGCCTGAAAAACCGCAGCCATCAAAGAGATATTTTCTGTATCAGGAACCGTTTGCAGCAGGTTTCATATCTGCTTCGTGTTCACTCTTTTATAGTTATCTTGTATGACTATATGAACAACTGATCATATACCAATATCTCTTTGATGGCTGCAGCAATTGAAGAGACTATAAAAGTTGTTATTTTATCTTAAAACCTTTTCATTACTTGTTTTTAGAGGCTAAAGATCAGGATGGCAATAATTACAAGGATAAATAGGGCTTTCCAGTCTCTTTTCTGCATGGAAAGCTCATGCATTGATGTTCTGCGTATTCCCTGATAACCTCTGCTTTCCATTGCGAGGGCCAGTTCTTCCGCGTCCCTGATTACACCTCTGAGCAGGGGAATGGCAAGGGCAGGAACTGAATGGAAAGGATTCTTTACAAAATCCATTCCCCTTGCAGCCTGTGCTGCTTTTGTCCGCTCAACTCTCTCGAAAAGAAGAGGAAGAAAAGCTATAGAGATATTCATCATTGTAGCAAGCTCAAAGGAGCTGATTCCCAGCCAGCGTAGAGGTAGAAGTCTGAGCATTCTTTCTATGCCGCAGGTGATTGCAGAAGGATCCGTACTGGCTGTAAGAAGGGCTGCAAAAAGCAGCAAAAGTATGAACCGGGCAACAAGCTTGAGCCCTTTGTCCAGTCCTTCCAGACTAGGCCGCAGGACCCAGAATGAAGCAAAAGCTCTTCCATCGGTGAAAAATAGCTGCGCGAGAAATATGAAAATCATAAACAGAACCATAGGCCTGACTGCCCTTAAAAACACCTTCATTGGTAACTCTGAAAGTGAAGCTAGGGTAAAGAAAAGCAAGAAAAGAGACCCAATTCCTGTAAAATTCTCAACCCTGAACGCCAGAATTCCAAGTAGCATTACTGCTGCAATTTTTGTTCTGGGGTCGAGCCTATGGAGAATGGAAGCCCCAGGAACATAACTGAAAAAAGGTTCCTGCATGTTTCCTCGTATTTGTCTTTTTAAAGTATTTTTCCGAAATTTTATTCCGGTGCTTTTTGTTTAAAATAAATTTAGCACTTTGCCGATCACATTAATCTTCAACAATTTCTTATTCAGACAGCAGTTTCTTACCAGATTATATTCTCTGACCCGGATTGTTATCGTAATTTTCTTTTTCAATTGCAGATTTTACTCTCAGGATCTCTTCAAGAGCATCTTCAACCGTAAATACTGCAGGATTTACGGGCAGACCTCTTGCTCTGAGTTCCTTCATCATGGAAGCAATAGGCGGAAGAGGTATGCAACCCATTTCAAGGTATTTTTCCCTGCTGCCCTGGAAAGCTATACTTCCTTCCTTGATGAGCACGATTCTTTCAAGCAGCGGAAAAAACCCTTTAAGGTTATGGGTTACTGTAATAACCGCAGTTCCCCTTTCTTTTATTTTTTGAAGAGCCTCGAGGATTTCCTTTTTCCCAACAGGATCAAGCCCTGTTATGGGTTCGTCCAGTATGAGGTAATCCGGCCTCAGTGCAAGAGCGCTTGCAAGGGCGATTCTTTGCATTTCCCCTCCACTAAGGCTGAAAGGGTCTCGAGAAAGCACGGCCCGATCAAGAGAAACAGCTTCAAGCACCTCATAAATCCTTTCCTCGGTTTCTTTTTTCGAGTACCCGAAGTTTAGAGGGCCGAAAGCTATTTCCTCATATATGGTCCTGCAAAAGAGCTGGTCTGCAGCCTGTTGAAAAACCATTCCAACCCTGCGTTTTGCCTCTCTTGAGGAAGGATCGAGCCCGTCAATACGCACGGTTCCGGTTTTCGGCTTAAAAATCCCGTTGAAAATTTTTGTAAGAGTGGATTTGCCGGCACCTTTTTCTCCCAGTATCCCCACGAACTCTCCTTTTTCTATCCGCAGGTTAATGTCTCTTAAAGCAGGAGTTTCGAGAGGAGTCTTACTGGAATAGGAGAAACTCACGTTTTCGAGAATAATCGGCATATTTCCTCTGCAAAGCTGTGGGGGAAGATGTTTTTTCCCAGGGGATTGCGACCCCGTTAGTTTTCAGTTGCTCTGCCAGCTCAATAAGAGAAGGCAGGGCGAATCCAAGGGTTTGAAGGGAGGAGTCAGAAAAAACGCTCTCAGGATCTCCTTCAAGCATTATTCTCCCTTTTTCCATGACAATGATTCTGTCTACGTCATGAAGCTCTTCGAGATTGTGGGTAATATATACAATAGTTTTTCCTTTTCGGTGCAGTTTTTTTATGCTTTCGAGGATAGCCGTTCCGGAATCGGGATCAAGCATGGAAGTTACCTCATCGAAAATAAGGCATTCAGGCCTCATTGCAAGAATTCCTGCCAGGGCAACACACTGCCCCTGTCCTCCACTCAAATTTTTTGGGGAACGGTGCCTGTAATTCTCAAGCCCTGTTTCGGCAAGGGCCACATCTACGCATTTCCTGATTTCCACAGGAGGAAGGCAAAGATTCTCGGGGCCGAAAGCAAGATCTTCTTCGACTGTCCTGCCCACAAATTGAGTTTCAGGATTCTGGAATACAATACCTATGAGCTTCCGGATTCCCGGAAGATTGGAAGGATCCCGAGTATCCATTCCCCTTATCATTACCCTGCCTTGCTGGGGTTTCAGGAGCCCATTAAGCTGGAGAGCAAGTGTGGACTTTCCGCTGCCGTTTTTACCTATTATCCCTATGAATTCTCCTTTTTTATTGCCAGAGTTATGTTCTTAAGCGCAGAGATCCCATCAGGATAATTATAACTTACTTTTTCGAGCCTGATCATACTTAATCAAACTTTCATTTCTTCGTTTTAAATTCTCCGAAAAACTCCGGTTTCTTTTTCAAAGGAAAAATTAGAAGCCAGGAGGCTTTAAAGTTCATGGGTTGAAGCAATGTATGCGGCAATTGCAGTTTTTACGATTTCTCCCGGTATAAAAGGAAGAATACCAAGGGTAAAGGCTGTCCCGGGTCCTATTTCAGCCATCAGCATCAATTGAAAAAACCCGCAGGCATAGAGAACCAGGATTCCTATGCTCATGTTAAGAGCATTGATGAGGAGCCTGGATCTGGTAGTATTTTCCGCCTTCTCGGAAAGCTTTCCTATGACATAAGCAGCGAGAATGAAGCCGACTATATACCCGCCTGTAGGCCCAAGGAGCACTCCCATTCCGGAACTGCCTCCTGCAAAAACAGGAAGTCCTGCAATGCCAAGCAAGGTATACACTATCATGCTCAGGCTTCCCCATTTGCTTTTCAACATGCTCCCGGCAAGCAAAACAAAGAATACCTGCAGTGTGATAGGGACAGGGGAAAAAGGCATAGGAATCTGTATGTAAGATCCTGCGGCAGTCAGGGCCGCAAAAAGGGATGCAAAGACCATCATCCTGAGTTCAGGAGTACGGGATGAATAAGAATGATTATTTTTTATATGCACATTTTCTCCTCTTATCGATTTTTACTTTTACTCGTGTCTTTTCTTTTTTCGCCTTTTTCAGGCTTTTCAATGATTCTTAAACCTATATTTGCAGGTAAACATTATCCGGTGGAAAATAAAGGCTGTAATGTGACTAAAACTAAATGATAAAGACTGAAACTGACTGTACCTAGAGCCTATCCGAAAAGTCAACAATGCATGTTGAAAAGTCATAATAGGTCTATAATATCAGAGTATCCGTTCGGGTTTTGCATATTGCATATTGTAAAAGTTACAGCAGGTAACCACTTTTCGGATAGGCTCCTAGTCAGCCTCACAGCAACAACTCTCTAAATATAAATATCAAATCTCTGAGGGACAGACAGCCCATTGCAAATATAAGGTATTGTTAACCACGGAAATGTCAATGGTTTACATTAGATTTAAAACTTTCCAGAAAAATCAACTCTTGTTTTCTCAGGCGTTCATTTCTCTATTTTGAACCGACAATTAGATATATATCTTATACCGGTATTATGGATACTTCACTTGAAATGCAGATTCAGCAGGCAGCTGCAAGGCTGTATTCTCAGGAAGTGGTTCGTGGGCGTGTGGCCTAGCCCGGATATGGCGGCAGCCTCCTAAGCTGTAAATCGGGGGTTCAAATCCCTTCGCGCCCGCTAATTTCCTTTAACCTACTTTTGTCAGTTTAATCCAGAAATAAAGGTTCATTTTAGAATTTTAATGCTTTTTAGATGCTTTGCCGACTCAGAAGGAGAATCCGGTCTTCCTGAATTATAGGATATTGTAGACGATGGAAAATCTCTTATCTGGAAAGCGAGTAATTCCAGAGCTAGTACACAGTACAGTTTTAAAAATCATAAACTCTAACAGTTTATTCTATAACAGCCTTATTCTATTAGAAAATAAAATGCCACTTCAGAGGAAACAGAAATTGATCAGGAAAGCCAGGGTAGATGACGTCGTTGTAATGAAGCAGATTATCAATACTTATTCGAAGGATGAGCTAATGCTTGCCCGTTCTCTGAGTGAAATATACGAGAACATCAGGGATTATTACATCTGTGAGATTGATGGAGAGGTTGTAGGCTGCTGTTCGCTGCATGTAGTATGGGAAGATCTTGCAGAGATACTTGCTCTTGCGGTAAACCCAAAATGTGCAAGAAAAGGAATAGGTGCAAAGCTTGTCTCGGCATGCCTTGATGATGCTCGAAGCCTTGGCATGAAAGAAGTCTTTGCACTTACTTATGTGCCTGGTTTTTTTGAAACGCTGGGCTTTAAAGTTGTGGACAAAAACAGCCTTCCCAGGAAAATCTGGTCCGGCTGTCTAAAATGCCCCAAATTCCCAGATTGTAACGAAATTGCTGTCCTTAAATCGATTAATTCCTGAATTGCTTCCGAAATCCTTCCTTTCTATTTTTAAGATTTCAGCAATTGAAGTTGAATCCACGGGATTTTCGTTTTGAAACTTATATAATAAATATAAATAGTTGAAAAACCAAAAGATATTTATTCAGGCAGTTATGTTTTTTAGGTGGTCCTAATTATCTGATCTAAAGTCAGGCCTTTATTGGCGGGATGGTGTTGATGCATACAGAGCGATTTGAAGAATATCTTGAAACTATTCTTTACCTTATTAGAAAGAACCAGGGCCCTGCAAAGACAAAACAGATATCCGAAGAGCTCAATGTATCTCCGCCGAGCGTGACGGAAATGATTAAAAAATTAAATTCTTCGGGACTTGTAGAATACACACCTTATCAGGGAGTCGAATTGACCGAAAAGGGAACTGATCAGGCTGTCAGGATCAAAAGGAAACACCAGGTGCTTGAAACCTTCCTGGCTGATGTCCTTGACTTCGATAGGAAGGAAGCTCACAAAGAAGCCTGCGAACTTGAACATGCCATATCTGATGCCGTACTTGAAAGGCTCTACGAATTTCTGGGAAGTCCCGAATATTGCCCCGACGGGAACCCTATCAATATCGATAAAAATAATATCAGACGAGAGGAAAAATTTATCCCCCTTGATGAAATGGAAGAGGGAAGTTCAGGCAAAGTTGCTCGGGTAACCCTTCCCAGGGAGACAAAAGAGCGCCTGATATCCCTCGGTATTCTTACGGGCGAAGAGATTGAAGTTAAGCGCAAGCAAAAACAGGGCTGCATCTCGGTTATAGCAGTTGGGTCGGAAATTGCTCTCGGAAGAGACATTGCAAAGAAAATTTTCATAACTCCGAAAACCAAAAGCCTGTAAAGGGGCAGAGAAGGCATATAACTGGCACAGAGCAAAATAACTGGGGACGTAATGGGAATTTCCAGCTCATGCTGTGACTCCGAAAGCGGAAATAAAAGCAAAACCCCATATGACATGACAATTGCCTTCATAGGCAACCCAAGCGTTGGAAAAAGCGTTTTCTTCAGCAGGCTTACAGGGGTAGGTGTCGAGGTCTCAAATTACCCAGGCACGACAGTTGCACTTAAAAGGGGAATTGTAAAGGCTCGGGGGAAGACTATTGAGGTAGTTGACCTGCCTGGAATTTATTCGCTTGGAGTTACAAACGAAGATGAGAAAGTAACTAAAAGATACCTCATCGAGGACCAGCCGGATATCATTATCAATGTCCTTGATGCAAGCAGGCTTGAGAGAAATCTATACCTAACCCTTCAGCTTCTGGAACTCGATATCCCTATGGTTCTTGCGTTAAATCAGGTAGATATGGCTGCAAATCTTGGGGTCCTTATTGATGCGGATGGGCTCTCCGAAATGCTTGGCCTGCCTGTAGTGCCAACAGTTGCGACCTGGGGGTGGGGCTTGATGAAGTAATGCTTGTGGCCCTCGCAGAACAGGGAAAAGTGCAGAAACATCACAGAGTAAGGTACAGCCACTGGATCCGGCAGGCTCTTTCCAACCTGGACTATTCTTTTCCGGATTCATCTCTAAGCGCAAAGACTGCAGCTCTCCTGAACGATGTCGAGTTTGTGGAACTCTGCTGCATGCCGCCTGAGGCTAATGCCCTACTCTCTTCTGCCAGGCGGTTAAGGCAAAACCTGGAAATGGAACATGGGATATCGGTACCCGATACCGTTGCAAGAGATCTCTATGGAGAAGCCGGATACATAGTGGACAGCGTGATCTCAAGGTTCGAGCCCAAAAAAGCTTAAGGGAAAGAATAGATGCAATCCTCACCTCTCCTAATTTCGGGATTCTGGTGCTCATATCCGCCCTGCTCCTTACTTTCCTTCTTGTCTTCCGGGTAGGAGGTTTCCTTGAGACCTGGATTGTGAATGAAGTCTTCGAGCCCCATGTGATCCTGCCTGTCGAGACCGCGATTTCAGGCATGCCGCTTATAGTGAGGAACTTGATCCTGTATTCTCTTCGGGGAGTAGAGGCAGGATTTGCAATTGCAATCCCTTATATTGCAGTCTTTTACGCCATTCTTTCCATATTCGAGGATTCGGGATATCTTACCAGGGCAGCTTTTCTGCTGGACAATCTCACTCATAAGCTCGGGCTTCACGGAAGAGCTGTGATCCCGCTGGTTCTTGGCTTTGGCTGCAATGTCCCTGCAATTATGGCAGTGCACGCCCTTGGCACGCGGCGGGAAAAGAGGATAGCTTCCTTCTTATAGCTCTCATTCCCTGCTCTGCAAGGACAGTTATAATCCTGGGGCTTGTGGGAACTTTCGTAGGCTTCTGGCCTGCGGTTTCGATTTATGTCTTGGAGCTAATAATTATTGGCGGAATGGGCTGGATTCTCGGAAAGACTCTACCCGGCCAGAGAAGTGGCTTCATTATGGAAATGACCCCTCTCAGAAAACCGGAGCTTAAATCTACCCTCAGAAAAACCTGGATGAAAAGCCGGGAGTTTTTCTACATTGCTTTTCCGCTTCTGCTTGTTGGAAGCGCGTTTCTCGGAGTTGCCGATGCCCTGGGCCTTCTTTCGATCTTTCAGGATTTTGTAGAGCCTGTATCTGTGGGCCTGCTGGGTCTTCCGGCATTCGCTGCAACAGCTCTGGTGTTTGGAATTCTTCGAAAGGAAATGGCGCTTCAGATCCTTGCCGTATTAGCAGGCACAGCCAACTTTGCAGCTGTAATGACACCTGTTCAGATGTACCAGTTTGCTGTAATCACGACTATTTATATGCCGTGTATGGCAACGATTGCGGTACTTAAACACGAGTTAGGAGCAAAAGATACGGCTGCGATAGTTCTTTTCACTATATTTCTGGCACTCGGAGTGGGCGTTTTGATCCGGGTTTTAGGGCCTTTTTTCCTTTGACTTCGTCGTTCCTTTTTTATCGAGCTTTAAGGCCATTTTGTGGAAAGTAAGTTCCCGTCTCCCTGGCATAATGTTTATATATTAATAAGCTTGTTTATTTCTTTTCAAAATGCTTTGCGTTTGCCGCAAATTATTAATACTTGATACATAGTGTTATTCCCGATGACCCGAATCACCAATCACTTACACAAAAACGTGTTGAGTGTTATTATGGATATTCTCGAAATGGATCATTTCCACGAGCCTGAACTTGATGAGGTTCAATTTTTCCTTGAAAGCACCGGAACTCACGGCTCCATTGTTAATGAAAACGTTGCGGAGATGGAATGTACATCCTCCAAAATTCAATCGAGAGAGAGCGTACTGGTCGATTTCGATGATTCCCTCACATCCATCAACTAACACATCAAGAAAATTTTTATCATCTGACTGAAATCCAACCCTTTAACTCGTTCTATTTTAGAGCTAAATTTGGGTTTCATTCTCCTATTTTGCAGTATTATAGACCTTTTTTCTCGGAAATAGACCTTTTTTCTCGGAATTTGATCTCATATTTGCGGAATATCTTTACCCGTCCGTTTTGGAAACGAGATGTTCCATGGGCTCTCTGATTTATTATGTATTCCTCCTGTAGTTAATTTTTTCAGGAGATAAATGCAAAAAACAGTCATTTTTTTCAGGAGATTCCAAGTTTCAAACGTATGTTTTTAACCATTGAGCAGATTCACATCTTTAGTTTTTGGAAACTTTTCAAAACTTTTCTTTTGTATCTTTTTTCCTGTTCTCTCAACTGATTTCTATAAAATATTTTCAGAAAGGTTAATAAAGCGATTCTTATTATTATTACTATTTAATTAAAAGTTATATCAGGCCGGAAAATACTATCGATTACCATATATATATAAAGCAAGATTACATGTACTTTATACAGATTATTTGAATTTTCATAAGCTAACCAATTTATTTATAATTGTGGTGATCTGACTTACCGGTAAAAAGTTGCAGACAATCAGGAAACCGGAACCCGAATTTCTTATAAGAGGTATTTTAATGAGAACTGGACAGAGAGACGTGCACAATACACCGCTTAAAAGGCGACTGTCAATAACTTATGAGGAGCTCGAGACTCTCAAGAAGTCGATTAAGGTTTCGGTTCTCAACGAACTGCGGGCCGAGATGGAAAACGTTTCAGATCAAGACTCCATCAAGGACCTGGTTCTTTCCGAAATCAGAACCGAACTGATGGGAATCCCTAACCCTGTCCTACTCAAAGCTTCAATCCTCGATGAATTGAGAATGGAATTGAAAGCATCCAGGGAAAATGATTCGGGGGTGACTGACCGGAAGCTGAGAGAACTTTCAGGTATTCAGGATGGTCTTGTCCGCGAATTGCTTGACCAGAAAATGCTTATAAGGAAACTGGGAACTGATATAGGAAATCTTACTAAACTGCTGGAAGATGCGAAAAATACTGCCCCTGCTGTCTCTCCTTCTGTTACTTTTACCCTTCCTGAAGACCCTCTGGATCTTCCTTCTCTTTCCAGAAAGCCGAAACAAAACCCTGAACTCCGAAAAGAAAACCCTGCAGCACGCAGACTGACTGAATTCAGGGAAGAGCCTGCCCCTCTACCAGACACAAGTGCAAAAGTCCAGCTGAAGCTCAGAGAAGTCGAGCCAGCCGAACTTGATAAAGAAGAAGTTGAGACAAAGTGTGAGTACATTATTGCAGAGAGCGGGGATAAAAGACGGCTTAAAGGCAATCTGAGGCAGCAGTCGTCAGCTAGAACCGAACCTGCCAGGCAGCTGCCCCCAAGACAGTCACCCTCTGTGAGACTGTCTGCCCCTATCAGAACGGACCCTTCGAGAACTCGGCCCGCGGATGATTATAAGTGTGAATATATAATCGCTGAAAAGACCTCTAAAAAGCATTTCATAGAAGAATCCGTGGACCTGCGGGAGAGTGAAGATGCAGAAATCATCACGTGCAGCCGGAAAAATTCCCGGGCGTACTGAGGCTTAAAAACAGAAACTTCCTCAAAAATGCGAAATTACAGAGGCATCCTGTGTATATAAAAGAAATAGAATTCGTTAATTTCAAATCCTTCGGAAAAAAGTAAAGGTTTCCTTTTACAATGACTTTACCACTATTTCCGGCCCAAATGGGAGTGGAAAGTCAAACATTATAGACGGGATTCTCTTTGCACTCGGGCTTACAAGTTCCAGGACTCTTCGGGCTGAGAAACTTACTGACCTGATTTACAACGGCGACGAGGCAAAAAAGCCTGATTTTGCCCAGGTTACGATCCGTTTTGACAATTCTGACCGCAAATTGCCTATAGATCTTGATGATGTCGAGATCTCAAGAAAAATCCGCCGAACAAAAAGCGGGTACTATAGCTATTTTTATTTCAACGGAAAAGCCGTAAACCTTGGAGAAATACATTTTCAGCTTGCAAAAGCCGGGGTGACACCTGAAGGTTATAATGTGGTCATGCAAGGAGACGTTACCCAGATTATCTCCATGACCTCTGTAGAACGACGAAAGATTATCGATGAAATCGCAGGGGTCGCAGAATTTGACGAGCGCAAGCAAAAGGCACTTGGAGAACTTGAAATCGTCAGGCAACAGATCGAACGTGTGGATATTATTCTTGAGGAAGTAAAAATCCAGCTAGGAAAACTGGCAGGGGAACGCGACCAGGCCTTAAAATACCAGGCACTTAAGGCTGAAAAAGCTAAATTTGAAGGTTATGTCCTGCTTTCTAAACTCAAGGATGCAAGGACCGAACTGCAGAATGTGGATAAGGAGCTTGCCGGAAAGGAAGAACACCTTGAGAAAGTTCAGGCTTTACTAACCGAGAGAGTGCAGGAACTCCAGGCTCTTGAAGATTCTCTGGAAAAGCTTTCCCTTGAAATCCGTAAAAAAGGAGAGGATGAACAGCTTCAGGTCAAGAGGGAGATAGAAGAGACCCGGGGAGAAATTTCACGCTGTGTGGATAGCATCGAGCTTTCGGAATCCGAACTTGAGGAAGCTGATTCGCGGCGCAGGAAAGCGTTTATAGAGATAGATTCTACCAAGGGCAAAGTCCGGGAACTTGAAGAGAAGATCGAAGCCGAAAACCTGAGAAAGGACAGCATTTCGTCAGAGCTTTCCGAGCGTAAAACAGAGCGCATGTTGCTCCAGAGCAGGATTGCAGCTGTAGACGCAAAGTTTGCTACGACAAGGGATGAGCTCATAGCTGCCAGGAAGAAACTTGAGGAGATCAAGAACGAAAAGAACGAGCTCATCCGGGCCGAGGACCGGCTTCTCGATACTCTAAGAAGAAAATCCTCCGAACTGCGGGAGATAGAAAACCAAATAGGGGATGCGAAAGCAGCGGTTGCAACTTCTGACAGTGACACGCTTTCTGTGAGGTATGAGATTGAAAAGCTCTCCGAAAACCTGGAGTCCCTTATTCGAGACCATGACGATATCGAAAGCAGCCACTTCAGGATCAAGGAGGATATAAAGAAACTTGAAAGCAAGCTTCATGGTCTCCAGCAGGAATATGCAATCACCGAAGCGAGAGTACGGGCTTCTGAACAGGGAGGAAGCTATTCAAGAGCCGTGGAGATGGTAATCGGGGCTTCGCGGCAGGAAGACCTCTTCGGAATTTATGGCACCATTGCCCAACTGGGAAAAGTAGACAGACAATATTCAACAGCTCTGGAGATTGCCGCAGGAAACCGAATGCAGGCAATTGTTGTAGATACCGATGCCGATGCGGCCGAAGCAATTGAGTACCTGAAGCATAGAAAAGGAGGGAGAGCTACTTTCCTTCCCCTCAACAAAATGAAAGAATCCAGGCGGCTTGAAAATCTAAGTTACGAAAACGGAGTAATAGGGTACGCAATTGACCTTATAGAATTTGATTCAGGTTTTGAACCTGCTTTCTGGTATGTCTTTCAGGATACCCTTGTCATGGAAGACCTTGCAAGTGCACGCCGCCTTATGGGAAAGGCAAGAATGGTCACCCTTGAAGGCGAACTCCTTGAGAAGAGCGGGGCAATGGTAGGAGGATCCATCTCTTCTAAGTCGGGAATTTCTTTTGCAGCTGCAGAAAAGGACAAACTTCTCGAACTTGCAGACGAGATCAAATCCCTGGATGCAAGCAGGAATGCAGCCATAGGCAAACAGGACAGCATTGAAAGTCACCTTTTCGAGTTGAACCGGAAAATCCGGGACTGTGAGGCTACGATTTCGCGAAAGGAACTCCAGCTTGAGGAAATTGCAGGCAGAGAAGCCAAACTTGCAGAACTTATCGAAGCAAAAATTGCAGACCTCAAAGCAATTGAAGAGTCCAGAACCGAACTCAGGGCTGAAATGGACAGGGTAATTGCGGAAAAGACCGATAAAGAAGAGGCTGCATCTGAACTTGAAGTGCAGATTTCCGGACTTGAAGCAAAACTTGCTGACTCCCTCTGCCTGAGATAAATAAAAAGATCGAATTCGTTGGCGAGGAACTCCGGCGGCTCGAAGGCCGAATCCGGGATACTGAAGCCAGTCTGAATGCTCTTCAGCTTGAAAAAGAGTATGCAGAACAGAAAATTGCAGAAGCAAAGGAACTAATCAGAGACCTTGATGAAAAGAAAGCCTCCAGGCTGGAAAAAGTAAACTTCCTAAAAACAAAAATCCGGGAACTTGAGGAAAAGCTCGAAGAAAAAAGACCCGGGAGCTTGAGCTTTCCGATGAACTTCTAGGGCTGCAGAAAGAGAGAGAGAGTGTCCAGGCTGAACACAGTGCTGTAAAGCGCAGGGTAAATATTGCCGTAACTACGCTTGAAAAGGCAAAACAACAGGTGCTTACGCTTATAGCTACGAGAAACGCCCTTCTTGACCAGGAAAAGCAGTTCATGGAAGAAGTCGTGAGAAGAGGTATAGAGGAGACCGATGAGGTCCCGAACTACGAAACCGTTTACATGAGGATTCAGGCAATCGAAGAGGCCCTCAGACGGCTTGAGCCCGTAAATATGAGGGCAATTGACGAGTACAATGAGGTAGAACTCAGGCTTTCGGATCTGCAAGGAAAGCGAGATACTCTTTTTCCGAAAGAGAGCAGCTCCTTGAGCGTATCGACCAGTATGAACAGCTAAAGCGGGATGCCTTTATGGAAGCCTATACGAGCATTAATGCCAATTTCAGCGACATTTTCCATGAGCTTTCCGACGGTATGGGTGAACTCTTGCTTGAAGATCCTGACGATCCTTTTGCAGGAGGGATGACCCTCCGGGCTCAGCCCAAAGAAAAACTCTCCAGAGAATCGAAGCCATGTCCGGAGGAGAAAAAGCCTTACAGCCCTTGCTTTCATCTTTGCGATCCAGCAGTACCGCCCTGCTCCGTTCTATGCTTTTGATGAGATTGATATGTTCCTTGATGGACAGAACGTGGAAAGGGTTTCAAGACGCGTTAAAAACTCAGGGTCAAAAGTCCAGTTCATTGTTGTTTCCCTGAGAAAACCCATGATCCAGGCCGCAAGCAGGACAATAGGAGTTACAATGCAGGAAAATAATATCACGAGTATTACCGGAGTGAAGCTTAATGGCTGAGCTTATGGATAATGCGGGAGCAGCACTGGAAGTCCCCCAACTTAAGGCTCTTACTGTTCTTGAATCCGGGGAAAACAACTCTCTTTTTGCGGACCCGGAAACGTACGGACTTACAAACACTCTTTCATGTCTTGGAATTGATTGGAAGCTGCTTGATATTTCGGATTTTGAGACCTATGAACCCCTGGGCATACTTGTTGAGCTTGCTCGGGATGGGAAGATCGACCCCTGGGATATAGATATCGTACAGCTGACTGACAGTTTTCTGGGAAGGGTGGAAAAGCTCCAAAAAATGGATCTCAGAATTTCCTCAAGAACACTTCTTTATTCTGCGATTCTCCTTCGCATGAAATCCTCGGGAATCCTCGAGATAGAGAAGGAAGAAGTCGATGAGTTTGATTCTGCTTTTCTCGACGATCAGGATCTTCCTGAGCCTGGGGAGTTTCCTATTCCGAAACTTCCTGTCCGCCGCATTTCCACAAGACCGGTCACACTCAACGAACTGATTCTTGAACTAAAGAAAGCAGAAAAAAGCCTCTCCAGAAGAAATGAAAAGAAAGCCCTCCTAATTGCAGAAAAACCTCCTTCTCGTCTTCAACTTACTACAGGGGATGTCCTGGGTATTGCGCATGAAGAAACCATAAGCTCGCGGCTGGCACTTATCTGGGCCAGGCTTGCTGAACTATTTCTGGCGCAGCCTGTAGTAGTTTTTTCCAGTTTCCTGGAAACAAGTGAAGATAGAGTCATGGATTACCTTTCTCTTCTCTTTCTTGCTTCAAACAGGAAGATCTGGCTTTTCCAGAATGAACTTTTCGAGGAACTATATATATATCCGGGAGAGGAATCCGGAGTTTCCACCGAGGGCAACCCATCTCTTTTCCATGAAATAAAGTTAGAATCAAAAGCCGAAATGTCGGGGCCTCAAATTAAGGGCTCCTCGGAAACAGGTTTTGTAGGCGAGATGCCTTTGCATGGTAACCCTGGAAAAGAACCTTCGAAAACCGCACTTTGAGATATTGACCCTAATCGAAACCTGCAAAAGCAAGTTAGTTTGATTAAAATCCGCCTGATTAAAGTTAACCTGATTGAAGAACAATTTTATTCTTTTTCTGGAAGTGAAATTTATGAGTGAGCTTGAGATGCTTGAGATTATCGAAGCGGCACTTTTTGCCGCTGGGAGGGCAGTAAGCCTCGAGAAGCTTGCAAAAATTACAGGGAAGCCAAAAAAGCCGTCCTTTCAGTAGTACAGGAACTAACGGAGGCTTACTCTTCCAGGGGCTCGGGCATCGAGATCCTTGACCTCGGGGACCGTTACGTCATGCAGGTCAAGCCCGAATATTCAGAACTTATGCGGGAAGTTGCCCCAAAAGAGCTTTCGGCCCCGAAACTTCGCACCCTTTCCATGATTGCCTATCACCAGCCTATGCTTCAGTCAGACCTTATTGATATGAGAGGAAGCGGAGCCTATGACCATATAAAGGACCTTATAGAGCGGGGGTTTGTAGAGTCCGTGCCCTGCGGAAGGAGCAGGCAGCTTTCCACAACTTCTCTTTTTGCAGATTATTTCGGGCTTAAGAGAAACGACCCGACAGCCATAAAGGAAAAAATTCTTGAACTTTTGAGGTCTCAGGGCGGGCAGAGTGAGATCAACCTGTGGATCGGAAAAAAGACTATTGTTGTGACTCCGATGTATGAATCTCTCATGAGCATGTGCGGGATTAAGGAATACTTTGTGGCCAATGCTTACTCACCTTCGAAGGAAGAGATCTCCCGTTTGCTTGAGGCGGATGTGCTGGTTATCTCGGCCGGTTACTCTGATACCGTAAGGCAATACTGCGACGGGGAAATCCTTGAAATGCATTCAACAACTTTTGAAGATCTCATAGAAGCGATTTCGTTACTTGCCGAAGAACTTCCCGATGAAGTGACCCCTAAAACCGTGGAAGATACTATTAAGAAGATTCGGGAGACCAGGGAAATATATGTTTCTTCCGCTGTGCTCATTGAGAAGAAGGTAAAGCCGGCAACCGAGATGGTCTCAAAGGTCATAAACGACCTTTCTCTCGGAATTTCCGCAGACGGCATTCTCGTTGCTCCTGACTACGGGACTTCAAGGAACGGGGTAAAAATAGAGACCGGAGCTCAAATCCTTATACCTACTCATCGCAGCGTGGAAGGTGACCTCCTCAAGAGAGTCTGCACAAAATATGATGCTATTCTTCAAGGTCTGGAAAAGTTTGAGGATTGAGACGTCTGAAATACAGCATGGATGCCCCTTTCTTGTTCAATTTCTTTAAAATCACGGGCGCCCGAAATTTAAGTTTTTCTGTCTCATTATATCCTATATATAAATGCTTTATATAGTAAGCAGAGTATTTGACTATAGCTTTATATACTGGGTAGAGAATATTACCTTTGCTTTATATACTGAGGGTTGACTAATGAGCGAATCTAGCATCAAAATAGAAAACGTGGTCGCATCCACTAAACTCGCTGAAGAATTCGATTTAATTGTTATCGAATCGGAGTTCGAAGGAGCTGAGTACAACAAGCAGAAGTTTCCAGGGCTCGTTTACAGGGTTACAGACCCTAAAGCTGCATTCCTTGTCTTTACTTCCGGCAAGGTTGTCTGTACAGGAGCAAAAAATGTTGCTGACGTGCACACAGTTATAGGTAATATGGCAAAAAAACTGAACGGCATCGGGATCAAGACCTTAGAGAACCCCCAGATTACTGTCCAGAATATTGTCGCTTCCGCAGACCTGCACACTATTTTGAACCTCAATGCAATTGCAATAGGGCTTGGGCTTGAAAACATCGAATATGAGCCCGAACAGTTCCCTGGCCTTGTGTACAGAATCGATGTGCCTAAGGTAGTTGTGCTTATCTTCAGCTCAGGAAAACTGGTGGTTACAGGCGGCAAGTCCCCTGAGGATTGTGAGAGAGGTGTCGAAGTCGTCCGCCAGCAGCTAGACAACATGGGGCTTTTATAAGAACCTTCAATCTATTACAATATTATATTCCCTTTTCAGGATTCATTCTACGGAAATAAGAAAACTGATATATTTTACAATAAAACGGATTCTGCGGCACGCGTAGAGGTTCCGGCAAAGGATATGTGTAAAACGTGAACAGCGTAGATGTTTGCATTCTTGTTCCCACACTTAACGAAGCTGCAACAATAGGGCAGCTTATCAAGGACTTCAGGAAAGAAGGCTTTTCTAACATCCTGGTGATTGACGGAAACAGCAGGGACGGCACAGGGGAAATTGCAGAGGCTGAAGGGGCAAGAGTTGTCATGCAGACCGGAAAAGGTAAAGGGCAGGCAATGATTCAGGCTTTCGGGCTTATAGAGAGCCCTTACGTAATAATGGTTGATGGCGATGGAACATATCTTGCCCGAGAGGCTCGTTTCCTTCTCGAGCCTGTGCTTGAAGGCCGTGCCGATCACGTTATAGGCAATAGGCTGGAAAATTACTCCCCTGGAGCTTTTACAAAGCTTAACCTGATAGGCAACCGTCTAATAAACATGTTTTTTGACGTTGCGTACGGAGTAAAATTAAAAGACATTCTCTCAGGTTACCGTGCGTTTACGCTCGAGAGTGTGAGGGAGCTTGAACTTAATAAGACAGGCTTCGAAATAGAGACCGAGATTTCTGTGGAATGCATTCTTAAAAAGCAAAGGGTCGAAGAAGTCCCTATCACTTACCTTCCGAGAAGTGAAAAAGGTGCAACCAAGCTAAATCCGGTAAAAGATGGACTCCGGATCGGGTCTACTATCTACAAGCTTGCAAAAATGCATAACCCTATGTTTTACTTTGGAATTATAGGTTACATCTCAATCTTAGCAGGCCTGTTCACAGGAACCTTTATTGTAAGCGAGTGGATCGAGGGAACCGATCATATTCCACTTACCATTCTTACAACCCTGCTGATCATATTCGGCCTTCAGATGTTTATCTTCGGAACCTTGAGCGATTTCATATTAACCCTCCACAGGCAAACAGTCCAGTTAATTCTGGATAAAAATAAACAGAAAAAGTAAAAAACTTCTAATTTTTCAGTTTATATTTTTTAACTCGGAGATAGTGACTTTTTTGAAGTTAAGAGATCACTAAAACTGCTATAGCATCAATATATTAACAATTTTTCGATTAATTTCTAAAAATCAGACATATCAAACTAGTGTCGCGTCAATCCTCAAGTGTCGGATAAAGACGTGATAATTTTATCCTTGCATCCTCTGTTGTGAATTGCCAGTTAACCTTTGAATTCTTGTTGTTTCTGACCTTTTGCCAGGCCAATACTTCTTTCTTAACAACTTCGATATTATCCATTCTCCGTTTTAAACATTGAGCTGTAAGTACATTCAATTCAATCTCTGCCATATTCAACCAGCTTCCATGTTTTGGTGTGTACACAAACTCAAATCTATCCCACAGTGCTTTCGCCTTTGCTGGTGGAAACATTTCATAGAGAGATCCTGGAATATGTGTGTTTAGATTGTCCATTACCAGCGTAATTTTATCTGCATTTTCCTGTTGAAGTGCAATTTCTTCCAGAAAACAAGCCCAATCTCGCTTGGTTTTTCTTTCCGTAATTTTCACCACGCGTTTTCCTGACAACGGTTCACAGGCGATGAATATATTACACATTCCACAACGTTTGTATTCATAATCATACCTGGCTGGTTTCCCAGGTGAACAGGGGACAGGAATCCTGGTTTCTGCGATCAGTTGTTTTGGGGATTCGTCCATACATACAACAGGATTTCGTGGATCAAATGGGCGCTTATAAACATCAAGAACCATTTCCATATTTGCAACAAAGCTACTGTTCTGTTCCGGGGGAATTACCCATCCTTTCCTTTGCCAGGGTTTGATTTCGTTTTTTTAATATAAGACGTACTGTCTCATGGGAGATGTTCTCGATATAGCCAAGCTCTATAACCTGATCAGCTAACAATCTCAAAGACCATCTTGCAAAACCTTCAGGGGGTTCGCTGCAACTAAGGGCAACTAAATGGGCTTCAAAATCACCATCAACTTTTTTAGTATAAATCCGATTTCTTTTTTTCCATAAAGGGCAACTTCAAGACCTTCCTCAACAAATCGCTTTTTTACGCGATCAATTTTTCTCATACTGATGTTCAGGATACGTGAGATTTCTTCATTGGTTGAATGGTTAGCATTCTACTCACTTTTACCGCAACTCGGTTAGATCAGAGCATTGAGAATTTTTTGAGAGTTATGATTGCCAGTTGAGGTAAGTTCACAAAGAGCTTCACGCTCATCTTTAGTGAGTGTCACAGTGTATCTATTCATAAGTAATCCCTAAGATTATTTATGAATAAGATACAAGATAAATATTACGACATTTTGAGGTTGACCCGACACTAGTGTCCTGACAATTTAATTATTCCACATAATATTTTGACATTTTCTCATCGGCATTCTTCTTCGTAAATTTCCATTCTATTTTCTTTTTGTGTTCATTCCTTCTCTTTGCCCATGCACTCACTTCGTGGGAAAGTGTCTCCATATCACCGATCCTTCTGTCTGTACATTCAATATCCATCACATTGATCTCTATTTCTGCTGCATTAAGCCAACTTGCATGTTTTGGCGTAAAATGGAATTCTATCTTGTCCAGAACCTGTTTTGCTTCCTCTTCGTTGAATGTTTCGTAGAAGGACTTTTCTTTATGGATATTTAGATTATCCGTAACCAGTCGGATGACTTCAGCTTCAGAATAGTTTTCGGTAACGAGAATCTTGACGATTTGTGCAAAATCCTTCATAGTTCTTCTTTTGGTTACCTGAGTCACCCTTTTTCCTGCTTTGAACTCTACAGCCATGAATATGTTTGCTGTTCTATTCCTGATATATTTATAATCATATTTTTCTGAACTTCCAGGCTTTATAGGAATGGAAATTCTCTTATCCCTAAGCAGTTGCTTTGGTTTCTCATCAAGACAGATGAGAGGTTTTTTAGGGTTGTAATTCTCTTCATACAGATTAAGAATGTCGTACATCCTGTCTCTATATTTGGTATCAATAGTCTGAATGCACCACATCCGTCTCAACCAGGGTTTAGTTTTGCTTTTTTTAGAATAAGCCTGATACTCTCTTTGTTTATTGTTTCAAATCCTTCTTTTTTCTTCAGTTCTTCAGTAAGCAGTGTAAGCGACCACCTCTTGCTTCCATCGGGAGAACTGGTACATGCGAGTGCAATTATTTCTGCAACATGTTTTTCGGTGTATTTTATAGGTTGACCAGATCTTGGTTTGTCAGAAAGAGCATGTGGGAGACATTCTTCAACGTATCTTTTCCTGAGATTAAAAGTAGTATTCCTGGAAATACCTAATGTTTTCGCTATATCTGTACCTGTTTTATGCTGGTTTGAAAGGAGTAGGACACGTGCTCTGGTGATTTCTCTTGACTTTTATGTCCTTTTCTCAAAAAGTCAAGAAGGAAATTTACCTCGTGATCTTCAAGGTTAATCGTAAGCATGAAGATGTAAAGGGATTCATAGCTTATAAAGTTAACAAATAATTAAATTTTCGCGACATTAGTTATCCCACTTTCCGCAGTAAATTTTCGTAACTTCATATTTTTATCGCTATCGATTTTCAATCAAACGTGGGTTTATTGAACTTTTATGCAGTAGGTAAAAGCAATTATGTGGTTTATTTAGAGACCAAAAACGATATCATTCAATTTTCACCAAATGCCATTAAAGATCTAAATTATTTGCATATTTTCCAAAAACGCTATCAGGAAAAATATTGATTTTCAAAAAAATACTGCGGAATGTGGGAGTTATGTTAAGGAAAATGAATTCTAGCAAGTTTATCAACTCTATAGTGATTATATATAATCATAGATAGACAAATTTAGACTGATTTATATAAAAACGGTCGGGTATGTGATTATAGATGGACGTTTATTTCAAATGATCAAAAATAAGAGTGAGAAAGATGGTTAAAGATATTATATCAATGCGCCCAAAACAATGGTACAAAAATTTTGTTTTATTTCCAGACATTATTTTTTCACTACGAGTGAGAAAGATGGTTAAAGATATTATTATATCAATGCGTCCAAAACAATGGTACAAAAATTTTGTTTTATTTACAGGTATCATATTTTCATCAAATTTATTCAATGTTCATATGTGGATTACTGTTCTTTTCTCATTCTTTATATTTTGTATAATATCCGGGTCTGAGTACATCATTAATGATATAATGGATAAAGAGAGAGACAAAATTCATCCCATAAAATGCAATCGTCCTATTGCTTCCGGAAAATTAGATGCGTCACATGCCCTCATTTTTGCAGTTTTTATTCTCTGTGGGGCATTCGTGGGAGCATATTTAATGAGTAATCAATTCTTAGGAGTCTCTCTAGCTTATTTTGTTTTAATCGTTTTATATTCATTATTTCTGAAGCATATAGCTATTGTCGATGTTCTTACCATTTCTTCGGGTTTTGTACTAAGGGCAATTGCAGGCTGTTTAGCAATAAAAGTATCCGTTTCCCCCTGGTTGATCGTATGTGCATTTTTGGTTGCGCTTTTCCTTGCACTTGGCAAAAGAATGCATGAATTAATATTGCTGGAAAATGGTGCAAACAATCATCGTAAAGTTTTTGAGGATTTCTCCTCTGAAACACTGGATAAAATGATAACCATTGTTACGAGTTCATTAATTATGTCTTATTCTCTTTACACATTCCTTACAGACAATAATTTGATGATGGTGACTATACCCATAATAATTTACGGAATTTTTAGATATATTTTTCTGATCCATTCTAAAAATATGGGTGGGGAGCCGGAAATGTTGTTTAAAGACAAGGGAATGCTAACAAGCATGGTTTTATGGATAATCTCTGTATTTGGGGTGCTTTACATAAATATACAATGATGAAAAGATCAATTTCAAAAAAAATAAAGGATGATGTATGAAAAAATACGATCTTCATATACACTCAAGTTATTCATCAGATGGATTGATTGATCCTAAAAAAATAATAAAAATTGCAGTAAAAAGCAATCTTGATGGAATTGCCATTACAGATCACAATACGATAAAAGGAGGCTTAAAGGCAAAAAGCTATGAAACCAAAGATTTCGAGGTGATAGTAGGTTCGGAGATCATGACTGATCAAGGAGAAGTCATTGGACTTTTCCTTTCAGAAGAGATAAGATCCAAAAATTTGACCGATGTAATGTACGAGATCAAAGCTCAAAATGGTATTATTGTTATCCCTCATCCCTTCGATGAAATGAGACGTTCAGCTCTTCATCCAAGTGACGAATTTGCTCATCTAATCGGTTGTATAGAAGGTTTTAATTCCAGGTGCATTTTCCAAAAATATAATGATAGAGCCATTGAATATGGTAAGAATCATGACTTACCACTTATTGCTGGTAGTGATGCTCATTTTAGAAATGAGATTGGAAATGCTGGAATCATCATTGAATGTGAGGATCTGAGAGAAGCGATTATAAAAAATAAAGTTGAGATATTCGGAAAACGATCAATACTTGTTAACCATGTTTTTACTAAGGGGCTGAAGAAATGGAGAAAATTAAGATATGGATAATTATTCTTTTTACAATTATAGTATATATTATAATGGGGGCATATGCTGACTTTGAGAAGTTATCTCTTTCTATATCTTATTTTCAATGGCAGTATTTCCTACTTTTGATTATTCTCGTAACTCTAGAATACTTCATAAGATACATTAAATGGGCTCAATTCTTGAAGATTGCAGGTGTATGCCTTGATAATAAAGAGAATCTTTTTGTATTTTTCAGTGGACTTTCAATGATTGTGACTCCAGGTAAGTTAGGAGAAATCTGGAAAAGCTGGCTCATAAGAGATATATCTAAAGATGGCTTAAGTAAAACTCTTCCTGTTGTAATTGTAGATAGAATGACTGATGTAATAAGTTTGGTGTTCCTCTCTTTTACGGGTATCTTTTACTACAAGAATGGAATTTCTTTTATCGTCATCCTATCTTTGAGCTGCATGGGATTCTATGTTGCCACAAGATCAGAAACTATTTCCAATAAAATGAAAATAATTCTCGAAAAAAAGTTCAGTAGGTACATAAATGATATACAACTGATGCATAAGACTATGAATAAAACAATGGAGCCAAAAATCTTCTTATCGCTTTCTCTATTGAATGCCCTGGCATGGTTTTTTGAGTGTATGGGGCTTTATTACGTGATCATCGGCTTTGGACAATCCATAGACGTTTTACTCTCAATATTTATATTTAGTTTTTCCTCCTTGGTGAGTGGGTTGAGTATGGTTCCTGGGGGAATAGGAGTAGCAGAAGCCAGTATCTCAGGGCTTTTAATTTTGAACGGTATTCCACCAGCATTGTCTGTTGGAATAGCACTTATTCTGCGACTGGGCTCATTCTGGTATGGAGCACTTTTAGGATTCACAGTTTATGTGATTTTTAAAAAGAGAATTATGGAGGATAGAAAAATTTTTTTTGATGGAGTTGAAAATGTCTAAAGTTACAGTGCTAAAAACTTCTCCTAATAATGTTATAAAGGATTATTCCAAATTCAGTACTTCATTAATTTTCACTTTTTCATAAACAATGCCTTTAGATTCCATTATATGCGATGAGAATAAGACTGCATATCATTCAAATTATATAAATCTCCATATAGTTATTGTAATGGAATTAAGATCAAAAGAATGTATTGATCCTACTTTCCGCACTATTTTTTTACACATAATATTTTTCGTATTTTTCTACAGCAGTTAACTTAAGGAAAATATGGATTTACTTAAATAAAAAACGAGATCTTAGAAAGAGAAATGGAATAAATGGAACTTTTCACTTTAGACTTGAGTAATAAGAAATAGAAAAAAATCTCAGAAAAAAGTTCCAATTTACCAGCAGGCGATATATTTCATTACTATCAGTAATTGTCGGACAGCCTCCAAGCTGCGGGGTATTCGACTGAAATAAAAGGCTCTCTAGAAAACCTACCAATATCAACTACAAGAAACTGAAATTGGAGGATAGTAAAAACATATCCTGCAAGTTAGAGCCTATCCGAAAAGTCCCGCTGCTCTAAATATTATCCATGCACATGCTAACTGAAGCATAGCAAGGTAATTCTCAACCTTTTTTCCCATCTTATAAGCAGCCTTCTGAATCTGTTTATCCAAGAATGTGTCCTTTCTGCAACCCATCTTCTTGCCCTAAAACCTGGTATCTGTATTCTTATATTTTCCTCTCCGCGGCTTTTGATATGGGCGGTATAACCATATTCTTTAACCAGTTTTCTGATGTCAGGAAAATCATATCCTTTATCCATACAGATATTCTGAATTCCCTCATCCGGAGAAGGTCTTTCAAAAAGAATGGCATCTAAAGTTTCTTTTACAAGCTTTTTATCGTGACGATTTGCTCCATCAACAGTTACCGAAAGTAGTATACCTTTCCCATCTGTTAAAATACTCCTTTTTGTACCTTTTTTGCCACGATCAGTTGGATTCGCGCCGGTCCCAGGTCCACCTAATGGTGCTTTTGTCATAGAACCGTCAATTGCTTGCCATTCCCACTCTAATCCTTTTTTATGATCATACTCCAGTAGACCAGCTATCCACATATTCTCAAAGAATCCTGAGCTTCTCCATTCCTGAAATCGATCATGGACAGTGCTTGGAGCTCCATAAAATCGTGGCAGAGATTTCCATTGGCAACCAGTCCGAAGGAGATAAAAAATACCACTCAGTATTCTCTTATCATCTTTTCGAGGTATTCCAGGCTTCTTTTTCGGTTTAGGGAGAGGGAATAATATTTTTATTTGATTCCAAAATCCGTCAGAAATCTCGTAGTCTTGTACATTTGTTCGTCTTACCACTAATCAATATTAACCTAAAATCTAGTTATTCTACTTTTCGGATAGGCTCTTAGTTGAAATTAATGGAGCCTTTTCATTCCAGAGGATTTCTACACATCTCAATAGAAATCCAATTATGTTGAAGGGTGACCATATATCACAAAAGCTTCATTTTCCCATAAAATTGAGTAATTTAGATTGTTTACATATCGAGTTTTTAAGTACTGCATTTTTTCGTAATCATTTTCACTAATCTCGTTTGGCCATCCCTTTTTAGTTATATCAACTTTACTATAAACAAATAGCTTTGGTAGTTCTTTTTTATTCTCTAGATCTTGCTGTTTTCTTTTGATTGTATAAAGATCATCTAGAGATAGCCACGGATTTCCTAATGCAGGTTTAGTTTCTGTTAAATAATAAAATACGGGAACGTTGTTTATGATTAAGTTTTTGTCATTTTTTTCCGAATACATTTTTATATGCGATATAAGTTCATCTACAACTTTAACTTTGCTTGATGTAGAATATATTCCCTTCAGCGATGGATCTGAAAACTCAGTATTCAAGTTTAAACGATTTGTATTCTCATCATAAAAACAATAGGTCATATTAAGAATAGATATGATGCACAATGAGGAAATAAGAAGTATCGTTACTAAAGATAACATTGATGAAAGTCTCATGTTTTTGATATCTGTTTTTATTTTGTAGATACAGAGCAATACCAAAGGTAGTGTTAACCACATTCCATAAATAGAGTATAATAATCCCATGGATGAGCCCATTGGGGTTATTATCATAACTATTAAACTTGAGAGTAACAGTAAATCTATATTCTCATTTTTGGTTTTATTAACTATAAAGTACAGAATCGCCAGTATAATTATTATTCCCATAATACCTCCTAGAACAAGAGTTGCAAAACCCGCACTTATCTGAATATATCTCAGTAGAAATATCGTGCCCCAAATAGTTGAAAATATAATTAATGGCATTAATACACCAAATGCCCTTCTTCCAGTTTTTTCTTTAATTATTGATAATATATAAATCCCAAAAAAAACATTGATGACGTAATTATTAATTGGGTATAATGTAATATACACAATGTAAATAAATTTCTCATTGTATATCGCTGTCCTTCGTGTATATTCCCGGTTGAAGATGCAATTACCTTTACGAGTATATATGAAAGATAATTGTCTAATATTCCAAGGTACCAATAAAATAGTCCGAAGAAAATAATTGAAAAGAAGATTCCTTTCAATGTAGGAAAGACTATTTTTTTAAGGTATGAACTATCCTCTTTTCTTAAATAATAATAAAAAACAAAAAGTATAGGAGTAATAAATATTAGTAAGAGGGGCAGTCTACTCAATATTATTGGAATTGTAATAAACCCTAGAAAAAAACTATATATTTCTCTCTTTTTAGGATTTTCCTTCGAAGAGATTACTTTATTGAATATCCACAATTCAAGACTGACTAAAAAAGCGGGAAATGTGTAATAGTGAATGCATGTAGGACCTATCAAAATAAATAGGCTGGATATAAAAACAACAAAGAAGACTTTTCTTTTTTCAAAATAATTCACTAGGATGGAAAAAACAATTACAGCATTCAAAGCTCCAAGCAAAACTCCTCCCAGTCTTGCCCATAGGACACTTGGGTGCCCTATTATAGAAAGCCACATTCCTCCGACAAAATCAGCTAGAAAATACATTGGTTCTATGTATTTTATCTCAGGTGAAAAGGTAAATGAAAATACTTGATGTGTCATATGATATCCAAAATCAGATGCCTGAAATCCTTGAAATATAAAAGGCAAACGAAATATAAAAATCGATACAAACATTAAATAAATATTTAGAAATCGATCACATTTTTGGATACATATGTTCATGATAATCTTGTCTAGGATAGTCTGCCCCAACCGGTAGTAAACAGGCATGTCTGTGGTATGACCACTTAAGTAACGGCTATCGTTGACCGTGTCAGCTTCACCTTTGAGGATAGGAGCAACGAGCTTCGGAATATCCACATCCTCGACAGCTTCAAAGCCAGTCTTAAAAACCATTTTCTTTCCTTTATTTGGAGAATTCACAATCACCCACTCCTGCGCTAAGAGCAATCTCAGTTTTCTTGTCCAAAATGTCGTCGTCAACAACTATTATACTGTCAGCATACTGTCTAGCAAGCAAGACAACGCTCCTTATAGATATCTCTTCATTATAAGCCGGAAGAATCATGGTTATGTTATGAGAAACAGTTTGCTCCTCCATGAAAAACCTCCTACGACATTAGGAATCGATAACTGTTCTTAGCCACTACTTCTGCACCCATTTAAATACCCCCTCATTGAAAGAAATAACCTGCAATTTGAAATTCATTCATGTTTATGTAATTAAATAACTATTAAAAATTTAGTGAATAAATTCTAATTTAATTGAAGTTAGATAATTAAAAGTATAAATAACTACAAAAAAGAATAGATCGGAACAAAAATACTTAACTAGATAAATAATAAACTATATTTAATTATATAAAGTAATATAAGAGTAAAATACACTATGAGCTCATCCCAAAACCAATTTTATTCTCAATCATTAAGAGTTTCAGAAATAATTTTCATGATCCTAAACCTTGATTGATTATTCCGAATACGAGATTCAGAGACGGAATTTTGAGTTTTGGGATCAGCTCTATAGAGGATCTCAAATTAGCTTTTAAAATCTCTAATCTAATTTGATACTCACTCTTTAAAAGTATCTGCCAAATGAATTCTTACCTCCAACCTTATTTTGCATTTCTGTCAACACCAGTAGTTGATATGCTATGAAACTCAATAGAGAGTAGAGTTTTCTACTTTGATTTCTCACTCTTCTGACATCGAATTTTACTGTACCCTTAATATGTCCATGTATCTTTTCACATTCAGCTCTCTTTTTATACTGATCATCAAAGAACTCATCTTTGATATTCTGGTTTCTCAGGTACATTCCTACCTGTTCTTTCCTTCCGTTTTTGTATAGAAATTTGAGTTTGTTTTCCATAGTTTCATGAACATCTCCACCGATTTTCCACTTTTTATTTACCGAGCCTATCCCAAAAGTGATATTAAGTTGAAATTATAAATTTACTTTTATGTCATTCAGTGAAATCATCACATTGATCTCTATTTCTGCTGCATTAAGCCAACTTGCATGTTTTGGCGTAAAATGGAATTCTATCTTGTCCAGAACCTGTTTTGCTTCCTCTTCGTTGAATGTTTCGTAGAAGGACTTTTCTTTATGGATATTTAGATTATCCGTAACCAGTCGGATGACTTCAGCTTCAGAATAGTTTTCGGTAACGAGAATCTTGACGATTTGTGCAAAATCCTTCATAGTTCTTCTTTTGGTTACCTGAGTCACCCTTTTTCCTGCTTTGAACTCTACAGCCATGAATATGTTTGCTGTTCTATTCCTGATATATTTATAATCATATTTTTCTGAACTTCCAGGCTTTATAGGAATGGAAATTCTCTTATCCCTAAGCAGTTGCTTTGGTTTCTCATCAAGACAGATGAGAGGTTTTTTAGGGTTGTAATTCTCTTCATACAGATTAAGAATGTCGTACATCCTGTCTCTATATTCGGTATCAATAGTCTGAATGCACCACATCCGTCTCAACCAGGGTTTAGTTTTGCTTTTTTAGAATAAGCCTGATACTCTCTTTGTTTATTGTTTCAAATCCTTCTTTTTTCGTAATTAATCAGCTACCTTTGCTCCTAACTTATTTTTCTGCTACACTCAATGCTTATTATTTTCATACTGGTTAATATAAAAATCATTCATTTCGTGTTTTTTATGGAACGTGATGAAATTCTATTTCTCTGTCACTCTAATCCAGAGGCTATTCTTGATCATATAAATAGTCTTGAGACTGAATTGATTGCTTTTAAAGAAGAAGTTCGAAATCTAAAGGCTCTTTTGAATCAAAACAGTCAAAATAGTAATAGATCTCCTTCTACCGATACTTTTTTCCAGAAGAGAACTCAACATGACGAAAAAAAGAGTGGTAGACGTCCTGGTGGTCAGAAAGGACATCCTGGATCTACACTAAAGACTTTTGATTCTCCTCATGAAATCGTAAACCTTCGCCTGTGTAACTGTAAATTTTGTGGTTACAGCCTTTAGGAGACTGAATCAAATGGTTACGAGAAACGGCAGGAAGTTGATCTTCCTGCCTTAAATTTCAGAGTTATTGAGTATCGCAGTGAGATCAAGAAATGTCCTTACTGTGGTTATAAAAACAAGGCTGATTTTCCAGAAAACGTAACAAAACCTGTTCAATATAGTCAGAAGATTCTGGCAATTGCAGTTTACCTGCGGGACTTTCAATTAATACCTTATGGGCGAATTTCAAGGATGCTTAAGGACCTTTTTGGATTGAGGATGAGTCCAGCTACGGTAAAGAGGGCAGAAAATAAGTGTTTCTACAATTTAAAAGAATTCACCAATTACATCAAGAAGCAATTGATCAAAGAAGATGTTATCCACGGTGATGAAACCGGAATGAGAGTCAATAGCCATAATGATTGGTGTCATGTAGTCTCTACGGCTAAATGGACCCTTTATTTCCATGATAGAAGTCGAGGGTCAAAAGCCATGGATAAAATGGGGATATTACCAGAATATCAGGGAACAATGACTCATGACTTCTGGAGTTCCTATTTCAAATATCCAATGTGCAAACATGCGATGTGCAATGCACATCTCAGGAGGGAACTTAAAGGAATTCATGATAATTTCAATCAAGATTGGGCTCAAGAGATGAGTAATCTGCTTGCAGAATCTAAAAAATATGCAGATAAAATGAGGGAATTGGGAAAGAAAATTGAAGGAAAAGAGATTGAAGCATTAAAAGAAAAATACAGAAGAATCGTAATGAAAGGAATTGAGGAAAATCCTCCGCCTAAAAGATTGAAATGTCAAAAAGGAAAGAGAGGAAGACCTCGTCAAAGTAAAGCAAAGAATCTACTTGACAGATTCATAAAATACGAGGAGGAAATTCTGAGGTTTGCTACAGACTTGAGAGTACCTTTCGATAACAATCAAGCAGAAAGAGATCTTAGGATGATAAGGGTTCAGCAAAATATCTCGGGATCTTTTAGGACACCACAAGGAGCGGATGCTTTCTGTAGAAACAGAGGATACATTTCTACAATAATGAAAAATATGATGTCTATAATTGATTCACTTTATGCGGCACTTAAGGGAGCGCCGACAATACCTGAATAATTACCTTTTTTCTTCAGTTCTTCAGTAAGCAGTGTAAGCGACCACCTCTTGCTTCCATCGGGAGAACTGGTACATGCGAGTGCAATTATTTCTGCAACATGTTTTTCGGTGTATTTTATAGGTTGACCAGATCTTGGTTTGTCAGAAAGAGCATGTGGGAGACATTCTTCAACGTATCTTTTCCTGAGATTAAAAGTAGTATTCCTGGAAATACCTAATGTTTTCGCTATCTCGACAACTCCTTTTTGCTGGTTTGACAGGAGTAGGATGCGGGCTCGGGTTAGTTCTCTTGCACTTTTATGTCCTTTTCTCAAAAAGTCCATAAGAAAACTTACCTCATTGTCTTCAAGTTTAATCTGTAGCATGAAGACATAAAGAGAGTCAAAGCTCATAAAGATGAGCAATAATTAAATGGTTGAGACACTAGCTTTAAAATTATTATTTAGTTTATATTGAATGATTTATGAATTGGTTTCTATTTTTTTGTTTAGAAAACGTACAGCTTACGCTTTCTATAAGTTAAGAACTTAAAATCTAAAGCCCAGGTAAGAAACAACCGATAGCGATTACCCTATAAGTAAGTTCTGCCTAAAAATTCTAATTGATTTTTATTTGCTCACTTTAAGTCTATAACTTTACCTTTATTAATATTTATTAGGGAATTTATCCCACAAATTTATGAATAATTAATCTAATGTAATATATAAAGAGTTCAAAAAAAAGTTTGAGAGCCGATCTGAACTCCATATTCCCAGAGGCAAGAGAATCATAGACTTGCAAGTACTTAACTTACTTAATTCTGCCTCTGGAGTAAAGAAACTAAGTAAAGACATGATAACAAAGAAGAAATTTGGATTAAGAACATTGATTTTGGCAATGCTGCTGGTAAGCATGTTGCTTATACCAGCCTCTAGTGCTAAGCCATTAACTGAAAAGACAACTGAGAAAGCCTGTTGAAGAAATCGAGTAGAATGTTCCAGAGCCAGAATCGATTATAACACTAAATACAACAGCTAAATTGCCTTATTGGTACTTACTCGAGGCAGACAAAAATCAGCAAAAAATCTTCTTTAGTTATATTGACAATTGCTATGTTTCCAATGAAGAAAAAGAAAGATATTGGGATTCAATGGTCTGTAGATGGTACTAATACAGGTACTCACAATAAAATGACATATAGTGCGTGCAGAAAGATGGGAGTCAGTATAAATTATGCGCAAACTGCAAGTTATTATTCCGACGACCCAGATAGTTGGTATACCGGATTCTGGTAAGGATATAATCACTACTAAGACCCTGTTTTGTATACTGGCTATGCCCATACTAATTGTGCAAACCTGTCAATAATGCAGAAAAGTACTATAAAAATGGCCAATTAATGAGTACATATAACTATCTTGGATAATGCAACTCATTAAATGTCTGATTTGGGGAACCCTATGCATACAGGTTGTGAATATGATCAGTATCAAAATCCACGGGTCCACACTTTCTATGAATCATATGTATATAATAACTGGGACGTCAGACAAAAATCTGGAGATGCGGTAGGGATGGCCTACGTGAGGCAACAAAATACAATAAGGGGCTTGTAAATTATGTGAGAGGATAGCTCCTCTCATTTTTTAGAATATGAGGGGGCGAGTAAAAGTGAGAAAAAGAAATCTGTTACTTATTACTGTTTTGCTTATTCTTGTTGGAGGGGGCATTGTCGTGAGCATATTGTTCCATGCTATTTATATGGATACGAAAGATTGGAGGGATAGAAGTCAACACTATCATTGTGGATATGATGTCAGGGTAGGGGGCCTTTCCGGAAGAAATGTGCTGGGGCCTACTGTAATAATGGTTCCGATTCCTGCAACAAAAGAAGGCAGATTTTTTACTCCCCTTGCTCAGAAAGACCCTTATTTTACCCAGGAGCTGATGCATGAAATCAACAATTGGCCTGAACAATACCGCAAAGGTCCCTATTTTGAAAATGCAACTGAAATCTTTGACAACAAAACAACGCCAGGAGGTTGGACAACCTTCATTGTAGAAACTGAGAAAGGATATATGCTTGGATTCAGGACAAATGAATCCGTGCTCCAGGATATTTCTTTTAGTGCAAATTTTGTTGCAGACTATTTTGATATTTTTGATCCTATCAGTAACGAAAGTCCAATATTATTCCCGGTTGAAAACATTTCGAATATTTCTGTAATCCCTTATGGAAAATACACCAGGTATGCCTCAAATCCGACTTATGACAGTTATGTCTATGTAAGTGAATGTAGACAAGGAGCACCGATAGATTTCCACATCCGTTTGGAAGCAAATAATGACCCTGGGGAGTGGCCCAAAGAATACAGGGGCAAGTACCTGAACGAAATAAAAGCAACTATTAGCGGCACAGGCTTTTTAAAAGTCAAGGTTACTCTGGGACAGGAATTTTATTTTATGGCAATACCTCAATAAGTCCAGAATATTAGCTATAGAATTCCTAATTATGTTAATGAAACTTCTTAACAGTAATAAAACTGGGTGTTCCTTATACTCCATTAATAAAATTTATAATATTGACTTAAACGTTTTTGTGGAGTTCAAGCAAACTTTCCATGTCATTTGAACTCCACAACTAGGAGTAAATAAATGATTTTTTGGAATGTTGCAAGTATCAAATATACATAGAAACGATGGGAATTTATTTATTGTGATGTTTGCCAATGGATTTGCCAATAGATAATAGTTCAAAAGAGTAAACTAATTTTTGAATATAGAAAATTGAGGTCTTGTTTTTCTCCCGTTAGACGATCTTTTTATGCCTGATTTTACTATGAGCCCTGCCTTCTTCAATTTTCAATTTAAAACAATTTTACTTGTCATTTCCTCAAAACAACTTTATGATTTAGTTATAAAATATTTATTTTGAATATATATTCCATTTTTTCCGAGATCTATGGGCATTGAAGTAAAGTAAAGTTGATTAAGGTTAAAGTTAATTTTTTAAATAGTGTTATATATAATTACGCATCTTTTATGGTTTAACTCACTTTTACCTTAGTTACAGCCTAATCTTACAGATACATGTTACAGATAATAGAAAGCTTGAGGTTAATAATATGACAATTGTGGAAGATGCTCAAAAAGGAATAATCACCGAAGAGATGAAGGTCGTTGCAAAGAATGAAGGACTTGACCCCGAATTTATCCGTCGTGGTGTTGCAGCCGGAAGAATTGTTATTCCAACTTCCCCTTACAGGCAGGTAAAGCTCTGCGGTATCGGAGAAGGGCTCAGGACCAAGGTCAACGCATCCATCGGTGTATCCTCAGACATTGTCGATCCAAATATGGAAGTCGAAAAAGCCCAGGCTGCGGAAGCCGCAGGTGCAGACACCCTTATGGAGCTAGGAACTGGCGGAGATTTCCTCGCAATCAGAAAAATGGTCATTGACAGCATCTCCCTTTCTGTAGGTTCAGTACCTCTCTATCAGGCTTTCATTGAGGCAGCAAGAAAGTACGGCTCAATTGTGCATATGACTGAAGAAGAACTCTTCAAGGCGACCGAAGACCAGGCAAAGCTCGGGACCAACTTTATGGCAATCCACACCGGGATCAACAATATCACTATGGACCGGCTCAAAGCCCACGGCAGGTACGGCGGTCTCTGTTCCCGTGGCGGGGCCTTCATGACTTCCTGGATGCTCCATAACGAAAAGGAAAACCCGCTCTATGCCAATTTCGACTACCTCGTTGAGATTCTCAAGGAACACGAAGTTGTACTCTCCACAGGAAATGGAATGCGTGCAGGTGCAGTTCACGACGCAACTGACCGTGCCCAGATCCAGGAACTTATCATAAATGCCGAACTGGCTGATAAAGCTCATAAACAGGGTCTGCAGGTCATTGTCGAAGGTCCTGGCCACGTCCCGCTCGACCAGATCGCAACCAACGTAAAACTCATGAAGGAAATGAGCGGCCATAAGCCCTTCTATATGCTTGGCCCGCTTGTAACCGACATTGCGCCCGGCTACGACCATATAGTAACCGCAATAGGTGCATCCATATCTGCATCTTATGGCTGTGACTTCCTCTGCTACGTGACTCCTGCAGAACACCTTGCCCTTCCAAACCTCGAAGACGTCATCACAGGGGTCAAGACCTCAAGGATTGCAGCTCACGTAGGGGATATGGTAAAGTACCCCGACAGAGCAAGAGAACAGGACCTCGCGATGGGCAGAGCAAGAAGAGAACTTGACTGGGAAAAGATGTATTCCCTTGCAATCGACCCCGAACATGCAAGAGCAGTCCGGGCCAGCAGGGCACCCGAAGACACAGACGCCTGCACAATGTGCGGCAACTACTGCGCCCTGAAAATCGTCAACCAGAGTTACAACCTCGCAAAATAAGTACAGTACTTCTTAAAGGAAAGTAAGGTCTTTTGGCCATGCTTTCTTCTGTTTTTACTTTTTCGATTTTTTATTTATATTATCATTTTCCCTGTTACTTGCAACGGGATGCGCCAGCTCAACGTTGGCTTTTCTTTTAATTCAGGCATTTTTCACATTGTTTTTCAGTCCTGATTTTTGCCTTTCTGGTAGTTTAAAATCGATAGTTTTTTACATAATTATCTCTAAAATATTGGAAGTTATCTTTTCTATAATTTACTTAAACGCTGAACAGTCTTCTTATATGATACATAATCCGGAAGGACATTTTAGATTCTATCAAGGGTAGAGGTTTTATGAAACGAAGATCAGTAAAAGGGCTCGTTGTTCTCGGAGTAATTAAAGGGTTCCTCACTCTCGGAATATTACTCTTTTTTGCAGTCTTTTCAGAATGCGGAGCTTCTGCAGAGGTGGCGAAGTCGTCAGAAATAACGAGAGAAGAATGCACACTTGAAGAGCTTAATTCCGACGAGGTTACCACTGAATGGAATGATTCATATCTCTTCAGCAGCAGGGAAGATGCCTTAGAAGAACTTGGGGCATTAAAAAAGAGATCCGAGGAAATAAACGAAACTTTCCGTCCGGAATTTGAGAATCTGTCGGGACCTGTTTTACTGAGTTATATGGAAGCTGAAAAGGAATTTTCAAGGTCTTTTGATATTCTGTACATTTACGCATATACTCAGCTCAGTAAAAATGTTAATGATCAGTTCCTTGCTTCTCTTCTTACTGGCTCTCAAGATCTGGCTACTGAGCATGGGAAAACCACTGCATTTGCAACCGTAAAGTTGACCTCACTCTCAAATGATGAGTGGGAAAGGCTCTTTTCTGAAGAACCCGGGCTTGGGAAATATCGGCCGCATCTTGAAGCTACCTATATGAGGTTTGCAGATCACAGGTCAATGAATGAATCCCAGGCTGTATATCTTTCAGATATTGAAAATCAGCGCATGAAACTGGAGACTGAAGCGCTTTCGAAGATCACGAACAACGTCACGATGGCAGGAAATATAACGCTTGAGAACGGGGAGGAGTTTTCAGTCAATTCCCAGTCCTATAACACTCTGCTTTCAACAGACCAGAACCGAGAAGATAGGAAAAAATGTTATGATAAGAGATTTTACCACCTGATCAACGAGTCCGATTCGATGGCATCCCTCTACTCCGAAAAAGCCCGGCTTGACGACCTTGCCTCCAGGCAGTTGAACTACACGGATTCTTATGATTCCTGCCTCTACGGGCTCTATCTCAACAGAACTCAGATTGATGATATGAATACGGTTTTCAAGGAGAAAAAATACATATTTGAAGACTACAATAAGTTTAGGAAAGAAAAGCTAGGGCTTGAAACTCTCAAGCCATACGACCTCATGCTGCAGTTAACGGATCAACCTGGTAGAAATTATACTTATGTAGAATCTTTGCAGGAGATCCAGAAATCCTATTCCAGAATGGATCCCATTTTCAATGAAATCTTTTTAAAAACGGTAACTGGCAATTTCATAGATGTATATCCTGACCCTGAACACGGAAAACAGCCAGGAGGTTACTGTTACGAACTTTGTGCCCTGAAGGCCCCGGCTCTGATTTTTATCAACTATAACGGTATTATCAGTGACCAGAAGGCTCTTACTCATGAACTGGGGCATGGGGCCAATTTCTACCTGATGGGCAACTCCGTAGATTACACCTACTGCTTCGGTCAGATATACGAAATGGAAATTCCTTCAACTTTCAATGAAGAACTCTTTGTTGATTATGTGGTCGAAAATTCTGATAAAGAAACCGCAGTTGCGGTACTTTCCCAGCATATAGGAGAATATCAGAACTACTTGACCAGGCAGCCTATGATTACGGAATTTGAATATAAAGCACACCAGCTATGCGCTGAAAACGGAAATGTCAGCGGAGCCGAACTCAATGCGCTCTGGACAAGTCTCTCTAAAGAATACGGGAGCGACTCAGTTGAATATTACAATGAAGATTCTGCGGAATGGACCTACATTAACCACATTTACCTCACAAACAATTACTATACCTTTAACTACGCAGTTTCAAAGGCAATAACTCTCTCCCTCTTTAAACAGTACAGAGAAGATCCGAAAACTTTCAATGAGAACTATATAGCCTATCTTTCGGCAGGTTCGACAATGCCGCCTGAAGAGAAACTCAAAAAGTATTTCGGGATCAAAATCAACAGACAGCTCTTTGAAGATGCAATGGTCGTCGTGGAATTGAGGATTAAGGAATTGAATGAACTGGAAAAAGATAGAGATGGACCTGAGTCTGATTCTGCCGTGGAAAGCCTGAATATTTATTCGGGATCTTTCTGGAAACATCGAAAGTAAAATTAAATGAATTTAAATATTTTAGGCGAACGTTTGAGGCTGCTTGCGGGCTTTAAGTGTCCCTCAGCCTTTAATTTATTTTCTTTTTACTCAGAGCAGGATTTTCTCCACATCTCAGGCCATGACTTAAGTATTCGTAACAAAATAGATTGAGTATTTTTTTATATAAGTTAATCCTATTTGGTCTATATGCTTGAGGAAATTATTTCCAAAAAATATAACTTGCTAAAACCTTTTCTTGATGAAAAAAGCAAACGTTTATTTGCAGCTGCAGAAGCGCTTAGTATTGGCAAAGGCAACATCAGCATAGTTTCTCGTGCAACTGGTATTTCTGAAAATACAATTAAAAAAGGTTGCACTGAACTGGAAAGTGGCAAATCTCTTTCTGATAATAAAATACGTGCTCCTGGAGGAGGTCGTAAAAAGATTGTTGAGAAAGACCCTACTCTTTTGTCCGATCTTGAGGCACTTATTGAACCAACAAGTCGTGGGGATCCGGAATCTCCTTTACTCTGGACTTGTAAAAGTCTTCGAAATATAGCAGGGGAACTTCAGAATATCGGACATAAAGTAAGCCATACAAGAGTTGCGGATATGCTTCACATGCTTGGTTACAGTTTACAAGCGAATAAGAAAACCATAGAAGGAACTGAGCATCCTGATCGTGACAAACAATTTGAGCATATAAGTGAAAAATGTAAAATATTTCAAGGTGAACATCAGCCTGTAATCTCAGTAGATACTAAAAAGAAAGAGTTAATCGGAAATTTCAAGAATGTTGGCCGTGAATTGCGTCCAAAAAAAGATCCAATACTTGTCAATGTATATGATTTTAAGGATAAAGAACTGGGAAAGGTAAATCCATATGGGGTATACGACATTGCTAATAATGAGGGATGGGTAAACGTCGGCATAGATCATGATACAGCGTCTTTTGCAGTTGAAAGTATACGTAGATGGTGGAATCTAATGGGGTGTAAATCATATCCTGATGCAAAAAAACTTTTAATTACTGCAGATTGTGGGGGAAGCAATGGATCAAGAGTAAAATTGTGGAAAACAGAATTACAAAAATTAACGGATGAAATCGGATTGGAGATTTCGGTTTGTCACTTTCCTCCAGGTACAAGTAAATGGAATAAAATAGAGCATAGACTATTTTCCCAGATTACTCTTAATTGGAGAGGAAAACCACTAACAAGCTATGAAGTAGTTGTAAACCTTATTGCAGCAACAACTACATCAAAAGGGCTTGAAGTAAAATGCATGTTAGACACGAATAAGTATCCAACAGGAATTAAAATCGAAAAAAAACAGGTTGAAAAATTGGGCATTATACTTGATGAGTTTCACGGAGAATGGAATTACACATTCAAACCAAAGAATGGAGTGAGTTAATTAAATTATTTTGTGACGAGCCCTAAGCTCAACCAGCGCTTTTTGCCACACCATTGAATAAACATTTCTGCCAGAAGCGCTACAACTCTATTTGCAACTGCTGCAGGAGGCAAACAAAATGTATTATGATATAATCGAATCCCCAATTTGCCCTATTCTTCTGGCAGGAAATGAAGAAGGGTTGAAGCATCTTATCTTCCTGAAAGGAGAGAGGAAAGTAGAAGTCCCTGAGGACTGGGTAAAAAATAAAGAGTTTTTCAGGGAAGCGGCCAGGCAGCTTGAAGCTTATTTTTCCGGGAAACTCAAATCTTTTGACCTCAAGCTGGCTCCTGAGGGAACGGATTTTCAGAAATCCGTCTGGAAAGCTTTGTGTGAAATACCTTGCGGGGAGACCAGGACGTACAAGGATATAGCCGTATCTATAGAGAAACCAAAGGCTTATAGGGCAGTTGGGCTTGCGAATAACCGGAATCCAATTGCGATAATAGTTCCCTGCCACAGGGTTATCGGGGCAAATGGGAAACTTACCGGCTATGCTTCGGGTCTGGATGTCAAAGCATTCTTATTAAAGCTTGAGGAAAATTGCTAAAAATTTTTATTACAAATAAGGGCTGGCTTCGCTCCGATTTGCCAGATGAGTTTTATGATCCGATTTTAATTTTATATTCGGTTTATATGAAGTTTCAATATGCTTTGCAATCTCTTGTAAATGTCGAAAATCTCTGAATTGATAGAAAGAACGAAGGTTATTTCAATGTTACGAAATAGCAGGTGATGTATTGGACAAAGCAATAGTTGTTGAGAATCTGTCTAAAAAATATGGCAATTTCGAAGCTGTGAAAAATATTTCTTTCAATATTAAAAAAGGGACTATTTTTGGACTTTTAGGCCCTAACGGGGCCGGAAAATCAACTACTATCAAAATGCTCACCTGTCAATCTAATCCCAGTTCAGGTACTGCATACGTTGGCGGGTTCGATGTCTTGATCGATTCTGCAGAAATAAAAAGGAGAATTGGTGTCGTTTTCGAGTCACAGAATCTTTATGAGGAACTGTCAGTGTACGAAAACCTCAACTTTTTCGCCGCCTGTACAGCTCTCCGAAAGAAAAAATAAGTGAAGTCCTGCAGGCCGTAGGTATGAAAACGCATCAGAAAGACAAAGTAAAGACTCTTTCAAAAGGTATGAAACAGAAGATAATGATTGCCAGAGCCTTAATCAACGATCCCGATATTTTGTTTTTGGATGAGCCTGGCAGTGGATTGGACCCACGTTCGGCAAGGGAAATAAGGCAAATGATTCTTGGTCTTAAAGAACAGGGCAAAACAATCCTCATAACGACACATAATATGGAGGAAGCGGACTTTTTATGCGATTATTTAGCGATAATACATAAAGGTTGTATTATAGCCCTGGATACTCCAAAAAACCTGAAAAAAAGTATGGGGAAGATATTGTTAGAATTGAAACTATATCGGGAGAAATTTATGAATCTCCACTAAATACGAAGGATAGTAGCGACATTTTTAAGAATCTTTCTGATAGCAATCAAATATCCCTTGTACATTCAAAAGAGGCTACAATTGAAGACATTTTTATAAAACTAACCGGGGAGAGATTGACTGATGAATCTTAATGTTATTCTGGCTATTTTCAGGAAAGACTTAGTATCCTCGATTAAAAACAAAAATATACTGATAATATTATTAACTCCTATCTTTTTGTCAATACTTCTTGCCTCTACAGTTTCATTGACTGATAACATTGTGGTGTCCATTGCCGTATATGATGAAGGGGCCAGTGACGATTTTGTTGAGCATCTCAGATCGATAGACAGTTATGAAATTATCGTTACAGATTCTGTTGATAAATCAGAAGAACTCCTTTACAAAGAAGAAGTTGCAGCCATTTTGATTGTTCCGGAAGGGTTCAGTACTGATCTTGAAAAAGGGCTTGTTCCTTCTCTGAATATCACAATCAACCCCTATGATGCAAAGTCGATTGTATTTTTGCAAACGTATAAAGATGCAATTATGGACTTTGCAGGAAAGGAGTACCCAGTGCACGTTTCTGTAAAAACGCTTCCTGCAGGTTTGCAGTCTCGGTTCAACATCCCAATGTGGGTTATGTTTACGGTAATATTTGTTGGAATGCTGGTTTTGCCCAATACTCTGACTACCGAAAAAGAGAAAAAGACCCTTGATGCGATACTTGTGTCGCCAGCTTCGGAAAAAGATGTTATCTATGGCAAGTCGTTTTTTGGGTTATTCCTGACAATAATCATATCTCTGGTTATAATTTTTATTAATGGGGGATTCGTAGGTAATTTTTCATCAATCCTGCTCTTCATAGTCCTCGGTTCTGCGGCATTTACAGGCCTTGGACTTCTGATTGCTAGTTATACTGAGAATTATTCTTCGGCATCCCTGCTTTCGACTATTTTCATGATACCCTTTATACTACTGCCGTTGCTTGCGAATATATCTAAAGAAATCGAATATGTCTCATATCTCATACCGAGTACTTACATGTTTACCGGCATAAAAAATTCTATGTTGAATAATTCTGGGATCTCCGACCTGTATCCTGCGCTGGGAGCTCTTGTTATATTTAACATTGTTGTATACACGCTGACAATCCATGTTCTCCGAAAGAAAAGTTACATATAAGATATCAATAAGACTTTGAAGAAAAGCTTATGTAAAATCGCTTATTTTCAGGAGAAACCACTATGGAGCTCAAAAATAAGATTGAGAGCATTATTAAAGCAGCCGCCACAAATCCAGGTACTGAAACCAGATACCATGAACCTCTCGTCGGTTATGCTTCAGCAAAGGATCCCATTTTCAATGAAATGAAAGAAATCATAGGGCCTCATAACCTGTGCCCTGAGGAAGTATTTCCCGAAGTAAAAACTGTTGTTTCCTTCTTCCTGCCTTTTGAAAAAGAACTTGTGAAACTAAACTGGAAGTCTCCTGACCCGGTAAAAGAGTGGATTCAGGCTAAGGGTGAAACAGATCGATTGATCACGAAAATCAATGAAGCGCTCAAAGCCGAGCTTGCAAAAGAGGGGATCTCGACAGTTGTGCCTGAAGTTATTTTCGATTATAAGAATAAGGGTTTTGACGTTGTCTGGTCCCACAAGAGCGCCGCTTACGCTGCCGGGCTTGGTACTTTCGGAGTCCATCAGATGTTGATAACAGAGACAGGATGCGCAGGTCGTTTTGGAACTCTCTTGATCTCCGCTGAAATCCCTCCTACTCCACGTCCGATCGAAGAGTTCTGCCGCTACAAAAAAGGTGAGAAATGCCTTGTCTGTGTGGACAGGTGCCCTGCTGGCGCTCTCAGCACAAGAGGACTTGACAAAGAAAAATGTTTCAGGCTGCTTCAGGAAAATGCAAACGCTTTTCCCGAACTCAATCAACATGCCTGCGGAAAATGTGCGACAGGACCGTGTGCGTTGAAATCGCGCTGAAACAACTCTTGTTATCTTCCGTTATTTATTTTATTTTATCTTTACTGTTTCATTAATTTTCAGTATTTTTTCAGTTTTTCCTGGAAGCAGGCTCTGGAATGGACTCTGCAATCTTCAGTATCTCGGCTTTTTCAAGGTAACCATTCAGGGACATTTCAAATTTTCCAAGATTCCATATCAGAACCTTGAGGTCTCCGAACTGGTTAATGTATTTTCCTTCCTTTCCGTTGATACTGACATTTTCAGCCGTCTGTGCGGGCATAACATTTTCTTCGGGATTGCTTTCGTAAATAGTTTGTGTTATCTGGAAACTTTCATTCTCTCTCTGGTAGTTAAGAATTACAGCCTCGAAACCCTGGCCTTCAAGGGCTGTCTCGTAATTATCGTATACCATTGTGTAGTTGAGCATATATCCTTCGGGGATGTATTCCGGAATAAGTATTTCAAAACTAACTTTTTCTCTGGCTTTTTCAAGGCTCATTTCTTCAGGAGCTTTAAAATCTTCCAGGTCAATAACTTTTATCTCTGCTCCTTCTGGGACCTCAAACTCAAATTCGGAATCAGGAATGCCTGTATTTAGTTTCAGGTCGCTCATTTCTGTTTCTATTACCAGGTTTCCTTTGTTGTCATACACTTCGTTTCTAAGAGGCATCCATGTCTCTCTATCCACCCACATTTTCGTCCGAGAAAACAGGCTGTACCCTTCTTTCTCCGCTTCCGGCTCAGCTTCAAGGACATATGCGCTCCTTCCGTCCACCTCTTCAACTCCCAGAAGTGAAACATTTGTTTTATTCAGGAAATCCTCAATAAGCCCCACATAACCACTTTTATTTAAAGGTGACTTCTCAGGCAGTTTAATTTTTGTAACTATATTTGTCCCTGCATTATAACTCCACAAGAATTCCCCGTCCGAAACAGTTGCAACTTCTTCTTTTCCCTGTTCTATGATCCAACCCTTCATCATATTCGGCTTTTTGTACATTATCCGTTCTTCATTTTCCTGAACCTTCTCTCCATTGGCATAAGTCGCCGTATACATTATGCAGGAGTAATCTTCAATGCTTTGTTCTTTTTCCTGCATCTTCGTTGCGATCTCTTCTGCACTCAGCTCTTCCTCACATCCTGATGCAAAGAGAGCCAGGCTTATCAAAATTATCAAAGCTAACGCTTTTGTCTTTCTCATTTCTAACCCACAATATAAGATATTTAAATAAGTTTTAATGTTGGGCTATATCTCTTCACATCTTAATATTATTTTCCAATTCAACATAATCTGAAATAGCAAAAAAGCCGAATAATATTTATGTCTATAATTTCCCTGACCACAGATTTCGGAGACCTATATCCCGCAGCCATGAAAGCCGTGATTCTGGGAATTAATCCGAATGTACGGATTATCGATGTAACTCATTCTGTTCAGCAGGCCGGAATCCGGGAAGGGGCTTTTGCTCTCTATTCCCTTGTCCCTTATTTTCCTCAGGGAGCTGTGCATATTGGCGTTGTAGATCCCGGAGTCGGGACCTCCCGTCGTGCTCTCGCTGTAAAAGCAGGCAGTGCGGGAAAGGAGCAGCTGTTCGTAGGTCCTGACAACGGACTCCTTATTCCTGCCGCCCGCCGCCTTGGGGAAATCGAAGTATATGAAATCACAAATCCGGAACTTATGCTTAAAACAGGCATTTCTGCAACTTTCCATGGCAGAGACATCTTCGCACCTGTAGGGGCCCATCTCTCAAAAGACACATCTATCGAGGCTGTCGGCCAGAAAGTATCGGATTTCGTTGATCTTGACTTCGGAAATCTCGGAATTGATGGGCCCTTTATTATCGGGGAGGTTATCTTTACAGATGGTTTTGGTAATATTATCACCAATGTCCCGCAAGAGATTATTTTTAAGTTCTGTACCTTTGGCTCGCAGGTGCAGGTAAACGGCAGACGAGTTTCCTTTGTTCAGACCTACGGTTTTGTCGGGCAGGAACAGCCTCTTGCCCTGATAGGTAGTCACGGTTTTCTGGAGATTGCGGTAAATAAAGGAAATGCTGCACTTCAGTTCGGGCTTCAAAACGGGGATCAGGTAGCAATAAAAATAATGTAAAAGCCAGTATCAGATTTGAAATCTCTTTTAAACGGGATCGAGACCTGTTCGATAGTCACTTTCCGGTTTCACTTTTGTAGAGATTATTTGCCATTCTTTCCCAGAAGTCAACTAGGGTTCAATCAAGCGGAATTTATATATAATTCTCTGAGTACAAGCAGCCTGCTAAATATGAAACTGACTGACCTGAAAACTTACAAACTGGAAGTTTTCTTTATTTTTGCTCTGGTTATTTTGAGTTTTTTAACCCTTTCCGGAAATGAAAGTACAGGCAATTCCGCTGCCAGTACTGCGGGGACTTTCTGGCTTCCCTCTGCTGTGATGCAGTCCGTAGCTGCACTATATGCCGTATTTATTGCCATTTTCGTGTTATCCCTGCAGAACAACAGGGACAGCATCAACTCGATTGCAAACCGAATAAAGCCGCCTCTGAAAATAGTATCTTATACATCAGCAGGCACGATATATTTTAATGGACTGATACTGATTGTTTTTAGCCTTGGCGCCTTTTCCGAAACTAAAATGAAATTTATGTTATTTTCTTCTCTCATTTCAATGGTTCTATCCCTTTTAGCCATTGTTTATTCTTCGATGAACCTGTTAAGCGATGTTTCGGGTTTAAAGACCTCATCGGAAAAGTATTCATATATTTCAAATCTCCTTAGCGGGCAGGAAGGGAATCCTGCAAACCTGATGAACCAAAACAGAAAAGATACGGAATTCTGCATTAAGGCTCTGGATGACGAGAATCCTGAAGTCAGGGCAATTGCAGCCGAAACCCTGGGACAGACAAAAGACCCGAGAGCAGTGGATGCGCTTCTCGGGCTCCTTGAGGATAACAATTCAAGTGTGAGAACCACTACAGTCAGAGCCCTCGGAAAGATAGGGACTGAAAATACAGTAAAACCGTTAATTAAACAATTGGAAGCAGATAAAAATCCTGAATTCAGAATATGTGCCATAGAAGCCCTCGGAAATTCAAATGATAAACTGGCAATTGCACCCTTACTCAAAAGTCTGGAGGATAAAGTCCCTGAGGTCAGGATAGCCGCAGTCCGTTCATTGGGAATCCTGGGTGATGAAAGGGCTGAAGAAGCACTTATTGTAAAATTGGATCAGAGCAACCAGGAACTTCAGAAGCAGATGATATTGGCTCTCGGAAAAATAGGAGGCAAAAAAGCAGTTGAGGCGCTTATCCGCAAACTGGAAGATAAGGACCCCGATATTCGGAAGTGTACTGCCGAATCCCTTGGAAAACTGAGGGATTTACGGTCAGTAGACCCTCTTCTCAGATGCCTGGAAGACAAAATTCCCGAAGTAAGAAATGCTGCTGCATACTCTCTGGGAATTCTCAGAACTAATAAAGCAGTAGATGCTCTTGTGGAAATGCTGGCAGAAGGAGACTCTGAACTTCGGATTACTGCAGTTTATGCCCTTGGCAGTATAGGCAGTTTAAGAGTGGTCGAGCCCCTTCTTGGAATTCTGGACGACAGCAACCCCTGGGTAAGGCGATATGCCGCAGAAGCCCTCGGGAAAATCGGAGACCAAAGGGCAACAGCTCCTCTTGTCAAAAACTTAAATGACCCTGACCCTGAAGTCCGGTGGGCTGCGGCTGAAGCCTTAAGATTGCTGGATAAACGGAATCCCAGTTAAAAAAGAATCCTTTGAGTTAGGGAAACCTTCTTTCAGGTGTTAAAAAATCATCCGGAGGTTTTCGCTCCCAGATTTTAGCTTTTTTCCTATGTACGGCATAGTTTTTTTGCTTCTACTCAGTTAAAAGACGGTTGAATGCGAGTGAGTAGTAAATATCGATTCCATTCTTGTTCTACCCCTTGTAATAGTTCCAAAATTTCAACAAATATTTATACTTCTTGCCAGTAAACGATTGAATTAATTCTATATTCTTCAAATCCAGGGTTTAAATATTCATTCTCCATGAAATTTACATCTTGTTATGATATTGAACTAAACTTGGAGCTAAATTCTTTTGCAAGGTGATAAGTCAAAATCTTCGTTCGAATGTTTAAATGATGTTTCAACGAAGGAAGATGTACTTGGATTCCGTCCTTACGTCGAAGCTATTGCAGAATTCCTTACCGCCGAGGGCACGCGACCTCCGATCACTCTTTCTATTGAGGGGCAATGGGGATGCGGTAAGTCTTCTTTCATGAAACAATTGAAAGAAAAGATCGAAATGGGAAATATATCCAATATAAAGATAGTAACATTTTTAAAGTATTTATTTTCAAAAAGTGAAGACAAAATTCCTGATGAATTAAGTCCTCTCATATCTTTTGTGGAGTTTGTGTATGAAAAAATGGAACAAAGAAACCTCTGAATCGATGTTCCTTCAAAAACAAAATAAGAGCTACTCTGAAATATATTTCCTCAAAAGTAAAAGGAGGAAATATTTCACAGTATGGTTCAACTGCTGGAGATATGAAAAAGAAGATGAGTTATGGTCTGCTTTTGCACTTAATTTTATAGCAGAGTTATCAAAAAACTTCCTTGGTACTACAAAATAGTTTCACAACTTAGGTTAATTTGGCAAAGATATTGTATTAAATTTAATTACACGCCCATTGTTCTTGTTTACCTTTTATTGAGAACAATTTCTTTCATAATTATTTTCTTATTTTTATTCTTAGTAATTAGCTATATTTTGAAACTATTAGGAATAAGTCCATCAAGTGGTTTAAGCATAACTCCATTGAGCCCAGAAAATATTGCAGGTTTTTCAGGCATTATTACATTTTTAACTTCTTTCATAGTCGTTATAAATCATTTTTTCAGTAAAGAGTCGTTCACATCTCTCCTTACAGATCCCTTTGGTCTGAAAAAACTTGAATCAAATACTAATTATAAGGAACGTCTTCCTTTCCGAGAGCATTTTTATTCTGATTTTAATGAAATAATTAAATCATATGTTGGAAATTCAAAAGTCTATCTTTTTATTGATGATCTTGACCGTGCAGAAGTTCCAAAAGCAGCGGAACTCATGCAGGCAATTAACCTCATGATTTCTGATCATTCAAAGGTTTATTTTTCCTTAGGCATGGACAGAAAAATCATCTCTGCAGGGCTCGCGGCTAAAAACGAACAAATTCTCAAATATTTGAGCATGGATGTGTCTGAACATGACAATGGGCTTGAATATGGCTACGATTTTATTGAAAAATTCATCCAGCTCCCTTTCAAAGTGCCCAGTCCAAAAAACGCCGATTTTTTAAAATTTTTCACATCAATCGACGAAAATGAATCTTCTCCTAACCCATCTGAATCTGCGGATAAATCAAGTATATCTAAAGATTTTACTTCTGATAAATCTCATGAAGGAGAGATTAAAGCCTCGCAGAATGAAAATAATGGCCAAGAAACAGGGGCAGATGCTCCCGATAATGAAACTGATTCAAATAAGCAGGAAATCCAGAAAGATAAGGATTGTGTGGAAGATTCTGAAACATCAAAACTGATTCTGGAAATGGTTGCTCCTGCCCTAGACAATAATCCTCGTAGGATTATTTCCTTAAAGTATATAATCCTAAATATCTGTTTTATATAATATGACTAAATCGGTTGATGATGTCCATTGTATGGACGCCGGCTATTTAAACGCAAAGCAGAGACTGAAAAATGCGGACATTGGAGAAAAAAATAAAGTATTAGTTGAAGATTTTATAATTGCCTTGCGGCGGGAAGGGGTAGCAAAAGCAACAATCACAGTATATATAAGCTATATTACCCAAATGGCCCAGCAACTTCAGGAGATAGGATTCACTGAGACTCTTGACAAACTGGACCCCAATACTTTTGACAGGTTGCTTATTTTTCTGGAGGACGAAAGAAAATTATCCCCAGGTACAATAAGGAATTACAAGAAATTAATTAAGAAATTTTTTGCATGGTCCACTAATGGCAACCAGCCTAAATGGATCAGGGACCTTAAGTTAAAAGCAATTGAAAGTCCCGTGCAGCCCTCTGATATTCTAACTGCGGACGAGCTTTCCCGGCTTCTTGAAGCTTGTAGGCACCCGAGGGACAAAGCTATAATTGCGGTTCTTGCAGACGGTGGAATCAGAGTAGGAGCCCTAGCGTCCTGCCGAGTTAAAAATGTAGAATTTAACCAACATGGAGCAATGATTTACCTCTCTAAAACTGGGGCCAACAAGACTACACCCGCAAAGGGAATACCCCTTACTTGGAGTACTGGATATCTGAACCAGTGGCTTGCAGTTCACCCTCTTCATGATGATCCCGAGACTCCCCTATGGGTTACTCTAGACAAAAATAAAGAGGCTGTAAGTTACAGAACTATCCGGAAAATGATAATAACCACAGCTGAAAAAGCAGGAATTAAGAAAAATGTGCATCCTCATTTGCTAAGGCACACAGCTATTACAAATTGGATTTTGGACGGCCTTAATGAGCAGGAAGTTAAGCATAGAGCGGGTTGGAGTCGTGGCAGTACTCAAATGTTCAAAGTTTATGCGAATTTTACTGACCAGGAAATCAATAATAGTATTTTTGAGAAATATGGGCTCAAAACCAAGGACAAAAGGCATATTATACTTAGAAGATGCCCCCGATGCAATAATGTCCTGAAATCTGATGACAATTTTTGTAGCCAATGTGCTCTGGTCCTAGATCAGGCAACAGCCCTGAAATTCGGAAAAGACGCGGAAAGATTGGACCTTTTATTCTTAGAAGGCGTCAGTATTGATCCAAAAATTTCGGAGATAGTGGCGAAATTAGTGGACATAGAAGTCAAAAAGCTACTAAATAAGTAAAGTGATTAAGATACACCCAAAGGTTTCTTTTTCTTTCTTAGATTGCAGAGATGAAAATGTATACTAATAATGGAAGTCTTAAAATAGCAGTCAAAGTAAGCACAATTTGTGTGTTTATATCAACAGAAATAAATATCAGATCATGTAATTTTTTCGCTTTCATATATTAATTCTTATCCCATTTCCTTAATTTTGGAATTTTCAATAGAAGTTAACCTTTTTTCTTCAAGCAGTACAGGTGGAAATTTAGTACTTTCTGGGTAGCTTTTCGGCTGCTCAATTTGCTCTTCTTTCTCAATTTGTTCATCTGATACTTCATTTATTATTTGTTTTATGTATTCTATTGCGCCTCTATTTGATTTGCCATCAATTATATCTTTGATAACACATGCTTTAAAAGCCACATCAAATCCAAAATAGACCTTCCGCCTTGGAATTCCATCATCTAGACTTACAGCCCTATCATCTAAACTATTATCTTTTTTGCAAAATTTTGTACTTGAGTTTTCATCAAATATTTCAGCAAGTGTTTTAGTATAATGAATCAATTTATTTGTGTCATTAATAAGAACGAATTTGAAAAATTCATTAGATAACTGTAATTTTTTCTTTAGATTTTCGTCATCTATTTTAACAGCAATGTCATTAATCTCAATCTTCTTATAGCTATTTAAACTAGAGATTAAATTTGAATGTTCATGAAATATAGTTTCTAAAACTAGATCTTTTCTTTTCATCTTTGATATTAAGTATGGATATTCTTTTATCATATTCTTTAAATTTTGAATATTAAAATCAATTGAATATAGTGTTGGAGTGTTTCCAGATTTTTGCTCTTTTTTCACTTTTTCACTTTTAAGATATTTACTTTCTACAAGTCTTTTTAAATCTTTATTAATTACATTGTAACGTGCAATACCTTCTGTGTTAACATAGCCTAGTTCATGTGCTAACTCTGCGGTCGTCTTAGGAGAGTCAAATAAGATATCTAATATTTTTCCTTTGTTCGTTTCTTTTTTCATATTATAATAAACAGTTCAAATTTGTATTTAAAAATATAGGTAGCTTACTGACATATCTATTAACACATCGGCAATTAGCCGATTAATTAACAAGGAAGCATTTTTTAGCCTATATTTTTATATTTTTGATATAAATTCTCCAATAGAAAAATATATAAGTTATAATCAATATTCGTATAATGATATATCGGTAATATACCGATTAATTGTCGGCAATCTCTGATTATTACCATATATCAGATTATATAATTGACTGATTATTAAAAATTATATATATATTAAATATGTATATAATTATACTGTGGTTAACCAGGAGTTGATAAATATATTTAAGTTCGGCGAAAGAAAAGTGATCAAACAAGGAGGGAGCTATATGATCTCGCTCCCTATGCAATGGATGAAATCAATGAATCCAGAAATAAAAAATGTAATAATAGAAATGGACAGTGAGAATAGACTGAGAATCATAGCCGGTAATACCCTTCAAGATACCACCGGCTATTCAAGGAGAGAGACAAATGCAAGATTTAAAACTAGAGACTATAGATAGGTTTAAAGAACTTTACGAGGATTTCCCTGAATTAATAGATTATAGAATAAAATCTGGAAATATATATGAAAAAGCACAAGCCACGTTAATTAAAAGTGTTGCAGTTAGTGATTTGCAAGTGCCCGATTGCTTGGAGGCCTCAAACACTTGCAAGACTTTTGTGGATACCTACCCTCAACAGAAAATCAAGAGTGATGTCCCATGACTAATTTAGCTTACATATTTTATATAATTTTCTTTTTCGACTCCTCCATTGGCGAGATAAAGTACAGTTTAGAAATCCTTGACTTTACATTGGAGGCCTTTTATGCCTTTTAACTTTGAGAACCTTCGGCTTCCTCCTACTTTTGAGATAGGGCCAGTGGCCAAGAAGCTAATAACTACTATTCCTGTTAGAAAGCCCAGAGGTGGGCTGGATTTTTTCAGGATACGGCCTGAGAGTGAATGGACTTTTGCGACGTTTCTTGTAGATCTTCAAGAAGGGGAAGAAGAAAAATATTTAGTGGCACCTGAATTCATAGACGAGGTACTTTCCAACGGGAAGCTAAAACCAGCAATGATTTACACTGGAATCACATACATCGGGCAGATACTATTCCTTTCAGATATTCCCCTTCCCGATTCGGATGGTAAAGACAACGAATACAATAGATCGAGAAGATTGGCCTATGAGATCGCAAAAAAGAAATGGATAAAAATACGAGCCAATAAGGCTCTAGGTGCTTACGAGATTATTGGAGCAGTTGGAGAATTGCCAGAACCAGTATGGCCTGAGGAAATAGGATCTATTGAAAAGGCTCTTGAAATCGCTTTCAAGGGCAAATTAATAGATTCCTACAACCACCCAGTCTTAAAGAGATTAAGGGGGAGCTCTAATGCTCCCTCAATTTGAGAGAATCTTTGTTATCGATTTCGAATTCATTGTAGAGCCGGGGAGAGGCAGAAGCCTATCTGTCTGGTTTCCTACGAAATTAATTCAAGAGAATTAAAAAAATCTGGCTAGAGGGTAAAGACCCTCTAACTTTAAAGCCTCCTTATCCGATGAATGAAACCGATCTTTATATCGCATATTATAGCTCAGCAGAATGGGGCTGTTATTTATCTTTAAATTGGCCTTTACCTATCAATGTAATAGATCTGTACCCTGAGTTCAAGGTATTAACAAATGGGCGACCAGGAATCTCTAAAGGGTTACTGGGAGCTTGCCATCTTTTTGGAGTGAATGCAATTCCAGAAGCTGAAAAGGAAGCTGCCAGAACCAGGATTATGCAAGGGCCACCTTACACGGATAAGGAAAAGGAAGATATTCTTACTTATTGTGCCAGTGACGTTTTGGAAACTGCTGACCTCTTAAAGAAAATGTTCCCCTATATCGATATTCCCAGAGCTTTATTCCGGGGTCAATATATGGAAACAGTTGCTATTATGGAGTACAACGGAATTCCTATTGATACTGAAACTTTACAGAGATTAAAAGCAAACTGGATACAGATTCAGGAAAAGTTGATCCTTGAGATTGATAAGTATTATGGAGTTTATGAAGGTACGACTTTCAAGATTTCTAAATTTGAGCAGTATTTAAATAATAATGGGATAGCTTGGCCAAGGACTGAAAAAGGGGCTCTGGAGTTAAAGGACGATACCTTCAAAGATATGGTTATCTTACACTCGCAGCTCCAAGGATTAAAAGACCTTAGATACATTTTGGGCCAGCTTCGACTCTCAGAATTGCCAGTAGGGTACGATAACAGGAACAGGTGCCTATTATCCCCGTTTGCAACTAAGACTGGGAGAAATGCACCGAGCACCTCAAAGTTCATTTTCGGACCGGCTGTATGGCTCAGGAGCCTCATAAAACCAGAAAAAGGAAAAGCTCTTGCTTATATTGACTTCTCTCAACAGGAATTCTTTATTGCAGCAGTTTTGTCCGGTGATGCTGAGATGCAGGAAGCATATAATTCCAGTGATCCTTACATTGCCTTTGCTAAGCAGGCAGGGGCAGTTCCTAAGGAAGCAACCAAAGAAACTCATAAGGCTGCTAGAGATTGCTTCAAGCAGTGCGTCTTGGGTGTCCAATATGGAATGGGCAAGGAGTCTCTTGCTCTTCGGATTGGGAAATCCCCAGCTTATGCTAGTGAACTGCTTCACCACCACAGGCGAGTATACAAAAGCTACTGGGCTTGGTGTGACCATGTCCTGAACTCTACCCTTCTTTTCAAAAGAATCACAACCTGCTATGGCTGGCAGTATCATGTTGTTGGTCAAGATAGAAAAGAGACCCGGACAATAATAAATTTCCCTTCACAGGCTACGGGTGCGGAAATCTTGCGTGTAGCTTGTATCCTGCTTGTTGAGCACGGAATTAAAATCATTGCTCCAGTCCATGATGCAATTCTTATTGAGTACGATGAAGAAGAGGCAGAGGAAACTATAAAGCAGGCTCAAAAAGTTATGAGTGATGCCTCTGAGATAGTTTTGGGGCCTGGCAACAGAATAAAAACAGAAGCTGATATCATAAAATATCCTGGAAGATATTCTGACCCCAGAGGGGCTGGCACTTGGGATAAAATAATGAATATTCTGGAAGACAGTGAGGCTAAAAACACAGGAAATCCAGATACTCCTGTAGACATACCCCAGTAATTGCTTCTATTTGCCCCAGCAGCCATTGCCGATTAAACAGCAATGGCTGCTATCCTGTGCATATTATTTACTATTTTATTTACTCTTTAATTAATGATAGTAAGGGGATAATATGGTAATAAAAAGTAAAATAAAAGGGTACTTCATCCCAACAATATCTTATGATTGGATTAAAAAAACTTTTTTTCTTAGGAATAACGTAAACGCAACAAAACTAGCTTTGTATATATGGTTTCAATCTGGACTTAATAAAACAAGGACAGGCATAACCCTCTCTAGTGGCAAAGCCAAGGAAATGTTCGGAATCAGTCCGAGGTCGTTCACAAAAGCTTTAAACGATTTAGAGAGCCTGGGCATGATTACTACTGTCCGGGGCATAGGGAGAAGTCCACGAGTTAGTATAATTTGCGACGACTTTGAAGAAATCGGAATAACAAAAGTTCAAATTTAACGGAATTGTTGAGCTTGGGTAGTGAGGTATTGATCAAATATAATAAGACAGTACATTCTCCTTTTAGGTAAATTTGAGAGCTAACTTATGCTCTCCATTTCAGTAACTTACTCCCCAACTAATTCCCTAATTTTAAGCTAATTTGACGACAGCTTGCACGTTACTGTGGAGGCTTGTGTGCACTCGAAAATCAAGAATATTAAAATTTGTAATAAAGTAATCTCTTTATAAAAATTATATATTAGTATAAATCTTGACAGATAAGCGACAAAACTTTATAAAGCGATATTATGAAAATCACAGCCATGCCCCTGCAAAATCCTTTAAATTATTCCTCGCGTGAATCGCTGTTAATCGCCAATTCAAAATTAATTGCACATCTGCAAGACCGCCTGGCTCCAAAAAGGTTCAGGGCAGGCCACGCCGATGGTATAAAGCTGGCCTATATGCGTGTTTTCCTGCAGGCCTTACAGGTTCAAAACGCTATGCTGAAGGATTTAGAATTAGACGAAATGAAGAAAAGGCTTGAAGCTCTGGAAAACTCCCAGAATGAAAAGGTAGGAGCATCACAAGCTTATACTCCTACGTTCAGGAGCTTGAATGTTGACAGTTGCAACACTCCTTAAACGTCTTGAAGTTCTCGAGAGAGGCAGAGAAGGAGCACCTGAGATAAAAGTATTCATTCATTATCCGGAAAGAGACCCCTCATTCTGGAAACCTGAGAATCCGGAGTTCTGGCAGCAGTCGCACCCTAAAGGACGGGCTATTCTGTTATCTATGCGTGACTGTGGATGCAGGCGGCTTGAAGGTAGTTCCTGCAACTCTCTTAAAAAGGCTTGAAACTCTGGAATATAGGTAGTTCTCTGCCATTTGGCTGATGTTATTTCCAGAATCCTTAAAATCGGCAATTTTATAACAGTTCACGAGTTACCGTAAGGTATCATCAAAGTGTTGGTCATTCATGGCAAAAAATACAGCAGGCTCAAACGGCGCAAATCTAGGTTTTGAAGAAAAACTCTGGCAGACAGCGGACAAGCTCCGAAACAATATGGACGCGGCAGAGTATAAACATGTGGTACTCGGCCTGATTTTCCTGAAATACATCTCAGATGCTTTTGAGGAAATGCATGAAAAACTTATGCCGGAAGTTGAAGAAGGAGCTGATCCGGAAGATCCTGAAGAGTATCTTGCAGAAAACGTTTTCTGGGTGCCTCCTGAGGCCCGCTGGAACCATCTGGAGAGAAGTGCAAAGCAACCCACTATAGGAAAAACCGTAGACGACGCTATGACCGCAATAGAGCGGGACAATAGCACCCTGAAAGGTGTGCTCCCGAAAAACTATGCACGGGAAGGACTTGACAAGCAGCGTCTGGGTGAACTCATTGATCTTGTAGGCACGATTGGCCTTGGGGATAGGGAGAGTCGGAGTAAAGACGTGCTTGGTCGAGTATATGAGTATTTCCTTGGGATGTTTGCAGACGCAGAGGGCAAGCGCGGCGGCCAGTTCTATACCCCGAGAAGTATAGTCAGGGTCCTTGTTGAGATGATTGAACCTTATCGTGGCCGAATTTATGACCCCTGCTGCGGTTCGGGCGGAATGTTCGTCCAGAGCGAGAAATTCATTGAGGCTCATGATGGCCGCCTTGAAAATATTTCCATATCCGGTCAGGAATCCAACCAGACAACCTGGCGCCTCTGCAAAATGAACCTTGCTATCCGCGGTATTGACAACGACGGAATCAAATGGGGTGACACTTTCCATAACGACCTGCACAAAGACTTGAAAGCTGATTTCATACTTTCAAACCCTCCTTTTAACGATTCTGACTGGAAAGGCGAACTTCTTGCCGAAGATGCCCGCTGGAAATTCGGAGTCCCACCAAAAGGCAATGCCAACTTCGCCTGGGTTCAGCACTATGTTCACCACCTCTCTCCAACCGGAATTGCAGGCTTTGTCCTTGCGAACGGCTCCATGTCCTCAAACACCTCTGGCGAAGGTGAAATTCGGAAAAAGATCATTGAAGCCGACCTTGTGGACTGCATGATCGCACTTCCGGGCCAGCTTTTCTACAACACTGCCATTCCAGCCTGTCTCTGGTTCTTGGCCCGCAACAAGCAAAACAGTGGTTTCCGCGCCCGTCGCGGTGAAGTCCTCTTTATTGATGCCCGGAACATGGGAGTTTTGCGGGATCGTACTCACCGCGAACTAACTGACGACGAAATTCAGAAGATTGCTGACACCTATCACATTTGGCGCGGGGAAAAAGTCGATAGCGGAGAATATGAAGATGTTCCTGGCTTCTGTAAGGCAGCGTCTCTTGATGAAGTAAAGAAGCACGATTTTATCCTGACTCCTGGCCGTTACGTAGGTTTTGAAGAAACCGAAGACGACGATGAGGTATTTGAAGAGAAAATGGAAAGACTGACTGCTGAACTTTCGGAGCAGTTCAAAAAGTCGGAAGAACTGGAGAAGAAGATCAAGGAAAATCTGGCAGGGCTCGGGTATGAACTCAGGAAATAAAACCTTAATTGTTTTTGATACAAATTTTTTATTAATCAACAAAGGAAAAGGGTTGAGTTATTGCTCTTTTGAATTCAACTCAGGATTTGAAGAAATAAAAGAAGCAATTGAATTAAACAATTTGCAAAAAAATTATTCTTGCAATTCCTAAGTTAGTAATCGAAGAAATGAAAGTTCGGAAATTATATTTTTATTCTATCGAATCCTCAAAGGTAAATTCTGCATATGCCCCATTTTCGGTGCTTCCGAAAACATCTTTAGAAATTCCGAGAAAAAATCCAGACTACGAAATGTTTTTGGATAAACTTGTGGAGAGTTATTTGCAAAAAGTAAGTGTTGAAATAATTGAATACCCTCCAGATAATTGTTTCAGAAATATTATAGAGAGAGTAATTAACCGGAAAAAGCCATTTCTAGTTACCGGAGAGCATAAAGATTATGGATTCAAAGACGTCGTGATTTGGGAGTCTATATTGAACTACAAAAGTGTGGATGATTTCAGTAAAGTAATTATTATGACAGGAGATGATGGATTTGATGAATCCTGTATAACTGAATTCAAGATGAAACATGGAAAATATATGTTTATATTTAATAATTCAAAAGAAGCTCTTTCTGAATTATCCAAAGATTATGGAATGTTCCTAGAAGAAAATGAATATTTAAAATTCGCAAGAGGGGAATATTTTAAAGATTTACTGGAAACTGATATTTTTGAAAAAGAGGTTATTCGAATTGGGGATGGAGAATTTACTATACAAGATTACGAAGTTAAAGAGCAGTGCAAAGATTTAGAAAAGATCGCGGATGAAAACGATGATAAAAACGACCTATATATGATCACGTCATTAGTAATTGTTTATTATAATGATGGCAGTTCAGATAAGGATATAGAAGTTACATCTAGAACTTATATTGATGATATAAAAGACCTTCAACTATTGGAATATGAACCAGAGTTGATATAAAAATGAGAGAATCTAATTTTAAACAAATGGAATTGAGGGATATTCCAGAAAATTGGAACGTAAAAAAGATTGGGGATATCGGAAATGTAATTGGTGGTGGGACGCCATCTACCAAAGAGGAATCTTACTATAACGGGGCCATTCCATGGATAACTCCAAAAGATCTTTCAAATTATTCCTCTGTTTTTATTGAGAAGGGTGAAAGAAATATAACAAAAGAGGGACTGGAGAATTCTTCTGCAAGATTGATGCCTGCAGGAACTGTATTGTTTAGTTCGAGAGCACCTATTGGCTATGTTGCTATAGCGAAAAATGAAGTTTCAACAAATCAGGGATTCAAGAGCATAGTTTGCAATGAAAACTTTGCAAATAATATTTTTGTATACTACAGTTTAAAATACAATGCTAAAAAGATAGAAAGTATATCCTCTGGGTCTGTATTTAAAGAAGTTTCAGGGACTGCATTAAAGAATTTTAAAATAATTGTTCCGACCCTAGAGGAACAAGATAGAATTGCAAATATTCTTTATTCTTTGGATCAAAAAATCGACCTCAATCGCCAGATGAATAATACTTTAGAGCAAATCGCCCAGGCCCTTTTCAAACGCTGGTTCATAGACTTTGAGTTCCCGAATGAGAATGGAGACCCTTACAGATCAAGAGGCGGCAGGATGGTTGATTCAAAATGGGGGAGATTCCGGAGGGGTGGAAACCTTCATCTGTAAGTGCAGAGTTTAATATAACAATGGGGCAATCTCCGCCCGGGGATACATATAACGAAAATGGCGAAGGTGAACCATTCTTCCAAGTTAGAAGAGATTTCGGTTGGCGTTATCCAGAGAATCGCGTTTATTGCACCCAACCAAACCGAATGGCTAAAAAAGGCGATACTTTACTAAGTGTAAGAGCGCCAGTTGGCGATATTAACAAAGCAACTTCAGATTGTTGTATTGGTCGTGGTTTAGCAGCACTCCGCCATAAATCTGGGTGTGAAGCATATACTTATTATTCCCTGATGGACTTACGTAGAAACTTTAATAACTTTGACTCAGAAGGGATTGTGTTTGGTTCGATAAATCAAAAAGACTTGAAAGCACTAAAAGTATTGAGGCCATCAAGTAGTATTGTTGAAGTATTTACACATGTTGTCGGGGTTATAGATCAGCAGATTCTTAATTTTGATATTCAGAATCGAACGTTATCCCAACTCCGCGATTCTCTTCTTCCCAAACTCATGTCAGGAAAAATAAGGGTTGGATATTGAAATGTCAAAAATTATTTTGATATCTTGTGTGAGTAAAAAATTGCCTTATAAAGCAAAGGCAAAAGAGCTGTACATCAGTCCGCTTTTCAAATACAACCTTAAATATGCAAAATCTTTGAACCCTGATAAAATCTTCGTTCTTTCTGCAAAATACGGTCTTGTAGATCTGGAAAAGGAGATTGAGCCTTATGACAAAACCCTGAACAATATGCCATCTGAAGAAATCAGGAAATGGGCAGATTGTGTAATAGGTCAAATCAAAAAAGAAGCAGACCCGAAAGAAGATGAATTCATTTTCCTTGCGGGTGAAAAATACAGAAAATATTTACTGCCTCACATTTTAAACTATCAGATTCCCCTTGAGGGACTGAAAATAGGAGAACAGCTCCAATACCTTAAAATGAGGTAACTATTCAGCCTATCCAAAATCAGTTGGTTGATATCGATTTTCACGTAATAGATAAGTGTGATTACTAACCAATGAAAAAAGAAAAAACATGATCAGTAGCCAACAATTAAAGAAAATCATCTCATTGAAATTTGCCCGTTGAATATTATGAAAGATGGCTATTGTGGTTGTTTCTCCCAGGCTGAATAGTTACAAAATGAGATGTTCAAATGAGTGAAAAATGCAAACAACTGCATCAATCCTGCTTTCGGCAGGTCGACATTGGAATTTAGATAATTTTTCCCGCTGCCGTTTTAGAACCTTAACTAACTATTTATTAGGTTTAAAGCTGGTTAACTTGTGGCTCAACTCCCACGACACATATAAACACGGAACCATTTTTTCATTAAAGTTCAGTATGATAGATTATGTTTGGATCATATGTAAACCTAACAACTACACACAAGTCTGGAGCATTATTTCAAAATCACCATCAATAGAAATTATCAAAAATTAAATGTCGACCTGCCGAAAGTAGGATCAATGGTTCAATAATCTGGAAAGAATAAGTTTTCCATTTGATGAGAGGAAAATCCCTCGTAATGGAATCTATATTTTATTTGAAAAAGGAGAAACTGCCCACGGTATGGACAGAATCGTTCGCATCGGAACTCATACAGGCAAAAATCAGTTAAGATCACGGCTTAAGCAGCATTCCATCAATGAAAATAAAGATCGGAGCATTTTCAGGAAGAATATAGGGCGAGCTTTACTGAACAGGGATAAAGACCCGTTTCTTGAGCAGTGGGAAATAGATTTGACCAGCAAGAAGGCAAAAGAAAAATATTCTGCTTTGATTGACTTTGAGAAACAAAAAGAAATAGAAAAGAGTGTAAGCCAGTATATCCAGGCAAATTTCAGCTTTGTTGTCATTGAAGTTGAAGCCCAGGAAAAAAGGCTTGAACTCGAACCAAAAATTATCTCCACAATTTCCCTGTGTGAGGAATGTAGTCCTTCGTCTGACTGGCTGGGTTTATTTTCTCCCAAAGAAAAAATAAACAAGAGCGGACTCTGGTTGGTAAATGAGTTATTCAAAGAGCCTTTGTCTGATGAGGATATGCAGCAAATCAAAAATCTGGTAACACAAGCCGCCGGAATTAATGGATTCCTTGAGTAAAAGACTTCAGTCTCTTTTTTCTTTTGTGACTATTTCCGTAACTACTTCTTTTTAATTCCAGAATGGCCGCTCTTTTACATAGAGCATAACAAAATAGCTACCCTTAAATAAATTTACCCGGGTATACAGTTCTAATTTTTATTGACTTATTTTAGTGGGTGAACTTTTCTTTTGAACGAAATTCTGCCCCCTAAAAGCAGAACAAGAAAAATCAGACAAAAAAGGAGAAATAACTATTCCAACTTTCATTCCCGAATCAGAAGTTGAAGCTGCAGCCCTTGAAATTCTTTCCGAGCTCGACTATGATTATCTTTACGGCCCGGACATTGCACCGGAAACGGAAGCTGCAGAAAGGGAAGATTTTGGGACTGCTGTATTTCCTTTCCGGCTTAGGGCTGCAGTTGACAAACTGAACCCCGGAATCCCGGTAGGAGCAAGAGAAGAAGCAATAAAAAGGGTGCTTCGGGAAGAGAGCCAGGATCTTGTGCACAACAACCGTTCTTTTCACAATATGCTTGTAAACGGGGTTGATGTGGAGTACCAGGGTCAGGACGGAGAAGCCGTTTATGATAAGGTCTGGCTTTTTGACTTTGCGGAACCTGCGGAAAATGAATTTCTTGCAGTCAACCAGTTTACCATTATAGAAGATGGGAACAACAGAAGGCCGGACATCATTCTTTTTATCAATGGGCTGCCGCTTGTTGTTATCGAGTTAAAACGGCCGGATGAAGATAACGGGTTTGAAGATGATGAGATCATCTGGGATGCCTATAAGCAGTTCCAAACTTACAAAAAAGAGATTCCTAGCATTTTCCAGTATAATGCTTTCCTGCTGATAAGAGCCTATCCGAAAAGTCATTAACACATGTTGAAAAGTTACGATAGGTTTATAATATCGGCATCCTTCCCGGTTGTACATATTGTCAATTGTAAAAGTTACAGTAGGTAACAACACTTTTCGGATAGGCTTTTATTGGAAACTAGGGCTTTCTAAGGGAACTTTGCATTTACATAAAGTAAAAAACTAAGAAGGTTGGTATTCGGTTCATGTGTCACGGGGTTGATACAGACTGAAAGATAAGGCAATAACTAACTAAAAAAGAAAAATTTATTTAATAGCATGGGTAGGTAAATTGATTGAGTTTTAAGGTTTGGTTCTGAATGGAATGCAGGGAAGAAAACGAAAAACAGTATAGGCATGCTCTGAAGGTAGACCCAAACGATGCAGACACACACTATAAATACGGACTTCTCTTAAGTCAAATGGGACGAAAGAAAGAAGCAAAAGAGCAGTATAAGCTTGCTCTAACAGCAGATCCTAACGATGCAAATACACACTATAATTATGGAATTCTTCTGTATGAAACAGGAAGAAGGAAAGAAGCAGAAGAACAGTACAAAATTTTCATAGAAATAGACCCTAATGATGCAGATGCACACAATAGCTATGGACTTCTCCTAGATGAAATGGGACGAAGAAAAGAAGCAGAAGAACAATATAAGCTTGCTCTGAAAGCAGATCCTAAACATGTCAACGCCCACTATAATTATGGAATTTTCCTGTACAAAACGGCACGCTGGGAAGAAGCAGAAAAGCAGTATAATCTTTCCATCGAAATAGATCCTAATAATGCAGATACATACAGTAATTACGGGAACCTACTGTATAAAACAGGAAGAAAGAAAGAAGCAGAAGAACAATACAAGCTTGCTCTGAAAGCAGATCCTAAACATGTCAACGCACACTATAATTATGGAATTTTCCTGTACGAAACGGCACGCTGGGAAGAAGCAGAAAAGCAGTATAATCTTTCCATAGAAATAGATCCTAACAATGCAGCCGCGCATTATAATTATGGCCTTCTCCTGTACGAAACGGCACGCTGGGAAGAAGCAGAAAAGCAGTATAAATTTTCCATCGAAATAGATCCTAATGATGCAGATACATACAGTAATTACGGGAACCTACTGTATAAAACAGGAAGAAAGAAAGAAGCAGAAGAGCAATATAAGCTTGCTCTGAAAGCAGATCCTAAACATGTCAGAGCACACTATAATTATGGAATTTTTCTGTACGAAACGGCACGCTGGGAAGAAGCAGAAAAGCATTATAATCTTTCCATAGAAATAGATCCTAACAATGCAGCTGCACATTATAATTATGGCCTTCTCCTGTACAAAACGGCACGCTGGGAAGAAGCAGAAAAGCAGTATAAATTTTCCATCGAAATAGATCCTAATGATGCAGATACATACAGTAATTACGGGAACCTACTGGATAAAACAGGAAGAAAGAAAGAAGCAGAAGAACAATACCAGCTTGCTCTGAAAGCAGATCCTAAACATGTCAACGCACACTATAATTATGGAATTTTCCTGTACGAGACGGCACGCTGGGAAGAAGCAGAAAAGCAGTATAATCTTTCCATAGAAATAGATCCTAACAATGCAGCCGCGCATTATAATTATGGCCTTCTCCTGTACGAAACGGCACGCTGGGAAGAAGCAGAAAAGCAGTATAAATTTTCCATCGAAATAGATCCTAATGATGCAGATACATACAGTAATTACGGGAACCTACTGGATAAAACAGGAAGAAAGAAAGAAGCAGAAGAACAATATAAACTTGCTCTTAAAGCAGATCCTAAACATGTCAATACACACTATAATTATGGAATTCTTTTGTATGAAACAGGAAGAAAGAAAGAAGCAGAAGAACAGTATAAAATTTTCATAGAAATAGACCCTAATGATGCAGATGCACACAATAGCTATGGACTTCTCTTAGATGAAATGGGACGAAGAAAAGAAGCAGAAGAACAATATAAACTTGCTCTGAAGGCAGATCCTAAACATGTCAATACACACTATAATTATGGAATTCTCCTGAATAAAATGGGACGCTGGGAAGAAGCAGAAAAGCAGTATAAGCTCACTTTAGAAATAGACCCTAAATTTGTTAAACCGTTATATTGTTTTTGGGCTAGAGTAGCTAAGGGAGAGAACGTCTCTAAGTTCGCTTATATACTACCACGTGGCGAGGTTTTAGTTTATCCAAATTTTCTTTTGTTTTTGACATTTTCTAAATATAAACCAGGGATAAAAATACTTTTTGATGTGTATTATGATCTGTTGATAGACGAGATCAAAAAGAGAACATTATTAATTTTCGTTGAAGTAATAGCCAAATGGCTATTATCTAAAATTAAAAAGAAGGATGCAATCGCTGAAGAACGTAAAAACAAAGCATTGTTTGCTAAGGCAATGGGAAATTCTAATTCGTTTTTCATTCCTACTTGTGATATACTAGATGTGAAATTCCATAACGGAATCCGATCATTACAAGGACACCATATACATGTCACATTGAAAAATGGAGACAGAGCAGTAATTCATCAAGATCCTCTCATTGAAAACCCGTTTAAAGCCTCAATTGGAGTATTTACTGGGCGCTGGCAAAGTGAATTTCTATCGTACTTAACTGCTGTTGCTAAAGAGAATATAAAAGATAGTTCTGATATTCAATCAGTGAACAAGATCCCATAATATGAGATTTTATGTATAGCGGACAGTTCTATCTCTTGCACGCTTAAAACAATAAAAAGGTATATTGCCTTTTCACCTAAAATACACTGACTATATGTACCAAAAATAAAAGGTATTTTCCTCTCTTACTTTTACTTGAAATTATTAAGGACAGATTTAAGAAATCTACAGAAAGTCAACCTGTAACATTAGCACAGGCTTTAAGAGAAGTTCGAAATTTCATTTAGTTTATTAAGTGCATGGTTTATACCAGTTGAAAAATTGGCTGTAATAGGCTTAAAATAGGTCACTTAAAAGAAGAGTATACAAAACCGAAGCTATTAAGAGCCTATTCGAAAAGAAAGTAACGCATGTTGAAAAGTCACAGTGGCATATAATATCCGGGTACAAGTTACAAGTTTGCATATTGCTAGTGGAAAATTGAAGTAGGTCACAACACTTTTCGGATATGCATTAAGTGACGGGCAGGATGCAATGGCAGGAACGCTTACCTCGAACAGGGAGTGGTTCGTACCCTGGAAGACAATTGACGGGGAAAAAGTTGCAGATTTCAAGGTGCCGCCTATTGAGGTGCTGCTCAGGGGAATGTGCAGGCCAGAAATCCTTCTTGACCTCATCAGGCACTTTATCGTTTTTGGGGACGACCGGGGAAAGGCTGCCAAAAAACTCGCCCGTTACCACCAGTATCATGCAGTTAACAGGGCAAGTACCCCTCCATATCACTAATTAGTTGCATGAAATTATTACCCCCAATTACAGCATTAGATATTTTAATTCCAGAAACTTTCTGGCTATTTCAAGTGTTCTTTGGTAAAATGGGAGTGCTTTTTCTTAATCCCCAGACTTTCATAGAGTCCTGCGAGATTGTTTAGTGTTGTTGCAACAGATGGGTGTTGGGGACCGAGCACCTTTTCAAATATTTCCAGTGCCCTTTGATAAAGTGGGAGTGCTTTTTTGTATTCCCCCATATGACAATAGAGTCCTGCGAGATTGTTTAGTGTTGTTGCAACAGATGGGTGTTGGGGACTGAGCACCTTTTCAAATATTTCCAGTGCCCTTTGATAAAGTGGGAGTGCTTTTTTGTATTCTCCCATATGACAATAGAGTCCTGCGAGATTGTTTAGTGTTGTTGCAACAGATGGGTGTTGGGGACCGAGCACCTTTTCATTAATGTCAAGTGCCCTTTGATAAAGTGGGAGTGCTTTTTTGTATTCCCCCAGACTTTCATAGAGTCCTGCGAGATTGTTTAGTGTTGTTGCAACATCTGGGTGTTGGGGACCGAGCACCTTTTCACGAATGTCAAGTACCCTTTGATAAAGTGGGAGTGCTTTTTCGTAATCTCCCATATGATAATAGAGTCTGGCGAGGTCATTTAGCGAATTTGCAACATCTGTGTGTCCAGATCCTAGAACCCTTTCGCGAATTTCCAATACCATTTGATAAAGTGAAAGTGCCTTTTCGTAATCTTCCAGATTGTCATAAATTATTGCAAGGTTATTTAGGTTTGTTACAGTATCCAGGTGTTCAGATCCTAGAGCTTTTATATCCATTTCAAGTATCCTTTGACAAACTGTGAGTGCCTTTTTATAATCTCCCACCTGATTATAGAGCCAGACAAGATTATTTAGTGCTATTCTAACATCTCGATGTTGAGAACTCAGTACATTTTCGGTTATTTCAAGTGACCTTTGATAAAGTAGAATTGCTTTTTCATAATCTTTTGTGTCTCTATAGAGTTTGGCTAGGTTGTTTAGCGAATTTGCAACATCTGGATGATTCGGGCCCATTATATTTTCAGCCATTTCAAGCGATATTCTATAAAGCTGCAGTGCTTTCCCATAATCTCCCATATGATGATGGAGTGCCCCTAAATTGTTTAGTACTGTTGCAACATCTGGGTGTTTAGGGCCCAGAAAAGTTTCAAAGATTTCAAATGCCCTTTGAAAAAGTGGGAGTGCTTTTTCGTAATCTCCCATGTCTTTATAAAGCTCTGCGAGATTGTTTAAGGTTCCTGCAAAATGTGGATGATTCGGGCCCACTATGTCTTCATCTATTTCTAGTGCTCTTTGAAGAAGTGGGAGTGCTTTTTCATAATCCCCCATAGAATGATAGATTTCTGCGAGATTGCTTAGGCTTGCTGCAACATCTGGGTGTTCAGGGCCCAAGACACTTTTTTCTATTTCAAGAGCCCTTTGATAAAGGGGGATCACTTTCTCATAATCTCCTACCTGATGATAGAGTCCAGCGATATTGCTTAATATTGTTGCAACATCAGGATGTTGCGGGCCCTTTATACTTTCTTCAATATTAAGTGCTTTTTGATAAAGTGGGAGCGCTTTTTTATAGTCTCCCATATGATGATGGAGTTCTGCCAAATTGTTTAGCGTTATTGCAACAACTGAGCTTTGAGAACCAAATATATTTTCGTCGATTTCTAGTGCCCTTTGAAAAAGTGGGAGTGCTGTTTTGTAATTTCCAATATTTTTGTAGAGTCCAGCGAGGTTGATAAATATTATTGAAACAGATGAGAGTTCATAGAGTGGGTTTTCAAATCTGACTTCGGCTTCTAGAATTTGTGTCAACATTTCTTCATAAATAAAGATAAGTAATTTCCAGAATGCAGCTTTACCAAATGGTTTGGAAGCAGATATAAACCATTCAAATAACTCTTTTGTTCCAATTACTTCTTTTGCGTGATAAAAGGCTTCCATTAGGGCAATTTCATGTTCTTGGGTTATTGTCTTAATATCAATTTCTTTTAATTTGTTGTTGTAGCGTTCAAAAATAAATTCATGGACATTTTTTCTGTCAATTGGATCCTGATGTCCCTGAAGACTTTTTCTCATCAACTGATGAATGTAGAATCTCCCATCGGTGTCTGTTTTAATAAAGGAGAACTTAACCAATTCTGAAAAAGTGCTAAGTGGGAATCCACAGTTAAACTCTTTCATCAATGTATCGAATAATTTTCGATCCCAGAAATTAGCTACTGATAGTACTTCAAGTGCTCGAATTTCAGTACTATATAGATATTTTACAAATGTGTTAAAGACTTCTGGCTGTGTCCTGCCGAAGTCTTGAGGAGTTTGCTCTATTTTTTTGTAGATTTTTATCTTTTCGAAGGTATCAACAGATAGGTTAAGGTAGTACGGAACTCCTTCACTGGCTTTGATAATTACATCTCGAATATCTTTATTTTCGATACCGCAATCTTCCAAAAACCTTTGACAATAGCTTTCAGGAAGGTCATCTACTGAATGCTGTTTTAGATACATATCCCACTCAGGATCACATTCTGGAACCCATAGTAATTTCTCTCGTCCACAGATTACCCATGAAACTCCAAGCATGTTTGGGATAAGTTTATCTCTAATCCATTCATCTTTTTCATGGAAACCGCCTTTATCCCTCAGACCATCCCAGAGAGCTTCATAAGTGTCAATAAAGATGTAGAATTTTGAGTCTTCACCAAAGTATTCAAAAAAGTCAGCGGCAAAAATTCCTGGTAGTAGTTCTTCTATCTTATTTGGCTCTAATGATTCGATTTGGGAAATATCAAGATGATGTAATTTACACCATTTTCTGAAACTGTCTGAAGCGCTGTTTAATATTTCCCAAGCTAATGAAAGTTTGCCAGAGTTTTCAAGGACACCTATTATTTTGTCTAAAATATCTCCTTTCTTGATTAGAGGATAATTCTGCTTCTGGAGAGGAATTCCCGGATGGAACTTTTCCCAATAGATGGCATGAACAGCATTAAAAAGCTGAAACTTCGCACTATGTTTCTCCTGAATTTTATTTCGTAAAGTTATGAGGAAGGTACCTATATCCCTATAAGTTTTTACATCAAGGTCTATGGAAGCCCAGAGTATCTCTGAGTACTCCTTATCCAATATTTCTTGCAACTCTTTTTGCAGTTTACTTTTCCCAATCCCTGCAATTCCATAGTAAAATAATACGTTGTATTCTTGATTTCCCGAATTCTGAATATTCTCTTTGAAAGCCTGGATACAGGCCTCCCTATCAACAAATCTCCTTTCTTTCCCAAAGTATGTTGTAGGACCAATAGGCATTTGCAAGTCTCCGCAAGGCAGTTTTCGGATTCTCTAGTTTTCCAACTTGCTTCGGGGTTTCAACTTATTCTATAATATCCTGCCGAAATATGATCAAAAATTTGATCTTTTTGAGAAGAATTACCTTGCTGACAATGAAAGTGCTCTGGAACTCCTGGGCAATGAAACATTAAGACTCATGGCAGCGGAACTTGTTAAGATTATCAGGCAAAACGCAGGCGTTGACTGGGCTCTCCGGAAAAATATTCAGGCAAAAATAAAGGTCAACGTAAAAAGACTGCTGAAGAAATACGGATACCCTCCAGACAAACAAAAACTTGCTACTGAGAATATCCTCAAGCAGGCTGAACTTCTATGCATAGGTGGAGAGCACTTATGTCCAATTGTATTATGAAAAGGAGTACTCTTGTCTTTCTTTATAATCCTGAGCAATCCAGAAGACGTAACAACCAAAGGTCAAAAGTATCTTTCTAATACGAATAAAGTCTTTCTGAATCCGTGGGAAGTGCAAAAGTAGGGGAAATGCACTGTAATTACCGGGCATAAGGAAGTTGAAGTCCTGAAAGGGGCTGGAGGAGTCGGTCCTGTTGAGACATTTACAGGACAAGTACCCCTCCGTATCACTAATTAGTTGCATGAAATTATTACCCCTAATTACAGCATTAGATATTTTAATCCCAGAAACTTTCCGACTATTCCAAGTGTTCTTTGATAAAGTGGAAGTGCTTTTTCGTATTCTCCCAGACTTTCATAGAGTGCTGCGAGATTGTTCAGGGTTGTTGCAACAGATGGATGTTGCGGACCGAGCACCTGTTCAATTATTTCAAGTGCCCTTTGATAAAGTGGAAGTTCTTTTTCGTATTCTCCCATATGACAATAGAGTAATGCGAGATTGTTCAGGGTTGCTGCAACAGATGGGTGTTGCGGGCCGAGCACCTGTTCAATTATTTCAAGTGCCCTTTGATAAAGTGGAAGTTCTTTTTCGTATTCTCCCATATGACAATAGAGTAATGCGAGATTGTTTAGGGTTGCTGCAACAGATGGGTGTTGCGGGCCGAGCACCTTTTCACGAATGTCAAGTGCCCTTTGATAAAGTGGGAGTGCTTTTTCATATTCTCCCATATGACAATAGAGTAATGCGAGATTGTTCAGGGTTGTTGCAACATATGGGTGTTGCGGACCGAGCACCTTTTCATGAATGTCAAGTGCCCTTTGATAAAGTGGAAGTGCTTTTTCGTATTCTCCCAGACTTTCATAGAGTGCTGCGAGATTGTTCAGGGTTGCTGCAACATATGGGTGTTGCGGACCAAGCACCTTTTTAATTATTTCAAGTGCACTTTGATAAAGTGGAAGTGCTTTTTCGTATTCTCCCATACTTTCATACAGTGCTGCGAGATTGTTCAGGGTTGCTGCAACATCTGGGTGTTGCGGACCGAGCACCTGTTCAATTATTTCAAGTGCCCTTTGATAAAGGGGGAGTGCTTTTTCGTATTCTCCCATATGACGATAGAGTTCTGCGAGATTGTTTAGGGTTGTTGCAACAGAAGGGTGTTGGGAACCGAGCACCTTTTCAATTATTTCAAGTGCCCTTTGATAAAGTGGAAGTGCTTTTTCATATTCCCCCAGACTTTCATAGAGTAATGCGAGATTGTTCAGGGTTGTTGCAACATCTGGGTGTTGCGGACCGAGCACCTTTTCAAATATTTCCAGTGCCCTTTGATAAAGTGGGAGTGCTTTTTCATATTCTCCCATATGACGATAGAGTAATGCGAGATTGTTCAGGGTTGCTGCAACATATGGGTGTTGCGGACCGATTTCTGCTTCAAGGATTTGCAGCATCTCTTCACACATAGGGGCAATTAATTGCCAGAATGCTGCTCTGTTGAATGGATCAGAGGCAGAAATAAACCAATTGAGCAAATCTTCTGCTTCCTGTGATTCTTTTGCGTGATAGAAGGCTTCGGTTAGAGCAGTTTCGTGTTCGGAGGTTATTTTTTTGATATCGATGCTCTTTAACTGGTCATTATAATAGGTAAGCATGAAGCTATGGACGTCTTCTTTTAATTCCTTATTCTGATAAACCTGTAAGCTTTCTCTCATGAGCGGGTGTAGCAGCAGTTTTCCTTCAGTGTCCTGAACAAATGAAAATCTTTTCAATTCTGAAAATGCTGTGAGGGGATAGCATGTTTTAAATTCTTCAATTAATGCATTGAAGATATCTTTATTCCAGAAACGGGGAGTTGAAAGAACTTTTAAGGTTTCTTTTTCTGGGGCACTCAAATATATCATAAATCTGTCAAAGATTTCACTGCATGTTCGGGCAAAATTGTCAGGTACTGGAAAATCTTTCTTTGTGATTTCGGCGTATGTATCAACCGCAAGTTCGAGATAATAAGGAACACCTTCACTACCCTTGAGAATTACCTTTTGAATCTCCTTCTCTTTAATTCCACAGCGATTCAGAAAATCGAGGGCATCTTTTTCGGGGAGTTTTCCGAGTTCGTATTGTTCAAGAGAATTATTCCAGTCTCTCTCGACTTCATTCCACCGGAGTTCCTCCCTTCCGCAGATTACCCACAGGGATGATTCAGGTAGGTTTGAGATAAGTTCCCTTATCCATTCGTCTCTAGCATTAAAATTTCCCTGCCCTCTTTCCTTTTCCCACAGGGCTTCATACGTGTCTATAAATAATACTGCAGATTTTGAAGTACGTTCCAGATAATCATTGAGGTCTTGCGCCCAGAAATAGGGAAGCATTTCTTCAATTTCCAGAGGTTCTTTTTCTGAAAGCTGCGAGAGTTCTGTTTCTCCTCTCCTTTTCCACCATTTTCTAAGAGCGTGTCTTAATATTCCTTTATCATCCGCTTGATTTTTTTATACGAGCCAGTCTTCTAATCATTATATGAAGCATTGCAGCATATATTAATGCTTGACTTGATTCTGTTAATCCTTCATAATCTTTACTCAAACGTCGATATCTACCTAGCCATCCAAATGTACGCTCTACTACCCATCTGTGAGGAAGTACCTTAAAACCTTTGATGTCATCGCTGCGCTTTACGATTTCCAACATCCAACCACAAACTACTTTGACCCAATCAACCAGTTGACCGGAATAAGCAGCATCAGCCCAAATAAGCTGCAATCGAGAAAATTTCCCCTTAATTTGTTCCAGAACAAGTTTAGCTCCATCTCGATCCTGGATATTTGCTGTATGAACTATAACTATCAACAGTAGCCCTATTGTATCCACTAGAATGTGGCGCTTTCTCCCTTTTACTTTCTTGGCAGCATCATAGCCGCGTACTCCTGGCGTTTCTGTAGTTTTAACTGACTGGCTATCTAAAATTGCAGCACTCGGTTCTGGTTTTCTTCCATATGCAATTCTCAGTTCAGTTCTCAGTGTAGCATTTATACGTTCCCAAAATCCAGTAAGTCTCCAAAGACGGAAATAGTGGTAGACAGTTTTCCACGGTGGGAATTCGTGGGGTAACATTCGCCATGCACAACCCGAACGTAGCAAATAAAAGATGGCGTTCAATATTTCTCGATAGGAATGAACGCGTTTTCTACCTCGATTCGTGCTAGGACTGGGGAGATGAGGCTTAATTATTTCCCATTGTTTATTAGATAAATTACTATGATAAGGAGTTCTTTTATTTTGTTCTGGCATGAACGAACAATCAGTGTGTCAAGGATTATATAATTTTAAGACACGCTCTAAGGTAGTCCGGGGCATTTTTCAGTAATTTTCCAACAGCAGGCACGAGACTAAAGTAAGGTATCTTCTCGACAACTCCATAAAAGTCATCAAAAGCATCGTCGCCTTCAAAAAAGAGGTAGTTTTCTTTTCTCAGAGGGATTTCCGGATATGCCTTTTTCCAGTAAATGGCATGTGCAATTTCAAAAGCAGGAAACTTTATTTTGGATTTTCTTTGTAAATCATTTTTCAGGGTTACTAAAAAAGGAGTTTTTTCTCTGTGTTTATCCAGTTGCAGGTCAATTGAAGCCCAGATAACTTTCTTATCTGAATGTTTACAGTATTCTTCGAGATACTTCGAAAGTTCTTTTCTCAAACTCGTCTTTCCAATACCGGCAACCCCATAATAAACCAGGACGTTGAATTCTTTTTGTCCGATATTTTTTACAGCTTCTTTAAAGGTTTGAATATAACAGTTTCTATCAACAAAAGGATATTGTTTAAAGTAATTTTTTGGGGTAGGTGCCATGTAATCCCTCTGGAAAGTGGTCTCAAAATCAAAAATATTCTATTTGCCGAAGTGCTTTTAACTTCTTCTATATTACCCTGCCGAAATCTGCTCAAAAGCTTTAATCTTTTTAAGGAAAACTGCCTTTGTTTTCATTTTATGGGCCCTGTATCACTAAGCTTGGTTTGATCTTTAAAACTTCGGAGATGTGAGCCAGAACCTCAAATTGCCGGCTTCAATGGCAAATATCGAACTATTTAGAGGCGATTTGAGGCACTTTTAAAATATGCTTAATGTAATTGGGCCATGGTGACTCTAAAAACTCAACCGCGAGGCCGAGAATAAGTCTATTCTCTTGTTATGTGTTTCCCCCGTTTTATTTTCAAATTTTCAATTCATTAAAATGCGTTCTGCCCTGCCATTAAGCTAAAAAAAGATAGTCCGGGGGAGAAAAGAAAGGTTCTGGCTACTTCTTGCCCTCCGAAGGTAGGTAAGTATAAAAATTTGGGAAATAATATTATTGGTTAGGACTATTAAAAATATTTTTAGGATCCTCGTAGGATAAAGCAGTTCATTAATCAGTTTCGTTTCCAAAGAACTCTGGGAAAAAGAACTGGTCTTTTTTCCTATAAGGAGGGCAATGCTCCTGAAAATATGTGGAACTGCAAAAAACTTGCAAAATTCGTGGCAATCAGTATGAAGTGGCCATCCCTAGTTTCCAGTTTAAGTTCGAATAATAAGCTTTTCGATCAGTTACAAGAATCTGCATTAAAACCGGAAAATGAAGATAGATTCCTAAAAAATTTGATTAAAGATGGAAATTTAAGATTTTTGTTGAGAGAGTTATTGAGATACGGCTGTATTGAAAAAGGTCATATCTCACAAAATGTGGATTATACTCTTTCAGGTCTTGATTTTAGCAAGTTGTTGCAGATTTCACCTGTGGTTGCATATCCTGAAGATAATTTTTCTGGTTCATTACCTGAAGCCATAAGAGAAATGGAATTTGCCTTGATCCCCGTGGGAGAGTTTAAGATGGGGTCTTCAGATGATGAAGTGGGTAGATATGATAGCGAAGGCCCAGTTCATAAAATAACCATTAAAAATCCTTTCAATTTGGGTAAATATCCTGTTACTCAGAAACAGTGGGTTGCTATAATGGGTAGTAATCCTTCTCGTTTCAAAGGTGATGATCGACCTGTGGAAAATGTTTCGTGGAATGATGTCCAGGAATTTCTTAAAAAATTAAATGAATTGAGAGGTAATGATAAGTACCGCCTGCCTTCTGAAGCTGAGTGGGAATATGCCTGCAGGGCTAATACAACCACCAGATTTTATTTTGGTGATGACGAATTGAAACTTGGGAAATATGCTTGGTATAGCGGTAACTCTGGTGGTGAAACTCATCATGTTGGAAAGAAAGAGCCGAATTCTTGGAAACTTTATGACATGCATGGAAATGTTTGGGAATGGGTCCAAGACAGTTGGCGTAATAATTATAATGATGCTCCTTCTGACGGTAGTGCTTGGAGAGATGAAAATAGCTCTGACCGTGTATTGCGAGGCGGTGGCTGGAGTTATTTTGCCGATAGCTGTCGGTCAGCAAACCGTCGTAGAAGTTATTCCGGTTCCCGCGGCGATGCCCTGAGTTTCCGTCTTGTGAGAGAATGATTATCATTCTCGAATTAATTACTTTATACTTAAATTTACTAATATGGGTATAGTTAAAATATACTTAGCAAAGTTTTCAGTTTGAAATTCTCATAAGCCGCTGAAACTGACGGGGTTAATACTTTAACTTTGAAAAATAGTAAAAGTTTTTCATATAGTGGTATTTTTTGAGTTTCTTTTAGAATTTCAATAAAAGCGGTTTTTATCAGTTATCTCATGTCAACTTTCGGTTTAAGAAAAAACCGTTTGCTGCGCAAACGTGACAATACACGTTTAATGAAGTATTCCGGTTACCCTGTTTATTTTTGCCAACATACCCACAGTGGTTTTGAGTCCGCTTGAGCGAGCGAAGCGAACGAAACGGACCGCACATCGTCGAGCCGCAACTCGACCGAAAAGGGCCTCGTGCTCCCGACTCGCAACTCTGCCCTCACATCCACTCGTAATGCATCAAAACTTCGGGGTTAAAACTTTGCATCAAGCTGTTTTCCGTATACCCGAAAAAGAGACAACCTTTACAGTTATGTACAATTTCTTTTCTGCGCTCTTCCGAGTTTTCCCAAACACTCTCAAACCCATCCCACATCACGTTTCCGAGAGGTTCATTCTGCGCGCGGCATGTCTCCAGAGTGCCGTCATGCGTTACATTCATAATAATCCCGCTTGCCCTGCACCTGTAATCCATTTCCCTGTCTCTGACCATTCTGAGGTAGGTGTTGGAATTTATGATCGGATAACGCTGTTTTTTAAGCTCGATTATACGGTCAACTGTACTGCGGAATTTTTCCGTATCACGGATTCCGATCTCGTTCCAGATCTCTTCACTGATTCCGGGAAACTCGTGGACAGGCTCGAAGGAAACTTTTACTCTCAGCTTTTTTGCAAGCAAAATAAGGGTTTCGATATCGTCCAGATTTTTTCCTGTGAGTACGCAGTTCATCAGGATAGGATTTTTCTGTTTCTGGAGCTTTCTAACCTCAATAGCTTTCTTTAAGCCCTTCAACAAGGTTTCAAAATCCATCCGCCGGATTTCTTTATAACTTTTTATCCCGTCTACGGAAACCGAAAGATAGTCAACATCTCCAAGCTCTTCAGCTCTTTCGTAAAGAAGCTTTCCGTTTGTGACCATGGAAGTCACCATCCCTATTTTTTTGGCGTGAGCCATAATCTGTGGCAGGTCCTTTCTTAGAAGAGGTTCTACGGTCCAGGCATTATAAACTCCAATCCCGAATTCTCTTGCATCGTCTAATAGCTTGAAAACATCTTCTTTTGCCGGTTCTTCTCCAGTTTTCTTCCAGTATTCACAAAAAGTGCAGCGCATATTGCAACGAGCATTTACACCGTGAGAAAGGACAAAAGGACGCTTTCTTACTCGAATCTGCCACACAGCCTTCGAAGCCAGGATGGGGTTAAGGCGGGACATATAGATCTCTTTTATATTTTTTTGCAGAAGATTGCTTATTATTCATTAAGCTTTTCTATTATAACCTTTTTGCGGAAAGCTAATTTCCAACGTTCATTTCCGACTCTGTTTAGCTTATTGATTTATGAACCGAAGTTCATAATAATTTGTTGAACCATTTAATACCTAGAGAGTGAACAGATATGATATTAAAGTAAGCTAAGTCAGAATTATCCGCCAAAAATCCTATGAAAAATTTCTCGTAATTGAATAAAAATGGAGTTAACTGCTAATTTACTCATGACTAATTTTGAGTAGATCCAGCAGTTACCGGATTTAAAACGTTTCCATGATTCCTGTATGTTATTGCACTAAGTAAAAAACATATTCCTATAACCGGCATCACAAAGAGCCAATAAAATGCCTGAAAAGCGACAACAGCATCAAAAGTCGGCCCTCCTCTTGAAAGTGCATGTGAAAGTCCACTGAGCGTGAAGAAAAGGAAAATCATCGAAAGCACACTCACTAAAGATGAAACTGCAAGATATGCATTCATTGAGTCAGGATGTCCATCCATAGATAAGAAGACCAGTGCCGAGAACGGGGACAGTAACGCCATAAATAGCATCACGAGTGTTTCTGCGATGCCGATGTGGTCACTAAGAAGTTCTCTACCACTAAAAATAATCCAAAAATTTACGATGATCAGTATAAATAGAGAAATACATAATGGGACTGCCAGATACCATCTGGGTAGTACTTTTCTCGCTTCCACCAAAAAAAGAACGGAACCCAAAAATGAAATTATGCCCAATAACTCTGTCAAGTCCCCGAAAGAAAGTATTGTGACAGACATTGGCCAAGGTATATAACTTATTAAGACTGCGACCCAGTAAAACATAAAGATAGCAGACATCAATACCAGTGTGATTTTTATCCTCATCAAATCATCGGACTCTGGTCCAAAATCTAGTGATTTTTGCATTTCTTGATTGAAAATCTGAATTCGTAAGAAGAATTCAGCCTCCAATCAAAATTAACATTCGACATCTAAAGGCTTCAACCTAGAAGTAAAATCACAAGGATTGGAACCAATTACAAAATCTAGTGATTTTTAATTTTACGTTCATCACTGGATTTTGGTACTGAGTCATCATCGCCATAAAATATATAAATCGGGTGAAAATTGTTCACCCTATCAGGTCATAGAATTCGCTTATTGATCCTTCGTCTCCTGCTGCATAAGTATTTGTAAGATTTACATATACTTTAAACAGTTAGCTTCGAGATTATAAATTCGTTTCTACTGATAAATTTAATTCAGCAAACAATTAAAAATAATGAGTCAGTTTCAAAATCTCAGTTTATATCTTTTGACGAGTATACTTCAGTAATTTCTTATTTGCTTCTTTGGATATTGGATTTTGGAGAATCAGTCTTTTTTAAATTACAGAAAATAATCTAAAAAAATTTTCAATTCTTAAGACTAAAAATGAGTTTTGGTGTCGTCTCTCCAATAACCCTATTATTCCTTTTAGTCTCGCCATATTCTGTTTTTATAAGTCAAATAAAAGGGATATTATATTGTAGTGCAGAGAATCAAGTAGAAAAGATAAATATTTTTAGAAAATGAAGAATTTTGAGAAAAGATAACGAATTCTACAGAAAATCAGATAATTCTACGTTATTAAACTACTGCTCAATTCTATTGAAAAAAGAATGCTCGCCGTGAGGCGAGCTGTAGGTATTAAAGTTTTACTTGAGTTTATCCGAAGAGGGCGCCGAGACCGGCCATTCCGTCTTCTTCAGAGGTGTCTTCTTCCTCTTCTTCTACTTCTTCAACAGGAGCTGCTGCTGCAGGAGCTGCTGCTGCAGGAGCTGCTGCTGCAGGGGCTGCAAATGCGGCCTTTGAAATTGCTTCTTCGATGTCCACGCCGTCAAGGGCTGCTACAAGGGCCTTTGCTCTAGCTTCGTTCACTTCAACACCTGCTGCCTTGAGAACAGCAGTGATTGTTTCTTCAGTAATTGCTTTACCAGCGTTGTGCAATAAGAGAGCTGCATATATGTATTCCATCATAATCACCTTACTTTCAATTATTGTAAATTTGTTTATCCGAAGAGGGCACCGAGACCGGCCATTCCGTCTTCTTCAGAGGTATCTTCTTCCTCTTCTGCTTCTTCTTCTTCTTTTACTTCTTCCTTTTTCTCGGACGGTGTGGCTGCTGCGCTTGCTGCTGCTGCGCTTGCTGCTGCTCCGAGAGCTTCCCTCAGGTCGTCATCAACTGCGTTTGCATCCTTATCTGCGGCTTTGGACGCAACAGATGTCATCTGGATATGGGCTTTTGCCAGCAGTGCATCCATGACTCCTGAATCAAACACAACAGCATTGACACCAAGGTTCTTTGCCTCTACCGAGGCTTTTGCCAACAGTGTGCCGATTGTTGCGCTTGTCGGGTATGCGGTATTGACAGAGAGATTGAAAGCGTTCTGAGTTGCTCTGATAATGTCAGAGAAGTATTGGCCTTCATCAATTGCAAGGAGTTCCGGCTCGTAAATTGTCCCTTCATCATAGGCGGCCCTTAAGTCCAGTCCTATAATAAGAGGGTATATCTCCAGCTTTGAGAGCATGGTTGCGAGCTTCTGCGGGACTGCCTCACCTGCTTTACAGACAACCTTCGTTTCCTTTACTGCGACTTTCCCTGCTTCTATTGAGGCAGGAATTCCCGCGCTCTGGAATTCTCCGAGAATTGGGCCAGGAGGAAAACTGGTCGGCCCCTTCTTAACAATAATGTCCAGAGGAGCTATTGCGCCTCCTTTTATAGGAGACGGGGTTTTTGTCTGTTCGAGTACTTTGTAAAGCTTGAATGGACTTTCATTAGTAAATACCAGAGCAGTCTGCTTGTCAAGGTATTTATTCATCTCGGGAATGCTTTCTCCGAGTTGATTTAAAGCCCGCTCTGTGAGGGTGTTCCTGGAGACTTTGAGCACCGCAACGTCTTTAAGGTCCCGGCGAATCTTCTGGATCTTGGTTGCGAGAATGCCTTCGATCCCCACCATCCCGAAGACCTTATGGGACCGGATGAGTTCCTTTATATTTTCGATCTCATCCTTTTTCCACTGCGGGATGTGCTCGGTGTGATGCCTTTCTTCTGCCATTTACACCACCCTCTCTGATTTTCCCATGGTTGTCGTGACATATACCGTTCTCAGGTTGTGCTTGCCCTTATCCAGGACACGCTCCAGCCTGGCTACAACAGTCTCAATGTTCTCGGCAAGGTAATCAGGATTCATATCTCTTCTGCCGACAGCCACATGGAAGGTAAGCCTATCTTTTGACCTGAGCTTTACCGCATTCTGCTTGCTCTGGATCAGTTCGCCTACATCCTTGTTTGGTAATAGTGGAATAGGCATTTTCCCTCTGGGTCCAAGAACAATACCAAGTTTCTTACCGATTACCGGCATGAACTGGGTTTCTGCGATAAAAAGGTCATATTCATTTGCAAGAGTCCTGGCTTTATTCTTATCAGCCGCCAGTTCTTCGAGCTCAATATCAGAAATAACATACGCAGCACCGGCAGCCTTTGCCTTCAGGCCCACATCACCTTTTGCAAAAACGCCGATCTTCAGTTCTTTTCCGAGCCCGTGCGGAAGAATTACTTCTTCATCGACTCTGTTCTTCGGTTGATTCATGTCAAGATTCTTTAAGTTAATCGCCAGGTCTACGCTTTCAGAGAACTTTCGCTCTGGCGATTCTTCAAGTACTTTCTTGACAGCTTCAAGTATATTTTTTTCTGCCATCGTGTTCCTCCCCGTAGTGTTTGAACGTTCTCGTCCAAGCAGCCTTTTCGGCTTACTACGGTTGGTTTTAGGGCTTCCCGTGAATCCGGTTCTTTCACTCTTAAATAGTAAGCCTCTAATAACTCTCAGTTTTTATTTTATTACAGTAGAACGGTATTCAAGGTTCCTGAGCTATTAGTGGTATCCAATTTAAAACTATTGGTGTATCATAAAATCCCGGATTAAATAGTAAAGGGAGGGAAGGCTTACCACTCTTCGCCAGCAAGCAAATCATCGAACTTGCCTTCATCGAGTGCCTTCTGGCAGTCTTTGGCCTTGACTCCCTCTACGGTCACACCCATAGGTACACAGGTGCCCATAACTTCTTTCATTGTTGCTTTGAGATCGTAGGAAAGTACATCTTCCTTCTTCATGCGAGCGATCTTTACGACCTGTGGGATACTGAGGTTTCCAACAACTTCGCTTCCCGCATTTCCTGATCCCTTCTGAATCCCTAGCTCCTTCATTATAAGGGACGCTGTTGGGGGAGTGCCGATTTCGATCTCGACATTCTTTTTGTCGTCAACAATTATTTTCACAGGGACCTGCATTCCATTATAGTCCCTTGTTTTTTCATTGATCTTTTCGACCACTTCTTTTATGTTGACCCCGAGCGGACCAAGCGCTGGACCTAAAGGTGGTCCAGGATTCGCTTTTCCTCCAGGGACGAGTGCTTCAACAATACTTGTCATCTGAGTTTCACCGGTTTTAATAAATATAAACTTTGCAGATCTCTTTCAATCCACTTTGAATACTGATAATTTTATTTATAGTAAGTTGGAATTTTCGGTATTTTCCATTTCGCTGCGGCTTCATTCTTTCTCTTTTCTCAATATTCTTACAGTATCGCCGCGAATCGTTATGGGGATCGGAACCACCGCATCGAACAGTTCCACAGTAATTTCCTCATGCCCTTCATCAACCCTTTTAACCCGGGCTTTCTCCCCTTGAAGGGTCCTGAAGTGACCTCAATTATAGCCCCTTCTTTGATTCCTGTTACTATTGGTTTGGGTTTAAGGAAATGCTCAATTTCAGCAATTGTAGAGCTCCCTTTCACAAGAGCTCGTGCATGGGGAATAGTCTGGATTGCCAGTTCTACGATTCCGGATTTAGGAGCCTCAACAAGGACATATCCTTTTAGCTCATCAGGAGCCAGAATTGCCCTTATGTCCAGTTTCTCCTTTTTGCAATCCTGGCAAGAGCGGTTGCAACCGATCTTTCCTGGTTTGCCGTGGTTTTGATTACAAATATCTGAGAATCCTCACTCATTTGGCCACCCACTGGGGCAACATTGTCAGCAGTACATATATTATAAATCCTATTGCTCCCACAGCCAAAATGCCAATACCTGCAACTTTGGCAATAGTCAAGAACTCTTCCCTGGACGGTTTTTTAGTAAGTTTCAGGACTCTCAAGTGTGCCCGGATTACCTGACCAACGCTTTCTTTAGTTACATTCATTTCAAACGGGAGTTCTACCAATCAATTCACATCCAGGTTTTCTTTATTTTGTTCATATATCTTGAACTTTCCGCTTACGGTTCTTCCTATGTGCTTTCCATTTCAGAAATTCGCTTTTTTATACACCGAATTTTCGGATTTCTCTTAAGGAAGGAACGGGCGGATTATATTATTGATTCCTATTATATGAAGATATCACTGGCACGGCTTTTAAAACACCACAAGATTTCGATGCAGGATTATATTTACTTCAGATCTTTGATCGCGTCAGTATAAAGATTTATTTTTTTGATGCCGAATAGTATCGGCATCATACGGCATTTACCATAAAAATAGTTTTCGATTGGGTTTCGATTCCGATTCCTTATTTTTATTCTAAAGAGAGGAAAACAGTATATTTTATTCCAACCGACTATTTTTATCCCTTTAGTGTCTGGCTTGATCACTCTACAAAATCAATTCCATATTTAAAAGTAATGTTCTTGTCATTTCCATGACCATAAATCTGGGCTGAGGTTACTCCTGTGACCACTATCATGGTACGTACGGTCTGCTCGAGGTCAGGGTCAATCTGAGCACCCCAGATCAGGCGGGCATTGCTGTCAATCCGGCTATAAACTTCCTGAACCACTGACTCAGCTTCCGAAATTGTCATGTCAGGCCCTCCAACCACGTTAACAAGGGCAGATGTCGCACCTGATATGTCTACGTCAAGAAGTGGGCTGCGCAGAGCTTTCTGTACGGACTCGACAGCTTTGTTATCTCCGTCCGCTTCTCCGAGCCCTATCATCGCAACGCCTCCGTTCTGCATAACAGTTCTGATATCCGCAAAATCGAGGTTTACAAGCCCGGGTTTTGTGATCAGTTCGGTTATACCCTTTACGGCTCTCATAAGAACTTCGTCTGAGACTTTGAAGGCGGCCTGAAGCGGGAGTCTCGGAACTACTTCGATCAGCTTATCGTTGGGAACCACTATCACCGTGTCTGCAACATCCCTCAGGCGTTCCAGGCCGGCCTCTGCATTGGTTCTGCGGACATGACCTTCCACACTGAACGGCAGGGTGACAACGGCGATCGTAAGGGCTCCTGCGTCCCTGGCGGCCTCAGCTACTATAGGTGCCGACCCTGTCCCAGTTCCTCCTCCAAGGCCCGCCGTGATAAAGACCATATCAGAGCCTTCGACAATCTTGTTAATCTCATCAATACTCTCGATTGCAGCATCTTCTCCTATCTGGGGGAGGCTGCCGGCCCCAAGTCCACGGGTTTTCTTTTTCCCGATAAGGATCTTTTTGCCGGAGCGTATATGAAGAAGGTGCTGGGCATCAGTATTCACGGCAACGAGGTCCGCTCCTTGGATCCCTTCGCCCATCATACGCTGGATGCTGTTTGAGCCGCCGCCTCCGCAACCTACGACCTTGATGGTTGTTTTAAGGCTTCTGAGGATCTCTTCAAGTTCGGCATCCACATCTGAGTCTGCGTTAGAGTAATCTGAATTTGAGTACTCTCCCTGCCCGGCACGTCCTTCCAGGGCAGATCGAGCAAGGGCTTCTTCCACAATGGATCTCATGCTACTGTTTTCCTCCATTCTATGGGGTGATATTTAATGGATTGTATTAAAGAACAAATGTATTTTAAGAAGAATAGATCTATTTTAACCATCACATATACAGTTTCCAATTTAATAGTTTTCCTTTTCCAGTCTTTAAATCTATACTGTATTTGTTTAATAATTTTATTAAACTCTTCTACTTTCCTGTTTGCCTCAGGTTCTGCTTTTCACTGCTTTTATGATCCGGCCTTCCTTTATTTCCTATTCTCTTTATTCTTTGTTCCCAATCTCTTCCAATTTTTTTACGTAAAATATTTATTTTTTTATTTTTTATATTTTTTGAAGCCATTTCCTGTATTTTTACCTTTCTCTTTATTCTGATTTATATACCCACTTCCCCATACCTAATACCACGCTTCCAAATCCTGTTCACATCTTTCTTCTTTCTTGGAGAATCAAATGCAAAAAATGTAAACAATTAAATGTAAAAAATGTAATAATTATGCTTTTCCTCTCGACTCTCCCAAGATAATTCCTGTTGCGATTAGATGGGCAACCCGCAGAGGCTCAGGAATATTGCTTCTTATTGAGGTAAGCTGAATTATCTTTTTCACACTCTCCAGGCCTATGCCTGCTTTCTGGATATAAATGGGATTTCGTCCTTTCCCTCCAGCGATTTTTTCTATTTTTCCGGCTTTCGCTATTATGGTCCAGCGTTTTTTCCCATCCGAGAAATACTCTAGGGCAGATTTGATTTTCTCAAAATCAGGGTATGAACGCATAACTACAATTACAGGTATCCCTGTTTCCCTATGAAGCTTCTCTATATCAACAACATTAAAGCCTCCGTAAGTGATTCCGTCGAGCATGACAACCCTTATCTGGCCGTAATGTTTGCTCTTCTTTATCATATTGGAGATAATGTCGGTAGCATCAAGCCCGTCCTTTGTGATCTCTGAACGAAGGACTCCGTCTATCCAGCTTCCTCCCTGAAAACAGTCCCCACTATCATTACATTTTTGTTAAGGAGCACAGAATCATCTATACCCAGAATTCGAATTTCGGATTTGATATGAAAATCTGAATTCACATGTGTTTTTATGTAGGGATTACAAAAATAGTTTGCCGGTTTTAAGGGAAAAACTCATCTTTTCCGGCATAAAACCTCACTTCACTCAAGTAAAAAATGAGCCCATATAGGGGCTTTTCATCCGGTTTATCCGAGCTTTTTTACACGAACATAGTTGTTTCAGGGAGAGTTACAGGCATCATCTTCTGCGTATCTGCAGCCATAGATACCTTCTCAACTGCTTCGAGGAAGTCTTCCATCTCAACCATTTCCTTGTCTTTCCTGACTGCAAACATGCCTGCCTCGGTGGCAATTGCTTTCAGGTCTGCTCCGCTCATCCCTTCGGTAGCTTTTGCAAGCCTCTTGAAGTCGATATTTCCTGCAAGAATCATCTTTTCGCAGTGAATTTCCAGAATTTTTCCTCTGGCTTCGACTCCGGGCATGGGAACATGGACAAGCCTGTCAAAACGACCTGGCCTGAGAATTGCCGGGTCAAGGACGTCTGGACGGTTTGTTGCTGCAATAATTCTGATGTTTTTCCTTTTGTCAAACCCATCCATCTCTGCAAGAAGCTGCATTAGTGTCCTCTGAACCTCACGGTCTGCGCCCGTGGTCTCATTCAGGCGCCTTGCAGCAATCGAGTCCAGCTCATCGATAAAGATAATACTTGGGGCTTTTTTCCGAGCCATCTCAAAGATTCCCCTTACAAGTTTGGACCCGTCCCCGATGTATTTCTGCACGAGTTCAGAGCCTACAACCCTGATAAATGTAGCCTTGGTCCTGTGAGCCACGGCTTTTGCAAGCAGGGTTTTACCTGTTCCAGGGAGTCCGTAGAGAAGAACTCCTTTAGGAGGCTCGATACCTATCCGGACAAACCGCTCCGGGTCGATGAGAGGAAGTTCGACTGCTTCCTGAAGTTCCTGAATTTGCTCTTCGAGACCGCCTATCTGGTCGTAATCCACTTCTACGCTTTCGAAGACCTCCATTGCGGCAACAAAAGGCTCTTCCGTAGAAGGAATAACCTCGGCAATGGCAAGCGTATGTTGGTTTAGGGCAACCTTTGCCCCCGGCAGCAGTTTTTTTCATCTATATATTGTGAGACATTAACCAGAAACTGAGGCCCGTTGCTGCTCCGGACAATTATCCTGTCGTTCTTAATCACATCAATGACCGTACCAATAATGAGCGGAGAGGTCTTCATCCGATCCAGCTCAGACTGCAGCTTTCTGATTTCCCGTTCATATTTGATCTTTTGATTTTCCAAATAACGTTTTTCGGACTCAATCTGGCTGCACTGCTCTTCCAGAAAACTGTTGCGGCTTTCAAGTTGCCTCACTCGGTCCTGGACGCTTTCAGTTATTTCCCCAGCTCTCCAGGCTCGATTCCGTCATACACAGGTCCGGACTTACCAAGGTGACTGCGCATGCTTTCATCCTTACTTTTGGTACTTTCCGTCATGGAGCTCCGAATAATATTTAAGTTCGTACCGTATATAGCGCTTTCGAAGTGATCAATATGCAGTGCGAAATATGTGGTGCAGAGATCCGCGGAACGTCTATATGCATTACAATTGATAACAGCGAACTCCAGGTCTGCCAAAAATGTGCTCCTTACGGTAAACCCGTTGATAAACGGACACCCGTATCAAGGAAAGTCTCTCCGGTGGTTCGTACGGTAACACGAACTGAAAAGAGGCAAAAGAAGGATTTTTTCGACATTTTGAAAGACGAACTCCTGGATAACTATGATCAGATTATCCGGGATGCCAGAGAAGCCAAAGGCTGGTCTCAGGAAGACCTGGCTGAAAACATAAAAGAAAAAGCATCTCTTATCAAAAAGATAGAACGCAGTGAAATCGTGCCCGAAGAGCCTGTTCGAAAGAAACTTGAACACACCCTTAACGTCAAACTTACGGAACGTGTTGACGCCGCAGGGCAGGAAGTCTCTCACTTAATGAAAGATACCACGCTGGGAGATATCGTAAAAATAAAGAGAAAGTAAATTTTAACTGCAGGGTTTGTTCCGGCAGCAATACTTAGTTTCCGGCAGGTTTTTCTTTCCGGAATAACAGAGGGTACAATCCGAAGGGATTTTTCCTTTGATCTCCTTCACCCTCTGTTTTTATGTGTTTTTTATCTTTTACTGACTTAACTCTCTTCTTTTAACCGTTAATATTCTCAAACTACATTCTTTGACTCTTTCGTCGGATTTTCTTTCGCGATAAACTTTTAAAGCTCGATTTCTATACTATATACCTTTTCAGGGTTTTCCTTATGGATTATCCAGAAAGGCTCTTCACTATAAGTTTCCATCAGCTTGATGGTCCTTTTGGGAATTGTTTTCGGGCCAAGCACTGCACCTGGCCTGTCAGGGTCGTCGATATAATCCGTTTCCATCATAAATCGTGTCCCTTCTTCAAGCGCCTTTTCGATTGCTCCTTTGACCGAGATTACCCCTGGAAAGAGCCCCAGCTCTTCACAGGTTTTTACCAGAGGGGAGAATAGTGTTTGACAACTCTGTACATTTTTATTCCTACTTTTCTTGCCCTCTCTGCTATGTCCTGGAGCTCAGGCTCTTCCACACTTTCGGTATGAAGCTGAACAGCACAGTCCTGTTCTTTTCCCAGGGAGAAAGCGTACTCCATAATCTCATTCGAAGCTGCCCAAACTTCTGCAGTCACAGGGTAATGAGGGCGCCCGGACTTTATCCCTACAGCAAGGCCTTTTTCCACATATCCCGAAGCAATCTCAAGACCTTTCTTCATTATTTCCGTAGCTTCTGGCAGTTCCATATACTCAGTAAGTTTTGAGATCTCTGCCGGATGGACTCCAAGTACGGGAAAGGCTCCAACTCCCATCTCCCTGATCTTTGATGCGATTTCTACTGTTTCATCAAAGACCTTGAGGTAATCCTCAGGTTTTTTGACCATTAAACCAAGGGACCAGCTGGGTTTGGTGACCAGAATTATGTGAGTCCCTCCAGAATTCATGAAATCTTTCACTGCTTCAAGTCCCCTGGCTCTAGGGTCGATATGCATATGATTATCGGTAATCGGAATTTTTGCGGGCATTCTTACTCCTCGAAGGTATGTGGTTTCTGGGCTTGATTAAGGTTCGGATTCGGTTTATCGAAAGTTTCGGGTTGGATTCTGGATAGGGTACCTCCTGAAGAAAATATACAAATTTGATTTTTTAAAAATGTGCGCAGGCATCATATTCCAGATCTGACTTAGAGTTAAAAATTATTCCGCAGAGTATTAATTACCCAAAACTTGAAATATATAGCCTTACGTTGAGTACACTGGAAGATCCAATCATTCTTACCAAATTTCTCAAAAAGTTCCGCTTTTTTAGTTTTTCAGTCGCTACGGTTCTTTGAACACGAACCTTAAAACCCGGTGATAATATGAGTAAAACCGCAGCAGTAATCAAAGGTGACGGGGTAGGCCCCGAACTAGTAGACGCGATGCTTAAAGTTGCAGAAGCCGCTGGCACAGACATAGAATTTATTATGTGTGAGGCAGGCGCCGGCTGGTGGGAAAAGAACGGAGGCAATTCTCTTATCCCGAATGAGACATGGGAGATCCTTGACAGCTCAGATGCCTGTTTTAAAGGCCCGACAACTACCCCTGGTGGAATCGGTTCCCCGAGAAGTGTGGCTGTGTCCATAAGAAGAAAGTATGATCTTTATGCGAATGTCAGACCAATAAAGACTTTCCCCAATTCAAATGCACCTCTGGGATATGTAGATATGGTCTGTGTGCGCGAGGGCACTGAAGGGCTTTATATTGGAGAGGAAATCCAGCTCACGGATGATGTTTCAATTGCAATCCGTAAGATTACACGCACTGCATCCGGCAAGATTGCAAAGTACGCCTTCGAGGAAGCCAAAAGAAGAGGTTATGACACTGTTGTGCCCATTCATAAGAGCAATATCCTGAAACTTACCTGTGGCTCTTTCTTAGAGGAAGTTGAAAAGGCTGGATGGAATTATCCAGATATTGAGATATGGCCCTATCACATAGACAATATTGCCCAGCAGCTGATCAAGAACCCCCAGATTTTCAATAAAAAAGTTCTCCTCTCCACAAACCTCTTTATGGATGTAATCAGTGAGGAGTGTTCTGCACTGGTTGGCAGTATCGGCCTTATCTACTCTGCCAATATCGGAGATTCTTTCGCAATGTTCGAACCTGCTCATGGTTCGGCTCCAAAGTATGCAGGTCAGGATAAAGTAAACCCTGTTGCAACCGTACTTGCAGGAGCCTGGATGCTTGATTACCTTGGCGAAAAGGAAAAGTCCGAAGCCATATTCAAAGCTGCTGAGCGCGTAATTTCCGAAGGTAAATACGTAACTTACGACCTCGGCGGCAGTGCAAAACTCAGTCAGATGGCTGGCGAGATTGCGAAGTATACGGCAGAAATTCTCAAATAAAAAGGTACTGAAGGAAATCTCTTTTCTTCATTCCTTCATTCTTTCTTCTTCGGGCTCAGCTATTTTTCCCTTGATTTTCAGTTTTCCTCTACCTGCATGTGCAGGATTGCAAATCGGCTGGTAAAGGAAGTATTTTTCCACATAAGCAAGGAGTTCTTCGTCCGAAATACAGGAAACCCGTTCTTCATTATCATACAGCTTCTGGATTTCGTTCTGGATTTTCAAGAGCCTGCTGTCATCTTTTTCTACTATGGTTTCAACGTCAAGGAGGTCATTTAAGGTCTCTTGAACCTTATAGCGGATAACTTCCAGCCCTGAAGAATCTCCTATAAGCAGGAGTCGCTTTCCCCCAACCAGTTCTGGAGAATAGGGTTCGTAATTGAAGGGATTTTTGAGGACACCTGCGGCATGTATCCCTGATTCATGGGCAAAAATGTTTTTCCCGACAACCGCCTTGTTTCTCGGAACCCGCAGCCATAGCTCCTTTTCCATGAATCTTGCAAAGCGAGTGACCGGTTCAAGGTTGTATCTTTCAAAACCCTCTACCCTGTCTACCAGGAAAAGCAAGATTTTTTCCATTTCGCTATTTCCTGCACGTTCTCCTATACCCAGGAAAGTTACGCTTGTCCAGTTAGCTCCATGCCAGAAACCTGCAATAGAACTTGATGACCCGAATCCGTAATCGTCATGAATATGGGTTTCGATATTTTGAACCCCTATTTCTTTTTTGAGATACTGCACGATTTTCGGAATTCCATAAGGCTCGTCGATATCCATGAAGGGCATTCCGTATCCGACAGTATCGCAGACTCTGATAATGCAGCGAGGGTCGATTTCCATAATTTTTTCAACTAGCGGGAAAACAAAACCATAATTATCTGCTCTGGTCATATCTTCAAGGTGAGCCCGTGTGCGAAGCCCGTGATCCACTGCATACTGCAGAGCATCCAGATATTTCTCTTCGGCTTCTTCCCTGCCTGAGAGTCTCATCTTGGAAAAAATATGTGTATCTGAGACAGACATCAGGATTCCTGTTTCTTTAATCCCATCAACTTCCAGAATCTTATCTATATCCGCCCTTGAGGCTCTTGCCCAGCCTGTGATCTCGGGAAACTCGTATCCTCTATCAAACATAAGGTCTACAGCGTCTCTGTCCCTTTTATTGAATACAAAAGCTTCGAGTTTTTCAATTCCTATTTCGTGCAGGTACTCATAGATTTGAAGCTTGTGTTCTCTGCTCAGGACTATCCCCGGCATCTGGGAGCCGTCGCGGATAGTGCTGTCACTTATACATACGTCGTTCCCATAAGGCAGCTTTATTTTGGGCAGATCTTCATATGATTCGTAAATTTTCATCGCTTTTCCTCCTTTCTTTCAGGCGGCAGGGCCCTGCATCGAGAGAGCTGGCTTTCACTGCGGGTTTTTTTCCTGTGAAAAAGATCTTTTTCAGGTATACGGGTCAGAAAATCAATTGTATTTAACCGAATAACTTCGGCTTCTCGTTTAAAAAACACTCTTGTTGGGGGAGAACTTATCGCTTTTTTTCAAAACGGCAGTTTACCTTATATGCCTATGATCAAATTATGATATGTTTTCATAGTTAAAATCTCTTTCTTTTAAAATACAAAATGTATATTTACTTATATATATATTTATTATCTTTAGGGTATTAAGGCTGAAAGAAGAGGTCACCCCTTTTCTTCCAAAAAGAACTTCCGGACGCCTCTTTAAATATGGTTTACTGGAAGTCAATGTATAATGTCAGTAATGTCAGTAATGTCAGTACAAATTTTTCTTGTAGGTGTTTTCCCGAGTTCCCCTTTAATCGCATGAAAGTTTACTTTCCTACCATGCCCTTCTTACTGATAATAAGGTATATCTACAACAAGTTATATTTATAATCGGGTTGATCCGAAAAATCAAGTTTCAATTCATGCGTCTTCGGTTAAGTGAGGAATCGTGATAAATTGCCTTTATTTCCACAACAGTTGTTATAAATTTTAACACATTGTAGACTGGAACAGAGTATCGATTTCATGTAAAAAGGCCAAAGTTTAATCATGATTAAGATGCAAAATCGATAGCTTTCAGGCAAGAAAATTTCTTAACCGATGACCAATGAGTTTCAATTATCTTTGTATACCCTTTATATAATTACACCTGAATATATCATAACTTCCGGCTCGACTTGCTATATTACCGGTATAATAAAATTGAAAATTATATCGTCATATATTTAATTTACATTTCATATATTTGCTTTACTTTATCCCGAGGTAAAACATGTCCGAAATAGTAAGTGTTAGCGGCGGCCCGACAAAACCCGAAATCATTGCTGTGTCCCTTTCCAAACTCGGGCTACGTGACGGGGATCGGTTTGCAGACATAGGCTGCGGTACAGGATCAGTATCTATCGAAGCAGCCAGGATTACCCGAAACCTGACAATCTATGCAATAGATGCCCGCACGGAAGCCCTGAAAGCCACTGAGACGAACTTTAAAAATTTCAATATCGAAAATGCCAGGGTTTTAGCTGGCGAAGCGTCGGATATCCTTGGCTCTGGAGATTTTGTCGGTTTTATTGACTGTGCTTTTGTCGGTGGTACAAAAAATATCGGCTCCGTGCTTGAGATACTTGTGAAGAAAAAAGCCCGGAGCATCGTGGTAAATGCCGTTCGCATCGAAACAGTTGTCAGGACAATTGAATCGATGAAAAGACTTCGGATTTTTGATGAAGTAGTCCATATTTCGGTCTCGAGAAGTGCACCAATTGCCGGAGAAACTATGTTCAAGCCCGAAAATCCGGTGTACATCGTTGTCGGAAAAACGCAAAACTGAAAATTCTCTTACAATTGAAATTTTGCTTTACATTTATTTTTATAAAAACTTACGGAGCGATAGCATGTTAATAGGAGTAGGACTTGGTCCCGGAGACCCTGAACTTCTGACCCTGAAAGCAATAGATGTTTTGAAAAACAGTGATAAGGTATATGTGCCAGGCCGCCTGGCAAAAGACCTTGTGGCTCCTTACGCAGATGCTGAAATCCTCGAATTTCCCATGATAAGAGATATTGAAGTTCTCAATGCTCTCTGGAAAGAAAACGCTGACAGGGTAGCAGAAGAAGCGAGAAAGGGAACCGTGGCTTTCGGGCTTATAGGTGACCCAAACTTTTTCTCTACCTTTTCCCATCTCAAAAAAGTAATGCGTAAACACTATCCGGATGTTGAGCTATCAACTGTTCCTGGAATCAGTTCAATCACCTCCTTTGCTGCTAGGACTGACGTTGCAGTTGAGAGTTCTTTTGAGGTCAGTGACGGTTCCGAGGTCGGCTACAAGATTCACCTGAAAGCTACGCAGCCGAAAACGATAGTTAAACAGCTTGAAGCCGAAGGATACAGGGAATTCATCTTTGCAGAAAGACTCTTTTCGGAAAACGAGCTTATAATCCGTAAAAAAGAAGAAATTCCAGAGAAAGGAAACTATTTCAGTATCATCTATGGAAAAAAATGATAGAATCCCGAATAATGTTCTGCGGGAATCAGTACATAATTTTGGAATAAATACAGGCAAAGGGAATGGTCAGATGGAAAGAAAAGTATATTTTGTAGGGGCAGGCCCAGGAAACCCCAAACTAATCACCGTACTCGGGCGTGAGATGCTTGAAAAAGCCGACCTTGTAATGTATGCAGGCTCTCTGGTAAATCCCGAGGTTCTTAATTACACACAGGGAGAGACAGTGGACAGCTATGGGTTAACTCTTGAAGAGACCACTAAAATAATCGCGGATGCGGTAAATAAAGGAAAATTGGTCGTTCGCCTCCACAGCGGAGACCCGTCTCTCTACGGCTCTGTCATAGAGCAGATGGAAGAGCTTAGGAAGTACGATATCGAAGTAGAAAGAGTCGCAGGTGTTTCATCGGTTTTTGCAAGCGCTGCCGCCCTGGGTACGCAGCTGACTCTTAACGGCGTTTCCGATACTCTCATCATTACCCGCCCTGCTGGAAAAACCCTGGAAAAAGACCTTATTCCCGAGCTTTCTGCCTACAATACTACGATGGCAATTTTCCTTGGGACCCAGAAAATCAGAGAAATTATGGAAAAAGTCTGCTGCCCGAAAGATACGCCTGTTGCAGTAGTGTTTCACGCATCCTGGGAAGATGAGGAGGTCATCACCGGGACAGTGGAAGATATCGCAGACAAGGTAAAAGATGCGGGTATTACACGCTCGGCAATGATAATCATCGGTGGGGTTGTTGACCCTAAAAACTACAGGAGGTCCTACTTATACGGAGTGGCCCAGGAACCGTTGTAATTACCTTTGAAAGGAATCGGGAAATCGCGGCAAGAATAGCAGAACACCTGAAAGCCGATCTGCTTCTCTATGAAAAGGGAATATTTGAAAAAGCTTTTAGAAATTATGGGGCAATAGTTGCTGTCTTTGCCACAGGCATTGTGGTCAGGGACATTGCCCCTCTTCTCGATAATAAGTGGTCTGACCCTGCTGTGGTCGTGGTGGATTCAAACCTGAACTTCGCAATCCCTCTGCTTGGGGGACATCACGGCGCAAATGAAATTGCTCGAAAGGTTTCAGAACTCGGAGCAGTTCCAGTGCTTACAACAGCGACTGAAGTTCATGGTAAACCCTCAGTCGAGGGCATTGCCGACAGGTTAAGCTGCGAGATTTTCAACAAAGAATCCACTGTAGCTGTAAACTGTGCACTCCTTGACCAGGAAATAGAGATTCTTGAGGTTAAGGGGCCCAGGATTGTTGTTGTGGATGAAGATGTATCCGTGCTGATAAGAAAGCGGCAGGAAACGGAGAAGTGAAAGATCGCAGCACAGCTAACAGTTAATAAGCCAATAATTAACTGATCTGCAATTACGCGAATTAACCGGTCAATAACTGCATGAAAAACCAGCGGACAGACGATAACAGATGATCATTGGAATCGGAACTCGCAGGGGCATTACAAAAGAAGAGGTCATTGAAGCCGTGAAACAGGCTCTCGATGAGTGTGGCCTGAACCTGGAAGAGGTTACGGCTTTTGCTTCTGCGAAACTTAAGGAAAATGAACTGGGGCTTCTGGAAGCGGAAGAGATGCTTGGAATTCCTATATACTTTTTGTCGGATGAGCTGATAAACAGTTACAATCCTCCTTCATCATCCCAGGCTTCCCGTTTCGGATTAAAAGGAGTTGCAGAACCCGCAGCTCTTGCCCTCTCTGAAGAAAAACAATTGATTTGCAGGAAGAAAGTCTATGGCAGAGTCACAATCGCAATCGCAAGATAAAGCAACCGAAGGAAAACTCTACATCGTAGGGATCGGGCCGGGGTCTGTGGAACAGATGACGGTTAAAGCCAGGGATGTAATCCTTAATGCCGGTTATGTGCTCGGGAACGGTACTTACCTCGACCAAATAGAGAGTCTCCTCGGAACTCAGGAGGTAATCCGCAGCCACATGGGTAAAGAGGTGGACAGGGCCAGGAAAGCTGTAGAGCTTGCAAAAATCGCAAATGTTGTCATGGTCAGTGGCGGGGATACCAATGTCTACGGTATGGCAGGTATTGTACTCGAGGTTGCTGAGCACGAAGGCCTTGAAGTTGATATAGAGATTCTTCCTGGTGTCACGGCAATTCTAGCCGGCGCAAGCATGCTAGGCGCACCTGTTGTAACGGATTTTGCAGTGATCAGTCTGAGTGACCTCCTGACTCCCTGGGAAGTTATTGAAAAACGGCTTAATCTTGCTGCGGAAGCCGATTTCGTGATGGCCTTGTACAACCCGAAGAGCCGCAAGAGACAGTCCAATTTTTCCAGAGCTATCGAAATCATTCGCCAGTACAAGGCCGAATCCGTACCTGTAGGGCTTGTGAAGAATGCTCTCAGGGGCGAAGGAGAGGGCAGGATCGTAACAACTCTTGGAAAGGTCATGGAATACGAAGACTGGGTGGATATGAGCACTACGATTCTTGTTGGAAATGGAGATTCCAGGATTTGGAATTCTCAAAAGAAGGACTTTATAATCACCCCCAGGGGGTATCACAAAAAGTATGACTACTGAAAAGAGCGCTAATGAGAAGGCCGGGAACCTTGAGAATCTTGAGGAATTTACCGACCTTACAGTTGACGTCAATCCCGAACTTGTAAAAATCTGCAAGGATTCCGGGGCAAGGACTGAAGAAGCCAAAGCTATCTACATGAAAAGCCGGACAATGATCCAGGAGCTTATCGGGAACAAAACGCCTGAAGACCGCTTCCGCCAGCGCTGCGTTATTGCTACCGGAGACCTTTCCGTGGCAGATATCATGCGTTTTATGCATGATCCTATCCCTGCAGGCATGGAAGCTATTAAAAAAGGCGCACCGATTTTCGTCGATATCAGCATGGTAAAAGCCGGGATTACAAAGGCAGGACATAAATCCGAAATTATTTGCGTGCTCGACGAAGACCCTGATGCCGAAATCGCTAACAAATACGGGATTACACGCACATCTGCAGGTTTTCTGGCTGCCCGCGACCGGCTCGATGGAAGCATTATTGCAATCGGGAATGCACCTTCTGCTCTCATTATGGTCTGTAAGTTGATTGAAAAAGGTGTAAGACCAGCCCTTATTATCGGGCTTCCGGTAGGTTTCGTAAACGCAGCCGAATCCAGGGAAATGGTTAGAAACCTGACAATCCCCATACCATCCATCAGTTGTGTCGGGACAAGAGGTGGGACTCCGATGGCTGTCGCATGTGTAAATGAGCTTGTGGCGATAGCAAGAGAAAGTGAAGAATAATACTTTCTCCAATTTTCCTTTCTTTACTCTGGCTTCAGTTTGCATTTTCAGCTTTATTTTGATTTCAACTTTATTTTTCAGTTTATTGATTTATCCTTCGAATTTTTTTACTTTTCATAAGTCTCATTTTTGCACTTTCATATTACCTGTATTCCATGAATTTGTTTCCGGCTTTACAGTTACATTCTGATAAAATAATATATGTTAAATAAATTTCCGGCATAATGTCAGCAAAATAACATAATGTTATTAACTGGTGTTCAAATTATTACGGCACTATATTACAAAGGAAATGGATAACATGCCAACATTGATAAAAAACATAAAAGAAGAGACGGCACAATGCACATCATTTATGCAGCTGAGAAACTTTTCTTCAGAGGATCACTATTTTCGTGGGCTCTTCTATCCGGAGTATTCTCCATACAGCTCCTGCTGTTAAGATATCTAAAAAGAGCTATGATTTGAAACAGGATGAACTTGTAAATATCAATTTGAACAGTTATTAAGGTCAGTTGATATAAAGTAAGGTAATAACATGGTAGCAGAAGATATTTGGGCACACTTCGGAATGTGGTGGGCAGTTGGTTTGTGGATAATTATCTACGGCGTATTCCTCCTATTTGTGCCGTTTTATAAAAAAGTCAGATAAAACCTTCTGGAGTTTACTTGGCGTTCATTATTGCATTTGCACTTGAAATGTTCGGTGTGCCTTTCAGCATGTTCGCTATAGGATGGCTCTTTGGCTTTACCCTTCCAGAAGGCATACTGTGGGGCCATACACTCGTGCAATATATCGGCTTCTGGGGAATGTATGTCGGAATTCTTATATCGCTAACTGGAGTTGCACTGGTTATATCAGGCTGGCACCGGATCCATAAGGATTATTGGAGTAAGGAAGAAGGTCAGGGGAAACTCGTTACAAGCGGTATTTACAAATATATTCGCCATCCGCAGTACACCGGCTTTTTCATGATAACCATGGGAATGATGTTAGAGTGGGCTACACTGCCTCTTATAATATTGTACTCATTGCTTCTTGTCCTGTATTACAAACTGGCAAAAAAAGAGGAAATAGACATAGAAAAGGAGTTTGGCAATGAATATATTGAATATAAAAAGAAAACAAAGATGTTCATTCCATACATTATCTAGAGCTGCCCTGGCAACAATTCTATGTCTTTCTTATTCATGCATGGTGACGTGAGTTCTTTATTTACTTTTTATTACTATTTTTAATCTGTATGATGTTTAAACTTCAATTCTCAACTTATCCTGCTTCTTTAGTTCTCTAAATTCAATTTTTTTAAACGAGCCATTGGAAATGGTTCTGATATATCATCGAGAGCCCTACCAGGACAAGCACTATTCCTGCTCCTTTTTTAAAAGCTGCATCATACCTTGATATAAGCCGGATCTTTGAAGAGGAAATGTGAGCTGAGTACGCGAGCAGGAGCATTGGCATCGCAAATCCTAGGGAATAAAGTGAGAGGGTAAATGCGCCGGTTGCAGCACTCCCTTCCCGAGCTACCATGATCAGGATCGAGGCCAGAATAGGACCGACACATGGGATCCAGAGCACTCCCAGGGAAAGTCCGAGTAGGAGGCCTGAGACAGGCCCCTCCCCGTTCATTCCTGCCAGAAGGGGAAATTTCGAAAAGGAATTGAATAGGCTTATTTCAAAGAGTATTGCAAAACCCATTAAAAGGATCACGATCTCGGCCAGAATTTTGAGCTGACCTATGTATGTCTGGAAGGCTGCCCCGAACGCAGAGGTTACTACTCCCATCATAGTGAAGGATATAGAGACTCCAATAACTATGGCAAGAGGCCTTAATTTCCCTTTTCCTGCGGATGTTGCCAGAACTGCAGGTAGAAGGGGAAGGATACAGGGAGAGAGGACACTGAGAATTCCTGCGCTAAATGCAGCCAGAGGGGATATTGCATCATAAAACATGGTTTTTCAAGTGTGATATTTAAAGTTTGGTCTTATACGTTGCTGCTTTTTAATCCGAACCCCTGATTTTAGGAGACTTGAACTTCCAGTGTATCTGGAGTTTTGAAGCTAAGTCTCCCAATTGCAGGCTTCTTTTTATTCAGATTTGCTTTTATCCTTCTCTAGAAGGGCGAGATTCAGAACATCTTCAAATACGCTTTTTTCCATGAGACCGGGAATCCTTGCCTGGAATCTATCTGTGGTAACGTTTCCGTCAGGCTTCATGTAGACATATTCTCCGTCTGTAACATTCACGATTACAGTTGAATCAGGGACATATCCTATTTTAAAATAAGTTTCTAGAGCAGGGCTCTGGACTATATCTATGGACATGATAGTGGCTTTTCCACTGTATTCTGTTGCCAGTTCTTGAAGCATGGGCTTCATAGCTTTGCATGGTCCGCATCCCTCAGACCCGATTTTCATAAGAACAGGGCCCTCCTTAAGTGATGTGTTTATTTGTTCAAGTGTGGTCGCATCAACAACAACACTTTTTTCCTGGGAGGATATGTTCTGCCCAGGCTCGGTTGCTTCGACAACACTTTTCTCCTGGGTTTCTTCAGTACAGCCCGCAGTAAATATTACAGCTGCAAGGAGGATCAATAGTATAACTAATTTTTTCATGTTCTCAACACTAATTTTTTATTTTGTAATTCTTTGCATATTATATGTTAATAATCCTCTCTTCTCACAAATAATTTTATTCTCGGTTGATTTTGAAATCTCAATTCTGATGTAGAATTATCGATAAACCACAAATAATTAACCGTAAAAAAGGAAAATATGCCCCGTTTAAGAAATCCCACTTCGCACGAATAAATATATTCAAAGAATCCTAAGATATATAATTATAAAAGGAAATGTAAGAGAAAATATTAAAAAGTAGAGAAAAAGAAAAGGATCCGAACAATTAGTTTTAATAACTGAAGTTAGCTGATTGAGAAAAACTACCTGATTGGGGAAATACTACCTGATTGGGGAAATACTACCTGATTGGGGAAATACTACCTGATTGGGGAAATACTACCTGATTGGAAAAAATTAGATAATTAGGGAAATATGTAAATCTTTCCCTCTTTTATCCTGCCTTACTTCTCCTCAAGGGTTTTTTCTACTGCGCTTACAACATCTTCAAAGTTTCTCTGCCATTCAGTACTTTGCTCAAGAAGTCCCTGAACTACAGTGCCCTTATCTTCCATTTCTGCGACTTTGGGTTCAATCGGAAGCCTGGCAAGAATAGGAATATTGAAGTCTTTTGAGGCTTTTTCCACGCCCCCAGTTCCGAATACTTCTATTGGCTTGCCGCAGTGGGGGCAGATAAGCCCATGCATATTGTCAACGAGCCCTATGATAGGAACATGGAGTTTTTCAGAAAATCTGATCGATTTCCGGACGCTAATGAGGGCTACATCCTGGGGGTTGTAACAAGCACTGAGCCGTCACAATCAGGAATCAATTGGGCCACGCTCAGGGGTTCGTCTCCTGTTCCCGGCGGCAGGTCTATAATAAGGAAATCGAGTGCCCCCCAAATAACTTCTTCCAGGAACTGCTTGATTGCTCCCATTTTGGCAGGTCCTCTCCAGATTATAGGGGAATCTTTATTCTCAAGCAGAAAACCAATAGACATTATCGAAAGGTTGGGAAGTACCTCAATAGGGAGAATTCCTTCTTCATTGACGTCAGGTCTTGCAGATTCCAGCCCAAAGATTGTAGGAATAGTCGGGCCGTGAATATCGGAGTCCAGAAGCCCCACTTTATATCCGCGCAGGGCCAGCCCTGCAGCAAGGTTTGCAGCAACTGTACTTTTTCCTACTCCTCCTTTCCCGCTCATTATCATAATCTTGCGTTTGATGCGCCTGAGGTTAACTATTAATTTTGGCTCCTCTGGCTTTTTTGATAAACTTTCCAATGGTTGAACCGTTTCTGTCATTTTTTTATCGCCTGTGTAAATTTCTGCGTTTTTCAGTTTTTCCGGTTTTCTCTTTTATGTGCCTTATCTTAACTATTGTCAGAGCCTTCAGCCCTGATATAGTTACCGCCTTTCCTCTCTATCGCTTTTCCTGTGTTAAGGGCAAGAGATATTTTCATCCTGGCAGCTTAGATCTTCCCAGAAAACCCTTCTTGATATCCCTGCTCTGGTGGCTGCGTCTTCCTCTGTATTTTTTCATAGGTCACTTATCCACAGTGTATGATGAATATATAACAATTTCTATTTTTAAATCGAAAGTGGTGTGTATTTATAGAAACGGGGGTGGATTAATATATCTTAGTAAAGTTATGACGGCTCCGCATCTTCTGCCACCGCTTCCTGGTGAAGTAAGTTACTGCTTTTTATGAAAGACAAATATAAAGGAAAATTTACTAAGACGGCAGTTCCAGAATTTGTTTTTCAGCTGCTGGCGAGTTCTTTTGTTTGAATTGAAAACTTCGTAAGTCAAATAATAGATCTTCTCACTCCTTTACGGGGGAATAAATATCTCTTTAGGCTGATTTGGATACGTGAAAGCTATTGATATTAAGAATGACGAAATACTCCTAGAAATTCCTTTCAACAAGCTCGAAAAAGCTGTCTATGCCCTTGAAAAACTCTACAAAGGCCAGTTACCGAAAAAAAGACCGAAATAATCTTTTTGATCAGGCTTTTTTCAGTTTTTATGGCCTTTTTCTCTTTTTCACTGAATTCTTTTAAATTTTTCATTTACTTGCTGGCCCGAAATTTCCTTTGGGTCCTACAGAAATATTTATACCTTCACAGCTTCTTTATGATTATACCCACCGATTCTTGTTAAAAACCCGGGAGAAAAAATGTGCAGTGTGCATTGTGCAGAAATAAAGAATGCCTGAAAGGCAAAAACTGTTCTGTTATTAAATCTGGGCTTGAATATAGCGACAATGATCTGAAGTCAATTCAGATTTCCGCCTGGCTCGAATCCGATTATGTAAAACGGACAAAACTAGAAGAAATTACGATTTACGCAAAAAGGCTGGGGTACAGGAAAATAGGAATTGCTTTCTGTATCGAGTATGAAAGAGAAGCCAGGATGGCCTATGAGATTCTTTCAAGATATTTTGAGGTATTTTCTGTTTGTTGTAAGGTATGTAGCTTAGAAAAAGCCAACCTGGGAATCAAAGAATCCGAAGCCCTTGAATTTGAGGCTGCCTGCAACCCTATAGGCCAGGCACTGCTCTTAAACAACGACCGTACCAGTTTGAATCTCATGCTGGGACTTAAAACAGGTTATGATATTCTCTTTGCAGAATACTCTGAAGCGCCTTCGATAACACTGCCTGTTCAGGAATTATCCCAGCTAGATAATTCAGAAATCGATATTATTGAATGAATTTTATATAATGAATACTTTGATTTTGAGAATTCAAGTCCCGGAGAAATACATGCTCGAAAAATCTAACGCATCTGGATCTGATTCTAAAACCGGATCTGAATGCCTGAAGATCAGAGCTCATCACCTTTGTTGTATCCAGGGTTTTCAAGGCTATGGATACAGTCCGGCTTTTGTAGCTAATATGCGGGCCGTAATTTCGGATATTGGAGCTTTTCCTTCAAGAACTCTGGAACTCGTATCTGAATGTGACGTGATCTGTATTTCCTGTCCCAGCAAAAAGGAATGCACTATTCAGAAATCGACCCTCTCTCGCAGGATAAGGAATATGGATCTTATTGTCATGGAGAAATTAAAGATCGAAGAAGGGGCTTTAATGAAGGCAGACAAAGCTTTCAGGTTAATAAATTCAAAACTGAATAGTGCATCTGATATCGAAGATGTCTGCGGAACATGCAAGTGGAGACAGAAGTGTCTCTGGTATATGCAAACCGAGAGATAAAAGTTATAATTTCGAGTTAAAGGAAAAAATGAAAAATATCTTTACCTGTTTTTGCTCTTCAACCTTTCAATCTTTAACTTTTTACCTTAAACCTGCGCTGATTTCATAGATTTTTGCAAGAAATTCAATGTTCTGGACTGCATTCTGTTCTATTCCCAATTCGTAAGGAGAAAAGCCAAGAGCAAGGCCAAGAAGCTGGGAATAATGAAGGACAGGGATCGAATAATCAGTTCCGAATTTCTCGTTGACTGCGAGTTGTCCTCTGTCAAACTGAAGGTGACAGAAAGGACATGCATTGACAATGCAGTCTACTCCTGCTCGCCGAATGCAGGCTAGCTTGTGTTCAAGCATTTCCAGAGATTCGGCAACGTGCCCTGAACGGACTCCACCTCCTGCTCCGCAGCACATCATTTTATCCGTATAGTCCACACTTTTTGCACCTGTAACTTCAACAAGTTCGTCAAAAAATACCGGAGCTTCCGTTTCTCCAAGTTTCCGGTCTTTTGAGGGCTTGATAAGATGGCATCCGTAGTGTAACGCCACTTTGAGATCAAGGGGGATTGTGACATAATTCTTAAGTTTTTCAGGCCCCAATTCCTTATAGAGAAATTCGATTATGTGCCTTACTTCTGCAGTTCCTTTAAATTCCATACCGATTTCTTTAAGGCAACTGTTTGTGCACGCCTTCATCTCAGAGTCTTTTTTCAACTCTAAATTGGCATCTGCCAGCGAACCGTAACAGCCGTTACAGATTGTCAGGATATCCCTTTCCATCCTTTCCGAAAGAACTATATTCCTGCTGGCAAGGGCAAGCCATGTTGCTTTATCAAAGGACTTGAACACCCCGGGAGCAGGGCAGCAGGAAGCTTCTGGCAGATCGGATGCATCTATCTCAAGCTTCTGCAGGCAGAGTTTGGTTGCGTTCTCAATTCCGGGGTAGCGGTTAGGTACGATACAGCCAAGAAATAGCGCTAGTTTTGTCATATCTCTGCCTCCTTATTTTTCAGCCGCCAGTTCGTCAAATTTGCATGCTTTAAGAAGATTTTTCAGTTCTTGAAGAGCTTCAGGATACTTCTGTACAGTCTCAGGTATGGGATCAAGCCCGAGTTCTTCCCTCTTTTTCTTCGTTTCTTCATCCAGAGGGACTGCGTGTCCGCACTCCAGCACCATTTTCGATATCAATCTATGTTGTGGAAGCATGAAACCTTCTTTAACAGCAAGTCTCCTGAGCTCAAGGAGAGCATCGGTAATTGGTATACCACGTGGGCAGCGCTCCTGACAGGTATAGCAGGTAGTGCAGAGCCAGAGGGCTTCATCTGAGAGGACTGTTGCTCGATTTTTGCATGCATCCCGTAAAATTCGCCGGGTATTAAGCCCTGTGTGCCGTCCCGAAGGACAGCTTCCTGTGCATGTGCCACATTGCATGCAGGAAAGTACATCAAGCCCTGCAGCCTTTAATACTTTTAGTAGTTCTTCACTCATACAGGTTCACTGTCTGATTTTTAATATAGGTTCATCTGTTTTAGAAAAGCAAAGGTAAGATGAAATAATTAAGAGTATGATTATTGAGAGTATTGTTATGGATTATTATGAATTTGTTATTACTGATTTACTATTATCGGACTTGTTTTTATACACTCAGGCAAAAGCCTCACTTCTGACATCTTATAAGACTTATGCCTTTAGATATATTATGTCTTTTATTATATAAAAATAAGTTCTTCGAAAAAGACGTCCATTTTTTTCCAGATTCAGATCATTTTTTCTAGTCGGCTCTTTTCCTGTATGGTTTTTCACTATCTTCTCAACCAATTTTTTCAGGAAAAGTTTATTCCGAGATCTTTAAGTCCGTTTAGTTTTGCCAGGTTGATAAGCAATGGCGTAAGAGACTCCATAGTGTTTGCCTGCTGAAGAGGCCCTCCATCCAGGGGTTTCAGGCATCCCATATGTTGTGTAAGCTCCATTACCTTTTTCTTTGCTTCTACGTCATCGCTGCATACCAATGCATGGTGTACAGCCTTGCACTTGACAACGTCCTTCAATTTCCCTGCCGGGATATTGTGGAAGGCTGCAACAATTTTTGTAGAAGCTGGAGCTCTTTTCTGGATTGCAAGTGCGGCTGAGCCTTCTTCCGGAGGTTTGTATATAAAAAGGTTTCCTTCCTTTACCATCGGAACCACAGGAGTGATAAGAATCTTGTTTTCAAGAGCTTCACGGATTTCATCCAGTAGAGGCAAAACATTGTCAAAGCGAATTGTAAGGATTATCATTTCAGCTGCCTGTGCAGCTTCAAGGTTAGTGCTTCCTGTAATGGTTATTCCGGAAGTATTGAACCCACAGTTCTCAAGCTCTGATAAGGCTTTTTTTGCGGCTTCATCTGCAGTTTCCCTGGACCTGGAACCTATAATGATCTCATTTTTTACACCTTCAGTCATAAGATTTTGAAGGGCTAGCCTGAGTACCATGCCTTCCCCTATATTGCCGGTTCCTCCCAGGACAGCTATTTTTAACTTTTCAGAATTCAATTTGAACAAAACCTCCATTTTGCTATGTCTCCCATAACATATATCAGAAAGTTAATATAACTTCTGTCTTCACTAATTAAATTATAATATTGAGTATAGCAACGAATATTTTTATAATTATTTCTGAAAGATCTTCAGAATCAAAAAGCCAAACTGTCTAATTAATTCGGTTCTTCTTCCTTATTCTCTTAATTATCTGGAACACACTACACAATCACTAAATTTTTTATAGGAATTTTCACTCAAGCAACAAAATGCCGATACATATGGTTTTCTCCGGATTGCAGAATTCAAGCACAAGCCCTGCCTCTTCCATTGCCTTCTGGAGGTTTATTCCCACAGCTTCAGGTGCAAAACGCCTCATTTCCGGTTTTACACACATTTCAAGGTTACATATATCGCATTCGTTGCAGGAGCCGGGCCTCAGAAGATGTGCAAAAGTAAAGCCTTCCCTGAAAGCTTCCTGCTCAAGCTCGTACATCTTATGGAAAGAATCCTTCCGAATTTCTGTCCAGGCTTCAAGGACATCCTGTACTCTTGAAGTATCGCGTTCATCTACGAGAAGAAGCGCACTGCTGTATTCCCCTAGAACTTTTCTAAACTCCTCAACTGACATAATATGAGGCGGACAGCTCAACCTTTTTCCATAGCTTTTGCAGCCGTAAGCGCATTTCAGAGCAATCCGGTTTTCAACCGGAATGTCTTCTACGCTCATAAAATAAGCCTTAAGCCCCATCTCTGAAGCCTTTTCAACAAGATCCTCGAATTTCCCAAGCATGATAAACCCTTTTCAAAAGCCCTTTTTGTTTTACTTTTTGGTTTCTTTTAATTTGTCTCCTTTCTAATTATTTTTTCCGTTCTGGAAAGAGAGCTGAGACGTGCACTACGCTGATAGTTACTTTTTATCTTTTTGAGTAGTTCGTTGTGAAAAATAATTGTTATGCACATCTACTATGCACATCTACTATGCACATCTACTATGAACATTTATTATGCACATCTATTATGTACATCTGCTCATAAGTTCTTAGTATATTCACTACTGTAGGTTACTTCTATAATTGAGAACAGATAACTTAGTAAAGGGATCCGCATGACTAAGAAAGTACCTATAACTGAACTGAAAAACCGCATGAGAAGTTTTAGAAAACGGATGGACACCTCAAGTCCCGAATGGGAAATAGCTGTTATCTTCAGCAAAATAAACCTTTATTATTTTACTGGCACTATGCAGGACGGAATGTTAATTATCCCTAAGAACGGAGATGCAATATTCTGGGTACGCCGCAGCTATGAAAGAGCTCTGGACGAATCCTTATTTTCCAATATAGAACCTATGAACAGTTTCCGTGATGCTGCAAAAAGTATAAGCAAGCTTCCAGACACTGTATATCTTGAAACCGAGGTTGTTCCCCTAGCTTTGTACCAGAGACTTCAAAAATACTTCCCTTTTAAGAATATTAAATCCGTTGATACTCAAATTTGTGCTGTCAGAGCAGTTAAAAGCGAATATGAGCTCTTGCTGACAAGAGAAGCAGGCAGGATTCATCAGCATGTGCTGGAAGACCTTGTACCTGAAATGCTGCAGGAAGGAATGAATGAAACGGACCTTGCAACCGAACTGTTTTCGGTTATGGTCGAAGAAGGACATCATGGATTATGTCGCTTTGGAATGTTTGATACCGAGATGTTCCTGGGAAATGTCTGTTTCGGTGAAAGCTCGATATATCCGTCTTATTTTAACGGACCTGGGGGAAATTATGGGATGAGCCCAGCGGTTCCCCTGATTGGAAGCCGTGATAGGAAACTACGAAAAGGCGATCTGGTATTCATAGATGTAGGGTGCGGAGTTGAAGGGTATAACACGGATAAAACTACCACATATATGTTTGGTTCTTCACTTTCTCAATATGCCATAGATACCCATAATAAATGTGTGGATATACAGAATGAGGCTGCCACAATGTTAAAACCCGGCGCTATTCCCTCGGAAATCTACAACAGCATAATGAACAAGCTTGATTCGGAATTTCTGCAGAACTTTATGGGTTTTGGAAACCGTAAAGTGAAATTCCTCGGGCATGGGGTTGGCTTGTTAATCGATGAACTGCCTGTAATTGCAGAAGGATTTGATGAACCCCTGCAGGAAGGAATGGTATTTGCTCTCGAACCTAAAAAAGGAATTGAAAACATCGGAATGGTAGGAATTGAAAATACCTTTATAGTAACTGCTGAAGGTGGAGAATGTATTACCGGTGACAACCCGGGTTTGATTCCTGTGTTTTGATTAATAAAGTCCTTTATAAAGCAAGGTTTAATAAATTCATAGAAAACTGACAAAATGAGGAGTCACACTCTTTACAAATCAACACGAACTAGATAATTAATGTATTCCTTGCAGCTATCTAGTTTTTTTCTTTTTTCAAACATTAAGAAAAGGCTGCTCAAAGTTTATATTTGAGCCGTTTCAGTACTTGAGCCATTTCAGCAATTCCGACTCCACAGCTGGATTCACAAAATATTTTGTAAACTTGCCTTCTACTTCGGAGAAAATGACATCGTCTTCCCTTAACTTTTTTATATGCCAGTGAGTAGTGCTTTTGTCTAAGTTCAGCTTTTCTGAAATTTCCTGATTTGTAATCTCAGGATTTTCCAGAATGTTAAGTAGTATCTGTTTTCTTGTACTACCTTTAAGATGTGATATTATTATTTTATCGTTTTTTGTGAAAGCGTTGGAATTTTGAAAGGCTCTTGTGAACTTTCCTTCCCTCGTTAAGATCAATTTATCTTCAGCTTTGAGTGTTTTGATCTGATATCTTATAGATCCCAGGCTAATTTCCAGGTTTCTTGAAATTTCTGATGGAGTACACCCGGGCTCATTCAGCACATAATTAATAATTCTCTTTTTGTTGACATTTTTACTTAGGCTCCTTATCTGACCAAGAATTATGGGAGCCAGTTTGAAAAAGGAAAAGAAAACAGTCAAATACCCGATTATGTAAGCGATTTTGATTGACAAAGGAAATTCCCAGAATGAGTACGTCACGTCAGCACCGCTCATGTCAACAGCATCGCCCAATTTTTCAAGTTCTTCATCGGGTAGGCAGGGACCAACGGTATATCCTCCGGTGTCTGCACTGGTTATACCTAGGGTACTCAGGAAAAGAATAAAAAGTAAGCTCTTTTTCAACATAGCAGCGCATAAATTGAGTAATTATGTTTGAAAATTCAGATTGTATAATCTTCTGTTCCGGTCACCCTGTACCCATATACTTCATACTTCCAAGTTCCCGGTTCGATTCCATTTGAATTTTGAATATTCAGGAGAATTTTCCCGTTAACAGCTCCGTCAGCGTTATCATAGTAAGAACCTAGCACTGAGCCACTAGTGTCCTGGCAATTTAATTATAGGGTATTAATATTTAAACTAGCCCTTATACGTAATCCCTTTCTTAATTATGGTGATCCATAACTAAATTTCCTAGACACTAGGAGTATATACTTTAAGCCGAAGAGAGTCTGTTGAATCTCCCCAATTAAGATTTACAGCCAGAAGGGTAAGACCACTACCTACGTATTTTCCGTGCAGATTTGTTTCTCCCTGACTGACGGAATCATAAACTGTCATAATACCTATATCTGTGTCAACGATAACAATTTCAGTATCATGTGAAGGTGTTACAATATAGTTGCTTGATGGTTCTCTTTCGTCTAAATTTTCAGCTGCTGTCGCTGTAGTGGCAGATAAAAAAGCAGGGTTGCCAATATAATAAATAATATCTTTCTTGACATTTTCAACTCTCCTGTTAACACTTATCAAAAGAGCTTACTTAAATTTTATGGTAAAATTGTCCAATTGTCTAGCAAATAATTCTATAAATTTAAAAAAATTCAAATTTAAATTTAATTATATTTTCAGTTGGATGATTTGGTCACAAATTAATTATAAGAGTAAGTTCCTAGAAAAATATGAACATTTAAAAAGATGTTCAGTGGAGCTCAAATTCTCTCTGGAAGGTTTATTCGAACTCCACATTGCCCGGAGGCATGAGTTAGTGTTAGCTTTGCAATTATTTAAGGCTTGCTTGATCCTGTCTTTGGAGTAAAGAACAGAAGTGATCATATAATGAAGGAAAAGCTTAAGATAAGTGCAATATTTGCAGCAATACTTCTTGTGAGTATTGCTTTTGTTCCAGCTGTGAGTGCACAGGACGAATCGTTTTCTTTATCAGCAGAAGATAAAGAAAAAATAGAGGTCACAAAGTTACCTGAAATGGAATTGGAGATCATTAATATAAATGATACTTCCAATATAGTACAGATTGGAGATACGCTAATAACCTTCGAATCTAATCCTGAACACACCGAAGCAAAAATGCAAATTGAAAATCTGACAACTGATGAAGTGGCGAATATTAGCTATAAAGTTTCAGAAATTGATGGAAAATTCAAGACTGATGTGTATCAAGAAGGAGAATTAGTTAATACAGTAACTTCAGTATACAATCCTATTGTACCAGGTTCGATGAAAGAAATATTTGATGGCTCTTCTGCGAACTCTTCTGCTAAGCAAGACGCTGAAATTATTAATGCTATCACTTCCACAAAATATACGTGGGATGGTGTACATTTTGTTAAGGGGTCTGGTATAAAGTATCCTCATCCAGACTATGATTCATATACTGGTGAAATTTTTGACACTTGGTATATATCTGGCACTAAACTTAAACATTATCATATTGAGGACTCATATTCTGATGCGATAGCTGATTGTGCTCCAGCAGTAGCTGGAGCAGCAATTGGTTTAATAGTTGGTGGAGGAATTGGTGCTGTTGTTGGAGCAGGACTGGGAGCTTTATTGGGCGGGCCAACAAGTTCAATCCTTCTCGATGAAGAGGGATGTATTTGGGGCTGGTCTGCTCATAACTGGGGATGGCGTCTAGGACTTCCGCTTAATCCTACGACACTCACATATGTTCCTGATTACTACAGAGTTGCCTCCTATACTTTATGGAACTTTATCAGTTTGTCAAACCCATAATGCATCATTAATGTATGAAATTCAAGGATGATGTTACTTAAACATCGTCCTTCTATATTTTTAAGGATTGTTATTTTATCATTTTTCAAAATTAATTTATATTCGAATAATAATCGCTTCAAAAAATTAAATTTAGAGAGTGTATCAAGTGAAAATATTTAAAGCAAAACTTGAAGAGATTATAGGACTCCTGATTGGGTTAATATTTTGGTATCTATGGCTGTTTGTAACCATTACAATGAGCTTTGAAATTAACTTCTATGCCCAGACCCAGATAAGTATTTGGGTTTCGATGGGTCTTCTTATTCTTTTCATGTTCACAGGGCATTATATAGTCTCAAGTGGTGTAATTGATGAGAAAAAGAGGATTGAAGACATAGTAATCATAAAAAGTAATCTAATAGGTTATTTCCTGTGGCTTATTTTAATGATATTTGCGTACTTATTGGATATTGAAGTTAGTTCAAATGCAAGTCTGGTAGGAGGTTATATTACAATATTTTTAATTTATCTATACATGAAAAAGAGAGTAGTTAAAGCGAAAAGATGTTCCTCTTGTTAGGATGCTATTGAAGAAACCCAAATTTAGATTTGATTATACTTTCAGTTGAATGATTTGGTCACAAATTAGTTATAAGAGTAAGTTCCTAGAAAAATATGAACATTTAAAAAGATGTTCAGTGGAGCTCAAATTCTCTCTGGAAGGTTTATTCGAACTCCACATTGCCCGGAGGCATGAGTTAGTGTTAGCCTTGCAATTATTTAAGGCTTGTCTGATCCTGCCTCCTGGGAAATGAACAGGAGTGAAACAAATGATAACGAAGAAATTTGGAATAGGAACGCTAATTTTGGCAATGCTGCTGGTAAGCGTTGTTATGCCGGCTGCTAGTGTCGCGTCAATACTCAAAGATTTAACGATTCTGAATAGTTGCACTTGATTTTATACGACATTTTGCTGTTGACTCGACACTAGTGCTGCGATTCCAAAGTATGTTCATAAAACCTTGGTTCTTGATTTGTCTGTTGAGTCATGAATTTCCCACAAAACAAGGGACTTATTTTGGAATCGATGCACTAGGTGTTAACTGGCCTCATGACAGTATAGTTCAGCATGAAGTCTCTCATAATTTTGATGCCGACGATCAAAATTCCGTACTGCATCCAGAATGCATAATGAATTATCTTTATGCTCAACAGGATACGAACATCTGGTGTACTTCCTGTCGAAATACTGTTGATTATGGAATAGATCACTGATAAGCACAGATAAAACATATTGGGTGGAAGCCATGAGAGAAGCCAATAAAAAACTTCGTTATATAGGAATAATCCTTCTGATTTCGATAGGATTTTTTACAATTCTACCGTATATTTTCATGGGTCCACCAGCATCTTTTTTTCTGTTCACAATGGAGACAAAACTAATCACATAGTAACTATCGAAATTATTGATTCGAATAATAAATCAATATTTGAAAATACTTATAAATTATCTCCTCAAGAGAAAATAACAGAATCTAAAGGTTTGTGGTTGTTATTTAAGATGTCTTTACCTTTGAATAAAGATAATTATACTATTAAAACAACTTTAAAGAATAACTCAAGCGAGGAAACAAGCATGTCTTTGAATCCTTGGACTACATTATTTATTTCAATAATAGATTCATCTACTTTCATTGATGCAAGCCAGGTTTAACAGAAGCATAAGTATTGAGATTTTTAATAGTCATCATGCTTCTGTTTTCTTCTACAATTCACAGTTTTTGAAAAAAATGAATAAACTACAGGTTTATTTAAGTTTTTTAATTTTTTTCTGAATTTGCCTGCTTAAGTACCTGCAACGAATAATCTATGCAACTTATTATTCATAGGAGCTTCGATTGGCGACCTTGCTCTTGAAAATCAAGAGTACAATCGGGAATACGTAGAGGTTATTCTATGACGAATCTAAATCAAAATGTAAGGGATTTTACTTGAAAGTAAGGAATTGGGCCCTGTAGAAATCTTTTGAAATAATTAATATCCATTCAAATTAATGGCCTGACACTTTTTACTTATTTTTTTCAATCTCTTACACTAATTTATAGCGATATCGACAGCAAGGGAACATCTATACTAAGTCTCCAAATGTTAGTAATTTACTTAAATAAACGAATTCTCACCATCGATGACTATACTTCTAAAATGTGAATAGTTACTATTACACAAATAGGAAGTCAAAGAAACATAAAAAAGAATGAAATAAAGATGAAGCCAAAAGCTTCACCGTTCAAGTTTATTCTGTAATCTTATTCCAGTTTTCTTTTAAGCTTTTTCTTTGCAAGCTTTTCGATTATCTCAAGGTTAACCTCGCCGCCGACGCTTAGTTTCTTATTGGCAACTGCACTTTCAAGGAGGTGCTGCCCTACTACAGTTCGGACGACAAGGGTGGTGTAGCCATCCGGGCTTCCGACCGAGCCGGCTGAGATGTCAGCCTTCAGAGCGGTAAAGTCCGTGCATACGCCACAGCCTGGGCGGACGGTGTCTTCAAGCTCGTTAAGGGGAATTATGTACTGTACCCCATCATTGAGGGTGATTTCCAGTTTACCCTTAACATCAATACGGCAAACTTTCATCGGTTCAAGTGCGTACTCGCTTTTCAGTTTGCCTGCGATAAGTTTTTCGTAGTCGAAGTTTTCAGTACAGAAAAGCCCAACGACGAAGCGGATTGAATTTTTGTATGGGCGGACAAGCTGGTGGTCAGTCTCAAGCATTTTGCGGACTGCCTGGACTACACAGGGGACTCCGACAACTGCAATGTTCCTGTATTTCCGGTTTACAACCGCTTCTTTGAGGGAAGATACAAGAGGAACCCACCAGTTGTAACGGCTTCCGGCATGAGCAACAAGGGCCTCACTTCTGGTTATTACCATGGAGTGCGGCTTGAGGGTCCAGGGATCTTCCGTAACCGTAACAACAGCATCCACAAGGCCTGTATCCAGAGCGTTTGCAAGAATTGCCGTGACGGCCCCTCCGCTCTGTTTTCTTGGGATGTCATATTCAGCTTTTCCGGTAATGATTTCCAGGTAATCTCCGAGCAGGCTTGAGGGCTGTTCGTCGAGTCTCGGACAAACCTCGTAACAGGCTCCGCAGGGAACACCGTCAACAGCGGCTTTACAGTAATTATTGCTCTTCGGGTGTGTGGAATCGCCGCCCGTTTCGAAGTACAGAGCATCAGCAGGGCAGACTGCAATGCAGGCTCCGCAGCCTGAGCAAAGGCCTTCGTCCCAGACTTGTGATTTAAGGTCAAGGTAATTTTTACTTATTGGTTTCTGTTCTGCCATGTCTGATCACTCCCAGACGTACTTGCTTGCGAAAGGTCGGCTACTTGCAGGTCCGATCCTCGTGTAGTTAGTGTCCAGAAATTCTGCAGGGTCATACCCGAACTGCTCGCAGAAGTTCTTTATAATCGGAGCTATGCGTTCGAGATCGTTCTCAGTAAACTTGAATTTCTTGGCTCCGACTCCAAGGAGATAATCATCGACTTCTCCGCGGACGATGATTTCTCCACCATGGATTCCACTTCCTATGCCTCTGTCTGTCATGGCTTTTTCCTTGCCTATACCCAGCACAAGCACAAGGCCACCTGCCATATACTCACCAAGGAAGGAATGGGCAGTGCCTCCCACAACAAGTATTGGCCTGGCTTCCACTTCATACTGTTTCATGTGGATGCCGCCCCGGTAGCCAATGTTATTCTTTACAAAGACTGTTCCTCCCCGCATACTGTGGGCAACTGCATCTCCTGCACTTCCATGAATAACAAGCATACCGCTGTCCATTGTATTTCCAGGAGCGTGTTCGGCATTCCCATGTATAATACAGGTCGGCCCGCTCATGAACATTCCCAGATCCCCTCCGGGAACTCCATTGATTATGATGCGGGCATTGCCTCTTAACCCATCTCCTATAAAGCGCTGTCCGAGCACGTTGTCGAGGATTATTTCCTCTGCCCCGTCCGCAACTGCAGCCCTTATTTTCTGGTTTAGGGGGTGTAGTGCATATCTCTGGCGTCAATTTTTACCGTCTTCATCTCCATCAGGCCCCCGCTGGCAATACGTCCAGGATTTCAAGCATCCCTTCATCCAGCATATATCCACGCAAGCGATCCCTGTTGCCGCGCAGGCTTTCTATACTGTTAATCCCTGCAGCACCCATGAGCTCACTCAGTTCAAGAGTCCAGCCCTTAATAAGGTTTGAAACCTGAACTGCTCCTTGTTCGGGGTCAAGCCTGCTCACAAGGTCAGGGCGCTGGGTAGCAATGCCCCAGGGGCAAAGGTTTCGGTAACAGTTACCGCAGACCCTGCAGCCCAGAGAGACTAGAGCTGCAGTTCCTATGTAGACTGCATCCGCTCCTAGCGCAATAGACTTTGCAAGGTCGGCGCTGCTCCTTATTCCACCACTTGCGATGATAGAAATCTCGTTCCTGACACCCTGGTCCCTGAGTTTCTGATCAACGCTTGAGATTGCGGCTTCGATAGGGATTCCCACATGATCCCTGAAGACCTTCGGGGCTGCTCCGGTCCCACCACGGAACCCATCTATGACCACTGCGTCTGCGGAGGAGCGGGCAATGCCTGCGGCAATGGAGGAAACATTGTGCACGGCTGCAATCTTCACGAATACAGGTTTTCTCCATTCGGTTGCTTCTTTCAGACTCCTGATAAGCTGGACAAGGTCTTCAATGCTATATATGTCATGGTGAGGGGCCGGGCTTATCGCATCGCTACCGAGAGGAATCATACGGGTCCTTGAGACCTCCTCGTTTACTTTTTCTCCAGGCAGGTGTCCTCCTATACCTGGCTTTGCGCCCTGGCCGATTTTAATTTCAATGGCTGCACCTCTCTCCAGATAGTCAATGTTAACACCGAAGCGACCTGAGGCGACCTGAACAATCATGTGATCCTGGTAAGGGTAGAGTGCTTTGTGCAAACCACCTTCTCCGGTCCCCATGTAAGTTCCTCTTTCAGCTGCGGCTTTTGCCATGCTGAGCTGGGAATTCAGGCTGATAGCTCCGAAACTCATGTGCCCTATCATAATAGGAGTATCAAGCTTGAGGTTGGGAGCCAACTTTGTTTCCAGCTCTACGTCTCCACTTTCAGTCTTCCTGAATTTAAGTCTGGAAGGCTTTTTCCCTATGTAGGTCCTCAGTTCCATAGGTTCTCTCAGTGGGTCAATACTCGGATTTGTCACCTGGCACGCGTCAAGGAGAAGGCGGTCATAGATAATCGGCAAATCCCTGGCATTTCCCATTCCTGAAAGGATTATTTTTCCACTACGAGCCTGGTTGATGATATCTTCTCTGACTTCCCTGGTCCAGACGGGGTGGGAACGGTAGTCTACAGGCTTCTCGGTAAGTGTGATCGCGTCCCTTGGGCACATGGCGACACAACGGAGGCAGGCTGTACATTTCCTGGATTCTATTAGGATTTTATCGCCTTCTCTCCGGTATACGCCGTAGGAACAGTTTTCAATACAGCGTCCACAATCCATGCACTGGTCGCGGTCAATGCTGACCTTAAATTTTGGGGGTACACTTCCGAGCGTCATTCGATAAACCTCCCTATAATTGGTTCTCCTGCCCTGGGAGTGTATATATTCTGAACTTCGGGGTCAAGGGTCCTTATTGCAGCTTCTTCGCTGGAGATATAGAGACGGTTCCCATTCTCACCAACTACGAGGGGCGCAGTTTAATCCTGTCAGTAAAGCCGACAATGCCATCATCCGTTCCGACTACAATTGCAAAAGGCCCGTTCATGAGGGCAGACCCGTAGGTAAGGCGGATTGCCTTGTTCAGGTTTGCTTCTTTTGCAGGCATCCGGTCGATGTCATCCCAGAAAGGCGGAGCAAGAGCTCTGACAACCATTTCATGCGAAAGTTCATGCTGCCTTCCGAGAAGGTCGAATAGATAGGCTACAACTTCAGTATCGGTAAGTGCGGTGCATTTGTATCCGTACCCTTCAACATAGCGCTGGTTTGTGCCGTATGAGGTAATTTCTCCGTTATGTACTACTGACCAGTTAAGCAGGTTGAAAGGATGAGCTCCTCCCCACCAGCCCGGAGAATTTGTGGGATAGCGGTTGTGAGCGAGCCAGATGTATCCCTTGTAATTTTCAATCATGTAGAAGTTTGCCACATCTTCAGGCCAGCCGGAAGCTTTGAAAACGCCCATGTTCTTTCCGGAGGAAAAGATAGTAGCTCCTTTTACATTGGCATTTACTTCCATGACTATATAAGTAACAACGTCATTTTCAGAAGCCATTCTTCCTGCCATCAGATCCTCTGAGGGCTTGAAGAAGTATCTCCAGGGAGTGTGTACCTTTTTTATACCAGGCTGTGGAGTAGTCGGGATCTCTTCTTGATGAACGATCTTTCCCCACTGCTGGAGGAGTTCATCAACCTTCGTTTTTGATTCTGCCATGTTGTCAAAGAAAACATGAAGAGCATAATAATCTGCATAGTCAGGATATATCCCATATGCAGCATAACCTGCCCCGTCTCCACTGCCTCTTTCGTTCATGAGACTGAGGGCGGCTTTTATGCTCGACCCGTCCATTCTGGACTTAGTTCGGTCTATAAAGCCTATTATTCCACACATTTTGATCACTCGAGAATAAATAGAAATGAACCTAATGCAAAGTATGTTCGTTATAATTTTCGGGTAATTTCTGCGGCTCATTTTTGAGAAATAGTTCAAAAAACTTGCCAGCTGAGAAACTGGGTTTTGGGGGTAATCTTTTATGAGTCTTTATAATTTAAAGGATATTTAACTAAATTTGTCTCATTTAAATTATCTAAATAATGTGAGTAAGTAGCCACGCTTCCACATATGGTTTTATTTCTTCTGTATAGATTGAGAGGGTCACCACTAAGGGAAGTAAGTAATTTAGTACCTATTTGACAATATATATATGTTTCTTTTTTTGGATTAAAAGTCCTTGAAGTAATGTTGCAAAGCACGGCGTTTTAACCCTTCAATGTTTCTTTTTTCTCTGGAATTTTTCCCGAGCTGGAGTTTTTAATACTTTATCCTGCTGTCATCTTCAGAGCGGCAGTGTCATTTTCCTGTAGAATACATTCCAGCTGCTTCTTAGATAAAAAAAGTAACAATATTAAAACTGCAAATCTTATAGGAAAGCATTTTTATATTAATATTCATTTCAGGCTTTACTTTTCCAGAAGAAAATAAAAAAATTTAATAGAAATATTGCCTGTAAGAATATTCCTATTAATTTCGTGCTTTTTTGAAGGTTATGCCACACCTGCCTGATAATATACGCATCCTGAAATAAACTTCCTGTTAAAATCTACCGCAACAGATTTTCCAACGTATCCGGTTTCAGGAAATTTCCTTATGCTTACAGCATATGGAGATAGGTCGAAAGTTCCCAGGGATGAACCATTGCTTTGTATTCATTCCATTCCATGTCTTTTGCATGGAGGTATTGATTGAAAACATGGTCCCCAAGCACTTCCTTTACGAATGTGCTGCCTCTCATCTCATTAGTTGCTTCCTTGAGGTCTGCAGGTAAGGAGCGAATGCCTCTCTCCTCGCGCTCTTTTTCAGTAAGATGGAAAATGTTCACGTTTGTAGGCTCTCCTGGTTCGATCTTATTTTTTATCCCATCAAGTCCAGATCTTAACATGAGAGCGAAGGCAAGATAGGGGTTACAGGCCGGATCCGGGCACCTAAGTTCAACCCTTGTTCCATTGCCACGGGTGGCAGGAATCCTGATCAAAGAACTTCTGTTCTTTGCGGACCATGTGATATAAACTGGAGCTTCATATCCGGGCACGATTCTTTTATAGGAGTTAACAACTGGGTTCGTAACAGCTGCAAATTCTCTAATATGTTTTAATAGCCCGCCAATATAGTACATTGCATCCTGTGAAAGCTGTGTTGGAGTGTTCGGGTCATAGAACGCATTCTCCCCGTCCTTGAAGAGAGATTGGTTACTGTGCATTCCCGAGCCGTTTACGCCGAAGAGAGGCTTTGGCATAAATGAGGCATAGTATCCTTTGTGGTAAGCAATGGACTTGACAACATATTTGAAGGTTATAACATTGTCTGCCGTGCTAAGTACATCACCGAACCTGAAATCGATTTCATGCTGGGAGGGCGCGACTTCGTGGTGAGAAGCCTCGATCTGGAACCCCATATGTTCAAGGGCATAGTCAATGTCCCTGCGAACGTCCTGGGCTCTGTCAAGGGGTGCAAAATCGAAGTATCCACCGTGGTCAGTAAGTTCTGTAGTAGGATTTCCATTTGCGTCAAGTTTGAAGATAAAAAATTCCAGTTCGGGTCCTACGTTCATCGAGAACCCCATTTTTTCGGCTTCTTTGATTGCACTCTTAAGAACGTACCTGGGATCTCCCTGGAATGGCTCTCCATCAGGAAGATACACATCTCCGAGAATTCTGGCTACTGCACCGGTCGCAGGTCTCCAGGGAAGAATTCTGAAAGTAGACGGGTCAAGCACGAGTTTCATGTCAGACTCTTCGATTCCTGTAAAACCCTGAATCGAAGATCCGTCAAACATTACGCCGCTTTCGAAAGCTTCTTCCAGTTGTTCCACAGGAATTGCCCAGCTTTTGATGATTCCGAGTGTATCCGTAAACTGGGTCCGGATAAACTTCACGTCTCTCTCACTTACAGCCTCTATCACATCTTCTTTTGTACACTTTTTCATCTGTACCATTTGAGTTCATCCTCGCTAGGCATTCGGTAACCTATTACCGTCTTAGTAATATATATATGTTTCTTATAAAAATATTATACAAGATATTATTGAAGTCCCAACAGTTGCATTACCTTTAAAAATATCCGTATATTTCATCCCCACTTCATTGAATATATCTCTATTCTCATCTATATAAAGCTCATTTCTTAAGGATAGGTTCCTTAATGCGATTTATATTTTAGCCCTTTGATCGAGCGCATTTGCAAAAAAAGTGTAAAAAACAGGAGCAGAAGACTAAAACTTTTTTAATTCGAGTGTAATAATGATTGAAATATATAATTTTTAGATATATATGTTTCACAGAGAAAATCTCTCAAGCTTCTGGCCTATGTGTTGCTCTGCCAGCTCGCAGGTGAATTGGTTCAGCATTTACGGCTTCATCTCTTGGTAACGGTATTTTTTGCTTGAAAAACCGGCTTTCAACCTCCATCATAGGTCTTTCTTCAGGTCTGGATTACGCTTTATACACTGATGGAATTTTCCTTTACCTTTTTGCCAAAAAGGGCTGGAACAACAGAAAATCAAAGGAGAACTGGTTATCTCGGCATTCAGTTAGGCCTTAATGCTTTGCGATCCTTTCTTTTTTGGACAAAAATCTCCTTACTACGCTTTTGTTGAGATTATTTTGCTCTGGGTTGTAGTCTTTCTGATAATATTGAAGTTTAGGAAGATTTCGAAAATAGCTTCTGATCTGCTGTTACCTTACATCATGAGGGTTAGCTTCGCTATGCTGCTTAACTACTATATTTGGATTTCGAACTCGTGACGAAGGGTTATGAAATAATTATTGAATTTACAGCTACTCAAAACTAGCTTTCTATCTCAGCTATCTCTGAACTCATCATTCTTCAGAGGAGATCCTCACTTAAGAAAAAGACGTAAAAGGAAGTTTACCCTGAAAGTGCCAGGGTAAATTTTCGTTTTTTAGGGTTGTATTATTCGTATTAAATATTATTAAAGGGCTCCGCAGCCGCAGCTTCTTCCCAGAAGGGTTGATATCCGATGCTTCAGATGATGAATATCATCTTCTGACATATTTTGAAGCTCTTCCTTATGATCTTTTTCTATATGATCAAACATGGCATTTTCAACTTCTTCCAGCTCGTTGCCAGCAGCCATAAAATTACACTTGAACCCTAGATCGCCGCATTTTATTATTTTCATAAGATTTCCTCTGTGCAAACAAATATTGCAGAAATGGTCACCATCAATTTAATAAAATATAAATTAATAGAATATAAAACTAAGTTCTTCAGGATTTTTTTCCGATAAGTCTTTCTTTAAGTTAGTTAATCGGAATATTTCTTGCACATATGAAACATTCTTTGTAAGGGACCGTAATAGTAAGCATTCCTTTATTATTAACTGCAATAGCCTTTTGAGGATCTACGGGCCCGTCTAGAAAAAATGAACCCAGATATTCTACATTTTTACTGCATGCTTTCAGATAGAAGCTGTTTTCATGCATCACTAGTGTTATATTCTCATTTTCTACGTCAGGAAGTTCAACTTCTAGGGTAAGGTTTTCATGTTTATCATCGTGATACATCGCTAGTATCGGAGTTTTCAGTATTCTGGGTACAGCACTTTCCATAAAACTTTCCCCCTTAGAGAAGTTTGCCGTGTAATCTGTTCCTTTAATCAATTTTAACGTCCACAGCTTTTTCAAAAGGTTGCTGGTAAGGCACTGTTACTTTAAGCACGCCGTTTGAGTAGTTAGCGACCGCTTTTTCCGGGCTTACCGGGCAGCAGACTGAGTAACTGTCTGCATATTCAACTCCTTCTTTGGTAGCTTTTACATAAAAGCCATTTTCGGTGATCTTAAAAGTAATATCTTTTTTCTACTCCTGGAAGAATTACCTCAATTTGCAGGTTTTCGTATTCATCGTCAGGATATACACTGATAACCGGTGATAGTCTTAAAGTATCCGCCATCATATTCCCCCAAATAACATCACCTATTAACGTATTTATACGTATCTTACCCGCATACTTGAATATTTTGTGAGTTGTTGACTGCGTTTATTATAGTTTCAGGTTTGTCGAATTCTTTTGAAATAAGGTTATTTATGAGAGATTTCTAAGATCAAGCACTTTGCTTTGAATTCTTCTGATTTGGATTCATGTGATCTTTGCCTGGGAAGGTAATCATTCAACTTGCTTTCGGCAGGTCGACATTAAAAATTAGAATATTTTTCCGATACCGTTTTTGAATATTAGCTAACTATATATTGGGTTTAAAGTTGGTTAACGTGTGGCTCAACTGCCACGACATATATAAGTACTGAATCATTTTTTCATTGAAGTTTTGTATGAAAAATTAATAATTGGTCCTATGTAAACCTAACAACTGCACACAATTATGGCACATCATTTCAAAATCGCCATCAGCAAAAATATTGAAAATTAATTGTCGACCTGCCGAATGTAGGATTCAAAGTTCTTTAGAACTTTGGAATACTTTTATTTTAAATTCCGTTTTCAGATATCTTTCCAGTGTATGGATCGCAGATTACAAACTATTGAAATCAAAAAGGATTGAAGCGAAATGTAATTTGAAAATAAAAAATACGCATGAATAGAAAAACAGTAATTATTTAGGTTGACGATTGTCCTTTTTATTGTATAAATTTTTTAACAGAATGAAACGATAAACTTGAATCTTCAGTTATGTATGATAAGAGTTGGATTTCTAATAAAAAAGACTGTTTATTTCGAGACACCTCCTTTAATATAAAGTTATCATTTTAATATTTATTATACCTTCTAATTAGAATCTAATACAGAAGGTAATTTTTTAATAAAAAGCAAAAGGGCGAAGTTATTGAAGATGTATTCCAAAAGGCATGAAAGAAATAAGCAATATATTGGACATTTCAAAAGTATCTAAAACGGAAAACAAAGGGCCTCTGAGAGGTTAGTTTAGAAGCATTATTTCCTATTTGTATAAACCTTACGGTGCATAACTACTTGTGTAAACTATCAAGATATTTATTCAAACTTAATAGTTGCAATAAATTACTTATTAAATCCACACTCACTCAAGATTGGGGGTCTAATATGAGTGATAAAGTGAGCCGATATGATAGAGGGAAGGGGTTGATTTACGAATGACCGGAAACGTCATAGAAGTAAATAATCTTGAGTATGCATATGGATCTGTAAAAGCTGTTGACGATATCAGTTTTACTGTAAAACAAGGGGAAATTTTCTCATTTCTTGGCCCAAATGGGGCGGGCAAGAGTACCGTTATTAACGTTCTCACGACACTCCGGAAAATCCAGAAAGGTGAAGCCAGAGTTAACGGGTATGATGTCGCCAAGGAATCAAAATCCGTAAGAAGATCAATAGGTATCGTTTTTCAAATGCTTTGCCTTGATCATGAAATGACCGTATCTGAGAACCTTGAATATCATGGCAAAATTTATTCGATGCCGAAAAAAGAAAGAAAAGAACGCATCGAAGAACTCTTAAAATTGACCGAGCTGGAAGGCAAGAGGGATACCCTGGGAAAAGAACTGAGCGGTGGCATGAAAAGAAGGCTTGAACTTGCAAGAGGATTAATGACAAAACCCGCAGTCCTCTTCCTTGATGAGCCAACTGTAGGTTTTGATATCCAGACGAGAATGAGAATGTGGGAATATCTTAGAGAAATTAAAAGAGAAGGCACTACCATATTCTTGACAACACACTATATGGAAGAAGCAGATCAGTTGAGCGACAGAATAAGCATAATCGACCATGGAAAAATAATCGTAACCGGAAGTGCGGAGGAATTAAAGAATAAACTTGGTAAAGATCTTATTTATCTGGAAACCAGTAACAATAAGATCGCTGCAGAGATTTTAAGGTCACTCAACTCTGTAAAAACCGTAACAGAAGATACAAAATCCCTGAGAGTCATGATAGGGGAAAATGTTACGCATGTACTTCCTCAAATTATGGAGAAAATAAGGGGGAAGGGATAGACATCACAACTGTGAATATTAAAAAGCCTTCTATGGATGACGTTTTTGTTCATTACACAGGGCATGGGTTAAGGGAAGGAGATACAAAGGAGAAATATGACGGAATGGAAACGGAGGGTGTTTCTGAATGAATTTCGAGTTTCGTGCCATATACTGGAGAGATATGATCAAATTCTTCAGATTCAAATCATTACTAATCAGTTCACTGATTCAGCCTGTAATGTGGCTGGCGTTCTTTGGGCTTGCAATGTCAGATAGCTTTGACCAACTGACTTCACTTATTCCAAACATATCCGGTGTTCCTACAGTAGATTACCTTTCCTACATGGGTGCAGGAATAATTGCAATGGATGTGCTGTTCACCAGCCTATTTGGGGGAACTACCCTCATGTTTGACAAAAAATTCAGCCTTTTGAAAGAGACTCTCGCAAGTCCTGTTCCAAGATCTCATATAATTCTCGGTATCGGACTTTCCGGTGTGACTAAAGCTTTTATTCAAACATTCATAATAATAGGATTCGGCAAATTTATAGGAATGGACTTCTTTAAGGGATACACCCTTAATGAAACCTTTATCGCAGTTACAGGCATTATGTTACTGGTGGCAATTTTTACTTTAGGCTTCCTTTTCCTGTCAGGTTCTATTGCAATCACCATTGAAAATCCTGAAGGAATGCAGTCTATTTTCAGCCTGCTTAGCATGCCCCTTCTATTCGTAAGTAATGCCCTTTATCCTATTGATGCCTTTCCTGCTGTCCTCAAATTTCTCTCGATGTTCAACCCGCTGACCCTTCTGGCAAATGGAATTCGTTATTTTGCTTTAGGGCAGAATTTCTCTGCGATGGGAAATCACTATATTTATACTACAGCTGATATAGGCATGTCTTTCCTGGGCCTCATTCTCTTTGCCCTTGTAATGCTATCTGCTGCTATTTGGAGGTTTAATAAGGTGAATATATAAGTTAATCTTTCTATGTTCATAACTATTCAGCCTATTAAAAATCAGTTATCTGATCTCGATTTTGACGTAACGGATACGTCTAATTATTAACTGACAAAAAAATAAAAAAGCAGTCAAGAGCCAGCAATTAAGGGAAACGAATTCAAAATATGTGTATTGAACCTTATGAAAAATGCTAATGATGTTGTTTGTCCAAGGCTGAATAGTTAAAAATTTTATTATTTCCTCTCTGTTTTTATATCTGAAAATTATGAAAATTGCCTGTAAAAAAGGCAATTTTTATTATCAGTAGCCTTAAATGTGGTTTCATAAATCCCGACGATGAAATTTTAGAAAAACACTTCAAATGCATATGATTGACTTTTTTAACTTTAAATAATTTCGGTTTTTTATTGGAGCTTACTCTTAAACAATACAATTAAAACTATATAATTAATATTGTGTCTTTGTAGAAATCCTCTCTAAATTTGAATTTCAGGTTATTTAAACTCCGAAGTTTAAAGCTGTTTTATAATGGAACACCAAAATCCTTTTACTCATCTCAAACGAAAAGTATCAAATGAAAAGATAAACCCCTGAAAGCACCTACAACCCTGAAGAAAGGAAGCCCGGATACAGAGGAGTCTAGATTGTCGATTTATTACAAGGATTACAGGGTAGAGAGTAAATGAAATGCGAATATTTACATTCGAAGCAGCAGTTAAAAATTGTAAGAGAGTTATAAAATTCAGAATTTCTCCAGAGTCAAAATAATCTCATTTCGTGAACGATGATTTTTCTATGGGAATCCTGGAACATATCTTTCTTCACGTGAATCGAATACTGGAAGAATCGCTCAGACAAGAAGTTAACAAATGAAAATTATCTTGCAAAAGGTTGTACATGAAGGCATTTTTCTCTAGTACTGCGATTCCGAAGTATGTTCACAAAACTTTACTTTTAAAGCTATTTCCCGATTATGAATTTTCCACTAGATCGGGAATTTATTTTGGAATCGAAGCACTAGTATTGTCTCTAAACCGGCAGGTCCATAGAGCTCATTTATACCCTGTGGGAACATGATACCTATCAGAAATTTCCCATGAAGTTTAAAATCCTGTTGCCTGATTGGCGAATAGAGACATTTTGTTCCGTGTAAGCGAAACAATTTAAGGATTCTCAATAATACTTGTTAAACAGTGAAGATGAAATTCTGACACAAAGTCTGAAGGTAGTAATCCCTTTAATTTTAAAAATTTAAACTCTTCTCATCTTAAAAGTTTAAACCCTTTTCATCTCAATAATTTGAACCCTTTTCTCCATTCTATAATTCCTTTACTGTTTTGTCAAGAGTTTCCAAAAAATTTTAATTATTCCGCCGAAATAAATCTCCTTATTAAATTATCAAGTACATAAGAAGAACTGGCATATACAAAGGATCTATATTCTGTCTGAAGATTTATGCCTGTTCTTAATTTCTGTGAGTAGCTTGTCTACAAATAATTCGAATACAATTCGCTAAAAATATGTGATACAGGCCATGCTGCTGCCTGAGCAAACAGTTTGAGCCTGTGGTAGCAGGTCACTCAAAATGGTGACCAACTCTATCAAACATGTATATGTACTTCACCTGAGGAATCTTCCAGACCCACCAAAGCCCTGGCCGCTGATTTGTATTATCTTAAGCTTTATGATCTGTATAGATAGGGTGATTTTTGTGTAACTGAGATAGAAAAACATTATAATTCCTCCATTCTTGGAATTTTGTTATTTCTCATTCAAATTTACTTACCTTCTGGCTAACTAAACTCAATTTTTGGATTATTTAGGATAGTGTGTGCTTTCGCCAAACCCCTTCAATATATCCTTTTGATAGATTATACTCCCAGAAACTTACTTTTGGAACTATAGTTAAGCCTAAACAATCTTAAAAATTTCCCGCAAGAAGTTTAAGGATTTTAAGAACCTTAGATCAAATATATGGACAATTTATAGTCATATATCATCTAAATAAAGTATATTTAATTTATTTTAAGCCACATGTCCCAATTTTAATTCCTTTGAGAGTATCAATATTAAAAAGTCATCTGAATTTATATATAATGTAAAGAACGAGAACTCCTTACAAATAATAGTCTTTAAATATTTCAAGATAGAGCCGTTTATTGAACTAAATATACAGAACGTCTAAACATCTCATTTATTTAATTAGAATCTCTAATTTCTTTGATGTAAGTCCCTTTTAGGAACCTATAATGTTTAAAAAATATTATACTATCCCGATTTTGGGCTTTTTAAATCAATTTTAAATTTTACGCCGTTTCTCTCCTTATATTTCAAAAAGTATATGTGAAATCTGAGGAACTTTCAAAAGAGCAAATATTAGGAAAATAAAAAGCAAGTAAAAAAGTGGCAGTCATATATTTCTGTTATAAAGATGAAGTCGCCTGAAAAACAGGCAACTTCATACATATTATTTTTAGCTCTTTTATCAGACTACTGCTTAATCGCAGTAGTAGAGTTTGAAGACTTCAGCCGTATAGTTACGGCAGACGCTTGACCACAACATTGCGAAAGTCATATTATTTCCTCCAATCGTTTCCTGAGTTTGTTTATCCCACGTTATTCTTATCTCTTAATCAGTATTCCTGCTTAATCGCAGTAGTAGAGTTTGAAGACTTCAGCCGTATAGTTACGGCAGACGCTTGACCACAACATTGCAAAGGTCATATTATTTCCTCCAATCGTTTCCTGAGTTTGTTTATCCCACGTTATTCTTATCTCTTAATTAGCATTCCTGCTTAATCGCAGTAGTAGAGTTTGAAGCATTCAGCCGTATAGTTACGGCAGACGCTTGACCACAACATTGCAAAGGTCATATTATTTCCTCCAATCGTTTCCTGAGTTTGTTTATCCCCCGTTATTCTTATCTCTTAATCAGCATTCCTGCTTAATCGCAGTAGAAGAGTTTGAAGACTTCAGCTGTATAGTTACAGCTGACGCTTGACCAGAACATTGCGAAGATCATATTATTTCTTCCAATCGTTTCCTGAGTTTGTTTATCCCCCGTTATACCCAGGTCTTCTGCAATTTGGAAGTATAATTCCCTGCAGAAACCTTTTAATTACAGTTTAATTAGCAGCAGCTCTCTTCGTAATAGAGTTTGAAGATTTCAGATGTATAGGTGCCGCAGACCTTTGACCATAACATTGCGAAAGTCATATTATTCCCTCCAATCGTTTCCTGAGTTTGTTTATCCCCCGTTATACCCAGGTCTTCTGCAATTTGGAAGTATAATTCCCTGCAGAAACCTCTTTCACTTCTGCTTTAGAAAATCATTTAACCTATATTCAATAAGAAGCCGAAGTTATTTGCAAATGTAAAGAGCTGGTCAAGGCCAAAGCCAATGATAATGCTGGGTAGGCTGAATGGCATATTTATTCCCTCCATATTTTATAATTTTCAACATTGATAAATCATTTAACATATATTCAATAAGAAGCCGAAGTTATTTGCAAATGTAAAGAGCTGGTCAAGGCCAAAGGCAATGGTAATGCTAGGTATACTGAATGGCATATTTATTCCCTCCGTATTTCATAATTTTCTACACCGATGCTTGCTTAATGTTATATATCTGAAACAGCATAGTTATCTGCACAGACTGTTTACTTTTTATATAATTCTCTATTATCAAGCCTCCATATTTCGCAGGCCCTGTCAGCTACTTACTAATATTACTATGTGAATTCAGTCTCATTTTGAGATTCACCGTTTGAACTTTTAGCTAACAGTGACTGTATATACCTATATATACAAAATTATATAAACTCAATAGAACTACTTCTCCTTACGAATAATAGTTCCTAAATATTTCGAGTGGAATTTCCGTTAACAGATCTATATTTTTTTAACTTTTTAAATGATTAGAAGTTTATAATTCAGTCTTACTTTATTACAAATATTAATATGTCTTCCAGGACTTAGTGAAAAAGTTTTTGAAAATGATTCTTCAGGCCACTTTAAGTCTGCCATTATCTTTACATAAACTATGGATATAGGATACAACCTAAATTTCTGAAAGCAGACTTCTGGATGGGCTCATAAATTTTTTGGGAAAGGCCTCTTCTTTCATGAATTAATTACAGCTGTCTGTTCTCACTGTCTATATTTTGACTGATTTCATTTCCGGTAATTTTTGGCAAAGAATGATATTTAGGACTGAAGATATACATTTAAGAGTCAAAAACAGTGTAAGTAGTGCGCATTTTGAAAGTTCATTTTCGAATGCATGTTCTCGAAGCTATAAATCAATAGCTTTATGCCTTCAAATCGGATCTTTCGACTAAATTTGATTAGGCATAAGTTAAAATGGACTTCCTTACATAATAAGTAAAAGCATTGAGATTCTCAATGTAATTCTTTCTATCACATTTCAGTAACTTTGGGAAAGGGGGATGTGAATATTAACAAAAATAGTTTGCCTGAGGATGGACTTCCTATTGTCGAAGTTTCCAATGTCAGGAAAAGCTATGTACCTGGGAGTCTGGAAATTCCGGTTCTCTCAGGTATTGATCTTAAAATTGGAAGAGGAGAATTTCTGGCTACTATGGGCCCATCAGGCTCTGGAAAAAGTACTCTTGTGAACCTTATAGGCTGCCTTGACCGGCCTACTGAAGAGCAGATTCTTGTAAGGGGAAGGGATCTCAACAAAATATCAGATGAGGAACTTGCCCGCGTTAGGGAGCTTGAAATAGGTTTTGTTTTTCAGACTTTTAATCTTATCTCGCGCCTTACTGCCTTTGAGAACATTTTGTTCCCTACCTTTGTTAATTCGAGGATTAGCATTGATTCAAGGAAGCGTACAAAAGAACTTCTGGAAATTATGGGGCTGCACGACCGCATGCATCATAAGACGGATGAGCTTTTGGGAGGCAAATCTCAGAGGGTTTCAAGTGCACGTACACTTATTAATGATCCTGCGTTCCTTCTTGCGGATGAACCGACCGGAAACCTTGATTCTAGGACAGGAGCCGAGATCCTTTGCATATTTATGGATTTGAATATGGAAGGGAGAACAATAGTAATCGTTACACATGATCCTGAAATTGCGAAATATGCTGACAGAGTTATCCTGGTAAAAATGGAATAATTCAATACAATTGAAGGTGGAAGTATATGGAAATGAATAAGAAGAATGTTATTGCAACTTTTTTTCTTTGCTTTTGATCTCCTCTCTTTTTGCAGCTCCTGCTTCTGCATCTGTCGGGGGAGCTAACCTCAAAGTTACAATAATCGAAACAAATCCGTATCCTGCAAAAATAGGAGAATACCTTACTCTGACTATTCAGGTGGAAAACATCGGAGGAGATAAGGCCGACAATGTTGACATAGAAATTGTACCTCAATATCCTTTTTCTCTCGATTCCAAGGCAAATGCCATTCAGAACGTCGGAGTCCTCAATCCTGGCAGGACTGCTACAAAGGAATTTCACCTTTTTGTAGACAAAAATGCGCAGAAAGGAGTACGCTCTATTGACATTAGAACAAAAACAGGTAGAGACGATCCCTGGAGTGAGAAAAGCTTTGACATCAGAATAGGTACTGAAACATTTAACAGTAAAGGTACAGTTGAGCTTAAGGAAATTGTTTCGGACCCCAAGGCTTTCATGCCCGGAGACAGAGGCACTATCACTGTAACTCTTACGAACACTGCAACTACTCCAACTGTCACGATTGATGGAAGTGACTTTGATACCAATGCCAGAATTCAGGCTGCTGTTTTAAGGCCTTTATCCGAGGGAATAATTGTCCTTGACGCCCCTTACGAAGATATGGGCCTTCTGGGGCCTGGAGATAGCATCAAACTGACTTTTAATATTAAGATTGCAGAGGATGCTGCAGAAGGAACCCACAACCTTGAACTTGCAATAGAAGGTAATTCCTTCGATTACAACAGCAGAAAAAATATTCCTCTCAAGGTAGATTCTTCAAATATAAGAGTGATACCTTCAAAAGAACTTCAAATGGTAAATGGAAAAGCTACCCTTGAATTTGACGTAGCAAACACCCACCCTAACGGATTTAATTCGGTAAGCATAAAACCCGACGCAGAAGGAGTAAAATTTTATCCTGCAGAATATTTCATAGGGCCAATGAATCCTGACGAACTTTTTACAATAGAATTTGAGGCAATGGAAGACAATTTATTTAATGCCGATTGGGAAGCTTCGGAAGGTATAAACATGAGCCTTACTGCAAATTATAACAATGGAATCAACAGACATGTAAATACTGTCGGGAACCTTAATATTATAAATGCTTCCGAGTCTCCTGAATCCAGTTCAAAAGCCGTACTTGCAGGTGGACTTATTATAATTTCTATTCCTGCAGCCTTCTTGTTTTACAGAAGGAGAAAACAATAGTCAAGGAAAAATTAACTGACATCATATTTGGGGGTAAAATATGATAAAATTCGCACAGGCAGCTCGTATAGCATCTGGAAGTATAGGAAGCGCTAAGCTCAGGTCTGCACTCACTACACTGGGAATAGTAATTGGCATAGCTGCAGTAGTTGTTAATGCATCCCTTGGTGCCAGTTTTAATCAGTTTTTTACTGATGAGATCTCTTCTGTAGGCTCTAATTTTATTATTGCAGCCAGCAAGCAGCCAAATCTCTTCTTTGATAACGAGTACAATCTTATGAAGAATACTCCGGGGATTACCGGCGTATCTCCCAGAAAATCAATGAGTGGAGATCTCACTTATCTTTCAGAGACTAAAAACGTGAATGTTGCAGGGGTCAACAAAGATTTTCAGGAGATCCAGGGCCTGCAGATGGAAGGTGGTACTTTCCTAACAGATAAAGACAGCTCATCTGCCGTTCTTGGGTATAATATTGCAAACGATGAATTCAGTAAGAATATTTCCCATAGAAGTAGTGTGGAAATTGCTTTTCGGCAGGCGAACGGTACGGTTGTGACAAAAAATTTTAAAGTAAAAGGGATACTGAAAAATTCCGAGCCAACAGTTGTTAGTGAAGACAGCGACTATGACTTGACAGTTTTCATTCCCATTTCTACTCTGAATGAGATGACCGGGGAAAAAGACTATGGAGCTTTCCTCGCGATGGCTGATAGTCCTGAGAAAGTCCGGGACATTGCAGACGAAGTGGATAAAAGGTTCGCCAGAAATTTCGGAGTCCCGGAAAGAGAAATTGAGGATGAGGATTCAAAACCCTATTATGTCTTCAATCAAGCTGACATTCTTGAACAAACTGGGAAAATAGGAGATGCTTTAAATTCTTTCCTGCTGGTCCTTGCCTTAATTTCACTTTTTGTGGGCTCGATAGGGATAATGAATATTATGCTCGTGACCGTAACTGAAAGAACCCGAGAAATCGGAATAATGAAATCAGTAGGCTACAGCAACTCTAATATTCTCTCCCTCTTTTTACTGGAATCTGTAATGGTCAGTTTTTTTGGGGGGATCGTAGGCACTGCAATCGGGGGATGGGAGCTTATGCCCTTGAAAGTGTTCTCAAACTTCCTCCGGTATTTCCCTTAAAATTAATTGAAATCGGTATTGTAATTTCTGTCCTTGTGGGCATAACTGCCGGCTTATATCCTGCAAGAAAAGCTGCACGCATGAATCCGGTGGATGCTCTAAGATATGAATAAGAATCTATCCCGTGAATAAGGCTATTCTATCTCAAGAATAGCCCTTTTTATTGTCAGTCTGTTATTATATATAATTGGCCAGTTGGACATTAAGTAGATACAAAGAAATTTTAAGTAGTTTCTTAATTATTAACTTCTTAAGTATATTTAATGAATAGAAATGAATGCTTATGAACAAGTTAAAAAGAAATTAATTACATTTGTCAGTAGATTGGCAAAACCTGTGAAATAGACAACCTGACTAATGGAAAAAGTGATAATTCCTATTGAGAAAAACAATATGTGTTTCTAGTCGGCTTAACGTACTGAAAAATTTATTGCCTGATACTTAAGCTAAAAGTCAGAAGAGGCAATATCGTATGAGTAACTCAGATGCTGATAAATTGATCCTGACATTTGAAAAACAGAGGAGTAGATATGGAAACGAAAATACCTATTGAAAACATTTCTGCTCAAGGAGGTTCAAAATTGGATACGGGAACAGAAGATCCCAGACTTAAAGGGGAACTGCATTCGAAAGAAAACAACTTTACTTCAAATGAAGATCCCTTTAAATATGAGTTGCGCAGTTCCAGACATCTGCAAAGTGATGGAGAACATACTACAGGAACTCCAGTTATTGAGGTTATTAATGTCAAAAAGAGTTATATCCTTGCAGATATGGAAGTTCCAATCCTTCATGATATAAACCTGGAAGTACGGGAGGGGAATTCCTTGCCATCATGGGGCCTTCTGGCTCAGGAAAGAGCACCCTTATGAATCTCATAGGTTTTCTTGATAGACCTACAGAAGGAAAGATTATAATTAAAGGTCTTGATATCAATGAATTGTCTGACAAGGAAGTTGCCAGGCTCAGAGGATTGGAGATCGGTTTTATTTTCCAGACATTCAACCTGATTCCCCGGCTCACTGCTCTTGAAAATGTAGAGCTCCCTACCTATGCGAATATAAGGAGCGGAATCGATGCCCATGCAAGGGCGAAAGAGCTTCTTACACTGGTGGGACTGGAGGATCGAATGCATCACAAGCCGGGTGAACTTTCAGGCGGACAATCCCAGAGAGTTGCTATTGCCAGAGCTCTGATCAATGACCCTGCGATCCTGCTTGCGGATGAACCCACCGGAAATCTGGACTCAAAGACAGGCTGTGAAATTCTGAATATGTTCACAAGACTCAATGAAGACGGCAGAACAATTGTAATGATAACTCATGATCCGGAAATTGCAAGGTATGCGGACAGGATAGTGCTCGTAAAGGACGGGATAATTCAAAATAATTCAGAATAATTCCTTATTTAAACTTAATAATTTTAAGCTAATTGGGGTGGAATATAATGACAAAAATCAAATACCTATTTATTCTTTTTGTATTATCGTTGTTTTTGATCTCCTCTTTTTTTGCAGCTCCTGCTTCTGCATCTGTCGGGGGAGCTAACCTCAAAGTTACAATAATCGAAACAAATCCGTATCCTGTAAAAATAGGAGAATATCTGAATCTGACCGTTCAGGTGGAAAACATCGGAGGAGATAAGGCCGACAATGTTGACATAGAAATTGTACCTCAATATCCTTTCTCTCTCGATTCCGAGGCAAATGCCATTCAGAACGTCGGAGTCCTCAATCCTGGCAGGACTGCTACAAAGGAATTTCACCTTTTTGTAGACAAAAATGCGCAGAAAGGAGTACGCTCTATTGACATTAGAACAAAAACAGGTAGAGACGATCCCTGGAGTGAGAAAAGCTTTGACATCAGAATAGGTACTGAAACATTTAACAGTAAAGGTACAGTTGAGCTTAAGGAAATTGTTTCGGACCCCAAGGCTTTCATGCCCGGAGACAGAGGCACTATCACTGTAACTCTTACGAACACTGCAACTACTCCAACTGTCACGATTGATGGAAGTGACTTTGATACCAATGCCAGAATTCAGGCTGCTGTTTTAAGGCCTTTATCCGAGGGAATAATTGTCCTTGACGCCCCTTATGAAGATATGGGCCTTTTAGGACCTGGGAATAGTATCACACTGACTTTTAATATTAAGATTGCAGAGGATGCTGCAGAAGGAACTCACAACCTTGAACTTGCAATAGAAGGTAATTCCTTCGATTACAACAGCAGAAAAAATATTCCTATCAAGGTCGATTCTTCAAATATAAGAGTGATACCTTCAAAAGAACTTCAAATGGTAAATGGCGAATCTACCCTTGAGTTCGATGTAGCGAACACCCATCCGAACGAGTTTAATTCTGTAAGAATAAAACCTGAAGCACAAGGAGTGAGATTTTACCCTGTGGAATATTTCATAGGGCCAATGAATCCTGACGAGCTTTTTACAATAGAATTTAATGCAGTGGCAGATAATTCCTCGGATTCCAGAAGGGAAATCTCTGAGCCTATAAATCTGACACTTTCAGCAAGTTACGGCAACGGAATAAATAAACACGAAAATATAGTAAGTAATATGTCTATTCAGTCTGTTGAGGAAACTAAGGGAGGCAGTTCAAATATGGTTATTGCAGGTTTATTACTTATTGTCGTTGGTGCTGCAGGTGTTTTTCTTTATAGAAAGAATAAGCAAAGTAAAAGGTGAGTGCCTTTGAGAATATAATATTTCCTGTCAAGTAGATTTGAGAATATAATATTTCCTGTCAAGTAGAATCTATCATGAAAACTAAATTTGCATAGATAGTTGAGGATGGCACAGTTAGGCAGTTCTTTCTGAATATAACAAACAGTTTCAGGCTACGCTCTGCCATTGCGATCAAATCCTGCTAGGAACTGGAGAGTAATCACCAATCCCTAGTTTTAACAAATAATTTTTCAAATTATTTTTTTAATAATTAAAATATTCCTTTTTCGCTTTCTTTTTGGACGATAAGCCTTCTTTCTAGTCTATCGGAAGATTGAAAGTAAATGTGCTACCTTCTCCAACCTCGGAGTCTACCCAGATTTTTCCTCCGTGAAGGTCTATAAAGTTTTTGACTATATACAGTCCAAGTCCAGCTCCACCGTACCCCGGGCTGTAGAAGAATCTACCTGGATAAAGGGCATAAATATTTTTTCTTGATCTCCTTTTGACAACCCTATTCCGCTGTCCGAAACTTTAATCTCAAGCATTCCTTCTTTTTTGCAGGCGCTTACAACAACTTTCCCTTTCTTAGGAGTGAATTTTATAGCGTTGCTCATGAGATTGTACAGGATCTGCCTCAGTTTTGTCCTGTCAGCTCGGACACTTTCAATTGAAGTATCAACTCTTACTTCTACGCTAATTTTCTTATTTGAAGCAGGCGAGATGAGCTTCATTCTGACCTCTCCTATAAGGCTGGCAATATCAATTTCTTCATAGTTAAGATTCCCTTCACCGTCTTCGAGGCTTGAGATATCAAGAAGATTATTGATAATTTCCAGAAGGTTTTTCCCGCTTATGAGAATATTATTGACATATTTTGATTGTCTCGTGTTAAGAGATCCGAAAGCCCCTTCCAGCAGCAAATCGGAAAAACCTATCACAGAATTGAGGGGAGTCCGAAGTTCATGGCTCATGTTCATGATGAACCCATTCTTGGCTAGGTTTGTGGCTTCAGCGTCGTTTTTCGCCATGAAGATAACTTTTTCCAGTTTTGTCCGCTCTTCTGGCTGTCCTAAACACTTCCATTTCCCTTTGATAAAAATGCCTTTTTCCTCCATTAGTTCAAGCAGTATGCTACCCGAAAGTTCTTTAAGAGGAAGAGTACAGAGAAATGTGAGACTTTTGTTGCTACCCGACACACCTATTTCAACGGTCTTTCTGCACGTTTCAAGACAGGACTTAAGAGAAGTTCCAGCATTTTTAAGATCGAAATTCGTTCTAAATCCAGAAAAACCTCCTGAAATGGCTTTTTTACGTCCTGTTTCTAAAAGTTCTTTTACTGCTGATGCGAGGATGATGGTGTTTTCAGGAAGTGATTCAGCAGACTTCAGGATCTCTAATTGAGAAGAAACGAGATAGTGCTCGATGTCCACTGTCTTTTTAAGTTCATCCTTTGCTCTTTCAGTTGCCACTTCATCCGGGGAAATCCATAAGCAATATTCTCCTCTTTCAATCCCTTGCTTAAAATAAGCAACAAGTAATTCGGTCAATTCTTCGATATCTTCATATACGGCAGAGATATGGGGGCTCTGCTGAACGCTTAAAAAAAGTCCGGGGTCTTCATTAATATTTTTTTGCAAAATCTTTCCCTCCATGTGATTACAGTAAATACGTTTTAAGTGGTATGCAACCGGGTTTGAATGGGATATGAGACAGAGTCTACAAAGGTATAAACCGTAAATATTCAGAAATTCCATGAGACTTAAAGTATTTTTAAATAATTTAAAAAATCCAGAGCAATATTTCTCATTTTAAGCTCGTGACACTTTGTACATATGTTTCGTTTTTTTAATGTATATCACTAGCATATATAAGAAATGTGCGAATATATACTGTTCTTTTAACAGCCATTTATTATATATTTGAGGATTAATATTTACAGGGTTATTAGAAACCGTGTGCTGCGTACATGTTGTTACACTGTCTGCAGGCTGATAACTTGAAATTCGGTACTTATATCAAATCTTAAACAGAGTTGCAGCAGACAAGGGTGGAGAATTAGAGGGTTTTATGCTAAATGTAAAGCAAGCTATCAAAATCTCTCTTGGGAGCATAATGAAGCGCAGAACTCCTTTCGGACCTGACTACGCTTGTCATTATCCTGGGGATTGCTGCAGTGGTTGCAAACTTCTCTCTTAGGTAGAGCTTTAATATTTATTTTGAAGGCGAGATCAAAAGCTCAGGGTTCCAATTTTATTATCGTATAGAGTCAAGAGCAAAATCTCTTCTACAACACCGAACTGCAACTCAGATAATCACTATGGAAAAGCGGAATTTTCATAACCGATCAGGATGCTTTTTCCGTAGCTATAGGGTCCAAGGTGGCAGATGAAAAGTTCAAACGAATTTCCACTCGCAGTTCGATAAACGTTACGCTAAAGGATAGTATCTGCAGGATTTAAAGTCGGCGTTATGGTAAGTGCAGTTGTTAATGGACCTAAAACCATTGCTCTGTACAATGAAAAACCAGCTGAGATAAAAACATTAAAAATCGGTTAGATCAATCCCACATTCCGCAGTATTTTTTTGAAAATCACTATTTTTTCTGATAGCGTTTTTGGAACCTCTTAAAAGAATCTGAAATCAAATGACGCTCGGTGAAAATTTTAATAATAAAAATGAGAATTAATTGACAATGGACGTCTTATTTGTAGCATCACTGTCATAAAATATAATTTTAACTTTTTCTTCTGTGATCAATCCTTGATTAATTATTTCGTCTAATTTTGGTCTTATTCGATCAATATTCTCTTCAAGATCAGCGACTTCAATAAGTATTGGCAAATCAGTTGACAAACGTAGTATAGAAGTCGTATGAATAAAGCTATGTTTTCCAAAACCTGTTATGCCCCTGAAAACGGTTGCTCCGGCTATACCTTCCGCCTTTAGCATTTCAACAATATGCATATACAATGGCTTGCCTTCGTACCGATCGGATTCACCTATAAATATTCTCAATAATATGGCTGTAGACTCCCTTTTCATATGATTTCCCTCAATAGCTCTCATTTTATCCGTTTTCATTTCATTCCCCTCAATAGATAAGTGCTAAAGCTCAGAGCTACAATTTTACCTGAGTATACAGCCAGCATTGAAAATAATACTGTCGATACTAAATTTATAGCCAGAAGTGTTAATTTTGAGTCATCAAGCAACCTGAATGATTCATAGCCAAATGTTGATAATGTTGTAAAAGCTCCTATTACGCCAATCGTAAGAAATATCCTGGTTTCCTCACCAAAAAGACCCTGGTATTCAGAAAGGTACATTATTAAGCCCAGAAAAAAACTGCCAATAGTGTTTATAACTAATGTCCCTACAGGGAAACTAACAAAGCCATTCTGTATCCATCCACCTAAGGTGTATCTAAGGATAGCACCTATGAAGCCGCCTATACCTACCAATAAAATAGTATACACAATAAAACCTCAATAATTAATGTAGAAGTCATCAGCGTAAGCGGTTTAGACTGAAGAGTCCAGGCGGACTTCATCACCTATAGGATACCTTTTTCCTGCCATTAAATAAATAGCTTATGAAAGAACGCACATTGAAAACTGCAAAAACTCACCTTCCAGCCCGGCTACACCCCCGACGATCACTGCTCCTTCGGTCGGGTAGCCATGCACCGTGCAGCGTACATCGCGCTCATGTAGCACGGCGTACTAGCACAGTTAACGGCTGAAAGCGCACGTACAAACTCGAGCTGGAGCGCACCATTAATCTTCCCTCCTCCTTCCCGGAGTACCTCACCTTCGGGAGCATAACCCGTACCGCCTAAATTAACGCGCCCGTCCGCTGTAACAACCATGAGTAAAGTCATCTCGGTCTTTGTGAGAGTGCCTGTTTTATCGGAGGCAATAACATTTGCCGAAATTATTGTTGCTATAGGCAGCAGGATAACGAGCACATCTTGAAATTGCGCGAGGAATTTTCTCAAGGCAAGCACCGACTTCTCCTTCATCAACTTGTTCTTGCCGTACCTATCGAGCCGAATGAAGAATGTTTCATCGAAAAATCAACCTCAAACGCAAAAAAATATTGGAAAATAGATAGACAGTATGATACAGGAAACTTCAGGAAACTTCAGGAAAAATCGAATGATTCCAAGCTTATTTTTACTTAGCGGTTGCACATGTATAGTAGAGTTCTGACCCAACGCCAATATTTAAAAGTGATCTCCTCAAATGGTCTTTTAACAATTACTCAATCAGACTGCACTTAAATATCCTTATTGTGTATATACATCATGGCCTACGCTAACGGATCCCGGTTAATTTTGAGAGCTAGTCCGGGTAATATCCTGAGTATTGGAGTCTGACGAGCCAATTTATAGTGTTTCAAATCCTAAAACATGCGTCGCAAGGCCCGGTAAAGGGGGAGAAAGTCGCAAACTTAAACAATGGAAAATCGGGGCTGCTAACTGATCAAAATATTTAAAAGATTAATACCATAATTGCACGCAATATCCCCACTATTACATTTCAATCAGTGCTTTGAGCCTGTATAGATTAAAAATCAGGTATAACATGCCTCTTACTGAAGCACAAGAGTTATTTTCATTATTTTTTGCAATTTATTTCTCTTTGATAATAGATCGCTCCCATTAAATGTATAAACCCTGGGATACATACAATGCCTGGAAAGGAAAGCCTCACAATGTTAAGCGTTTGGTGGTAGCTTGGATTATTTTATTTGTTACGCCGATGTTTCATTTTTCAATCTTATTTCTCCTGCTGGGATCAGTTAATGTTCAATTCGATATGACGATTAGCGGCATATCAAATGTTGTTTTAATCAGCTTTAGTTCATTTTTCGATTTTGGTTACTTCAGAATATATGAATCTTTTGTGCATAAATATCCAGAGTATTTTTTCGCAGATGAAGAATTGATGCAATTAGAGCGCTTAGGCAGAATTCTCCCGGATTTTTGGGCTCATTTTATACCCGGAGCTTTATACGTGATCATATCTATTTTGATGATGCTAACAGCGATTTATTATTGAGCCTATCTCAAAACTCATTTTAGATACATTGGTCATCGGTTAAGGAATTTTCTTGCCTGAAAGCTATCGATTTTGCACCAAAAGGCTGCCTTACACTTTGGCCTTTTTACATGAAATCGATACTCTGTTCCAGTCTACAATATGTTCAAATTTATAACAACTGTTGTGGAAATAAAGGCAATTTATCACGATTCCTCACTTAACCGAAGACGCATGATTTTAGATATAATTATTATTTAGGCTTTCAAGAAATGAGATTGAGAGAAACAGGTTTTGAGTTATGCGATACCCTCTAAGATAAGTTATTATTATCCTGCTTCAAGAATATCCAGAATATGGGATTATTAATTTGATTCATGGTTATGAATAAAATATGAGAATTAAACAATTACAGGTTTATTATCTTTTTTTCCAATAGGTGACGCCTGCTCATGATATTCAATTGCTATTCTGAGCTCACCCTGATGGCTGTACACTACCTCCCAGGTCTCCAACGAGGATTCTTTTTTCAGAAAAGTTCTAAGATTTTCTCACGCACTTTGATCATCAGGACTCTCGCAGTTGAATTAAAACCAGTAGTCTGAGATTTCAAACAATTTCAGTAAAAATATCAAAAAGTATCAATAACATTAATCATCTATGACGATTTATAAAAATATTTGTTCTTTAATTGAGTAAGATATAAGTATAAAGGGCGGAATAATAAAATATTCTTTATATTTATCAATTCGGGGAAGAAAGTCGAACCTTTTGGTGTTGTGGAAGTAATTTACCACACGAGAAGGCCTGTCTGATTTTAGAACTGCAGGATACAAATTCTTACAAAAACTGTTCTTGTTGGTTTAAAGCAGGCTCTTCAAATTCCGAGAGTGATAACTTTCTAAAAGGGGGTAGAATAGTGAAACAACAATTATCGCTAATTTTAGCGTCTGTTTTCTTAATTACGCTAGCCTGCTCAACTATTGCAGTGGGCCAGAACTGGACTATGGTTAACTATGATGATTCCATGTCCAGGCATAGTAATCAGACTGAGATAGGCAAGGATAATGTAAATCAGTTAGAGGTCAAGTGGATTTTGAACACAGGATCTACAATTGAGGACTCGCCTTTAATCGTAGGAAATACTGGGTATGTTCAGAATAACAAGTACCAGGTCATTGCTTTTGATATGGATACTGGGCTTAATAAGTGGAAGTATGACCCTAAAACCGGATCTTCACCTGCACATGGCATAGCATACGACAAAGGAGTAATTTACGCTCCAACTGGTCCTAACGGGACTGTAGTCGCCCTAAATGCCGACCACGGCAAGAAAATCTGGGAGTCGCCTGCTTTGCAGCCTCTAGGAGGATCATTCGTTCTTACTTCACCCCCGCTTATATGGAAAGATTATGTAATTGCTGGATCTGCATTTGGAGATGTGGTCCTTCAAGGTCCTCCTGCATCGAAAGGAACGGTTACTGCCCTGGATAAGAAGACCGGCAAAATAGTATGGCAGATCAACACTACTGCAGGTGAATGGGTTACGGGAGAGAATGCCAGTACTAATGGCGGTGCCACTGTATGGACGGGCGGAGCAATTGATACTGACAAAGGCATAGTCTATCTGCCCTGTGGCAATCCTGCACCCGATTTCGACACATCCAGCAGACCCGGGGAGAATCTGTATTCAAACAATGTGATTGCCGTTAACATTACTACTGGAAAGATTCTCTGGGCGACGCCCTTCATCGCAGCAGGTACGGTTCTAAACGTCACCATTCCCGACACCCATGACTGGGATACTTGCTGGGGAACTAATCTAGTTACTATTAACTCTAGCAAAGGCCCCGAGAAAATAGTCATTGGCCACAATAAAAGAGGAGATATTATGGCGATGAATTCAACTACAGGAAAGCCAATCTGGTGGGAAAATGTGGCTTATCTCTACCGCACAGACGTTCCGGCCATGCCAAATGGCAGCGGAGCGGTCTGGCCCAGTCCAAGCGGGGAGTCCATGCATATTCAGCCTTTGATGAGAATAATGTCTATGTTGCCGTAACCAATCAAGGAAGAAACTTCTTCAGCAGTCCGGGAGAAGGTCATGCTGAGCCTGCATTTGAGTCCATGCCAAATGGCATTGGAAACGGCTCCATCACTGCCCTGGACCTGAAAACCGGCGAGATCAAGTGGGAACATAAGACCGATTTCCCAACCTGGGTATCACCCCTGGTTACCAATGGAATGGTATTCTCAGGTACAATCACGGCTGTGGGAAATAATGAAACAGGCGTAACCTATCCGTTTAGCGACTATGGAGACCCGACTGAAACGCCGCTTATAACCTCGGGAATCCTCAGGACCTTTGATGCCGAAACTGGTAAAGAGTTGTGGAAATTCAATGTAGGAGCCCCAATTAGCATAGGTGGACCATCTATAGGAAGGGGTATGCTATTGGTGCCCACAGGAAACAACATGGAAGCCACCAACCCGGGTGGCTATATCGTTGCCTTTGGGCTTCCAGAAGAATAAATGAATATATTACTTGAGTATTATTTAAGCGGCAGAGAATGAGCCGCTTAAAATCTTTTTTAGATATTACCTGAGAGTTTTGCGCTAGATAACGATAAAGTTCCTTCCTTAAAAGCTTTGAAAGATTGAATTCTCTTCGGCCGATTACTTATGAAAAAGAGGTTTAATGAAATGTATAATTTCTAAGAAGGAAATAGGGTATCAAATATTATTTCATAGCAGTGGGGATAATAATGATTGAAACTAGAAAGATAGCAAAGGTTCTGAAGAGCAAGCCCACAATTGAAGGAGCAGGCGTCCACCTTAAACGTGCATTTGGATTCAGCCAGGTTCCTATTTTCGACCCTTTTTTGCTGCTGGATGATTTTAGGTCCGATAATCCGGAGCACTATATCAAAGGTTTTCCCTGGCACCCTCATCGCGGTATAGAGACGATCACTTACGTTCTTCGTGGGGATATAGAACATGGGGACAGTATGGGAAATAAGGGAATAATTTCATCAGGTGATGTACAGTGGATGACTGCCGGAAGTGGAATTATACACCAGGAAATGCCCAAAGGAGACCCACACGGTTTAATGTACGGATTTCAGCTGTGGGCTAACCTCCCTAAATCTCATAAAATGATGGACCCACGCTACCGGGAAGTAAAAAGTGATCAAATTCCAGAGGTATCCCTGGATAACGACACGAAGATCAGGGTCATTTGTGGAAACGTAGGAGGTATGAAAGGGCCAGTTCAAGACATTGTAACCGATCCAGAATACCTCGATATAACCGTTCCAGCTGAATCAGAGTTCTCACATCCTACCAAACGAGGACACACCGTTTTTGTATATGTCATCGAGGGAAAAGGGTACTTCTGCAAGGAGAAGGAACCATTTTCCTACGATATGGAAGGCGTCAACTATTTTGATATGAAGCGAGATCCCTTCCTGGAAAATGGAGATATTGTCCTCTTTGATGATGGCGATCAAGTTACTGTCTCAACCGACAGAGACTATGTCAGGTTCCTGCTAATATCGGGAAGCCTATTGGTGAACCAATTGCTTGGTATGGTCCTATTGTGATGAACACTAATGACGAGTTGCGCATTGCTTTTGAGGAATACAACAATGGAACATTCATCAAGCAATAAAATTTCTGTCATTTGATGCAGTTCTTGAGGTATTTGACGCCCATGCAGTCATAGATGCAAGTGGTGAAATGAGCGTTCTTGAACGTGAAGGTTACTATAGCCACTCTTTCCCAGGCGAGTGTGAAGTGCATAACTGGTGGTCGGTTGGTGCAAAACTTCAAGCCGATTCACGCCAAAATTCAACTTTTTCTTATTATTTTGATATTATGGAGTTCAGAAACGTTTCTGTATCTCCAAATTGAATTACTGAGCCGAACAATTTTCGATACTTTGTACTCTAACTTCACAGCTTTTTGTGTTGTTCATTTTTCTTAAATCTTCAGAATGAAATTCATTATTGAGTGACGTCATATTAAGCTTATATGATCAATATGGCTGAAATTAATTATGTCATAGTATCTGAAAAATAGGCTTATTGTAATCCCTTCCCTGAATTCGCAAAATAAAGAGTTGTTGCAGAGTATTGGCCAGTTACTGAAGAAAAAAGAAATAGCGGATAAAAGGCAAATGTCGGGCAAAATCTGGAGAAATTAGCCGGAGCTTAAAAATTTAATATTGAGATCGAGTATATACTGAAAAAAATTGGAGATTAATATCTCCGAATAAGATTAATATCTTCGAATATATTGTTCATAAAAATAAACTTTATGAATAGGACTTTTGTTTATCTCTGCGGTGCTGATCCCGAGAATAGAATACGGAGTGCAGTGTTTCAGGATTGAACTAAAGAGTCCCGTAAAAGCTATCGCTGCAATAATCCATTTCCAGGGAGACCTTTTTACAAGACCCGTTGCAAGCGCGATAATTGCAAGTATTCCGAATATGGTCCGGAAAAGGAGATCAAAGCCTCCTACATTTTCTTCCATAAACAATTTTTTGAGATTCGTCGGACAAAACCCCTTATAAACCCTCTTACATACTTATAGATCCCTTCAATATATAGCGTTATTCTGTTTAGATTCATTCTGTTCAGATTCTGTTTGTATTCCCTTTATATTTCCTGCTAAACCCCTTAAATAACATGTAAAATCTTCCTGGAAAAATCCGAAAATCCCGAAAAATCACAAAATATATACAAGAGATGAGAAGGTTTCTAACTATGCCCGAAATAAAAATTGACAGGTCTCTCTCATATCTCGAAGGTACACAGCGAGTATATGACGAAGCCACAACCCTGGAAAACACCAAAGACCAGATAAAAAAGATAGGCGTTACCCGAATTGCAGACATTACAAACCTGGACAGGCTGGGAATCCCTATTTTCTCGGCAATCCGCCCCAGTGCCGCTAGGGGAGCGATCAGCATTTACTCAGGCAAGGGCTCAACCCAGCAGCGGGCCCGGATTTCAGCGATAATGGAGAGTTTTGAGCGCTGCCTGGCAGAAAGGCCGGGCCTGAACGCAAACATTGCAGGCGGCATTTCCGCTCCTGCTCTGGTGGAATCCTATGCAAGCGCCATAGAAAGCTGTAGCGTGCTTGACCCAAAAGCCCTGCTTCTACCCCAACCCCATATTCCCCAATCCCTGATGGAATGGGTTGAAGCGTACGATTTGATGAACAAGGAAGAAGTGTTCGTAAGCGCCAATGCAGTTTACCACCCCTATGACGCGCCGGGACAGTGCCAGAAACTTTTCCTGAGCAATACCAATGGATTGGCATCCGGGAACGTAATTGAGGAAGCCATTCTGCATGGGATGCTCGAGGTCATAGAAAGGGACGCAATTAGCACAGCCCAGTTTTCCCGCAACCTGGGAAAAGAAATCGTGCTTACTGAAGAAGATGGATACCTGTACGAACTTGCCAGAAAGTTCAAAGATGAAGGTATAGAACTGAAAGTATGGCTGGTTCCCACAGACACAGGGATTCCAACAGTAATTGCGGCAACTGATGATGTAAAATTGAAAGATCCGGCTCTTCTTGTCATGGGAGCAGGCTCTCACCTGAAACCTGAAATTGCAGTTGCCAGAGCCATAACCGAAGCCGCCCAGTCGAGGGTAGTCCAGATTCAGGGAGCAAGAGAAGATACGGACAGGGAAGGCTTTATCCGGAGTGTAGGGCATGACCGAATGAAGCGCCTGAACTGGTTCTGGTTCGAAGAAGGAGAAAAAGTCTCCCTTTCTGAAGTGCAGGACCTGTCCAGGAAAAGTCCTGCAGAAAACATCAATGTGATACTCGAAAAACTTAATGGCCTTGCCGAAAGAGTGCTGGTAGTAGACCTCTCAAGGGAAGAAGTCGCAGTGCCGGTTGTCAGAGTAATCATCCCCGGATTTGAGCTTTTCACTATTGACCGCGACCGTAAAGGAAAAAGGATAAATGCCGGAAAGAAAAAAGATTTTTCAAGAGGCAAAACCGAAAAACCGTGGAAGAGAAGATGAAGGCAAGAGCGGTAATTTTTACAGGTAACAGCATCAGCCATGAGGACGCAAAAAATGTCCTCAGAGCAAATTACCAGCCTCCTGTACGCAGGTTTCAGCTTGAAAAATTCGTCCAGAAGGGGTACAAAGTCATAGGAATAATAGATGGCATTTTTTTGACCGGGCTGCAGTCGGGCACAGGGAAATTATGTCCGCCCTTGATGCAGGAGTAAAGGTGGTAGGTGGAGCCAGCATGGGAGCCCTTCGGGCCTCGGAACTGGATACACACGGGATGATAGGAATAGGCAAGGTTTACGAATGGTACAGGGACGGTATAATTGAATCAGATGATGAGGTAGCTGTAAGCACAAATCCTGAGACTTTCGAACCTATTTCCGTGCCCCTTGTCAATATCAGGGAAACCCTTAGAGCCGCTTCCTCTACCGAGATTATAAGCGAAAAAGAGCATGATCAACTGCTGGAGCTTGCGATTAACACTTATTATCAGGACAGAAGCTATCTCGGGCTTGTAAAAGAAGGGATAAAAAAGGCCTGATCTCTGAAGAGAAACGAAAATCAATTCTGGCTTTTTGCACAGGCAATGAAGTTGACGTAAAAAGGGAAGATGCGATCCTCGTGCTTGAGACCGTAAAAAAACTGGTTGAAAAGACCTGAAGCCAGATTCTTTTCAAATTAGCTTTTCAAATTAGTGATTTTGACTCTTCAAACCTTTTTTTGTGGTCTTGAATTAAAAAATCGCGGCTATTCCTACCAGATTAATGGAATTAATCTGTAATGAGTTTTTTGACAGTATTCTTTATAACCAGGCAAGTTTTTGCAGAGAAACTTTTCTTCATCAAGGAGTCTCCAAACTATAATCAGTATGAGGGGAACGAGTATTAGCAGCCCCCACCATGAGCCTAGCGCAAAAGGAGTGCCGAAAAGCATAACGAGAGCACCTGTATACATGGGGTGGCGGACAATGCTGTAAGGTCCCGTTGTTATTACTTTTTGATCGGGGAATACTTCAATGGTCGCAGCAGCAAAGGGGTTTCCTCTTAAAACGAGAAAAATGAGGAAAAACCCCAGAGCTACAAGAATATCTCCCACAATAACAATAAAGAGCGGAACATTCGACCACCCGAAACGATGGTCAAGTGCCGGAAGGGCAATAATGGCAAAAAAACATATGGCAGCAAACAGTTGTATGATCTTCTGAGTCTTCTCTTTCTCAGCTTCAGGTCCCGCCTTAACCCTGCGTTCCAAAAGTTTCGGGTCTTTTTTCCACAGATAAATAGTAATCATCGCTGTTGATGCAACAAAAATAATCAAATAAACCCATGCTTGCCAGAAATTAAATGACCGGGCGGGGGCAAAAAGGAATAGCCCCAACATGACAATAAGCTGAATGAAGCAAACAGAGTTTTTATTTTTAGATGGTAACTGCTTTTATCAATAGCATTCATTTTATTAATTCCGTTACTTAAAAGTAAAATGCTTTTGCGATTTTTGCCATTTAAACTCCTGGCTTATTAACGATACCTCAAGCCATTTTGCAATTATGCTCTCTGATATTTATTTTCGGAACTGCTGTCTGCCTGAATTTAATTTCAGGACAAAAAGTTCTACATTCTAAAGCCCGGCGAGTATATTTCTCGAATCTATCTCATATTTCCGTTACACTTTCGCTGAGTCTTTCAACGCTTTATTATGTAGAGCCTGATGATATACAGGCTTACAATCAAGACAACGAAATTATAAACAGCCCTGAAAATAGGGATATACTGATACTCAAACCATATTTCGATTATCCGTTCTATGGAAAAATAGAGCTGGAAAGTAGCCACAAGCGATAGCAGCATGGCAATAAGGAAAACTCCTTTTTTAAAGTTCTCCCCCATATCGGACAGTTTTTCCCCTTTTGTTTCTGGTCTCATATCAGCTGTTTCACTCACCCAAACCGCCTCCTGAAAACTGTTGCCGAACAGAGCAGGACTACAGACAATAACACGCTGAACCCTGGTGTTGCACTTTCTCCTTTTGTAACTCCCTCTTCCGGGACCATTCCATCATCCTCAACGTTTTCGAATTCGCTTGTCTGGATCTCCCGAGCTTCAGTAGTATTTCTGCCTTTAATTTCAATTATGGGGCTGAGCTGGATATAACCCTGCCCGCGCTTGACTACTGTATCATTGTTCCAGATCAGAACTTCGACAATGTAATTGTACTGGTCGGGCATTGTCAGGTTAATGCTCCGAATAACTGTTGTCTCGGGCCTGATTTCTCCTGTCCGGGCCCAGACTTTATCCGCAAGGAGTCCCGCATCCATTTCCCGAACTTTGACAAGCATGCTGAAGTCCTTGCTGGTTTCCCTGCCTTCATTTGTCAGATATATATCGTTTTCAACAAGCACTCTGCCGTTTTCGACTTCTTTTACTCTGAAGTCCATTTCGGAAATCTCAAGCCCTATATCCTGTACATCGGCAGGCAGAGCAGCCAGATTATAGATTTTGATTTCCCCATTACTTTTCTGGGCACTTTCCTCAAACAGGATAGAACGGAGATCATATCCCCCGGTTTTCGGGAGGCTCAGGGTCTGACTTACTAATTTTGTCTCTCCTTCTTTCAGCACCCCTAGTTTTATCTCTTCCTGTACTTCAAGCAGCCCGCTTTCCCTGCTATATGCTTTAAGGAGAAGAGACGTATTTTTTGCTGTGTTTCCTGCGTTTTTTTCAATGTATGTTGTGACATTGAGATCCACGAAAGCAGTTCCTATACGGTCTGCCGAGATATCCATATCTCTGATATTGTAGTAGCTCTCTTCTTCAAAACTCCGGACGCAGCCGCTTCCGAAAGCAAAGGAAATAATAAAAAACATTAAAAATAAGATTTGAACTGGCTTAATTCCCAGTTTTTTCAAGATCCGTCCTCCTCTGTGATAATAATATCTTGAAGTATATGTTCTTTGTCTTCATGGACTCATCTTTCTTTCCTTGGAGAATTATAGGGTGAAAATTATTAATATGAACACATCGATATTCAGATAGGGAGTAAAATGAGGTGGTCAGCGCATGAAGAGCAAACTTTATAGAAAGATCCTCATCGCGACCTGTGGCTCTGAAAATGCCAGAAAAACAAACAGCCTGTGAAAGGGATGAAAATCCGGAATTTAAGGAGAATAAATCCAGAATATGAGGGGTAATATATGAGGGGTAATTATGGAAGGATGTATTGATACTGAATCTAAACTGCAGAGACGAATATTGATCGCTACCGACGGCTCAGAGACAGCAAACGAAGCAGCGGCTTTCGGGATGGAAATGGTTGGGTGTAGTGGGGCAAAAATATATGCCATATATGTTATTGATACGACACCTTATCGCTCAGTTTCGCTGGATAAGATATGGTCAAAAGAGACACTTGACGAATTTGAGAGAGCAGGGCATGAAGCAACTTCTTATGTAGAGAGAATTGGAAAAGCTGCTGGAGTGGAGGTTGAATCCAGGGTGCTTAGGGGACATCCGGTTGAAAAGATTATAAATTTTGCAGAAGATAATAATGTCGATATGATCATAATAGGGTCGCTTGGAAAAGGCGGATATGAGCGTTTTGTGCTTGGAAGCGTATCTGAAAAAGTTGTAAGCCACGCAAAAGTCCCGGTTCTAGTTGTCCGAGAGCGACATAAAAGTGAGAAAAAGTTGATACAGGCATAATTTCCTGAATCGATAAATGAAACAATCTGAATCTGTTTAGAGTCAGGTCGTTGAATTAAAGCATGAGCTTAAAACTGATTAAATAAAGAGAATAGAAGAGATTCTTACAAAAAAATCCTGTCCTCAACCGATGGTTCTGAAAATTCAAAAATCATAACTTGCCTGGAGCTTGAAATTGCAAAAAGTACCGGAGATGTGGTCTATTCCATCAATATTGCCTGCATCTCCTCTTGTCCTCCTATTATGCCTAAGTTATTGAGGGAAATAAGGGAAGAAATGATTAAAGGTGTTTCGACCTGTCGTTGAGAACCATTGGATGAAAATTATTAATATGAATACATAGATATTCAGATAGGGAGAAAATTCGAGGAATCAGGGTATAGAGGGCAAGCCCTTTAGAAAAATTTTAATTACAACTGATGGTTCTGAAAGCTCTAAATTTGCAGTAGATCCCGGAATTGAACTTGCTCGTCTCAGCGGGGCGAAAATCCAGGCAGTCTATGTTATTGATATTTTTGCTTATTCTTCGATGCCACAGGATCCCAGATGGGAAGAGGCGATGTGCGCCCAGTTCAGGAAACTGGGTAGAGAAGCAATCTCTTATGTTGAAACCGCGGCTAAAGATGCAGGGATAGAGGTTGAAACTCGGATTCTTGAAGGGTACCCTGCAGAAGAAATTCTCAATTTTGCAGAAAAAAGGACATTGATATGATTGTTGTAGGCTCGCTCGGGAAAACAGATATCGAACGTTTTCTTCTTGGAAGCGTATCCGAAAACATTATCAGGCACACAAAAATTCCCTTCCTTGTCGTACGTGCAAGGAACCCGTGAAAAGGATGGAAATCCGGAATATGGGATAATAAACTCAGAATATGAAGGGTAAGTATGGAAGAGAGTAATGAAAAATTTAAACCGCAAAGAAAAATTCTGATCGCTACCGACGGCTCAGAAACCTCAGAAAAAGCAGCGGATTTCGGAATCGAAACTTTGAGATTTGGTGGGGCAAAGGTCTATGCTGTATATGTCATCGATACAACTTCTTATGGTTCAGTTCCGGAAGATGAGAGATGGTCAAAAAAAGTAGAGCAGTTTGAGGAAATAGGACATGATGCAACCTCTTATGTTGAGGAAAAGGCAAAAGCTGCCGGAATGGAAGTTGAATCCGTTCTACTTAACGGAAATCCGGCTGAAGAAATTGTGAATTTTGCAGAAGAGCAGAACGTTGACATGATTATAGTAGGGTCGCTTGGAAAAAGCGGAATTAAGCGTGTCGTGCTTGGAAGCGTATCCGAAAAAATTGTAAGGCATGCAAAAGTCCCGGTCCTGGTTGTCAGGGAAAGAAATGAAAAACCACACCGACAAATTCTGATCGCTACTGACGGCTCAAAAGCTGCTGAAAATGCAGCGGATTTCGGGATAGAAATCGCGGGGTTAAGTAGGGTAAAGGTCTATGCAGTATATGTCATCGATATAACTCCTTTTGACTCAATTCTGATGGATGAAGCGTGGACAAAAGATATGTACGAGCAATTTGAAAAAACTGGTCGTGAAGCAACATCCTATGTTGAGAAAAATACAAGAGCTGCCGGAATGGAAGCTGAATCCATACTGCTTAAAGGAAATCCGGCTAAAGAAATTTTGAATTTTGCAGAGAAGCAGAAAGTTGACATAATTGTCGTAGGCTCTCTTGGAAAAAGCGGAGTTCAAAGTTTCTTGCTTGGAAACGTATCCGAAAAAATCTTAAGGAATTCAAAAATCCCGGTACTTGTCGTACGCGAGATTTTTAAATTTCCCAAGTTCGTCAGCCGTAGTCAAAGGAATGCAAAAGTTTAGGCCAATGTCTTAAGCGGAAAGGGGGAATGAAAAACCGGAATCCGAAATAAAGAGAGCTGCAATTAAGACTGGAAAATAAAAAAGAGAGAAGTGAAGCCGTTGCGGAAATAGAGGAATCGGAAAGAGAAGCTGACGTTCCGGTAAACACTGTTCTGCTACAGGGACACCCTACCCCTGAAAAAAGAATAGCTGAACACAGTTATCAGGTGGAAAATTCAACAAAGTAAGGGTGAGGTTAATGTTGAACGAAAAGGTGGAAGAAGCATTAAATGAACAGATAAACAGAGAGATGTACTCGTCCTATCTCTATCTTGCCATGTCGGCATATAGCTCATCAGTAGGGCTTCCAGGCTTTGCTCACTGGTTTAGAGTCCAAGTAGAAGAAGAAAATATCCATGCAATGAAGCTCTTTGACTACATAAATAATCAGGACGGGAGAGTGAGATTAAAGGAAATTAAAGAGCCTCCGATGGAATTTGGAACGCCGATGAAGATGTTCCAGCAGACCCTGAAGCATGAACAATTCATCACCCGCTCAATTCATGAGTTGGTGGGCCTTACCCTTGTGGAAAAGGACGAGAAAACAGCTTCTTTCCTCCAGTGGTACGTTGAAGAGCAGGTTGAAGAGGAAGAAAATGACAAAGAAATAATTGCCAAACTTAAGGGTTTCGAGGAAAACAAAAATACCCTGACCGAAATTGATGCAGAACTGGCAAAGAGACTTCCTCCTAAATAACTCGTCCGTGAAAAAGTAAAGCCCTTCAGTGTCGAGAATTTGCTGTAAATTAAAGCATCAACTTCCTGAAAAACAATTAACGAAGATGAAAAACCTTTCAGGAAGGTATCAGTCAGGTTTTAATATATGGAATATGAAAAGCACAGTGAAATGTTAAGCGACCAGGAACTCGATATCGTGAAAAAAGGTTTTGAATGGATCTCTACCCAGCAAATTCAATCCGTAAAAGAACTTTCAAGTACATTATCGGCACATGCCCTTTGGAGACTTCCGAATCCATACATAATTCGACTGATTCTAAAACAGGAAAAAGATGGTTCCTGGAACTCATCAATCAGGGATACTGCCAGGGCCTGCTCAGCCCTTTCAACTGAAGGAATTGTATTCATGGAATCAGAACGATGGCTGCTTGCCAGAAAAAACAAAAATTCCTGGAACGAGGACATTTACGATACAGCATATGCCGTGGGAGCTCTTGCAGATATGGGAACTCAGGAAAGAGGCGGATGCAAATGGTTATGCGAAAATTATTGCCCTGCCTGGGAGCAGGTTGGTACTACATCTCTTATCATTATGGCTCTTAAAAAACAGGAAAATCTGGCAGGAAGCAAAGATTTCGAGGCCTTTATCCGGGGGAAAGCCCAATGGATCCTTTCAAAAAAGGGCAGGACGGAGGCTGGGAACACATTTCCACAAGCAACCTGGCAATACAGGCTCTTATTCTTGCAGGCTTTAAAGAGGAGATTGAAGATTCAGTCCACTGGCTCCTTGAAAATGTCCGCAAAAGCGGAGCCTGGGGAAATAAAGAAGATGATATAAATGCTACCTCTCTGGCTTTGAGTACTTTGGGGCTCTATAACGAAAAATACGAAAACTGAAAATTTTTTATTCAGGCGTTTCTTTTATTTATTCGTCTTTTTTATGTTGTCTCTTTTATTATTTCTTTCATTTCGTTTATTTTTTTCAAACGGCTGTTACAGAGAACTATCTTCCAATAAATATAAATAAAAATTCAGTTTTTGTCAAAATTTTACCAATAAACATATATATTAAACAATATTATTTTATAGTACTAATTAAGATACCCATACAGGAAACGAAACACTTTGTTCAATCTATTTTGCCTAGGAGGAAACCTGATCATGTAGATCGAATGGACTCTAAATCCGTTCAGCCGGGTTAGATTCCCGGGGTTTCCGCCATATTTCTGAATCCTGGAATGGCGCATACATAACATTCCACTGAAATTTTTATAGAATCTGGAAGGTTTTTCCAGGGCCTATAAATTGTTTCTATTATTTGGGATCATTTTTATTTTCCGGGTAACTGTCAGTAAACTGCTGACTCCTTGCTTATATTCAGTAAGCCGGGATTCTGAAATACTCTTTCTTGGAAATCATCCGGGCTTTTAATTCACCAGAGGTGACACTATGGATAAAAAACCATTAGATATTCTAATATCCGCAACCGGGCTCTGGATGTCCAGGACCGGTATTCTCCACAAAATCAAGTATCATGAGGTCTCAAAGAGAAAAATATACATCGAAATGGCATGTGGAGACCGGCTTGTTGTGAACAACTCCAGGAGCTGCAGGACAGCCAGGGCGCTCAGGCACCACAAGTATAGAAAAACTTGCAAACACTGCAGGATTTCGGATGAGGACATCAGTAACTTCCTCACAAAAACAAGCGAAAACAAAAGCAGCGTGAAAGTTAAGGTAGTTTCTGCGCCGAGGATCAGGAAAGCCATGCCAAAATCAGTTTCAAGGGCTCCTAAATCTCTAGAAAATCCGGAATCTGCACAAGCACTGGTTAGCACATCCAGATCTGCATCCGCACCTACGGCTGCAAAATCAGCTGCGTCTTCACCTGCTCCTGCGCCAGCATCTGTTTCAGAACCACCTGTTCCAGCACTTACGCGGAGTCAGGTTGATAGGCTTGAGACACTCTTAAGTCCGAAGGACGAAATATCTCTGAATACGACGATGCCTTTCAGGAAACTTGAATCAGAATTACTTGTCAGAAGAAAAGGAGATCTTCAACGGGTCTATACAGATGAGCGGGAAAACTATCTTGGAAAACTTGAACGTGATATTACGAAATTTTTCGTAGACAGGGGTTTTCTGGAAATCAAGTCTCCCATCCTTATTCCAGCAGAATATATCGAGAGAATGGGGATTGACAGCGATACAGAGCTTTCAAAGCAGGTTTTCAGGGTAGATAAGAATTTCTGCTTAAGACCAATGCTTGCCCCAAACCTCTATAATTACCTGCGAAAACTGGATAGGGTTCTGCCTGATCCGATAAAAATCTTTGAAATTGGGCCCTGTTACCGGAAAGAGTCTGACGGCAAAGAACATCTGGAAGAATTTACCATGCTAAATTTCTGTCAGATGGGTTCGGGTTGCACCCGAGAAAATCTTGAAGCCCTTATCAAGGAGTTCCTGGACTACATGAAAATCGATTTTGAAATCGTAGGAGATTCCTGCATGGTCTATGGTGACACCCTTGATGTAATGCATGGAGATCTGGAACTTTCATCGGCAGTCGTCGGGCCAGTACCCCTGGACCGGGAATGGGGCATTGACAAACCCTGGATAGGCGCAGGTTTCGGGCTTGAACGCCTGCTGAAGGTTATGCACGGTTTTAAGAATATCAAGAGAGCTTCAAGGTCCGAATCTTACTATAACGGGATTTCAACCAACCTCTAAGCTGGAAAATCCGTTTAGAACAATGTGAGGTATATAAAATACATTAAAGATATTATAATGGCAAAAAACAGAATGGCAAAAAACAGAATGGCAAAAAACAGAATGGCAAAAACAGAATGGCAAAAACAGAATGGCAAAAAAAGGACGGTATAAACTCAGGACGGCAAAACAGACGGAATAGGGAGATTAAAAATGGCAATTCTGCACGAATGAGGCCGGAATAAATATCAGGAAATCTATGAGAGGGTGAAATTTTGATCCAAAAAATGGCACTTGACGGACTTGACAGGTTAGGGGAAAAAGTCATTGAAGGCTTTCAGTTATCTGACGATGACCTTAGGGCTCTTCTTTCCCTTGAATCCGAAGAAGAGCTTGAGAAACTTAATTACGCAGCGCGAAAAGTAAGAAATTACTATTTTGGCAACAGGGTATTTCTTAACTGTTTCATTTATTTCTCTACTTACTGTAAAAATCAGTGTGCTTTTTGTTATTATAACTGTAAAAATGAGATAAACCGCTACCGTCTGACCAAAGAAGAGATAAAAGAAACCTGCAAAGCCTTAAAAGGAACAGGTTTTCATATGATTGACCTGACCATGGGGGAAGACCCCTATTACTATGAAGACCCGGACCGCTTCGTTGAACTTGTCCAGCTGGTAAAAGAGGAACTTGGGCTTCCGATAATGATCTCTCCAGGCGTGATGGATAAAGCAACTCTTCTCAAAGCCAGGAAAAAAGGAGCAAACTTCTTCGCCCTTTATCAGGAAACGTATGATATTGAACTCTACGGAAAACTGAGGATTGGACAGTCTTTCAATGGACGTGTCAATGCACGCCTTTTGCTAAGGAGCAGGGATACTGCGTAGAAGACGGAATTCTCACCGGAGTCGGAAACGATATAGAATCTACCATTCTGTCCTTAAGAGGAATGGAAACAAACGACCCTGATATGGTCAGAGTTATGACCTTCCTGCCCCAGCAAGGAACCCCGCTTGAAGGTTTCAGGGAAAAGTCGAATCTCTCGGAACTGAAAATCATATCTGTTCTCAGGTTAATGTTCCCGAAATGCCTGATCCCTGCCTCCCTTGATCTCGAGGGCATTGACGGCATGGTTTACCGCTTAAACGCCGGAGCAAATATTGTTACCTCTATTCTTCCCCCGATTCCCGATTGGAAGGCGTTGCAAATTACGACCGCGATCTTAAAGAGCGGGACAGAGACATAAAAAGCGTAATAAAGAGGCTTAAAAGCATTGGGATGGAACCTGCACAACAATCTGAATTTGAGGCAGTCCTGGGGTGTTAGATTGAAAACGATCTGTCTCGTAGGTGGGAAGCTGCAGGGCTTTGAAGCTGCGTATCTTTCTAAAAAAGCCGGAATGAAAGTGGTTATGGTAGACAAAGATCCGCAGGCTCTTGCCCGGAATTATGCAGATGAATTTCACTGCTTTGACGTAATGAAAGAACCTGAAAAGCTCCTTGAGCTCTCAAAAAGTATTGATGCCTTACTCCCTGTAAATGAGAACCTTGAATGTATAGAGTTTCTGAGTAGTATAAAAGACAATTTCTCCTGCCCGGTACTTTTCGATTTTGAAGCTTACTGGATCAGCAGGGACAAAAAAATCAAAAGATTATTTCGCATCCATAGGGGTTCCGGCCCCGCAGGACAAACCTCTGGAACCGCCTTATTTTGTAAAGCCCCCATGCGAAAGCAGCAGTGTAGGAGCCAGGGTCATTTATGATGAAGAAGAGCTCAGAAATCTTGAACCTGGCCTGCTGATTGAGGAATATGTAGAAGGAGAAGTAATCTCTTTAGAAGTCATAGGAGACGGAAGCCACTTTGCTGTGGTAAAAGAAACCCTGATCCATATAGACGAAACTTATGATTGCAATATGGTAACGCCTCTTCCTCTTGACCTTTCCTTCAGGCAGATATCCTATGCTCTTGCCTCAAATCTTTCTTTAAAAGGGATTATGGACGTCGAAGCGATTTCCAGCCCGAAAGGGCCAAAAGTAATCGAAATAGACGCTCGTTTTCCGAGCCAGACTCCAACAGTCGTTTATCACTCTTCAGGGATTAATCTGATGGAACTCCTTTTTCGCGCCTTCACCGACGGCGTTGGGGAAATAAAAACCCTTCCTGAAAACAAATATTGCATTTACGAGCACCTCATGCTTGGAGAAAACGGGACCCTTATTCCTGTGGGAGAGCAGGTACTTTCCATGGGCAGTGATTACGGGAAATACTATGAAGAACCCGGCATTGAAATTTTACTTTGCAAAGGAGAGAAAACGGTATTCACCCTGATTTTCTGGGGGAAAAACAGGGAAGAAACCGAGGCTAGAAAATTAAAAGGGCTTTCGGTTCTGAAGGACTGTTTCGGAGCTACCGTATAAAGAATTAAGATTTAGAGAATAAAGCATTCCCAAAAACAGGAAATGGAGATAAAATGGCACTTTTAACCCCAGAAGATTTGAAAAACATCAATTGGCAACTTCAGGAAGCCGATTCTGCAGTCCTGAGAGTAACAGGGCTTGACATAAAAGGAGTCTGCAAAGCTCTTTATGGTACCTCTCCCTGCTCTGAAAAGGTAGGCATTGTGCCTGTGACTTCAGGAAATGGGATTATAGGAACTTTTTCGGCTTCTCTGCATGCAATTACGCAGTATTTCGGGTTTGACAGTTTTGTTACGGACATGCCCGATGTTAGCGGTTACTACGAGGCTGTACGGAACGGAGCGGAAATCATACTTATGGCAGATGACCATACTTTCCTTGCCCATAACCTCAATAATGGAAAAATAGCCAATAACCAGCCCTGCACAGGCATAATCTACGCTGAAATCATCTCCAGGAACCTGAAAACCGAATCAAAGGACGTACTTGTTGTAGGGCTCGGGAAGGTAGGTTTTCCCGGAGCGGCACATTTTGTGCATAAAGGCTTCAGGGTTTACGGATACGATGCTGACAAGGCACTCCTCGAAAAAACGACCTCCAATCTCGGAATTACCCCTTTTGACCCCTCTAACCCCAGAAAGTTTTCCATGATTTTCGAAGCGACTCCATGCGCAAATACGATTCCGGAAGCTGTAATTTCGGAGGATTGCGTGATTTCCACTCCTGGAATTCCCTGCGCAATTTCCGAGGAGCTTCGAAAAAAATATAACGTGCAGATTGTAATGGAACCCCTGGGGATAGGAACGGCATCAATGTTATATTCAGTTCTATGAACAGACAAGGTTAAAAAAAGGGTGGGAATATAATTCCCACTAGAATTTATTTCGCTGTGATTTTGAGTTTTGTGATATCGATGGCGTTCTCGGGGCATATGCTGACACAGCGGCGGCAGCTTGTACCAAGGCATTTTTGGCTGTTGTATTTTGCGATTCTTCTGTCGTCTATTTCGACAATTTCAAGAGCGTCTTCAGGGCATTCTTTTACGCATTTGTTGCAGTAGATGCATTTTGTTACAGGGACTTCGAGGATTATGCCTATTTCTTTGAGGATGGAAAGCCCACCGGACCCTACTTTTTCTATGTCTTTACTGACTCGTTTTTCGATGATGGCATGTTCCAGTGTTTTCGGTAAGGGAGGCAGGCCGTAGAGTTCAAGCATCTGGTCGTACATTTCAAGAGGCATGCCCTGGGTCCAGTAGGAGAGTTCGCAGAGGTAGAAGTGATTAAATGTTTCGCTGGTTGCCATCATGAGGTGGTCGGCAGTGATTCTTTTTGCAATATTTATCACGTCATCCAGCCTGGACCTGTCCAGCACGAGTTTCCGTGCAAGAGCAAGAGACGTGTTTCCGAACTGAATGATTTTTTTGCATAACCTGGAGTAGCTCCGAGTCTGCGGGCATCTTCAGCGTCTACATAAGCTCCGGAAGCCCCTGACATATACGCGTATTCCAGCTCTTCGTACTTAATCCCGGATTCAACGATCAGAGTCATATGCGCGGCCCGGATTGCCCCGATAGCTTTTCCTGCTTCCTCTACATCCTTCTCAGTGATCTCAATTCCAGGGCCCAGAATCAGCTTTCCATTCGGAAGTTTAGGAGATTTCTCAATCAGCCCGCTTTTCAGTGCCAGGGCAAAAGCCGAGATGACTCCTGTTCCGGTGATTCCAACTGCCTCGCATCCGTAGGCCTCTTTTATCTCACCTGTAACCGGATGGATCAGGTAAGCGTCCTGTTTTTCCATCTCCTTATCAAGAACCATGATTTTCCAGTATTTACCTTCAGGTTTCACATCACAGATCGCGCCCGGGCTTGCAAGCATTCCGCAACTTATTCCCTGCCCTTCAATAGCGGGCCCTGCTGCAGCGCTTGCCGTGATGATCCTATTTCCGACTTTCAGGGCCATTTCGGCATTTGTCCCGTAATCCGTGACAAGCGAAGGTTCGGGCTGTATAAGGAAATCGGTTTCAAGCATCATAGCCAGGGCATCTGCCCCGATCTCATGTTTGATTGCAGGAGGCACAATAACTTCACAGTTAGGCAGGTCTTTATCTCCAAAAATCTCTGAAGCAGAAAATACACGGGCATCTCTGTTTACATTCTGGACTCCAAGCATCTTCTGCTTGTTTTCTCCTGCATAAGCCAGGTCCCGTATTTCTATATTCTGAAAAAGGGATAGCTGAATCGGATTTCCACAGACTGCCAACCGTTCCACCCTAGAAAGGTCAACATCGAATTTAAGAAACATTTTCCTGATGGTCTCGATAATTACCGCATGAGCCACATCCTCACCTGTCGTGATTGCAAAGTCCAGGTGGTCCATAACATTTCCCCCGGGCAGGGGATGGCCCATGGTTATGACTGTTTTTAAGGTCTCATTCGTTTCAAGGTCAATAAGCTGGGTTCGAAAACCGCTGGTACCCAGATCAAGTGCTATTCCATACATTTTTTAGATCCTCCTAAAATTTATATCGCTTTGAGGAGTCCGGCACCATAGACTGCCCCGGAAAGGATGGGATATGAGAGTTAAATTCTAATTCGACAGAGGAGGAGAATGCAATATTTTTAGAACTTATGAATTAGAACTTATAAATTATATAAACTATTACTCTGGTTGAGTGTTTTGATGCTGTCATTATTACCCAAATACTTTTTTAATCTGATACTTTTTTGCAGACATTTTTTGGGCATTCAAATATCACTTCCTTACTATTTCCACACTTTATTCCATTTCCACTTTAAGTTCTTCATAACAATCTTCAAAAATTTCTTGATTACCATCATCGAGTTCCAGGATTTTGAAATCGAATAATTCTGCAAATTCCCTGATAGAAGCATCGAAATTTTCAGTGTATTCAAGCCCGGTATTAATCTTTGCAACCCTCTTGTAACCGATCATTTCATGGGTCTTTTTCATTAATTTTAATGCTTTAGAGGGGTCACTGTGCAGCTTATCCAGTTGAATTAATTCTCTCCAACCCTTGCTATACATAGGAGTGAAAAGGTATGTTCCGGCATCACTAACACTTTTGAGTATCCTTAGATAGTTCTCGAATCCTCCCACAGTAGCTCCTATGCAGTCATCTACAATTCTGTGATTTTTATCTTTAAGAATACGAACCGGACATGGAAGAGAATTAAGTTCAAAATCTTTTTCAACATCCCCAAGTACATTTCCACATAAACCGTAAAAGAGTAAAATCCCAGAAGAGAAAGGAGAAAGAATTTCTACGGTCTTATATACCTTCTTTTTTAACTCCTTAGGATTTGTATGCAGACCCAGTTCCATCATGTAGACCAGAACTGTATATTTATTGCACTCATTGTTTATTTTTGAAAGTGAGGAGATGTTTTCAAGAGGGAGCATTTTATGCTGAATGTTTACTTTATTCAGTTTTTCTACGAATTCCCGGATATTTTCATTTTCAACTACAATGATCTCGTCAATAGAAGAGTCATTTTCAAGAATCCAAACGATTTCATCCTGCATTATTTTGCATGAAATAATACTCATAGTGGGCATTAAAAGATCTCCTCAGAAATTATGTGCCAGAAAACTCAATTCTTTCGAGCAATAAATTGATTATATTAAGAAGTTATCTTAAGATAAATTATCTTAAGATAAATTATCTTAAGATAAATTATATTAAGATAATATACTTACTTACATATAAGTAAGTACTGGTTCGGAAAAAAATCAATCCTTCCATCCTAGATCGGATTTGATTAGAGAAATAGACCTAACAAGCGTTTTTCTTCCCTTAATGCTGGACAATTGCCTGGCACCCATTAAGGCTTCAACTACTAATTCTGCACGTGCATCTACAGGATCGGAGAAATTAAACTCCCCTTGCTCCACACCGGTTTTAAGAACTCTGGAAATCCAGGTCAAGATGTCGTCCAGCAACAACAAATTTTGCTTTTTAACCTTTTCCGGAAGTTCTTCAAAATCGAGGATCACCGAACCTGGAGGACAGATACTTTTGCCTTCATCAAACTCTTTCAATGCATAATCGAAATAATATTGAAGCTGCTCACGGGCTGAGCCTCCGGATTCCACTATTTGGGCAATATCTGCAGCTAATTTATTTCTGCTGGCTTCGAGCAAAGCTGCAACCAGATCTTCTTTCTGAGGATAATAGTGATGGATTGCTGCATTCTTTATACCCAGTTTCTGAGAAATGTCTTTGTAGCTAAATCCATTATAACCCCTACATTGCAAAAAATTCCTTGCATAAGAGAGGATCTGTTGATTAGTCTGGTTCATATCTTTCATAACAACACATATAATGCTAATAAGTAACAAAATAATGCTTACCCATATAAAACTTAGTTATGCGTGCGATTCAGGAAAATATTTTCCTGGGAATATAGAAACTTTTTATATACTCAAAACAGGTCTGAGATTTTATTTTAGATCGTTTTAATAATTGGAACTTCATTTCTGATGTTTATCCATCATTACAATAATTACTTACTTACATATAAGTAAGTAATGGTTCGAAGAGACGAGGACTTAATCAAATATCCGAATTTCAGAAAAATATTTTGGATTATTATATCCCACAATTTTCTTGCTATCGATTTTGCAGCAAGAAGGAATTCCAAATTCATAACAGAAAGAATAAAATAAGTATAACCTTTTTAACTCCATCAATTAGTATTTTGAAGAGCTATTATAAAAATCAACATAATATTAAACATTTCTGCCTGAATATGGAGGATAAAACAAATTTACTTGTTTTGAGTAAATTTTCAGCTTATCCAGGCAATTTAAGTGATAGTTTTTTATAATAAAATCTTTAATTAAGAAATAATAATACATATTTATTTATACTATGGATTTTTGAAATTAGCACTGTCTATATAACTTAGAGAGGGATTATAGATGACAGAATACACACCAAAAGAAAGATTATACCGTGCATTAAGGAAACAGCAGGTGGACAGAATGCCAGCTGTTTGTTTCACTCAGACTGCAACTGTCGAACAGATGGAAGCTTGCGGAGCCTATTGGCCCGAAGCCCACGCAGACGCAACAAAAATGGCAACCCTTGCAGAAGCAGGACACACCGTAATTGGCTTTGAAGCCGTAAGAGTCCCCTTTGACATCACAGCTGAGGCTGAACTCTTCGGCTGCGAAATCAAGGCTGGCGACCTGAAACAGCAACCATCCGTAATCAAACACGTTGTCAAAAACCTGGAAGACCTGGACAAGATAAAGGATTACAACCTGAAAGAAGGCAGAGTTGGATTGGTCCTTGAAGCCGTCAAGATCCTTTCCGAAAAATACGGAAAAGAACTCCCGGTTATAGGGTCCATGATAGGTCCTTTTTCTCTTGCCCAGCATATTAACGGAGATGCCTGGTTCGGAAACCTTTTCACAGGAGAAGACGTTGTCCCTGCACTTCTGGACTTTTGCGCGGATTTCAATGTGAAATACGCAAAAGCAATGGTTGAGAACGGCGCAGATACCATAGCCATTATTGACCCGACAGCAAGCTATGAGCTAATCGGTGGAGAATTCTACGAGAAGTATGCCCTTCCCTACCAAAAGAAGATCATTGACGCGATGAAGGAACTCGATGTAGCTACAGTTCTTCACATTTGCGGAAACACAACCAATGGCCTTGGAATTATGGACAAGACCGGTGTAAACGGGATCAGTGTAGACCAGAGGGTAGACATCAAGACCGCAACAGGCAACGTGGAAAATGCAATCATTATCGGAAACCTTGATCCTGTAGCTGTGCTCTGGAACGGAACCCCCGAAACTGTTGAGGAGGCCTCAAAGAAAGTACTCGACGCAGGCGTTGGGCTGCTAACTGCTGGCTGCGGAATTGTCAGCATGACCCCAACTGCCAACCTCCGAAAAATGGTCGAATGCGCCATCAACCACAAGTACTGAACACAGTGCTGAGAATAACTAAACCAAAAAGAAAACAAAGTGCCGGTCCTGAAGCCGGCTTTATTTTTTACAGTTTCCCTAAAAAACAACCTTGAACAGGAGTTGTTTTTACCCTGAAGACTTGTTATTTTTCTGGAGAAATAGTCTATTCTGGCACGCGGAACAACATCTAATATTTAAATGTATTCTTCTAAAACTTTTTCTAGTGCGTGCGTTTTAGGTAGGGGGCTCCATGTATTGAATTCAATCGTTGTAGCTTAAGACACCGACATTTATACTTGTTGCTTTTATGTCCAGATATCAGATTTTAAGGAAAAAAGGCAAAAAAACTAAATAATTGGCCCTAAAGTTCTAAAGAATTTTCATCCAGAATTTCCTGCGATATATATAAAAAACAGATATACTATTCATTTATATAGTATAATTTTCAATCTTTACGTTAAGGATTGAGCCTGAATATTTAGGACAATTCCAGGCAGTTCCAGCAGACACACTGTTGGGAAATTTGGGATATGAGTTGCTAATTCGACTGGGAAATAGACAAATTTGCAGTCCCCAGCAAATAAATTCCCAGGTAACAATGTAAGTAGAGAAGGAATTATTCACAAAAACCCGAACTTTGCTCGGGTAAGAAATGGCAAATAGTAGTGGATAATTTCGGCTATAGATAACTAGAAAAACCGTAAAGGCATTTCCTCGCGCCTAATGGCTGAGATATAAGGCAGCAGGGATCTGAACCATAGATGAGAACCCCATGCAGATGCTTTTTAGCTAGCGGAGCTTGGGTACAGATGCTTAAGCAATCAAACCTTTGCGGGAAGTCGGTTGTCTAGAGACGTTTTAGTCTAGAGACATTGTACCGCCCAACAATACTGCACAGAACAGCGAGTCTCAGTGGAGGTTTACAAAAATGGCAAACCAAGAGATTTTTGATAAGTTACGCGATGCGATCGTAAATCAGAACTTCGCAGGCACTGCACAGCTAACCAGGGAAGCCCTGGCTGCAGGAATTCCACCTCTCGATATCATCACCAAGGGTCTTTCCGTTGGAATGAAAATTATCGGTGACAAGTTCGAAGCCGCCGAGATTTATCTGCCCCAAATCATGATGTCCGGAAAAGCAATGAGCAATGCAATGGAAGTCCTCACTCCGGAACTTGCAAAGAACAAGGTAGAAGGAGAAGAAACAGGACTTGCAATCACTTTTGTTGCAGAAGGAGATATTCACGACATCGGTCACCGGCTTGTTACCACCATGCTCGGCGCAAATGGGTTCCAGATTCTTGACCTTGGAGTTGACGTCCTCAACGAAACCGTTGTAGAAGAAGCCGCCAAGCACAAGGGAGAAAAGGTTCTTCTTGTTGGCTCAGCTCTCATGACCACCTCCATGCTCGGCCAGAAAGACCTTATGGACAGGCTCAAGGAAGAAAACCTCAGGGACAGCGTAAAGTGCATGTTCGGAGGAGCCCCGGTATCCGCTAAATGGATCGAGGAGATCGGAGCGGATGCAACTGCAGAAAACGCTGCAGAAGCTTCAAAAGTGGCACTCGAAGTTATGAAATAATCCTGGGAGGCAAATACGATGACATTTAGAAAATCATTTGACTGCTATGACTTCTACGACAGGGCAAAAGTAGGAGAAAAGTGCACCCAGGATGACTGGGACCTTATGAAAATCCCAATGAAGGCAATGGAGCTCAAGCAGAAATACGGGCTTGACTTCAAAGGAGAGTTTGTTCCTACTGACAAAGACATGATGGGAAAACTCTTCAAAGCAGGATTCGATATGCTCCTTGAATGCGGTATCTACTGTACCGACACTCACAGGATCGTAAAATACACTGAAGATGAAATCTGGGACGCGATCAACAACGTCCAGAGAGAGTTCACCCTGGGTACAGGCAGAGAGGCCGTAAACGTAAGGAAGAGAAGTGTCGGGGACAAGAGAAAGCCCATCGTCCAGGGCGGTCCTACAGGTTCTCCGATTTCAGAAGATATGTTTATGCCTGTTCATATGAGCTATGCCCTGGAAAAAGAAGTCGATACGATTGTAGACGGGGTCATGACCTCTGTCCGTGGGAAACCTCCTATTCCCGGCAGTCCCTATGAAGTACTGGCAGCAAAGACCGAAGCCCGCCTGATTAAGCAGGCATGCGCAATGGCAGGCCGCCCGGGCATGGGCATATAGGGCCCGGAGACTTCCCTGTCGGCTCAGGGAAATATATCTGCTGACTGCTACACAGGCATGGCCAGCACGGATAGCCACGAAGTATCACAGTTAAATGAGCTCAAGATAGACCTTGATGCAATCGCAGTTATTGCCCACTACAAGGGAAACAGCGATATCATTATGGACGAGCAGATGCCGATTTTCGGAGGATACGCCGGAGGAATTGAGGAAACCACAATTGTTGATATTGCAACCCACATAAACTCAGTTGTCATGAGCAGCGCAAGCTGGCACCTTGATGGACCTGTCCACATCCGCTGGGGATCAACCAACACCAGGGAAACTCTCATAATTGCAGGCTGGGCATGTGCAACAATTTCAGAGTTCACAGACATTCTCTCAGGAAACCAGTACTACCCATGTGCGGGCCCATGCACTGAGATGTGCCTCCTGGAGGCTTCAGCCCAGTCCATAACTGATACGGCATCAGGAAGAGAAATCCTCTCAGGAGTGGCATCAGCAAAAGGTGTGGTAACAGACAAGACCACAGGTATGGAAGCCAGGATGATGGGAGAAGTAGCAAGGGCAACTGCAGGTGTGGAAATAGCAGAGATAAACGTGATTCTCGATAAGCTTGTAGCTCTCTACGAGAAGAATTACGCAAGCGCACCCGCAGGAAAGACATTCCAGGAATGTTACAACGTAAAGACAGTAACACCAACTGACGAATACATGCAGGTATACGACGGAGCAAGGAAGAAGCTCGAAGACCTGGGACTTGTATTCTA